>NZ_LQOM01000038.1 GCF_002101595.1 Mycobacterium celatum
CCGCCGCCCCCGTCCTCCGGTGGATATGCGCCGCCGCCCCCCGGGTCGGCCATCCGCGCTCTGCCGACGCAGGCCTACACCTCATGGTTCAACAGAGTGCTGGCATTCCTCATCGACAACATCCCGTATGTGTTCATCGTTGGCATCGGCTGGGTGATCTTGATGAGCACCCAGGAGGAGGAGTGCCTGGCCGACGTCACCCGCTACGACATCGACGAGGTCTGCGAGGTCGGCTATTCGTCGACCGGGTTGACGGTGTTCTGGCTGTCGGTGCTGCTGGGGCTGGCCTACCTGGTCTGGAACTACGGCTACCGGCAGGGCACCACCGGGTCGAGCATCGGCAAGTCGGTGCTGAAGTTCAAGGTGGTCAGCGAGGAGACCGGCCGGCCCATCGGTTTCGGCACCTCGGTGGTGCGCCAACTCGCCCATCTCGTCGACGCGATCATCTGCTACATCGGGTATCTGTTTCCGCTGTGGGACGCCAAGCGGCAGACGCTGGCGGACAAGATCATGTCGACGGTTTGCCTGCCCGTGCAAGACCGTCCCGAGTAGATGACTGAAAAGCGCACGCCCGGGCTCGCCACCACGGCCATCCACGCCGGTTTCCACACCGACCCGTCGACCGGAGCGGTCAATCCGCCGATCTACACGGCCAGCACGTTCGCGCAGGACGGCGTGGGCAAGCTGCGAGCCGGGTTCGAGTACTCGCGCTCGGGCAACCCGACGCGGGCCGCGCTGGAGGCGTCGCTGGCCGCCATGGAGGAGGGCAGGTTCGGTCGCGCGTTCAGCTCCGGCATGGCGGCCACCGACTGCGCCCTGCGGGCGATGCTGCGCCCCGGCGAGCATGTGGTGATTCCCGACGACGCCTACGGCGGCACGTTCCGGTTGATCGACAAGGTGTTCACCGAGTGGGGCGTCGAGCACACGCCGGTCGCGCTGTCGGATCTCGATGCGGTGCGCGCCGCGATCACCCCGCGCACCCGGCTGATCTGGGTGGAAACGCCGACCAATCCGCTGCTGTCGATCGCCGACATCGCCGCGATCGCCGAGCTGGCCGGCGAACATTCGGTGAAAGTGTTGGTGGACAACACCTTTGCGTCGCCCGCGCTACAACAGCCGTTGACGCTGGGCGCCGATGTGGTGCTGCACTCGACCACCAAGTACATCGGCGGGCATTCCGACGTGGTGGGCGGGGCGCTGGTCACCGACGACGAGGAGCTCGACGCGGCGTTCGGCTTCCTGCAGAACGGCGCAGGCGCGGTGCCGGGGCCGTTCGACGCCTACCTGACGATCCGGGGCCTCAAGACGCTGGTGTTGCGCATGCAGCGGCACAGCGAGAACGCCGCCGCGGTCGCGGAATTTCTCGCCGGCCATCCGGCCGTGTCCAGCGTGCTGTACCCGGGTCTGCCGGAGCATCCGGGCTACGGCGTCGCCGCCCGCCAGATGCGCGGGTTCGGCGGCATGGTGTCGGTGCGGATGCGCGGCGGCCGGTCAGCCGCCGAAAGCCTGTGTGCGCGAACCGAAGTGTTCATTCTGGCCGAGTCGCTGGGCGGGGTCGAGTCGCTGATCGAGCATCCCGGCGCGATGACCCACGCGTCGACGGCCGGTTCGCAGTTGGAGGTTCCCGACGATCTGGTGCGCCTGTCGGTGGGCATCGAGGACGTCACGGATCTGCTGGCCGACCTCGAGCAGGCGCTGGCTTAGGTTGCGCGAGCAGACGCAAAAGGCCCCGAAAACCCTTGGTTTTCAGGGGCTTTTGCGTCTGCTCGCCACCAGGGCGGGACGTATCGCCGCCGCCGTCACCGCCAGGTTGACTTCGGGAAGGTCGGGCTCGGACTCGGCGACCCAACTGCCGCTGGCGATGTCGGCGGCCCGGCTGTTGACCCACTCCCAGCCTCGGTCGTTGAGGCTGAACACCGCGCCCAGCCCGTCGACCATGTGCAGCAACGAGATGATCGTCGCCGTCGCCGGGTCGGGGTTGTGCTCCTCGAACAGTGCGTTCATCAGCGCCGCGCGAGCGTTCGCCGCCCGGGTACGGTCGACCAACGGCCACGCGTACGTGCGCTTGACCCCCTTAAAAGCATTGCCCTGCAAGCGAACTTGCCGTATCTGGCCGATGCGCTCGAGCTGGGCGAGCACCGCGGCGGGAGTTTGGCGGCGCAGCTTGGCGATAGCGGCGGCCGGGCTCATCGGACGGCGCAGTAGCAGTTGCAGCGCGGGTTCCAGCACTGGGTCGGCCGGGTTGGGACCGCTGAGCACCACCAGGTGTCCCGCTTCGACGGGTTCGCTGTCGACGGCGGGACGGATCCGGCACGCATGCGCCAGATCGAGTAGCGCCGCTGCCGCCAGGACCCGTTCGCGGCAGCGGCGCTCGAGGCCCGGCTGCGCCGACGCGTTGTCGAGCAGCAGCAGAAGAAGATCCTCGGCAATGCGTGCCATGAGCGGACGCGGTCCCGCCCTGTTTCCCCGACCCTTGCCGTAGCTACGAGTGGTACGGCTCCGCGCTGACCAGCGTCACTTTGACGGTGTTGCCGTTGGGCACGGTGTAGGTGCGAGACTCGCCCACCTTGGCGTCGATCAGTGCGCCGCCGAGCGGCGAGTTCGGCGAGTACACCTCCAGGTCGCCGTCGTTGATCCCTTCCCCGCGGGTGGCGATCAGGAACGTCTCGGTGTCCGACTTGTCATTGCCGTAGTAGACGGTCACCACGGAACCGGGCAACGCAACCCCGGACTGCGTCGGCGCCTCGCCGACCTTCGCGTTGTTCAGCAGGTCCTGGAGCTGCCGGATGCGGGCCTCCTGCTGGCCCTGCTCCTCACGCGCGGCGTGGTATCCGCCGTTTTCGCGCAGGTCGCCCTCCTCGCGGCGGTCGTTGATTTCCGCGGCGATGATCGGACGGTTTGCGATCAACTGGTCGAGCTCGGCCTTGAGTCGGTCATGTGACTCCTGGGTCAACCAGGTCACCTGAGTATCCGTCATCTCGTCGCGCTCCTCATGTCATCCGTCCCGCGATATTCGCGTGGTTATGGCTCTGGCTGCGGGGTGGCTCGTTCGCGTTCACAGCGCGTATACCCGCTAATGCAGCAATACACGGTCCCAGCAGGACCGTGCATGCAAACATGCTACCACTGCGAAGCAGGCCGCCGACTACGTTTTCGCAGTTCGGCGTTCGTCGACACGGCCGCCCCGTCACGATGCGCGCAGGTAGCCAGGCACATCGGTGCCGCAGCCGTAGACGTCGCCCATCACCGGCGGCTTGCTGGATTTAAGGGTCGTCGTCACCTGGACCGTGGCCGCGTGCGACGGGGGAACCAGCACCTCGCGGCGTCCCGTTTCGCTGCCGTCTTTGGCGCGGACCCGCACGATGCAGTCCACCGGGCGCGACGGGTCGGATCGCGTCACGCTGATCGTCACCGACACCGTCTCGTCGTCGATCAGCCGGTAGCCGGCCAGCGTGCCTTCCACCTCGCTGCGACCCAGCCGCTGGTAGCCGACGACGGCGATGACCACGCCCGCGGCGACCACCAACAGCGCCAGCGCGATGACGACCCGGCGCCGCGACGCGCGGGAGAGCCGTGGACGGCCATAACGGGGGGTGTCGCTCATTCGCCGGTTTCGGATTCGGATTGCCAGGATGGATCTATTAGGTTAAAGCCCCAACAGCACAGAAACAGGACCAGGCTCCGATGAGCGAACTGCGGTTGATGGCGGTGCACGCCCACCCGGACGACGAGTCCAGTAAGGGCGCCGCCACCCTTGCCCGCTACGCCGACGAGGGCCACCGCGTGCTGGTGGTGACGCTGACCGGCGGCGAGCGCGGCGAGATCCTCAACCCCGCCATGGACCTGCCCGAGGTGCACGGTCGCATCGCCGACATCCGCCGCGACGAGATGGCCAAGGCCGCCGAGATCCTCGGCGTCGAACACACCTGGCTGGGCTTCGTCGACTCCGGGCTGCCCAAGGGCGACCCGCCGCCACCGCTGCCCGAAGGCTGCTTCGCGCTGGTGCCGCTGGATGTCGCCACCGAGCAGCTGGTGCGGGTGGTGCGCGAGTTTCGTCCGCACGTCATGACGACCTACGACGAGCACGGCGGCTACCCCCACCCCGACCACATCCGCTGCCACCAGGTGTCGGTCGCGGCCTACGAAGCCGCCGGCGACTATCGGATGTTTCCGGACGCCGGGGAGCCGTGGACCGTTGCCAAGCTGTACTACAACCACGGCTTCCTGCGCCAGCGGATGCAGCTGCTGCAGGACGAGTTCGCCAAACACGGTCAGCAGGGTCCGTTCGAGAAGTGGCTGGCGCACTGGGACCCCGAACACGACGTGTTCGCCGACCGGGTGACGACTCGGGTGGAGTGCTCGGCGTATTTCAGCCAGCGCGACGACGCGCTGCGCGCGCACGCCACCCAGATCGACCCCAAGGGCGACTTCTTCGCCGCACCGATCGAATGGCAGCAACGGCTTTGGCCCACCGAGGAATTCGAGCTGGCCCGCTCGCGGGTCCCGGTGCGTCTTCCCGAGACCGATCTGTTCGCCGGAATCGAGAACGAATGATTCTTGTCAATACACTTGTCCTGCTGGCCGATGACGCGCCCCGCAACAGCGGACCCGACTTCGGCAAGGCCAGCCCGTTCGGCCTGCTGGTGATCGTGCTGCTGCTGATCGGCACGTTCTTGTTGGTGCGATCGATGAACCGGCAACTGAAGAAGGTGCCCGAGTCGTTCGACCCGGCACATCCCGAGCCCGATCAGGCCGCCGACGAGGGCACCGTCGAACCCGAACCCGATGAGTAACACCCTCGCCACGGCGGCCAGCCCGTATCTGCGCCAGCACGCCGACAATCCGGTGCACTGGCAGCAGTGGACGCCGCAGGCGCTGGCCGAGGCCGTCGCGCGCGACGTGCCGATCCTGCTGTCCGTCGGCTACGCCGCATGCCATTGGTGCCATGTGATGGCGCACGAGTCCTTCGAGGACGAACAGGTGGCGGCCGCCATGAACGACGGGTTCGTCTGCGTCAAGGTCGACCGCGAGGAACGGCCCGACATCGACGCGGTCTACATGAACGCCACCGTTGCGCTCACCGGGCACGGCGGCTGGCCGATGACGTGCTTCTTGACGCCGGACGGGCGGCCGTTCTTCTGCGGCACCTACTACCCGAAAGCTGCGTTCCTGGAACTGCTTTCGGCCGTCGCCAACACCTGGCGAACCCGACGCGACGAGGTGGAACAGGTATCGGATCACATCGCCGCCGAGTTGCGCAACATGGCGTCTGGCCTGCCGGGCGGTGGCCCGGAGGTCGAGCCGGCGCTGTGCGATCATGCCGTGTCTTTGGTGCTCCAGGACGAGGACACCGATGACGGTGGGTTCGGCGGCGCGCCGAAGTTCCCGCCGTCGGCGCTTTTGGAGGCGCTGCTGCGGCACTACGAGCGGACCGGGTCCACGCCGGCGCTGGAGGCGGTGGAGCGCACCTGTGCCGCGATGGCCCGCGGCGGAATCTACGACCAGCTGGCCGGTGGATTTGCCCGCTACAGCGTCGACAACGCTTGGGTGGTACCGCATTTCGAGAAGATGCTGTACGACAACGCGCTGCTGCTGCGCGTCTACGCCCACTGGACGCGGCGCACCGGGAATCCGCTGGCCCGCCGGGTCGCCCGCCAGACTGCCGCGTTCCTGCTGAACGATCTGGCCGACGGCGACATGTTCACCTCGTCGCTGGACGCCGACGCCGCCGGTGCCGAGGGCTCAACCTATGTGTGGACACCCGCACAATTGCGCGAAGTGCTGGGCGACGACGACGGACATTGGGCCGCTTCGGTTTTCGGCGTCACCGAGACCGGTACATTCGAGCATGGCACCTCGGTGCTGCAGTTGCGGGCCGACCCGGACGATGCTGAGCGCCTGGAGCGCGTCCGCACCGTGCTGCTGGCCGCCCGCCTGACCCGGCCGCAACCGGACCGCGACGACAAGGTGGTCACCTCCTGGAACGGTCTGGCGATCACCGCTTTGGCGGAAGCCAGTGTGACACTTGATGATCCGGAGCTATTGGCCGCTGCCCGGCGATGCGCGGCAGCCCTGGTGGACCTGCACATCGTCGACGGCAGGCTGCGCCGGGCCAGCCTCGGCGGACGGGTGGGCGACAGCGGGGCGATCCTGGAAGACCACGCGATGCTGGCCACCGGATTGCTGACTCTTTACCAGCTGACCGGCGAGGACACTTGGCTGGCGACGGCCACCGGGCTGCTCGACGTCGCGCTGGCACACTTCGCCGACCCGGACCGGCCGGGCCGGTGGTTCGATGCCGCCGACGATGCCGAGCAGCTGATGTTCCGGCCCGCCGATCCGCTGGACGGCGCGACGCCGTCGGGGGCCTCCTCGATTGCCGAGGCGCTGCTGACCGCCGCGCACCTGGTGGGCGGCGAGCGCGCCACGAGGTATTGGGCGGCGGCGGCCGATGCGCTGCTGGCGCATTCTCCGCTGTTGGCCCGCGCGCCGCGTTCGGCCGGGCATTGGCTGGCGGTTGCGGAAGCGGTGGTGCGTGGTCCGTTGCAGGTCGCGGTGGCCTGCGACGGGCCCGGATCGGCGCTGCTGGCCGCCGCGCGCAAACTGGCGCCCGGCGGGGCCATTGTGGTCGGCGGGGCGGCGGGCTCGTCGGAGCTACTGCTCGACCGCGACAGGGTCGACGGCGCCGACGCCGCCTACGTGTGTCGCGGCCGCGTCTGCGACCTGCCGGTCACCAGCACCGACGATCTGGCCGCCGCCCTGGCGCGGTAGCCTGCTGCCCATGCCGAGTGCCGAACACATCGCCGACACCGTCAACCGCTACATCAGCCTGGTCGCCAAGGGCAGCGCCGACGACATCGCCGAGCTGTACGCCGAGGACGCCACCGTCGAGGATCCGGTCGGCGGCGAGGTGCACATCGGCCGGCAGGCGATCCGCGGTTTCTACTCCGCGGTCGAAAACACCGAGCGGGACTGCGAATTGGTCACCCTGCGCGTTGCCGGCAACGAAGCGGCATTCCAATTCCGGCTCACGGTGAAGGCAGGCGACGGGGGGATGGTCATCGAGCCCATCGACGTGATGGCGTTCGACGACGAGGGCAAGGTCGCCGCGATGAAGGCCTACTGGTCGGCGGAGAACGTCACCCAGCTGTAAGTCCGAGCAGACGCAAAATCCCCTTTCCCGCAGGCGTTTTGGGCGATTTTGCGTCTGCTCGCGACGGTTTGCGGTCTACAACACCGCGAACCACATGGCAATGTAGTGGCAGATCGCGGCCACCGCGGTAAATGCGTGGAAGAACTCGTGATAGCCGAACGTCGTCGGCCACGGGTCGGGCCAGCGCACCCCGTAGAACACGCCACCCACGCTGTAGAGCGCACCACCGACGATCAGCAGCACCATCGCGGCGACCCCGGCGCCGTGCAGGATAGGGCCGACAAACCAGATCGCCACCCAGCTCAACAGCAGATACAGCGGCACCCCGACCCAGCGCGGCGCCGTCGGCCAGCACACCTTCAGCAGGATCCCGGCCAGCGCGCCGCACCACACGATCCACAGCACCAGATGCCCGGACGCCGGCGGCATGGCGCACACCGCGAACGGTGTGTAGCTGCCGGCGATGAACACGAAGATCATCGAGTGGTCGAGCCGTTTCATCCAGGTCCGCGCCCTCACCGATTTCCAGTGGACGCGGTGATAGGTGGCGCTGACACCGAACATCGCCACGATGGCCGCGGTGTAGGTGAGCGTTGCGAGCCCGGCGCCCGCGCCCGCCAGCGGCCACGACACCGCCACCAGCGTCGCGCCGGCGACGATTGACACCCACGCGGAGTGGACGTGGATCCAGCCCCGGAACCGCGGCTTGGTCAAGACATTGGCAGCGCCTTCGACGACGCGGTCGGCGGCATCCGCGACCGCGCCCATCGGCCCGGTTGACTCGGTTTGGTTGCTCACTAATCCTCACTGACTTACGCCGGGATTACCGGTGAAGAGTGCCTTTCACAGTAGTCTGGATTTCCGTGGAGATTATCCCGCCGCGCCTCAAGGAACCGCTGTATCGAATCTATGAGCTGCGGTTACGGCAGGGCCTGGCGGCCTCCAAATCCGCGCTGCCCCGGCACATCGCCGTGCTGTGCGACGGCAACCGGCGCTGGGCACGCGACGCCGGCTACGACGACGTCAGCTACGGCTACCGGATGGGTGCGGCCAAGATCGCCGAGATGCTGCGCTGGTGCGCCGAAGCCGGTATCGAGATGGCGACGATTTACTTGCTGTCCACCGAAAACCTGCAACGCAACCCCGACGAGCTGGCTGCGCTGATCGAAATCATCACCGACGTCGTCGAGGAGATCTGCGCCCCGGCCAACCGGTGGAGCGTGCGGACAGTCGGGGACTTGGAGCTGATCGGCGAGGAGCCGGCCCGCCGCCTGCGCGAAGCGGTGGAAGGCACCCCGTCCGACGCCGGCTTCCACGTCAACGTCGCCGTCGCCTACGGCGGCCGGCAGGAAATCGTCGACGCGGTGCGTGCCCTGCTGAACAAGAAACTCGCCAACGGCGCGAGCGCCGAGGAACTCGTCGACGCGGTCACCGTCGACGCCATCTCCGAAAACCTGTACACCTCTGGGCAACCCGACCCCGATCTGGTCATCCGTACATCGGGGGAGCAGCGGCTCTCCGGCTTCCTGCTGTGGCAGAGCGCCTATTCGGAGATGTGGTTCACCGAGGCGCACTGGCCGGCGTTCCGGCGGGTGGATTTTCTGCGCGCGCTTCGCGATTACAGCCTGCGTCACCGCCGCTACGGCATTTAGCGCACACTGGACGCATGGCTGCGCTGTCGGCAGTGGTGTTCACACTGAGCTGGTGGCTGGGGCTGTATCTGCTGGCACGCGACCCGCGCAAGCCGGTGCTGGTCTTGGCGGCCATCGGGTTGTGTGGCTTCGCGGCCGTTGTCGCGCTGGACGCGGTGCGGTTGGTAGCGCACAGCGGGCTACTGAGCCACGTCGAGATCTACCTGGTGGCCGTTCCCGGTGTGGCCTGGTTCGCGGTGCTCGCCGAGCTGTCCCGACCGTGCGACAGCTGGCGGGCGCGCACCGGTGAGCTGCTGCTGATCGGCGGCGTCGCGGCGCTGACGCTGGTCGGCGCGGCGATGGCCGGCAGCGTCGACGGGCCGCTGCGGTCCGGGCATTGGGTGATGTTCGCGGTGATATCGGTGTCCACGCTCGGCGCCATGGTCAAGGCCCTGGTGCGGCCGGGTCAGCCGGTTCCGATGGTCGGCCTGGTGGTGTTGGCGACGCTGTTCTTCGCGCTGAGCAACGCGATCCTGATCATTCCGCTCGGTTTGGTGCCCAGCTGGCTGGCGTTGGCGTCGACGGGATGCGACGTGCTGGCACTCGGCGTCGCGGTGGCGCTGTGGGACGCGTTCGACGAGGGCCAGGCGCTGCGCGCCGACATGCTGCGCTCATTCGCCGGCAGCGTGGTGGTGGCGGTGCTGTTCGGCGGGCAGGTGCTGATCGGCATCGGGGTCACCGGGCGCGAGAGCAGCGCCCAGACCGCGCTGACCGTGCTGCTGTTCACCAGCGTGGCGATCGCGATCGCGGTCCAGGTGCTGGCCAACCCGTGGGCGGGAGCGTTGGACCGGATGGCGTTCTGGCGGTCGCCGACACTGCGCGCCGACCGGGCGACGTTGCGGCGCACCGAATCCGCATTGCCGCTGCGCTCGGCCGACCCGCTCGACGGCCTCGACGACGACACCTTCGCCCGGCTCACCCGCCGCGCCCTCGGCCACTACGGCGACCTGTCGAAGCTGGTCGCCAGCCCGCTGACCGCCCTGCCCGAAATCGACGAGCGGCTGGCCGCCCGCGGCGCGCCCGACCAGCCGCTCGAACGGGCCATCGAACTCAAGGCGTTGCTGGCCGATCGCATCGCGGCGCTCAAGCCGCGCGACGGCGGCGACTTCGGCACCACCGAGCAATGGCGCTACTACAACTCGCTGTACTTCCCGTACGTCGTCGGCGTGCGCGCCTACGCGCAGAACGCCACCGCCGCCGGCCTGGACCCGATCGCCCGGCAGGCATGGCAGTGGTTCGTCACCGAGGTTCCGCAGCGCTCGCTGCACAACTGGCAGAACGCCGCCGCGCGGCTGATCGCCGCCGATCTGCGCGGCCGGGTGGCCGTTTCCAGTTAAGGAATGCCGGTGATCGTCAGCCGGTTGACCTGCGCATGGCATTAGTTGGCAGTGCCATGCGTCGATCTGGCAGTTCCGGAGCGGCACCCTCAAACATGTCCGAGCACGTCACCCAAGGAGTTTTTGACATGACCGCTACTGCCGGATTGGCCACCCGCCCGTTCGCCGACTCGACCGACTCGTTGCTGCGCTTCGCGATGCGCGCCGACGCCACGCTGACCGGGCTCGCGGGCCTGGCCGTCGCCGTGTTCGCCGACCCGATCTCGTCGCTGACCGGCTTGAGCTCGATTCAGGAATACGCGATGGGCGCCTTCTGCGTGTTGTACGGGCTGGCGGTGTTCAGCATCGCCGCGGCGCCCGACCTTCGCCGCGCCGGGATCGCCGTCGTGATCGCCAACGTCGTCTGCACCGTGGGGGCGGTTGCCGTCGTGGCCGCCGACGTGCTGCCGCTGACCGCCACCGGTGCCGTCGCGACATTGGCCGCCGGCGTGTACACCGCGCTGTTCGGCTACCTGCAATACCTCGGAGTGCGCCGGCTTCCGGCGTGACTCCTGCCCGCTGGTGCGGGGCGCCGCCGTTCGAGGTTTGCGGTGCGCGGCCCCGCACCGGCTTAGCTGGGCGAGCAGACGCAAAGTCCCCGCACGCACGGCGTGTCGGGGCTTTTTGCGTCTGCTCGCGTGTCGCGGCTACAGCTTGCGCAGCCGCAGCCGGTTGATGGAGTGGTCGGCGTCTTTGCGCAGCACCAGGGTGGCCCGCGGCCGGGTGGGCAGGATGTTCTCGACGAGGTTGGGCCGGTTGATCGAGCGCCAGATGTCGCGGGCGGCGGCGACGGCCTGCGAATCGTTCAGCCCGGCATAGTGGTGAAAATGCGATGCCGGATTGGCGAACGCCGTCGAGCGCATCGCCAAAAACCGGTCGACATACCACTGTTCGATGTCCTCGATCCGCGCGTCCACATACAGCGAGAAGTCGAACAGGTCCGAGACCATCAGCGTCGGCCCGGTCTGCAGCACGTTGAGGCCCTCGAGAATCAGGATATCGGGGTGGCGGACCACGTGTTTGGCGCCCGGCACGATGTCGTAGTGCAGATGCGAGTACACCGGCGCGCACGCGTATCGCGCACCCGATTTCACCGAAGTGACGAACCGCATCAACGCCCGCCGGTCGTAGCTCTCCGGAAAACCCTTGCGGTGCATGAGGTTTCGCCGCTCGAGTTCGGAGTTCGGGTACAGGAAGCCGTCGGTGGTGACCAGGTCGACGCGCGGATGGTGGTCCCAGCGGGCCAGTAGCGCCTGCAGCAGACGGGCGGTGGTCGACTTGCCCACCGCGACGCTGCCGGCCACCCCGATGATGAACGGCACGGGGCGGTCCGGGTTCTGCTGCGGCTCGCCGAGGAACTCCGCGGTGGCCGCGAACAGCCGCTGGCGGGCAGCGACCTGCAGGTGCAGCAGACGGGCCAGCGGCAGATACACCTCTTCCACCTCGAGCAGGTCGACCTGCTCGCCGAGACCGCGCAAGGCAACGACTTCGTCTTCGGTCAGCGGCAGCGGCGTGGACATCCGCAGCGCGCGCCACTGACTACGGTCGAACTCCACATAGGGGCTCGGCTCGCTCAGCCGTGGCATGGCCCTCAGTCTTGCAGGGGCGGCACGGATAGCGTTAACCGGTATGGAGCCCGACAGCCTGATCCGCGACTACCTGCTGCTGGGTCTGCGCTTCGACCGGATCGAGTCCGGCTATGTCGACGCCTACACCGGCGACCTCGCGCTGCGGCGGCTGGTCGCCGACGAACCCGCGCCCGACCCGGCCGAGCTGGTCCGCCAGGCTGAGCGGCTGATTGCCACGCTGCCAGATGTGCCGCGCCGCAACGGTTTCGACGACACACGCGCCGATTTCCTGCGTGCGCATCTGCGTGCGCTGGCGTGCGCCGGCCGCAAGTTCGCCGGCGAGGACATCGGGTTCGTCGAGGAGGTGCGCGCCTACTTCGACGTCGACATCGCCAAAGGCGACGCCGAGACCTACCGGCAGGCCCATGCGCGGCTCGACGAGTTGCTCGGCGGAACCGGCCCGCTGGCCGAGCGGATGATCGCCTACCGCGCCGCCGAGGAGATCCCGCCGCAGCGGCTGGCCGAGTGCATCGAGGCGTTCTCCAGCGCGCTGCGCGACCGCGTGCGCGCCGAATATCCGCTGCCGGACACCGAAACCATCGAATACCAGGTGGTCACGGATAAGCCGTGGTCGGGATTCAACTACTACCTGGGCAACTTCCACTCGACGGTGGCCGTCAACGCCGACCTCAAGCAGCTGATGTCCAACCTGCCGCGGCTGGTCGCCCACGAGTCGTATCCGGGCCATCACACCGAGCACTGCCGCAAGGAGGCCGGGCTGGTCAGACGCCACGGTCAGGCCGAGCAGACGCTCTTCCTGGTCAACACCCCGCAATGCCTGATCGCAGAGGGCCTGGCCGACCTGGCACTGCACGTCGCCGTCGGCCCGGGCTGGGGCCGTTGGGCGGCCGACATCTACGCCGACCTGGGTTTGCGTTTCGACGGCGAGCGGGCCGAGGCGATTTCGGAGGCGACGGCGGCGCTGGCCGGCGTCCGTCAGGACGCGGCGCTGATGCTGCACGACGAGCACCGCGACGCCGACGAGGTGACGGATTTCCTGCGCCGCTGGCTGCTGGTCACCGACGAGCGCGCCCGCCAGATGCTGCGGTTTCTGTCCTCGCCGCTGTGGCGCGCCTACACCAGCACCTACGTCGAGGGATATCGGCTGCTGCGGAGCTGGCTGGACAACCGGCCGGCCGGTGTCAGCCTCACCGAGCGGTTCGGCCGGCTGCTGGACGAGCCGCTGATCCCGTCGGCGCTGCGCTGAGGCTGACCCCTTTTTAGCCGCGAGCGTGCGTGTCGCCGGCCGACACGCCGACCACTTCACCGGGTTTGCGCACCCTCGCGGCAGAAGGACCACGCGCCCGGCCCTAGGCTGGCACCTATGACTGCCGAGTACGCCGACACCGCGAGCGCCGCCTACCGGGCCGCATTGCAGGTTGTCGAATCCGTAGAACCCCGCATCGCCGCAGCGACACGCAAAGAGCTTGCCGATCAACGTGATTCGCTCAAGCTGATCGCCAGCGAGAATTACGCCTCACCCGCGGTGTTGCTCACAATGGGCAGCTGGCTGTCGGACAAGTACGCCGAGGGCACCATCGGGCACCGCTTCTACGCCGGGTGCCAAAACGTCGACACCGTCGAAAGCGTGGCCGCCGAACACGCCCGCGAGCTGTTCGGCGCGCCCTACGCCTACGTCCAGCCGCACTCGGGCATCGACGCCAACCTCGTTGCGTACTGGGCCATTCTGGCCACTCGGGTCGAGGCGCCCGGCCTGGCCGAGGCCGGCGTCAAGCACGTCAACAACCTGTCCGAACAGGACTGGGAAGCGCTGCGCCACAAGCTGGGCAACCAGCGGCTGCTGGGGATGTCGCTGGACGCCGGCGGCCACCTCACCCACGGTTTCCGGCCCAACATCTCCGGCAAGATGTTCCATCAGCGCAGCTACGGCACCGACCCGCAAACCGAGCTGCTGGACTACGACAAGGTCGCGGCGACGGCGCGGGAGTTCAAGCCGCTGATTCTGGTCGCCGGCTACTCGGCCTATCCGCGGCGGATCAACTTCGCCACCATGCGCGAGATCGCCGACGAGGTGGGCGCCACCCTGATGGTCGACATGGCGCACTTCGCCGGGCTCGTCGCGGGCAAGGTGTTCACCGGCGACGAGGACCCGGTGCCGCACGCGCACGTCACCACCACGACGACGCACAAGTCCCTGCGCGGCCCGCGCGGCGGGCTGATCCTGGCGCAGCGACAGTACGCCGACGCCGTCGACAAGGGCTGCCCGATGGTGTTGGGTGGTCCGCTGGCACACGTGATGGCCGCGAAGGCCGTCGCGCTGGCCGAGGCCCGTCAGCCGGAGTTCCAGAGCTACGCCCAGCGAGTCGCCGACAACGCCAAGGCCCTGGCCGAGGGCTTCCTCAAGCGGGGAGCGCGGCTGGTGACCGGCGGCACCGACAACCACATCGTGCTGCTGGACGTGACGTCGTTCGGCCTCACCGGACGCCAGGCCGAATCGGCGCTGCTGGACGCCGGCGTCGTCACCAACCGCAACTCGATCCCCGTCGACCCCAACGGCGCCTGGTACACCAGCGGCATCCGATTCGGCACGCCGGCGCTGACCAGCCGCGGGTTCGGTGCTGGCGACTTCGACCGGGTAGCCGAGCTGGTAGTCGACGTCCTGAAAAACACCACACCCGAAGGCACGTCCAAGGCCAAGTACACGCTGGCCGACGGCACCGCCGAACGCGTGCGCGACGCGTCCGCCGAGCTGCTAAAGGCCAATCCGCTCTACCCGGAATTGACGCTGTGAAGTCGGCGAGGTTCTTTGCCTGCATCGCCGTCGCAATGTTGGCAGCCTCGCCGATCGCCGCCGCAGCACCGCCCGGATTTCCCGACGTGAATGCGTTCACTCCGGTGGATCCGCAGGCCTACCTGGGCGCCAGTCGCTCCCTCGATAACAACGAAAACGATGTGGGCATGTGGGCGTTTGGTTTTCGACCGCTGACGGAGTGGTCTGCAGCTGGACCTATTTCCCGAAGGCCATGGAAAGCCCGACGGGTTGGCCCGGCACCACATGCATGGGCAACATTCCCGGCCTCCCCGATTCGGTTCCCGACACTGGCGGCTTGGGATGCGCGCGGGTGTGGCCCCGGCCCGTTTCCTCCGAGTTCGTGTTCGACCGGCATGGCGGAGCCTGTCCGCCGTTTACCGGCGCTGCTCTCCTGAGTCCGGGGCAGAAGATCGAAACCGGTGACGCCACCCGTGTGGTCGGCGTGAACCAGTTGCTCGCCTGTATCGATCCCTCCCGTGGCAAGGGATTCGCCCTCCGGCAGTCCGGCAGCTGGGCGTTCTGACCGCCTGTCGGCGCAGCGGGCTGACCTGGGGGTATCCCGCTATGTACAGCCTGAGGACTGGGCGCTGGTCGACCGTTAGCGACTCGCCGCACCGATTTCACGGAACCTGTTAACCCGGGTTACAGTTACTTTTATGGCCGTGAAACCCGTTGCTAATGCACTGACGCTTGAACTCGAGCCGGTGGTGGAGCAGCTCATGGACCACCACCTCAACACCGAGGATCTCTGGTTCGCGCACGACTACGTGCCCTTCGAGCAGGGCGAGAACTTCGCCTTCCTCGGCGGCCGCGATTGGGACCCGTCACAGGCGACGCTGCCGCGCGTCATCACCGACGCCTGCGAGATCCTGCTGATCACCAAGGACAACCTGTCCGGTTACCACCGCGAGCTCGTCGAGCACTTCATCCTCGAAGAGTGGTGGGGCCGCTGGCTGGGACGGTGGACCGCCGAGGAACACCTGCACGCCATCGCGTTGCGCGAGTACCTGGTGGTGACCCGTGAAATCGACCCAACCGCCAACGAGCAGGTCCGCGTCGAGCACGTGATGAAGGGCTACCGGGCCGACCGCTACAGCCAGGTCGAGACCCTGGTTTTCATGGCGTTCTTCGAGCGCGCCCACGCAGTGTTCTGCCGCAACCTGGCCGCCCAGATCGAAGAGCCCGTGCTGGCGGGATTGATCACCCGGATCGCCAAAGACGAAGAGCGCCATGAGGAGTTCTTCGCCAAGCTCGTCGCGCACTGCCTGGACTACACCCGCGAGGAGACGGTCGCGGCGATCGCCGCCCGGGCCGCGGAGCTCGACGTCGTCGGCGCCGACATCGACGCCTACCAGGACAAGGTGCAGAAGATGGCCGAGGCGGGAATTTTCGGCGAACCCCAGCTACGCCAGGTGATCTCGGACCGCATCACTGCCTGGGGCTTGGCCGACCAGCCCGAACTGCAGCAGTTCGTCTGAACTTCACGGCGGCGAACGTGCGCAGTTGTACGCGTCTGCGCGGCGTGTCGTGCACAAACACGCACACTCGCGGCTAAGGCGCGGCGCGCCTGCACGGTGGGCATGCCCCGACCGGAGTAGCGTCGTATCCGATGGCTAGCGACGTGCTCTGCTGTCCAGACGGCACCTCTTGTCACGACCACAACAGGACTGTCGGTGGTGATCCGCTGCGCCCGGCTTGGCCGCGCTGGCGATCACCACGAACCGGCCCCGGTCCTGGTGCCGCCGCCCCGCCGATACGATCCGCGCGGGGCCGCGCGGATCCTAGGAGCGCTCCGTGACTGATACCCGGACGTATGTGCTGGACACCTCGGTGCTGTTGTCCGACCCGTGGGCGTGTACCCGGTTCGCCGAGCACGACGTGGTGGTGCCGCTCGTCGTGATCAGTGAATTGGAGGCCAAGCGCTATCACCACGAGCTGGGCTGGTTCGCCCGTCAGGCGCTGCGCTTGTTCGACGACCTCCGGCTGGAGCACGGACGACTCGATCAGCCCATTCCCGTTGGGGTACAAGGCGGTACGCTGCACGTCGAACTCAACCACAGCGACCCCGCCGTGCTGCCCGCCGGTTTCCGCACCGACAGCAACGACTCGCGGATCCTGTGCTGCGCCGCCAACCTTGCCGCCGAGGGCAAGCGAGTCACGTTGGTGTCCAAGGACATTCCGCTACGGGTCAAGGCCGGCGCCGTCGGCCTGTCCGCCGACGAATACCACGCCCAGGACGTCGTCACCTCCGGGTGGACCGGGATGGCCGAGGTCGACGCCTCGGCCGACGACATCGACGTGCTGTTCGCCGACGGCGAAGTAGACCTGGCAGCTGCACGGGACCTGCCCTGCCACACCGGAATTCGGCTACTGGGCGGCAGCTCGCATGCGCTCGGGCGGGTCAACGCCCACAAGCGTGTGCAGCTAGTGCGCGGTGACCGCGAGGTGTTCGGGCTGCGCGGACGCTCCGCCGAGCAGCGGGTGGCGCTGGATCTGCTGCTCGACGAGTCGGTGGGCATCGTGTCGCTGGGTGGCAAGGCCGGGACCGGCAAGTCGGCGCTGGCGTTGTGCGCGGGCCTGGAGGCGGTGCTGGAGCGGCGGACCCACCGCAAGGTGGTGGTGTTCCGCCCGCTCTACGCCGTCGGCGGCCAGGAGCTGGGCTACCTGCCCGGCAGCGAGAGCGACAAGATGGGCCCCTGGGCGCAGGCGGTGTTCGACACCCTCGAGGGCCTGGCCAGCCCGGCCGTGCTCGACGAGGTGCTCTCCCGCGGCATGCTCGAGGTGTTGCCGCTGACCCACATCCGGGGCCGCTCGCTGCACGACTCGTTCGTGATCGTCGACGAGGCGCAATCGCTGGAGCGCAACGTGCTGCTGACCGTGCTGTCGCGGCTGGGTGCGGGATCGCGAGTGGTGTTGACGCACGACGTCGCCCAGCGCGACAACCTGCGAGTGGGGCGCCACGACGGGGTGGTGGCCGTGATCGAGAAGCTCAAGGGGCACCCGCTGTTCGCGCACATCACGTTGCTGCGCAGCGAGCGTTCGCCGATCGCCGCGCTGGTCACCGAGATGCTGGAGGAGATCAGCAGCGGCCCGCTTCCCTAACCATTTAGCGCGGCGACCAGTCCGGCGGTGTCATCCACGGTGACGGTCAACGCCGAATGATCCCGCAGACCGATCACCCGGCGCACCGGCGGCTCGAAGTGGATGCAGACGCCGGCGTCGGCGTTGGTCCCGAACGTGAGCCCGTCGTCTGCAAACGACAGCCGCGGCCCCAGCGCCGTCCACCACCGGTACGGGCCGGTGACATGCGCGTCGCGCACTTGGCTCAGCGGCACGTCGACCCTTAGCGGCCCGTACCGGGCCACGAAGCGGCCGTCCGCGGTGAGGGTGACGCCCTGACGCCCCGGCCAGCGACGAATCGGCAGCCACAGCGGCGCCAGCCGCGGCTCGTAGCGGTAGGGGAAGAAACGGTCCTGGGCAGCCATGACTGTCACTATCCGGCATCGTGCCGACGGTTAGGCTGCCAGGGTGGGACGGGTGCGCGACAGCCAAGCCTGGCGGTACTGGCGTACCGTTCTCGGCGTCGTGGTGGCCGCCGCGGTGCTGGTGATCGGGGCGCTGACCGGTCACATACGGCGCGCCGACGCCGACAACGTGGACTGTGCGCAAGTCAAGTGCGTGGCGCTGACGTTCGACGACGGGCCCGGCCCGTTCACCGACCGGCTGCTGCGCATCTTGGCGGGCAACGACGCCAAGGCCACGTTCTTTCTGATCGGCAACAAGGTGGCCGCCAACCCGGCCGGCGCCAAGCGCATCGCCGAGGCCGGCATGGAAATCGGCAGCCACACGTGGGAACACCCCAACATGACCACGATCCCGCCGGAAGACATTCCGGGCCAGCTGTCCAAGGCCAACGACGCGATCGTCGCCGCCACTGGCCGCGCGCCGACGCTGTACCGGCCGGCCGGCGGGTTGTCCAACGCGGCGGTACACCAGGCCGCCGCTCGGCTCGGCCAGGCCGAAATCCTTTGGGATGTCATCCCTTACGACTGGATCAACGACTCCAACATCGCTGCCACCCGGGCGGTGTTGATGAGCCAGATCAAGCCCGGCTCGGTGGTGCTGTTCCACGACACCTACTCGTCGACCGTCGATTTGGTCTACCAGTTCATCCCGGTGCTCAAAGCCAATGGCTATCACCTGGTGACGGTCAGCCAGTTGCTAGGGCCGCGGGCGCCGGGCAGCAGTTACGGCGGCCGCGAGAACGGCCCGCCCGCAAACGACCTGCGCGACATTCCGCCCGGCGAGATCCCGACGCTGCCCAACACGCCGTCGCCCAAACCGATGCCCAACTTCCCGATCACCGATATCCCCGGCGCCAACTCCGGCGGTCCGAACAACGGGACGTAAGCCTATTGACACGTTGACACAAATACGTAGTCTTTGTGTCAACCGTTCGATCCGGGAGTGGGCGATGACCGTGCCGGCAGCTATCGATTCGCGTTCGGGCGCCGACAGCGTCGTGCGGCCCCGGGTGATGGCGGAGTTCCGCAAGCATTCCGGCAGCGTGTTCGCCGGTCTCTTCGGCGCAGCCGCGTTCGACGAGGTCGCTCTGGTTCCGGTGGCCGCGGCGGTGGACAAGACCGGCCGCTTCGCCCGAAACTTCGCCGACCGCGGAGTGCGCAGCGGCTTTTCGGCATTGCTGGCGATCTGGGGTGACGCCGACGACCGTGCGGCGGAGGGGGAGCGGCTCAAGCTGTTGCACCGCGACGTCCGCGGCCGGGGAACCGGCGAGTTCGCCGGCGTCCGTTACAGCGCGCTGAGCCCGCAGTTGTGGAATTGGATTGCGATCAGCGGGATCTTCGTCGTCCTGCAGTCGTTCACCCCGGCGACCGGCATCACGTTGACGCCGGCCGAGCAGGAGGCGGCGTATCGCCAACTGGTCGAGGCGTTTCGTGCCATCGAGCTGCCCGGCAAGTCAGGAAAGCTGCCGGCCAGCTACGCCGAGGCAACCCGGTATTACGACCGCATGGTGGAGACCGAGCTTGCGGCCAACCAGTTTTTGGACCGCGTGACGGCCGATCTGACCCGGCTGCCGTTGCCGACTTTGCTGCTGCCGGCGCCGATCCGGCGCGCGCTGACTCCGCTGTGGCTGGCGGTGCGGCCGGGGGCCGGACGGGTGGTCAAGGTGTGCTCGTTCGGGATCATGGATCCGCGGGTGCGGGAGCTGACCGGATTCCGCTGGCAGCCTTGGCATGACGTCGAGTTCGAGGTCTATACGCGGTTGGTGCAGCTGGCCTGGCGGGTGCTGCCGGACCGGCTGCTGCTTGTGCCCCTGGCATACAACCGCCTGCAATACGAGAAGCTGGTCCGATTGCATCGTTCGGTCGCGCTGGACTCGTTCGCGCCGCCGGGCTGTCCGGTCGGCTGACACACTGTACGGATGCGAAGGCAACGCAGCACCGCCAGTCCCACCGAGCAGGAGGACGCGATTCTCAAGGCGGCCGCCGAAGAGGTCGCGCTGGTCGGGGTGGGCCGGGCCAGCCTCGACGTCATCGCCCGCCAGGCCGGTGTCAGCCGCAGCACGCTGTATCGCCGCTTCCCCAACCGAGACGCGCTGATCACCGAGCTGGGGCGCCGCACCTTCGACTTCGCGATGGCCCGGCTGCGCACGGTCGCCATGGATTCCGGTCCCAAAGATGCTGCGGTAGCGGCATTCTGCGAGGGACTGCGGCTGCTGACCACCGAACCCGTGATGCGCAAGTTCCTGCAACTCGACAGTGACCTGACGGCCGTGGCCGGGGTGTATCAGGAAGCTCAAGCCTTCCTCGACAACGCATCGCTGGCGATGGCGAAGGCGCTGCGCGCCGCCGGCGCCACCATGCCCGACGACGAGTTGCTGGCTGTCGCCGAATTACACATCCGGGTGGCGTGCTCCCTGGCGCAGGTGCCGACCAAGGTCCTCGACGCCAGCGACGACGACGCGGTGCGCGCCTACGCCCGCAAGCACCTGGCGCCGCTGGTCTGGTAGGAACGGCGAGCAGACGCAAAAGCCCCCAACACGCGGGGCTTTTGGGGGGCTCTTGCGTCTGCTCGGCGGACTACTCCTCGACTTTCGCCATTGCGAGCACGTCGAGGCGACGGTCGAGCTCCTCTTCGGAGAGCTTGTCGCCGATCAGCCCGCGGTCGATCACGGTCTGGCGGATTGTCTTGCGCTCCTTGAGCGCTTCCTTGGCCACCGCTGCGGCTTCCTCGTAGCCGATCGCCGAGTTCAGCGGCGTCACGATCGACGGCGAGGACTCGGCCAGCTCGCGGAGGTGCTCGACGTTGGCGGCCAACCCGGCGATGCAGCGCTCGGCGAAAAGCCGCGACACGTTGGTCAGCAGCTTGAACGACTCCAGCATGTTGCGCGCCATCATGGGGATGTAGACGTTGAGCTCGAAGGCGCCGTTGGCGCCGCCCCACGCGATCGCGGCGTCGTTGCCGATCACCTGAGCCGCGACCTGCGTAACAGCTTCCGGGATAACGGGGTTCACCTTGCCCGGCATGATCGAGCTGCCCGGCTGCAGATCGGGCAGCTGGATCTCGGCCAGCCCGGTCAACGGGCCCGACCCCATCCAGCGGATGTCGTTGGCAATCTTGGTCAGCGACACCGCGATCGTGCGCAGCGCGCCGGACGCCTCGACCAGCCCGTCGCGGGCGGCCTGGGCCTCGAAAGAGTTGGTGGCGGTTCGTAATTCGGTCAAACCCGTCTTGGCTACCAGCACCTCGACCACTTTGGCGCCGAAGCCGTCGGGCGCGTTCAACCCGGTGCCGACTGCGGTGCCGCCGATCGCCAGCTCACCCAGCCGGGGCAGCGTCGCCTGCACTCTTTCGATGCCGGCTTCGATCTGGCGGGCGTAGCCGGAGAACTCCTGCCCGAGCGTCACCGGAACGGCGTCCATCAGATGCGTGCGGCCCGACTTCACCACTGTGCGCCACTCACGAGCCTTCGCCGCCAGCGCTTCCTGCAGCGCCTGCAGCGCCGGAAGCAGGTGGCGCACAGCGGCTTCGGTGGCCGCGATGTGGGTGGCGGTCGGGAAGGTGTCGTTGGACGACTGCGACATGTTGACGTCGTCGTTCGGGTGCACCGTCACACCGTTGGCCGCGGCGATCGACGCGATCACCTCGTTGGTGTTCATGTTGGAGCTGGTGCCGGACCCCGTCTGGAACACGTCGATGGGGAACTGGTCGTCGTGCTGGCCGTCGGCGATCTCGTTGGCGGCGGCGATGATCGCGTCGGCCTTCTCCGGCGCCAGCAACCCGAGGTCCTTGTTGACTTGCGCGCAGGCGCCTTTCAGCAGACCCAGGGCGCGGATCTGGGTGCGTTCGAGTCCGCGGCCGGAGATCGGGAAGTTCTCCACTGCACGCTGAGTCTGGGCGCGCCACAACGCTTTTGCCGGCACACGGACCTCGCCCATGGTGTCGTGTTCGATGCGGTATTCGGCGCTGTCGGCCATAAGGTGTGATCCTCGCTAGGGTTATCGGTCAGGGCAGTGGATATTGGGCGTTGGAATCGCCGGTGAAGTCGATCGCAGAGTATTCGTTGAGCTTCGAAAGCCGGTGGTAGGCCTCGATCATCCGCACGGTGCCCGACTTCGAGCGCATCACGATCGACTGGGTGGTGCAGCCGCCGGGGTAGTAGCGCACGCCCTTGAGCAAGTCGCCGTCGGTGACGCCGGTGGCGCAGAAGAACACGTTGTCACCGGAGACCAGGTCTTCGGTGGTCAGCACCCGGTCCACGTCGTAGCCGGCGTCAATCGCCTTCTGGCGCTCGGCATCATCCTTGGGCGCGAGCCGCGCCTGAATCGCCCCACCCATGCATCGGATCGCGGCGGCCGCGATGATCCCCTCCGGGGTTCCGCCGATCCCGGCCAGCATGTCGGTGCCGGAGTTCGGCCGGCACGCCGAGATCGCACCGGCCACGTCGCCGTCGGTGATCAGCCGGATCCGCGCCCCGGTGGCACGGACGTCGTCGATCAGCTGTGCGTGCCGCGGCCGCTCCAATATGCACACCGTCATGTCGCGCACCGACAGGTCCTTGGCCTTGGCGACAGCGCGGATGTTGTCCGCGATCGGCGCGGTGATGTCCAGGACGTGCGCCGCTTCGGGGCCGACGGCGATCTTGTTCATGTAGAACACTGCCGACGGGTCGAACATCGCGCCGCGGTCGGCGACCGCCAGCACCGAGATGGCGTTGGGCATGCCCTTGCTCATCAGCGTGGTGCCGTCGATCGGGTCGACGGCGAAGTCGCAGTCCGGGCCGTCACCGTTGCCGACCTCTTCGCCGTTGTAGAGCATCGGCGCGTGGTCCTTCTCGCCCTCGCCGATGACCACCACGCCGCGCATCGACACCGAGTTGACCAGTTCACGCATCGCGTCGACGGCCGCGCCGTCGCCGCCTTCCTTGTCGCCGCGGCCCACCCAGCGGCCCGCGGCCATGGCGCCGGCCTCGGTTACCCGCACGAGTTCCAAGGCCAGGTTGCGGTCCGGGGCTTCGCGACGAGAAGAGGCGGTCATGGCGCCGATTGTCCCAGAAGCAGGTCGGCGGCCTAAAGCTGGGATACTCGTGCTGTGACGACCCAGCCGCAGCCGACGCCCAAGCCGGCGAAGCCCCGGTTGCTGCAGGACGGCCGCGACATGTTCTGGTCGCTGGTGCCGCTGGTCGTCGCCTGCATCGTGCTTGCCGGCCTGGTCGGGATGTGCACCTTCGCGCCAGGCGCGGGCAACCGGGGACAGGTGCCGTCCTACGATGCCGCGGCGGCCTTGCGGGCGGATGCCCAGACGCTCGGCTTCCCGGTCCGGCTGCCCCGGCTGCCCGAGGGCTGGCAGGCCAATTCCGGCACCCGAAGTGGTGTCGAGGACGGCCGGACCGACCCGTCGACCGGTCAGCGGCTACGGGCCGCGGTGTCGACCGTGGGATACATCAGCCCGGCCGGCATGTATCTGAGCGTGAACCAGAGCAACGCCGACGAGGCCAGGCTGGTCGGCTCGATCCACCCGTCGATGTATCCCACCGGCACGGTCGACGTCGACGGCACCCATTGGATTGTGTATGAAGGCGACGGCGTCGAGCCGGTGTGGACCACCCGGCTCGACAGTGCCGCCGGCCCCGCCCAGATCGCGATCACCGGCGCCGGCAGCGCCGCCGAATTCCGTACGCTGGCCGAGGCCACCCAGTCACAGCCGCCGTTAGTGGCGAGACGGCCGTAGAGAAGAGGCAGCCGTGAGCGCACCCGAAGCGGATCTGGCGGGCTGGACTGCGGCGCCGTTCACCGGCGGCGGTTACACCCACGACGTCTACCGCAAGGGCGAGGGACCCGGCGTCGTGCTGATTCCCGAAATACCCGGCATCCACCCCGGGGTGCTGGCGCTCGGTAATCACTTGGTGGACAACGGCTTCACCGTCGCAATCCCGTCCCTGTTCGGCGAGCCGGGCCGGGCGGCGACGGCCGGCTACGCGGTGTCCACCATCGCTCGCGCCTGTGTGGCAAGGGAATTCGCGGCGTTCGCGACCAACAAGAACCGGCCGGTGTCGCAATTCCTGCGGGCCCTGGCCCGCAACCTCAACGCGTCGACACCTGGCAAAGGCGTCGGAGTGATCGGCCAGTGCTTCACCGGCGGCTTCGCGCTGGCCGCCGCCGTCGACGACAGCGTCCTTGCGCCGGTGCTGAGCCAGCCGTCGCTGCCGATACCGCTGACCCCGGCGCAGCGCCGCGACCCCGGAGTGTCGCGACTCGAACTCGACGTGGTCGCCGACCGCGCCGCCAACGACGGGCTGTGCGCGATGGGCCTGCGGTTCAGCGAGGACAAGCTGTCACCGGGTGAACGCTTCGCCACGATCAAGGAACGCCTCGGCGACGCGTTCGAAGTGATCGAAATCCCTTCCGGCACAGGCAACGAGCACGGATTTTCCAAGATGGCGCACTCCGTGCTCACCGACGAGGTCCGCGAGATCGAGGGGCATCCGGCTTACGAGGCCCGCAAGCGGGTGGTCGAGTTCCTCACTGCGCGGCTGGCGGCTTCTTAGGCGATTTGGGCGCGATTGTTTGCGCTGAGCGACGATTATCGCGCCGAAGTCGTTGCGGGTCTTCCGGCGCGACGCCTCTGTACGCCGCGAGATAGACGTCGATCGTGGTGACGACGACGATCATCAGCACCGGCCCGATGACGATGCCCCACGGCCCGAACATCGCAATGCCCGCGAACACCGACAGCAGCATCAGCGCGGGGTTGAGCCGAGCGTCGCGCGGCACCAGGACCGGACGCAAGAAGTTGTCCAGGTTGGTGACCACGATCAGATGCCAGAGCACCACGAAGGCACCGCCAATGATGTTGCCGAAGAACATCATTCCGATGCCGAACGGGATCGTGACAATACCGCCGCCCAGCGGGATGATCGACAGCGCGGTCAACAGGATCGCGAAAATGAAGAAGCCGTGGTGGAATCCGGCGATGTAGATCGACGCGGCCCCCGCAACGCCTTGGCAGAATGCGATGACGAACTGGCCGCTGACCGTGCCGCGCACCATCGAACCCATCTTGCGCAGGTACAGATCGGTGACGTCTTCGCCAAGCGGATTGAGTTGGCGGATCAACGTGGTCAGCTCTTCGCGATGGGTCAACAGCGCGACGAACACGTACACGAAGATGATCGCCGACGTGACGGCACCGAACACGTTTCCGGCGGTGTCCGCCACGACGTGCAGAAACCATTCACCGGCCTTCTGCGCAACCGTCACCATCGCTTTTCGCAGCGACTCCGCCGAGACGGTCGTGTGTACGAAGGGCACCCGCGCCAGCAGGTCGTTCGCGATGTGTAAACCCTTGTCGCCCAGCTGGTTCAGATCGGTGCGCTGGACCCAGTCGGTGACGTGGACGACCATCCGGGAAATCTGCGCGATCGCCAGCAGCACCACCAGGGCCAGCGGAACGATGACCGCGAGCAGCGCCACCAGCAGCGTGCAGGTGGCCGCCAGCCCGGTGGACAGCCGCCGGTCGAACCGCTGGAAAAGCGGTGTGAACAAATACGCCCCGACGGCCGCCACCACGATCAGCACGAAATAACTGCGCAGGAAATACGCCGCGAACGCACACGCGATCAGCGTGACGACGGCCAGCGCGCGTTTCTGGCTGGGCGTGAATTCGATATCCATCACCCGCCCTCCACGTCGGTCCCGACGTGAACGTTAGCGCTGGGCGGCCGATCTGGCGGCTTGGCGCGCCCGTTGTGCGCTGATGAATCGGATCGACAAGCGCTGCAGCAGACCGGGCGCCAGCCGCGCGAACAGCCACGAGGCGTACGCGCGCCTCGGCACCACCAACAGCGCCTTGTTGCGCTCGATCGCGCGCAAGGTGTCGCGGGCGAGGCGGTCGGGACTATAAGCGGTTTTCATGCCCTGCCCGCGCAGGTAGTAGTCGCGGCCGACAAAACCGCCGATTGCGCCCTTGTCCAGAATCGGTGTCTCGACGGCGGCCGGGCAGATCGCCAGCACGCCCACTCCGCGGGACACCGCCTCCGACCGCAGTGCCAGCGATAGCCCGACTACGGCGTGCTTGGTCATCACGTAGCTGGTGATCTGTCCCGCCGCGGTCAGCCCGGCCATCGAGGCGGTGTTGACGATGTGGCCGTGGCCCTGCCGCAGCATCACCGGGTACGCCGCGGCCACGCCGTGCACCACTCCGCGGATGTTGACGTCGATGATCGCGTTCCACTGGTCCAGGGTCAGCAGTTCGGTGTCACCGCCCCAGGCGATGCCGGCGTTGTTGAACATCAGGTCCAGTCGGCCCGCGCGGGCGACCACGTCGTCGACGGCGGCCTGCACGGCGGCCGCGTCGGTGACGTCGAGAACAGCCGCCCGGGCATTACGCAGGCCCTCAACGGTTTTCGCGGCGGCGTCGCCGTCGATGTCGGTGCACACAACGTCGGCCCCGGCGGCCGCCAGCGCCCGACAGAGCGCCGCGCCGATACCCGAGCCGCCGCCGGTAACGATCGCTTGCTTGCCGGTGAAAGTCACTGTGGCTGCACAAACCCCGGCGCGACGGCGTTGACCCGTATTCCACGCGGCGCCAATTCCAGCGCGGCGACCTGGGTCAGCATCGACAGTCCCGCCTTGGCCGCGCAGTAGGCGCTCATCGCCGCGGCGGGTTGCCGGCCGTTCAGCGAACTCAGCGACACCAGCGCCCCGCCGTCGCGCAGTTGCGGCGCAGCATGTTTGATCACCAGGAAGGCGCCGGTGAGGCAGACGTCGACCACCGCGCGGAAGTCTTCGACCGGCAACTCGGTGATCAGCCCGACCCCGCTGAACCCCGCGGTGTTGACGACGACGTCGAGCGGCCCGGCCCCGGCGAACAGCCGTCGCACCGAATCCTCGTCGGTGACTTCGACATTCGCCGACAGGTGCGGATCACCGAGCTCGGCGGCGACGGCGTGCGCGCCGTCGGCATTGCGATCAGCGACGGTGACTCGGCAGCCGTCGGCGGCCAGCGCGTGCGCCACGGCGCGGCCGATGCCGGACGCCCCGCCCACGACGACAGCTGCGGAGGTCATGCGTGCTGCCCGTCCGGCCGGTGATCACCCCATTTGGCGCTGATCACGCCCCACGGGTCGGCGTAGCGGCCGGGGTAGCGGTAGTACGGCGATCGGCGCTTGAGCAGCTCATGTGCCAGCGGTGCGGCCAGCCGTGCCGGGTAGCGCCGCCAACCCATTCGCTCGGCGGCGTCGATAAGCAGTTGTGGCCACGAAATACGTTGGAAGTCAAGCACTTCCTGCGACCGGGTGGTGTCCATCCAGTCGGTGGCAAACCAGTCGTCGTCGCTGTCGGGATTGCCTTTGCGGCCCAACGGAATTGCCCCCGTCAGCCCCATGGCCGCCGCGGTGGCCGGCGCGAGATCACCCTGGGTCAGCCGGTGCGAGTCGTCGCCACCGATCAGCAGCGTCTCCCCAACCGCGGGTGCCGTAGTGGCCGCGGCGAACGCGCGGGCGACGTCGCGCACGTCGACGGTCTGGATGCGACCGTCGGTCGGCAGCGAGGCCTCGAAGTAGATGGTGTCCAGGTCGACGTCGAAGCGCGGCTCGGCGGTGAGCACACCGCCCAGCCGCAGGATCACGAAGTCGAGCCCGGACTCGCGCACCAACTGCTCGGCTTCCACCTTGTGCGCGCCGTAGATGTCCGACGGCCGCAGCGGGGTGTCCGCGGTGAGCGGGTCGGTGGTGCGGTGCGGGTTGCGGGCGCCGTAGGCGGCGATGCTCGACGCTTGGACGAATCGCGGCGGCGACCCTAATCCCTTGGCGGACTTCAGCAATAGCCCGGTGGCGTCGACATTCACGGCGCGGGCGAGCGCCGGCCGGGCGTAGCACAGCGGCGGGATGATCGCGGCCAGGTGGATGATCGCCGCGGGGTTCACCGCTTGCAGCAGGGTGTCGACGGCCGTGGGGTCGGTCAGGTCGGCCCAGCGCACGTCGACGGCCTCGGGCAGCTTGTCGGCCGCCTTGCGGTTGGCGGGCACGTCGAGGTCGGTGGCGACGACGCGGCGACCGTCGTCAACCAGCCGTCGCACGGTCGCGGAGCCGACCAGTCCGAACGCGCCGGTGACCAACACTGTCTCAGTCATGGCGCATTACGCTACACGTCGACGCGGAATCGATGCGCGCCCGCGGCTTTGTAGCCGTTTGTAGTCGGAGCGACTACCCTGCTAGTGGTGGGCGACCGCCTAGATGTTGACCTACTCGACGATTATGACCCGTTCGAAATCGATACTCAGGCCGCGCACCTTTTCAAACACCCGCATTTGGGTGTTGCCGATATTGCCGACGTTTGGGAGGCTGACCCGTTGTTCTACCCGGCCAAGCCGCCCGCGCATTGGCTGATGTGCGCGGAGGTTGCGGGCACCGTTCTCGTGGTTCCTATTGCGCCCGCCCAATCGGGTGACCCTCGGCGATGCCGTCCGATCGGCTGTTACCCCGCTTCCAAAAATCTCGCAGACCAGTACCGGAGAGACCGATGACGAAGAAGCCCATGACCCCAGACGAAGAGTACGAGTTTTATGGGCGGCCCGAGAATCAGCAGCCGCAAGGCCCGCCTCGTAGACGCCGAGGTCGTCTGGCCGATCCCGTGCCGGTTAGGTTTCCGCCGGAACTGTTGGAGAAGGTCCGGCGTGCAGCCGAAGCCGATGACCGGTCGGTGTCGGCGTGGATACGGCGGGCAGTCGAGCACGAACTACATGCGGGTTGAACTCGGCTCCGCGAGCGTTGCACCGCGCGGGCGGTTCGCTGCGAAACGTAGTTCTTCTTGACGCCCGAGAGTGGCAGGCTGGTCACCGGAAGGTGATGGCAATGTACGACCGCAATCTGGACTACAACTGGCACGTCGACATCGAATTCGACGAGGACGACACCCATACTCACGCCACTGTTCGCGCGCAACGCGGCGACGGCCAGACGATCACCACATTGGGCGACGCCTACCGCCACCCGGGGGACGCCAGCCAGCCGATGATCGGCGAGGAGATCGCCGCCGCCCGCGGGCTGATCGCGTTGGGCACCGAGCTGCTGCACGACGCGTCGCTGCGGATCGAGCAGGTCACGCACCAGCCGGTCCACCTCTACCGCTGACTCGTGGCTCTGGCGGTTTGCCTGCTCTTCGACCGGCGATCCGAGCGGGCGATCCGCGGGTTGTGGGACCGAATCGAAGACCGGGGTGTGCCGAGCCTGCGCTCTCACACTCACGGCCGTCACGTGCCGCACGTGTCCTACGCGGTGCTGCGCAGCTGGGATCAGCCCGCGGTGACCGCGGTACTGGCCGACTTGCGCGACGGCGGCCCGGTGGAACTCAGCTTCGACGGTGTTGGGCTGTTCCGGCGCGGCCGGACCTGGCTGGTCGCCGGGGTGAGCGCGGATTTCGTTGCACGCCAAGCGCGGGTGGTCGAGGCCGTCACCGCCACCGGCGCGGAACTGCACAAGCACTACGTGCCGGGAATCTGGCTGCCCCACTGCTCGCTGGCGCCGCGCGCGATGCTGGCGCAGCTGCCTGAAGTGGTGGGTGCGGTACTGGACGTATTGCCGCTGCGAGCGCGGCTGGACCGCGCCGCATTGGTCAACAGCGCAACCGGTGACGTTTGCCCGCTGCCGTCGCTGCCGTGACTCGGCAATAAACGCCCTGGTAGTGGCCGAAAAGCTTATCCTTGGCGGGATGACGGCGGCAACCACGTGCCGGACCTGCGGCACCGAGCCCCTCGAGAACGCACGCTTCTGCCACTCGTGCGGTTCGCCGATCACTGCGGCCACCAGGCCGGCCGAGTACAAGCAGGTGACGGTGCTGTTTGCCGATGTGGTGCATTCGATGGATATCGCCTCGGCCGTCGGCGCCGAACGGCTGCGCGAGATCATGACCGAACTGTTCAACCGTTGCGGCGCAATTGTGCAGCGGTATGGCGGGACTGTGGACAAGTTCACCGGCGACGGCATTATGGCGGTCTTCGGCGCGCCGGTGGCGTTGGAGGACCATGCTTTTCGCGCCTGCTTCGCTGCCTTGGAGATTCAGCGCGCGAACGCCTCGAGCGATGGTGTCGCGCTGCAACTGCGAGTCGGCCTGAACTCGGGTGAGGTGGTCGCAGGTGAGATCGGTTCCGGGCCAGGCAGTTACACCGCCATTGGCGAACAGGTCGGGATGGCGCAACGGATGGAATCGGCCGCGCCGTCGGGTGGGGTGATGCTCAGCGAATCAACCGCGCGGCTGGTCGAGAGCCGGGTGGTGCTGGCCGACCCAGAGCTTGTGCGCATCAAAGGCGCCGACGAACCCGTGACGGCTCGTCGTCTGCTGCGGGTGGAGCCGCATCACGAGGCAGTCGGTCGTGCGGAGTCGAGCTTGGTCGGTCGACGCTGGGAGATGACGGCCGCTGAAGCGATCTTGGAGCGGGCCATCGACGGCAACGGCGGTGTCGTCGGCCTCGTCGGACCACCCGGGATCGGTAAGAGCCGCCTGGTCCGTGAAATTGCCGCGATGGCCGATAAGCGGGGTGTCGCGGTGTATTCCGCTCTGTGCGAGTCCCACACCAGCGATATCCCGTTCCACCTGGTCGCGCAGCTACTTCGTGCGAGCACCGGAGTGGCGGATCTCGACGGCAACGCCGCTCGGGTTCGGGCCAGAACCCGGGTGCCCGATGCCGATGAGCAGGATCTATTGCTGTTCAACGATTTGATCGGCATCGCCGATCCCGATGTCGAATTGCCCCAGATCGACCCGGATGCTCGACGGCGCCGGTTGACGGCACTCGCCAACACGGCCACGCTCGCCCGCACGTGGCCCGAGGTTTATGTCATCGAAGATGCGCACTGGATCGACGAGGTCAGCGAGTCGATGCTTGCCGACTTCCTGTCGGTGATCCCGCAAACCCCCTCGCTGGTCGTGATCACCTACCGCCCCGAATACCGCGGCGCTTTGTCGCGGGTGGCCGGTGCTCAGACGATTGCGCTTGCCCCGCTGAGCGATTCGGAATCATCGGCATTAATCGCTGAGCTACTTGGCCCGGACCCGTCGATCGGCGAACTGGCCGACGTGATCGCCGAGCGCGCTGCGGGGAATCCGTTCTTCGCCCAAGAGATCGTGCGCGACCTGGCCGAACGCGGTGTGCTACAGGGCAAGCGAGGAGAGTACCTGCTGTGCGCGGCGGTGGACGACGTGAGTGTGCCGGCCACCCTGAAAGCCACCATCGCCGCCCGCATCGATCGGCTGGAGCCGGCCGCCAAGAGCTCACTGAGTGCTGCTTCGGTTATCGGATCTCGGTTCAGCGTTGAGTTGCTCGCCGAATTGGATATCGATCCGGTGTTCGACGAGCTTGTCGCGGCCGAGCTGATCGATCAGGTCAAGTTCACCCCGCACGCCGAGTACACCTTCCACCACCCGCTGATCCGCACCGTCGCCTACGAGTCGCAGCTGAAATCGGACCGCGCTCAACTGCATCGGCAGCTAGCCGCCGTCATTGAACAAACCGACGCGAATGCCGCGCTGATCGCCGAGCACTTGGAAGCCGCCGGCGATCTCCCTGCCGCCTATGCCTGGCACATGCGGGCCGGTGCCTGGTCAACCAACCGCGATATCTCGGCGGCTTGGGTGAATTGGGAGCGAGCATGCCAACTCGCCGATTCGCTGGGCACCGATCCGGACGGCCTCGCGATGCGCATCGCCCCCCGCACACTGTTATGCGCCAACGCCTATCGGGGTAGGGATCCCGATGTCTCGCGGCTTTTCGAGGAACTACGCGAATTGTGTACCGCGGCGGGCGACAAAGCGTCCCTGGCGATAGGTATGAGCGGACTGGTGAACGAGCACATGATGGCTGCCCGCGTTAATGACGCCTCGCGGCTGGTCGCCGAACAGATGGCCCTGCTCGAGTCGATCACCGATCCGACGCTCACGGTCGGGGTGTCGCTTGGGCCTATCGCCGTCAAGTACGAAACCGGCGAGGTGGCTGACATCTTGCGGTGGTCAGAGACCGTCATCGATCTGGCGGCGGGCGACCCCGCTAAGGGTGACTTCATGATCGGATCGCCATTAGCGACGGCACTGGCATCGCGGGGGAGTGCAAGGTATCGCTTGGGACGGCCAGGGTGGCGCGAAGACTTCGATAATGCCCTGGTAATGGCGCGGGCGAGCGACCCCATGTCGCATGCAATTGTCATCTGCTACAAGTACGTTCCGGCGATACCGTGTGGGATGGTCCTCGCCGACGACGTTGCGGTGAGCGAGATCGGCGACGCACTGCGGGCAGCCGAGGGATCGGTCAACGACATCGCGCTCGGACTTGTCCGGCTGACGATGGGCGTCGGCCTCTTGCATCGGGAATCCGCAGAAGACCGTCGGCGCGGACAGCAACTATTGGAGCAGGTCCGCGACATGTGTATGCAAGGCCGGTTCTACCTGACCGAATTGGCGGTTACTGACGTGTACGTCGCTCGGGAGATGGCCAGGTGCGGAGACCTCGACGACGCCATATCCAGGTTGCGTAGCGCTTTAGACAATTTGTTCAGTCATGCGCAGCTGTCCTGGTGCGTTCCCGCTACGGCCATTCTGGTAGAGACGCTGCTGGTCCGCGGCGGCGATGGCGACGTGCAGGAGGCCCGCGCCGCAATTGACCGGCTGGCCGCTGCGCCCGCGGATGACGGGCTGGTCATGCGCGACATCATGCTGGTGCGGCTGCGCGCGCTGCTGGCCCGGGCTCACGGCGACGAGGCGAGCTATCGCACTCTCGTCGACCACTATCGCACTATGGCGAATGACGTTGGCTACGAAGGCCATATCGCACTGGCCCAAGCAATGTGACTGCTACTCCGGCGGGGGCGCGGCGACGACGGACGCCAGCTGGGGCTGGCTGGCGGCTTTGACCTTCTCGAACAGCTCGCAGTAATAGGGCAAGCAGTCGGCCATCGCCTGCTCGGTGGTGAACAGCGGCCGGTAGCCGAGGTCGCGCTCCGCCTTGGCGACCGAGAAGTAGTTGTCGAGGTAAAGGCGTTCGACGGCAAGGGGTTCCAGCGGCGGCTGCGGCAGCCCGAACTTGAAGTGCAGCCGCTGCCACACCGACATGACGTCGCGAACCAGCCGGCCTGATACCCGCACGCGCGGCCAGCGCACGCCGCACTCCTCGACGATCGGCCGGGCGAACTCGAACATGTTGATCGGCTCGGCGTCGTTGATGAAGTAGGCCTGGCCGGGCGCGGTGCCACCCGGCACCAGGTGTTCGGCGGCCAGGATGAATCCGTGAATCAGGTTGTGCACGTAGGAGTTATCCAATTTGGCGTTCTTGCTGCCGATGAGCACCTTGACATGGCCGGCGACAACGCTTTCGAACAGCTTGCGAAACATCGTCTGGTCGCCGCGGCCCCAGATGCCGCTGGGCCGGATCGAACAGGTCAGCAGTCCGTCAATTCCGTTCTGCGACAACACGAACTTCTCGGCGACGACCTTGGTTTCGGTGTAGAGGTCGTTGAACCGGTCGGTGTAGGGCAGAGTTTCGTCGCCGTTGGCGATGCGCCGGCCGCCCATTACCACGCTGTTCGACGCCGTGTAGACGAACCGTTTGGTTCCGGCCTTCTGCGCGGCGTGTACGAGGTTCTTGGTGCCGTCGACGTTGACCGCGAAGCTGCGACGGCGGTACTCGTCGGTGACCGACGCGCCGCCCATCAACTCGATGATCGCCGCGGTGTGGAACACCGTGTCGATCCCGTCGACCGCAGCAGCAACGGTGGCCGGATCGCAAATGTCGCCCTGCAGCACCTCCAGCCCCGGTTGCGGGGACAGCGGCGACGGCGCGCGGTCAAATGAGCGCACATGGTAGCCGAGGTCCAGCAGCCTGGTCACCAGGTTGGCGCCGACGAATCCGGAACCTCCGGTGACCAGGACGCGGCCGAGTTCAGTGGTCAGCGATGCATCACCCATGCGACGAGCATAACTGAAACGTGTTCCAGTTTGGGACGGAAATCCTCGAACTGGTTGCCCGGTCAACTATCGTCGGCGTCACTGGCGGCCAGCGCGTCGGCCACTCGCTTGCGAGCTCCAGCTAAGTGCTCTTCGCAGCGTTTAGCCAGCTGTTCGCCTCTTTCCCACAGCTTCAGCGAAGCATCGAGGTCGAGCCCACCCTGCTCCAGCAGTCGCACTACCTCGATCAGCTCGTCGCGGCATTCCTCATACCCGAGCTCACTAACAGGCTTAGTCCCCATCGGTCGGTCCTTCGCTGATCGCCGCCACCGCGCCGTCGCCGACCCGCACCCGCAACCGGGTCCCGGCCGGCGCGTCGTGCACCGAGCGCAGCACTGAAGCGGGTCCAGATGACGGAATGGTCTGCACCACCGCATAGCCGCGGGCCAGGGTGGCGGCGGGACCCAGCGTCGCCAGCCGGGCGGCCAGATGGCCCACGCGGTCGCTCTCCGCGCCGATCAGCCGGGCGATGTCGCGTCGCACCGCGGACCGGGCGCGGTAAATCTCGTCGGCGCGCACCTGTAACGCGGCCAGCGGCTCGGCGAGCACCGGCCGGCTGCGCAACGAAGCCAGCACACGTTCTTCCCTGGACACCCAATTGCGCAACGCCTGGGCGCTGCGCCGCCGCAGGTCGTCGATCAAATGCTGTTCGGCCGCGGTATCCGGCACGATCTTCTTGGCCGCATCGGTGGGGGTGGCGGCACGCAGATCGGCGACCAAGTCGCACAACGGATTATCGGGTTCGTGACCGACCGCGCTGACCACCGGAGTGCGGCAGGCCGCGATCGCGCGGCACAGCGTCTCGTCGGAAAACGGCAGCAGATCCTCGACGCTGCCGCCGCCGCGGGCCACCACGATCACGTCCACGTCGGGGTCGGCGTCCAATTCGCCTAGCGCCTCGACGATCTGCGGGACGGCGTTGGGGCCTTGCACGGCGGTGTTGCGCACCGCAAAGCGCACCGCGGGCCAGCGCGCGACGGCCACCGTCGTCACGTCGTGCTCGGCGGCGCTGGCCCGGCCGGTGATCAGCCCAATAACGTTGGGCAGGAACGGAATCGGGCGCTTGAGCCGCGGGTCGAAGAGCCCCTCGGCGTCCAGCAGCCGGCGCAGCCGCTCGATGCGCGCCAGCAGCTCGCCGATACCCACCGGTCGAATTTCGCTCAGCCGCAATGAGAATGTGCCGCGCCCGGTGTAGAACGTGGGCTTGCCGCAGACCACCACCTGGGTGCCCTCGGCCAGTTTGACCGGCGCGCCCAGCACCAGATCACGCGGACACGTCACCGTCAGCGACATGTCGGCGGCCGGGTCGCGCAGCACCATGAACACGGTCTTGGAGTCCGGGCGGATATTGATCTGGGTCAGCTGGCCTTCCACCCACACGGTGCCCAGCTTGTCGATCCAGCTCGCGACGCGGATGGCCACCGCGCGGACCGGGAACGGGTTCTCGGCTGAATTCGGCTGCGCGGCTTGGGTCACTTCGCGGTCGCGCGGGTGATCCTGTTGGCCAGCAGCGTCTGGAACGGCGCGCGCGCCCGGGTGGCCTCCTCATAGGCCAGCAACGCCTCGAGCTCATCGACGTCCAAGGTGTTGAGCCGCGCCCGCAGCTGCGCCAGGGTCAGCGTCTCGTAGTCGAGCTCCTTGGCCACCGGCGGCGCGGGAGTGTCGGACGCCGGCTTCTTCTTGGCGTGCCTGGCTATCGGCGGATCGGCCGGCGCATCGGATGTCGAGTACAGCGCGAACCGCCCTTCGGCGCGGCGTTCGCTGTCAGCGGCGTCGACGGCGGTCTGTTCCTCGTCCAGGTCCTCGTCGAACGTAGCCCACTCCGGCTGCTCGTCCTTCGGCGGGAAGATCGTCTCCAGGGTGGCGTCGCCCTTGATCACCAGATCGGCCATATTCTGCTGGAAGCGCATCACGATGTGCGCGGCCTGGCTGGCCAGTGTCATCGGGTACATCAGGATGGTTTTCGGCAGCTTGATCGTCTCCTCGACGGCGACGGTCGCCGCTCCCACCAGCAGCCGGACCCCATACGGTGCAGTAGCCATGCGTCCCAGCCTGCCCTACGCAACGGTCCAGGCCAAGCTGGCCCCGACGTGTCGGCGGTAAGTACGCTGGTTGGCATGCCACCGACCGTCAACATGGGGATTCCGAGCGCGGCGGGCTCGGTGGTCGAGCCGGCTACCGGCAAGCGTGTGCTGCTGGCCGAGCCCCGCGGCTACTGCGCCGGCGTCGACCGCGCTGTCGAGACGGTCGAGCGTGCGCTGGAAAAGCACGGCCCGCCGGTCTATGTCCGCCACGAGATCGTGCACAACCGGCATGTGGTGGAGACGCTGGCCAAGGCGGGCGCGGTGTTCGTCGACGAGACCGACGAGGTTCCCGAAGGCGCGATCGTGGTGTTCTCCGCGCATGGCGTGGCGCCGACGGTCCATGCGTCGGCCGCCGAGCGTGATCTGCAGGTCATCGACGCCACCTGCCCGCTGGTCACCAAAGTGCACAACGAGGCCAAACGCTTCGCCCGCGACGACTACGACATCCTGCTGATCGGTCACCAGGGTCACGAAGAGGTCATCGGCACGGCCGGCGAGGCGCCCGACCATGTGCAGCTGGTCGACGGGCCCGGCGCCGTCGACCAGGTCACGGTCCGCGACGAGAACAAGGTGATCTGGCTGTCGCAGACCACGCTGAGCGTCGACGAGACCATGGAGACCGTGGAGCGACTGCGGGAACGCTTCCCGAAGCTGCAGGACCCGCCCAGCGACGACATCTGCTACGCCACCCAGAATCGCCAGGTCGCCGTCAAGGCGATGGCACCCGAGTGTGAGCTGGTGATCGTGGTCGGCTCGGCCAACTCGTCGAACTCGGTGCGGCTGGTCGAGGTGGCGCTGGGTGCGGGGTCTCGCGCCGCGCACCTGGTGGACTGCGCCGACGACATCGACCCGGCCTGGCTGGACGATGTCACCACCGTCGGCGTCACGTCCGGAGCGTCGGTGCCCGAAATCTTGGTGCGCGGCGTGCTGGAGCGGCTGGCCGAACACGGCTACGACGTGGTGCAGCCGGTGACCACGGCCAACGAGACGCTGGTGTTCGCCCTGCCGCGAGAAATCCGCCCCGCCCGTTCCTAGTTCGGCTGCTTTACGCCTCGGTGTCGCGCGGGGGTGAGTTCCGGTAGCGAACCCGTGAGATCGGGTGATGCGTTGCCGTGGCGCCCGTCGGGGCGGCCCGGCGGCGCGGCGGCTCGGCGGGCTTGGCCGGCTCGTACGGCTCGATGGGGTCGTACGGGTCGAAGCGACTGCTGCGGCGGCTGGCCGCCCCGCCGCGACGCACATGCGGGTCGCGACGGATCTCCCGTGGCGGCCGGCCGCGCAGGTCCGGGTCGCGCGGCATCCTGGTTCGCCGCGGCACGTCGGGCGAATCGGCGTCGCGGGCGGGCGCCGGCCGACGACGACGGGGACGTTCGACCGCAGGCTCGGCCGCGTCGTCCAACGGCGGCCGCACATGCCGGGAGCGGGAGGCGGCCGGGCGCCTGGCCGGTCGTCCACTCGCTGCCTTGCCCGATCTCGTCGAACGCTCGCTGCGCCGTGCCCGGGCCGTCGCGGCCTTGCCGGTGTGCTCGGGCTTGGCGGATTCGCGCCCGAGGAGCGATGTCAGCTTGGCGACGATGCCGCCCTTGCCCTCGCTGGCCGTGTCGGCTTCACCCGTCGCCGCCGAGCGCGCCCCCATTCCCAGATACCAGCGGACCATCCCGATCAGCAGCACGGCGGCCGAGGTGAACAGCATCAGCGGGAAACGCTCGATCAGCGGATAGCCGCAGTTGATCAGCAGGTCCTTCAGCCCGGTGATCTTGGCGCCGTGGAACAGCCAATACGCCCCGGGCACCGCACAGAACAGGATCAGTGGCGGCTGGATGACCCCGGTGAAGACGCCGGCCTGCCGCACCGCCAGCACCGCCCCCAGGCAGCCCACAACATAGAGGGCGGAGAAGACACCGGTCAGCTCCTTGTTGCCCGACCCGGCGTCGAACGCGAAGCCCACCGCGGTGGCCGTCACGCCGATGACGACGGCCGCCCACCACGGAACACCGGGCATGCTGGGGATGATCGAGCGATGATCCGCCGTCACCGCCGATCTCGCCCGCTGTGCTGACACATGTTGACCGTACCGGCTCGGCGCCGAAAGGCGCGTAAAGACCTGCCCTCGAGCTTTAGGGGCGACCCGCTGCGCCCGGCTCCGCCGCGCTTGCGATCGCCCCTACACTTGGCTCCCTGTGAGCTTGAGCCTGGGGATCGTGGGTTTGCCCAACGTCGGCAAGTCGACGCTGTTCAACGCGTTGACCAAAAACGACGTGGTGGCCGCCAACTACCCGTTCGCGACCATCGAACCCAACGAGGGCGTCGTGCCGCTGCCCGATCCGCGGTTGCCGAAGCTGGCCGAGATGTTCGAGTCGGAGCGGATCGTTCCGGCGCCGGTGACGTTCGTCGACATCGCCGGGCTGGTCGCGGGCGCGTCCGAAGGTGCCGGGCTGGGCAACAAGTTCCTGGCCAAGATCCGCGAGTGCGACGCGATTTGCCAAGTGGTGCGGGTGTTTTCAGATGACGACGTGGCTCACGTCGCCGGGCAGATCGACCCCAAATCCGACATCGAGGTCATCGAGACCGAGTTGATCCTGGCCGATCTGCAAACACTCGAACGCGCCGTGCCGCGGCTGGAGAAAGAGGCCCGCAACAATAAGGACCGCAAACCGGTCTACGAGGCCGCCGTGGCCGCTCAGCAGATCCTCGACGGCGGCAAGACGCTTTTTGCCGCGGGCCTGGACGCCTCGCTGCTGCGGGAGCTGAACCTGCTGACCACCAAGCCGTTCCTGTATGTGTTCAACGCCGACGAAGCGGTGCTGACCGATGCCGCGCGGGTCGCCGCGCTGCGTGAGCTCGTGGCGCCCGCGGACGCGGTCTTCCTGGACGCCAAGATCGAAGCGGAACTGGCCGAGCTCGACGACGAGTCGGCCGCCGAGCTGCTGGAGTCCATCGGGCAGACCGAGCGCGGCCTCGACGCGCTGGCCCGGGCCGGCTTTCACACCCTGAAGCTGCAGACGTTCCTGACGGCCGGGCCCAAGGAGGCGCGGGCGTGGGTCATCCACCAGGGCGACACCGCGCCCAAAGCGGCCGGGGTGATCCACTCGGACTTCGAAAAGGGTTTCATCAAGGCCGAAATCGTGTCGTACGACGACCTGATCGCCGCCGGGTCGATGGCCGCCGCCAAGGCGGCCGGCAAGGTGCGGATGGAGGGCAAGGACTACGTGATGGCCGACGGTGACGTGGTGGAGTTCCGACACGGAGCAACAACTAAGCCGGTGAAGTAGCCGTTGGCTTGGCCGCCTCTACCGTCACGGGCCGTAGAGATGAGAGGCAGTCACATGACAACCACTACCAACGCCTTCCACCCGATCCCGCTGCCCACCGGCATCGTGTTCGTCGACAACTGGCAACCCGTAAATCCGCAGCCATACCGCGTTGTCATGGGCGCCGACCCCAGCATCGACCGCCGCGACGTGAAAGTGCGGACATCCGCCATTCAGTTCGCCGACGGCCGCATCGACGATGCCCACATCGAACCCCAGGCGATTCACGTCGACGACTGCGACTGGCCCCTGACCGCCGCCCAGGCGCGCGAGCTGGCCGCTGTGCTGATCGCGGCCGCCGACCAGGTCGACGCGATGTCAGAGCCCACGGGAACGGTCGACGCATGAAAACCGTATTCGCACTGGCGATCGCAGCCGCGGCGGCGGGGGGCATCGCTGTCGCGCCGGCAGCCCACGCCGACCCGGACCGGCTGCGACTTCACCCACAGCTGCAGCTATGACCCCAAATGGAGTGGCCCACTGATGCCCACGTGGGACGCGCCGGGCACCTATGGGGGGTGGACCGCGCTGCCCGAGCTCTGCGATCCAATCACGTACCGCTGCGGACAGGTAGCGGCGCCATGAGGCCGTCGAATGTGCCGCCGCGCTGGTAAGAAACGTTGACAGCGCGTCCACTGGAAGACTACAGATACCGTTGTGCGTTGTGACTGAATCCGGTCCAAGCGATACATCCGCTGCGGGTGTTGTGCCGGGGAGCCTCGGCTGGCGCATCCAGGTTGCGACGCTGGCGCACCGATTCTTCGGGATGATCCACGACCCGAAAGTGGCTCAACTGATCGAGCAGCCAGCGGACGGGGGGAAAGCCGGCGCGTGGCCCGTCGCGTACTTCACGCTGTATCTGCAAAAGCTCGGGGTACCAGGGGGCAACGCCTCCGCGGTCATCCGGATTTTGAGCGCGATGGAACACGTCGGCCTACTAATGCGTGCGGGTTGGCGAGCCGACATGGTCGGCTGGCCCATGCAGGGTCAGCTATACATTTCCCAGGGAGTGCAATCGCAGCAGATCAGCGGCAACCTGTGGCTGTCAGAAGTTCTCGGCGCCGAGCTCGTCATCGAGTCCTATAACGCGGTCACGGTTCTGATCGGCGGCGGCGAAGGCAAACCAGTGGGCACCGGATTAGTGCTGGACCATAAGCATGTAGTCACCAACCGCCATGTCATTGAGGGGCTGGTTGGCCCGGGCGTGATCAATCGCAACATCGAGGTCCGTGCGTCATTCACGCCGCCTGGAGCCCAGCCGCGAATCCGCCAATCTCGGATCATCGCCCACGGCGAAATCGACGTGGCAGTCATCGAGACAGAGCTCGCGGAGAACGAGCAACTCCTTGCGCTGCCCGGCATGTCATTCCGTGACCCCAAGTGGCACGACGAGGTCTGTGTATTCGGGTACCCCTACGTCCCCGGTCTGACCGAACGGACCATCATTGTCGAGCACGGCACGGTCGTGAAACCGTCGACGCAGGGCGCCGCGGTGGGTGGATACCCGCGCCAAAAGACTTTCCTAACATCAGCGATCGCGCGGCCAGGCAACAGCGGCGGCCCGATCGTGGCGCAAGATGGGCGCGTGATCGGCCTGGTCGTCGAGAACGCACGACACGGTTCCGGCGCAAGCGCTGGCGGCGCACCACCAGCGGACGAGCCCGATCACGAACTGCGCGAGTCGCAGTCGCGATCGAACGACCCCGACTCTCCGCCGTTCTATCGCGGCATCCCGGCCAGTGAAGTCATCCGCGCGATCGAGGAACTTCATTTCACTGGTATCGCGGTGATTGAGAACCCCGTCTAACGTGGTCGTCTTCGCCTGGCGCGGAGTCACATCGGAGCGAACAATACATACCTACGACGTCGAGGTCTACCGCGACGGTCCCTGGTGGATGGTCCGCATCCCCGAACTCGACGGACTCACCCAAGCACGCCACCCCGGCGAGATCGAAGACATGGCCCGCTCACACATCGCGGTGAGCACCGATCAACCCATCGACACAATCGCGGTGTACGTACGCGATTGATCCCCGGCGAGCAGCTTTTGCGCGAGCTACCGTTGACCGTGTGACGACGCTGTTTGATCAATTCGAGCGAAACGATCCTTCTCCGATGTCCTACGGGGGCAGTGTTTTTGACTTCTACAACCGGATCGATCGACCGGAGTGGGCTCGTGTGCGAGACGAGCTAGAAGACTGGTACCGCCACTACCGGAACGACAGCGAAAAGCTGAGGACAGACTTCCGCAGCCCCGATAACGATCAGCATTTCGCCACCTGGTGGGAGCTGTATGTTTATACTTTTTACCGGCTGCTCGGCTACGAGATCACAGTGGAGCCCACATTGCCCAATGGCAAGAAGCCGGATTTCCTGATAACCCGCGACGGTGTGGGCGCGTACGTTGAATGTAAGGCGGTTGTCGAAAGGTCCGTGAGCGCCTTGGAGGCGTCGATACTTGAGTGCACCGATAAGGCCAGCCACCCCGACTTCGTCGTGGAACTCGATATCGAGCAAGAGGGCAGCCTGCAGCCGGCCGTCGCCAAGATCCGCACGCCGCTTGAGAAGTGGTTGCAAGAGTTAAACGCCGATGACGTCATAGACGACCTCGAGGCCGGCAAGCCACTGCCGACACTCCCCCTCGAAATTGACGGCGACTGGCAGCTGTTGTACACCGCCTGGCCCGTTCCCCCCGAACAGCGAGGCAAATATACGCGCCTGCTGGGCATGCACTCAGCGCGCGTAATGTGGAACGACAGCGTGGGACTCATCAAACGAGCCGTCAAGGACAAAGGCAGCAAGTACACCGATGTCGACACGCCGCTCGATCACCCGTTGATCGTCGCGCTCAACACCGCGACGGTCTTCATCGACGACGACGAGGTAGACCAAGCGCTATTCGGAGCACGGTCGACATTGTGGAATCCCCACGGGGAACCGAGGTTTACTCCGCTGGGTCGCCGTACGAATGGATACTGGTGTGGCGATCCGCCGAAGGGAACTCGAGTGTCTGGCGTGCTATTGGGCCGCAACATAGATCCGTACGGAGCCGCTAGGGCCACACCACGCATGTGGATCAACCCGTGGCCCCAAGTCCCCATTTCCGAAACATACGGGCTCACGACAAACACTCTCCAAGATGACGAGCAAGTCCTCAGAACCGACGGCGACCTCGTGATCCACGAGTTGTTTGACCTACCCGAAAACTGGCCGCTGGTTGATAAGCAGCGGCGCTAACTTCCGGCTGTGCAATACAATTCGCGCAAATAACAGTCAAAAAAGCAGAGCATTTCCGACGGATCCGCGGTATGATCAGCGCCTGAGCGCGAACGAATTACGTTGTGGTGCAAGGCGGGAAGTCTCCGAACACCCCGCGCTCATCACCAGCCAACACTCATTTATGCTGGCGTTCTGCACGATCCGCGATCTCGGCCAAGCGGCGCCTCTCGGCCTGGACACGCTCGGCGTGGCGATCTGCCGCGCGCCGGCCCCAGTGGGCACCCGCGACCAGGCCGATAACCCCCGACGATTACCGGCCACAGCTTCACGATCAGGCCGACCGCAAAGAACGCAGAGCGACGAACTGCGTCCAACGATCGTAGCGCCGCGCGATGACATGCGAGGTGCGTCAACCGATCGCGGCCCTGATCTCGGCAGTCCACACCGTATGCCCAGCCATCGCGGCGCCTGGGTCGTAACTATCGCCCACCCGGTATCGCAACGGGCCCGTCCCGTCGACCAGTTCATCGAAATCGGCCTGAGCCATGTCGGCCACATGCCGGTCCTCGATTAGCGACAGCGGGTCATCAGCGCCCAGCAGCCACACCCGGCCGGCGTCGGCGCCTGCGTAGGTGAACCGGCCGGCATCCTTGCCGGCATGCTCGAGCGCGTCGGCCAGCCGGGCACTGTCAACCACAACATCACCATCCGATCGCAGGGCTTGCTCATGCGGGTACAGGTGCCCATCAATCCGCCAACGCGCCATCTTGTGATGCCAGTGCGCGATCAGCACATCGCGCAGCGGCGTCGCGCTACGGCCGCCGCGTGGCCGCCCCCTCTCCACCTTCGGCATCAAGCACCAACCCCTCTCCAACGAAACGTGCGTTCATCGGCTGGGGCCGAGGCCATGTCGGCGATGATGCCGATGATGTCGTTTTGCGGGGGGGGGCGAATGCATGCGCCGTCGGCGACGGGCATAGATCAACCTGCGGGTGCGGATTGATGAATTACCTTAGGAAATGGCAGGCCGTCTCGGCGCACGTCACCCGAAAAGCAGGGCGAGATCACCGTCAGCGTCGGCGGATACTGCGGAGGATATGCCGCCTCTATTTGTAGGCGATATCCGTCGGTGGCATAAGCGAAGCGATTCGGCTTTTCAAATCCGTTGCGCTCCATCACGGTGAGACCCCAGCTCTGCCAAAGTTCTCCGCTGCGAGCGACTAGCTCTGCTGGAGCAGTGCCTTCGGGACCAATCACATGCATGGCCGCCGTGTACTCGGTTGGTCCCGGACCCGGACCCGTGTAATTGTCATCGCACGCCAAATTGCTACCGCCCTGGCTGTCGCTGCTGTCGAGAACTGTGCCTGGCGGCAAGCCATCAACGGTTTTCTGTAAGTAGTGAAGCACCGTGTCTTGCGCCTCTTGTTGACTGCTCGGAACCTTCGGTGACGGAGCGACTGGGGTGGGCTCCATAGGTCCTCCTGGGATAGGCGTGGCGCCGGACGGCGTCGGCGGCCCGAGCGGTGCAGCTGGCCTGGTCGGTGAGCACGCGACAATCAGCGTACTGACAATGGCGATAGCTGCATGAAATCGAATTTTCGTCATGATGGTGGAGTGACGTCTGTTCTGCCAGCAATTATGCGCCCCATGTTGGCAAGCGCCGGGTTGCCCGGGTCCCAGTAGCTGCTGTGGGCGGCTACTGAGGGTAAGCCGAGCGGACCCGCCGGCCCGGGCGCAGCCTCGAAAGGAATGGCGCCAAATCCTGCTCCCGTCGGGTCAGGGCCAAGGGTGTAATCGGTAACCCAGTCGATGATGTCGTTTTGTGCTCGGGTTGCGAAAACGTGGGCACCGGGGTCGAGGTTCAGGTCGCTCGCGTGTCCTGTCAGCATCCCTGGGCTTCCCACGGCGATTACGTTGTTCGCGTCGAGGTGGTGGCCATCGAGCGCCGCTGCGCCCAGTTCGGTGGAGCCGTAACTGTGTCCGATGACCGTGTTGAGCGACGGGCCACCGGTGAGCGCGTCGTTGTGCGAGGCGCGCAATCCGGCCTGGAAATCGTCGAGCGCGGCGGCGCCGTTGTGGGCATAACTGGTCGAGGCTGCTTCCAGGAGGTTCATGGGCCGGTCATAACCCATCCACGTCGTCACCGAAACGTCTCCCGCCTGAAGCGTGCGGTCGGCCTCCCTTGCGGCCCAATACATTCTTTCCGACTTCTCGGCGCTGCCGTGGAAGCGCGCGAGGTCTTGGCCGGTGCCGGGCACGAAGGTGGCGTTGCGTTTGGCGGTATCGGGGTTGTTGATGGAGACCGCTGCGTGGCCTTTGTCGTCGATGATTCCCAGATACTTGGGTAGTTGGCCTGGCGGAACCTTGTCCGGTGGTGGGCCGAGCTCGTTTTGAACCTGTGAGTAACCGTCATGTGTGTGATTGGCGGCATCCCACTGCTTTTTCCATTCGGTGTATTGAATGTAGTCCAGGCGTGCGATCCCAGGCGCCTTGCCGGCCGCCCAGTCGGGATGTTGGGCGCGCAAGCGGTCCAGCTCAGCTTGGTTGGCTTTTTGTAGCTCTGCCAGATGCATTCGGTTGTAGTGGTCGCGATCGACAAACGGCATGCCGGCGTGGTTACCGATCGAGTGGTCTTGGGCATATAGCCGGTCTTTTTCCTCCTGGCTCAGCTTGTCCCAATGCTCGCGAAACTCCTTGGGGTCCTGCGGTACCGGCGTGGACGGCCGCTCGCCGGGCGGGGCGAGCGGCACCTCACGCCCGTTAGACGCCGGCCGCACGGTCAGCGGAGTTGCCGGCGGCTTGCCCAACTTGGCTGCTCCGGCCTGGACGAGCTGAACGTTTTCGGCGTGCGTCTCTTTGACCAGGCCTTTGATGAAGTAATTCTTCTGCTCGGAGGTGGCTTGTGGGTCGTTGGCGATTTTCTCGATCATCTGTTGGGTCTTCTCAACGTTTTCGATGATCTGCTGCTTGGTATTGGCCACCACGCCAGCCGAATCGCGATACAGCTTGGCCGCCGCAGCCGACCCGTTCACGTGGGCTTGCAGCGTGGTGATCTGCTGCTGATGTTTGGCGTGCGCGGCGTTCGCAGCCTGACCCGACCACACATCGTCCTCAAACAGCCTCGTGCGGCCCTGCTGAAACGCCCACAGCTGCTCATCAACGGCCTTTCGGTCAGCGTCGAAAGCGTCGGCAGCATCTAACAGGGTGGTTTCGTCGGCCTCAGGCCAGGCCGGCGGCGCGGTCATCTCCTCGCCGTACGGGCCGCCGGGCCGTTCGATGCCCATTGGCTAGCCCGACGCGGGGATGCCGGATATCTGCCGGTCAATCTCCTCGCCCAGCGGTTCATCGGTGCCGACATAGGCACGAGCTGCCGCGCCCAAAGCCTGCGCGTAGTTGCTCGCTTCGGCCTTGGCCGCCGGGCGATCCGCGACTAGGGGAGCGACAGCGCTGGTCACGTGGGCTGCGATGGCCGTCGACAGCGGATCGGCACCAGCGGGAGAGACCGGTTGCGGAGCGTCGGGGATCGCATTGGCAGCGCTTAGCAACTCCTGCCCTACGCCGGAAAGAAGCCCGGTCTTGACCCGCAAGTTAATCACCGCCATCGACACCCCCTCTCGCAATACGTCGTGTGGCAAATATATCCAACAGTCAGCAACGTCCGCCGCACCAATTGTCGACAAAACCCAAGGTGGGACGCTCCCCTTTTTACCCTCGGCTATCTATACCTAGTCTCCAGTGTCGGCTTGATCAGATCGCGTACCCGTTGGGCGTATCCCTGTTCGATTCGTTCGATCTCAGCAGCCATGCGCTTAATGCGATCCTCATAGACGGCGGCTTGTTCGGCGCGCGCGATGTTGTCGGCTTCCAGCTGCACCTGGATGTCGGGGTCGTCGCTGTTGTGCAAGGCTAGCCAGTCCGTGATGGCGGTAATCGTGAAATCGTTGGCCACGTGGTAGTGCTCGGATTGCAGCCGGGCGACGAACCGCAGCAATGGTTGGCGTCGATCTTCGACGGCTTCCCCACCCTCGACCATCACCTCAAACATCGTGTTCATTGTCCCTAGGACGGATGTGACTGCCTTGATGATGTCGGGGAACTGCCGCAGATCGCTCAGCGTGAGCGGGGCGTTTTCCGCCGTGCTTTGAGCGGTCGCGCGGACTCGGCGGATCAGCTCATCGAGCACCTCACATGCGGCGACCCCCATGGGCCGATGACCGAGCTTGGTATGGGTCTCCTGTCGCTTCTTTTCCAATAGGCGCAACATCGCATGTGGACTCTGCATCAACCACCCCTTCGGCCGGCACGCCAGCAGTACACCAGATCCGGCCGCAGTGTGCAGGGATTCGTCAGGAACTGTCGCCACTTCCGAAAACCCGGGTACCTCAAGCGAACTCGACCGTCCCGGGGCAGCTCACTGGGATCCATGCAGGTGGTTGATTGACGACATCTGACCTTCCCAGGACAGTGAGCGCATTCGGGTGAGTCGATCTATGCGTGCTCGTGGAGGTTCACCTTCGAGGGTTCGCAGCGCTCGATGCTGTGGGCCAAGGTCAGCAAGCACGCTAGAATTCTGTACATGTTGACGCTTCCGCTGGCTGAGGTCCGGGCCAACCTTTCCAAGCTGGTCGACGAGGCCGTCCGCACCCATGAGCGCATCGAGGTCACCCGGCAAGGTCGCCGGGCAGCGGTGATTCTCAGTGCGGACGACTTTGATTCGATCATGGAAACTCTGGCGATCCTCAGCGATCAAGAGTTGGTGCGTGAAGTCCGAGCAGCAGAGGCAGAGGCGGAAAACGGCCAGATCTACACGCGCGACGAGGTGAGTAAGGAGATGCGCGCCGCCGGTCGGCTCCCTCAGTGACATACCGAGTCGAGTTGACGACGGCTGCGAAGAAGGCGCTCACCGATCTGTTGCCAGAGTCAGTGGCCGTGGCGTGCTGGGAGTTTATTCGGGGCCCGCTCGCGGAAAACCCTCAGCGAGTGGGCAGACCGCTTCGCGGCCAGTTGGAGGGACGGTGCTCGGCGCGGCGGGGCCAGTTTCGCGTCATTTACCAGATCTTCGACGAACGGGTGGTGGTCCGCGTCATCCACATCGCGGATCGCCGTGACGTTTATTGGTGAGACGACGTGGTCGAACGTCTAGCGGCGAAGTCGCGAGCCGACCATTCTTGGAAGATGGCGACTGTGAAGCTAGCGAAACCGGCGCGGTGGTCAACAAGCCTGCTCGTGGGATTGGTTTTGTCCGCTCTCGGACTGGCTGCCGGCATCGCTCAGGCAGCCCCTAGCCATCACTGGTGCCCGGGTGATCCGTGGGATTCGAGCTGGGGCACGGCCTACGACTGGGACTGGAGTCAATGCCACGACTGGCAAGGCGCGGCGGGTCCGGCGGGCTTCGGTCCCTGGGGACCCCCGCCGACGTGGGCGCCGCCGCAGCCACCCCCACCGCCGTGGGCGCCAGGGGCACATGTGATGTGGAAGACGGATGACAATAGTTGGGGCTTCTGGAACAACAAGATATGGACGCCGATCTGACCCGGTCTTCCAAGCGGTAGCAAGCCGTTGCGTGATTCCTACACTTGACTAATGGCGCAGGTAATCCCACAGCGCGAGTTGCGCAATCACTACGCGCAGGTGGTCGAGGCCGTAGCAGCGGGCGAGACGTTAATCATCACACGGAACGGCGAACCGGTCGCCGAGCTTCGACCGATCCAGCCAGGGCGTCGCGCTTTCGTTCCGCGGGCTGAGGTGGCCGCGCTGGCAGCGACTGGCGTTCGAATCGATCGCCACCGATTCCGCGAGGACCTTGATCGTCCGATCGACCAGAACCCGCGAGTGAGTGGTCTAAGTCGCGAATTACGGGACGCTGACGGCGACTTCGCCGCCGAGTTGATATCCCGGCGCCAGCGGCAACGTATCGCCGCTCCAGAACGAACCGGGATCGAACCAATTGGACGGCTTTTCGGTGGCGAGCAATCCCATCTCCTGGTAGGTGATGGCGACCGTCTCGGCGCAGTAGGCGGTCTCCAGGCCGACATCGTTCCGCTGCGCTCTGCGTCGTTGCGCCACTTCACGAACCTTCTTGTCTACCACCGGGATTCCTTCTACCCAGTCGTATGCGGTCGGGATCCGGCCCAAGAGCCAACGCCCGGTGAGTCGCGCCGCGGTGGGGAAGGGGGTGCCGTCCAGGCGGGCGATGACCCGCAGCATGCGGTCCTCCTGCTCGCGGTCGGCATACGGCGTCAACTGCCGTAGCCAGCAGCGCTGGTGGTAGTGGTGTACCCAGCGTTCGACGGCTTGCCGGGCGTCGTTGAGTTGCACGCCGCGATGGTTGGTGCCGGTCCAGACGTCGGTCAACTTGTCGCCGAGCTCGGCATGCCAGATCAACGGCGGCAGGTCGTCGATGGCCACCGTCATCCCGACGTGGTTGACCGGGCTGTTGGACAGGGTCTGAATGGTGCGGTCCGGTCGGGAGCTGCCGCGAAACAGCCAGATGTCGCCGGTGCGGGTCTCATTCAGCGCGCGATCCAAGCTGACGGTGCTCGCATTCACACCCGCAGCTTATGCACACTTACCCCATGCGCAACGTGTGGAAGTGGCTCGGCGTGGCCGGTCTTGTCGGCGTGGCCGCAGGGGGAGTGCTGGTGGCCCGCGACCAGCGGCGGCGAAAGTCCTACCCGCCCGACGAGATCCGGGCCCGGCTGCACCAGCGGCTGGCCGAATCCGAATCTAAGCGGTAACCGCGTAGAGCCGCTGAGTCCCGCTGAACCCCTTCAGCTCGGCGTCGCGGCCGTCGTCGAAGGACACGTCGTCGCAGTCTTTGATGGCGTCGCGCACCGCCTCGCTGACCAGGATCTCCCCGCCCGCGGCCTCCCCAGCGACCCGAGCCGCCATCGCGACGTTGCGGCCGAACAGGTCGTCGCCGCGGCGCACCGACCGACCCATGTGGATCCCGATCCGTACCCGAAACCCGTTGCGCCGCTTACGTTGAGCGTCGCGCGCGAGGGCGCGCTGAAGCTCGACACCACACCGCACCGCATCCTCAGCACGGGAGAAGGCGATCATGAACCCGTCGCCCTGACTCTTCACGACATGCCCGGAGTAGTTCTTGACCAGCCGGCGCACCAGCTTGTCGTGGGCGTCGATCAACTTGACCCAGGCGCGGTCGCCGATCCGTTCGTTGAGCGCGGTGGATTCCTCGATGTCGGAGAACAAGATCACCACCCGCCCATCCGGGGTCACCCGGGCCAAGTCGGGCCGCTCCACTTCCGCCCAGTCGGCGAGATCCTCGATCGAGCTGCGCACCGCGGCGCCGAGCCCTTCTTTGCGCACCAGGTTCGCGGTCTGCCACACCGTCTTGACCGCCTCACGGCCCCCGGACAGCAGCCAGCTCCGGCTGTCGGCGCGGCGTCGCAGCGCCTCGGCCTCGCGTCGGCTGCGGGTCAGCGCCACCCACAGGAAGGCCAGCGCCGCGCCTTCCGCCACGGCGACCCCCGCCAGGACGTAGACCACGATCATCAGCCGGTCACCCATGCCAGGCATCTTTCCCGATCAAGCGTGCCGGGGCTCAGAGCATCCGTTGTCGGGCCCCACCGCAGTGTCTAGGGTGAAAACTGGCCGCCGCGGGGGGGCGAGGAACTTGTCGACGATGTGGGTGGAGGTCCAGGTTGGCCGAGCGCGGCGGTAGCTCCTCAGACATGTTGGTGATTTTCGGCATTACCGGAGATTTGGCCCGCAAGATGACCTTCCGGGCGCTGTACCGCCTGGAGCGCCGCAAGGCGCTGGCTTGCCCAATATTGGGGGTGGCCAGCGACGACATCACCAAAGAGGAGCTGGTCAAGCGGGCGCACAAAGCGATCACCGACACCGGCGAAAAGATAGACGACGCGGTGTTCGACCGACTCGCCGAACGGCTGTCCTACCTGCACGGCGATGTCACTGACTCGGCGCTGTACAAAAAGCTGGCCGAGCAGATCGGCTCGGACCGGCAATGCTTGTTCTACCTGGAGATGCCGCCGTCGCTGTTCGCCCCGATCGTGGAGAACCTGGGCAAGGCGGGGCTGCTGAAGCGGTCGCGCGTCGCGGTGGAGAAGCCGTTCGGCCACGACTTGGCGTCGGCGCGTGAACTCAACAGCCGGCTGCGCGCAGTGCTCGATGAGGAGCAGATCCTGCGGGTGGATCACTTCCTGGGCAAGCAGCCCGTCGTCGAGCTGGAATATCTGCGGTTCGCCAACACCACCCTGGCCGAGTTGTGGGACCGGCGGAGCATCTCCGAGATTCACATCACGATGGCCGAGAATTTCGGCGTCGAGGACCGGGGCAAGTTCTATGACGCGGTCGGTACGTTGCGCGACGTCGTGCAGAACCATCTGCTGCAGGTGCTCGCACTGGTCGCCATGGAGCCGCCGGTCGGTCCCAGTGCCGATGATCTCAACGACAAGAAGGCCGAGGTGTTCCGCGCGATGCCGGCGCTGGACCCCAAGCACTACGTGCGGGGCCAGTATCGCGGCTACACCGACATCGACGGCGTGGCCAAGGATTCGCAGACCGAGACATTTGTTGCGCTGCGGATGGAAATCGACAACTGGCGCTGGGCCGGGGTACCGATCTTCCTGCGGGCCGGCAAATCGTTGCCCGAGAAGGTAACCGAGGTTCGATTGTTCACCCGCCGCGTTCCCGCATTGGCGTTTTTGCCCAAGCGGGAACGAGCGTCGCGTAACCAGATCGTGCTGCGTATCGATCCCGACCCCGGGATGCGGTTGCAGTTGGTGGCCAAAGACGGTAACTCTTCCTGGCGCGATGTGCATTTGGACTCTTTGTTCGCTGCTGAGTTGGGCGAGCCCCTTCAGCCTTATGAGACGCTGCTGTCGGCTGGGCTGCGCGGCGATCGGCAGTTGTTCGCCCGAGAGGACAGCATCGAGGAGACGTGGCGGATCGTGCAGCCGCTGCTGGACACTCCCGGCGACGTCCACGAATACGAGCCCGGCTCGTGGGGGCCTGATGCCGCACGCTCGCTGCTGCGAGGCCATCACGGCTGGGAAGAGCCCTGGATGCCAAACAACCACGCGTCGAGGTAAGGAGAACTGACGACATGCAGCTAGGAATGATCGGCCTTGGCCGGATGGGCGCGAACATCGTCCGGCGCGTGGTCAAAGACGGCCACGAATGCGTGGTGTACGACCGCAATCGGGACGCCGTCAAGGCGATGGCCGGCGAGGACAACGTGACCGGGGTGTCGTCGTACGCTGAGCTGGCCGAGAAGCTCAGTAAGCCGCGGGTGGTGTGGGTGATGGTGCCGGCGGGCGACATCACCACCGGCGTGATCGAGGAGCTGGCCAAGACGCTGGACACAAACGACATCGTGATCGACGGCGGCAACTCCTACTACCGCGACGACATCAAGCACGCACAGATGTTGGCGGACAAGGGGATTCGGCTACTGGACTGCGGCACCAGCGGCGGGGTGTGGGGCCGTGAACGCGGCTATTGCCTGATGGTCGGCGGCGACGACGACGCCTTCAACCACGCCGAGCCCATCTTCGCCACCGTCGCGCCCGGCGTGGACGCGGCACCACGCACACCCGGTCGCGACGGCGAAGTCGCTCAAAGCGAGAAGGGTTATCTGCACTGCGGGTCGGCCGGGTCGGGCCACTTCGTCAAGATGGTGCACAACGGCATCGAGTACGGCATGATGGCCTCCCTCGCCGAGGGGCTCAACATCCTGCGCAATGCCGACATCGGTACCCGCATCCAGAAAGGGCAGGGCGACGCGGAGACCGCGCCGCTGGCCAACCCCGAGTACTACCAGTACAACATCAACATCCCGGATGTCACCGAGCTCTGGCGCCGCGGCAGCGTGATCGAGTCATGGCTGCTGGATCTGACCGCGATCGCGCTGCACCAAGCACCCGACCTCAAGGAATTCGCCGGCCACGTCTCCGATTCGGGCGAAGGTCGCTGGACTTGCATCGCGGCGATCGACGAAGGGGTTCCCGCGCCCGTCCTGACGTCGGCGCTGTACTCGCGCTTTGCCTCACGGCGCCTTGACGAGTTCGCCGACAAGGCGCTCTCGGCGATGCGCAAGCAGTTCGGCGGCCACGACGAAAAAGCTAGCGGCTGACCCGCAAGCACACCACTATCATTGCGCGGGCCGTCATCAAATGATGACGGCCTCCGGAAAGATGCAGACCCTCTGCGGCCATCGCCACTAGCGGCTGACGAACGAGACGACGACGTCACTGAATGCGTCGTTGTCGTCGCCGGCCGCGGTGTGGCCGGCCTCGGACAGTTCGACGAACTCGGCGCCCGGCACCGTGGCCAGAAAGTGCTGCACCCCTTCGGGACTCACCACGTCGGAAAGCTTGCCGCGGATCAACAGCACCGGAATCGTGAGACCCGCGGCGGCGTCCTCGAATTTCTCGGTGCGCAGTTGGGGGTCGTCGCCGGGCTTGGTCATAAACGCCGGATCCCAATGCCAGTACCAGCGGCCGTCGCGCAGCCGAAGGTTCTTCTTCAGCCCCTCCGGGCTGCGCGGCTTGGTCCGATGCGGCAGATAGGCGGCGACGGCGTCGGCGGCCTCTTCGAGCGTGTCGAACCCATCCAGACCGCTGAACATGAAATCGCGGATCCGCGCGCTGCCCTGCTTCTCGAATCGCGGCACCACATCCACCAGCACCAGCCGGGTGACGCGTTGCGGGCCGGCGCGGTCCGCTACCAGGATGCCGGTCAACCCGCCCATGCTCGCCCCGATCAACACCACCGGCCGCCCGATCGCGTCGAGCACGTGCATGACGTCGGCTGTCAGTGTCTCGACGTCGTAGTCCGCGTCGGGTGCCCGATCGCTGTCACCGTGGCCCCGGCTGTCGAGAGCCACCACATGGAATCCCTGGTCGGCCAGCACCTGGCCGGTGTTTTTCCAGGAGAACCGGTTCTGGCCTCCGCCGTGCAGCATCAGCACGCTCGGCCGGCCGTCTGCCGCGCCCCGGTTCCATTCGTCTGCGACCAGGGTGATCCCGTCGACGCCGGAGTACTCGACGGTCTGCGGTGTGCTGTTCATCGCCCTGACGTTACCGCTGCGATGAGTTTTGCCCGCCGCCCGAGTCGATCACATCGAAACGACGACTAGGAGGTGCCATGCCGGCGATCACGCCATCGCTGTGGTTCGACGACAATCTCGAGGAGGCCGCGCAGTTCTACACCTCGGTGTTCCCCAACTCGCATATCGAAGACTTCAAGCGGTACACCGAGGCCGGCCCGGGCGTGCCGGGGTCGGTGGCATGGGGCAGCTTCGTGCTCGACGGCACCCGATTCATCGGCCTCAACGGCGGCCCGCATTTTCGGTTCACCGAGGCGGTGTCTTTCACCGTCGACTGCACAGACCAGGACGAGGTCGACTACTACTGGGACCGGCTGACCGACGGCGGCGAGGAGTCGCAGTGCGGCTGGTGCAAAGACCGCTACGGGCTGAGTTGGCAGATCGTGCCTCAGCGACTCGTCGAGTTGGTGAGTGATCCCGATCCCGCACGTGCCGCCGCGGCCACCAGGGCGATGCACGGCATGCGCAAGATCGTCATCGCCGAGCTGGAAAAGGCTGTCGCGCAGCTTTAGTTCTAAAATTTCGGACGCCCGGGCGGGCCGGCGCCACGTAGTTTGGACACTATGGCTGACGACGTTTCCACCCCTGGCGAAGAGCCCGTCGAGGAGACGCAACCCGCGCCGGCGATGTCCACCACGCGCCCGAACCCCGTTCTCCGGATGTCACTGGTGGCCGGAGTGATCGGGACAGTGGTCCTGGCCGGGCTGGTCGGCTGGCTCGGTTTCCGCGACTACGAAGCGCACCAATCCGACGCGCGGCGCAATCTGTTCGTCCAAGCGGCGCGAGATTCCGCGGTGAAGCTGACCACGATCGACTACCAGCACATCGACGCCGACGTGCAACGCATCCTCGACTCGTCTACCGGCGGCTTCCACGACAACTTCTCTGCGCGGTGGCGGCCGTTCGTCGATCTCGTCAAACGGGACCACTCCAAACTGGAGGGCACCGTCAACGAAGCGGGGCTCGAATCCCAGGCGGGCGACGCGGGGCAGGTGCTGGTAGCCGTGACGGTGAAGTCAGCGAATCCCACAGGAGCACAGCAAGAGCCGCAGGTGTGGAGGATGCGGATCACGGTGCAGAAGATCGGCGACGAGGGCAAGATCTCCAACGTCGCATTCGTGTCATGACGCAGGTGTCGGAAACGACGACCACCGCGCGTCGCGCCATCTGGACGCACGTGCTGGTCTACGGCGTGGTCCCCGGGCTGGCCTTGCTGCTCGCGCTGGCGGCGGGCTATCTGAAGTGGCACGACTCGTCGATACGGAACGCCGACGTCGCCCGCATCCAATCGGTCCAGGCCGCAAAGGATTCCGCCGTTGTCCTGCTGTCTTTCCGACCGGACACCGTCGAGAAGGACGTCGAAGGTGCGCAGGGTCGCTTGACCGGCCACTTCCTCGACACCTACTCGCGCGTGACCCGCGAGGTGCTGATTCCCAACGCGAAGGAACGGCACGTATCAGCGACTGCCCGTGTTCCCGCGGCGGCATCGGTGTCAGCGTCCGAAAGCCATGCGGTTGTGCTGGTATTCGTGGACCAGACGGTCCAGGTCGGTGGCTCGCCGCCCGCCGACGCCGCGTCGAGTGTCCGGGTGACCCTGGATAAGGTCGGCGCACGGTGGATGATCTCGGGATGGGATCCCATCGAACCGCCGGCATGAAGAGGATCAGGTGATGACTGGACCGCGCTGGATTGACGTGCACGCCCCCGCGGTGGAACTGAAAGCACTGACCTGGGGGCCGTCCGACGGTCCAATCGCGCTGTGCCTGCACGGTTTCCCCGACACAGCATACAGTTGGCGCAAGGTTGCTCCGCGGCTGGCCGAGTCGGGTTGGCGGGTAATCGCGCCGTTCATGCGGGGCTACGTACCGTCGTCGATTCCGTCCGACGGCAGCTATCACATGGGGGCGTTGATGGACGACGCGCTGCGGGTGCGGTCCGCCGCCGGCGGCACCGACCGCGACGTGATCATCGGCCACGACTGGGGAGCCATCGCCGCGACCGGCTTGGCCGCGATGCCCGACAGCCCGTTCGCCAAGGCGGTGATCATGTCGGTGCCACCCGCGGCGGCGTTTCGGCCCCTCGGGCGGGTGGCCGACCGGGCCCGGCTGCTTCGCGAACTCCCGCGCCAGATGCTTCGCAGCTGGTACATCGTGTACTTCCAATTGCCTTGGCTGCCAGAGCGTTCGGCCTCGTGGGTGTTGCCGCGGCTGTGGCGGCGCTGGTCGCCGGGCTACGACGCCGAGGAAGACCTGCGGCATGTCGACGCCGCCATCGGCACCCCGGAGGGCTGGCTCGCCGCGCTGGGCCCGTACAGAGCCACGATCCGCAACACCCGCCCGCG
>NZ_LQOM01000039.1 GCF_002101595.1 Mycobacterium celatum
TTGAGGGAACCATGACACGTAATCGTACAAAAGTGTGGGATCTAAATTACGTCACTGTAATTATGTCGCAGACCACTTAGTCAACGCGCTGAATCCCGAAAGGCCGTCGGCGCACTGGAGCGGGCCGGCATGAGCCCGCGAATGGCCCTGCTGACTTTTCAGGCGATCCTCACTCAGGTCGATGTGCGGGGCATCCTGGGCAGCATCCGTGTACCGACGCTTGTCCTACACCGGGAAAAGGATGCAATCCCAGTGGAATTCGCGCGTGAACTCGCCGCCATGATCCCGTCGGCGCGGCTCGTCGAACTCGACGGCATCGATCATTGGCCATTCGTCGGGGATATCAATTCGATCACCGGCGAGATCGAGGAGTTCCTGACGGGTCAGCGCCACGAGCACGTCCCCGACCGGGTTCTGGCCACGGTGCTGTTCACCGACATCGTCGACTCCACTCGGCGCGCAGCAGAACTCGGCGACAGACGGTGGCGTGAGCTATTGGAGCGCCACGACGACACCACCTGCAACGAGATCGCCCGGTTCCACGGTCGCTTCGTCAAGCACACCGGCGACGGAGTGCTGGCCACCTTCGACGGCCCCACCACGTGCGCTCCGCTGTGCCACCGAACTCGCCGAGCACATACCGGAATTGGGTATCGACATTCGATGCGGCCTGCACACCGGCGAGTGTGAGCTGCGTGGTGACGACATCGGAGGGATCGCCGTCCACATCGGGGCCCGCATCGCCGCCCTGGCGCAGGCCCGAGAGGTCCTCGTGTCCAACACCGTCAAGGACCTGGTGAACGGCTCTGGGATTGTCTTCGAAGATCGCGGCACGCACGTACTCAAAGGCGTACCCGGCGAGTGGAAACTCTTCGCTCCAGTCGGAAGCAACGTGGCTTCCGACTGGAGCCGACGCCGGTGTGACAGGTGTGACTGCCGAGCTGATGGCCCATATCTGACACCCCACTGGTCGCTGTCACCGGTGTAACTTCGGCGGTAATCCACATTTCAAGACGAAGGCCAGTGATGCATGACCCACACCCACATCGACCGGAGTCGATGACGGTCCTTGCGCAGCTGGCGCCCGGGCAGCGGGCAACCGTCGTGGGGATGATGCCGCAGGCAAACGCCGCGGTAGCCGACCGGTTATGGCAGCTGGGCTTCCGACCGACCGCCCGGGTCGATGTGGTCCGCCGCGCGCCGCTGGGTGATCCGACGATCTACCGCGTCCAAGACACCGAGCTCTGTATTCGCCGCCGCGAGGCGCGCCTGATCCAAGTCCTCGCGGAATCGGACCAATGACGTCGTGCCATACCGACGGGGGCGGCGCCGTCGCGGCCGCCGGTCATCGGCGGGTAGCCCTGGTAGGCAGCCCCAACGCCGGCAAGACCAGCGTCTTCAACCACCTGACCGGGTTGCACGCCAAAACCGGCAACTATCCCGGTGTCACCGTCGGCCGCAGCGTCGGCACCACCACGGTCGACGGCGTGGCACTCGCCATCGAAGACTTGCCCGGCACCTACAGCCTGGATCCGATCAGCCCCGACGAGCAGGTAGTGGTCGATCTGCTGACAGGTGGGTTCACCGACGTCGAGAGACCCGACGCGATCGTGCTGGTCGCCGACGCGACCACGCTGCATCGCTCGATACCGCTGGTGGCTCAAGTGCTGCGCCTGGATTTGCCGTGTCTGCTGGCGCTGACCATGAGCGACGAACTCAGTGCGCGTGGCGGCCGGATCGATGCCGAGGCGTTGTCGGCGGCGCTGGGCATCCCGGTGGCAATGGTCGTCGGACACCAGGGGTGGGGCCTCGACGGCCTGCGCGCCCGGCTGGGATCAGTCGACCGGTGGGAACGACCGCCGATTTTGCCGCCGGCGGACCGCGACGGTATCGCGGGCTGGGGCAAGTCGGTGCTCGACGCCGCTGATTACGTTGTGCCGCAACCGGATCGACGGACCAGTCGGATCGACCGGTTCGTGTTGCATCCGCTGTGGGGCACCCTGATCTTCTTCGCGGTGATGTTCGCGTTTTTTCAGGTCGTGTTCACCGTCGCTGCGCCGCTTCGGGATTGGATCGCGCAAGGGCTGACCTGGCTGGGCAGCGAGGTCGGCGACCACATCGGCAACTCGGCCGTGAGTGGTCTGCTCGGCAGCGGACTTATCGGCGGCGTCGGCACCGTCCTGCAATTCATCCCGCAGATCGTGTTGCTGTTCTTGCTGATCGCGCTGCTGGAGAACATCGGCTACATGTCGCGGGCAGCGTTCTTGATGGACCGGGTGATGGCCACGACCGGGCTCGAAGGCCGTGCCTTCGTGGCGATGCTGTCGTCGTTCGCCTGCGCGATCCCGGGGATCATGGCGACCCGGACGTTGCCGTCGTCGCGCGACCGGATCGCGACCATTCTTACCGCGCCGCTGATGACGTGTTCGGCCCGGCTGCCGGTGTACACCTTGCTGGTCGGTCTGCTGGTTGCGCCGCAAACACATTGGTGGGGACTGAGTGCGCAGGGCATCACGATGTTCGTGCTGTATCTCGGTGGCGGCACGTCAGCGTTGATCGCCGCTGGCTTGTTCAAATCGACGATCCTGCGTAGCGACCTCGTGCCGTTCACCATGGAGCTTCCGCCGTATCGGTTCCCGTCGCCCAAAGTGGTGCTCGTGGCGATCTGGAGCGCGGCCAAGATGTTCCTGCGCAAGGCCGGCACGATCATCCTGACCGTTTCCGTGGTGCTGTGGGCGCTGCTCAACCTGCCGGCGCGGGGCGCCGACACGACCAACATGTCCGCGGCCGAGGCACGCGCATACGTGATGGACCACAGCTACGCCGCGGACGTCGGCAAGGCGATCGAGCCGATATTCCGGCCGCTCGGCTTCGACTGGCGCATCGACGTCGCGTTGGTGGGTTCGCTGTCGGCGCGCGAGGTGTTCGTGTCCACCCTGGGCGAGATATCGGCCGCGACGCACCCCGACAAACCAGCTGAAGCGCTGGTCGCGATGACCGACGATCACGGCCGCAAGGTGTTCACCGCGCCGACGGTCATCGCGCTGCTGGCGTATTTCATGTTCGCGTTGCAGTGCATGTCCACGATCGCGGTGATGCGACGAGAGACCAACTCGTGGCGCTGGCCGGCGCTGGCGTTCAGTTACATGTTCGTACTGGCCTGGGTGATGGCGTTTGCCGCCCGGATCATTGCGATGGGTCTGGGCGCATGATTCCGATGCACGCCACCGCCACCGCCAACCCCCGGCAGCTGCGCTGGGTGGTGCCACCGGGCAACCTGCCGCCTCCCGGCAGGGTCCGGCACGCTCCGGACCGGCTCGGCGCCTGGCTGGACCGCGGGGTCATCGACGAGCTCGTGGTGCGCGGCGCCGATGTGCTGATCACGCTGAGCGCTGGAAACAGCTGGCGGGATCTCGGCGATCAGATGCGCGACGCGCTCGCCGATGCGCTGCGGGACCCGGCCGGCTGGCAGATCGAGCCGTCGGATGACAGCACTGCTGAGTTGGCAGAGGTCGCCGCCGAGCTACTGGCCGGACCGATCGGCGCATTGGCCGAATCACACGGCGGTTCAATCGAATTGGTCTCCGTGACCGGCAATCATGTCACGGTCCGGCTGTCCGGCTCGTGCGACGGATGCCCGGCTGCCGCCTCGACGCTGTACGAAAAGTTCCAGCACGAACTGCATCGGCGGGTCGGCGGCCATGTCACCGTCTCCCGCGAAAGCAACTCGTTGTCGTTGGGCCGCAAGGTGCTGTCTCTGCTGGCACGCTGAGGGCAGGCTGCCGACCGATCTTCTCACATGAAAACTGGCTGTGCGCTGATGATTTCATGTCATCACAGCGACTTTGCGGAGGCTGTTGCTCGTGGTCCCGAAAGGACCGCTGTGCCAAGCCGGTGACATAGAAGCAAGGCGGCTTCGACGTCGAGTCGGTCGTCGGTGATCGGTCGGCCACGACGCTCGATCGCGCGTTGCACGCGGTATTTTATGGAGTTGAAGTGTAGATGGAGCTCCGCGGCGGCGGCCGTGAAGCTTGAGCCCGTGGCGAGAAACACGCGTAATGTTTCGCGTAGCCGTTCGTCGCTTTCGGTGCGGCTGGCGAGCGGACCGAGTACCTCGTCGACCCATGTGCGTGCCTCATCGAGGCTGCCACCCAGCAGCGCGGTCATTGAGAGACCGGCATCGCTGGCGGCGGTGACCCGGGGCGCGTTCGAACCCGATGCGATCGCCACGGCGCGGGCGACCTGCGCCTGCCGATGTGAGCGGCGGAAACCCTCAATTCCGGGCAAGGGGTTACCGGCCGCGATCCAAGGCGTATCGGTTCGCGCCGCGGCGAATTCGCGCAATTGCGCCACCGCGTTCGACGCAGCATTCGCCGGCAATGGAATCCAGGCCCATGCTGTCAGGCGGTCCACGGGGATGAACAACGCAGCCTCGCTGGCACCGAGCGATTCGGCGAGTTGATTGATGAACCGTTCCATCGGCACGAGTTGGTCGCCACCATCGGACTCGCCGCACCAGACGACAACCGATAGGTGAGTTCGCCTGAGTGGGTATCGTATGGCGGTTGTCATCGAGTCGATGTCGGTGTCGGCCCCTTCCAGTAGCTCGCGGACTTGCCACGCGCGCAAGCTGTTTCGGTTTTCGATCCAGCGGTCCCGCTCGCTTTCGTAGGTAGCCACCACTTGCTGAGACATCCAGTCGATATAGCCAAACGTGATTTCGGCGATCTGCCCGAATACGTCCAGGCTCAGCTGGGGCTCCAGATTCAACGCGCCCACCTCGTGGAGCGCAATGCTTAACACCGCCTTGTGGCCGAGCCGGTAAGCCCGCACCAATGCATTGACGGACATTCCGCGCTGCGCGAGACGCCGCGCGTGCTCAAGGGCTGCCGTCGGCGGTTCGACATGCTCGATCGGGATAGCGTGACGGATCGCTGAGAACAGTGTGTCGACGTTCGCGTCGACGCTGTCCTGCAGCACTTGCAGCAGCTCAGCGTCACGCATTTCGGCAATCTCGGTGACCATCTGCTGGATCGAACTGGTCACCTCGGCCAGTCGCTCGCCTAGCCGGTTGACGACGGCCGTCGCAAAGTGAGCGACAGTCTCGGCGTGGTCGGGTCGCGCCTCCATCATGGCAGGTCCAAGTCCTCGTTACCCAATAACCAGACCCTAACGCCTGCCAGGCGGAGCGGATCGCTGCTTCGTCGTTCGGAAGGCAAGAAGACAAGGATCCGCCGCAAGTTGGTTGGCTGGCGACATAGCTGCCCGGGGGCAGCGTCCGTAATTTTCATACGAGCCCGCCAGAGCGTGGCGACGTAATCAAATCCCACAGTTCCGTTTTGCGGAGAAAGCGAGTGACCCATGATCACGACGTATCTGACCATTATCGCAATGCTGATGTTCGTCTTGTTCCCGGTGCTGATCCCAGCGGCCGTCACGCTGGCCCCGAAGACCTCTGCGGGAGCGCGGCGCATCGTCAGCGGTGTCGCCGGCTGGCAGCAGGCGCTCGGCCGGACCATCGGCTGGCAGCGTCCCGCTCGCAGGTTTGCTGTCTGACCGCAGTTCTCGGCTGTATCGCCGCCCGTCTAGACAATTCGGAGAGACAAGTGAACGCTCAAATCACGGATACACATCGCGCGGTCTTGCGGGCGCTCGCGGACACGGTCGTTCCCTCCCTGCAGCGCCCTGAGGACCCAACCCGCTTCTGGGCGCTCAGCGGCAGCGAGCTGGGTGCCGCCGCCGCAGTGGAGACCGCACTGATGGGGCTGCCCGATGACCAGCGTGCGGGCATGCTCATGTTGCTTGAGGGGCTGCATTCGCAGGGGTTCGTCACCGAGTCGCCGCAGGCGCGGGAGCGGATGATCGCCGAGGTTGCTCTGATGGGCGCGCAGCCCGCGGCAGCAATGAACGCGCTCATGTCGCTGACCTTGGCGTTTGCTTACGCCGCGCCCGATCCGCAGACCGCAACCAACCCGATGTGGGCGGGCTTCGGTTATCCGGGAGCTCCGCGTGTCGAGCCGGGCGGCGGTGAGGCGCCCGCGCCGTTCGTTCCCACAACGGGCGCAGTGGACGCCGACGTCTGCGTGGTCGGTTCGGGCGCGGGCGGAGGTCTGATCGCCGGAATGCTCGCGGCCGCGGGCCTCGACGTCGTGGTGCTCGAGGCGGGCGGGAACTTCAACGAGCCGGACTTCGCCGGACTCGAGCTACCCGCGTTCCAGCAGCTGTTTTGGCGCGGCGGCCCCACACCGACCGCAGACTTCAACGTCACCTTGCTGGCCGGGGCGACGCTCGGCGGCGGGCCGACCGTCAACTGGTCCAACTGCCTGCGCACACCGGCGAACGTGCGCGCGCAGTGGGCGCGCGACTTCGGCCTGCAGGGAGTTGACGGACCGGAGTTCGACCGTCACCTGGATGCGGTTTGGCAGCGGCTCGGGGTCACCGCGGACTGCTCGGACCTCAACGGCCCGCACCAGCGCATGCGCGACGGCGCGGCAGCCCTCGGCTGGTCGTTCACAACGCTCAGCCGCAACGCCGACCCGGCCGCGTACTCGCCCGACACCGCGGGCTACATCGGCCTCGGCGACCGCTCGGGCGCCAAGCTCGACGTGCGCCGCACCTATCTGCGGGACGCGGTCACGGCTGGCGCGCGGGTAATCGTGGGCTGTCGTGCCGAACGGGTGCTCACCGAAAACGGCAGCGCCGCAGGCGTTGCGGCCACCTTCGCCGACCCGAAGACCGGAGCCAGCGCGCGTGTCGAGGTGCGCGCACCGCGTGTCGTGGTCGCGTGCGGCTCACTGGAGTCCCCGGCGCTGCTGCTGCGCTCCGGCATCGGCGGCCCGGCGGTCGGACGCTACCTGCACCTACACCCGGTGGTCGCCACCCTCGCGCTGCACGCCGAGCCGCAGCGGCCGTGGTGGGGAGCGCCGATGACGGCGATGGTCGACGAGTTCGCCGACATCGAGCACGGCTACGGCTTCCTTCTGCAGAACGCGCAGTGGGCGACCTCGATCGTGGCCGGCGGCATAGCCCGCGCGTCGGGCCAGGAGCTCAAGGAGACGATGGCGCGGCTGGAGAACGCCGCCTGGATGGTTGGGATCCCGCGCGACCGGGGGCACGGAACCGTGACGATCGATGCCGCTGGCGAACCGGTGGTTCATTACGCGCTCACCGACGACGTCGACGTTCGCATCGCCCGTCGCTCCATCGAGGCCCAGATCCGGCTGCACGCCGCCGCCGGAGCCCGCGAGATCATCCCGTTCGCCAACACGACGACCCGCTGGCGCGCGGGCGACGACCTCGAGGAGTTCATCGCCGCCATGCAGCGAATCCCCCTCGGAGCGGGTGGGCACCGGCTGTTTTCCGCCCACCAGATGAGCAGCTGCCGGATGGGTTCGGATCCGGCGACGTCGGTCGCCAACACCCGGGGCGAGCTGCACGACACACCCGGTGTCTACATCGGCGACGCGAGCGCGCTGCCGACCGCAACCGGCGTGAATCCGATGATCTCGACGATGGCGCTCGCCCACCGAACGGCGGAGGCGATCGTCGAGACGACGACGGCCAAGGCACCCGCCCTGCCGGGATGAGGGGAAGGGCACCATGACGATCGGCACTAACCTCCTTGCATCGAAAGACCGCCGGCCCGACCATGTTGCGCTGCGCTGTGACGACCTGCAGTTCAGCTTCGCCGAGTTCGACGCGGCGGCCGCGCGGGTCGCCACGCTGCTCGACAAGGCGGGAATAGAACCCGGCGACCGCGTGGGCATCATGTTGCCCAACACGCCGGCATTCGCGATCGCGTTCTACGGCATCATGTATCGAGGCGCCGTCGCGGTCCCGATGAACCCGCTACTGAAGGCCCGCGAGGTGGCCTACTACCTGTCCAACAGCGGAGCCAAAGCGCTGTTCGCGACATCGGCCTTCGCGCAGGAGGCCACCGCCGGCGCCGACGAGACGGGCGCGCAGTGCTGGATCGTCCCCGTCGCCGGACTGGCAAACCTGATCGCCGACCTGCCCGCGCAGCCCTGTCCGGTGGAGCGTGCCGACGACGACACCGCGGTCATCCTGCATACCTCCGGGACCACCGGAAAACCCAAGGGCGCCATGCTCACCCACGGTAACCTGGGCCGCAACGCCGAGGTCTGCGTGCGCACGCTCATCGAAATCGGGCCGGACGACGTGGTGATGGGCTGTCTGCCGCTGTTTCACGTCTTCGGGCTGACCTGCGGGCTCAACGCCGCGGTGCTCGCGGGCGCGACGTTGACGCTGGTCCCCCGTTTCGACCCGCGCACGGCACTCGAGGTGATCCAGCGTGACGCCGTCACGGTGTTCGAGGGCGTGCCGACTATGTATTCTGCGCTGCTCAGTGCGGCCGATGACGCCGCGCCGGAGGCGACGCGCACGTTGCGGGCCTGCGTCTCCGGTGGCGCGGCGCTCCCCGTCCAGGTGCTCGACGATTTCGAAAAGGCTTTTGGCTGCATCGTTCTCGAGGGTTACGGGCTGTCGGAGAGTTCTCCGGCGGCGTCGTTCAACCATCCGCACCGCCCGCGCAAGGCGGGTTCGATCGGCACCCCGATCGAAGGTGTCCAGATGCGGGTGGTGGGCTCCGACGGAAACGAGGTCGCGCAAGGGGAAACGGGCGAGATTCAGATCCGCGGCCACAACGTGATGAAGGGCTACTGGAACCTGCCCGAGGCCACCGCGGCCACCATCACCCCGGACGGCTGGCTGAACACCGGCGATGTGGGACGCGTCGACGAGGACGGCTACTTCTATATCGTCGACCGCACGAAGGACATGATCATTCGCGGCGGCTACAACGTCTATCCACGCGAGATCGAGGAGGTGCTCTACGAGCATCCCGCGGTGGCCGAAGCCGCCGTCATCGGCATCCCGCACGACTCCCTCGGTGAAGAGGTCGGAGCCGCCGTCGCTTTGAAGAACGGCGCGTCCGCGGAACCCGACGAGCTGCGCCAGTACGTCAAAGCCCGGGTGGCCGCCTACAAGTATCCCCGCCAAGTCTGGCTGGTGGACTCGCTGCCCAAGGGACCCACCGGCAAGGTCCAAAAACGCGACATCACCGTTCCGCCAAGTGAAAGCACGTGATAGCCATGGCCGCCTCCACAACCAAACCCGACGAGCTGGCCGCACCGCTGGACTTGTTGTTGACCAGCGCCACCCGGCCGTTTGGCCGCCGGATGATGCCCAATACCAGCTGGGCTCGCTTCGGGGCGAACCTGGCCAAACAACCCGGCGCCGTGAGCAGCCGCGCCGGCACGCTCGCCCGCGAACTCGGCAGTATCGTCGTGGGCCGATCGCATCGCGCTCCGGCCCGGGCCGACAAGCGGTTCAGCGACCCTGCGTGGCAAGGCAATCCGCTGCTGCACCGGATCATGCAAACCTATCTGGCGACGGCCGAGACCGCCGAGGGGCTGCTCGCCGACGCCGGACTGGACTGGCGCGATGACGACAAGATGCGCTTCGTCGTCTCCAATCTGGTGGAGTTCCTGGCGCCGAGCAACAATCCGCTGATCAGCCCGTTGGGCTGGAAGGCGCTGATCGACACCGGCGGCTTGAGCGCGGTGCGCGGCGCGCGGGCGTTTACCCGCGACATACTGTCCAAACCGCGGGTGCCCGCGATGGTCGAACCCGATGCGTTCGCGGTGGGCGAGACCGTGGCCACCACCAAAGGAGCGGTGGTGGCCCAAACCTCGGTGTTCGAACTGATCCAGTACGCCCCGCAGACACCTACCGTGCACACGGTCCCGTTGCTGATCGTGCCGCCGGTGATCAACAAGTACTACATCATCGACATCGCGCCCGGACACAGCATGATCGAGTACTTCGTCGCGCAGGGCCAGCAGGTCTTCACGATTTCCTGGCGCAATCCCCAAGCCCGGCACCGTGATTGGGGTTTCGACGCCTACGGCGCGGCCATCATCGAGGCGATGGACGCGGTGCAAAAGATCGCCGGGACCGACAGCACCCACCTGCTGGCAACCTGCTCGGGCGGCATCCTGGCGGCGATGACGGCGGCGCACCTCGCCGAGATCGGCGACGCCGACCGGATCGCGGGCCTCGCCTTGGCGGTCACCGTGCTGGATCAGACCCGGGCTGGGTTCGCGTCGGCGATGATGAGTGAGCGGGCCGCGCAGGCCGCGATTCGGACGTCGGCCAAGAAGGGATATCTGGACGGGCGGGCCATGGCGGAGATGTTCGCCTGGCTGCGGCCCACGGATTTGGTGTGGCGGTACTGGGTGAACAACTACGTGCAAGGCCGCCCACCCGCGCCGTTCGACGTGCTGTTCTGGAACGCCGACACCACCCGGATGACCGCCGCCCTGCACCGCGACATGGTGTTGACGGGGCTGAATAATTCGCTGACCATCCCCGGAGCGGTGAGCATGCTGGACACGCCGGTGGATTTGTCGAAGATCACCACCGACGCCTACGTGATCGGCGGTGTGGCCGACCACATTTCGCCGTGGCAAGCCACCTATCGCAGCGCGCGCCTCATGGGCAGCAAGGACAACCGCTACGTGTTGTCCACCAGCGGCCATATCGCCGCGTTGGTCAACCCGCCCGGCAATCCGAAGGCGTCGTATCGAACCGGTCCGGTCGACGTCGACGATCCGCAAGCATGGCTGGAGTCGGCGCAAAAGTTTCCCGACTCGTGGTGGCCGGATTATGCGCGCTGGCTGAGCGAGCGCAGTGGCCCGGAGATCGACGCACCGAAAACCCTTGGCGGGGAAGGTTTCCCGCCTCTCGGGCCGGCCCCCGGTAGTTACGTGCTGGAGAAATAGAGATGACCACTCAGACCATCACCGCACCGCCCGAACTGGTCGAGAAGATCGCTGCTCTTCGCGGCGCCTTCGCAAGGGGACACACCCGGCAGATCGAGTGGCGGCAGCGTCAACTCCACGCAATCGAGCGACTCCTCGACGAAGCCGAGGATGAGATCGCTGCGGCCCTCGCCCAGGATCTCGGCCGAGCGCGGGCCGAAGCCTGGCTCGGTGACATCGCGTCCACGAAGGGTGAAGCGGCGTTCGCGCGCAAGCATCTGCGCACTTGGATAAAGCGCAAGAAACAGCGGCTGCCCATGAACCAGCTTCCCGGGTCGGCTTGGGTGCAGTATGAACCGTTGGGTGTCGTGCTGATCATCGCGCCGTGGAACTATCCGGTCTACCTTGCGCTCTCGCCTCTGGTGGCCGCTGTCGCGGCCGGCAACTGTGCGGTGGTCAAGCCGTCAGAACTCACCCCTGTCACCTCGGCGCTTCTTGCCCGGCTGATTCCGCAGTATCTGGACCCGGACGCGGTGGCCGTCGTCGAGGGCGCGGCGGAAACAACCCAGCAGCTGCTCTCGTTGGGCTTCGATCACGCCCTGTTCACCGGCGGCACCGCGATCGGTCGCAAGGTCATGGCCGCGGCGGCCGAAACGCTCACTCCGGTGACCTTGGAGCTGGGCGGCAAGAGCCCGGTGATCGTGGCCACAGACGCCGATCTCGAGGTGACGGCACGGCGGATCGCGTGGGGACGGCTGCTGAACTCCGGGCAAACCTGCATCGCACCGGATTACGTGCTAGTCGACAAATCCGTGCAGCAGAAGCTCGTTGGACTGATCGTCGACACGGTGGCCGCCTTTCGCGCCGACACAACGGCCGGCATGCGCATCGTGAACCAGCGCCAGTTCGACCGGCTCGCCGGGTATCTCGACGCCACCAAGGGAACGATCGTCGTCGGTGGGCAAAGCGCCCGCGATTCGCTGACGATCGATCCCACGGTCATCGTCGACCCTGATCCCACGGAGCCGGCGATGACCGAGGAGATCTTCGGTCCGATCCTGCCGGTGATCGGAGTCGATTCCGTGGAGCAGGCGATCCGGTTCGTCAACGCACGGCCGAAGCCGCTCGCGCTTTACGTGTTCTCCGGCTCGAAATCGACCAGCAGGCGGATCATCGACGCGGTCCCCGCCGGCGGCGCGGTAGTCAACCACGTCGCGATGCACTGCCTGGTACCGCAGCTGCCGTTTGGCGGTGTGGGGCCCAGTGGAATGGGCGCCTACCACGGCGAGTGGGGATTTCAGACGATGAGTCATCGCAAGGCAGTTCTTGCCAAAACGACGTGGCCAGATCTCAAGCTGCTCTACCCGCCGTATACCGATAAGGCGCTGAAGGTCATGCGCAGGCTGCTCTGATGACCGCGCGTAAGTCGCGATCTGCCAGCACCCGTGAATCGCGACGTCTTCGGGTGGTATCGCCCAGCCCCTTCGGCGAGGAGCATTACGTCGCCGCCGGCGGGCAGCGTATCCGGGTGAACGTGCGGCGCGGAATCGGTGTGCCGCTGGTGTTGTGTAACGGCATCGGCGCCAGCCTGGAGGTGCTCGACCCGCTGGTGGAGCACCTGGATCCGGGTTCCGCGGTGGTCAGATTCGATGTTCCGGGGACGGGCGGATCTCCCACATCCGTTCTGCCGTATGGGTTTCCCTACCTGGCCTGGGTGCTGGGCCGGGTACTGTCCAAGCTGGAGATCGGTGTGGTGGACGTGCTCGGGTTGTCGTGGGGTGGCGCACTTGCGCAACAGTTTGCCTTCCAAAACCCGCGCCGGTGCCGCCGCCTGGTGCTGGTGGCGACGGGCACCGGGGCGCTGATGGTGCCCGGCCAACCACGGGTACTGGCGAAAATGCTGACTCCGCGCAGATTCTCCGATCCGGACTATGCGGCATCCATCGCCGGCGAGTTGTACGGCGGTACGGTTCGAACCCACGGTGAGGACGTGGCGCGACTTTTCGTGCGGCAGTTGCACGCCGGATCCAAAATGGGCTATCTGCACCAACTGCTCGCCGGTGCGGTCTGGACCAGTCTGTTTGCGCTGCCCACGGTGCGCCAGGAGACGCTGATCATGGCCGGCGCCGATGACCCGATCATCCCGATGGTCAACGCCCACATCATGAACACCTTGCTGCCCCATTCGCGGCTACACCAACATAGCGGCGGCCACATTGACCTCGTGCACAACGCGGCCGAACTTGCGCCAGTCGTCGACGCATTCCTGCGCGAGCCGCAGAAAAGTCCTTAAGTCGCCGGACTGCGCTATCTGGGCATCGCCGGGCTTCGGCCCGGCTCGGCGCGAGCCGTGCGGTCTCATCCATTGGGCCGGCACCGCGAGCTTGGCCATCATGTGCGGCTGGGTCAACCGCGTGGCGAAACCGCTACGGTTGTTCCTGCTTGACCGGCGGACGGTAGAAGATCAGCAACTGGCCGATCCCACCGGCCAGACCCAGCAGCACCGAGATCAGCAGCCCGTGCCACCCGTAGAACGAGCGGCCGAAGATCAGCCAATCCAGGCTGTACTCGCCGGGCCCCACGGTGGCCACCACGACGGCGCCGACGGCCAACACCATCACGTACTCCCAGCCTTCGTTGATGATGAAGAAGCCGTGCGGCCTGTGTACGGTCCACGCGGCGACGAACATCAGCGCGACGAAGCCGGCGGCCGGGATCGGCGTGAGCAGCCCGGCGGCCAGCCCCAGGCCGGCGCTCACCTCGGTGCTGGCCGCGACCACGGCCTGGAATGTGCCGGCCTTCATGCCGATGCTGGAGAACCAGCGCGCGGTCCCGGGGATGCGGCCGCCGCCGAAGAACTTGTTGTAGCCGTGGGCGGCGAGCGTCAGGCCCAGCGCCACCCGCAAGATCAGTAAACCGACATCATAGGCAGTCATAGACGCAAACCTAGATCATCGGGTAGGCAGAAGTATCCTGCCACCCACCAACAAGCACGAAGGAGCCTCACATCAAGATCGCGATCATTGGCGCCGGCAACGTCGGGCGCGCCCTGGGCACCGCCTGGCGCAACCGCGGCCACGACATCACATTCGGGGTGCGCAACCCCGACGACCCGAAGTACGCGGCGCTCGGCGCAGTCCGGACCAACGAATCCGCTGCGAGCGCAGCCGATGTCGTGGTCCTGTGTACTCCGTGGCAGGGAACCCAGCAGGCCGTGCGGGACTGCGGCGATCTCGCCGGAAAGGTCGTCGTCGATTGCACCAACCCGCTCACCCCCGACTTCACCGCGCTGGAAGTCGGGCTCACCTCATCCGGCGCCGAACAGGTAGCGGTGTGGGCACCCGGCGCGCGGGTCTGCAAAGCGATGAACCAGATCGGCGCGCCGATGATGGACTCTCCGCAACTGCCCGGCACACCGGTGATGTTCGTCTGCGGTGACGACGACCAGGCCAAGTCGGTGACCGCGGGGCTGGTCACCGAGTTGGGCTTCGAAACCGTCGACGTCGGCGAGCTGAGGCTGGCGCGGCTGCTCGAGCCGTACGCGCTGTTGTGGATTCACCTGGCGTTGCGTCGCGGATTCGGCACGAACTTCGGCTTCGGCCTGCTGCGCGGCCAATCCTGACAATGCCTGCAGCCACCGTAGTGTTCCTCGACGGCGATGCGCGCTGCCCGCCGGAAGTACTGGGCTACAAGGGATTCGGCATCGACACGATGCGACGCCACGGACTGCCGGTGCCGCCCGCCTTCTGCCTCACCACCGAGGTGGGTGCCCGCTATTTGGACGAACCCAGCGCGACGTTGGACGCGGTCTGGGACGACGTGCTTGACGGGATACGCCGGCTGGAAGCCGCAACGTCGCGCACGTTCGGGCGGGGACCGCGTCCGCTGCTGGTCAGCGTGCGCTCCGGTGCGGCTGTGTCGATGCCCGGCATGATGGATACGGTGCTGGATCTGGGCATGTGCGGCGAGGTCGAACGGGCACTCGGCGCCGCCGCATTCGCGCACGATACGTGGCGCCGGTTCACGGACGGGTATCGGCGCATCGTGGCCGACCGAGTGCCCGAGGATCCCTACCTGCAGTTGCGCGCGGCGATCGAGGCGGTGTTCAGGTCGTGGAACTCACCGCGCGCCGCTGCATACCGCGCCCACCACGGGCTGGACAACCGCGGGGGCACCGCCGCGGTTGTCCAGGCGATGGTGTTCGGCAACTTGAACACTAATTCCGGTGCAGGCGTGGTGTTTTCCCGCAACCCGATGACCGGAGCCGACGACGAATTCGGTGAGTGGCTGCCCGGCGGCCAGGGCGACGACGTCGTGTCGGGCACCGTCGACGTCAAACCGATCACCGCGCTGCGCGACCAGCAGCCCGCTGTCTATGACGAGTTGACGTCCGCCGCCCGCACGTTGGAGCGGCTCACCGCCGATGCGCAGGAGATCGAGTTCACCGTCGAAGACCACACACTGTGGCTGCTGCAGACCCGGGCGGCGAAGCGATCGCCGCAGGCCGCGGTGCGGCTGGCGCTGCACCTGCGCCGCGACGGGCTGATCGACGACGCCGAGGTGCTGCGCCGGGTGACCCCGGCTCACGTCGAGGCGCTGTTGCGGCCGTCGCTGCAACCGGAAACCCGGTTGGCGGCACCACTTTTGGCCAAGGGACTGGCTGCCAGCCAGGGCGTGGCCACCGGGCGGGCATACACCGACGTGGACGCGGCGGTGCAGGCCGCCGACCGCGGCGAGGACGTCATCCTGGTGCGACACCACACCAGCCCCGACGACATCCACGGCATGCTGGTCGCCCGCGGCGTTGTCACCGAGACCGGCGGCGCCACCAGCCACGCGGCGGTGGTCAGCCGCGAACTGGGCCGCGTCGCGGTGGTGGGCTGCGGCGGCGGCGTCACTGAGTCGCTGGCGGGCAGGCTGGTCACCGTCGACGGCAACGAGGGCGAAGTGCGTGACGGCGCACTGGAACTCGCCGCCTGGTCGGAGGACGACTCGCCGGAGCTTCGCGAGTTGGCAGAGATCGCACAGCGATTCAGTCCGCTGCGCGACGGCCCCCTGACGGCCATGCTCAGCGCACTACGGCAATCATGAGCGAATTGACCGTGCTGCAGGCTGTTCGGTTCAAAGGCCGGGTCAGTCCGGCCGACCTGGCCGCCACTTTGGGTGAGGATCCGGCCGAAGTCGCCCGTACCGTCGAGCAGTTGACACGGACGGGTCTGCTGATCGACGGGAAGACCGTGCGAATCAGCCCGGACGGGCGTGCCCGCCTCGCCGAGTTGCTGGCCGAAGAGCGCGCGGCCGCTGACACGGCCGCGCTGGCCTCCGCCTACGACGAGTTTCGGGGGGTGAACACCGAATTCAAGTCGCTGGTCACCGACTGGCAGGTCAAAGACGGGCAGCCCAACACCCACGAGGACGACTCCTACGACGCCGGGGTGTTATCCCGTCTCGACGAGGTGCACCGGCGGGTGATGCCGATCATTGCGGCGGCCGCCTCGCAGCTGCCCCGGCTGAGCCACTACTCGGCCAAACTGCAGGCGGCCATCGACAAGATCTATGCCGGCGAGACCCTGTGGTTGTCCCGGCCGCTGATCGACTCCTATCACACCGTGTGGTTCGAACTGCATGAGGAACTGATTCTGGCCGCCGGCCGAACCCGGGAGGCGGAAGCTAAATCGGGTGAGGCCCAATAGTTTACAGCGCTGACTCCAAAGCCTGGACGTAAGCGTCGATGTCGCCGATCGCCGATTCGGCCGCATGCACGCTGATCGCAACCGTATCGCCGATACCGTGCACGCCGTGGGTGAGGCCCATCGCCGGCGACAACGCGGGGAATCCGGCGGTCAGCAACACGGGCGCATCACCGAGGTGCAAGTCGGCCGGACCGCGATGGACGCTGGACACCACGGTATTGCCGGATACCAGCGTCGGCCGGGCATCGACGTCGAATTGGGCTACACCCCAGCGCAGCAGCGCAGCGGGCACCGCGGCGAATGCCCGGTCAGCCGCACGTGCCGCCGGGTGTTCGGCACGGCGGCGGACATCGGCCAACTCCGCGACGATCCGCTCTGTTCGGGCCTCCCGCGGAAGGTCCGGATAAAGCCCGACGGTAACGTTGCGGAAGTGGTTGTGTGCTTGTCGCGCACCAGGTTTGATCATCGGCACCTCGGCTCCCAGCGAACCGGCCACGCCGCCCAGGTAATCGGAGAGCGCGTCGGCTACCGCGCGCAGCACGGCGACAGTCACGGTAGGGCCGGGCAGTTGTGAGCGGTGCCGCACCAGAGTGCGCACCGCGCGCGCACCCGCCGGACGGGTGTTGGTGATCAGCGCCGGCCGTGATTCGGCCGGTTTTTCCAGTACTCCCGCCGCCATATCCCGGACCAACTGCCGGTGCGCGCGTGCCGCCTCGAAGGCACGCCAGGGCAGGAAGCCCGCCGACGGCGCGCTGACGTCGGGCACTGGTTCCGCCCGGCCGAACAGCCAGCCGGCCATCGCCGATGCGCGGGCGCCGTCGGCCAACGCATGCGCGACCTGCAGGACCGCCACCGACCCCGGCCCGCCGCTGCCCGGAATGTCGTGGACAGGGGCGAACAGATGTAGCCGCCAGGGACTTCGGCGGACGTCGAGCTGGTCGTCGACGAGACGCATGACGGCGTCGAGGCAACCGCGCCAACCGGCGTCGTCCAGGTGGTGGACGCGCGGGGGCTCGACCGGCATCGGCACCCACCGCGGATAGGTCAGCGGCGAGCCGTCGCTCACCCGGATCGTCAATGCTTTGCATGCTCGGGCCCGGCGTACGGCGTCGTCGATCGCGCGTGCGGCGTCGGCAGGCTCGCCGGCGAACGCGTAGAGCAGAAACTGGTCGTTGGGGATCTTGGCCGACATCCAGTAGAACTGGGCGTCGACCGCCGCCATCCGGGCCGGCATGACACCTACCCTTGGCCGATGAACCCGAGCACCAACTCGGCGACTTCCTCCGGCTGGTCGAGTTGCAGGAAATGCCCGGCGTGTTCGACGATCGCCACCTCGCTGCCCGCGGGTAGCACCTTCTCCGTCCAGTGCGCGAAGGCCGGTGTGGCGCAGCCGTCGTCGCGGCCGTGCAGGTACAGACTCGGCAGGCTCGGGGCTTCCGTCCAGTATCGGTGCAACTCGGCGTACTGGGCGGGCGGGCGG
>NZ_LQOM01000040.1 GCF_002101595.1 Mycobacterium celatum
CAGGCGCAGTGGAATCAGGCGATGGCCGATCTGGTGCGCGCCTATCACGCGATGGCCGGAACCCATGAGACCAACACGGTGTCGATGCTGGCCCGCGACCAAGCCGAAGCCGCCAAATGGGGCGGCTGACCGGAGTCGAAGGTTAGATGGGCAACCAGCCTAACGCCGTCGAGCTGACCGTCGAGCAGGCGTGGTTCATCGCCGAAACCGTTGGCGCGGGCACATTCCCGTGGGTTTTGGCGATCACCACGCCCTACACCGACGCCGGCGAACGGGGCGCATTCGTCGAGCGGCAGGCGAGCGAACTGGCCCGGATGGGTCTGCTGTCCGCCGACGGCGCGGTCAACTCCGCGGTGGCCGACTGGATCCGGGTGGTGTGTTTCCCGGAGCGGTGGTTGGACCTGCGTTACGTGGGACCCGCCAACGACTCCGGGCCCGGGGAGATGCTGCGCGGCATCATCGCGCGGCGCGGCGACAAAACCGTTGTCGCGCTGCGCAATGCGCAGCTGGTGACGTTTACGTCGATGGAAATCGACGACGCACGGGCGCTGGTGCCCGTGCTCGGAGTCGGGCTGGCGCACCGACCGCCGGCGCGGTTCGACGAGTTCAGCATGCCCGCCCGGGTGGGCGCGAGGGCCGACGAGCGGTTGCGTAACGGCACGCCGCTGGCCGAAGTCCTTGAATACCTGGGCATTCCGGAGTCCGCGCGGCCCATGGTGGAGTCGGTGTTCACGGGCCCGCGCAGCTACGTCGAGATCGTCGCCGGTTGCCGCCACGACGGCCGGCACGCCACCACCGAAGTCGGGATGAGCATTGTCGACACCACGGCGGGCCGGGTGCTGGTCAGCCCGTCGCGCGCCTTCGACGGTGAATGGATCTCGACGTTTCGCCCCGGCACACCGTTCGCGATCGCCATGGCGGTCGAACACCTGACCGCAACCCTGCCCGACGGTCAATGGTTCCCGGGTAAGCGGTTGTCCAGAGACTTCAGCGTCCAATCGACTTAACACAAGAGAGAAAGAGAATCCATGTCCCACCAAATCCCGAGGACCCGCTGATGTCCAGCGCCGTGATGCCGATCGTCCGGGTCGCCATTCTCGCCGACAGCCGGCTGACCGAGATGGCCCTGCCCGCCGAGCTTCCGCTGCGCGAAATCCTGCCCGCGGTCCAACGTTTGGTGGTTCCCACCGGTCTGGACGGTGAGGTCGACGCTGTCGACGGAGAGCCGGCCGCGGACACGGCGACACCCGCGCGGCTCAGCCTTGCCCCGATCGGCGGCGCGCCGTTCAGCCTGGATGCCAGCCTGGACACGGTCGGTGTCGTCGACGGCGACCTGCTCGCGTTGCAGCCGGTGCCGCCCGGCCCGGCCGCGCCGGGCATCGTCGAGGACATCGCCGACGCTGCGGTGATCTTCTCCGCCTCGCGGCTGAAGCCATGGGGCATCGCGCACGTTCAGCGCGGGGCGCTGGCTGCGGTCATCGGGTTGGTGCTCGCCGCAACCGGTTTGGCGGCCGCCCACCGTGCGGTCAGCGGCGCGCCGGCCGGGCTGATCGCGGTCGGCGCGATCGCGGTCCTCACCGCTCTGGCCGGCTTGCTGGCGCGCTCACCGCGGGCCGGTACGGTCTTGTCCGCGGCGGCGTTGGTGCCGATCGCTGCCGCGTTGACCTTGGCGGTACCGGGCGGTTTCGGGCCGGCGCACGTGATGCTGGCCGCAGCGGGTGTTGCGGCATGGTCGCTGATCAGCATCATCCTTCCGCGTCGGGAACGCGAACACGCCATCGAATTCTTCACCGCCACAACAGTTCTCGGGGTCGGCGTATTACTGGTGGCCGGCGCTGCGTCACTGTGGCAGCTGCCGATGCTCACTCTGGGCTGCTTGCTGATCGTGGTGGCACTGTTCGTCACCGTCGAGGCCGCCCAACTGTCCGCGCTATGGGCGCGGTTCCCGCTGCCCGTCATCCCGGCGCCCGGCGACCCCACCCCGTCGGCGCCGTCGATGCGGGTGCTGGAGGATCTGCCGCGCAGGGTTCGGATCAGCGACGCGCACCAGACCGGCTTCATCGCCGGCGCGGTGTTGCTCAGCGTGCTGGGCTCGGTGGCCATCGCGCTGCGGCCGGAGACACTGGCCGTGTGGGGCTGGTACGTCGTCGCGGCCACCGCGGCTGCGGCCACGCTGCGGGCCCGGGTCTGGGATTCGGCGGCTTGCAAGGCATGGCTGCTTGCGCAGCCGTACCTGCTGACGGTGGTGCTGCTGGTGCTCTACGCGGCGACTGCGCGTTACGTCGCCGCACTGTGCGCGGTGCTGGTGCTGGCCGCGCTGGTGCTGGCCTGGGTGGTGGTCGCGCTGAACCCGCCGATCGCCGAACCGGAAAGCTATTCGCTGCCGCTGCGCCGGGTGGTCGGCTTCGTCGCGTCGGGCATCGACGCGTCGCTTATCCCCGTCATGGCCTACCTGGTCGGGATCTTCAGCTGGGTACTCAATCGATGATTCGTGCCGGATTCGCTTGTGTCGCCGCGGTTCTGGTAGCGGCGGTGTGGTGCTGTCCACCAGCCGCGGCGATCAGCCCGCCGGTGGTCGATCCCGGCGCCCAGCCGCCCAACGGCGCGCCCGGGCCCGTGCAGCCGATGGAGCAGCGCGGCGAATGCAGCACCGCCGGCGTCATCCCCGGCACCGATCCCGGCGCCGCCACGCCCAACCAAACGATGATGGATCTGCCTGCGGCGTGGCGGATTTCGCGCGGCGACGGCCAGTTGGTGGCCGTTCTCGACACCGGGGTCCGGCCGGGGCCACGGTTGCCCACCGTCGAACCCGGCGGCGACTACCTGGAATCCAGCGACGGCCTCACCGACTGCGACGGGCACGGCACCCTGGTTGCCGGGATCATCGCCGGCCAGCCCAGCGATGACGGCTTCGCCGGGGTCGCGCCCGGAGCGCGGCTGCTGTCGTTGCGCACCGCGTCGGCGAAGTTTTCGCCCCGCATGCCGGGCGGCGATCCGACGTTGGCGCAGGTGACCTTCGACGTCACGGCGCTGGGCCGGGCCATCGTGCACGCCGCCGACCTCGGCGCGCGGGTGATCAACATCTCGGCGGTCAGCTGTCTGCCCGCGGACCGCAGCGTCGACCAGGCGGCGCTCGGTGCGGCGATCCGGTACGCGGCCGTCGACAAGGACGCGGTGATCGTGGCGGCCGCCGGCAACAGCGGGCCGACCGGCTCGATGGCCGGCGGCACCGCGTGTGAGTCCAACCCCCTGACCGATTTGAGCCGGCCGGACGATCCGCGCAACTGGGCGGGCGTCACGTCGGTGTCGATCCCGTCGTGGTGGCAGCCCTATGTGCTCTCGGTGGCTTCGCTGACGCCGGACGGTCAGCCGTCCAAATTCACCATGGCCGGCCCGTGGGTCGGCATCGCGGCGCCGGGCCAGAACATCGTGTCGGTGAGCAACCGCGACGACGGCGGGCTGGCGAACGGCTTGCCCAATCAGCGCCAGCAATTGATTCCGTTGAGCGGCACCAGTTATGCGGCCGGGTATGTGTCCGGTGTGGCAGCGCTGGTGCGCAGCAAGTATCCCGAGTTGACGGCCGAGCAGGTGGTGCGCCGCCTGACCGCAACCGCGCACAACGGGTCCCGGGCGCCGTCCAATGTGGTGGGTGCCGGCAGTGTGGACGCGGTCGCGGCCCTGACCTGGGAGCTGCCTCCGGCCACCAAATCCGATGCGGCGCCGGCGAAGCCGATCGCCGCACCGCCGGAGCCGGCGCCAAAGAATCACACCCCGCTGATCGTCTCGGGAATCGGAACCGCGGCGTTCGCACTGGCCGTCGTGGGCGCTGCCGCGATCGCGGCGCGCCGTCGAAAGGAGCTCACCTCGTGAGGCAGTCACTGACCGGGCGGATCAGCCTGGTGCTGCTGGCGGTCGTGGCCGCAGCCATGGCCTATCCGTGGCATACCCCGCGTGAGCGCTGGGCACTGGGCATCGCGATTGCCGCGGTGCTGCTACTGCTGGCCTGGTGGCGCGGAATGTTTTTCACCACGATGCTGCGCCACCGGCTGGCGATGCTGCGCCGCAATCACATGCGCGCCCCGGCGGCCCGCCCGGGCATCGACGTGCGCACGACCGCGTTGCTGCGGATCACCAACCCGCCAGAGGGTGAACCGGACCTGCTGCCGCTGCCGCTGATCGCGCGATACCTGGACCGCTACGGAATCCGCGCCGACGCGGTCCGCGTCACCAGCCGGGAAACAGAGGACGACAACGGTATGCCGCAGCGGGACACCTGGATTGGGCTGACCCTGTCGGCCGCCGACAACCTTGTGGCGCTGCAGGCCCGCTCGTCGAGCATTCCGTTGCACAAGACCGCGGCGGTCGCGGTGCGCCGGCTCGCCGACCACCTCCGCGAGATCGGCTGGGGGGCCGGCCCGGTGGAACCCGACGACGTCCCGACGTTGTTCGCGCGGCCCGCCCGCGAAACCTGGCGCGGCGTCAAGGAAGCAAGCGGCGATTACGTTGCGGCATACCGGGTCAACGCCGACGAGACGCTCCTGGACACCCTCGCGGTGATCAGGTCGTATCCGGCTCGCGAAACATGGACCGCGCTGGAAATCGCCGGCGCGGCGGGCGACCAGACGCTGGCGGTCGCGTGCGCGTTCCGCACCAATGCCCATCCCGCCGGCGGCGCACCGATATCCGGGCTGACTCCGCAATCCGGTAATCACCGTCCCGCGCTGGTGGCATTGGATCCGACGTCGACCGAAAGGCTCGACGGTCACGCCGCCTTGCCCGACGGTCTACTCGGACAGCTGCGCTGGCCCAGCACCGCGGCACGGCAGTCACGGCCGCGGCATGCGGCCGTCTAGCCGAACATGAACCCGTGCAGGAACCCGGTCATCCGGCGCAGGTACTCCAGCTGGCTGATGTGCATGAGGTGACTGCCCGGGAACCAGTGCAGCGCACAGCGATTCCAATGCTCCCATAGCATTTCAGCTTGCTGTGGCGGTGCGAACCGATCACCCAGGCCGGTGATGATCAACCTGCGGTCCATCGGCACCAGCGGCCGGTAGTTCAGCGGGCAGTGGTAGGACAGCGCAGCGGCCAACTCGTCGCGGTGAATCTCGCTGCTCCGCAGCCCCAGCTCAACGAGCTTGTTGGCCGGGAACCAGTCGTCGAACATCGTAATCGGAGTGACTACAGGGCAATTGGGGACGACGGCCTCGAGCCTGTCGTCGACCGAGGCGATCAACGCCGACGTGTAGCCGCCGAGCGAAATCCCCGTGAGCGCGATGCGCTCGACGCCGGTGTGACGCAAATAGTCCAGCACCGAGCGAAAGTCATACACAGCTTGCGCGCTTGCCTCGGCGAATCCGGTCAGGCCGCGGGAAAAATAGCCGTAGCCGCTGAACGGTGAATACTTTTCGGCCCTGCGCCCGTGAAACGGCAAGGTGTAGAGCAGAACGTCGTAGCCCGATTCGAAATACCACGGCAAGGAGAAGAACAGCCCATTGAGCAGGTAGGACGACCCCAGGAAGCCGTGGATGACGCAGAGCGTCGGGCGCGGCCCGTCGTCGTGGCGCCAATGCTGTGCCCGCACGACGTTGTTGCGGCGCAATGTCCGCCACGGCTGACGCAGCCCCGGGTTGACCGCCTCGAAGCCGCTGGCGAAGGCGATGTTCTCGACGGTGCCGTGCGCGATCCGCTGTGCAACTGGGTTGGCCGGCTGCGACGACACCCGCGGCGGCGTCGTCGGGGCCGGAAAGGACTTGGCCGGATCGCGATCGGCGGCCAGCTCGGCGTAGAAGCGCAGGTTGTCCCGCTCGCGGCGGATTTCGCTGCGCCGTAAGGTAGTAGCCAGAACCGGCGGCGTCATCGCCACAGCGAGCATGGTGGCGACGGCGGTACGCATCCCGAGGTCGCTGACCGCGGACCCCTCGACGATCGCGCGTTGCCGCCACGGCAGCGCCGACAGCTCCGGCAGTCCCTCGGCGCCCGCGTCGGCGCCCGGCACCTCGGGCAGCGGGATGGGCGGGCCGGCATCGGACGTCATCGTCGAGTGCCCTCTTTGCTGGGGAAGAAAAGCGTAGCCGCATTCTCATAGAACACGGCGCGCAACCAGTCGTCGTCGATTCCGGGCAATTCGGTGAGCCAACGCATCGCATCGGAGTAGCGGTAGGGAATGTTGGGATAGTCGCTGCCGAACAGGATGCGGTCCCCAAAGTGTCGCAGCCGGGGCAGCTGAGCGGTCGGGAACGGCATTTGTTCCTCGACGAACGGGGTGAAGGCCATCGTGGTGTCCAGTCGCACGTCGGCCGCGCGCTCGCAGACGTCGAGAAACTCTGCGTATTCCGGCATTCCCATGTGCGCGACGATCAACCGCAGCCGCGGGTAGCGGCGCAGCAGTCGGCGGATCGGTTCGGGCCCGGTGTATTCGCCCGGCACCGGACCGGACCCGCAGTGAATGACGACCGGAACGCGGGCGTCCTCGATGAGACCCCAGACTCGGTCGAGCAGTGGGTCGTTCGGCTGGTAACGACCGACTTGGATGTGTGCCTTGAAGACCCGGGCGCCGTCGCGGATCGCGGCCTCGACGTAGTCGGCGGCGTCTGGCTCGGGGTAAAACGTCGCGGTGGCAAGGCAATCCGGTGTGGACCGGGCGAACTGGACGGCCCACTGGTTCAGCCAGGCGGCCATCTGCGGCTTGTGGGGGTAGACCAGCGCGGTGAAGCCGCGGACCCCGAATCGCCGCAGCATCTCGACCCGCCGGGATTCGTCGGCCCGGTAGGTGATGGGCCAGTGCCGGCCGACCAGCGGACCCGCGGAGTCGAAGTAGTTCCACACCTTGTCCATCACCGATTTCGGCATGAAATGGGTGTGTACGTCGACAATCCCGGGCAAGCCCAAGGCGGACCAGATCCGTCGGACACCGGCGGCGTCGTCTTCGTCAGTCATCTCCACCTCGACTCGTCTACGTTGTCTATACCAGTCGGCACACGGGCCGTTGATCGGGAGGACAGACATGTGGGATCCGGACGTCTATCTGGCCTTTGCGGATCAGCGCGCCCGCCCCTTCTACGACCTGCTGTCATGGGTGGGCGCCGAGCGTCCGCGCCGTGTCGTCGACCTGGGCTGCGGGCCGGGCAACCTGACGCTGCAGCTGGCCCGGCGCTGGCCGGACGCGGTGATCGAGGCGCTGGACAACTCGCCGGAGATGGTCGCCGCGGCCCGGGAGCGGGGTGTCGACGCCTCCGTCACCGATCTGCGCAGCTGGACGCCGCGGCGCGACACCGACGTGGTGCTCAGCAACGCCGTCCTGCAGTGGGTGCCCGAGCATCCGGAGCTGATGGTCCGCTGGGCGGGGCAGCTGGCGGCCGGCTCGTGGATCGCCGCCCAGATGCCCGGCAACTTCGAGACCCCGTCGCACGCTGCGGTGCGTGCGTTGGCGCGCCGCGAGCCGTACGCAAAGGCGTTGCGGGACGTGCCGTTTCGGGTGGGCGCGGTGGTTCACCCGCCGGCCTATTACGCCGAGCTGCTGATGGACGCCGGGTGCAGCGTCGACGCCTGGGAAACGACGTATTTGCATCAGCTGCGCGGCGAGCATCCGGTGCTGGACTGGATCAGCGGCACCGCGCTGCTGCCGGTGCGTGAGCGGCTCAGCGACGCCGAGTGGGAGCGGTTTCGCGCCGACCTGATCCCGCTGCTCGCCGACGCTTATCCGACCCGGCCCGACGGGATCACGTTCTTCCCGTTCCGGCGGGTGTTCGTCGTCGCCCAGGTCGGCGCCCGTTGAGTGTGCATCCAGGGCGTCGAGCGTGAACTCTGGGCGGGAAAAACGATCCGGGCCCGCCCTGGTCGCACCCTCGACGCCGTCAATGCACAGTCGATCGACGACAACGTCTATTGCGGCAGGCCCAGTTCCTCGGCCTCGGCGCGGTAGCGGTCCACCCACTCGTCAGAGCGCTGGTCGGCCTGGCGCTCCAGCACCGGCGCGGGCGCCAGGCGCGGATCGAGCCGGAGCGCTTCGAGCACCGCGGCCACGATCGAGGTCAGGTTGCGCCACAGCACCGGGTAGGCGACGTCGATCGGGTCGATCTGCTCCTCGGCGAACCAGTTGCGCCAGCCGGTCTCCTGCTCCCGCAGGATCGTGACGATGTGGGCGATCGCGCCGGCGTGGTAGACGGCCCGCGAATCCCGTTCCGGGTCGGGGCGGCCCCGCCACACCCGGGTCTGTACCGCCCGCCAGAACGACACCGCCTGCGAGACCACGTCCGGCCGATACACGTGCACGAAAACCGGCTCGGTGCCGATGACGTCGCGGATCGCCGCGCGCAGGCCCTCACCGGTGCGGTCGGGCAGCCCCGCCGCCCGCTCCTGCAGCAGCGACGTCTGGTTCCACATCAGCTTGCCGCCCCAGACACCGTTGGGTGTGCGGCCCGAGCTGCGGATGTGCTCACGCCAGGCCACCGCGGACGCGGTATCCGGCGTGCCCGGCTCCAGCGGATCGAGCAGCCGCAGAATCGTGGGGTCCTCGACCCCGGCGAACCATTCCCGCGGCTGCGGGGCCATGCCGGTGCTGGGCAGGTACTGGAAGAACTCCTGCGGCTCGCCGGCACATCCGGTCGCGCGGAGCGACTCCACCAGCAGCGTGCTCCCGCTGCGTTGCGAGGCGAGCACCAGGTACGACGTCGGGACCGAGGACATTACTTCTTGACCTCGTCTTCGATGCCGCGCTCGGCGGCGATCGCCGACCGGCTGGTCGGCACTTTGGCGTGGATCCGAAGGTAGGTTTCGGTGTAGCGCGCCGCTATCCGGGTGCCGGCGAAGTCCGACGGGATGACGTCGCCGGTCTGCTGACGCCACTCATGCAGCAGCACAGCCAGATCGGCGGCAATCGCATCGGCATGGCCGGTGTCGTCGCTGCCCAGCAGATTGTTGGTCTCTGTGGGATCCCTACGCAGGTCGTAGAGTTCGCGTCCCGGCCGCGGTGCGGTGACCAACGGCGCCACCGCGTGTCCGGACGGGCTCTCCTCGATGTCCCACGGCAGATCCAGCAGCGGGCGATGTCCGTAGTTCTCGATGTAGCTGTATTCCTTTGTGCGAATTGCCCGTATCGGATCGAAGGAGTCGTGATAGGTCTTGGCGGTGTAGACGTGTTCGCGGACCGGGGTGGTGTCGTCGGGCGTCAGCAGCGCCCGGGCATGGGAGATGCCTTCGATGTCGTCGGGCTCGTCGACGCCGAGCAGACCCAGCAGCGTGGGCACCAGGTCCACGCCGGAAAACATCTCGTCGTAAACCCTTGGCGCGAGCCGTATTCGGGTGGGCGGACGGATGATCATCGCGATGCCGGTGCCGGCGTCGTACAGCGTGGACTTCGCGCGGGGGAACGCCGGGCCGTGGTCGGTGAAGAACACCACCCAGGTCGTCGCGTCGAGGCCGGTGGCAGCCAACGTGTCCAGGATCCGACCGACCGCGGCGTCGGCGGTTTTGATCGACCCGTAGAAGTCGGCCATGTCCTGGCGGACTTCGCCGGTGTCGGGTAGATAGTCGGGCAGGGCGACGGTGGCGGCGTCGGCCGGTTCGTAGCGGTCCCGCGGATAGGGCCGGTGAGTTTCGAAGAACCCGGCCGTCAGGAAAAACGGTCGGCGCCCGGCACGCTCACGCAGCCATTGCTCGGTCCGCTCCACCACGTACTCGCAGTAGGAGTTCGACACGTCGAATTCGTCGAAACCCAGCCGAGACGGAAACGACGTCTCGTGCTGCATGCCGAAAAGCACCGAGTACCAACCGGATTCGGAGAGAATGTCCGGCAGGGTGCGCACGCCGGAGCGGTACTCCCAGCCGTGGTGGGCCAGGCCGACCAGCCCGTTGCTCTGCGGGTAGCGGCCGGTGAACAGCGATCCGCGCGACGGCGAACACAGCGGCGCGGTGGCATGTGCCCGGGTGAACAGGATGCCCTCGTCGGCCAGCCGGTCCAGCCGGGGACTCGAGACATCGGTGTGGCCGTAGACGCCCAGATAACGACCAAGGTCGTGCCAATGCACGACCAATACGTTGTCGGGCGTTTCGTCACTGTCGCTGATCGCCGCCACCTCCCCAGCTGTTCTCGGACACGAACTCGGCCAGCGGCCGGGCAAACGCCCAGCCGTCCAATTCCAGCGCCGGCCGGTCGGGAAAATCGGGTACCGGCCCCAAGCACAGTATGGCCACCGGTTCGGCGTCGGCCGGCATGGACAGCAGAGCCGCCAGCCGCTGCGGATCGAACAGCGACACCCAGCCCATCCCGAGACCTTCGGATCGCGCTGCCAGCCAAAGGTTTTGGATTGCACACGACACCGACGCCAGATCCATCTGCGGCAGGGTGCGCCGCCCGAAGACGTGGGCTTCCCGGCCGTCGCGCAGAGCCACCACCAGCAGCTCGGCGCAGTCCAGAATGCCCTCGACCTTCAGCGCCAGAAATTCCTGGGCGCGCCGGCCCAGCGCGTGCGCGGTGAGCAGCCGCTCCTCGTCGACCAAGGCGTGGATGCGTCGTCGCAGCGAGCCGTCGGTGATCCGGATGAACCGCCACGGCTGCATCAGCCCGACGCTGGGCGCGGCATGCGCGGCCTGCAGCAGGCGCGCCAGCACGTCGTCTGCAACGGTGCTGCCCGGCACGAACCGGCGCATGTCGCGGCGCTCGCAGATCACGCGGTAGACGGTTTGCCGCTCGAGCGGGCTGAACGCGTGATCATTCACAGGGGCCATCGTAGAAACCCATCCCTGCTCGAGAAGACGCAGACTCGCACGATTGCCGCCCGAACAGTGCGATTCTGTGTCTGCTGGGCGTCGGGAGAGGAGTCCCATGATGAAGTTTCCTGAATCGCTCGACCAATTGCCGACCAATGGTGCCGCCGGGCGGGTCTACGGCGAGCCGTACCGTACCGCCGATGGCGCCACCGTCATCCCGGTCGCCAAGATCCGGGGTTCCACCGCCACACCGCTCGGCGTGTTTGTCGTGGCCGGGGACAGGGCTTCCTGGGTCGCGGCCGTCGACGCCAATCGCATCGCGCTGATCGGCGTGCTCACCGGTCTGCTGTCGGCCGTAATCGCCAGCCTCGCGGTGCTGCGCCGTCCACCCTGGCCGGACCTGTCTGTGCCTCACCACCGCTACGGCCGGTAGGTGACGCCGACCGCGCGGAACACGTATTCCGGCGGCATGTCGAAAGCCAGCGACCGGCGGGGCAGTCCGGTGAGCACGTCGCCGGGGATGGCGGTTTTGTAGTGCAGCGACAGCTGCCCGTTGAACGCCGGATCCACCCGCCCGACGTCCAGCTCGACCTGCAGACCCGTCGGCGCGAGTTGCGCAGTCGCCGGGCCGGTCTGCGGCGCGTCCCAGCGGACGTCGACGGTGGGACCGGCCAGCTTCGGGAGCGACGACAGGGTGGCCAGCACCCGCTGGGAGGTCAACACCAGGGAGCCGACGTAGCTGGCGACGCTGTGCGACGACCGCAGGCCCGGGATGGCGCCGCTGAATCGCCGGGTGATCGCGACATAGTCGGCGAGGTAGACGACTCCTTCGGCTTCGACCTCCGCGCGGACGTCGGCTGGCAGCTTGCCGATACCGAACAGCCTTCGGACGATGACTGCCATGCGCCCAGTATGACCACGGTGCCGGTGCTAGTGCTCGCGGCTGCTGGTAGCCGGCTGGCCCGCCACTCGCTTTGTCACCTCGGGCAGCGGTGCGGCGATGCGTCCTTGCACGGGAGCACCGTTGCGCACAGCGGGAACGACGACCCGTTTGGTGTCGGGCTTGAGGTCGCCGGGCGCACCGCGTGCACCGGGCATGGCGGTCGGGGGCATCATCGGCACCGCGCCCACCCCGCCCCTCGGCGAGGCCAGGGGCTCCGGCGGTCCCGGCGCCGCGGGCGCGGTCGGCGACGACGCCGGGACGGTACCGGTAGACGGGGTCGGCGGCGGCCCGAGCACCGCCGTCGGCACGGTGGCGTCGAATCCGCCACTGCCCAAACTGCCACCGCCGCTGGGTAATTCGTCCAGGTCGTCGAACACTTCCTCGGGCATGGGCTCGGTGTCGGCCGCGTTTCCCTGCAGACCGCTCATGCCCATCTGCATGGCCTGCTGGCCGGCTTGGGCGGCCTGTTGCGGGGCTTGGGCCAGCGGTTGCAGGGCGCCGCCGAGCGCCCCGGCGATTGCGCCGGCGATGCCGGACGCCAGCTGCGGAATCTGCTGGGACATCTGGTTCGGATCCGAAAGCCCGTTCAGCCGCGCGGCCGAGTCTTCTTCGTTGCCGGGGAATTTGGCTTCCGCGTCGGCAGCTTTGAGGCCGCGCTCGGCCTGGCCGGCCAGCGCGTCGGCGAAATCGGACGGGACGCCGATGTTGGCCGCCGCACCCAACGTTGCCAGCAGGTTGTCGACGATCGAACCGGGCCCGGGAACGGCAGTGGGCGGGATCGGTGGCGGCGGCGTATTGGCCGCGGCAGCGGCGGCGTAATCCGCTGGTGAGGCGCGCAAGTCGGGGCTCATGTCGGCTCGCGTAACAGTGCGACAACCTGATCACGGCGCACGGTGGGCCGCGTGAATACCGCGTCGATGCCGTGCTCCGCAGCGAACTGGCGGGCGGATCGGTCGAGGCCCTCGGCGTCGAGCACCTTTTGGACCGCGTCGAGGATGTCCTGGCCGTACATTGCGGCCTTGGCGCTGGCCCGGCTCTGGCAGTCCGCCAACACGCCGACAAGCCCGTCGAGTTTGGCCGCCGGGGAATCTTTACTGCCCTCGATCCGCCGGATTCGGCTCTCTCCGTCTTCGGCGATACTGGTGAGCTCCGCGCGCAGTTCACGCACCGCGTCGTGTGCGGATTCGAAAGCCGCCCTTTTGATCTCGTTCTTCTCCGCGATGCTGTGGGCATGGTCCTCGCCGCGCCGGAACGCATCGTGCACGTCGTCGGCGGTCACGCCGGCCTGGTCGGCTAGTGGCCCAAAGCGGGCCTGGCACAGCCGGTCTCGCAGATCCTGGTAGGCGGCAGCGACATTGCCGCATTCGGCCGAAGCATTCGCGACGATCGCCACGTTCGAACCCGACGGCCACACATGACCGACCAGGATCTGCGAATAACGGCCGGGCGGGAAGTCCGACATTCGCCGATGCTATCGCCGCCGCCGGAAAGCGCTATTCAGCTTTTGGCGCTGTGCACACGCAGCCGCAACCGGAACCGCACGAACAGGGTGGCCACCATTCCCAGCAGCACCAGCATGCCGACGTCGAGCACCCAGTAGTGCAGCGAATGCGTCCACAGCCGGTCGGTGGGCACCAGCGGCTCGATCGTGCGCAGATCGACCGTCGACGCCGAGGCCGCGAAGCCCCATCGCGCCGGCAGCAGCCACGAGACCTGGTCCAGACCCGTTCGGCCGGTCACCGGAATCAGCCCGCCGGCCATCACCATCGACACCATGATCGCCACCACCAGCATCGGCAGCACCTGCTCGGTGGACCGGGCCAGGGACGACAACGCCAGGCCCACCATCGCCGAGACGATCGCCATCAACGCCAGCGTCACGTACAGCTCGGTGACCGCGTGCACCGGCCCGTTGCCCAACAACACCGCGCCGCGGGTCGGCATGCCTTTGCCGACAGCCATGATCGCCGTGAGGATCGCGGTCTGCACCACCGCTGCGGCGCTGAACACGACGACCTTGGCCCCCAGATACGCCGTCGCCGACAGCCCTACCGCCCGTTCGCGCTGGAAGATCAGCCGTTCCCCGACCAGGTCGCGAATCGTGAGCGCGGTCCCCATGAACACCGCGGCGATATTCAGCAGGATCAGGATCGAGTTGGGTTCATCCGTGTCCGGCGGGGCATGACCGAAGCCGGTCTTGCCGGGTACCGCCAGCGACAGCGTGCCCAGCACGAAAGGCAGCAGCGCCAGGAACGCGAAGTATCCGCGGTCGGCGGCGATGAGCCGGGTCTGGCGGCGGGCCAGCGTGAAAACCTGCCGTCGCCGGCCGGTGCGCGGCGGGCTGCCCAGCGGCGCTGCGGCGGCCGTCGGGGGGCGTCGGGGGGCGGGGGGATGCCGTGCCAGGAAGGCCTGGTGCACCCCGTCGGGGTCGGTGCTGACCCGGGCGAAGATGTCGGCCCAGTCGGTGCTGCCCATCGCCGGCCCGATCTCGGCGGGCGGGTCGGCGAACGCGGTCTTGCCGCCGGGGGCCAGCAGCAGTATCTGGTCGCACATGTTGACGTAGGTCAGCGAGTGGGTGACGACGATGACCACCCGGCCGGCGTCGGCCAGCCGGCGCAGCATCGTCATCACCTGCCGGTCCAGCGCCGGGTCCAGCCCGGACGTCGGTTCATCGAGGATGAGCAGCGACGGGCCGGTCAGCAGTTCCATCGCCACCGATGCGCGCTTGCGCTGCCCGCCAGAGAGCTTGTCCACCCGCGTCTTTCGGTGCGGGGTCAGGTCCAGCTCGTCGAGGACCCGCTTGACCACTCGGCGACGGTCGTCGGCCGAGGTGTCCGGCGGAAGCCGCAGTTCGGCGGCGTAGCCCAGCGCCTGTTCGACGGTGAGTTGGCGGTGCACCACGTCGTCTTGGGGGACCATCCCGATCCGGGAGCGCATCGACGCGTATTCGGCGTGCACGTCGTGTCCGTCGAACGTGACCACGCCGGCGGTGGGTTGCGTTGTGCCGCCGACCAGTTTGACCAGCGTGGATTTCCCCGCGCCCGACGGCCCGATCACCGCGGTCAGGGTGCCCGGCCGGGCGGTGAACGACACGTCGGTCAACAGCGGATGACCGTCGATGGTCAGCGCCAGCCCCTGTGCGGTCAGTCCGCTGCTGCGCGCCTGTGCAACCCGTGGGACCAGGGTGTGGCCCGACGCCACCAGGTCGGTGTTGCCGACGGTGACGACGTCGCCGTCGCGCAGCAGGGTGCAGGTGATCGGGGTGCCGTTGACGAATGTGCCGTTGCTGCTGTGGTTGTCGCGGATCTCGAGACCGCCCGGGGTGGACACCAGCACCGCGTGCACCCGGGATGCCAGCGCGTCGTTGACGACGATGTTGTTGGTCTTGGCGCGGCCGATGGTCGCCGAACCGGCCGGCGCAGATCCCGGCCGCGGCGGTCGCCGCAGCCGCATGGTGCGTTCCCGGAAAGCCGTTTCGGTGGGCCGTGTTTGGGGTCCTGTGCGTCGCTGCGGAGGCCGTGTCGGGGTGGGCAGGCTACGTAGCGTGCGCGGGTTGCGGGGTTCGGGCGCTGCGCTGGACGTGGCGACGCGGAATGTCAGCTGCGGCCCGTGCGGGCTGCCGAGCGTGATGCGCTGACCGTCGCGGACGCTGACCAGCGGCACGCGTACGCCGTCGGCGTAAACCCCGTTCTGGCTCTTGTCGACGACAACCCACCGTCCGCTGTCGAACCGCAGAATCGCGTGAACGCGCGAAATCAGCGCCAGGTCGGCGGGGTCGCCGTCGTGCAGACAGATGTCGCAGTCACGATCGCGGCCGACGACGACGTCGCGTTCGGCGGGAAAGGTGTACATCGCCGAACCCAGCCAGACGGTCAACGGCAGCTCGCTCGGCCCGTTCACCAGGGCGAGCCGGGTCGTGTTGCCTTCGTCAGACTGCGTCATCTCGTGCTCTCATAAACCTCGCGATCAATTTGCTGTGAAGACGACGCCGTCAGCGTTTGTCATTGCTGGACAAGGACATCGGTTGCCGATCATATAGACCGAACCTGCGATCGGCGGGACGCGACGGCTGTGTCGCGGCCGCGCAGTGACCGGATCGAAGCTCAACTTTTACTTGACGCTGAGATTGTTCGGCGTCGACGATGAAACGGTGCGCCGACTGCTGGGTTCGCTTTGCGCTGCGCTGTGCGCGACCGCCGTGACGCTGGCCGGCGCACCGCCGGGCGCTGCGGTCGGCGCGCCGTGGTTCGCGCCGTCCGTCGGCAACGCCACCCAAGTGGTTTCGGTTGTGGAGTGGGCGGTTCGAACGCCAAGATGGACGTCTATCAGCGCACCGCCACCGGCTGGCAGCCGATCGGCGCGGGGATCCCGACCCATATCGGGTCGGCGGGGTTGGCGCCGAAGGCCAAAAGCGGCTACCCGGCCACACCGATGGGCGTCTATTCGCTGGACTCCGCATTCGGCACCGCGCCCAATCCTGGCGGCGGACTGCCGTACACGCAGGTCGGGCCCAACCACTGGTGGAACGGCGACGATCACAGCCCGACCTTCAATACCATGCAGGTCTGCCAGAAAGCGCAGTGCCCGTTCGACACGGACGCGAGCGAGAATCTCGAAATCCCGCAGTACAAGCACGCGGTGGTGATGGGCGTCAACAAGGCCCGCCGGCCCGGCGACGGCGCCGCGTTTTTCTTCCACACCACCGACGGCGGGCCGACGGCGGGATGCGTGGCGATCGACGACGACACGCTGGTGCAGATCATCCGGTGGCTGCGGCCCGGTGCGCTGATCGCGATCGCGAAGCAATCAGGCTAGGGCGCGACCGGGCTTCACCTTGAAGTCGAGGCCCGCCAACGACATTGTCGCCTCGTAGGTGCGGTCATAGCCCGTCGCGCTGATCTTCCAGCCGTCGGCGGTGCGCCGGTAGCGGTCGCGGTAGAACGCCGCGCCGATCAGCATGAAGTCGAACTCGGCGACGATGACGCGGTCCTGCAGATACCAGGTGCCCGACGCCTCGTCGCCGCTCACCGTGATCTCGGGATGGGTGACCCGGTGTTCGGTGATGATGCCCGGTCCCAGTGCCGAGCGCATGTAGGCGACCAGATCGTCGCGGTTGGTGAAGTGGTGCTCCTCGCCGACTGACGATCCGTAGTCGCCCTTTACGTCGTCGGTGAGGGTGTCCGCGAAGTCGTCCCAGTGCTTGGTGTCCAGCGCCCGCAAGTAGCGGTACTTGACCTGTTCGATGGCTGCGATGTCGTCGTGCGGGCTCATCACGACATTTGAGCACAGCGCTGCAGGTAGTGCGTCACCATGTCGATCAGCGCGCGACGTTCCCGCTGCCAGTCGACGGGCACGCCCATGATCATCTGGGCCAGCACCACGCCGCGCAGCGCGGCCCAAATCACCTCGGCCACACCGTCATTGGCAGGATCGTCGGTAATCAGCCGACCAAGTTGATTGATCGCCGCGTTCATCTCGACCAGGTGTCGGCGCGAACTCTCGCCCCAGCGGGTGGCCCGCAGAATCTCGAACGCGGCCAGCGAAGCGGGGCTGGAATAACAGCTCCAGGCGGTGTCGACGACGACCTCGATGCGTTCTCGCAGCGGCAGTTCGCCGACATCGGCCGCCGACAGCGAGTCCAGCAGCTTGGCCACGCCGTCGTCGACGACGGCCATCAGAAGACCGTTGCGGTCGCCGAAGTGGTACTGGATGACGCCCCACGTCACGCCGGCGCGTTCGGCGACATGTTTGGCGGTCGCGGCCCCGAAGCCCTCCTCGGCGATGCAGCGGACGGTTTCGTTGATGATCTTCGCGCGGGTGTCGTCGCCGCGTTTGCGGGGCGCGCTGGTCTGCCGTGTGGGCGCGGCACCTGCGTATATGGACATTGTTGACTTTATAACATAGTACTGACTATTTTTGGGCTGGTGAGCCGATCCCGCTATGCGCGGCTGTCCCGTGAGCAGCTCGCCGTTCTGGTCCCCGAGCTGCTGCTGATCGGGCACATGATCGACCGCTCGGGGATGGCCTGGTGCATCCAGGAATTCGGCCGCGAGGAGATGCTGCAGATCGCGATCGAGGAGTGGGCCGGCGCCAGCCCCGTGTATACGAAGCGCATGCAGCGGGCGCTGAACTACGAGGGTGACGACGTGCCCACCATTTTCAAAGGCCTGCAGCTAGACATCGGTGCGCCGCCGCAGTTCATGGATTTCCGCTACACGGTCCAGGACCGCTGTCACGGCGAGTTCCACCTCGACCACTGCGGCGCGCTGCTCGACGTCGAGCCGATGGGCGACGAATACGTCTTCGGCATGTGCCACACCATCGAGGACCCGACGTTCGACGCCACCGCCGTGGCCACCAATCCGCACGCGCAGATGCGCCCTCTCCACCGGCCGCCGCGGGTGCCGTCGGACCGGCATCCGCATTGCGCGTGGACGGTGATCATCGACGAGTCGCATCCGCCCGCGGAGGGCATCCCGGCACTAGATGTTGTTCGTCAAACCCGTGCTGCCACATGGGAACTCGACGCGATCGACCGATCCGATGAGGGGCTAGCCGACTACTCGGGCCCGCTAGTCTCCGACCTGGACTTCGGCGCCTTCTCCCATTCGGCGCTGGTGCGCATGGCCGACGAAGTGTGCCTGCAGATGCACCTGCTGTATCTGTCGTTCGCGATCGCGGTGCGGGCGAGGGTCAGTTCCGACGTGGCCACCTCCGTGGGCACCCGTCAGCTGATCGGCGTGGCGGGGCTCGGTGCGGAGCGCATTCACCGGGCGCTGTCGATGCCAGACGGTGTCGAGGGCGTATTGCGGGTGCTCGAGCTGCACCCGCTGCTGAATCCGGTCGACTACGTCGACGCCGAGGTGACGGATCGGTTGGTCGTGCGGCGGTCACCGGCGCACGACGACGGTGCCTGGATCTCGTTGTGTTCACCAGGGTCGGTGCAGCCGCTGCAGGCCATCGCCACCGCGGTGGATCCGCACGTCGAGGTGCAGGTCGGCGGGACGAGCACCGACTGGACCGCCGAGTTCACCCAAACCGACACCGCAGCAAGCGAACTGCCCGAGGTCGCGATAGCCAAGGTCAGCGGCGGTTCGACGTTCCAATTCCAGCCGAGGCGATCGCTACCGCTCACCGTGGTCTGAGTTCATTCTGCGTCCACCATGGTGGCTACTCGAACTTTTGCGTGGTGACCGCAGAGTCAACGCTCGGCCACTGTCTCGCTTAGGTGACACAACCGCATCGACCGGATTCCAACCACGATGTGTCTGACCTTGATCGGCCCCGACCACGGATATGGTGAACGCTGGCCGCCGACCGCTGACGACGCAAGGTATTCGCTTTATGTACGACCCGTTGGGGTTATCGATCGGGACCACAAACCTAGTTGCGGTGCGTAACGGGAGTCCACCCGTGACGCGCCGCTCGATGTTGACCGTATTTCCTGATCGCGCACCACAACTCGGCGTGCCCACCGAGAACGCGGACCCGGCCGGCATCGGCACACTGATCAGCGGCTTCGTCGAGCGGGTCGGTCACTCGGAAGCCGTTGTATCCGTTGGTGGGTCGACCCATGACCCGGCGCTGTTGCTGGTGGAGGCTCTCGACGCAATGATCTCGGCGGCTGGGGCCGACGCCTCGACATCGGAGATCACGATCGCGGTTCCCGCACACTGGGAACCTCAAGCCGTGCAGGCGTTGCGTGACGCGCTGCGCACCCACCCTGGTTTTGTCCGAAGCGGCATCGCTCCACGGCTGGTGTCCGATGCCGTCACCGCATTGATCGCGTTGAATTCCGGTGCGCGCCTGCCCGCCCGCGGTGTGGTCGGCCTGCTTGATTTCGGCGGAGCCGGCACCAACATCACCTTGGCCGACGCCGGCTCCGGCTTTGCGCCCATCGGCGAAACACTTCGCTACTCAGAGTTTTCCGGCACGCACATCGACGATGCACTGCTGGTTCATGTCCTGGATGCGGTCGGCCACACCGATCAGGCCGATCCCGAGAGCACCGCGGCGGTGAGCCAGCTCGATCAGCTGCGAGAGGCATGCCGCAAAGCCAAGGAGCGGTTGTCCACCGAAACGGTGACCGCGGTGGACGCCGAAGTCCCCGGACGTCGCGCCACCGTCCAAGTGAGCAGGGCCCAGTTGGAGACGCTGATCGAAGATCGGCTCAGCGGTGTGTTCTCCGCATTCGACGAGGCGTTGTCCCGGAACAAGATTGACCGGGCGGATCTCGCGGCGGTGGCGATGGCTGGCGGTGGAGCCAGTATTCCACTTGTGGCCCAACGGCTTTCGTCTCACGCCAAATTGTCGGTGGTGACTGCTGTGCAGCCTGCGCTGGCCATGGCGGTCGGTGCGGTGATGCTTGCTTCACGCGAGCCGGCCGAGGAACAAGCGGACGAGGTCCAGCCGGCGACCGCGATGGCCGCAATGGCGAGCGCGGCCACCGGCAGCTTCGCCGCGAACACCGGCACGTTCGACGCGCCGACCGGCGGCTTCGGCACCGGCTCCTTCGGAATCCCCACCGACGGCGCGTTTTTCGACGAGGAGCCGTCGTCGACACTTCCGAAGGCGGAACTGGCCTGGTCGGAGGCCGACGACTCCGGAGACGAGCCGCTGTTTTACACCGGCGACCCGTACGACGACGGCGGGAGCGCCCCACCGTCGCAGTACCTGCCGGCATTCCAGCCCGACGAAGAGCGGTCACGGCGTCGACACCGCTTGCCGCAGTTGCTGTTCGGCCTGAGCGCACTGGTCGCGATGTTCGCGATCGGCGGCGTGGCGTATTCCTTGACCAGCACCACCGGCCACCAGGCTCCGCCCGCGCCGACCAGCCGCACGGCGGTGCCTCCTCCGCCGCCGAGCTCTCAGCCGCCGTCGCCGAGTCCGGCGCCGCCCCCGCCGCCCAGCGCCGCGCCGACGCCGAGCGCCGCACCGCCACCACCTACCACCGAGGCACCTCCGCCGCCTCCGCCGCCGGTGACCACGACGTACCGTCCGCCGCCGAGTACCACCACACCGCAACCCACGACGACCACCACGACCACGACGACGACCACCACGACCACTACACCGCCGCCGTCGTCGACCACGACCACCACCACGACCACGGTGCCGATGACCACCGAATACCTGACCATCCCGTTGGTCCCGGTGCCGATACCGGTACAGGTCCCGCAGAACCAGGCCCCGGCGCCGCAGAACCCGTTCCTAAACCCCGGCGGTTAACCGCGGGTTCCGTCCCGGTTTCTTTTCGGTAGTTGCCGAGTAGGGTGGAATTGCCCGGTTCGGCGGGGCTGACGCCGTCCAGCTAGCCCTTGAAGTAACGCCGCACAGAGCAGCGGCGACGAAGTAGGTAGGCGGCCCGCGCGGTGCACTCCTCCGCCCACACCGTGGCCAGCAAAGGACTCTGGAGGAGTAGTGGACATCGTTCTTGGTGTGTCGATGGCACCAATGGCGGTCCGCATGGTGCTCGTCGAAGGCGAAGACGCCGACGGCGTCGTGGTCGAGCAAGACTGCGTTGAGGTCGGCGGCTCAGGGCCGTCGAGTGCGCCTGACCAGGTGATCGCCGCGATCCTCGGCACTCGGGAAGGCGCCGCCGAAGGCGGTTACCGGTTGATGTCGACCGGGGTGACCTGGACCGACCCCAGGGAAGTCGGCGCGTTGCGCGACGCACTGTCCACCCGCGACCTGCGAAACGTCATGCTGGTGTCCCCGCTGCTCGCCGCGGCGGCGCTGGCCCAGACCGTCGGGCACGCGCTGGGTTACGAGTACACCGCGTTGCTGTTCGTCGAGGCGGAAAGCGTCACCCTGGCCGTGGTGGACACCTCCGACGGTTCGATCGTCAACCTGCACCGCCAGCAGGTGACGTGCGCGCCGTATACCGGGCAGGCGGCCGCCGATCTGGCCACGATGGTCGAGCGCCTGGACGGGCTCGGAACACGCCCGGACGGCCTGTTCATCGTCGGCTGCGGCGTTGACATCTTCCCCATCAAGCAGCACTTGGAAGCGGCTGCCCCGATCCCGGTCAGCGTTGCCGAGGAACCGGATATGGCGCTGGCCCGCGGCGCGGCGTTGGCGTCGGCGAACGCGCCGTTGTTCGCATCGTCGACGGCCGCGCTGGCCTACGCGTTGGATCCGGGGACCGGCGAGGTGAATCGGGACGCGCTGGCGCCCGCCTACCTCGACGTGTGCGCCGACGCCGTCGTCGGCACCGGTGCCCTTGCCTACAGCGCTGTCCCGGACGACGACGACGTCCAAAGCCGGCCGCATCGGCCGCTGGTGGTGATCGGTAGCGGAGTGGCCGCACTCCTGGTTATCGGCGTTGTGGCGCTGGTGGTTTCGCTGGCCGCCGATGTCCGCCCAACGGTTGGGCAGCCGCCCAGCGCAAACGGAAACGCCGCCGTGCCCACCAAGCAAGCGCCGCCCAAGCCGCCGCCTGCCGCGGCCGCGCCATCCCCGCCGGCCGCCCCGCCACCACCGGCACCGCCGCCGTCGGCCGCGCCACCTCCGCCGGCGCCGTCGCAGGCCCCCGAAACCATCACCGCGCCGGCACCCGTGGTGCGTCAGGCGCCGCAGCGGGTGGTGAACCCGGCGCCGGTTCGCCAGTCGCCGCCACGGCAGGCACCGGCCTACGTGCCGCCGCCCGCACAGCAAGAAGCGCCGCCGCCGGCCGCGCCGCCGCCGGCCGCGCCGCCGCCGCCACCCCCGGCTGCCCCTGCGCCGCCGCCGGCTCCGCCCGCGCCGCAGATGCCGCCGATGACGATGTACCTGCACCTGCCGTTCGTCACGGTGCCGATCCCGATCAACCCACCACCGCCACCGGCGCCACCGCCGGGACCGTAGGAGCGACTGCCATGAGCGAGAACGGTCCGTTCGGATTCGACCCCGAAGACTTCGATCGAGTGATCCGGGAAGCGGGGGAGGGCCTGCGGGACGCCTTCGAGCGGTTCAGCCGGTTCCTCACCGTCCCCGGTGATCGGGCGGGATGGTCTGCGCTGTTCGAGGACCTCGCGCGGCGTTCGCGCACCGAGCCGGAAACCGCCGGCGAGGCGGGCGACGGCGTGTGGGCGATCTACACCGTCGACGCCAATGGCGGCGCGCGCGTCGAAGAGGTCTACGCGACCGAGTTGGATGCTTTGCGCGCGAACAAGAACAACACCGACCCGGCGCGCCGGGTTCGGTTCCTGCCGTACGGCATCGCCGTCAGCGTCTTGGACGATTCCGACCAGACGTCGTAACCGCACGTCGACGACATGAGCCGCGGCGCGCGGCCGGATTCGGATGCGCGGGCCCGCCGCGGCGTGATTTCATAGCACCGTTTGAGAGTTGCCCGCGCGGGTATGTACTCGTCCGGCGTTTTGGCTTTGATCGATTGGTGGTGCAAGGGATGAATCGTCGCAGCGTGATGTTGATGTTCGGGATCGGTGCCGTGGCAGCGGCAACGCCTCTCCCCAAAGCCCGGGCTCATCCGTCGCGACCAACTGCACCGGTACCTCCAGCTCCCGCCGCGCCCGCACCCGGGGCCACAACCGGGGGTTTTCTTTTCCACGACGAGTTCGACGGGCCGGCCGGGTCGGCCCCCGATCCCTCGAAATGGACGGTGTCCAACCACCGCACCCCGGTCAAAAACCCGGTCGGCTTCGACCGGCCCGAGTTCTGGGGCCAATACCGCGACAGTCGTGAAAACGTCTTTCTGGACGGCAATTCCAATCTCGTCCTGCGCGCCACACACGACGGCAACGCGTACTACGGCGGCCTGGTCAGCGGCAACTGGCGGGGAACCATCGGGACCACCTGGGAAGCGCGGATCAAACTCAACTGCCTCACCGGCGGGTGCTGGCCGGCCTGGTGGCTGTCCAACGACTTCCCCGAACGTGAGGGCGAAGTCGACGTACTCGAGTGGTACGGCAACCACGAGTGGCCGGCCGGAACCACCGTTCACGCGGATCCTTTCGGCACGGCGTTCGAAACCCACCCGATCGGCGTGGACGGCGGCTGGCATACCTGGCGAGTCACCTGGAATCAGACGGGTTTCTACTTCTGGGAAGACTATGTCGACGGCGCGGAACCGTACTTCAGCGTTCCGGCAACCGGCATCGAGGACCTGAACGATCCAATTCGCAAGTGGCCGTTCAACGACCCCGACTACAACATGTTTCCGGTGTTGAACCTTGCGGTCGGTGGCTCCGGCGGCGGCGATCCCGCGACGGGTAGCTACCCGGCCGACATGCTCATCGACTGGGTGCGCGTCTTCTAAACGGTTGTCCGCTCGCGGCCCTGCCAATATTGCTGGCGCAGATCCTTTTTCAGGATCTTGCCGGTGGGGTTGCGGGGTAACTCGTCTTTGATGTCGATGCTCTTGGGGCACTTGTAGTGTGCAAGCCGTTCGCGGGCCCATTCGATCAGCTCGGCTTCGGTTGCCTCGCCTTCCAGCGTGACCACGGCTTTCACGGACTCGCCCCAACGTTCGTCGGGTATCCCGAACACCGCGACCTCCATCACCGCGGGATGTTCGGCGAGCACTCGCTCGACCTCGATCGAGTAGATGTTCTCGCCGCCGGAGATGATCATGTCCTTGAGCCGGTCTTCGACGTAGATGTAGCCGTCGTCGTCGACCCGGCCGATGTCGCCGGTGCGGAACCAGCCGTCTTCGGTGACCGCTTCGGCCGTGGCGTCAGGCCTGTTCAGGTAGCCCTTCATCAATTGCGGTGTGCGGAACCATAATTCGCCGGGCTGGCCGGTGGGCACGTCGGCCAGCGTGTCCGGGTTGACGACTCGCACCTCGGCATTCGGGATCAGGGTGCCGGCGCTGACCAGCCGCTCGGGATGGCTTTCGTCGCGGTGCGCGTCGGGCATGAGATGGCTGATCACACCGCAGACCTCGGTCAGTCCGTAGACCTGGATGAAGTCGGTGTTCGGCCATGCCTTGAGCGCCGCGCGCAGCAGGGGCAGCGGCATCGGCGAGGCGCCGTAGCAGTACGTCTTGAGTTGGCCGAACAGCTTGATTGCATCCTCGCCGGATTCCAGAACCTTGGCCAGCACCGCAGGAACCAGGAAAGTTCGGTTGGCGCCCTGCAGGATTGCGCCGGCGAGCGACGCGCCGTCGACGTCACGGGTCATCACGCTGGGGACGCCGTCGTAGATGCCGAACTGCACGTAAGACGAGCCGCCGACGTGGAACAGCGGCATCGACACCATGTTCTTGTCACCCTCGTCGAAGTCCCACCCGTCATGCGCATTGATGGTGTGCGCCAAGACGTTTGCCTGGGTGAGCGCGACTCCCTTTGGGCGGCCGGTGGTTCCGGACGAATACATCACCATGCACACGTCGTCGGGCTCGACGTCGGCGCCCCGCTGGACGGGTGACGCAGCGGCCAGCAGCGCCTCGTATTCGTCGCCGTCGCCGCCGTGGGGCGTGACCGCGATGATGTGTTCGACTTGGGTGAGCTTGTCGCGGATCTTGTCGACCGTCGGTTTCAGCTCTGTTCCGACGATCAGCGCCTTGGCGCCGCAGTCGTTGATGACGTAGTCGAGCTCGTCGCCGGCGAGCCGGAAGTTGATGATCGCGTTCGCGGCGCCGATCGATGCCGCGGCCATCGTCAGCTCGACGCAGGCGGGGTGGTTCTTGTCGAGGAACGCCACCACGTCGCCGCGCTTGATGCCCATGTCGGTCAACGCACCGGCGAGCCGCCTGACTCGGTCGTTCCACTGCCGCCAGGTCCAGGTCCGGTCGAGGTAGGTGAAGGCCTCCGCGTCGGGCTTGGTGGCGGCCCAGTGCGTCAACCGATCGTCGAGGAAGCGGGGCTGCGGCGGCTGCTCGGTCATGCCCCTGAGCGTGCCACCTGCGCTGCGGCCGATAAACCCGTCCTGCCAAATATCGGCCTGACCTGCGCCGATGGCCGGTAGCTGGGCCGGTCCGGGCGCGGACCAAAGACGTCGTCGTGCGGCGACCGTTACCCAACGGTGACTAATCCTCCATTTGCTCGTATCCTGTTCGACCATGGGGAGGCACCGATTAGCCAAGAAGCGACGAAAGTCGTCGGCAGTCATGGCTGCAGCCATCGGCCCGGCCGCGGTCTTCTTTGCCGTTGCGGGCAGCGCCCGCCCACTGGGCGCCGGCGGCGAGGCCGCGCCAGTTGCCAACGCGCCGTATTGCCTGCAGATCGTGGCAGCAGCGCCTAACGGATTGCCGTCGGCGGGGGCCGGTGGACAAGCTGTTCCCGCCGAGTCAATGCCGGCGTCGCGATTGCGGGTGGTTCACGAGCACGCGCCGCAGGCACTGCCACCTGGAAAGGCTCCTGAGCGCGGACTGCAGGTCAAGACGATCTTGGTGGAGCGCACCATCAGCGTGATATTCCCCGAGATTCAAACCATCGGCGGCGTCCGACCGGATGCGCTGCGATGGCATCCCAACGGATTGGCGCTCGACGTGATGATTCCCAACCCCGGCAGCGACGAGGGCATCGCGCTGGGGAACCAGATCGTCGCGTTCGTGCTCCAAAACGCCGAGCGCTTCGGGATACAAGATGCGATCTGGCGCGGCACCTACTACACACCGAACGGCCCGCAGGGGTCGGGGTACGGCCACTACGACCACGTCCACATCACCACCACCGGTGGCGGATACCCCACCGGCAACGAGGTTTACATCCGCTGAGTGCGCGTCAGTCGGCTCCGCGACGCCGACCGAAGGTCACCGTTTGGAAACGGCGCGGTGCGCCGCGTTTCGTGCGCCGCACCCGATCCTCACAATTGGACGGTCGTCTAACCGCGACATCGGTATAGCTATGCAGTTCTGCTGCACCACTCGGCTGCGGAACTCTCAGAGCGCGAATATAAGGAGTCGGTGATGATGAGCTTTGATCGATTCAGCATCAAAGTCATTGCCAGCGCTGGGTTGTGGGGGGCCGCTATAGCGTTGAGTCCGGGTGCGGCAGCCGTGCCGCTGCTAACGGGCGGCGGCTACGCGTGCATGCAGGGGACGGCGGGCGATGTCGCGGCCAGCGGCCCGGCGGCGGCCGCCGGAGCCGGGGCTTCGTGCAGTCCCGCCACTGCTCCGCTCACTGACATGTCCGGGGTTCCGCTGGCCCTGCCCGGGCCGGTCGGTGCTCCCGTGGGCGCGCCGGTGCCTGCGGGCGCGCCTGTTCCGGTGGGTGCTCCCGTTCCAGTGGGTGCGCCGGTGCCTGCCGGTGCGCCGGTTCCGGCTGGTGCTCCTGTACCGGTGGCTCCGGTGGTTCCGGCTGGTGCTCCGCTGATTGCGCTCGGGGGTGCGCCGGCGGGTGCTCCGCTTGTCGACATGTCCGGGACCTATGCGGGCAAGGGTGACCCGGCGGGTCCGGCGCCGGCCGGCGGGCCGGTGCCCGGCCAGCCCGTTGCGCCCGGTCCTTCGGACGCCGCCAGCTAGACCCTCAGGATTGGTTCGGCTCGGCCAGTTCCTGCAGAAAATGCGGCATTCGGCCGGCGCCGAAGTCGTAGTAGCGGACCCAGTGCGGCGTGATCGCAATTCGCGCCATCTTGTCGTACATTTCGCGGACGTTCTGCTCGAACTCGGCCACTGCCTCGGTATCCATGGATTTCCTGGCCGCGGCGAGGTACTCCTCGACCGGGCCGTCGACGATCTCGATGCTCGCCTGCCCGCGTACCGAAAGCGCTCGCGCCTGGTCGGGAGTGTCGCCGGTGTCGATGGCCAGCGCAACGGCCGGGCGAACTGACAGCGCCGCGACCTTCGGTGCGGTTGACGCTGTGGCGATAACGAATTGCGTGCCAGTCCAAAAGAATCCGACCGGAACTACCCGCGGTGTCTCGTCCTTCCCGATGTAGGCGAGGTGGGCGGCCGAGGTGGACGCGAGCAATTCCTGCGCGCCGGGCGTGGACAGTTCGTCATCGATCTGCTGCCGGTCCATCGTGATCTCCTGGCCGTTATCTGACCGGCTTGCTCCGATCTTGACGAGAGTAAAACACCTGCAGTGCAGGCTATCTCGGTGCAGAGCTTGGTGGGGCCAGCCGCTGTGGTCGCTCTATGCCTGATTCCTGCACAATCACCGGGTCGCCGATGTTGACGGTGTTGAAGTACCACTCTGCGTCCGCGGGACTCAGGCTGATGCACCCGTGGCTGACATTCTCCAAGCCCAATGATTGGACAGCCCACGGAGCTGAATGCACGAATAGGCCGCGCCTGGTGATACGTACCGCATAATCCACCGGTATCCGATAACCGTCGGGATTGGTAACAGGGATGCCGACACTGCTCGAATCCATAATCACCGAGCGTTCTTTGGACAAGACGGTGTACGTGCCCACAGGCGTCGAGTACTCCGGCCTACCCATCGAGGCCAGCAGTACCCCCTCTTCTCCCCAGTGAGGCCGGTGGTGCGGCGCCGGTCGTGGTGGCGGCGGTCCGGCCCCCACTCCGTCGATGGTGACGGTGAAGGTGTGTTCTGCGATGTCGGCAACGCCGACGACGGTAGGGCCCGTCTTGAATTCCGTGGCCAGGCGGCCGACCGAGAGTGCGACGGTTCTGTGCGCCGGCCAGTATCGGTCGGGAACCCACTGCACCACGTTGTTGTCGAGCCATTCGAAATGGCCGGTCATCGCCGGCGCCGATTTGACCGCATTAGCACGCTCGGCAGCGGGCCGATCGGCAACGGGCGCGGTGAACGTCACCACTATTGGGTGCGCGACGCCCACAATTGCGCCGCGCGTCGGTAGAACGGATGCGACCGCGAACCGATACGACTGGCTTGTCGCCGCCAGGCTTACGTCGGCCGGCCCGGCAACCACCGTCGCAGCGGTCCCGATCAGCGCAAGAACGCATCGGACAGCCGCCCGCATGGCCCCATTCCTTTTAATTGACAAAGTTGTAATAGATGGTAGGGCTGGCATGATGGACGGAAGCACAAGGGCGCGTTAGCAATTCGGTCAAGGCTTCGTCACGTTTCGGCTACGGCGAGCGAATCCGGCGGGCAATTTGCATGTCGGGGCGAGTGGATGGGCGCAAGTACAGGAGCACAGCGCGCTGATGCCAGGCGTTTGCTGCGAGTTGTGACAACGACGTGATAGCGATGGCCTACCTACTGGTGGACCTGCGTTTGTGTACGCACTCCCGCCGGGGCCGTGATTTCGAAGCGCCGGCATGGCGCGAATGCGCTGCTCACGCCACCCTTTGACTACAACCGGACGCGCTTGTCGGTGCTGGTCGGAGAATGTTGGTGTATGACGAGCAGGAAAATGTACGACTTAGGCGACACGTCGGATGCGACAGTGGCGGTATCGGTGCGGCGACGCACAGATTGGAGGAGGCGATGACCAGGATCGCGACCCTAAGCGACGACGAACTCCGCGCGCGCCGTGACCAGCTTTTAGAACTCCTTCATGCGCGTGGCATATCGCTGGATGACCTCCGCAATCGCGCGATTCACTACTCGCTTATAGGCGACGAGCATGAACTGTGGGAACAGCTTTCATCGATTGCGTTCCTTCCGGGAGAAACAAGCGCGTAGACACACTCACGCGCCAATGCCGCTGTCCCATATCGAATTCAACGAACAGGTCACCAGCTTCGCCAGCGACGTCTCAAACGCCATCTCGGCACTGAAGAATGGCGACGCCGTGCAAGTCGAAGCCGAACTCGCGTCGGCAGACATCCGACTTCGCGCCGTCGTCAACGCCAAGGTCGACCTCTGCTCGCGCAGTGAACCAGGAGAATTTCTCGCCGAGCTTCGCGTCGACTACAAGCTGTGCGTCGACTCGTTTAGTCGCTGGCTGGCCGTCGAGCACTCATCATTCGAGCTCAAGGCCAAGGTGGACCGCACGCCCATCATCCGGTGGGATTACGGCCGAAGGTCGAGCAACCGGCCAAACTCGCACGTCCAAATCACCGCGCACCGAGGCGCGCTGTCGCACATCTTGTCCAAGCTCGATCACGACACGCCACACAGCATGGAGTCGTTGCACCGCCCGATGGGTGGCGACCGGTTTTGCCCGTGCCTCGAAGACATTATCGAGTTCTTGATCACCGACTGTGGATTCACCGGTGGCCCAAACTGGCGACCGACAGTACGCAACGGCCGCGCAAATTGGCGTCGCATACAGACCAGGGTCGCCGTACGTGACGCACCGGCCACCGCAGCGGCGGCGCTCGAAGCAATGGGCTATGTAGTGACACTACCCGCCGAGGGCGAGCCGCCCGAGCGCACCGAGAAGCTGACGGGTTGGTGAGTTCCTGCGGCGACAGCCATGTTCCTGGCCGACGTGCCTGCAGCGGTGACTGCGGCATGGATCGGGTACAAAGATGCGTCGCTGACGATGCGCCGGTATGCGCACTGTCGGGACGGCACTTTGACGGCGGCCGGGACACTTTCAACCGGGTTGTGACGACTGAGGCGTGGAATCGGACGGATCGAACAGCATCGCCCTGCTCAACATGGAGCCGATGACGGGAATCGAACCCGCGTTCTCAGCTTGGGAAGCTGATGTTCTGCCATTGAACTACATCGGCGCGATTGATCGGAAAGGCTAGCATCCAGCGCGGCGTCGCTCATCTACACCAGGGATAGCCGGGGATACGCTCGTCGCGTGCTGCTCTCCGATCGTGACCTCAGGGCCGAGATCGCCGCCGGCCGGCTGGGCATCGACCCGTTCGACGACGCGCTGGTCCAGCCGTCCAGCGTGGACGTCCGCCTGGACAGCTTGTTCCGGGTGTTCAACAACACCCGCTACACCCACATCGACCCTTCCCAGCAGCAGGACGAGCTGACCAGCCTGGTGCAGCCGGTCGACGGCGAACCGTTCGTGCTGCACCCCGGCGAGTTTGTGCTGGGGTCGACGCTGGAGCTGTGCACGTTGCCCGACGACCTGGCCGGCAGGCTGGAGGGCAAGTCGTCGCTGGGCCGGCTGGGCCTGCTGACCCACTCGACCGCGGGTTTCATCGATCCGGGTTTCAGCGGCCACATCACGCTGGAGCTCTCCAACGTCGCCAACCTTCCCATCACGCTGTGGCCGGGCATGAAGATCGGCCAGCTGTGCATCCTGCGGCTGACCAGCCCCGCCGAGCACCCCTACGGCAGCGCCCGGGCCGGGTCGAAATACCAGGGTCAGCGGGGGCCAACGCCGTCCCGCTCGTACCAGAACTTCGTCAAATCCAGCTAGTGACGGCCGCCGCTGCCAGGTTGCTCCAAGCGTTGACAGGTAGGGTCGAATCATCAGGGTCAATAGGCGCGTGTACTGCGCTGCCCGGACCACGAGCGGGTAGCAAACTACTTAGGAGGAAGTAGTGGACACCGTACTCGGTGTGTCGATGGCACCGTCGACGGTCCGCATGGTGCTGGTGGAGGGCGAGAACGCCGACGGTGTCACGATCGACCAGGACAACTTCGAGATCAGCCCCAACGGCAGGCCGGCAAACTCCGCCGCTGCCGAGCAGGTGATTTCGGCGATCCTGGGAACCCGCGAAGGCGCCACCGAAGGTGGCTATCACCTGGCCTCGGTCGGCGTGACCTGGAGTGACCAGTTCGAGGCCGCCGCACTGCGCGACGCGCTGGCCGCCCGCAAGATGGAAAACGTCATGCTGGTGTCGGCGTTTTTGGCTGCGGCGGCGCTGGCCCAGGCCGTCGGCACCGCCACCAACTACTCCCACACCGCGCTGCTGTTCATCGAGCCGGATACTGCCACCCTGGCCGTGGTCGACTCCGCCGACGGGTCCGTCTCCGAGGTGCATCGCCAGCCCCTCCCCGAGGACGACGACGAGGCGGTCGCCGCGATCACGAAGCTGGCCGCGAGTGCAGACCGCTTGGAGTCGCGACCCGAGGGCCTGTTCGTCGTGGGCTCCGGCGTGGACATCCCGTTGATCAAGCCGGCGTTGGAGGAGGCGACGACACTTCCGCTCAGCGCTCCCGAGGAGCCGGACATGGCGCTGGCCCGGGGCGCTGCGCTGGCGTCGGCCCACGCGCCGTTGTTCTCGTCGTCGACGGCAGCGCTGGCTTACGCGCAGGATCCCGGCACCGGCGCGGTGGACCCGTACGCCGTCTCTCCCGGCTACCTCGCGGCGGCTGACGTCGACTCGGGCGAGGGGGCCCTTGCCTACAGCGCCGTTCCCGACGAGGAAGCCGAGGCCTACACCGCCGAAGGTCCGGACGCCTACGTCGACCTCACCGGCGAGGAGGAGATTCTGGACTCCGGCATGCTCGACTTTCGGGTCGCAGCGGCCGAGCAGTCCAGCCGTAAGCCATTTCTGACCGCGATGAGCGTGCTGACGATCTTCGTCGTCGGCGTTGTCGCGCTTGTGATTTCGTTGGCGTTCAGCATCCGGCCGTCGGTCAACCAGCGGCCCAGCCTCAGCCAGAACGCCGTCGCCCCGACCAAGCAGGCACCCGCGCCGCCGAAGGCGCCGCCACCGCCTGCTGCGGCGCCCGCCCCGCCCAAGACGGCCGCGCCGGCACCGGCACCGGCGCCCCCGCCCGCTGCGGCACCGGCACCGGCGCCCCCGCCCGCTGCGGCCCCGGCTCCTGCACCTGCGCCAGCACCGGTGGCGGCTCCCGCTCCCGCTCCCGCACCGGCGCCCCCGCCCGCGCTGCCTCCACCGCCTCCGCCGGTTTTGCCGCAGCTGGGGCAAATTCTGGCCCCGCCGCCACCCGGGCCGCCGGTCGAACCGTGGGGCGGTGATCACGGCGGTGGCGGCTGGGGGCATGGTCGCGGTGGTGGCCGTGGCCACGGCGGAGGCCCCCCGGGCATCAAGGTTCCGCTGGCTCCCGGTCTCAACCTGGGCATCGGGTTCTAAACGCCGGGCCGCCGAAAACGGGTACTCCTGTGACCAACGCTTCGCGGCAAGGATTTGGAGGGGCAATGGAGACCGTGCTTGGTGTGTCGATGGCGCCCTCGACGGTTCGCATGGTGCTGGTCGAAGGTGAAAACGGCGACGGCGTCACCGTCGAGCAGGACGACTTCGACGTCGACGGCACCTCGGCGCCGCAGAGCGCACCGGAACAGGTGGTTTCGGCGATCCTGGGAACCCGCGAAGGCGCCGCCGAGGGCGGCTATGAGCTGCTGTCGACCGGGGTGACCTGGACTGACCAGGCGGAGGCCACCGCCCTGCGGGACGCGTTGGCCGCCCACAAGGTGGAAAACGTCATGCTCGTCTCGGCGTTCTTGGCTGCGGCGGCGCTGGCGCAGTCGGTCGGGAGTTCGGTTGGCTACGCCCGGACCGGACTGTTGTTCGTCGAACCGGACACCGCGACGATGGCCATCGTCGATTCCGCCGACGGCTCGATCACCGAGGTGCGCCGCGAGCCGCTGAAAAGCGGCGATACCGCCGGCGAATTGGCAGCTCTGGTCGCCGATATGCAGACACTGGCCTTGCGGCCGGACGGGCTGTTCATGGTCGGCTCCGGAGTCGACATCGCGCCGCTCAAACCTCAGCTGGAGGCGACGACGTCGCTGCCGGTCAATGCGCCCGAAGAGCCCGAGACGGCGCTGGCCCGCGGCGCGGCGCTGGCGTCGGCGCACGCGCCGTTGTTCTCGTCGTCGACCGCGGCGCTGGCCTACGCGCAAGACCCCGGCACAGGCGCGATCGACCCCTATGCGGTGACCCCGGGATACCGCCCCGAACTCGACGGCGTCGGCAGGCCCGACGGCGGTGAAGCGTTGGCTTACAGCGCTGTCGCGGACGACGAAGCCAACGCGCCCACCGCTTTCCGGCAGGATCTGCAAACCGGCGCATTTCCCGACTCCGGCGAGCGTAAGCGGGGACGCCGGCCCGCGGCGCTGGTGGCAACTGCGGTGGCGGCGATCTTCGTGGTCGGGGTCGTGGCGCTGGCCGTCGCGCTGCTGATGACGATGCGTCCGTCGGTCGGTGAGCGGCCGAATCCCGGGCACCCGATGGTGGTTCCGAGCAATCAGGCGCCGCCGCAGCAATCGCAGCCGGCCGCGCCTCCTCCGCCGTCTGCGGCGCCACCGGCCCCCGCGGCGCCATCCCCGGCGCCAGCCGCTCCCGCACCAGCCCCTGCAGCGCCGGCACCGGCAGCGCCCGCTCCCGCAGCCCCGGCTCCTGCTCCCGCCGCTCCGGCGCCCGCGGCTCCGGCACCGCCTGCGCCCGCTCCGGCTGCGCCCGTCCCCGTCCCAGTTCCAGTCCCCGTTGGGCCAGGCGTCGGCGGCGGCGGGATTCCCGGTATCCCCGGCGGCGGTGGCATTCCGGGCATCCCTGGCGGTGGCGGAGGCCACGGCGGCGGTGGCGGTCACGGCGGTGGCGGTCACGGCGGTGGCGGTCACGGCGGTGGCGGCGGCATCCCAGGGGTTCCGGGAATCCCCGGCATCCCGGGCCTGTAGCTCCGGGCGGTTGTGCGGTTTCATACACGACACGCCGACGCGGGCGTATGAAACCGCACAATCGACGCGGCGAAGGCCGAACGCAGCAAACTGTCATCTGGCGTTCGCCTCTCGCTTGGTAACCAGACACGGTTAGCTCGTCGCGGCCGCCTACACACGGTGTTATGCGATGCACCGTCTTCGGCACGGGCTATCTGGGTGCTACCCACGCCGCCGGGATGGCCGAATTAGGGCACGACGTCGTCGGCGTCGACATCGATCCCGGCAAAATCGCCAAGCTGGCCGGCGGTGACATCCCGTTTTACGAACCCGGACTGCGAAAGATGTTGAGCGACAACATCGCCGCGGGCCGGCTGCGGTTCACCACCGACTACGAGATGGCCGCCGAATTTGCCGACGTGCACTTCCTCGGCGTCGGAACCCCGCAAAAGAAGGGCGAATACGGCGCCGACCTGCGTCATGTCCACGCCGTCATCGACGAGTTGGTGCCACGACTGACCCGGGCAGCGGTCATCGTCGGCAAATCTACTGTGCCGGTGGGGACCGCGGCCGAACTGGCCCGGCGTGCCCGCGCCATCGCCCCGGCCGGCGTCGACGTCGAAGTGGCGTGGAACCCCGAGTTCCTGCGTGAGGGGTTCGCAGTGCACGACGCTTTGCGACCTGATCGCATTGTCCTTGGCGTGCAAGAAGATTCGATGCGTGCCGAAGCCGCGGTGCGCGAACTGTACGCGCCGCTACTGGAGGCCGGCGTGCCGTTCCTGGTGACCGACCTGCAAACCGCCGAATTGGTCAAGGTGTCCGCCAACGCTTTTCTGGCGACCAAGATCTCGTTCATCAACGCGGTCGCCGAGGTGTGCGAGGCCGCTGGCGCAGACGTGACGATGCTGGCCGACGCGCTCGGGCACGACCCGCGTATCGGGCGTCGATGCCTCAACGCCGGCTTGGGTTTCGGTGGCGGCTGCCTGCCCAAGGACATTCGGGCTTTCATGGCGCGCGCCGGCGAGCTGGGCGCCAACCAGGCGCTGACGTTCTTACGCGAGGTCGACAACATCAACATGCGCCGACGCACTCGGATGGTCGAGTTGGCCACCACCGCGTGCGGCGGCTCGCTGCTGGGCGCCAACATCGCGGTGCTCGGCGCCGCGTTCAAACCCGAGTCCGACGACGTGCGTGACTCGCCTGCGCTCAACGTCGCCGGGCAGCTACAGCTCAACGGCGCCGCGGTCAACGTCTACGACCCCAAGGCCCTGGACAACGCGCACCGCGTGTTTCCCACCCTCAACTACGCGGTGTCGGTGGCCGAGGCGTGCGAGCGCGCCGACGCCGTGCTGGTACTCACCGAATGGCGCGAATTCGTCGACCTCGACCCCGACGAGCTTGCTGATCAGGTGCGCGCCAAGGTGATTGTCGACGGTCGCAACTGTCTGGACGTCGCCCGCTGGCAGCAAGCGGGTTGGCGGGTGTATTGCCTGGGGCGGCGCGTAGCCTGACCGCGTGGAGTACGCGGCAGCATTGCTCGAGCAAAATCAGGCCTTCGGTGACGTGATCCGCAACGCCGACCCGTCAACACCGGTGCCGACCTGCCCGGACTGGACCCTCCAGCAGTTGTTCCGCCACGTCGGCCGCGGGGACCGCTGGGCGGCGCAGATCGTCCGCGACCGGGCCGACCACTATCTCGACCCGCGCAGTGTCGAGGGTGGTAAGCCGCCGCCGGATCCCGACGACGCCATCTCCTGGCTGCACGGCGGCGCGCAGCTGCTCATCGATGCCGTCGAGCAAGCCGGTGCGGAAACCCCGGTGTGGACCTTCCTGGGGCCGCGCCCGGCGAAGTGGTGGATTCGCCGCCGGGTGCACGAGGTCGCCGTCCACCGGGCCGACGCCGCACTGGCGCTCGGCCTCGACTACGCTCTCCAGCCTGAGCTGGCCGCCGACGCCATCACCGAATGGCTGGAGCGGGCGACGCTCCAAGCCGGCAGTGACGGCGCGTCGTTGCCGATCGAAGACGGTCAGAGCATGCATCTGCACGCCACCGACGACGGGCTCGGCGAGGCCGGCGAGTGGACCGTCCGCGTCGACGCCGGCGCGATCAGCTGGTCACACGACCACGGCAAGGGCACGGTAGCGCTGCGCGGGCCCGCCACCGACCTGCTGTTGGCCGTCACTCGTCGAGTTGCGGTCGCCGACACCGATATCGCGGTGTTCGGCGATGCCGCGGTGTGGCAGAAGTGGCTCGACCACACGCCGTTCTGAGCGGCGCGGTACCTTGCTGATCATGACGACATCGGAGATGGCCACCGTACTGGCATGGCACGACGCCCTCAACGCGTCCGACCTGGACACCTTGGTCGCGCTGTCCAGCGAGGACATCGAAGTCGGCGACAAACATGGCGCCGGGCAGGGCCATCAGGCGCTGCGTGAGTGGGCAGCCGCGCGCCCGCAGACCGCGGAGGTCGGCAGGATGTACGTTCACGATGGTGTGGTCGTCGTCGAACTGAAGGGCGCCAATGGCACTGGGGCGGCAGCGTTTCGGGTCGTCCACGATCACGTCACCTCGGTGTTCCGGCATGAAGACCTGGAGTCGGCGCTGGCGGCAACCGAGCTCACCGAGGCCGACCTGGTCGACTGAGGAGTAGCTGATGCGCGGAATCATCCTTGCCGGCGGCTCGGGCACACGGCTATATCCGATCACCATGGGCGTCAGCAAGCAGCTGTTGCCGGTTTACGACAAACCGATGATCTATTACCCGCTGTCGACGCTGATGACCGCTGGTATCCGCGACATCCAGGTGATTACCACCGCTCACGATGCGCCCGGCTTCCACCGGCTGCTCGACGACGGCGCCGCATTCGGTATCAACATCAGCTACGCGGTGCAGGACCGGCCCGACGGCCTGGCCCAGGCATTCGTCATCGGCGCCGACCACATCGGCACCGACTCGGTGGCATTGGCCTTGGGAGACAACATCTTTTACGGCCCAGGACTGGGCACCAATCTGGGGCGCTTCCAAACCGTCAGCGGCGGCGCGGTTTTCGCCTACTGGGTGGCAAATCCATCGGCTTACGGAGTGGTCGAATTCGGCGACGACGGCATTGCGCTCTCGCTCGAGGAAAAGCCGGCGACACCCAAGTCGCACTACGCGGTGCCGGGGCTGTATTTCTACGACAACGACGTGATCGAGATCGCGCGGGGCTTAAAGCCGTCGGCGCGCGGCGAATATGAGATCACCGAGGTCAACCAGACCTACCTCAATCAGGGCCGGCTCACGGTCGAGGTGCTCGCGCGCGGCACGGCCTGGCTGGACACCGGGACCTTCGATTCCCTGCTGGATGCCAGTGACTACGTCCGCACCCTGGAACGCCGGCAGGGCTTGAAGATTGGCGTCCCGGAAGAAGTGGCGTGGCGGATGGGCTTCATCGACGACGAGCAGCTGGTGCGCCGCGCGGAGAGCCTGGTCAAATCCGGCTACGGCGACTATCTGCTGCAGCTGCTCGAACAGCGCTGACGCGCGTACACGATGACAACAACGCCTGACCCGCAGCCTGTCCGCGGCGGAGCTGTGCTCGTCGCGTTGGTGATTGGTCTCATTATCGTTGCCGCAGTGTCGGTTTCCTACTGGAAGCGTGACCATCCCGCGCCGAAAGGATCGACGTCGTCATCGCAGGACGCGCCGGCTGCTACTTCGCCCGGGACGATGGACAAGGACGGCCGCTTCCTGTGGCTGCTGTCCAGCGAAGGCATTGAGCTGTCCCGATCGACCGATGTTGCGGTCAATGATGCGCACCGCGTTTGCTCCCGCCTGGAGCGCGGCGAAAGTGAAGAGCAGGTGGTTGCGGACATCGTCGAAGGATCGCCGGACTTGACACCTGATACTGCAGCCGATTTCGCGGACATCGCCAGGGAAGTGTTCTGCCCCGAAATCTGAGTTACTGCCGGTAGCTGACCAGGAAATTTCCCAGCCGCTCGATCGCACGCGATAGGTCACGCGCCCACGGCAGCGTCACGATCCGCAGGTGATCCGGTGCAGGCCAATTGAATCCGGTGCCCTGGGTGACCAAGATCTTCTCCTGCAGGAGCAGATCCAGCACAAGTTGCTCGTCGTCCTCGATGTCGTACACCTCGGGATCCAGTCGCGGGAAGGCGTAGAGCGCCCCCGCCGGCTTGACGCACGACACCCCGGGGATCTCGTTGAGTTTGGACCAGGCGACATCCCGCTGTTCGCGCAGCCGACCGCCCGGCAACACCAAATCCTCGATGCTCTGATAGCCGCCCAGCGCCACCTGGATTGCGTGCTGCGCCGGAACATTCGGGCACAGGCGCATATTCGCCAGCAAGTGGATGCCTTCGATGAAGCTGCTGGCATGGTCTTTGGGACCCGTGATCGCCAACCAGCCGGCCCGGTAGCCGGCCACCCGATAGGCCTTCGACAATCCGTTGAACGTCAGGCACAACACGTCTGGCGCCACCGAGGCCATGCTGATGTGCTTGGCGTCGTCGTAGAGGATTTTGTCGTAGATCTCGTCGGCCAGCAGCAGCAGCTGATGCTTGCGCGCCAAATCGGCCATTTGCGTGAGGACTTCGCGGCTGTAGACGGCCCCGGTCGGATTGTTCGGGTTGATCACCACCAGCGCTTTGGTGCGTTCGGTGATCTTGGATTCCAGGTCGGCGATATCAGGTTGCCAGTCCTGCGTCTCGTCGCACAGGTAATGCACCGGAGTGCCGCCCGCCAGCGAGGTTGACGCCGTCCACAGCGGATAATCGGGCGCCGGGATCAATACCTGGTCGCCGTTGTCCAGCAGTGCCTGCAGGGTCAGTGTGATCAGCTCCGAGACGCCGTTACCCAAATAGACGTCGTCGACGTCGAATCGCGGGAAGCCGTCGACGAGCTCGTAGCGGGTGACCACCGCGCGCCGCGCCGGCAGGATGCCCTTGGAGTCCGAATAGCCCTGCGCGTATGGCAACGCCTGGATCATGTCGCGCATGATCACGTCCGGTGCCTCGAATCCGAACGGCGCCGGGTTGCCGATGTTGAGCTTGAGGATGCGATGCCCCTCGGCCTCCAACCGCGCAGCGTGATCGTGCACAGGGCCGCGGATCTCGTAGAGGACGTCTTGCAGCTTCGACGACTGCGCAAACGTGCGCTGGCGCGGCTGGTGCCCGGTGGCGTGCCAGGGCAACTGATGCGTAGTCACGTCCACCATGGTGCCATGGCCGTCCAATGGAAATTTGCTGAAGTCTACGACTGCGGGAAATTGGCTGGATAAGGCCAGGAAAACAGGTAGCCGATTACTCACGCGGTGGGTTGCTGCGCTGCCGTAGAGTGCCGCCATCACCCAACAAGTGAGGCACAGCGATGAAGCTCAAACTCGAGACGCACCTCAGTGGAGATGGCCACCGCGCGACAGATGACCACGAGGCTGTCGAAGGACAAGCATCGGAACCCGCGGTCACTGTTCGCAGCTTGCGCAGACCGCTCGGGATTCTGCTCGTCTGCTGGATCGGCGTCGACGCCGCGATCGTTCTGGCACTGGCGGTCTGGAATGCGACGCTGACCACTACGGCGTGGGATTTAATCGGCTCAGCCCTGCTGTTGGGTATCGGTGTTACCTGCGCGCTGGCGTTCGGTCAGATCGTCAGGGGCTCACCCAATGCACTGGTGACCGCGATGGTCAGCCAGATCTTCATCGCGGGTCTGGCGGCCTACGTGTGGCTGGTCGACCAACGCAGTCCCGTCAGTCAACTGCTCGGGATAACTGGCGTTGCGTTGACGCTAGGCTGCATAGCGCTGATTTGGGTGCTCTACCTCGGCCGCTATGCGCGCACCGCCGTTACCAAGGGTGCTGCCGTCGTTGTCGCGCTGTTCCCGTTGATCGGTCTGGTGCAGTTCTGGATGCAGACCCAGTACCTGCCTGAGGCCTCGAGCCCGCTCGTCGATGTCAGTACCGAATTGTCGCCGATGGGCTCGACGGGTCCGATCATCCACCTGTTGGCGAAAGTGACGCTGCACAACCGCGGTTCTGTCCAGGTCGACATGCCTGCGGGGCTGATGCGGGTCACGTCCTACCCCGTTGGGACGCCGACAGAGCCGGCCACTACCGAGGCACTGCATGCTGCCCTGGATCCGAGTGGAAGCTCAATGAGAGATGACTACCGCGAAAAGGCGACTCTGCCAGCCGATTCGACGCTGCTGTACGCCACAATCATCGCCGCTTCGTACGAGGACAGTTTTCTCAATCCAGGCGAAACCGGCGAATACAAACGAGTGATCGACGTCGACTCCCGAACCGTTCGGCTGGTACGGCTGTCGGTGGAAGCGACACTCGTGACTCATCGAATGATGCAGGAAACCCGCTCGTGCTACCCGCCTCAAGTGTCCTTCTCGCAGGATCCAGGGACGTTCTTGTCTGAGGCGGGAAAGCTTCATGAGTGGGGGAACGCCGGAGCGCGCGTCTTGTGCACGGAGAGTCAGTTCGCCTCGACAGGAGCCGTCCAGGACCTGGTTTCGGATCATCCGGTGATGAGGATTCTCACCGTAGTCGACAACCCGAGCCGCGTCGTAGAAGTGCCGACGTTCCTGCCGTTCTTTGGAACCCGCGAAGCCGTCGATGATCCGTTCACGCACATCGCCACGCTGACCCAGGTTGGAAACGCCACTCCGGCAACCCTTTTCCGGGATTGGGCGGAGTATGCGCCGTCGGACGCCGACCTTCGCGGTGGCGCCGGATAGCGACGCTACCGCTTGCCCGGCGGACGGGCGCCGCGTGCGATGCCCAGCCCTTTGACTGGCGGCGTAGTGGCTTCGCCGTCACCTTCCTTGGCCGCGGGGGCGGTCTGGGGTTCCGGTTCCGGCTTGGCTTCCGGCTCCTTCTTCGGCTCGGCAGCCGGTTGAGTGGGGGCGGCGGCCTTCTTGGCACCGGGCCGTTTGGCGCCCGCGGCGATGCCCAGCCCCTTGACTGGTGCGGCAGGCGCTGTGGCCTCTGTCGCTTTCGCTTCTTCGGCGGCCGGCTCCTTCGCGGCCTCCGGTTGTGCTGGGGCAGCGGCCTTCTTGGCGCCGGGTCGCTTGGCGGCGCCGGCGATGCCCAGGCCTTTAGCAGGGAGCGGGCCGGCCTTGGTGGCTTTTTCCGGCGTGGGTTCGGCAGCCTCAGCTGGCTTTTCGGCCGGTGCCGCCGTCGCCGCGGTCGCCGCTTCGGCCTTCGGAGCGGGTTTGGGTGCGACCTTGGCGGCCTCTTCGGCGGCGGTTCCCTTGGCCGGCAGCGTGATGTTGCTGCGGTCGATGGACTCCAGCAGCAGGTTGGCCACGTCGCGCACGTCGACGTCTTCTCGCCCGGCGGCTTCGGCGCGGTCGTTGACACCGTCGCTGACCATCACCCGGCAGAACGGGCACGCGGTGGCGACCGTGGTGGCGCCGGTCGCCAGCGCCTCGTCGACCCGCTCGTGGTTGATCCGCTTGCCGATGTGCTCTTCCATCCACATGCGGGCACCGCCGGCGCCGCAGCAAAAACTGCGATCGGCGTGCCGCGGCATCTCGGTCAGCGTCGCACCCGACGCCCCGATCAGCTCGCGCGGCGCCTCGTAGACCTTGTTGTGCCGGCCCAGATAACACGGGTCGTGGTAGGTGATCGAAGGACCGCTGCCGTTGCCGTCGACCGGCTTGACCGGCACCAGCTTCTTGTCCCGCACCAGCCGGTTGAGCAGCTGAGTGTGGTGCAGCACGGTGTAGTTGGCGCCGAGCTGCTTGTATTCGCGGCCAAGGGTATTGAAGCAGTGCGGGCAGGTGACCACGATCTTGCGGTCGACGGTCTCCACGCCTTCGAAGACCCCGTCCAGGGTCTCGACGGCCTGCTGGGCCAGCTGCTGGAACAGGAACTCGTTACCGGAGCGGCGCGCGGAGTCACCGTTGCAGGTTTCGCCGGTTCCCAGCACCAGGTACTTCACTCCGGCGATGGCCAGCAGTTCGGCGACGGCCTTGGTGGTGCGCTTCGCCTTGTCGTCGTAGGCGCCGGCACAACCCACCCAGAACAGGTACTCGTAACCGTCGAAGCTCTCGACGTCCGCGCCGTAGACCGGGACGTCGAAGTCGACTTCGCTGATCCAGTTGGTGCGGTCACCGGCGTTCTGGCCCCACGGATTGCCCTTGGTCTCAAGGTTTTTGAACAGCACCGACAGCTCGGAGGGGAACTCCGACTCCATCATCACCTGGTAGCGGCGCATGTCCACGATGTGGTCGACGTGCTCGATGTCGACCGGGCACTGCTCGACGCAGGCACCGCACGTCACGCAGGACCACAGCACGTCCGGGTCGATCACCCCGCCTTGCTCGGCGGTGCCCACCAGCGGACGACTGGCCTGCTCGGGACCCGAGCCCGGCACGCGGCCGAATCCGGATTCCGGAACGTGGTGGCCCTCACCGCGACCGGATTCGATGTAGCCGCCCTCCGCGCCGGCTTCCTTTTCACCAAGGATGTAGGGCGCCTTGGCCATCCAGTGGTCGCGCAGATCCATGATGACGAGCTTGGGCGACAACGGTTTTCCGGTGTTCCACGCCGGGCACTGCGACTGGCAGCGCCCACACTCCGTGCAGGTGGCGAAGTCGAGCATCGCCTTCCAGGAAAAGTCCTCGATCTTGCCCCGCCCGAATTCGGCGTCGTCAGGCGGGTTTTCGAAGTCGATCGGCTTGCCGTCCGCCTCGATTGGCAGCAGCGGGCCCAGCCCGTCGGGCAGTCGCTTGAAGGCGACGTTGATGGGCGCCACAAAGATGTGCAGGTGCTTGGAATGCAGCACGATGATCAGGAACGCCAGCATGACCCCGATGTGCAGCAGCAGCGCCACTGTCTCCAGGATCTCGTTGCCGGTGTGGCCGAGCGGGCTCAAAATCTTGCCGAACAGGTGGGACAGGAAGGCCCCATTGCCGTAGGGAAGGTTGCCCAGATACGACGCCGCACCACGCAACAAGCAGTAGGTCCACACGACGTTGAAGATCATGAACAGAATCAGCCACGCACCGCCGGTGTGCGAGCCGTAGAAACGCGACGTGCGGCCGAGCTCCTTGGGATTGCGCTTGATGCGGATGATCGCGAACGTGGCGATACCGAGCGTCACCGCGACGACGAAGAAGTCCTGCAAGAAGCCCAGCGCGTCCCAGGTACCGATCAACGGGATGTGGAAATGGGGGCTGAACAGCAGGCCGTAGGCCTCGATGTAGACGGTGAGCAGCACGAAGAACGCCCACATGGTGAAGAAGTGCGCCAGGCCGGGAATGGTCCACTTCAATAGGCGGCGCTGGCCGGGCACCTCGGCCACCTCGACCTCGATGCGGGCGCCGACCTCGTCGGTGCGCCCGCTGGCCGGTTGGCCCGACATGATGAGTTTGGCCAGCCAGCCAACCCGTCTGGCGGCAAACAGCAGCACTATCGCCGTCATGCCGAGGCCGACTACCAGTCTGATCAGCGTCTGCGTCTCCACGGAGCGTCTCTCCAATTCTGGCGTTACTGAGCGGTAACTTATTCGATGTTACTGGCTGGTAACCATCCGGCCGTGCCTGCTCAGGCCTGCTTGGCCTGCTCATAGTGACATCTTCGTGGTATTAACCGCGACGAAGGCTCCCCTAACTTGCGAATCGGAGGTTATCGACCGTACGTCGGCCTGACCGGTATCAACGGCGGTACCTGGGCTGTGGTGGTCGGCGGGTACGGCGTCAGCGGCGGATAGCTGAAGGTGGTTGTCGGCTGGGTGGTAGTCGTGGGCCTGCTGGTGGTCGTGGTGGTCGGCACTGTGGTCGTCGTGGTGGGCACCGTGGTTGTGGTGGTGGGCACCGTGGTCCTGGTGGTTGTCGGTGGTTCGGTAGTCGTCGGCGGTGACGGCGGAATCGCGGACTCGGCGGGGCCGGGGTTCGACGGGATTTCCGTGTCGGTCGTCGGTGGCGGCGCGGGAGGCAGCGATCCAACGCTGGGCAGCTTGCTCAGCGTGGGTACGGTGCTGGGGCGTTGGGTGGGACCGTGGCTGGTGGAGCTCAACTTGAACACCACCAGGCCTGCCGCGAGCAGGGCGACCAGGGCCGCCGTTGCGCCCACGCTGTACAACACCCCCACGCGCTTGTACCACCGCGACCGTTTGGGCGTCGTGGCATAGCTCGCAGAGGCAGGTTCGGCTGCCACCGACGGGGGCGCGGCCGTCATGCCGCGGCCGTATTCGCCGCTGTCCTCCTCGCCGGTGTAGGGCAATGGCTCGTCGCCGCTGGACGCCTCCTGCGACCAGGCCAGCGCGCGGTAGGTCGCCGACGGGGCGCCGTCATCCACTGATTCGCCCGCAGCCGCAGCGGCCGCCCCGGCTGCCCACGCCGCGGGCGCTACATCGGTCGGAACAGGAGAGTCGAATTGGGTCGGGGCCGCGGCGGCAGCGCCCGGGGCAAGCGCGGTAGCCTGCGCGCCGGTAGACGATTTCTGCTCCGCAAGCACCGCCGCGCCGAAGGCGGCGCTCAGCGCCGGATGCGGCGTGGTGACCACCGGTGCCTGCAAGCGCTGCTCGAGTTGTCGGGTAACCAAAGGGATGCACGCACCCCCGCCGACCGTGGCGATCGCGGCCAGCCTTGCCGGCGGAATTCGATTGCGCCGCAAGACGTCTTCGACATTGCTGACTACGCGACTCAGGGGTTCGGCGATAAGGCGTTCCAATTCCGTCCGGAAGAAGCGGATGTCGTCGGCGCCAGGCATCTCGGCCGGGATGACCGCGACCGTAGCGGCAGATAGTTGCTCCTTGGCGCGCCGGCATTCGTCGATCCGCCGAGACACCGCGCTCACCGGCGCAGTCCCGGCCGCGTCGGCCTGAGCGGCGAGGCTGGCCTGGATGTGGCCGAGGATGGCCTGGTCGATCTGGTCGCCGGAAAAGTCGGGGTAGCGCAGCGTTTGGCCGATGTGCTGAAAATCGGCCGCCGCGTCGGTGAGTGTGACGCTGGTGCCGCTGGCGCCGAAGTCACAAAGCGCCACGATCCCATCGGTAGGGAAACCGGGTTTGGCGTACAGCGCGGCAAGCGCCGCCGTGGCGTCGGAGATCAGAGTCGGTGGTATACCGCCGGGAGTAAGAGATTGCTTGGTGCCCACCGCTTCTCGCAGCGCAGCGACGACGGTGGGATTCCAGTGCGCTGGGACGGCGATCGCCACCGGTGCCCCGTAGCCGACGGCGCGCGCCATCGCGTCGAGCGCCTCGACCGCCAGCGCATCACCGCTGTGGGTGGATCCGTCGGGCGCGATCAGCGGAGTGGGCGTGCCGACCTGCTCGACGAACCCGCGCAGCACCAAGCCGGGTTCGGTGAGGTTCGGGTTGTCCTCCGGCGTCCCTACTTCGTGTGGCCGGTGGCCGAACAAGGTGAGCACGGAACGGCGCGTCACCGGCGCGCTGCCCACTCGTGCCGCGACCAGGTTGGCGACCCCGACGGACAACCCGAGCGCGTCGGTCATATCTTGCAAACCCCTGCGTAGTCGGTTGTGTGGCGATCGTCGGCGCCGGTACCCCAAGGTAAGGACGGACGGGGCCGGGCCTCATCGACGATTCCCCGTAACCGTTTCCCCAGATGAGGCGTTCCCTAATCCTGCGGCCGCGTCAGTTGGCCGCCCGTCATGGGAGTTCGCTTCGCGTTTCCTGTGGGTCTGGGGGCCGCGGTCCGGGCCGCGGTTGACGACGTCGGCGTTGCCGTTAGGGGTGGTCGACAGGCCGGCAACCTGTGGCGACGGTTCGCAGCGGGTTGGGCGCGGCGTTGTCGGTGGAGCATCGGTACCTAGCTTCTGCTAATGCAGCGCATTGGTCGGTCCAAAAGAAGTGGTGTCGGTCGACTCGCCGGGTCGACGCGAGCTGCCGGAGCGCGCATATCGGGGCTCTAAGATCGCCGAGGACTTCACCGAGACCCATCGAAAGGCGCTTCAAGATGACCTCTTTGATCGACTACATCCTCGATCTCTTCCGGAACGAGGATGCGGCCCGGGCATTTGTTGCCTCCCCCGAGCAGGCGATGAGTGACGCGGGATTGGCAGGGGTGTCTGCCGAACAGGTGTCGTCGGTGGCGGCCACGGCAATGCCCGGCCTGACGATCGACAGTGGCGATCCGATGGCGGGTCTGCAGCAGGCGGTGTCCAACCAGTTTGGGTTTGCGTCGCCGGCTGCTTCGTTCTCGGCCAACGACGGCGGTTTCGTTGACGGCGGCAGCAGCGTCGGGATCGGTGGCGGCGGGGAGGCCGGCGCCTGGATGGGCGGCGGTGCCGGGCTGAGCGAATCCATCGGGTTCGGCGTTGAGGCCGGTTTCGGTGTCGGTGGTGGCTTCGGCGGCGAGGCTGGCGGTGGTTTTGGTGGTCAAGTGGGCGGCGGCTTTGGGGGTGAGGCCGGCGGCGGTTTCGGCGGGGTAAGCGTTGGCGCTGGCGGCGAGGCTGGTGGTGGTCTGGGTTGGCAGGGCGGCGCTGGCGGTCAGGCCGGCGGTGGCACACAGCTCGGTGGCAACGCCGACGGCAGTGGGCGTGTCGCGGGCCAAGCAGGTGCCGGTGGCCAAACCGGAGTTGGGGGTCAAGCCGGCGCCGGGGGCCAATTCGCTGGCAGCTCCGGTGCAGGTGTCGGTGGCGGTGCCGGTTTCACTAGCAGCGGCGGTCTGCAATCAGGTGGGTCGATTGGTGGCGTCGGTGCGGGCGGTCAGGCCGGCGCCCTAGGAGGCGGATCCTTTGGCGTCGGCGGCGCCGGTCTGGGTGCCGGTGGCGCGTTAGGTGGTGTTGGCGCGCTGAGCGCCCAAGCCAGTGCGACTGGCAGCGCGGCGCTCGCCGCCGGTGTCGGCGGCGGGGGTGGCTTCCTCGCCGACGAAAGCGCCGCCCTCGGCGGGGGAGCTCATGTCGCCGGCGGGCTAGCCGCGACCGGGCAGGCCGGCACGACGGGCGGCTTCGGCGCCAGCGCTGGGGGCGGAGCAGGTGTGCACGGCCAGGCCAGCGGCGACGCTGCCGGTGGCTTCGGCGGCCAGGCCGGCGCCAGTGGCCAGACCAGCGCCGGCGACCATGGCGACATCCTTAGCCACGAAAGCAGCTCGCTGACCGGCGCAACCAATGTCACGAGTCAGGGCAGCGTCATCCACGACAGCGGCTCGGTCATAGCCGGTCACGCCGCATCCGCCTCGAGCGGCTCGGTCATCCAGAATTCGGAAAGCACTGCACACCAAGGGGTTTCGAGCTCAATCAGCGGCAGCCAGGGGTCGACGGTCGAAACACACTCCACCGTCGGCGCTGCGGATCACTCGGTGTTCGACGCATCCGGTCAGTCGGGCGTCGACGCATCAAGCCATTCGGTGTTCGACGCCAGCCACGACGCGTCGCTGTCGCACAGCACTGCGGTGGACACCGACGCGTCGGTGCACCACCCCGTCGACCCGCACACCGGCTTCTGATCGCGAGCAAGAGGTAGGGCAACCCGGTGACCCAGCCTGCTGACCCGCGTCGGGTGACGGTGATCGTCGAACTGATCGATCACACCAGCAAAATCGCCGGCCTCAACCAGCGCGAAGACCTGGTGCAGCGGTTGGCGCAGGCACGCGAGCGCATCACCGATCCGCAGATCCGGGTGGTGATCGCCGGGCAGCTCAAGCAGGGCAAGAGCCAGCTGCTCAACTCGCTGTTGAACATGCCGGTCGCCCGGGTGGGTGACGACGAGGCGACGGTGCTGACAACCGTCGTCGGCTATGGCGCGCAGCCGTCGGCGCGGATCGTAGTGCGAAAACCCAACGGAGAAGAGGAATCCGTCAGCATCCCCGTCGCCGACATCCAGACCGATTTGCGACGGGCGCCCCAGGCCGCCGGCCGGGAAGTCCTACGGGTCGAGGTCAGCGCGCCCAGCCCGATGCTGCAGGGCGGCCTGACGTTCATCGACACCCCGGGCGTGGGCGGACACGGCCAGCCGCACCTGTCGGCGACGCTGGGGCTGTTACCCGCGGCGGATGCGATGCTGATGGTCAGCGACACCAGCCAGGAGCTGACCGAGCCGGAAATGCGGTTCGTGCAGCAGGCCCACCAGATCTGCCCGGTGGGGTTGGTTCTCGCCACCAAGATCGACCTGTATCCGCACTGGCGCGAGATCGTCAACACCAACATGGGCCACCTGCAACGCGCCCGGGTGCCGATGCCCGTCGTCCCGGTCTCGTCCCTGCTGCGCAGCCACGCCATCCAACTCAACGACAAGGAACTCAACGACGAGTCCAACTTCCCCGCAATCGTGCAATTCCTCAGCGACACGGTGCTGTCCCGGGAGAACGACCGGGTGCGCGACGACGTATTGAACGAGATCCGTGCGGCCGCAGAGCATTTGACCCTGGCGGTGACCACGGAATTGGCGGCGTTCGACGACCCGCAGCGACGGCTCACCGAGGACCTCGAGCAACGCAAGCGCGAGGCCGAGGACGCCTTGCAGCAAAGCGCGCTCTGGCAACAGGTGCTCAACGACGGCACCACCGACCTCACCGCCGACGTCGACCACGACCTGCGGGCGCGGTTCCGCGCGATCACCGAACGCACCGAGCGCACGATCGACTCCTGCGATCCGACCCGACATTGGGCCGAAATCGGCGCCGAGGTGGAGAACGCGATCGCCACCGCCGTCGGGGACAACTTCGTGTGGGCCTATCAACGTGCCCGGGCACTTGCCGACGATGTGGCCCGCAGCTTCATGGAGGCGGGGCTGGGCGCGGTCGCCCTGCCGGAGCTCAGCGCCCGAGCGATACGTGCGGATTTCGGGCAGCTCAAATCGCTGGCCCGCCTCGAGACCAAGCCGGCTGGCAAGGGCCACAAGGTGATTACCGGCATGCGCGGCTCGTACGGTGGCATGGTGATGTTCGGCATGCTGTCCTCGGCGGTGGCCGGGCTGGGCATGTTCAACCCGTTGTCGGTGGGCGCCGGTCTGCTTCTGGGCCGGCACGCCTACAAGGAGGACAAAGAAAACCGGCTGCTGCGCGCCCGCAACGAAGCCAAGACGAACGTGCGCCGCTTTGTCGACGACGTGTCGTTTGTGGTGGGCAAGGAGTCCCGCGACCGGCTCAAGGTGATCCAGCGTCAGGTGCGCGACCACTACCGCGGCATCGCCAATCAGGCCACCCGATCGCTGAACGAGTCGCTGCAAGCCAGCATTGCCGCAGCGAGAATGCAGGAAGCCGAGCGCTACAACCGGATTCGCGAACTGGAGCGCCAACTCGACATCCTCAACCAGGTCGCCGTCAACCTGGACAAGCTCACCACCCCGACGGCCGCGGTGTGAGTACCAGCGAGCAGGTCCGCGCAATCCTGGGCGGCACCATCCGCGCCTACCAGGGCGACCCGGCCTACCGTGAGCGTCCCGACGTGTTCTACGCGCTCGAATGCATCGGCGCGCGGCTGGGTGAACCGATACGCATCGCGCTGGCCGGCACGCTCAAAGCGGGCAAGTCCACACTCGTCAATGCGCTTGTCGGACAAGACGTTGCCCCCACCGACGCCACCGAGGCCACCCGGATCGTGACGTGGTTTCGGCACGGCCCCACCCCGAAAGTCACCGCCAACCACCGCGGCGGGCGCCGCTGCAACGTGCCGATCACCCACGACGGGGGGCTCACCTTCGACCTGAACCGCGTAGCCCCTGCAGATGTGGTCGACCTGGATGTGCAGTGGCCCGCCCAGGAGCTGATCGACGTTACGATCATCGACACGCCGGGCACGTCGTCGTTGGCCCGCGACGTCTCCGAGCGCACCCTGCGGCTGCTGGTACCCGAAGACGGAGTACCGCGGGTCGACGCGGTGGTGTTCCTGTTGCGCACTCTCAACGCCGCCGACATCGGGTTGCTCAAGCAGATCGGCGATCTGGTCGGCACCTCGGCGGGAGCGCTGGGCATCATCGGGGTGGCGTCGCGCGCCGACGAGATCGGCGCCGGGCGGATCGACGCGATGCTGTCGGCCAAGGACGTCGCCACCCGGTTCACCGCCGAGATGAATCAGACCGGGATTTGTCAGGCGGTGGTGCCGGTGTCGGGGCTGTTAGCACTGACCGCGCGCACCCTGCGACAGTCGGAATTCGTCGCGCTGCAAAAGCTTGCCGCAGTCGATGCCACCGAGCTCAACAAAGCCATGCTGAGCGTGGACCGCTTCGCCCGCCCCGACAGCGCGTTGCCGGTGGATGCCGGTACCCGCAGGCAACTGTTGGAGCGGTTCGGCATGTTCGGGATCCGGATCTCGCTCGCCGTGTTGCGGGCCGGTGTCGGCGATGCGGCCGGTCTGGCCGACGAGCTGCTGAAGCGCAGTGGGCTGGTGGCCCTGCGTGAAGTGATCGACCAGCAATTCGCGCAGCGAGCCGACATGCTCAAGGCGCACACCGCGTTGGTCTCGTTGCGACGATTCGTCGAGGCCCACCCGATTGCAGCCACGCCCTACGTCATCGCCGACATCGACCCACTGCTGGCCGACACCCACGCGTTCGAGGAGCTTCGACTGCTAAGTCAATTGTCTTCGCGGCAAACAACTTTGAACGACGACGAGATGGCCTCGCTGCGTCGCATCATCGGCGGGTCGGGCACCGACACCGCCAGCCGGCTCGGCCTGTCCGCCGAGGCAAGCTACGACGCTCCGCGCGCAGCGTTCGCCGCTGCCCAACGCTGGCGCCGTCGCGCCGACCACCCGCTCAACGACCCGTTCACCACCAGGGCGTGTCGCGCGGCGGTGCGCAGCGCCGAGGCGGTCGTCGCCGAATATCAAGGCGCACAGACTCTTAGGGGTTGATACCCGGGACGTGGATGTTGGGCAGTTGGTCCCGCCAATGATGCTTCGGCGAGCTGGTCACAGGCGGCGGCGCCGGCGCCTGCGTGGTCCATTGCGGGGCTGTGGTTGTCGGTTCGGCGGTCGTGGTGGTCGTGGTGGTGGTGGTGGTGGTTGTCGTCGTCGTCGTGGTTGTTGTCGTTGTGGTCGTCGTCGTGGTGGGGGAGGGTGCTTCGCCTCCGCCGCCAGTCGCAAGCACGACGAGTCCCCAGATGATTACCGCGATCAAGAAGACGACCAGCAGACCCCATCCCGCCAGCGCCCACGGCTTGAGGTACCACGGTGACGGATCGTCGGCCCGCATGAACGGGTCGCCCCGGCCGCCGTTGTCAGGTGGTTCGCTCCCCCTCACGGCAAGCGATCGTATCGGTTCTACAGCCCCGGCGGCAGCGTGATCGGCGGCAGCGTGATCACCGACGGCGGGGTGAAAGCTCCCGGTGGCGCCGAGGTGGTGGTGGCCGTCGTCGTTGGCGCGGTGGTGGTCGTGGTGTCGGTTGTTGTCGTTGTCGTGGTGGTCGTTGTCGTTGTAGTCGTGGTGGTGGTGGTCGTCGTCGTCGGCACCGTGGTGGTGGGCGCGGTGGTGGCGGGCGGAACGACCGGCGCGGCGGACGTCGTTGTGGGGGCCGGCGTGATGGTCGTCGTGGTCGTCGACGACGTCGTGGTGGCCGGGGTCTTGCCGTGTCCGCTCGTCAGCTGGAGGATGCCCCAAACGATCAGGGCGATCAGGATCGCGACCGCGACACCCCAGGCGATCAGCGCCGCAGGCTTGCGATGCCACGGCGTGGCTTTGGCCGGCGGTTCCGTTTCGCCCTCGTCGTATGCCGGTGCTGGCTCGTATCCGCCGTACTCGGGCGCGTACTGGGTCGGCTCGCCGCTCTCGCGGTAGTTCGGCGCGTATTGGGTCGGCTCGCCACCCTGTTCGTAGCCGCCCTGGCCGTAGCTGGGGCCGTATTGGGTCGGCTCGTCGCCGCCGTTGCCTGGAGGTTCGTAGCCTGCCACGGTCGCCGATAGTAGCCATCGGGACCGCAAAAACGCTGGTGCCACGCGGGCGGCGCGTGTCAGATGTGCGGCGGCAGCGTGATCACCGTGTGCGGCAGCGTGATCGTCGACGGCAGCGGCGGCAACGGCGGCAGCTTGGGTATGTGAGGTGGCTCGTGGTGCGCCGGTGGCGGCCGGCCGGGCTGCGGCGCGACGGGAGCGTTGGTCGCCGGTGGCGGTGCCTCCTCGGTGCTGCTCGGCGACGGCGTCGTCGTGGTCGTGCTGGAGGTTGTCGACGTCGTGGTGGTCGTCGAGGACGGAGTCGTCGAGGTGGTGGTGGCGGGACCGCCCCCGCCGCCGGTGGACAGCTGGATCAGGCCGTAGATGATCAGCACGATCAGGATCGCGACCAGCGTGGCCCACGCGGCCAGCAGCGAACGCTTGCGGTACCACGGCGGCGGCGGTTCCGGTTCGGACGCGTCGCCGGGTTCGATAGGGCCGGTTGGTTGTTGCACCTCGGCCATTTGCGTCGGCTGTTTGCTCGGATCGTCCTGGGGACCGTAGCGGGCCACGGGTCGATCCTACTCAGAGCTGGCGCATGACCTCGTCGGCGAACAGCTGCAGGTGCAGCAGATCCGACATGTCGAGCAGTTGCATGTACACCCGCTGAACGCCGATCTCGGCGAATGGACCGAGGCGGTCGACGATCTCGCCGGGTGTGCCCACCAGCGGCGAGTTGGTCCGCATCTCGTCGAGCTCCCGGCCGATCGCGGCTGCCCGCCGGGTGAGTTCGGCGTCGTCGCGGCCGGCGCACAGCACGAACGCCGCCGAGTAGGTCATCGAATCCGCCGACCGGCCGTTGGCGTCGACCGCGTCGGCGACTCGTCCGAACTGGCTTTGAACGGTGTCCAGCGACGCGAACGGAACGTTGAATTCGTCGGCGAAGGTCGCGGCCAGAAGCGGTGTCCGCTTGGCCCCCAGACCGCCGATGATGATCGGCGGATGAGGCTGCTGCACCGGTTTCGGCAAAGCCGGCGAGTCGTTGAGCGCGTAGTGGGTGCCCGCGTAGTCGAATGTCTCCCCGCTTGGCGCCGTCCACAGGCCGGTGATGAGTTCGAGTTGTTCGGTCAGCCGGGCGAATCGCTCGCGTGGCGGCGGAAACGGGATCCCGTAGGCCTGGTGCTCCCGCTCGAACCAGCCGGTGCCGAGTCCCAGTTCGACTCGTCCGCCGCTCATGTCGTCGACTTGGGCGACCGAGATCGCCAGCGGCCCGGGGTGACGAAAGGTCGCCGACGTGACCAGCGTTCCGAGCCGGATCGCCGACGTCTCCCGGGCGATCCCGCCGAGCGTCACCCACGAATCTGTCGGGCCGGGCAGCCCGTCGCCGCTCATCGCCACGTAATGGTCGGACCGGAAAAACGCGGAGTAGCCCAGTGATTCGGCGGCCTGCGCGACAGCGAGCTGGGTCTCGTAGCTTGCACCTTGCTGGGGTTCGACAAATACGCGAAAGTCCACGACCGACAGACTATGCGGCTTTAGAACGTGTCGACTTTCTCGATGCTCACGAACATGCCGTGGCCCGTGTGGTCATTCGTGAAGCGGGTGCCGCTCTGGCTGGCCGCGATCGTCCAGCCCTGCGCGTCGTAGGTGCGGTAGTCGATCGTGACCGCGGGGATGTCACCGAGATTGCCCAGCACCCAATGCACGTCCCCGCTGGCGGTAATGCTGACGCCATTGGCGTGCTCGCCATCCTGCATCGGCGAGTTGGTGAACGGCGCTTCGCAGCCCACGTTGTCTTTGGCGATCTGGCAGCGCGTCTGCCCCGACTTCGTCTCGATGAAGACGTATCCGTCCGGGTCGGGTGGCAGCGGAATGGCGCCGGCCGGTGCCGTCGGGCTCGGCGACGCCGGCTGGGACGGCTTTGCCGTCGGCGCCGGCAGCGGCGGTCGAGCCTTGGGGTAGGAGGGTTCGGTTGCGCCGGCGCCCGGCGCGGCCGCCGGCGTGCCGTCGACGGTGGAACCGCACCCGGCCACCAGCGTCGCGCCCGCCAGTAGACCTGTCAGTGCCATCTGCGATAGCCGCACGTGCGCCAGCCTACTGACGAAGTGACGCATGTGACTGTAGTGACGCGCCCGGGCGCGCGGTTAGCGAGCCATTGCGGCGTAGCCCTCGGACAGGCCGCGCAGCTGTCCCGCACCGTCGCCGGTGAACGACGCGCCGTGCATCAGTGCGAGCGTGGTCGGCTGCAATCGAGCCAACTGCTCCAGCGTGGGCGCCAGGTTCGTGGTCAGGCCGGTGGCATGGAACAACGCCTCGGCCTCTAAAGCCGGTGCGACGCAATCGGATTCGGTCAAAGCCGTGGTCTTGCCGGTGTGGGTGAGCAGATCACCGGCCAGCAGCGTCGACGTCGTCTCGTCGAACCACAGCCCGCTTTCCCAGTTGTGCGGAACGTGCGGCGTCGCGATGAACCGCAGCCGGTGCCCGCCGATATCGTGCGCGTCGCTGTCCGGGGCCACCACCGGAGGCCGGTCGCACATGTCGGTCAGCGACAACATGATCGCCAGCGGACCGTGGATGACTTCGGCGTGTGGGGCGGCGGCCAGCAGCATGTTCATCGCCCCGCATTCGTCGGCCTCGAGGTGGGCGAACGAGATCCACCGCAGCCGCTCCAATGGGATCACCTTCGCAATCGCCTCCGACACCAGCGAGAAGAGCTGGCGCATGCCGCAGTGGAACAGGAACGGCTGCTCGCCGGTCAGCAGGAACTGGTTGAACGTAAAGCCGTGTTCGGTGATACCCGGTACCCACGTGGAAAGCCGGAAGATGCCGTCGGCGATTTCGTCGACGTCGGTGTGCAGCCCAGTATTCATGCGTTCATCGTGCGCGCCGTCGTGCAGTAGTGTCCAAAACAATGGACATTTCATGCGCGTTCGCAACATCGTCCGAGACTCCTGCGCATGTGGAGTTGGCCGAAACTCTTGGCTACCAGCGTGCGTGGCTCTACGACTCGCCGGCCATCCTCCCGGATGTGTGGATGGTGCTCAGCCGGTGCGCGGAGCGCACGTCGCGCATCGGCCTTGGGCCGGGAGTGCTGGTGCCCAGCCTGCGCCATCCGATGGTGAATGCCGCCGCCATCGCCGAGCTGGTCGCGCAAGCGCCCGAGCGGGTGACCGTGGCGATCGGCTCCGGCTTTACCGGTCGCTTCGCGCTCGGCAAGAAGCCGATGCCGTGGCGGCAGGTTGCCGAGTACGTCCGTTGCCTGCGGGCGCTTCTCGCGGGCCAAACCACCGAATGGGACGGGGCGACGATACGCATGCTGCAGCTGCCCGGCTTCGGCGCCGAGCGGCCGATCGACGTGCCGATCCTGATCGGCGCCGACGGCCCCAAGGGTTTGGCCGTGGCGGCCGAACTCGGCGACGGCGTGTTCTCCGCCGCGCTGCCCCAACCCGACGCGGCCAAGGTCTCGCCGTGGCGGGCGCTGCTGGCGTTCGGCACTGTGCTCGACGACGGCGAGGAGCTGACTTCTGCGCGGGTCGCCGACGCCGCGGGGCCCGGGGCGGTGGTGATGTACCACGCCATGTACGAACGCGGCGGCGCCGACGCCGTCGACGCACTACCCGGTGGGCGTGCGTGGCGTGAAGCGATCGAAGCCTACCCCGAGAACGAGCGGCATCTCGCGATCCACGAGGGACATCTGATGAAGGCGAACCCGCGCGACGAGCCGCACGTCGCCGACCTGATCCCGTTCGCCAGCTCGACGGCGTTGACCGGCACTGCCGCGCAGATCGCGCAGAAGATCGATCACCTCGCGTCACTCGGCGTCACCGAGATTGCCTACCAGCCGGCCGGATCCGACATCCCACGCGAGCTAAGGGCTTTCGCGTCCGCCGTCGGTCTGGCGAGCTAATCCCGCCTCGGCCGCACGATGCACGGCGTGGACGATGCCCTGATACCCGGTGCAGCGGCAGAAGTTGCCGGACAGGCCCTCGCGGATCTCGGCGTCGGTGGGATGGGGGTTGTCGCGCAGCAGCGCAGTGATTGACATGACGAAACCCGGTGTGCAGAAACCACATTGCAGACCGTGGCATTCGCGCATGGCCTTCTGCACCGGCGACAGCTCGCCGTCGGGGGAGGCCACTCCCTCGACCGTCGTCACCTCCGTGCCATCCACCTGGACGGCGAAGATCAGGCAGGACCGCACCGCGTAGCCGTCGAGCAACACGGTGCACGCACCGCAGGCGCCGTGTTCGCAGCCCAGATGTGTGCCGGTGAGACCGCACTTTTCGCGAAGGAAGTCTGCCAGCGTCATGCGTGGTTCGACGTGGGCCGCGACGTCGTAGCCGTTGACGGACAGCCGGACCGACTGTTCATGCATCGAGCGCCTCCGTGCTGGCCTGCGTCCACGCCCGCGCCACCATCGTGGCGCCGACCTTGCGGCGGTATTCGGCCGACCCCTGCAGGTCGGCGGGAATGTCGTCGAGCCCGTCCACCGCGAGCCCGCCGATCTCCTCGGCTGTCAGCTCGCCCACCGAGTTGCCCACGACGGCCTGCTCGGCCGTCGATGCGCGGCGAGGGGTGGAGCCCAGGCCCAACAGCCCGATCGCGCAGCGCGACACCCGGTCGTCGTCGTCGACTTGGACTGCCGCCACCGCACCCGCGATCGCGAAATCACCGTGCCGGCGCGCGAATTCGTGGACCGCGTAGCCACAGCGGCCGGTCCAGACCGGGAACCGCACCGTCGTCAAGATTTCGTCGGACGCCAGCGACGTCTCCCACAGCCCGGTAAAGAATTCCGCGGCCGGAATCCGACGGTGGCCGCGCGACGAGACCGCCTCCATCTGCGCGTCAAGTGCCAGCGCGACCGCGGCGTACTCGGCCGCGGGATCGGCGTGGGCGATCGAGCCGCCGAGCGTACCTCGGGTGCGGATCTGGAAGTGCCCGATGTAGGGGGTGGCGAGCGTCAACAGCGGAACCGAGTCGGCCACTTCGTCGTCCATGCCGACGAATGAGTGCGGGGTCGTCGCACCGATCTCCACCTCGCCGTCGATCAGGTCGATGTTGCGCAACTCCTCGAGCCGGGAGATGTCGATCAGGTTCTCGAAGTAGGTGAGTCGCATGGCCAGCATCGGGACCAGGCTTTGCCCACCGGCGAGGATCTTGGCGTCGTCGCCGTATTCGCCGAGCAGCTGCACCGCCTCGTCGACGGTGTCGGGGCGGTGGTAGGCGAACGAGGCGGCTTTCATCTGCGGCGGCCCAGCACGAATCCGATCGCGCAGCCCAGCGCCAACCCGATCAGCACCGGCGCGGCCCGCTTGGCCAGCGGCAGCGCCACCACTTTGAGCAGGTCGACGGAGTCGCTGTCCGCTGGCTGAGCCAAATCGCCTGCGGCGGGCTGGGTTTCAGCAGAGCCCAACACATCGGCCTCAAGGCGCTTGGCGAATTTGGCGATCAGGTTGGTGGCCACGTCGGCCAGCACACCGCGGCCGAACTGTGCGGCTTTGCCCGAGATAGTGAGGTCGGTGGTGATCACCACGTCGGTGGCATTGCCGAGGTCTTTGAGCGCAGCGGTCACCACCGCGGCGGCGTTGCCGCTACCGCGCGTCTCCTTGCCGTCGGCCTTGAGCACCACCCGCTGCGCGGCCGCATCCTTTTCCAGGAAGGTGGCTTTCCCCTTGTAGGACACGGTAATCGGTCCCACCTTGACTTTGACGGCGCCGGTGAACTCGTCGCCGTCGACGCTCAGCAGGGTGGCGCCGGGCAGGCAAGGCGCTACCCGCTCGACGTCGGTGAGCACCTCCCAGGCCTTGGCCGCGGGCACCGGGACCCGAAATTCGTTGTTGAGCTCCACGTTTCAGGATCCTTTCCTGGCTTGCTCGATCAGCGACACGATCGACGCGGGGCTGGCCGGCAGGCGGGTGAGCGTGACACCCAGCGGCGCAAGCGCGTCGTTGATCGCGTTGATCACCGCCGGCGTCGACCCGATGGCCCCGCCCTCGCCGACGCCCTTGTAGCCGCCGACACCGGGGCCGGGGATTTCGACGTGACCGAACTCGATTGGCGGAACTTCGGTGGCCGTCGGCAGCAAGTAGTCGACAAAGGTCGACGACAGCGGGTTGCCCTCGTCGTCGTAGACCAGATTTTCCAGCAGCGCACCGCCGATGCCTTGCACGGTGCCGCCGGCGATCTGGCCCTCCACCACATTGGGATTGATCATCGGGCCGACGTCCTCGCTGACGATGTAGCGCAGCAGCGTGACGTGGCCGGTCTCGATGTCGACCTCGCAGGTGCAGGTGTGGGTGGCGTTGGCCCAGTGGATCGGCGCCTGCGAGGTGAAGCGGGCGCTCGCCTCCAGGGACGCCGACGTGCCCGGCGGCAGTTGTTGCGGCTCGTAGTAGGCCCGGTACGCCAGGTCTGCGAGGCTGACGCTTTTCTCGGCGGCGCTGGCCTGCGAATTGGCCAGTACTACATCGGTTTCCGACACGCCGAGGTAGTGCGCGGCAATCGCCACCAGCTGGTTGCGCAGCAAGGTTCCCGCCTCGTTGACTGCCCCCGCGGTCATCGGCCCGCTGCGGCTGCCCTGGGTGCCCGCCCCGTACGGCGTCACCGCCGTGTCGCCCTGGATGCAGGCCACGTCGTCGATGTCGGCGCCCAGTGCGTCGGCTGTCAACTGCACGACGGTGGTCTCAATGCTGTTGCCGGTCGAGCCGCCGTTGACGTAGACGTTGACCTTGCCGGTCGGCTCGATGCGGATCGTCGCGCCCTCGGTGGCCAGATGCCCGGTGGCCGCGCCGGTCGGTTCGATGTACGCCGAAAACCCAAGCCCCAGATACCGTCCCTGCGCCAACGCGTCGCGCTGCTCCTTGCGGAAGCCCTCGTGGTCGAGGATCTTCACCGCCTGTTCGAACGTCTCGGCCGGCGCGACGTGGTCGTACGGCATGCCGTTGGGGTTGAAGTACGGCATCTCGTCGCGGCGCAACAGGTTTCGCCGCCGCAGCTCCACCGGATCCATGCCCATCTTGCGGGCGGCGATGTCGAGCAGGATTTCGCGGGTCAGCGTTTCGTACTGCCACGGCCCGCGGTAGGCCGCCAGGCCGGCGGTGTTGGAGAACACCGTCTTGTAGTTGAAGCTGGCCTTGGGCACCCGATACGGGCCGGGGAAGAACATGCCGATAGCGGCGGTGGTCAGCACCGGGTACGGCGTGGGATAGGCGCCGACGTCCTGCACGAAGTCGATGTCGGCCGCCAGGATGGCGCCGTCGTCGTCGAAAGCCATTCGGGCCGAGCCGGTTAGCTCGCCGAAGAGCCGCACCGAGATCATGTTCACCGAGACCACCGCGACCAGCGCGATCAGCGCGAGCGTCCACTGCGGGATCACGTGGAACGCGGACCAATAGTGAAAGTACTTCGCAATCGCGGTCGAGTCGACGATCCCCGTCATCGACCAGTTCAGGAAGTACATCCAGCCGGCGACGAATGCCGCTTTCTCGCCGAAGAACTCGCGGGCGTAGGAGACGAACGAGCCCGACGACGGTCGGTGCAGCACCAATTCACCGAGCGCGCGCAGGATCAGGAACACGAAACCGCCGCAGATCCCGTAGGCCAGGAACAAGCCCGGGCCAGCTGACTCGAGTCGCCCACCGGCACCCAGGAAGAGCCCCGTACCGATGGCGCCGCCGATCGCGATCATCTGCAGTTGGCGCGGCCGCAGATCGTGGTGGTAACCGGCGTCCTCGCGGGTGAGCAGGTCGGTGGGGACTTGCTCGGGTACCGCCGGAGCGGGTGTGTCGGGCAGCGGTGGCATCGGGTTCCTATCGTCGTGACTGGACGCATCGCTGCGACGCGGGCAAACAAGGGTATCCGACAGACTCGCCCGGCCGGTGTGGAACCAGCCGAGCTGTAGTTTTCCACCGCGCCCGGCGCGGCTCGCTGATAAGTTCAACGGCCATGGCGAACCCCGGCCGCCTGTTGTTCAATCCGAACACGTACGACCCGCGGCAGTTCGATCCCGAGACGCGCCGCCTTCTGCGTGCCCTGATCGACTGGTTCGAGGGACGCGGCAAGACGAAGCTGCTGGCCGACGATCTCGACGCGGTGTGGGTGTCGGACTTCCTGGATTTCATCAAGCGAGAGCGAATCTTCGCCACCTTCCTCACGCCGTCGGAGTACGGCGCCGGGGACCCAAACAAGCGCTGGGACACCTCGCGCAACGCCGCGCTCAGCGAGATCCTGGGGTTTTACGGGCTGGCCTACTGGTACGCCGAGCAGGTCACGATCCTCGGCCTCGGGCCGATCTGGCAAAGCGACAACAGCCAGGCCAAGGCGCGCGCGGCAGCACAACTGGAAGCAGGCGGCGTGATGGCATTCGGGCTCTCAGAGCGCGAGCACGGCGCGGACATCTACCACACCGATATGGTCCTGACGCCGGCAACCGACGACGGCGTCGTTTTCCGCGCGTCGGGCGAGAAGTACTACATCGGCAACGGCAATGTGGCCGGCATGGTGTCGGTGTTCGGGCGGCGCAGCGACGTCGAGGGCGCCGACGGTTATGTGTGGTTCGTCGCCGACAGCGGTCACGAGAATTACGAGCTGATCGGCAACGTCGTGCACGGCCAGATGTATGTCAGCAACTTCCGGCTCAACGACTACCCGGTCCGCGAAGAGGACATCCTGTGTGCAGGACCCGAGGCTTTCTCGGCCGCCCTCAACACCGTCAACGTCGGGAAATTCAACCTGTGCACCGCCTCGATCGGGATGTGCGAGCACGCGTTCTACGAGGCGATCACGCACGCGAACAATCGCATTCTGTACGGCAACCCGGTCACGGACTTCCCGCACGTGCGGGCGAGCTTTGTCGACGCCTACGCCCGGCTGATCGCGATGAAGCTCTTCAGTGACCGCGCGATCGACTACTTCCGCAGCGCCAGCCGAGACGACCGCCGCTACCTGCTGTTCAACCCGGTGACCAAGTCAAAAGTCACCTCCGAGGGCGAAATTGTGGTCACCCTGCTGCAAGACGTCATCGCCGCCAAAAGCTTTGAGAAGAACACCTACTTCGCCGAGGTCGCGCGGTTGATCGGTTGCCTGCCGCGGCTCGAGGGGACGGTGCACGTCAACGTCGCGCAGATCCTGAAGTTCATGTCCAACTACATGTTCAACCCAGCCCCGTATCCCGAGATCAGCACTCGCAACGACCCGGCCGACGACGTTTTCTTCTGGGCGCAGGGGCCGGCACGGGGCGCAGCCAAGGTGCAGTTCGCGGATTGGGCGCCCGTCTACGAAAAATCGCTGGATATACCCAACGTCGCCCGCTTCTACGAGCAGGCCGGGGCGCTGAAGGAACTGCTGGCCACTGCCGCGCCGGACGCCGACCAGCAGCGCGACCTCGACTTCATTCTCGTCGTCGGGCACTTGTTCACGCTCGTCGTCTACGGCCAGCTGATTCTCGAGCAGGCCAACCTGCTCGGCCTCGACCGTGAGCTGGTGGACCAGATCTTCGACTTCCAGATCCGCGACTTTTCCGCACATGCCGTCGCTTTGCACGGCAAGCCGAGTTCCACGGCCGCACAACAGGAGTGGGCGCTATCGGCGGTGCGCAAACCGGTCGTCGACGCAGACCGCTTCGACCGGGTGTGGGCGCAGGTGAGGGCCTACGACGGCGCCTACGCGATGCGCCCATAGGATCTGGGCGCCGCCCAGCGTGCGCTGAGGGCGGGGATCTGGCGATTTTCCCGCCCTGAATGCACGCTCGACGCTGAAGCCGCCGGGCGCGGGAACAAACCCGCAAGCAGCGTCGTTGACCACTTCGACAACTTGAGTGTACCTGGCTCAACTAACGGCTTGACAGCACCGCAGCGCCGGAGGCAGGCTTGAGCGGGGTTCACTCAGCGTAGTGCAATACGAAGCTCGACTATCAGGGAGGATTCACCATGGCTCGTGCGGTCGGCATCGACCTCGGGACCACCAACTCCGTCGTCTCAGTTCTGGAGGGTGGCGATCCCGTCGTCGTCGCCAACTCCGAGGGCTCCCGGACCACTCCGTCGATCGTCGCGTTCGCGCGCAACGGTGAGGTGCTGGTCGGTCAGCCCGCCAAGAACCAGGCGGTGACCAACGTCGACCGCACCGTGCGGTCGGTCAAGCGGCACATGGGCACCGACTGGAAGATCGAAATCGACGGCAAGAAGTACACCGCGCAGGAGATCAGCGCGCGGATTCTGATGAAGCTGAAGCGTGACGCCGAGGCCTACCTCGGTGAGGACATCACCGACGCGGTGATCACCACCCCCGCCTACTTCAACGACGCCCAGCGGCAGGCCACCAAGGAGGCCGGCCAGATCGCGGGCCTCAACGTGCTGCGGATCGTCAACGAGCCGACCGCGGCCGCGCTGGCCTACGGCCTGGACAAGGGCGAGAAGGAGCAGCGGATCCTGGTGTTCGACCTCGGCGGCGGCACCTTCGACGTGTCGCTGCTGGAGATCGGCGACGGTGTCGTGGAAGTCCGCGCCACCTCGGGTGACAACCACCTCGGCGGTGACGACTGGGACGACCGGATCGTCAACTGGCTGGTCGACAAGTTCAAGGCCAGCAGTGGCATCGACCTCACCAAGGACAAGATGGCGATGCAGCGGCTGCGGGAAGCGGCCGAGAAGGCCAAGATCGAGCTGTCCAGCTCGGGCAGCACGTCGATCAACCTGCCCTACATCACCGTCGACGCGGACAAGAACCCGCTGTTCCTCGATGAGCAGCTGACGCGGGCGGAGTTCCAGAAGATCACCCAGGATCTGCTGGACCGCACCCGCAACCCGTTCCAGCAGGTGATCAAGGACGCCGGTATCTCGGTGTCGCAGATCGACCACGTCGTGCTGGTGGGTGGCTCGACCCGGATGCCCGCGGTGACCGACCTGGTCAAGGAGCTCACCGGCGGCAAGGAGCCCAACAAGGGCGTCAACCCAGACGAGGTTGTCGCGGTGGGTGCCGCGCTGCAGGCCGGTGTGCTGAAGGGCGAGGTGAAAGATGTTCTGCTGCTTGACGTTACGCCGCTGAGCTTGGGTATCGAGACCAAGGGTGGCGTGATGACCAAGCTGATCGAGCGCAACACCACGATCCCGACCAAGCGCAGCGAGACGTTCACCACGGCCGACGACAACCAGCCGTCGGTGCAGATCCAGGTCTATCAGGGTGAGCGCGAGATCGCCGCGCACAACAAGCTGCTCGGTTCTTTCGAGCTGACCGGTATTCCCCCGGCGCCGCGTGGCGTGCCGCAGATCGAGGTCACCTTCGACATCGACGCCAACGGCATCGTGCACGTCACCGCCAAGGACAAGGGCACCGGTAAGGAGAACACGATCAAGATCCAGGAGGGCTCCGGCCTGTCCAAGGAAGAGATCGACCGCATGATCAAGGACGCCGAGGCGCACGCCGAGGAGGACCGCAAGCGTCGCGAGGAGGCCGACGTCCGCAACCAAGCCGAGACGCTGGTCTACCAGACGGAGAAGTTCGTCAAGGAGCAGCGTGAGGCCGAGGGCGGCTCGAAGGTGCCCGAGGACACCCTGAACAAGGTTGACGCCGCGGTCGCCGACGCCAAGAAGGCGTTGGAGGGCACCGACATTGGTGCCATCAAGTCGGCCATGGAGAAGCTGGGCCAGGAGTCGCAGGCGTTGGGTCAGGCCATCTACGAGGCCACCCAGGCCGCGCAGGCCGCCGGCGGCCCCAGTGGCGGTGACGGGTCCAGCGGCGGTGCCGACGACGTGGTTGACGCGGAGGTGGTCGACGATGACCGGGAGGCCAAGTGACGGAAGGCAATCCACGCGAACAGGTAACGGTCACCGACAAGCGGCGGATTGATCCGGAAACCGGCGAGGTGCGTCACGCAGCTTCCGAGCCGGCCCCCAGCGGGCCGGCTCCGGAGGCTGCGACGGCCTCGGCGGCTCCCGACACCGCCGACAAGGTCGCCGAGCTGACTGCCGACCTGCAGCGCGTGCACGCTGACTTCGCCAACTACCGCAAGCGTGCGCTGCGCGACCAGCAGGCGGCGGCCGATCGGGCCAAGGCCACCGTGGTCAGCCAATTGCTGGGCGTGCTCGACGATCTCGACCGGGCGCGCAGTCACGGTGACTTGGAGTCGGGTCCGCTGAAGTCGGTCGCCGACAAGCTGACCAGTGCGCTGAACGGATTGGGGTTGACGGCGTTCGGCGCCGAGGGCGACGACTTCGACCCGGCGCTGCACGAGGCCGTCCAGCACGAGGGTGACGGCGCCGAGGGCTCCAAGCCGGTGATCGGGCACGTGATGCGGCACGGCTACAAACTCGGCGACCAAATCCTGCGGCACGCGCTGGTCGGCGTGGTCGACACCGTTCCAGAAGAGGCCGGCGACGGCGTTGCCGACGCCGAGTCACCCGTCGACGCCGACAACGGTGAGCAGAACGCAGAATCAGAACCGTCGGAGAATTGACGGACGGTTTAATAAACACACATACACAACTACTCCGAAGGTGAGAGGGGGTGACGCGGAATGGCCCAACGCGAGTGGGTCGAAAAAGACTTCTACAAGGAGCTGGGCGTCTCCCCTGACGCCAGCCAGGACGAGATCAAGCGCGCCTACCGCAAGCTGGCCTCCGAGCTGCATCCCGACCGAAACCCCAACAACCCGCGCGCCGCGGACCGGTTCAAGGCCGTCTCCGAGGCCAACAGCGTGCTGTCGGATCCGGCCAAGCGCAAGGAGTACGACGAAACCCGACGGCTGTTCGCGGGCGGCGGATTTGGCCGCCGATTCAACGGCGGCGGTGGCGGTGGATTCGGCGGCTTCGGCATGGGCGGCTACGGCTCCGACGGCGTCGAGTTCAACCTCAACGACTTGTTCGACGCCGCGGGCCGCACCGGTGGAAGCAATATCGGCGACCTGTTCGGCGGCCTGTTCGGACGCGGGGCGTCGACGCCCCGGCCCAGCCGGCCACGGCGCGGCAACGACCTGGAGACCGAAGCCGAGCTGAGCTTCGTTGAGGCCACCAAGGGTGTGGCAATGCCGCTGCGGTTGACCAGCCCGGCGCCGTGTACCAACTGCCATGGCAGCGGGGCGCGGCCGGGCACCAGCCCGAAGGTGTGCCCCACCTGTAACGGCTCGGGTGTAATCAGCCGCAACCAGGGCGCTTTCGGCTTTTCCGAACCGTGCACCGACTGCCGCGGCAGCGGGTCGATCATCGAGCACCCGTGCGCGGAATGTAAGGGCACGGGCGTCACCACCCGGACCCGCACCATTAACGTGCGGATTCCTCCGGGTGTCGAGGACGGGCAACGGATTCGGCTGGCCGGGCAGGGTGAGGCCGGGCTGCGCGGCGCCCCGTCGGGTGACCTGTACGTCACCGTACACGTGCGACCGGACCCGGTGTTCGGACGCGACGGCGACGACCTGACCGTGACCATTCCGGTTACTTTCAGTGAATTGGCTTTGGGCACAACGCTTTCGGTGCCGACGCTGGACGGCAGGGTGGGAGTCAAGGTGCCCAAGGGCACCGCCGACGGCCGCACCCTGCGGGTGCGTGGCCGCGGTGTGCCCAAGCGCAGCGGCGGCAACGGCGATCTGCTGGTCACCGTGAAGGTCGCGGTGCCACCGAATCTGGACGGCGCCGCGAAGGAAGCGCTGGAGGCCTATGCCGCCGCCGAGCGGGCCAGCGGCTTCGACCCGCGGGCCGGATGGGCAGGTAATCGCTGATGGCCAAGAACTCCAAGGAAAAGGACTCGCGAACGTTCCTGATCTCGGTGGCCGCCGAGCTGGCCGGCATGCATGCGCAGACGCTGCGCACCTACGACCGGCTCGGCCTGGTCAGCCCGCAGCGCAGTTCCGGTGGCGGACGGCGGTATTCGCAGCGCGACGTCGAATTGCTCCGCGAGGTGCAGCGGCTTTCCCAGGACGAGGGCGTCAATTTGGCCGGCATCAAGCGCATCATCGAGCTGACCAATCAGGTCGAGGCGCTGCAGGCCCGGCTCAAGGAGATGGCCGCGGAGATCGAAACGCTGCGCGCCAACCAACGGCGCGACCTCGCCGTGATGCCCAAGAGCACCGCGGTCGTGGTCTGGCGGCCCCGGCGTTAAAGCGCGAGCAGACGCAGAATCGCACGAAATCGACCGCGCCAATGCGACTTTGCGTCTGCTCGCGGGTCACACCCGGATCGAGAACTGCGCGACGGCCGAGTCGCCCGGCTGCGCCACCCGGTAACCGCCGCGACGGAGCGCATCGGTGGGCGCGGCCATCGGCTCGAAGCACACCACCTCCTCGGCCGGGGGAGCGAAGACCTGCGCGGCCGGATACCCCTGGTCGAAGCGAACTTCGACGCGTCGGTCGCCGCCGGACACCGCGAACACCGCGCCGTCGGGCACCTGGTCGTAGCCGTCGTCAAAAGCCCTGTCGCCCAATGCTTCCGTGGTCGCTTGCTGCCTGGTCGACTCGCCGGTGGGCAGCCCTTGCCCGTCGAGTTCCAGGTGACGCAGCGGCGGAGTCTCGATGACCCACTCGCTGCGCGGCACGTCGGGAAGTTGCAGGTACGGATGGAAGCCGTAGCATAGCGGAACGGCCTTGCCCGCGGTCGGGGTCACCGACGTGCGGAGGGTCAGCGTACGTTCGGATAGCCGGACGGTCATCGCCAGCAGGTGCGGAAACGGGAAGCTGGCCAACAGGTCTGGGTCGTTGCCGAAGTCCAGTTCGGCGCTCAGCTCGTTGTCCGACCGTGCCACCACGCGCCAGCGTGGATAGGCGGCCAGCAAGCCGTGGATCGGCAAACCGTTCGGGTCGGTACGAAATGTGTTGGGCGCCAAAGTCACATTTTCGCCGTCGACTGCATAAGTGCTGTCGCTCAACCGATTCGCCCACGGATACAACAGCGGGATACCCATCGTCTTGCCGTCGGCGACGTAGGCGTCCAGGCCGCGGCGCTGGCCGAGGAGCTGCACACCGGAGTCGGTCAGCGAGACGCCGATCATCCCGGCGTCCGGCACGAACTGTGCCTCGACGGGCGATGACGGGTCGCGCAGCGTGAGGATCTCCATGATGACGAATCTAGCTGGACAACGGGTCGTGCTGAATGCGCTCGGGCGGCGCCCCTTTGGCGATCAGCGCCGCCTTGGTGGCGCGCACCATCGCCGGCCCGCCGCAGATCAGGATCTGCCGGTCGCTCCAACCGCCGTATCGGGTGACCACCTCGGGCAGCCGGCCGGTCTGGCGGACGTGCAGCCCCCGCGGCGGCGTCACGTCCGGGTAGTCGCGGGCCCACTCCGGGTCGGCGGTGTACTCCGAGACGGGCGACACCGACAGCCACGGGTTGTGCGCCGCAATCTGCCACAGCGTGGGCAGATCGTAGAGCTCGCACGGATAGCGACCGCCGAAGAACATGTGCACCCGCGGGTTCTCACCCCAGCGGGCGAGGTCCATCACGATCGAGCGCAGCGGCGCCAGGCCCGTGCTGCCCGCCACCATCAACACGTCGCCGCCGTCGCGGTCGACCTGCAGCGCGCCGTGCGGACTGGACAGCCGCCACCGGTCACCGGGCTGCGTTTCGCCGACGATGGCGGTACTGACCAGGCCACCCGGCACGGCTCGCACGTGGAATTCGATGGCGCCGCTCTCGTCGGGCGGGATGGCGGGTGTCAGGTAGCGCCACCGCCGCGGGCATTGCGGCACCGCGACGTTGACGTACTGGCCCGGGTGGTAGTGCAGCGGGCGGTCCAGCTGAAGCCGCACCACCGCAAGGTCGCGCGACACCCGCAGGTGTTCGATCACGGTGCCGTCCCACCACGCCGGCCCGTGCTCGGCGTCGGCGGCGCCGCTCATCACCCCGGTGATCAGGTTCAGCGACTGCCGTGCCGCCTCGTCGACCGTGTCGGTCCACGCGTCGGCCAGCTCGTCGCGCAGCGTGGCATACAGCGCTTGGCGCAGCGTCTCGTAATGCTCGGGCGCCACCCCGTATTTGCGGTGGTCGCGGCCGAGCTGAGCCAAAAACGCCACCGGCGACTGGGCGCGCTGCGCGACGAGTTCGCCGTACACCCAGTTCATCGCGTGCGCGAAGGCTGCCCGCTGGCCCGCCATGTCCGGTGGAAACATGTCACGCAGTGCGACGTCGAGGGAAAACCAGCGGGTGTAGAACCGCCCGATCAGGCTACTGGCGTCGCGTGCGGCCTCCTCGTTGAAGACGGCATGCAATACCCGCAGCGCATCCCGGTCTTCTAGGCCCACGGGCGCCGATTTTATGCGCGTTTGTGCTCCTCGGCGGCCCCCTGCACCGACGAGGCTGATCCGCCGGGCGGTCACCCGGGCGTGAACGTCGTTCGCATCTATTGCAGAACGATTCGGCCACGGTCGATCGCGTCTTCGGCGAAGTATGTGATCCTCCTGTCAGGCGTACCCAATTCAACGGCGAAGGTGGTATGACATGTCTGGTTCAACCATGGTCCAGCGACTAGCGGCGGAACTGCTCGGCACGTTCTGGCTGGTCCTGGGGGGGTGCGGCAGCGCGGTTTTCGCCGCCGAAGTTCTCGATAACGGCATCTCGGTCGGGATCGGCTATCTCGGTGTGGCACTCGCGTTCGGTTTGACGGTGTTGACCGGGGTGTACGCGTTCGGCTACATCTCCGGCGGACACTTCAACCCGGCTGTCACGCTGGGAGCGGTGTTGGCGCGACGGACGGAATGGAAAGCGCTGCTGCCGTATTGGGCCGTTCAGGTGATCGGCGGCCTGCTCGCCGGTCTGGTGATCTACATCATCGCCAATGGCACGTCCGGCTTCACCGCGACCGGAAACATGGCCGCGAATGGCTACGGTCAACACTCGCCCGGCGGTTACTCGCTTGGTGCCGTGATACTTGCCGAGATCGTCCTGACGGCAGTGTTCCTGTTCGTGATCCTCGGCTCAACCGACGACCGGGCGCCAAATGGCTTCGCGGGCTTGGCCATCGGGTTCACCTTGGCGCTGGCCAACATCGTGGCGATCCCGATCTCCAACGCGTCGATCAATCCGGCCCGCTCCACCGGTGTCGCTTTCTTCAACGGCGACGGGGCGCCCGCACAGCTTTGGGTGTTTTGGCTGGCGCCGCTGGCCGGTGGGGCGATCGTCGGCATCGCGTATCCGTATCTGTTCGGTGCACGCCACGAGCCCGCCAGACCGGCCCGCCACGAGGCTGCGCCGGACCAACCGGCACCCGCCGGCTAAAGCGCGTGAATTCCCTTGTACAGCAACAACAATCCGACCACAGTCAGGATGACGGCGAGCATCGCCGCATGGTGCCGCTCCATCCAGTCCTTGAGCCGGGCCAGCGGATCGTCGAGGCGTTCACCGGCACCGGCGTAGGCCAGCACCGGGATCGCGACCGTCGACGCGGCGACCGCGACGAAGAACGCGGCCGATATCCAGGCGCGGGTGAGACCTAGGCCGGCGCTGCCGATCGCCAAACCGGCTGCGGCGCAAATCAACAGCACCTCGAGCCGCACGACGGCCAGCAGTGCCCCGGTGATTCCCGCCCGCGCGGGAGTGAGGTTGGTGAGGGATCGCATCCAGCCAGGCGTATCCGTGTGGCGATGACGGGTGAGCCACCGGACGACGCCGAACGCGATGAGCGCCGAGCTCACCGCAATCCGCAGCCACGACGCCCACGCCGGCGGTGATTTATGCAGGCCGCCGAGCAGGCCGGGTACCGAGACGAACAGCGCCGTCAGCGCCGCAAGGGCTACCAGCCAACCGCCGAGGAACGCCAGGCCGCTCGGCCGCGGTCGCGGCGTATGCAAGACCAGTACGGCGGGGATGATCGACAGCGGCGAGAAGGCGATCACCAGGGCCAGCGAAAAAAGGCCGGTCAGCTCGGACGTCCAGCTGCCTGACACTGACAGCACCGTAACCCGGCGGCTAGAGGCAAAGCTTCCATTCGCCGTTCTCTTTGGCGAAGCTCATCTGGGTGTCCCGGGTTCTGCCATCCACTGTGCCGGTGATCGTGGCGGTGGCCTTATCACCGTTGACCTGAATGGATTTGACGGTGATCGGTCCGTGCGCCTTGCCTGCGCCGGGCGGCTTCAAGTCCGGATGCGCCTGGCTCACCTGGTCGATTATCTGCTGCATCTTGGTGCACCACAGCCCGCGAAACGCCGTCACGTCGGAGCTGGTGGTGGCTGCCGCCTTGCTGATCAACGCCCGGATCTGCTCATCGTCAGACTTGGGTTTGGAAGAGCCGACCGTCGCAATCAGTGCGACGGCGACGGCCACCGCCGCGAGGACGGCGATGATGCCGCTCACGATCCACACCATCCGGTTTCGCCGGCGCACACCGGGTGGTGGGGCCCGCCATCCGGCCGGGCTGGGAATCCAGTCCGGCGCGGCCGAGGGCGCCGGAGGCCATGCAGAGGGCTGTTGCCAATCCGGCTGGGGCGGGTACGCGCCTTGCGGCGGGTAGGGCCCCTGCGGTGGGTAGGGAGCCTGCGGCATTGGCGGCGGCCCCTGCGGCGGTGGTCCTTGCGGTGGCATCGGCGGCGGGTAGCTCGACATAGCGATCATTTTGCGGCATTGCCCGCGTTCCGCCGCGAAGGCCCATACCGTCGACGCGCCGAAGTCGCTAGACTTGAGCGGAACAGACTCAACCTTGACGGCGTTGAACATCGCGACAAGCATTTTTACTCGTACCGAATGGAGGTGTCGTGGACTCTTTTAACCCGACAACCAAGACTCAGGCGGCGCTGACCTCGGCGCTACAGGCGGCATCGGCCGCCGGCAACCCCGAGATCCGGCCCGCTCATCTGCTGATGGCATTGCTGACGCAGAACGACGGGATCGCCGCGCCGCTGCTGGAGGCTGTCGGCGTCGAGCCCGCCACCATCCGCGCCGAGGCGCAGCGCCTGCTCGACCGGCTGCCGCAGACCAGCGGGGCGACCACGCAACCGCAGCTGTCCCGCGAGTCGCTGGCGGCGATCACCACCGCCCAGCAGCTGGCCACCGAGATGGACGACGAATATGTCTCCACCGAACATCTGATGGTCGGCCTCGCGACGGGCGACTCCGACGTCGCCAAACTGCTGACCGGCCACGGCGCGTCCCCGCAGGCCCTGCGGGAGGCGTTCGTCAAGGTCCGCGGCAGCGCGCGGGTCACCAGCCCTGACCCTGAGGCCACCTACCAGGCGCTGGAGAAGTACTCCACCGACCTGACCGCCGCTGCCCGCGAGGGCAAACTCGACCCGGTCATCGGGCGCGACACCGAGATCCGTCGCGTCGTGCAGGTGCTCTCGCGGCGCACCAAGAACAACCCGGTGCTGATCGGTGAGCCCGGTGTCGGTAAGACGGCGATCGTCGAGGGCCTGGCCCAGCGCATCGTCGCCGGTGACGTGCCGGAAAGCCTGCGCGACAAGACGATCATCGCGTTGGACCTCGGCTCGATGGTGGCCGGTTCGAAGTACCGCGGCGAGTTCGAGGAGCGCCTCAAGGCGGTGCTCGACGACATCAAGAACTCGGCCGGGCAGATCATCACGTTCATCGACGAGCTGCACACCATCGTCGGCGCCGGCGCAACCGGCGAGGGCTCGATGGACGCCGGCAACATGATCAAGCCGATGCTGGCGCGCGGCGAGCTGCGGCTGGTGGGCGCCACCACGCTCGACGAGTACCGCAAGCACATCGAGAAGGACGCCGCGCTGGAGCGGCGCTTCCAGCAGGTCTACGTCGGCGAGCCGTCGGTGGAGGACACCGTCGGCATCCTGCGCGGCCTGAAGGACCGCTACGAGGTGCACCACGGTGTGCGGATCACCGACTCGGCGCTGGTCGCGGCGGCTACGCTGTCCGACCGGTACATCACCGCCCGGTTCCTGCCGGACAAGGCCATCGACCTCGTCGACGAGGCCGCTTCGCGCTTACGCATGGAGATCGACTCCCGGCCCGTCGAGATCGACGAGGTCGAGCGGCTGGTCCGCCGGCTGGAGATCGAGGAGATGGCGCTGGCCAAGGAGGAGGACGAGGCGTCCAAGGAGCGGCTGGAGAAGCTGCGCTCCGAGCTGGCCGATAAGAAGGAAGAGCTCGCGGAACTTACTACCAGGTGGCAGAACGAGAAGCACGCCATCGACGCCGTCCGCGAGCTCAAGGAACAGCTGGAGACGTTGCGCGGCGAGTCCGAGCGCGCCGAGCGCGACGGCGACCTGGCCAAGGCCGCCGAGCTGCGCTACGGGCGGATCCCCGAGGTGGAGAAGAAGCTCGAGGCCGCGCTGCCGCAGGCGCAGGCCCGCGAGGCCATGATGCTCAAGGAAGAGGTCGGCCCTGACGACATCGCCGAGGTGGTGTCGGCGTGGACGGGCATCCCGGCCGGGCGGCTGCTGGAAGGCGAGACCGCCAAGCTGCTGCGGATGGAAGACGAGCTGGGCAAGCGGGTCGTCGGGCAGCGCAAGGCCGTGCAGGCGGTGTCGGACGCGGTACGCCGCAGCCGGGCCGGTGTCTCCGACCCCAACCGGCCGACCGGGGCGTTCATGTTCCTCGGCCCCACCGGTGTCGGTAAGACCGAGCTGGCCAAGGCGCTGGCCGAGTTCCTGTTCGACGACGAGCGCGCGATGGTGCGCATCGACATGAGCGAGTACGGCGAGCGGCATTCGGTCGCCCGCCTGATCGGGGCCCCGCCCGGTTACGTCGGCTACGAGTCCGGCGGCCAGCTGACCGAGGCGGTGCGCCGGCGGCCCTACACCGTCGTGCTGTTCGACGAGATCGAAAAGGCCCACCAGGACGTGTTCGACGTGCTGCTGCAGGTTCTCGACGAGGGCCGGCTCACCGACGGGCAGGGGCGCACGGTCGACTTCCGCAACACGATCCTGATCCTGACGTCCAACCTGGGGTCGGGGGGCGACGAGGACATGGTGATGGCCGCGGTGCGGGCGACATTCAAGCCGGAGTTCATCAACCGGCTCGACGACGTGCTGATCTTCGAGGGCCTCAACCCCGAGGAGCTCGTGCAGATCGTCGACATCCAGCTGGCTCAGCTGGGCAAGCGGCTGGCACAGCGGCGGCTGACCCTCGAGGTGTCGCTGGCCGCCAAGCGCTGGCTGGCGCAGCGCGGGTTCGACCCGGTGTACGGGGCGCGTCCCCTGCGGCGGCTGGTGCAGCAGGCCATCGGCGATCAGTTGGCGAAAATGCTGCTGGCCGGCGATGTCCACGACGGCGACACCGTGCCGGTCAACGTCAGCCCCGACGGCGAGTCGCTGATCCTGGGCTGACGTTCGGCGTGACAGGGTTGTGACCTGCAAGCATTCGCGATTCTCGGGCGATAGCAAGTAGGCTACGTGCGATGGTCCCGCTTTGGTTCACGCTGTCCGCGCTGTGTTTTGTCGGCGCGGTGGTGCTGCTGTACGTCGACATCGATCGGCGCCGAGGGCGGGGCCGTCGCCGCAAGTCGTGGGCGCGCTCACACGGTTTCGACTACGAACCGGAGAACACCGAGATCGTCCAGCGCTGGAAGCGCGGCATCATGTCGACGGTCGGTGACATCCCGGCCCGCAACGTGGTGCTGGGCCAGATCCGCGGCGAGGCGGTCTTCATCTTCGACCTCGAAGAAGTCGCCACGGTGATCGCGCTGCACCGCAAGGTGGGCACCAACGTCGTGGTCGACGTGCGTCTCAAGGGCCTGAAAGAGCCTCGGGAGAACGACATTTGGCTGCTTGGGGCGATCGGGCCGCGGATGGTGTACTCGACCAACCTCGACGCGGCCCGGCGGGCCTGCGACCGGCGGATGGTCACCTTCGCGCACACCGCGCCGGACTGCGCCGAGATCATGTGGAACGAAGAGAACTGGACGCTGGTCAGCATGCCCATCACCAGCACCCGCGCCCAGTGGGACGAGGGCTTGCGCACCGTGCGCCAATTCAACGACCTGCTGCGGGTTCTTCCCCCCGTGCCGCAGCAGGCCGCGGCTCCGGCGCCGGCCGCGCGCCGCAACGCCGCGCCCAGCCGACCGCTGGCCCCGGCCGGGCGGGCGGAGCCGCAGCGGCGTTCCGCCGAGGCGCCGCCGCGCCCGGAACCGACTCGTCGCGCGTCGGCCGAGCCGGCGCGCCGGGAAGGCACCCGTGGGGGAGCGGTCCGCCGCCCGCCGCCGGCCGGCCGGAACGGCTACCAGGCCACGCACTACCAGCGCTGAGCCCGATCGGCCGGCTTCTCCCTCATCGCGGCTGCGGCCCACTGCATCGCCGCCAGGCTGACTACACTGGCGCCGTGCCGCGTCCCGTCGCCCTGATCACCGGGCCCACTTCCGGGATCGGCGAGGGCTACGCCCGCCGCTACGCGGCCGACGGGCACGATCTGGTGCTGGTGTCCCGCGACGCCGACCGACTCCACAAACTGGCGTCCCGACTGCGCGACGAGGCCGGCCGTGACGTCGAGGTGTTACCGGCCGACCTGGCCGATGCCAACGACCGCGGCAAGGTCGCCGAGCGGCTGGCCAGCGGGGTCGACGTGCTGGTCAACAACGCCGGCTTCGGCACCTCCGGTGAATTCTGGACGGCCGACCCGGCGCTGCTGCAGGCCCAACTCGACGTCAACGTGACCGCAGTGATGCAGCTGACCCGGGCCGCGCTGCCGGCCATGCTCGACGCCGGATCCGGCACCGTGATCAACGTGGCCAGCGTCGCGGGGCTGTTGTCGGGTCGCGGCTCGACGTACTCGGCGTCCAAGGCATGGGTGGTGTCGTTCACCGAAGGCCTGTCCGGCGGCCTGAAGGGCACCGGCGTGAGCGTGCACGCGGTGTGTCCGGGCTACGTGCACACCGAATTTCATCGCCGGGCCGGCATCGACATGGCCAAGCTGCCGTCGTTTCTGTGGCTCGAGGTCGACGACGTGGTCTCCGAAAGCCTCGCGGACATCGCTCGCGGCAAGGTGATCAGCGTTCCCGGGCTGCAGTACAAGCTGCTCACGGGCGGCGCGCGGATGCTGCCGCGAAACCTGGCGCGCGCCACCACAAACAGATTCGGCCGGGGCCGTGGCAGAACTTGAGCCGCGCGACGAGCTGGCCGACCTGGTGCGCCGATTGTCGGTGGTGCACGGGCGGGTCACGCTGTCGTCGGGCAAGGAAGCCGACTACTACGTCGACCTGCGCCGCGCCACCCTGCACCATCGGGCCGCGCCGCTGATCGGCCGGCTGATTCGCGACCTCACCGACGACTGGGACTACGCGTCGGTCGGTGGCCTGACCCTGGGTGCGGACCCGGTCGCGACAGCCGTCATGCACGCCCCGGGCCGCCCGATCGACGCGTTCGTGGTCCGCAAGTCGGTGAAAACCCATGGCATGCAACGACTTATCGAGGGCCCCGACATCACCGGGCAGCGGGTACTGGTGGTCGAGGACACCAGCACCACCGGCGCGTCGGCGTTGACCGCTGTGCGCGCAGTGCGCGACGCCGGCGCCGAGGTGGTCGGTGTGGCGACGGTGGTCGATCGCGCCACCGGTGCGGCCGAAGCCATCCAAGCCGAGGGGCTGGCATACCGCAGCGTGCTCGGCCTGGCGGATCTGGGGCTGCGTTAGAAACCGTGCGGGCTCTCATTGCGATGTTGGCGACGCTGGTCCTGGTGTCCGGCTGCGGGGCCTCTGGTCCCCCCGGGCGCATCTACGGCGCGCAGTCCGCCCGGATGGGCGAATCGGTTGCGGTGCTGGGCTGGAACGTCGCGGTGTCCAACCTGCGCTGGAACGCCGACTACGTGCTGGTCGACGTCGACGCGTCTGCCGTCGACCCCGCCGCGCCGCACGCCAAACCCGAAGACATCCGATTCGGGCTCTACGGCGCGCTGGCCCACCCGACGGAAGCCACCGGCATCGGCAGTTGTGACACCGCGAAAAACGTTGTGGTGCAGGCGCTCTCGTCGCCAGTACCCGACCGGCTCAGCGGCAGCGTGTGTTTGGGTCCGCTGAAAGACCGCAGCGCTGTGCGCGGGGTGTACGTGTACTCGCCGCGGGACCGGATCGCGGGCAGCGCCGCCGCGTATCCGGCGACCTTCCCGGTGGGAATGCTGCCGACCAAGGAAAACGACATCGGCATGGTGGTCAAGACCGCCAGCGTGTCCGCCTGGCGCGCCGACGGCACGCAGCTGAGCCAGCAGTCGCTGGGCGACCCCGCCGCGTTCACCGGCAGCGGCTACATGCTGCTGGGCCTGGTTGCCGACGCGATCGCGGCGAAATACCGCGACGACTCCGCGGCCCGCGGCGGGCCGATGATGCTGCTGGCCGCCCCGACCCTGCCCCCGCCGGGGCTTTCGCCCGCCTGCTCGGCGTACGGTTCGTCGGCGCTGCTGCTGCCGGAGGCGTCGTTGGACGCCATGCACGTCGACGCGTCGCTGTGCACCCAGGGCGAGATCAACCAGGCGCTGCTGTACGCAACCATCTCGGTCGTGGGCACCCACGCCGCGGTCTGGACCAGCCGATGAGCGAACCCGGGCCCACCGAATGGGGCGTACCCGCAAGCGGAGTCGGCCCCTGGAAAGGCCCGCTACCCGACGATCCGCGCTACGACCCGGCGCTGCTGCGCGACGGCGACACCCGCAACGTCGTCGACGCCTACCGGTACTGGCGCCGCGAGGCGATCATCGCCGACATCGACAAGCGAAGGCACCCGCTCCATATCGCGATCGAGAACTTCGGACACGACGCCAACATTGGTTCGGTGGTGCGCACCGCCAACGCGTTCGCCGTCGACACCGTGCACATCGTCGGCCGGCGGCGCTGGAATCGCCGCGGCGCCATGGTCACCGACCGCTACCAGCGGCTGCGTCATCACGACACCATCGCCGAGCTGCTCGGCTTCGCGTCGCACAACGGGCTGACGGTGGTCGCGGTCGACAATGTTCCCGGCGCCGCCCGGCTGGAGCAGACACCGCTGCCGCGGGAGTGTCTGTTGGTGTTCGGCCAGGAAGGGCCGGGCATCAGCGACGCCGCCCGGGCGGGTGCGGCGCTGACCGTGTCGATCGCGCAGTTCGGTTCGACACGCAGCATCAACGTCGCCGTTGCCGCCGGGATCGCCATGCACGCCTGGATCACCCGACACGCAAACATCGCGAACGCCTGGTAAGGCGCCCGGCGACGATGCAGAGTGCGCGCGATGAGGTGGGGTACTCCCCTACCTGCGGTGTGGGCCCACCCGCTTGCGGGGGAGAGCCGGGCGATCAACCTAGGATCACTTGACATGGAGCAGGTATGGGCCAACCGGGCGGGCAGCGCGGAAACCGCGGTCACCACCCGGCATCTCAAACGACTGTGGGCGCTGCCGGGGACCCAGCTGGGCGTGGTGGCATGGCCGCCGGTGCGGCGCGACCGGTTGTTCGGCAGCTGGCACTACTGGTGGCAGGCGCACCTGCTGGACTGTCTGGTCGACGCGCAGCAGCGCGACCCAAAGCCGGAGCGGCTCAACAGGATTCGGCGTCAGATCCGATCGCACCGGTTGCGTAACGTCGGCCGGTGGATCAACGACTACTACGACGACATGGCCTGGCTGGCCCTGGCCCTCGAGCGGGCCTCGCGGATAGCCGGCATCGACCGGCATCGCGCGCTGGACAAACTGACCGACCAGTTCGTCAAGGCGTGGGTGCCCGAGGACGGCGGCGGCATTCCGTGGCGCAAGCAGGACCAGTTCTTCAATGCTCCCGCCAACGGTCCGGCCGGAATCTTTTTGGCCCGCTACGGCGACCGGCTCAAGCGTGCCCAGCAGATGGCGGACTGGATCGACGCGACGCTGATCGACCCGGAGACCCACCTGGTGTTCGACGGCATCAAGGCCGGGTCGCTGGTCCGCGCGCAGTACACCTACTGTCAGGGCGTGGTGCTCGGGTTGGAAACCGAGCTTGCCGTGCGCACCGACGACGACTGGCACGCGCCGCGGGTGCACCGGCTGGTCGCCGCCGTCAGTGAGCACATGGCGCCGGGCGGCGTGATCAAGGGCGCCGGCGGTGGTGACGGCGGCCTGTTCGCCGGGATCACCGCTCGTTATCTCGCGCTGGTGGCGACAACGTTGCCGGGTGAGTCGGCCGATGACGTCGCCGCACGCGACACGGCCCGCAAGCTGGTGCTGTCGTCGGCGCAGTCGGCGTGGAACTACCGGCAGACGGTCGACGGCCTGCCGCTGTTCGGGCCGTTCTGGGACCGCACCGCGGAACTGCCGACGACGGCCGGCAAGACGGCGGAGTTCGTCGAGGGCGCGGTCACCGGCTCGGAGATCGCCGAGCGCGACCTGTCGGTGCAGCTGTCCGGTTGGATGCTGATGGAGGCCGCGCATGCCGTGGGCGCCGAGGAGAGGAGCATTGAATGACAAAGGTCCACCGGGACGCCGAGTCGGCCCTGCAGGGTTTGCTGAAGGACGGAATCACCATAGCCTCAGGCGGTTTCGGCCTGTGCGGCATTCCGGAGAACTTGATCCAGGCTCTGGTGGACAGCGGGGTCAAGGATCTCACCATCGTCGGAAACAACGCCGGGGTCGACGATTTCGGCATGGGCCTCCTACTCAAGGCGCGGCAGGTCAAGAAGGTGATCGCCTCCTACGTCGGCGAGAACAAGGAGTTCGAGCGTCAGGTGCTTTCCGGCGAGCTGGATCTCACGCTCACGCCGCAGGGCACGCTGGCGGAGAAGCTACGCGCCGGCGGCGCGGGCATTCCCGGCTTCTACACCCGCACGGCGTACGGGACCCTCCTCGCCGAGGGCAAAGACACCCGCGTTTTCGACGGCACGGAATACGTTCTGGAAGAAGGTATTCGGGCGGATGTGGCGCTGGTCAAGGCGTGGAAGGGCGATGCGGCGGGCAACCTCGTGTACCGCAAGACGGCGCGTAACTTCAACCCGATGATCGCCACCTGCGGTGCCGTGACCATCGCCGAGGTGGAGGAACTCGTCGACGTCGGAGATCTGGATCCCGATCTGGTCCATACGCCCGGCATATACGTGGACCGCATCATCGAAGGCCGCAACTACGAGAAGCGCATCGAATTCCGCACGGTCAGCAACGGTTCCACGCTCAAGCACGACAGCCCCATTCGCGAGCGGATGGCCCGGCGCGCCGCTCAGGAATTGCGCGACGGCTATTACGTGAACCTGGGCATCGGCATCCCGACGCTGGTCGCCAACTTCATTCCCGACGACATCAACGTCACGCTGCAGTCGGAAAACGGTCTGCTCGGCATCGGCTCCTATCCGACCGAAGACGCCGTCGACCCCGATCTGATCAACGCCGGCAAGCAGACCATCACAAGTTTGCCGGGCTCAAGCTTTTTCAGCAGCGCCGACTCGTTCGCGATGATCCGCGGCGGCCACATCGACCTGTCCATCCTGGGCGGCCTGCAGGTGGCCGAAAACGGCGACCTGGCCAACTGGATGGTGCCCGGCAAAATGGTCAAGGGGCCCGGCGGCGCAATGGATTTGGTGTCGGGGGTCAAGCGGGTGATCGTCGTCATGGATCACGCGGCCAAAGACGGCAGCCCCAAGATCCTCCAGCAGTGCACGCTGCCGCTGACCGGCAAGGGAGTCGTCGACATGATCATCACGGACCTGTGCGTGTTCGACGTAGAGCCCGGACAGGGATTGCTGCTCAAGGAATTGCATCCCGGCGTGACTGTCGAGGAAGTGCGCGCCAAGACCGGCTGCGATTTTCGCGTCGCGCTGTCTGGTTAGCTTGCCCCGCGTCGAGTGTGAATCCTCGGCGTCGAATGTGAACGTAGGGCTGCATTTTCGCGATTTTCGCGCCCTGTATTCACACTGGAAACCCTCAGTGCACACTCGGTCTGAGCGGGACGCGATCTCAACGCTACTCCGCCACCGGTAGCCGCTCGTCGGGCTCGGCCGCAGCGGCCGCTCCGCGGCGCCGGTTGAGCCAGACCCGCCCCGCCGAGATAAAGGCAGGCAACATCGACACGAACAAGATCCCCAGGATGATCTTTTCCAGGTTCTGGTGCACGAAGCCGACGTTGCCCAAGAAGTAGCCGGCCAACGTCGCACCCGCCCCCCAGGCGATACCGCCGACGATGTCGAACCCGAGGAACAGCGGATAGCGCATGTAGGACACCCCGGCGACCACCGGGGTGAACGTCCGCACGAACGGCATGAATCGGGCCAGGATGATCGCCATCGGCCCGTACTTCTCGAAGAACGCGTGCGATTCGGTCACGTAATGCTTCTTGAAGAAGCGGGAGTCTTCCTTCTTGAACAGCGCCGGGCCGATTCGCCGCCCGATGAAGTACCCGGTCTGGTCGCCGAGCACCGCGACCACCGCGACGCATACGGCGAGCACCTCGATGCTGACCGGAGGGTTGGCGCTGGCCGCCAGCAGCCCGCCGGTGAACAACAGCGACTCGCCGGGCAGCAACGGGAACAGCAGCCCGGTCTCGATGAAGACGATCAGCAGGATCCCGGGCAGCACCGCGTGGCCGAAGACGCCGTTGGCGCCCAACCAGTACATCGGATCGAGCAGGTCGGGCAAGGCGACCAAGGTGGTAGTCATTGCCCACCAAGATACCGGCGGGTCCCGGGCGGTCTGTCGACGCCGGGCCGCTGTTGCGATACTGGAGGCCCACGATCGCCCAGGAAGGAAGATTCATGCCCATCGCAACGCCCGAGGTGTACGCCGAGATGCTGCGACGTGCCAAGGAGAATTCATACGCCTTCCCGGCCATCAACTGCACGTCCTCGGAGACGGTCAACGCCGCGATCAAAGGGTTTGCCGACGCCGGCAGCGATGGCATCATCCAGTTCTCCACCGGTGGCGCCGAGTTCGCTTCCGGCCTGGGAGTGAAGAACATGGTGACCGGCGCGGTGGCGCTGGCCGAGTTCACCCACGTCATCGCCGACAAGTACCCGGTCAACGTCGCGCTGCACACCGACCACTGTCCGAAGGACAAGCTGGACGGCTACGTCCGGCCGCTGCTGGCGATCTCGTCGGAGCGGGTCTCGGCGGGCAAGAATCCGCTGTTTCAGTCGCACATGTGGGACGGCTCGGCGGTGCCGATCGACGAGAACCTCGACATCGCCCGTCAACTGCTCAAGGAGGCGGCGGCCGCCAAGATCATTCTGGAGATCGAGATCGGCGTGGTCGGCGGTGAAGAGGACGGCGTGGCCAACGAGATCAACGAGAAGCTCTACACCACGCCGGAGGACTTCGAGAAAACCATCGATGCGCTGGGCCACGGCGAGCACGGCAAGTATCTGCTGGCGGCGACGTTCGGCAACGTGCACGGCGTCTACAAGCCCGGCAACGTCAAGTTGCGCCCCGACATCCTGGCCCAGGGCCAGAAGGTGGCTGCGGCCAAGCTCGGATTGTCCGACGGCGCAAAGCCGTTCGACTTCGTGTTCCACGGCGGCTCGGGTTCGGAGAAGTCGGAGATCGAGGAGGCGTTGCGCTACGGCGTCGTGAAGATGAACGTCGACACCGACACGCAGTACGCGTTCACCCGCCCGGTCGCCGCGCACATGTTCACCAACTACGACGGCGTGCTCAAGATCGACGGCGAGGTGGGCCGCAAGAAGGACTACGACCCGCGCAGCTACCTGAAGAAGGCCGAGGCGGCGATGACCGAGCGGGTCATCGAGGCCTGCAACGACCTGCACTGCGCCGGAAAGTCGCTAACGGCCTAACCGGTGGTGGACTGGCAGATCTTCCACTGGTCGTCGCGGAATTGCAGATCGAAGCTGCGAATCGAGCGGGTCTGCGGCGCATAGGCCATGAATGCGGTGACGTTGGCCTCGGCGTGCCCATCGTCGACGACCACCTGGTCGATGCTGGCGACCACCGGATACTGCTTGGCCGCGGCGACCCGCTGGTAGGTGTCCTGCCAGGCCTGCTCGTCGTAGTTCACGTACCCGTCGCGGATGTTGCCGCAAGTGATGCTGCGCAACGTGGCCAGGTCGCCCTTTTGCATTGCGGCGTCAAAACTTTGGATGGTGCTGCGAACCTGGTCCTCCTGCGAGGCATGCTTCTTTTTGTTGCCGTGCGTCAGCACCACGGTGCCCAGCACCGCGACCGCGGCCAACGCCAGGATGATCAGGATCAGCGCCAGCACCCACCCCCAGCTGCGCTGACTGGACGGCCGCAGCTTTGCGCCCAGCCTGGGCGGAATCAATTGCGGCATCGCGGTTCTCGGCGTAGGCCGGCCCGGTCCCGTTGCTGGTTCGCCCGTCTGGAACACTTCGGTGGCCGGTTCCGGGGAGGTGGCGATCACCGCGGTCTCCTTGGCGTCGAAACCCGGTGCGGTGAAGCGGCGTTCGCCGCGCTGGAACTGCGGTTTGGCAGGGTCGCGCTCGCCTTCGCGCTTGGCGATCACCTCGGTGGCGGGCTCGGCGTCCGAGGGCGCCGTGCGGTACGCCTCGGTCACCTCGTCGTCGGGACCAGCCTGCCCGGCGGCGGGGTCGGCGGCCTCGGCGTCTGGATCGAATCCGGCCGCGTTGGGCTTGTCGTCGCGGTCGGGCCCCGATGGATTGGGCATGAGCGCTGCTGTCCTCCAGCTGTCGAGATCGGTAGTTGGAGCTTAGCGACCGGTTCGGAGTTATGTGGCGACGCCGGGGCGGTCGGGTTGTGACGCGCACGGCACAATGAACGCCATGACCCGCCGGCGACGATGCAGAGCAAAAAGAGCGATGTGGGGGCACTCCCCTACCTGCGGTGTGGGTCCACCCGCTTGCGGGGGAGAGGAGCGGCGCTTATGACACCGATGGGTGATCTCCTGGGACCGGATCCGATCTTGCTGCCCGGCGATCCCGAAGCCGAGGCCGAGCTGCAGGCCGACGAGAAACCGGCTATTGTCGCCGCCGCGCACCCCTCGGCGTCGGTTGCCTGGGCCGTACTGGCCGAAGAGGCACTGGCCGACGACAAGGCCATCACCGCCTATGCCTACGCCCGTACCGGCTATCACCGCGGGCTGGACCAATTGCGGCGCAACGGGTGGAAGGGCTTCGGCCCGGTGCCGTATTCGCATGAACCCAACCGGGGATTCCTGCGGTGTGTGGCCGCGCTGGCCCGCGCCGCAGACGCGATCGGGGAGACCGAGGAGTATCAGCGCTGCCTGGATTTGCTCGACGACTGCGACCCGGCCGCCCGCGCCGAACTCGGGTTGAGCTAACAGCCTGCCGAGCAGGCGCCGGCTTGTTCGATCTGGACGGTGGCGTGTGCCAACCCGCGTGCTGCCAACACCGCGCGGGCGTCGTCGAGCACCCGAGCCGAGTCGCCGCGGCTGGTCAAGTGCGCGGTCGCCATGTCCTTGCCCGGCACCAGCGTCCACACGTGCAGGTCGTGGACGCCAGTCACGCCGTCGACGGCGGCCAGCGCTGACCGCAGCTCCTCGACGTCGACGTGGCGCGGCGAGGTTTCGGACAGAATCCGTAACCCGCTGCCGGCCAGCGCGATCGCCCGCGGCACCACCCAGACTGCGACGACGACGGCGACGACGACATCCGCGTACGGCCAGCGCGTCGTCAGCGTGATGACGCCGGCGATCAGCACGCCGATGCTGCCGACCATGTCGGCGACGACCTCCAGGTAGGCGCCCTTCACGGCCAGGCTCTGCGCCGCATGCGAGCGCAGCAGCCAGGCCACTGCGGCATTGGTGGCCAGGCCCGCGAGCGCCACCGCGACCATGGGCACCCCGGGGACGGTCGGCGCGTCGCCGAGCCGTCGAACCGCTTCGTAGGCGATGAACGCGGCCACCCCGATCAGCAGCGCCGCATTCGCGACGGCGGTGAACACCTCGGCGCGGTGCCAGCCGTAGGTGCGCCGTGGTGATGAGCTGCCGCGACGGGCCAGCGTCACCGCCGTCAGCCCCATGAATGCGGCGACCACGTCGGTCAGGATGTGGCCGGCATCGGCCAGCAGCGCCATCGAGCCGATCGCCAGCGCGGTAATCAGTTCGACGGCGAAGAACCCGCTCAGCAGGGCCGTCGCGACCAGCATCCGGGATATCCGGGCGTCGGTCTCGGTGTGTTGATGACCGGCGCCCATCAGGCCAATATATGCGTATTTACGCATATATTGCAAGCCTACGTCCAGGCGCTCCAGAAGCGGGTCAACTGGCCGCCGAGCTGTGCCAGCAGGGTGGGCACACCGGACAGCTCGAAGAACGAGTAGACGATCCCGAAAAACCATTGGTTGAGCAGCGGCGCGATCAGCAGCACCAGCAGGATCAGGAAGCCCCACGGCTTGAACGGCTCGAGCGCGCGCTGTGTTTCCGGGCTCAGGTGCGGTTCCAGCGCGCCGTAGCCGTCGAGGCCCGGGATCGGCAGCAGGTTCAGCAATACCGCGGTGACCTGCAGGAAGCCCAAGAACGCAACCCCGGCCCACAACACCGGGTGCGCGGGGTCGTACAACAGCCGGGTCGACGCCAGCAGCAGCACCGCCAGCACCAGGTTGGCCGCTGGCCCGGCCAGGCTGACCAGGGTGCGCTGGGCGGCCGTCATGAAGGAAGTCCGCACGTATACCGCGGCGCCGGGCAGCCCGATGCCGCCCAGCGCGATGAACAGCATCGGCAGGCCCAGCGACAGGCCCGGGTTGCTGTATCGGCGTGGATCCAGGGTCAGATAGCCGCGGACGGCGACGTCGTGATCGCCGAACCGCCAGGCGGTGACGGCGTGGCCGAACTCGTGCAAACACAGCGACACCAGCCAGCCGGCGATCACCAGGATGAAGACCCCGACACGGGCGGAAAGGTTGATTTCCGCTCCGGCCAGCCAGGCCAGGACGCCGCCCAACACGGTCAAGCCGACGATTGCCAGGAAGATCGGGCTGGGTCGCACCGATTGATGCACGCCGCGGATGCTCACGCCACGACGCTACCGGCTCCGACGATGCTCGGGCTGGTCAGAAGCCGGGGCCGCCCGGCTGCGGATTCGCGTCGGCGTATTGGATGCCTTGATTGACTTGATCGATAGCCTGGTGGACGAGGTCGATTGCCTGCTCCCGGTGGCCGCCCTTGTCGGGCTCCGCTTGTTGCAGTTCGTCGACCGCCTGCTGCAGATGGTCCCTGGCATTGACCATGTGAACCTGAACGGCGTAGGCGGTGCCGGCGCCCAGGACGCCGAAACTTGTCGCCGTGACGACTCCGGCAACCATCAGCCGAAACTTGGAAACCTGCATCGTGAACGCCTTTCCTGCGCGCGGAAGTCAGTGGTCGGACTGTAACAGCGAAGGCCCCGGCACGCTGACGATGCCGCGGTTTTAGCGGACCAACAGCCAGCCCTTGATGTGCCGGTAGAACGTGGAACGCCGCACCGGCCTGGCGGCCGCGACGCCGTCGCGGATCACGGCCGCGCCGGTGGTGCCCAATTGGGCGGCGCGTCCCGTCACCCAGGGGCGGCCGGCCACCCTGGCGCGCAACCCGGGCGCCGCCGCCGTCGGCTCGAGGCGTACCGCGGCGACGTCGCCGTCGAAGAGCACGGTGTCGTCGACCACCGCCTCGCCGTGCAGCTGCGGCGCGTCGCCGGCGGGCCGCCATTCGGCTGATCCGACGATCACCGAGCCGGTCTCGTCGCGGATCAGCGGCACCCGCCGAGCGACGCCGCGGCGCGCCCGGCGGGCCGCCCGCCACCCGGCCGGCAGCCGGTAGGCCCGGGTTGCCGCGCTGCGCCGCGGCGGCACAAAGGCCACCTCGACATCGAGCCGGTCGGCCCGCAGCAACCGGGTCAGCACCGCGGCCAGGTCCGCATCCGAGCCGACCACGACCAGCCGCCGAGGCTCGGCCGCATCGACGTCGTCGACAACTGGCAACGCCCTCAGCGAACGAGGCATGCGAGACTCCCCGCACAGCAGGACGGCCATGTCCAATCTGCCCGCCTCCTCCTCACGCTGTGCCGGCGCGCATCGTCGCCGCGCGGTTCAAGACCGTCCTCCGCGACTACTGGGCTAGTGTGGGCTACCGGCTGGACCACAATAATCAGGAGAACCATGCCGGCAATCGTCCTGATCGGCGCCCAGTGGGGCGACGAGGGCAAAGGCAAGGCCACCGATCTACTCGGCGGCCGCGTGCAATGGGTGGTGCGTTACCAGGGTGGCAACAACGCCGGCCACACCGTCGTCCTCCCCACCGGCGAGAACTTCGCGCTGCACCTGATCCCGTCCGGGGTGCTGACGCCGGGCGTCACCAACGTCATCGGTAACGGCGTGGTGGTGGACCCCGGTGTGCTGCTCGACGAGCTCAAGGGCCTCGAGGACCGCGGTGTGGACACCTCCCGGTTGCTGATTTCCGCCGACGCGCATTTGCTGATGCCCTACCACGTGGCCATCGACAAGGTGACCGAGCGCTACATGGGCAGCAAGAAGATCGGCACCACCGGCCGCGGCATCGGCCCGTGCTACCAGGACAAGATCGCCCGCATCGGCATCCGGGTGGCCGACGTGCTCGACCACGGCCAGTTGGCCCACAAGATCGAGGCGGCGCTGGAGTTCAAGAACCAGGTGCTGGTGAAGATCTACAACCGCAAGGCGCTCGAGCCGGAGCACGTGGTCGAAACGCTGCTGGAACAGGCCGAGAGTTTCAAGCACCGCATCGCCGACACCCGGCTGCTGCTCAACGCCGCCCTGGAGCGCGGCGAGACGGTGTTGCTGGAAGGCTCGCAGGGCACCCTGCTCGACGTCGACCACGGCACCTACCCGTACGTGACGTCGTCGAACCCGACCGCGGGCGGCGCTGCCGTCGGCTCCGGCATCGGCCCGACCCGGATCACTACCGTGCTGGGGATCCTCAAGGCCTACACCACCCGGGTGGGCTCGGGCCCGTTCCCCACCGAATTGTTCGACGAGAACGGCGAATACCTGTCGAAGACCGGCGGTGAGTTCGGCGTGACGACAGGCCGGCGTCGGCGCTGCGGCTGGTTCGACGCCGTGATCGCCCGCTACGCCACCCGGGTCAACGGCATCACCGACTTCTTTTTGACCAAGCTCGACGTGTTGTCCAGCCTGGAAACCGTTCCGGTGTGCGTCGGCTACACCATCGACGGCAAACACCTCCGCGACATGCCGATGACCCAAAGCGAGCTGGCCCGCGCCCAGCCGGTCTGCGAGGAGCTGCCCGGCTGGTGGGAGGACATCTCGGACGCCCGGCAGTTCGACGATCTGCCCGCCAAGGCGCGTGACTACGTGTTGCGGTTGGAAGAGCTTGCCGGAGCACACATTTCGTGTATCGGAGTCGGCCCGGGCCGGGACCAGACCATCGTGCGCCGCGACGTGCTGGCGGCTCGCCCGTGAGCGATCGCAAGCGCGGCGAAGCCGGGCGCTGGGGGCACCCCCAGCCGCGGAGCGGCGAGGGGGACGGGTCGCGAACCGACCAGCCTCTGAGCGAGGAGATTCCGGAAGAACTCGACCCCGACTACCCCAAGCACGGCGGTTTCCCGCGCTACGAGCCCGCCGAGCCGGGTCCGGGCTTCGGCCGGTTCGTCGCCGCGATGCGGCGTCTGCAGGACCTCGCGGTGTCCACCGACCCGGACGAGGGCACCTGGGACAGCGCCGCCGAGCGCGCCGAGGAGCTGGTCAAGCTGCTCGACCCGTTCCAGGCGCCGGAGGGCGTCGCGCCCGCCGGACGCGTCCCGTCCATGCCCGGTCTGGGCAGCCTGCTGATGCCGCCGTGGACGATGACGAAGTTCGGCCGCGACGGCGTGGAGATGCGCGGCGAGTTCAGCCGCTACTACGTGGGCGGCAACATGGCGGTGCACGGCGGTGTGCTGCCGTTGGTGTTCGACTGGATGTGCGGAATGGTGGTGGTCGCCGCAGGCCGGCCGGTCAGCCGGACCGCCTTCCTGCACGTCGACTACCGCAAGATCACCCCGATCGACACCCCACTGGTAGTGCGGGGGCGGATCGCCTCCACCGAGGGCCGCAAGGCATACGTCACGGGCGAACTGCGCGACCCCGACGAAGCGCTGCTGGCCGAAACGAACGCGCTGATGGTGCGGCTGCTTCCCGGCCAGCCGTGACCGCGACAACACTGACCGCGTGGAGTAGCGTCGACCACAGCGGTGCCGCGCCCCTTCCCGAATAGCCGCACGCTGCTGCGGGACCGCGACCAGCGAGACCGTCGCCAACCTGGAGATGCGAGGCGAAGGCACCCTCGGCGGTATCTGGGCACCGGATCGACACGATTCGCCCAGCCGGACAGGCGATTTCGCACAACCCGTTCTTGTGCCGTGCCCTGCTGTGTTTGGAGTTGTGACCTGATGCTTTTTCCGATGTCCCCGACCGACTCGATGTTTCTGCTCGCCGAATCCGAGAATTGCCAGATGCAAGTGGGCGGGCTGGCGTTGTTCACTCCGCCCGACGGCGCCCGCGCCTCGGATGTGCGCGAGATGTTCGCCGCGGCCGTCGCCCGCCACGACGTGGCCGGCGTGTGGCGCAAGCGGGCCCGCCGCTCGGTGACGTCGCTGGGACAGTGGGGCTGGGACTCCGGCGCGGAGGTCGACCTCGACTACCACGTGCAGTATTCGGCGCTGCCGCGGCCCGCCGGGCTGGCGGAGCTGTGGGCGCTGGTGTCCTGGCTGCATGCGGCGCCGTTGAACCGGGACCGGCCGTTGTGGGAGATGCACCTGATCGAGGGGCTCGCAGACGGCCGGTACGCGGTGTACATCAAGCTCCACCACGCTCTCGCCGACGGGGTGTGCGCGATGGAGATGCTGCGCGCGGCGTTGAGCGGGGACCCGCGCCGGCGCGGAGGGCCCGCCCTGTGGGAGCCCGTGGAGCCCGCGGCGGAGCCCACGGCCCCCTCGCCGGGCGGCGCCCTGGACCTGTTCGGGTTGCCGCGCTGGGCGGCGTCGACCGCCTGGGGCGTGGCCCGGGAAGCGGCCGGGCTGGTGCCCGCGCTCGCCGGAACGCTCCTGCAGGCGCTGCGCCACCGGGGCGGGACGCTGTCGCTGGCCGCGCCCCGCACGATGTTCAATGTGCCGATCGACGGGGCGCGGTCGTTCACTGGGCGCTCCTGGCCATTGGAGCGGCTGCGACTGGTCGCCAAGCACAGCGACGCCACCGTCAACGACGTGGTGTTGGCCATGTGTGCCGGGGCGCTGCGCAGATATCTGATCAGTCGGGGCGCACTGCCGTTGGCGCCGCTGGTGGCGATGGTTCCAGTCTCGCTGCGCGGCCACGGTCCAGACGACACCGCGGATGCGGGCAACCAGATCGGGTCGTTGATGTGCGGCCTGGCCACCAACCTCACCGACGCCGGCGAGCGGCTCGCGGCTGTCCGGGTCGGCATGTGCGAGGGCAAGGCGACGCTGGCCTCGCGCAGTCGACTCCAGGTCCTCGCGATGAGTGCGCTGGGGGCTGCGCCGCTGGCCCTGGGCATGTTGGTCGGTCATCACGGACTGTTGCGCCCGCCGAACGTGATGATCTCCAACGTGTCGGGCTCCCGGGCGCCGCTGTTCTGGGAGGGTGCCCGCCTCGACGCCCTCTACCCGCTGTCGATACCGGTCGACGGGCAAGCGCTGAACATCACCTGCACGAGCACCGACGACACGATCGCGTTCGGACTGACCGGCTGCCGCCACGCCGTCCCCGGGTTGGGGGCGATGACCGGACACCTCGACGACGAACTCCGCCTCTTGGAGCGTTCCGCCGGGCTCTGACGACGCCGTCGTCGAGCTGCTTTCGGCGCCTATCCTTGGGCCAATGACTGAGGAAGATGGCGGACACGCGCCCGAGGGCATCACCGACGAGCCGGCCCACGGAAAGCACGAACAGTCTTCCGACGACGACACTCAGCGCACCACGGTGATGCTGCTGGGGGCGGGGGAGTTCAGCCGGGAACTGGCGATCGCCTTTCAGCGACTCGGCGCCGAGGTGATCGCGGCCGAGCGGTACGCCGACGCTCCCGCGCACCGGGTTGCCGACCAGTCGGTGGTGGTCCGGTTGACCGACACCGACGAGTTGGCATCGGTCATCGGCCGGTTGCAGCCCAACTATGTGGTGACGGTGACCGACGTGGTGGCCGCCGATGCGTTGACGGCCGCTGCAGAAACCGGGTTCGCGCAGGTGTTTCCGACGGCCCGCGCCGCCCGGCTCACCGCCGACCGGGAGGGCCTGCGCCGGTTGGCCGCCGACGAGCTCGGGCTGCCCACCGCGCCGTTCTGGTTCGCCGGTTCGGTCGAGGAACTCCGCGCGGTGGCCGAGCACGCCGGTCACCCGCTGCGGATCCAGCCGGTGGTGCCGGCCGGCGACGGCGAGTCGGTGATCTACGGGCCGTTCGATCTGGAGTCGGCATGGCGGACCGCGGTGTCGGCCGGCGGCCCGCTGGCCCCCAAGCGGGTGATGGCCGAGTCCGTCGTCGAGGTGGATTTTCATGTGACTCTGCTCACGGTGCGCAGTGACGGACCGAAAGGCCCGGTGGTGGAATTCTGTTCGCCGATCGGACACGGCCAAGTCACCGGCGGGGCATTGGAATCCTGGCAGCCGCAACCGATGAGCCGCGCCGCACTGGACATTGCCAAGTCGATCGCCGCGCGCATCGTCAAAGCGCTCGGCGGCCGGGGCGTGTTCGGGGTCGAGCTGATGATCCGCGGCGACGAGGTCTACTTCTGCGATGTCAGCACGCGGCCGTACGAGAACGGCGTGGTAACGCTGCGCAGCCAGCGGCTTTCGGAGTTCGAGCTGCAGGCCCGCTCGATCCTGGGCCTGCCCACCGACACCATCATGATCTCGCCGGCCGCCGCCCAGGTGCTCTACTCCAGCCACGAGGCCATCGACACCGGCGCCGACAACACCGGCCCGATCGGCGGCGCGCTAAGTGAGGCGCTGGCCGTGCCGGAAAGCGACGTACGGATTTTCGGGCGTCACCAGTCCGACGAGCGGCGCCGGCTGGGGGCGGCCGTCGTCACCGCTGTGGACGTGCCGACGGCGCGTGAGCGGGCCAAGCAGGTGGCGACCGCTCTGCGGAAGGTGTGGCAGTCGTGAGAGACTCACGCGAAATGACGTACGCAGGAGATATCACGCCGCAGCAGGCATGGGAGCTGCTCAGCGAGAACCGCGACGCGGTGCTGGTCGACGTTCGCACCGACGCCGAGTGGCGTTTCGTCGGCGTGCCCGACCTGTCCGGCCTTGGTCGTGACGTGGTGTACATCGAGTGGAACCGCGCCGACGGCACCCGCAACGAGAACTTCGTCGACGAACTGCTGGAACGGGTCCCGCCGCGCGACGACCGGCCGGTGGTGTTCCTGTGCCGCTCGGGCAACCGCTCGATCGGTGCCGCCGAGGCTGCCACCGAGGCGGGCATCACCCCGTCCTACAACGTGCTGGACGGCTTCGAAGGACACCTCGATGAGGCGGGTCATCGCGGCGCGACCGGTTGGCGGGCAATCGGTTTGCCCTGGAGACAGTCATGAGCGCCGACGACGAGCGTTCGATCCGGGTTCCCCCTCCGCTGCCTGACGGCGTCGGCCCGGCCACCATCGGTGTGCGTGGTGGAATCTTGCGGTCGCAGTTCGAAGAGACCGCCGAGGCAATGTATTTGGCGTCCGGATACGTCTACGAGTCAGCGGCGGCCGCCGAGAAAGCGTTCACCGGCGAGGTGGACCGCTACGTCTACTCCCGCTACGGCAATCCGACCATCACGATGTTCGAGGAACGGCTGCGGCTGATCGAGGGGGCGCCGGCGGCGTTCGCCACCGCCAGCGGCATGGCGGCGGTGTTCACTTCGCTGGGCGCATTGTTGGGTGCGGGCGACCGGTTGGTCGCCGCGCGCAGCCTGTTCGGCTCGTGCTTCGTGGTGTGCAACGAGATCCTGCCGCGCTGGGGAATCGAGACGGTTTTCGTCGACGGCGATGACCTGTCGCAGTGGGAGCAGGCGCTGTCGGTGCCCACTGCGGCGGTCTTCTTCGAGACGCCGTCGAACCCGATGCAGTCGCTGGTCGACATCGCCGCCGTGGTCGAGATGTCGCATGCTGCCGGGGCAAAAGTGGTGCTGGACAACGTGTTCGCCACACCACTGCTGCAGCAGGGCTTCCCGCTCGGCGTCGACGTGGTGGTGTACTCGGGAACCAAGCACCTCGACGGGCAGGGCCGGGTGTTGGGCGGGGCGATCCTCGGCGACAAGGAATACATCGACGGTCCGGTGCAGAAACTGATGCGTCACACCGGCCCCGCGATCAGTGCCTTCAACGCCTGGATCTTGTTGAAAGGCCTTGAGACGCTGGCTGTTCGGGTCGAGCACGCCAATTCCTCGGCACAGCGTGTCGCCGAGTTCCTGGAGGGGCATCCTGCGGTGCGTTGGGTGCGCTACCCGTTCTTGCCGTCGCACCCGCAGCACGATCTGGCCAAGCGGCAGATGTCCGGTGGGGGCACCGTGGTGACCTTCGAACTCGACGCCCCGGAAAGTGCGGCCAAGCAGCGGGCGTTCGACGTGCTGGACAAGCTGCAGCTGATCGACATCTCGAACAACCTCGGCGACGCGAAATCGCTTGTCACCCACCCGGCGACCACCACACACCGGGCGATGGGTCCGGAAGGACGAGCGGCGATCGGCCTGGGCGACGGCGTGGTCCGGATCTCCGTCGGGCTGGAGGATACCGAAGACCTGATCGCCGACCTCGATCGGGCATTGAGCTAAGTCCCGTAACGATTTTCGCCAGCGGACGGTCGCCAATCGGTGAATAATCAAGTCAGCACCCGGAAAGGGGGCTGGTCTGTGGATCGTCGCAGCATCCTGAAGCTGCCGTTGCTGATGGCCGCAGGTACTGCGCTGGCCCGCGCACCCCGCGCCGCCGCGGAGGCAGGCCGGTGGTCGGTGGACCGTGCCAATAGCTGGTATCAAGCTCAGGGTTGGCTTGTCGGCGCCAACTACATCACCTCGAACGCCATCAATCAGCTCGAGATGTTTGCGCCCGACAGCTTCGATCCGCGCCGCATCGACACCGAGTTGGGCTGGGCTCGGCGGTGCGGGTTGAACACGGTGCGGGTGTTTCTGCACGACCAGCTCTTTGCACAGGATCGTCGTGGCTTTCAACGACGTCTGTCCCAGTTTGTGGGAATCGCGGCGCGCCACCGTATCAAACCGCTCTTCGTCTTGTTCGACTCCTGTTGGGATCCGCTGCCCAAAGCCGGTCGGCAGCGCGCGCCGAGGCCGGGCGTGCACAACTCGGGGTGGGTGCAAAGCCCGGGCGCCGAGCGCCTCAACGACGGGCGCACCCGCGGGCTGCACGACTACGTCACGGGCGTGTTGGCCCAATTCCGCGACGACGACCGCGTTTTGGGTTGGGATCTGTGGAATGAACCCGACAATCCCGCGCTCGTGTATCGCGATGTCGAGCTGACAAACAAGCAGGAGCTTGTCGCAGATCTGCTTCCCCGGGTGTTCCGGTGGGCCCGCGAGGTCGATCCGCGTCAACCATTGACGAGTGCCGTGTGGGACGGCAACTGGGCAGACCCGATGCGTCGCAGCGCAATCAGTGCCATACAACTGGAGCACTCTGACGTGGTCAGTTTCCATTGCTATGACGAACCGGTGCTCTTCGAAAGCCGGATTGCCGAGCTTTCCCCGCTGGGCCGGCCGATCCTGTGCACCGAGTACATGGCTCGCACTCGCGGCAGCACGATTGACGGAATCTTGCCGATTGCCAAGCGGCGCAATGTCGCCGCGCTCAACTGGGGCCTGGTCACAGGCAAGACCCAGACCTACTTCCCATGGGATTCCTGGGATCATCCCTACAGCGCGATGCCGAAGGTATGGTTCCACGACCTGCTACTGCCCGATGGGCGGCCCTACCAGAACAGCGAGATACAAACGATCCGTGGCCTCGTCGCGTCATCGCGCACGCCGATGACGCCGAGATAACAATTCGTCGACGATCGCAAGCGCGGCGGAGCCGGGCGCAACGGGTCGCCGCGTAACAATTAAGCGCGACGCGCACAGCAAATACCGGGTCCGTTGCCTGGGGCAACTTATGGTCACTTCGTGTACCGTCGAACGGTCCTGAAGCTACCGCTACTCATCGCAGCAGGAACAGCATTGACACCAACGCCGCGTATCGCCGCGGAGCCAAGCCGGTGGTCCGTGGACCGTGCCAATCGCTGGTATCAAGCGCAGGGTTGGCTCGTCGGCGCAAACTACGTGCCCTCCACCGCGATCAATCAGTTGGAGATGTTTCAGGCCGGCACCTTCGATCCCCGTCGCATCGCTGCCGAACTCGCTGTGGCCCGGCAACATGGCCTCAATACGATGCGCGTGTTCCTGCACGATCAACTCTGGGCACAGGACCGCCGGGGCTTCCAAACGCGTCTCGCGCAGTTTGTCGGGATCGCGGCGCGCCACCGGATCAAACCGCTTTTCGTCTTGTTCGACTCCTGCTGGGATCCGCACCCCAGATCCGGCCCGCAGCGCGCACCGAAGCCCGGCGTGCACAACTCGGGGTGGGTGCAAAGCCCCGGCGCGGAACGACTCGGCGACCGGCGCTACATCCCGGTGATGCAGGACTACGTCACGGGGGTGCTGAGCCAATTCCGCAACGACGACCGAATTTTGGGTTGGGATCTCTGGAATGAACCCGACAATCCGGCACGGGAGTACCGCTCGGTGGAACGGAGCGACAAGATCGAACTTGTCGCCAATCTGCTTCCGCAGGTGTTCGGCTGGGCTCGTTCGGTCAATCCCGCTCAGCCGTTGACCAGTGGCGTGTGGAACGGCGAGTGGGGAGATCCGGCAAGCCGCAGCGCAATCAGTAGCATTCAGCTGGACAACTCCGACGTGATCACGTTCCACTGCTATGACCAACCCGCGGCATTCGAGTCCAGGATCGACGAGCTTGCCCCGCAGGGGCGGCCGATGCTGTGCACCGAATACATGGCCCGCTCCCGGGGCAGCACCGTCGACGGCGTCCTGCCAGTCGCCAAGCGGCGCAACGTTGGTGCGATCAATTGGGGGTTTGTCGCCGGCAAGACGCAGACGTATTTGCCTTGGGACTCATGGGATCACCCATACGCAGCAGTACCGAAGGTGTGGTTTCATGACCTGCTGCGTCCGGACGGACGACCTTTTGCCGACGGCGAGATGCAAACGATTCAACGACTGGTTGCCATGTAGCCGGTCGGCACTGGCGTCGAATGGCCAGTTATCGCACGCTTTTTCGCGATTAGCGTGCGCTAACTTCCCACTCGAGGAAGTGGGAGCTAGCCGGCCGCCTCCTGCTCGGCTTCCTCGGCTTCTTCGGCGGCCGCCAGAGCTCCCTGCTGTCCTGCCTGCAGCTGTTGCATTGCCTGCCTGGCGTAGATCATCTGGCTTGTGATGGCCATCTGGCCGCGACTGTGCCCGAGGAATGTGATGAACCAGGCAATGACGGTGGTGAAACGGTTCTTGTGGCCGACCAGGTAGTAGAGGTGCAGCACCAGCCAGGCGAGCCAGGCAATGAAGCCACCGAATTCGATCTTGCCGACCTGCGCGACGGCGCTGAATCGCGATACCGTGGCCATGCTGCCTTTGTCGAAGTACTCGAACGGCTTGCGTGTCGCCGGATCGTCGTGACCCTTGAGCGCGCGTTTGATGCATTTTGTCGCGTAGTGCGCGCCCTGGATCGCGCCTTGCGCCATCCCGGGGACACCGGGCACGGCCATCAGATCGCCGACGACGAAGACGTACGGGTGACCCTTGACCGTCAGGTCGGGCTCCACCACAACCCTTCCCGCGCGGTCGACTTTGGTGCCGTCGGACTGCTCGGCAATCATCATGCCGAGCGGGCTGGCCTGCACGCCGGCCGACCACACCTTGCAGGCGCAGTCGATACGGCGCTCGCCGCCGTCCTTGTCCTTGACCGTGATGCCGCGGTAGTCGACGTTCGTCACCATTGCGTTGAGCTGGATCTCGACGCCCATCTTTTCAAGCCGCCGTTGTGCTTTGGCGCCCAGCTTCTCGCCCATCGGCGGCAGCACGGCCGGCGCCGCGTCGAGCAGGATCACCAGGCACTCGCTCGGGTCGATGGTGCGGAATGCCCCGGCCAGGGTGCGCTCGGCGAGTTCGGCGATCTGGCCGGCCAATTCGACGCCGGTGGGCCCGGCGCCGATGACGACGAAGGTCAGGCGGCGTTCGCGCTCGGCGTGATCCGTCGCGACCTCCGCCGCCTCGAACGCGCCGAGGATACGGCCGCGCAACTCAAGGGCATCGTCGATGGTTTTCATGCCGGGCGCGTAGGTGGCGAAATGATCGTTGCCGAAATAAGACTGCTGAGCACCGGCGGCCACGATGAGGCTGTCGAAGGGGGTCACCGTGTGAGCGGTCATCAGACGCGACGTGACGGTGTTTGCCTGCAGGTCGATCGCCTCGACGTCGCCCAGTATCACCCGGACGTTCTTCTGCTTCCGTAAGACCAGTCGGGTGGTCGGAGCGATCTCTCCTTCGGACAAGATGCCGGTGGCCACCTGATACAGCAGCGGCTGGAACAGGTGGCTGGTCGTTTTCGAGATCAGCGTGACGTCGACGTCGGCCCGCTTGAGCGCCTTGGCCGCGGCCAGGCCACCGAACCCCGACCCGATGATGACGACGCGATAAGGCTGGTCGGCAGTCGGCATATTCATCCTCTCTCAGGCGATTTCGGCGGCTGCAGCGCTGGCCTTGCCCAGGCGGCTCCACGGGCGCACATTGGCCTCGGCCATCTCCATCGCCTTGGCCGTGAACACCCGGAAGCCCAGATGCGGCTTGTATCCATGTATTTCGCGGGTGTCCAGCGCGCGAATGAACGCCAGGATCTGCCGGCTGAAGACTTGTCCGGGCACCAGAATCGGGAATCCCGGCGGATACGGGGTGACGAACGTGGCCGAGACCACCTGTTGCCCGGACTCCATCCGCTCCTCGACCTCGTCGCCGGAAAGATACTCGCAGAACGTGTCGTCGTAGCCGAGGTAGAACGCCCGCCGGACATCGCCGTCGGGAGTGGATTCGTTGCCGTCGTAGTGTTCGGTGAAACACGAATGGAATCCGCTGAAGTCCGGCAAGGGCGCCGACGGACTGGTCAGCCGCAGCACTGCCCGCTCGTGATGAGCGCGGTCGGTCAAACTCATGTCGGCGATCCGGTCGTCGAGCTCCTGGGCCAGCTTGACCAGAACCTCCACCAGGTAGGCCACCGAGCTGCGGGTGGTTCCGATGTTGGTCATGAACAGCACGGTGTTGCGCGACGTCTTGTTGATCTGCACGCCGTAACGGTCCATCAGCTCGGTGCGTTTGAAGGTGTCGCCGTCGATTCCGGTGCCGGCGATGTAGAGCGTGATGCGGCTTGGGTCGAGCACGAACTCGTCCTGCTCCCACGCGGTGGCCATGTTGCGCAGACCGGTGCGCAGCGGCTGGTCCAGACCGGATGGCCGGAACTCCGCCGGGATCATTTCGCCCGTCGACAGGCAATGCATGTACTTACTCAGCAGCGGGTGCTTGTCGATCGCGTCGCGCAGCTGCATGGCGTTCTCCACCTGCTTTTGCACCAGCTCCACGCCTTCCAGGTCCGCCTGGCGTCGCCCGATATCCAGGGAGGCGAGCACCTGGTAGTTCGGCGAGGTCGACGTGTGCGCCATGTAGGCCTCGTGGAAGGGCTCTTCGACCTTCTGGTCGAAATCCTGGTCGTAGACATGGATCATCGACCCCTGCCGCAGCGAAGTCAGCGTCTTGTGCGTGGACTGCGTCGCGTACACCCGTACCCGCGCGCTGGCCGGGTCGGGCAGCAGGCGGGTGTTCAGCAGCGTCTCGTCGTCGGCGCCGGCCATCTTCTCGGCGTAATCCAGGTAGGCCTTACGATGCTCCGGTGAGCGCAGCCGCTCACGGATCATCCGCGCCGCGTGCATGGCGGTGCGTCTGCGGTACACGTGATGGAACCGGGCGAACGCGAACCATGCTTCGTCCCAAAGGAATACGAGGTCCGGCTTGATCGCCAGGCATTCCTCCATCACCCGCTCGACGTCGTAGACGATGCCGTCGAACGTGCAGTTGGTCAGCGTCAACACCTTGACGCGGTCCAGCTTTCCGGCGGCGCGCAGCGCCAGCAGCCGGGATTTGATCTCGCGCAACGGAACCGCGCCGTACATCGAATACTGGTTGAGCGGATACGCGTCCAAATAGGTGACCTGGGCGCCGGCCATCATCAGCCCGTAGTGGTGCGACTGGTGGCAGTTGCGGTCCACCAGCACGATGTCACCGGGAGCCACCAGCGCCTGTTCGACGATCTTGTTGGCGGTCGAGGTGCCGTTGGTGACGAAGTAGGTGTGCTTGGACCCGAAGGTGCGGGCGGCCTGCGCCTGTGCCTCCCGCAGTGGCCCGGTGGGCTCCAGCAGCGAGTCGAGCCCGCCGCACGTGGCTGAGGTTTCGGCCAGGAACACTTCCAGCCCGTAGAAGTCGATCATGTCGGTGATCCAGTGCGAGCCGACGATCGACTTGCCCTGCGAGATCGGCAGCGCGTGGAACACCCCGGTCGGGCGGTGGCTGTATTCGCGCAGCGCCGAGAAGAACGGCGTGCGATAGCGCGCGGCGATCCCCTCCAACAGGGACAGGTGCTGGTCGAGCCCGGCCTCGCCGCCGTGGAAGACCCGCCGGAAGTGGTGGCCGAGCCGGGCGGCGACGTCCTCCACCTCGAGCTCGGTGATCAGGTACAGGTCGATCTCGGGCCGGCTGTCCTTGATGGCCTGGGCCAGGATCGCGGCCCGCTCCTCGGGCGAATGCTCGGCCAGATCCTCGGCGATGTGTGCGTCCACGAAGTGCGACAGCGACGACAGGTCGCGGCGTGAGCGATGAGCGAACCGCCGGGTGATCGCGCATGCCTGCACGCTCGCGTTGAGCCGCGCGGCGATCACCGCCTCGTCGCCGCTGCCGACCACCACGATTTCGTAGACGAACGCGTCGTCCGGCCGACGACGGGCGTGAATCTCGTTGCGCAGCGCGCGTTCCTGCGCCTCGGTCATCGTCGCCACGATCAGCAACTCGAAGTACGGGCGGGCGGACCGGTGCAAGCCGAGCACCTCGAGGGCGCCCTCGTCGGGGCCGAGTGCGTCGGTCTCGCTCTCGAGCGGCGATGTCAGCAGGCCGCTGCGGTACGACTCGGTGACCAGCGCCCGGTTGATCTTCGAGACCGCCCTGCCGAACGCCTCGTAGGCACCGGTGGTGAAGAGTCGCAGCGTCTGCCCGAAAACGTGGATGCCGGGGAAGGCCCAGTACCGTTCGAACGGCCGCAATTGCGCCAGCAGCCCCTCGACCAGACCGGTCAACTCGGTGAGATCGTTGCCGCGCGCCGCGGTGATCGCGAGCCGCCTGCTCGCCTCTTCGAGCCGGCACCAGGCATCGGCGCGGAACTGCCACGCGGTGTTGTAGGCATGCGGAATTACGTCAGCCATCTCAAGCCTCCACCCCGATGGTCGCTATGCCACCAGGCTAGGCCGATGCCGCAGTTCAGGTTGGGTTTTGCGGGACTCAGTCCTTGTGCTCGACGACGCCGGTCGCGTGTTGGGCACGGTTCTCATAAGCCGCCCGCGCGGTGGTGTCGACGTTGAGGAAAACCGTGTCGGTGCCCGCCTTCTTGCCCAGCCAGCGACGGCTCCGCGCCGGCAACAGCAGCGTCAGCATGCCGATGACCCGTGACGAACCCGGAACGGACACTTGGGCTTTCGGTTTGTCGAGGACTTTGACGATCGCCGCGGCGACATCCTCGGGCTGCACCGGCTTGGTCGCGGCCGTGGTGTGGGTGCCCGAAATCAGCTCGGTGTTGGTGAATGTCGGCAGCACAGCGGTGACGTCGACGCCCTGTGAGGCGAATTCGTCGGCCATCGCGGAGGTGAGCCCGACGACCGCGAACTTGGTGCCGGCGTAGACCACCTGGCCCGGCACCGCCACGATTCCGGCCATCGAGGCGATGTTGACGATGTGCCCGCTGCGGCGCTTCACCATCTCGGGCAGCACCAGCTGACAACCGGTGAGCACGCCGTAGAAGTTCACCTCGATCGACGAGCGGATGGCATCCTGCGAGAGCTCCAGGAACGGCCCGACCGGCATCACGCCGGCGTTGTTGATCAGCACGTCGATGTGTCCGCCGCCGTCGGCGCGGGCCTTGTCGAGGAACGCGGCAAACGATTCGCGGTCGGTGACGTCGAGCGGATGACCCGACACCGAGCCCAGGCCGCTGATGTCCTTGACGGCCTGCTCGAGGACGTCGACGTCGCGGTCGCCGATGACCACCCGCGCGCCGCGCGCCAGCAGCGCCTTGGCCGTCGCGTACCCGATCCCGCGGGCAGCACCGGTGATGACGACGGTCTTACCCCTGATGTTGTCCATGGCGACGGACTTTACAGGTGTCAAGTTCTGTGCGGAAGAGCCTGCCGATTGCGGCGCGAGCGTGTTCAGGCGCGGCGTTCGGCGGCGGTGATGCCGCCCTTGAGGAGTTCGTCGATGACCTTCCTGAACAGGGGCAGCATCAGCCGGTCAACACCGGGGATCTTCATCGTTGACCGTAAATGCCAGCTGACCTCGGTCCCTCTGTCTGCTTCACGCAGCTGGATCGTGCCGATGTGATTCCGTGTCGGTGCGCCTGAGAGCATCCTGTACGCGTAGCGGGTGGGTCGCTCATACTCGATGATCTCCTCGACGAATGGGGGTCCGATCACCACCAGACGTCTGATCGCGCCGACACCGTTTGGTGCGGGGGTTCCCTCACGATCGAGCGTGCTGCGCCGGCATGCCCACATGTAGTCGGCGATCCCGCGGTGGTCGGTCATGGCGTCGAACACGGTCTCGATCGGCGCCGTGGAGGTCCGGGTCAGGGTGAACTCAATCATCCGCAGTCCATGCTGCCGATACGCGCTGCCGGTATCCGGTTGTCCGCCGTCATGATCCGTCCCTTCGATGAGCGCGCGCCGACCTTACGTTCGACCGGTCGAGTTCTGCGCGCCGGTGCGCTCGCGGCAGCGCTGGAGAACCTTGATGACCTCACCGGCGGAGCGCTGTCCAGATTCAACCGCGCCGTCGATGGAGCCGGTTGCGCATCGAGCTGTTTCACTGCCGGCCCAATGCAGCGGTCCCACCGGTGCGCGCAGCGCCGCCGCGTACCGGCTCAGCGTCGAGGGCGCAGTAAACGCGGCGTAGCACCCGCGAGTGTATTGTTCGGCCGCCCAGTCGTGTTCGATGTAGCCGATGGGTTTTGTGGCCGTGGGCCCGAAGTACGCGGCCAAATCGCTCAGCACTCGGGCTCGGCGATCGTGATGTGAGAGCCGGGCCGCCGCATCAGCGTAGCGTGCCGCCACGAAGACCACCAGCACCCCGGGGCATCCACTGGCGGGGGTGTTGTCCAAGACGGTCCCAGCCGCTCGGCGGTTGGAGCTGGCTTGGCCGCTAAAGCCATCGCCGCGCCAGAACGGCTCGTCGTAAACGACGTTGGTCTTGATCACCCGGCCCATCGGCATCCGCTGGGTCAGTTGGTCACGATCTGCGGGCAACGCGGGGTTGTAGCGGATGCGCCCACTGAGCACCGGCGGGATTGCGAAGATGGCTTGTCGCGCCGACAGAGTGGTCGAATTGGCACACCGAATTCGGACGCTGTCGTCATCCCAATCCACGTCGGTCGCAGGACAGTTCAGATGGATCGTGTCGCCCAATTCGGCCGCCAGGCTCAGAGCGATCCGCTGCGACCCGCCGACGATGCGGTCCTGCAGCGCCCCGCCCCGAGTGCTGATCATCGCCTCCAGTCCGCCGTTGGCGGCGAGGTAGGAGCAGGCCCACAGCGCCGAGAGGTCTTCGGGTTCGGCCGCAAAAATGGCGCGAGTGACAAGCCGCAGGAACTCGCGCCCACCTCTGGTGTGGGCGTGCCCACCGATCCAGGTGGCAAACGTCTGACCATCCAAGGCGGCCGCTCGGTCACCGACGGCATCGCCGGGCGCCGACAGCCTGCGCCCGAGGCGTTGTAGCCGCCATGAACCGTAACCGATATCGGCGAGCACCACCGGATTCAGGCGCGGGATGCGCCCGCTGTAGGTCACCCTCCGACCATTTAGCTCGAGCACGTGCCAACCATCGGTGAAGGTGGGAAACAGTGAAAGCCCAAGCTCGGCGATCAGATTCAAGATCCGGGTGTGGCCGGGGCCGACCCACTGCCCACCGGCCTCGATGGGCGCACCATCGGGCAGCGCCGCGTTGAGCAGCCGACCACCCACCCGGTCGCGGGCTTCCAGCACCGCGACTCGGTAACCGCCGCGCACCAGATCGCGGGCCGCGACCAGGCCCGCGACTCCAGCGCCCACCACCGCCACATCGAAATCAGGCTGTGTCATAGCCTTTTCACGAAGCTGTTGGGCCCGAACCGAAGCGAAGTCGTCGCATTCCTCGGCGACTTCGGGTTTTTGACCAACGGGATTGCGACCACGCCTCATCTACCGGCGTTGAGTCTGCGGCTCGGCTTCCACCGCGGCCTTGATCCGCTCCAGGGTGGTGCGCATTGCCCGCTCGCGCCCCTCATTACGATTCCGCATCACATAGTCCTCAAACAGGCGCACATCGGGTGGCCAACTCTTGGCGTCGAACGACTCGGTGACCTCTGTGCCACCGTTGGTCGGCACCAGCCGGTAGCTCCAGCGCACGATCTCTTTGCCGCCCCGTACCGTCGACCAAGACAGCTCCCGCCCGGGGTCTACGGTCATCACCTGACAGGTCATCGTCCAGCGCAGCCACCGCCGCCACCGGTTATAGCCCTTGAACCGGGCTCCTTCTTTGGCCGGCGAGCTGGCGCCGTCAAGCCAGCGCACCCGGTAACACTCTGGGCTCCATTCCCCCATGCGCTCCAAATCGGATAAGACCTGCCAGACTTTTTGCGGCGGCGCGTTCATACGCAGTTTCACTTCGCCGCTACGGGCACTGCTCATTGCCCTCACCTCCGTCGTGATCTCCGACTTTCGTTGTGGCCCCTCAGCCGATCGGAAACCGACCGATGGCCATCACGACGAGCGCTTTTCCTCTTCTTGCGCATCAAGTGGTCGTAGGCCATGTCGGCGACCTCCTCGACGAGCCGGCCCCAGCGATCCCCGCCGGGGTCGTTGGCGATCTGCTGGTCGACCAGCCCAGAGCTGACCGCGGTCAACAGGTCCTCGTCGGCCTGATCCAGTGCAAGACCCGCGGAAGCCAGGTTCGTGCCAAAGATTTCGAGCACCTCGATCGCCTTGGCATACGAGGCTTCTGACGGCTCGAATCCGGGGATGGTGCGTTGAAACAGCAGCAGGTAGCGGACCGGGTCCGAGGTGCAGAAGTCAAAGAAAATGCGAAAGCCGGCCCGCAACCGATCCCGGGCCCCGTGCGGCAGTTCGGCGGTTCGCAGTTTAATGAACTCAAGGAACTCCTCGTTGCCTTGAGCGAACATCGCATCGTAGATCGCGTTCTTCGAGGCAAAGTAGGTGTACAAAGACGGCACCCGCATCCCGACACGGGCCGCCACATCACCCAGCGTCAGCCCTGCCAAACCCCTTTCCCTGGCCACCTCCCAGGCAGCGTCGATGATCTCCAGCTTGGTGGCCTGATGCCGGGCCGCCCTCCGATCCTGACTCGGATCGCCTAATGGCATAAGGTGATCTTAACTGTGTTAGGCAATCATGGTCAAGGACAGCCCTCGCGGTGATCACCCGCCCAAAGCAAAACCGCATCCGCACGAAAATGGAGGCGCAAGCATTTGCCGCGCCGGTCAGAGCCCCGAAAAGCTGCAAGACGACGCTGGCACCAAGCTTTCGAGTGATTGCCTACGACATGGTCGAGGTCTGTTACAGCAGCGCGACGACGACGTCAGCCAGATGGGACTTTCACATCGCGTAAACTCACGCGCAAGTGAGCGGAACCGACGTCAAGACGCAATTACACCGCTTCTGGGACACCACCACAGAACATAGCCGCTGCAACTCTTTGACAGGCTGTGAACGGCGCGGCTAGCGCAATGTAGGTGAGGATCTCCATCACACCCGACCCGGGGGAACGACCGACTACGAAACCGCCGGATCACAGATCGCCGAAAACTAAAAGCTCACCAGCCCACAGGTTTTGACAATTCCTTATCAAGGGTAGCCGAGTATCTCCTCGACATAACGCTTTAACTCCGCAGCCTGGGTGAGAGATATCCAGACCTGGCGCTAGTCGAGGGCCCTGTACTTGTGATCGGTGATGATCCTTACGCCGATGATTTGTTCCCACGGCTGAACGGGATACTCTTCGCGAAATTCGGACGGTAGTTGGGAAGCGGTCTCGCCGATGCGGCCGAGAACGGCCTCTGCCGCCCGTTGCTGGCGCCACTGCGTCAACAAGCGCTCTCGACCGTCGGCCACCAATTCAGCTGCCTCCCCGCAGAATTCGCATAGATCATCGAGTCGGTCAACGAGGCGATCACCATATTTGTCCACAAGGTAACCGCGGCGGGTGCAATGCGGCATCAGACGGGCACCGCGTCTGCGGCGACTCGGTGACCGAACCGCCCCCGCAGGGCGCCCTCGCTGACGACTTCGACCGGCACGCCGAGCAGTTCGCGCAAGTCACGCTGCAGGAGGGCAACATCACCCAGCGATGCATCCGGTCGAAACCTCACCACCAAGTCGATATCACTATCGGGGGTGTCCGTTCCACGCGCGACCGAGCCGAACACCCTCGGGCTGTCTGCACCGTACTTGCAGGCAAGAGCCCGGATCTCGTCGCGGTATCGACGCACCAGTTCCGATGGGCGCACCCGCGTCGCATCCTCGATCATGTCCAAGACTCGCGGGGTCACCGTCCGTGCTCCGCTTTCGTAGGCGGACAGGTGCGGTTGCGCGATGCCGGTGACGTCGGCGAGCTGCGCCTGCGTCATTCCTGCCCGTTCACGAAGGGCCCGAATGCGGTCGGCGCTCACGCAATTGAATATACCATCTATGGTATGTCGCCGTAGCGATGGCCTTCGCGGGCTCGACTGGGCTTCAGCCCTCTTCGTCCGATTCGTAGGCGATGTCGAGCCGCTGTTCGGGGCGGCGCGTCTCTGTGCGCAGTGCCTTGCTGTAGTAAGCCTTGTCCGCCGCGATCAGCGGCGGCTGCACGATGCTGCGCGGCCACAGCCGGTTGACCCGGACCACGTCGATCTCGATCGCGTAGACGATGACCGTCGCCTGCAGCGCCAGCCACGCCAGCAGCCCCAGCACCACGCCGAAGAACCCGGCCACCGCCTGGGCGTGCCGCAGCTGATGCGCGACGACCACACCGGCGACCGTCAGCAGCAGCTGCCACGCCGCGGCGCTGATCGCGGCGCCGGGCAGCATCGCACGGGTGGGCACCTCGCCGCACGCCGCGACGCGGAACAGCGCCAGAAAAAACGCGGTGCCCAGCGCGGTGCCGACGACGAAACTGACCGTTCGCGCGGCCAGGCCGTCGAAGCCCCACGATGCTGCTTTTACCGCCGCGGCGCTCGATGCGCCGGTGACAACGACGATCAGCCCCATCAACAACAGCGTCCCGACGGTGCGCACATACCTGTTCGGGAACCCGGGCCAGTCGACCTTCGGAACCGCCCACAGTGTGTTGAGCGTGTTCTGCAGGGAGTACGCGAAGCCGCGGGCACCGTACAGCGAGCCCAGGATGCCGATGGTCAATGACAAGGAGTTGCCGAAGTTGGCCACCCCGAGCTGTTGGTGGATCTGCCCGCCGACGATGGGGAACTCCGCGAACGCCGAATTCACCAGGTGCTCTTGGAGTTTCGGGTGCGACCGCAGCACCACGCCGGCAATCGCGGTCAGTGCCAGCAGCAGTGGGAACGCTGCGACAAAGCTGTAGTACGCCAGCAGCGACACGTGATAGCCGGCCTGGTCGTCGCTGAACTTCTTCACCACCGCGATCGGGAACCCGACCACCGGGTGCCGTTGCTGCCACCGGTCGAAGCCGCGGGCGGCGCGTTCAATCGGGTTCACCCGGAGGGCATACCCACAAAGCGTCGTGGTTAGGCGCGTTTCGAGGCGCGTTCGTAGCGGCGCGTTTTCGGCGTCATCAGCAGTGCGCCGTCGGGACCGCCGGTGAACGTCAGTTCCCGGCGTAACCGTTGCCCAGGAACCAGGTCGAGCTCGAAGCCCTGGGCCAGCGTGGCGACGATCAGCGTGGCTTCCAGGGTGGCGAACCCGGACGCGACACACATCCGTTTGCCCGCGCCGAACGGGATGTGGGCGCGGCGCTGGCGGGGCTCGAAGTTCTCCTTCAAGAACCGTGCCGGGTCGAAGGTGTACGGATCGGTCCAGAAACGTTCGTTGTGGTGGACGCCGTGGATGAGGACGGCGACGGTGGTGCCGGCCTTGATCGGATAGTCGCCCAGGACGTCGTCGCCCTTCGCCACCCGGGCCAGCCCCATGATCGGCGGGTAGCGGCGCATCGCCTCGGCGACCACAGCCTGCGTCCACGGCAGGTTGTCGACGTCGTCCGCCGTGGGTTCGCGGCCGCCCAGCACCTCGTCGAGTTCGCGCCCGAGTTCGCTTCTGGCGTCCGGGTTTTCGCTGAGCAGATACCACGTCCACGCCAAAGCGGCCGCGGTGGTTTCGAAGCCGGCGCCGAGGAAGGTCATCAGCTCGTCGCGGATCTCCAAGTCGCTGTAGCGGTAGCCGGTTTCCGGGTCCTCGGCGGCCATCAGCAGGGCCAGCAGGTTGTCGGTCCCCGCCAGCTTGCCGCTGCGGTAGTCGGCGATCAGGCGATCGAGGAAACGCTCGATGCGCCGCAGCCCCAACACCGTGCGAGGCGCGAATAGCGCTGCCTCCCAGCGCAATGCGTTGATGGCCAGCCGGGGAGAGCGCAGCCGGTCGGCAACCCAGCGCAGCGGCCGTGATCCTCCACCGATGAATCCGTAGCCGAAAATGGTGAGCAGCCGGGCGAAGTCGACGCGCATCTGCTCGGCGAGCTCGCCGGTCAGGTCGATGCCGAACATGGTGCGCGCGATGACGTCCATCGTGATGTAGTTCATCTCGGCCGCGATATCGAACGGCTGACCGGCACGTTGCTCCCAGCGTTCGGTGGCGGCGAGCGCGGCCGCGGTCATCTGCGGGGCGAGCGCGTCGACGTTGCGCTTGGCGAAGATCGGCTGCACCAGCCGGCGGTTGCGCTGCCAGAGGTCGTCGTTGAGGTCGGTGACCAGGCCGCGCCCGAACGCCACGGCCAGCAGGTCGTATTCGGCGCTCTTGGCGTAGTTGTCCTGGTTGGACACCAGGACGTGGCGGGCGATGTCGGGGTTGCGCACGACGACGAACTTGGCCAGCGGAGCGCGGGCCACGATGATGTCGTCCTGGCCGGGCAGGCGGGCGGCGTAGTCGAAGATGGTGTGCCGGTAGCCCGCCCAGATTCCGGCCAGCGCCAGTCGCCAGGACTTGATCCAGCCGATCTTCGTGTGCTGCCAGCGGACGAAGGTCGGCGCCCAGCGCGGCGGATGGAGTTGTGGGCGTTCAGCGTGCATAGGCCACTCGCTTCCCGGTACCTCCGGTATACGGTACCGCCGGTTCCGCAGCGTGTCTACGGGTGCGCCCGCCCACGCCGGGCCCAGGTTCGGTGGTCAAATCGTCGAGCAGGGCTACGGTCGTGGGTATTAGACCTTGGGTAATCGGATGGGGCGGAACGTCCAAGGAAGGCCTGGAATGGAACCAAGCAACGCGGTGGCCGGATTCTCGACGGGCAATGGCTTTCCCGATGTCGTCGTCACCGGCGTCGCCATGACGACCGCCCTGGCGACCGATGTCGACGGCACCTGGAAAAAGCTGCTGGACGGCCAAAGCGGCATCCGCAAGCTCGACGACCCGTTCGTCGAGCAGTTCGACGCGCCGGTGCGCATCGGCGGGCATCTGCTCGAGGATTTCGACGCCGAGCTGAACCGGGTGGAGCTTCGCCGAATGTTGTTTCTGCAGAAGATCTCCGTTGTGCTCGGCCGGCGGGTATGGACCAACGCCGGCTCACCCGAAGTCGATCCCAACCGGCTGATGGTGTCTATCGGCACCGCGATGGGCTCGACCGAAGAAATGGTCTTCGGCTACGACGACATCCGCGCGCGTGGCCTGAAGGCCGTCAACCCGGTGGGCGTGCTGATGATGATGCCCAACTCCGGCAGCGCCTGGGTCGGGCTGGAACGCAAGGCCAGGGCCGGGATCATCACGCCGGTGTCGGCCTGCGCCTCCGGGGCGGAGGCCATCGCCCGGGCCTGGCAGCAGATCGTGCTCGGCGAGGCCGACATCGCGATCTGCGGTGGCGTCGAGACCCGGATCGAGGCGGTGCCGATCGCGGCGTTCGCGCAGATGGGCATCCTGTCGACGAACAACGACGACCCGGCCGGTGCCTGTCGGCCGTTCGGCAAGGACCGCGACGGCTTCGTGTTCGGCGAAGCCGGAGCGCTGCTGGTCGTCGAGCGGGAGGACCACGCGAAAGCCCGCGGCGCGACGATCCTGGCCCGGCTGATGGGCGGGGCCATCACCTCGGACGGCTACCACGTCGTGGCGCCCGATCCCAACGGTCTGCGCGCCGGGCAGGCGATCACGCGGGCGGTCCAGCTCGCCGGGCTGAGCCCGACCGACATTGACCACGTCAACGCACACGCCACCGGCACCGTCGTCGGGGACCTGGCCGAAGGCAAGGCGATCAACAACGCGTTCGGTGCCCATCGTCCGGCGGTGTATGCGCCGAAGGCCGCGCTGGGCCATTCGATCGGCGCGGTCGGCGCGGTGGAGTCGATCCTGACGATACTGGCGCTGCGCGACGGCGTCATCCCGCCGACGCTGAACCTGCACAACCTCGATCCGGAGATTGATCTGGACGTCGTGGCGGGGGAGCCCCGACCGGGCAGCTACCGCTACGCGATCAACGATTCGTTCAGTTTCGGCGGCCACAACGTCGCGCTGGTCTTCGGAAAATACTGAACCGCACCACGTTGAGCAAGGTACCGGAAGTCACGTTGGGCTTCTGGATCATCAAGGTGCTGGCGACGACGCTCGGCGAGACCGGTGGCGACACGGTGACGATGACGCTGAATTGGGGTTATCTCGCCGGCGCCGTGCTGTTCGGTGTCGCGCTCGTGGTGTTCGTCGTCGCGCAGATTTCGGCCAAGCGCTTCCATGCGTTCCTGTACTGGGCGACGATCGTTGCCTCGACGACATTCGGCACGGCGATGGCCGACTTCGCCGACCGCTCGCTCGGAATCGGCTATGCCGGTGGTTCGAGTCTGCTCTTGCTGAGTCTGGGTGCGGCCCTTGGACTCTGGTATTGGTCGCAAGGAACCGTGTCGGTGAACACCGTTTCGGCTCCCAAGACAGAGGCCTTCTACTGGGCGACAATCACGCTGTCGCAGACGCTGGCACAGCTCTTGGCGATTGGCTCGCCGACACGGGCGACATTGGCTACGAACGCGGCGCGCTGATTTTCGCGGCAGGTCTCGCCGTGACCGCGGTGCTCTATTACTGGACAAGCATCTCGCGCGTCACGCTGTTCTGGGTGGCCTTCATCTTGACCCGGCCTCTCGGCGCGACTGTTGGCGACTTCCTCGATAAGCCTGTGAGCCAAGGCGGCCTGAGCCTGAGCCGCCCGCTGGCGTCCGCGGTAATCGCGGTTCTGATGGTCGCGCTCGTTGTTTTGCTGCCGCAGCGGGCCGGGCGGCATCCGGGCGTAGAGGCAGCGGAAGCCAGTAGCAGATAAGCCCAGCCTCTCGACGAATCCGAGCTACGCGGTAACGAGGCTGTTCCGGGAAAGCGGTGTGCCGAAGTAACCAGCCTGTGGATCGACGACGACGGTCTTGGATTGTCCCCGGCGGGCCAAGACGGCACGTGCCATCTCCTCGAATGAGATCTTCTGCGGCCCTCCGATGTTCGCGATGCCCCTCAGGGGTTCGCCGGTTGCCACCCGCGCGACCTCGGCGGCGAGGTCCTCAGCGGCGATGGGCTGGATCAGCGCGTCCGGCACACGCACTTCGTCGCCGACCGTCATCGACTCGGTGATCGTGTCGGTGAACTCCGCGAACTGGGTGGCGCGCACGATCGAGTAGGGCAGTCCCGATTCTTCGACGAGCTTCTCCTGGGCGACCTTCGCCCTCAGGTATCCGCTGTCGGGCAACTGGTCGCAACCAACGATCGACACCACGACGTAATGCTTAACGCCGGTGGCTTTGGCTGCCGTCAACAAGTTAGTGGTGGATTTGGTGAAGAACTCCATCACCGGATCGTCGTCAAATGACGGGGAGTTGGCCACATCGACAACCACGTCGGCATCGGTTAGGGCCTCGGAGAGGCCGTAACCGGTAAGCGTGTTGACGCCGGTTCGGGGCGACGCTGCCACCGCCTTAACGCCGTGGTCCCGCAGTTTGTCAATCACTTTCGACCCGAGAACCCCTGTGCCACCAATCACGACGATCTTCATGGATCTCCTTTCAGCGAGCCGAGCACGTGGCGGGTCTGCAGCCGGATGTAGTCGTCAAGGCTGTAGTTCGGCCCGAAATGCCAGTGCTTCAACGCCCATCCGTGCGCCAGCAGCATGATGTCGAACACCACCAGGTCGACGTTGACGTCGACGAAGCTGCCGTCGGCAACGCCTTTTTCGATCGCCGCGCGGAGCGGCGCGGCGGTGGCGATCTCGAGTTCCTTGATCTGCGCGCGGCCCGCCGCGTCCAGGGTGCGGCTCTCCCGGTAGGTCAACACCACCGCGTCCAGGTTTTCGTCGACGATCTCGATGTAGCGCCGGATCCCGGCGGTCAACTGGGCGACGGCGTCGTCGCCGGCGGCCGCCATGACCGGTGCGAGCTGGTCGCGGAAGGCGTCCTGGATGCGCACGATGGTGGCCAGCAGTAGATCCTCTTTGCCGCCGAAGTACTTGTAGATCAGCCCGACGCTGACGTTGGCCTCGGCGGCCAGATCCTGCATGGACATCTGGTGAAAGCCCTTCTGTCCCATGACTTTGACCGCGGCGTCGAGCAGTTGGCGCCGCCGCGAGCTGGTCCGGGCGGCGCGCACGGCCTCCTCGACCGGCAGATCCGCGAAGTCGGTGGCCATCTTAGAGGCCCAGGTCCTTGGCGATGATCGTCTTCATGATCTCGGTGGTCCCGCCGTAGATGGTCTGGATGCGAGCGTCGACGAATGCCCGCGACACCGGGTATTCGCGCATGTAGCCGTATCCGCCGTGCAACTGCAGGCAGCGGTCGGCGACGCGCACCTGCAGTTCGGTGGTCCACCATTTCAGCCGGGCGGCCCGTGCGGCGGTGAGCCCGCCGTTCAGATGTTGGGCGATGCAGTCGTCGAGATAGGTTCGGGCGACGTCGATTTCGGTGGCCAGCTCGGCGAGCACGAATTGGGTGTTCTGCAAGCCGGCGATCGGTGAACCGAACGCCTGCCGCCCCTGCACATACTCCAGCGTCTCGGCCAGCACCCCTTCGGCCGCGCCGACTGCGCCCACCGCCAGCGAAAGCCGTTCCTGGGGAAGGTTGTTCATCAGCTGGTAAAAGCCGCGGCCCTCTTCACCCAGCAGGTTCTCGACCGGGACCCGCATGTCGGTGAAGCTCAACTCGCTGGTGTCCTGGGCGTGCAGCCCGATCTTCTCCAGGTTGCGGCCGCGGGAGAAACCCGGCGTGTTCGGATCGACGACCAGCAGCGACAGGCCCTTGTGCCGATCGGGGCCGGTGCGTACGGCGATGACGAACAAGTCGCCGATCTGCCCGTTGGAGATGAAGGTCTTTGCGCCGTTCACGATGTACTGGTCGCCGTCGCGCACGGCGGTGGTGCGGATCCCCGCCAAGTCACTGCCTGCGCCCGGCTCGGTCATCGCGATCCCGATGATCGTCTCGCCGGTCACCACACCGGGCAGCCAGCGCTTTTTCTGCTCGGCGCTGGTCAGGTCGGTGAGATAGGGCAGCACGATGTCGTTTTGCAGGGACAAGCCGACGGCCTCAGCGGCCGCCCCGGCACGCTGCAGCTCGTCGACCAGGATTGCGTTGTAGCGAAAGTCGTCGACACCGGGCCCGCCGAACTCCTCGGGCACCGAAAACCCGAGCAGTCCAAGCTTGCCGGCCCCGGTGAACAGGGAGCGGTCCACGCAGCCGGCCTTCTCCCAGGCCTCGTGCGCCGGTACGACGGTCTGCTGAACGAAATCGCGTACCAGCTCCCGGAACTGGTGATGCTCGGACGTGTAGGTCAGGGTCATCGGAAGGCGTCCATGCCGGTGATGGCCTGGCCGAGGATCAGCTGATGCATCTCCGGGGTGCCCTCGTAGGTCAGCACCGATTCCAGGTTGACCATGTGCCGGATGACCGGGTATTCCAGCGATATCCCGTTGCCGCCCAGGATGGTTCGAGCGGTGCGGCAGATCCCGAGCGCCTCGCGGGTGTTGTTGAGCTTGCCGAAGCTGACCTGCTCGGGGCGCAGCCCGACGCTGTCCTTGAGCCGGCCCAGGTGCAGCGAGAGCAGCTGGCCCTTGTGCAGTTCGACGGCCATGTCGACAAGTTTGGCCTGAGTCAACTGGAAACCCGCGATGGGACGCCCGAATTGGGTGCGCTGCGTGGCGTAGTCGAGTGCGGCCCGCCAGGCCGAGCGCGCGGCACCCATCGAGCCCCAGATGATGCCGTAGCGCGCCTCCGACAAACACGCCAGCGGTCCCCTGAGGCCTTTTGCCTCGGGCAGCATCGCGTCGTGCGGCAGCCGGACGTCGTCGAGCACCAACTCGGAAGTGATCGAGGCCCGCAGCGACAGCTTGTGGTGAATGGTGTTCGCGCTGAACCCGGGTGTGTCGGTGGGGACGATGAAACCGCGGATCCCGTCGTCGGTGGCCGCCCACACGATCGCGACGTCGGCCACGGTGCCGTTGGTGATCCACATCTTGCGGCCGCCCAGCACCCAGTCCGAACCGTCGCGTCGCGCACGGGTTTTCATTGCCGCCGGGTCGGAGCCGATGTCGGGTTCGGTCAGCCCGAAGCAGCCCAGCAGCTCGCCGGCGGCCATGCCGGGCAGCCACTGCTGCTTTTGTTCCTCGGAGCCGAAGTTCGCGATCGCGAACATGGCCAGCGACCCTTGCACCGACACCAGCGAGCGGATGCCTGAGTCGGCGGCTTCCAGTTCGGTGCAGGCCAGCCCGTAGTGCACCGCCGACGCGCCGCCGCAGCCGTAGCCCTTGAGGTGCATGCCCAGCAGGCCGAGTTCGCCGAACTGCTTGGCCAGCTCGCGGGCTACCGGCAGGTCGCCGGCCTCGAACCAGTCGGCGACGTACGGGGTGACGTGCTCGGCGCAGAACTGCCGGACCGTGTCGCGCACCGCGATCTCGTCGTCGGACAGCAACGTGTCCAGCGCTAGTGGGTCGAGCGGGTCGAAGCTTGTCATCCGGCCATCGTAAGGCCGCCGCTGACGCTGATCACCTGCCCGGTGATGAACGACGCGGCATCGGAGGCGAAGAACAGCACCGGCGCGGCGACTTCGTCCGGCCGGGCCAGCCGGCGAAACGGAATCGCTTTGACCAGAGCCTCTCTCAACTTTTCCGGCTGGGCCGCGAACAGCGGCGTGTCGGTCGGGCCCGGGCATACGCAGTTGACGGTGATCTGGTAGCGGGCCATCTCCCGGGCCAGGGACTTGGTCAGCGCGATGACGCCGCCCTTGGCGCCGGCGTAGATGGTTTCACCCGCGCTGCCGACCCGTCCGGCGTCGCTGGCCAGGTTGATCACGCGTCCCCCGCCGCCGGCCTCGATCATGCCGGGCAGGAATGCGCTGCAGACGTGCACCGGCCCGAGGTAGTTGATGGCCACCACTTTTTCCGCGAATTCAGGTGTGGCGTTGAGGAATTGGTCGGTGCGGTCCCAGCCGGCGGCGTTGACGACGACATTGGGCACGCCGGGTGCCCGATCGCGCAGCGCGTCCACCTGGGCGCGGTCGGCGACGTCGACCGGCAGCGCGGTGATCAGGTCGGGGTATTCGTCGGCGGTGGCCTCGGCCGCGGCGAGATCGAGGTCGGCGGCGATGACCCGGTCACCCTGCGCGGCGAAACCCAGTGCGATCGCTTTCCCGATTCCGGATCCGGCGCCGGTCACCAGTGCGAGTTTCATGCGGTCTCCCCGTCGGATGAATCGTCATTCATCCCGGCCGAACCTATGTTCATCGTCGGTCGTAGTCAAGGCTCGGTACTGTCGCGGCATGAAGTGGCTTGGTGTCGACGTCGCGTGTGTGCTGGTGTTCTGTGCGCTCGGGCGGCGCAGTCACGACGAAGGGCTCAACGTCGCCGGTGTCGCGACGACGGCGTGGCCCTTTTTGATCGGCACGATTCTGGGCTGGCTGCTGTCGCGGGCGTGGCGGCGCCCGACCGCTGTCGCGCCGATTGGGGTGGTCGTGTGGATCAGCACGGTGGTGGTCGGAATGCTGCTGCGCAAGGCCACGTCGGCCGGCGTCGCCGCGAGTTTCGTGGTGGTGGCGTCGCTCGTCACCGCGGTGCTGTTGCTGGGCTGGCGGGCGGCGGTTGCGTTGATCGCTCCCAAGGCCACGTCATCAGGGCCCACACGACGAGGATGAGGATGGCCGCGGTGAACACGTACACCGGCCACGGGCCCAACACGTCGAGCAGGCTCGCGGTGGCGGGCTTTCCGTTGAGGAAGCCGTAGTTGGTTCCCGCGATGCTGTTGAAGGCGAAGGTGACTGCCGCCCACACTGCGGTCACCGCGATCGCGATGCGGTAGCTGTGCCACCGGGGCCGCATCCTCCGGCCCCAGGTGAGGTAGATGGCGGCCCACACGACGAGCAGGTGAATCCCCCAGAAACCCAGGAACCGGTAGTGCGGAAAATCCGGACCCTTGAGCACCGGCGAGATCAACGCCTGGGTGCTCAGAGTGAGGCCCCAGTAATAGGTGAGGGCGAAAGCCCAGTGGCGCCGCGACCACAGTGCGTAGGCGGCGGCGACGGTCGCGAGGTCGGTCAGGCGCAGCGGTACCGACTGGTCGACGGCCGGTGGGATCAGGGAGTAGATCACAACAGCGCCGTATATCGCGGCCGTCAGCAAGCCAAGGATGCGGCCGAGCCGGCGGGCCTGCGATGCCGTCTGCCGGCGTCCGATCCAGACCAGGAGCCCGGCCCCGATCGCGAAGACCGTTATGACGGCCCAATACGAGGGGCCGTACGCGGAGAACTCCCGTGCAGACAACGGCACCATCAACTTCGCAGTCTGCTCCGGGAAAGTCGGTCCTGGAATGCGGCCGGGCAATCCACGTTAGAAAGTTAGGTGATGCCCCAGTTCGTGTCGGTTTCCCAGGATGATCCGCTGGCGCAGCCGCTGCTGGCCGAATTGGCCGATGAATACGCGCAGCGCTACGGCGGCACGCCGGACATCCACCTGACCTGGCTGCGCGTCCCGTCCGCAGAGTTGGCGGCGCCGGATGGCGGCTTGGTGATCGGCGTTATCGACGGGGTACCGGTCACCGGCGGCGCGTTTCGGCGCTACGACGCCCACACCGCCGAGTTCAAGCGGATCTGGACCGACCGCGCCCATCGTCGCCGCGGCTACGCCACGGCGTTACTGGCAGAGTTGGAAGCAAAGACCGCTGCCCGCGGATACCGGCGCATTTACCTGATCACCGGCAATCGCCAGCCAGAGGCCGAGGAGCTGTACCGCACGATCGGCTACACCCGGCTGGACGAGCCGCTGCCCTCGTGGGGCGAGTTTCGTCCGATCGCGTTCGAGAAGTGGCTGACATGACCGAACAGCTGCATCTGGGCGTCGCGCTCGACGGCTACGGCTGGCACCCGCGGGCCTGGCGGACCACGCTGGCCGCTGATCCCACGACGGAATCGGTGCTGTCCGGCCGGTATTGGGCCGGCCTGGCCGCCACCGCCGAACGCGGACTGCTGGACTTCCTGACGATCGACGACACGCTGATGCCGCAACCCGGCCGCCGCGAGGCGATTGATCCGCGGCGGCTGGCCGGGCGGGCCGACGCAGTTCTGGTGGCCGCCCGCATCGCGCCGGCCACCCGGCACATCGGCCTGATGCCGGTGGCCACCGTCACCCACACCGAGCCGTTCCACGTCTCCAAGGCCATCGCAACTCTCGACTTCGTCTCGCATGGGCGGGCGGGGTGGCAAGCCCGGGTTAGCGCGACCGCGCACGAGGCGGCACTGTTCGGCCGTCGTGACCTATCTGGTGATCTGTTCGACGAGGCCGCCGATTTCGTCGAGGTGGCGCGCCGGCTCTGGGACAGCTGGGAGGACGACGCGGTGATCCGCGACGCCGCCACCGGGCGCTACATCGACCGGGACAAGCTCCACTACATCGACTTCACCGGCAAGTACTTCTCGGTCAAGGGCCCATCGATCACCCCGCGGCCCCCGCAGGGCCAGCCGGTGGTGACCGCCCTGGCGCACACGCCCCGCATCTATGAATTCGCCTCCGCCAGCGCCGATCTCGTATTCATTACACCCATCGACGACGACGGGCTGCGCCGGATACTCGACGAGATAGACTCCCGCCTGAAGATCTACGCGGACGTGGTGGTCTCTTTCAATGGCGAGACATGCAGATCCGATGCGCTCGTATTTACAGGTAGCCCAGCAGAATTGGTGGATCTGCTGCTGGGCTGGCAGGAGTTGGGCATCGACGGCGCCCGGCTGCGCCCGGCGGTCAACGCCACCGACCTGCCGGTGATCGTCGACCAGGTGGTGCCGCTTCTGCAGCGAGCAGGCAGATTCCGCACCGGCTACCGCGACGGTGAAACACTGCGCAAACGGCTCGGCCTGCCGGTGGCCGCCAATCGCTATGCGGCGGTACGACAATGACCGGGGTCCCGCTGTCGGTTCTCGATTTGGCGCCGATCAGCGCCGGCAGCGACGCCGCAACCGCGCTGCGCAACACGATCGACTTGGCTCAGCACGCCGAGCGGTGGGGCTTTCGGCGGTATTGGGTCGCCGAGCACCACTTCGTCGGTGTGGCCGCGTCCCAGCCGGCGGTATTGGTGGGCCAGATTGCCGCTGCCACCAACACTATTCGGGTCGGCACCGCGGCCGTGCAGCTCAGCCACACCACCGCCGCCGCAGTGGTGGAAAGCTTCGGCATGCTCGAGGCTCTCCATCCCGGCCGTATCGACCTCGGCGTGGGCCGCTCCGGGCAGCGCCGCCTCACGCCGGACAAGCCTCGCAAGCCGCGGCCCAAGACCGAAACGCCCCGCGAGTGGCGCGAAATCGACGGTGTGGTCGTGCCGCCACCGTTCGACCTGCGCTCAGTACTCAACAAGGAACGCGTGCAGGCGACCATGGCGATCCTGCAGCAGCCCGAGGCCGTCGCACCCGACTTCGCCGAACAGCTAGGCGACATCATCGCGATGCTGAACGGCACCTACCAGGTTGACGGGTTCGACCTGCACGCGGTCCCTGGTGAGCGAAGCGGCTTGACGCCGTGGGTCTTTGGCAGCAGCAAGGGCAAGAGCGCGCAGGTGGCCGGCGCACTGGGGCTGCCGTTCGTGGCCAGCTATCACCTCACCCCGGCGACCGCGCTGGACGCCGTCGACGCCTATCGCGCCGCCTTCCAACCGTCGCGATTTCTCTCCCGGCCGTACGTGGTGATCTCGGCCGACATCGTCGTCGCCGACGACAGCGCCACCGCGCGACGCCTGGCTTCCAGTTACGGGCATTGGGTGTACTCCATTCGAGCCGGCGACGGCGCCGTGCCGTACCCGGACCCCGACGAGTGCCTACCGCTGACCGACGAACAGCTGGCAGTGGTAAACGACCGGTTGGCAACGCAATTCGTCGGCAACCCGGACGAAGTGGCCGAGCGGCTGACGGCGCTACAACGGGTCAGCTGCGCCGACGAGCTGGTCGTCACCTCGGTGACCTATCGCCACGAGGATCGGCTGCGCTCACACGAACTGATGGCCAAACGCTGGGGATTGTGCGCATGAAGCAGATTCATTTGGCCGCGCATTTTCCCGGCGTCAACAACACCACCGTGTGGGCCGATCCGGCCGCCGGCAGCCAGATCGAGTTCGACTCGTTCGTGCATCTGGCCCGCACCGCCGAACGCGGCCTGTTCGACTTCTTCTTTCTGGCCGAGGGTCTGCGGCTGCGCGAGCACCGCGGCCGCATCTACGACCTGGACGTGGTGGGCCGGCCGGACACCTTCACGGTGCTGGCCGCGCTGGCCGGTGTGACCGACCGGATCGGGCTGACCGGCACGATCAACACCACGTTCAACGAACCTTTCGAAGTGGCACGGCAATTCGCCACCCTGGACCATTTGTCCGACGGGCGGGCCGGCTGGAACATCGTCACCTCGTCGGACGCGTTCACCGGCGCCAACTTTCGTCGCGGCGGTTTCCTCGACCATGCCGACCGTTACCGCCGCGCCGAGGAATTCCTCGCCGTCGCACGCGAATTCTGGGACAGCTGGGCCCCCGGCGCCGTGCGGGCCGACGTGGACGCCGGGGTCTACGTCGACCCCATCCGCATCACAACCGTCGAGCACCACGGCCCGCAGTTCGACGTGCGCGGAATGGCGACACTGCCCGCGGGGCCGCAAGGCCAGCCGGTGCTGCTGCAGGCCGGCGACTCCGAGGAGGGCCGTTCGTTCGGAGCCCGCCACGCCGACGCCATGTTCACCCTGCACGGGTCGCTAGAGGACGGCCAGCGCTACACCGCCGACGTCAAGGGCCGCGCGGCAGCGTCTGGCCGAAACCCTAACGAGCTCAAGGTTTTTCCTGCTGCGACGTTCGTGCTCGGCGACAGCGCGGCCGACGCTGCCGAAAAGGCGGAGTACATCCGTCGCCAACAGGTCAGCGGCCCGACCGCGATCGCGATGCTCGAACAGGTGTGGGGCCGCGACCTGTCGGACTACGACCCCGACGGCCCGCTGCCCGACGTCGACCCGACCGGCGACACCAGCATCACCCAGGGCAGGGTGCGACACGGCGACCCGATCGCGGTGGCGCAACGGTACCGCGAACGTGCTGCAGCCGAGAACCTTTCGATCCGGGAGCTGGTGATCGCCGTCACCAGCCGGCAGCAGTTCGTCGGAACCGCCGCCCATATCGCCGACGAGATGAACCGCTACGTGCAGGCCGACGCCTGCGACGGGTTCATCCTGGTCCCGCACCTGACCCCGCACGGGCTGGACGACTTCGTCGACCAGGTGGTCCCGCTACTGCAGGAACGCGGGGTCTACCGCACCGAATACACCGGCCGGACGCTGCGGGAACATCTGCGCGATCAGCCGGCCATGAATTCGTGATAGGCCGACTCCAGCTCGGGTGAGAGCGCCGTCGTGTTGCACTGCCGCTCGGTGTCACCGATCGGCGCCAGAATGCCCCGCAGGTCGTAATACTCCTGCGGGTGCGCGGTGAAGTAGGTGCGCAGAGTAGCCGACGCCTCCGGACGCGGGCGGGTGATCGCATCCGTCACCGCCGCATTGGCACCGGGGTGAGCGTCGAGGTACTGGCGAGCCGAACCGGTCGCCGAGTTGACGGTGTTCTGCACCCCGGCGGGGCTGCAGTCGGGCGCCGCCGATGCCGTCGGCGCCGCCATTGCCGCCAGACCACCGAACAGGCAGCAGGAGGCACAGACGGCGGCGGTGTGCCGGCGCGCGGAAATACCACGGATTTTCATCATTGTTTGTTCCTTGGAGTTGCACATTGGCTGGAAGGCCCGCCTCCTGCTCAAGCGGGCGGGGCCGTAGCAAGCCCGACGCCCAACGTACGCGCACACAACAGATCGTGAAGCGTCGAGAAGGGCGCGAAAACCAATGCCGCAGTGGATGAATCGGAACCGGCGTGAACAATGGTGCAGTTGTGGCGGTCGTTGGTAAGCACTCGACCAGAGCCGCGCTGCAATCGTGAGAATTCTTAATGAACCGTGATGTTCACTGTAATCGAATTGTGATCGCGCTCAGCGACTTTGGGCCAGCGCGGTCGCCTTGTCGGTGGCGTCGCGGATCGGGCCGCGCCACAGGTCGCCGTGGCCGGGCGCGATGATCTCGGTGTCCAGCAGGGCCAGCGCGGCCAGGCTGCGCACGCAGTCGTCCTGGTTGTGGCTGAACACCGCTGGCAGCAACTGCGGCCCGCTGCGCGCCAGCAACGGATGTCCGGTGACCAGCGCGTCGCCGCTGGCCAGCACGCCGTCGACCAGATACGAGCAGTGCCCGCCCGTATGCCCGGGGGTCGGAATCGCCATCGGGTGGCCGGGCAAGTCGGCGGCCAGTTCGGCGGTCAGCGGCTGCGCCGACGGAATGCCCTCGCGGATCAGGCCGCCGTTGCGCACCACGTGCGCGGCCCACAGTGCCCAGCGTGGGCGCCAGATCCGCAGTGCGACGTCGAGCGGCGAGGCCTGCTCCAAGTACTCCCGTTTGGCGTGGCCCACCTCGTCGGGATGGCAGTACACCGGGGTGCCGTGCGTCTTGGCGAACCAGATCGCTGAGCCCAGGTGGTCGATGTGGGCGTGGGTGAGCAGGATCGCCCGCAGGTCGTCGGCCGCATATCCCAGCTCGCGCAGCGAGGCGAGCACGTCGTCGCGATCACCGGGATACCCGGCGTCGATCAGCATCACCCCTGCCTCGTCGGTGACCAGCAGCCAGTTGACCGCCTCGCCCTGGGCAAGGTGCACGCGATTCGTGATGGCTGTCAGCACCGGTGCCATGCCCGCGAGCTTAGCTACTGGAGTAGAAACGACAGCGTGGCTGAACTCAAACTGGGGTACAAGGCGTCGGCCGAACAATTCGCGCCGCGGGAGCTCGTCGAGCTGGCGGTCGCGGCCGAGGCTCACGGCATGGACAGCGCCACCGTCAGCGACCATTTCCAGCCCTGGCGGCACAAGGGCGGGCACGCCCCGTTCTCGCTGGCCTGGATGACGGCGGTCGGCGAGCGCACCAAGCGCATCACCCTGGGCACCTCGGTGCTCACCCCGACCTTCCGGTACAACCCCGCCGTCGTCGCCCAGGCATTCGCCACGATGAGCTGCCTCTACCCGGGCCGCATCTTCCTGGGCGTGGGCACCGGCGAGGCTTTGAATGAAATCGCTACCGGCTACGAGGGCGAATGGCCGGAGTTCAAGGAGCGCTTCGCCCGGCTGCGCGAGTCGGTCCGGCTGATGCGCGAACTGTGGCGCGGGGACCGCGTGGATTTCGACGGCGACTACTACCACACCAAAGGCGCCTCGATCTACGACGTTCCCGAGGGCGGCGTCCCGATCTACATCGCCGCGGGCGGGCCGGCGGTGGCCAAATACGCCGGACGGGCCGGCGACGGGTTCATCTGTACCTCCGGCAAGGGCGAAGAGCTCTACAAGGACAAGCTGATCCCGGCCGTCAAAGAGGGAGCCGCGGCGGCGAACCGCAGTGTCGACGACATCGACAAGATGATCGAGATCAAGATCTCGTACGACCCCGACCCCAAGCTGGCGCTGGAGAACACCCGGTTCTGGGCGCCGCTGTCGCTGACAGCCGAGCAAAAGCACAGCATCGACGACCCGATCGAGATGGAGAAAGCCGCCGACGCGCTGCCCATCGAGCAGGTCGCCAAGCGTTGGATCGTCGCGTCGGACCCCGACGAGGCCGTCGAGAAGGTCGGCCAGTACGTCACGTGGGGCCTCAACCACCTGGTGTTCCATGCGCCCGGCCACGACCAGCGCCGGTTCCTCGAGCTCTTCGAGAAGGATCTCGCGCCGCGGCTGCGGCGACTGGCCTGACGTGCCCACCTCGAGCATCTACATCACGTCGCCGGAAGGCGACACCGGTAAGTCGACGATCGCGCTGGGCGTGCTGCACCTGCTGGCCGCCACGGTGGCCCGGGTCGGCGTGTTCCGGCCGATCGTGCGGGCGGGCGGCGGTGATCGCAAGCGCGGCGAAGCCGGGCGCAGCGGGTCGCCGCGGGTTGATACCGATCGCGACTACATCGCAGAACTGTTGTTGGCGCACGCCACCGCCGGCCTGTCCTACGAGCAGTGCGTCGGGGTCACCTACCAGCAGCTACACCAGGACACCGACGCCGCGCTCACCGAGATCGTCGACCGGTTCCACGTCGTCGCTGACCAGTGCGACGCGGTGGTCATCGTCGGCAGTGACTACAACGATGTCGCGGCCCCCGCCGAGCTGTCGGTCAACGCCCGCATCGCGGTCAACCTCGGTGCGCCGGTGGTCTTGACGGTTCGTGCCCTGGGCCGCACGCCCGACGAGGTCGCCCAGGTCGTCGAGATCTGCCTGGCCGAACTGGCCGCCCAGCACGCCCACGCCGCGGCGGTGGTGGCCAACCGCTGCGACCCTTCGCACATGAAGGCGGTCGCTGCGGCGTTGAGCGGGTTCGAACCGAACACCTACGTGCTGCCCGACGAGCCGCTGCTGGTCGCGCCGACGGTAGCCGACCTGCAAACCGCCGTAAACGGCACTCTGCTGTCCGGTGACACCGAGCTGATGGGCCGCGAGGCGATGGGGGTGGTGGTCGCCGGGATGACCGCCGACCATGTGCTGGAGCGGTTGAGCGACGGGGTGGCGGTGATCACCCCGGGCGACCGCTCCGACGTCGTCCTCGCCGTGGCGAGTGCGCATGCGGCAGAAGGGTTTCCGTCGCTGTCGTGCATGATCCTCAACGGCGGGTTCGAGCTGCATCCGTCGATCGCCGCGCTGGTGTCCGGGCTGCGGTTGCGGCTGCCGATCATCGCGACGACGCTGGGCACCTACGACACCGCCAGCGCCGTCGCGTCGGCGCGCGGCCGGATCACCGCCGGCTCACAGCGCAAGATCGACACCGCGCTGGCGCTGATGGAACGCAACGTCGACGTCGCCGAACTGGTTGCGCGGCTGGCGATCCCGATTCCGACCGTCACCACGCCGCAGATGTTCACCTACCAGCTGCTGGATCGTGCCCGCTCGGACCGCAAGCACATCGTGCTGCCCGAGGGCGACGACGACCGCATCCTGCGCTCGGCCGGACGGCTGCTGCAGCGCCGGGTGGCCGACCTGACGATTCTCGGCGACGAGAACGAGATCCGGTCCCGGGCAGCCGAACTCGGCGTCGACCTGTCGGTGGCCGCGGTGCTCGACCCCCGCACCAGCGAGCTGCGGGAGAAGTTCGCCGACCAGTACGCCGAGCTGCGAGCCGACAAGGGCGTCACGCTCGAGTTGGCGGGTGAGGTCATGCGCGACGTGTCCTATTTCGGCACCATGCTGGTATACAACGGTCTGGTCGACGGGATGGTGTCCGGCGCGGCGCACACCACCGCCCACACGGTGCGGCCCGCGTTCGAGATCATCCGCACCGCGCCGGACGTCTCCACGGTGTCGTCCGTCTTCCTGATGTGCCTGCCGGATCGGGTGCTGGCCTACGGCGACTGCGCGATTGTCCCGGACCCGACGGTCGAGCAGCTGGCCGACATCGCGATCAGCTCGGCCCGCACCGCTGCCCGGTTCGGCATCGAACCGCGGGTGGCCATGCTGTCCTACTCCACCGGTGACTCCGGCGCGGGCGCCGGCGTCGACAAGGTCAGGGCGGCAACGGAATTGGTTCGCAGCCGGGCACCGGAGCTGCTGGTCGAGGGACCCATCCAGTACGACGCCGCGGTGGACCCGTCGGTGGCCGCGACCAAGCTGCGCGAATCGGCGGTGGCCGGGCGCGCGACGGTGCTGATCTTCCCGGACCTCAACGCCGGCAACAACGCCTACAAGGCCGTGCAGCGCAGCGCCGGCGCCATCGCGATCGGCCCGGTGCTGCAGGGCCTCAACAAGCCGGTGAACGACCTGTCCCGCGGCGCCCTCGCCGAAGACATCGTCAACACCGTTGCCATCACCGCGATCCAGGCGCAGGGGTCATGACCGTGCCCCTCGTGCTGGTGATCAACTCCGGCTCGTCGTCACTGAAATACCAGTTGCTCCAGCCTGATTCCGGCGAGTCGCGGGCGGATGGCCTCGTCGAGCGGATCGGCGAGCGCGGCTCGGAGGTTCCCGACCACGATGCGGCACTGCGGCTGGCGTTCGACCGGCTGGCCGACGACGGGATCGACCTGAAGACCTGCGGGCTGACGGCGGTAGGGCACCGGGTGGTGCACGGCGGCCAGGACTTCTACCGGCCCACCGTCCTTGACGATGCGGTGATCACCAAGCTGAAAGAGCTGTCGCCGCTGGCCCCGCTGCACAACCCCCCGGCGCTGCGGGGCATCGAGGTGGCCCGCAAGCTGCTGCCCGACGTCCCGCACGTCGCGGTGTTCGACACGGCCTTCTTCCACGACCTGCCGCCGGCCGCGGCGACCTATGCGATCGAGCGCGACCTGGCCGACCGGTGGCAGATTCGCCGATACGGCTTTCACGGCACGTCGCACCAGTACGTCAGCGAGCAGGCGGCGGCTTTTCTGGGCCGGCCGGTGCGCGAACTGAATCAGATTGTGCTGCACCTCGGTAACGGCGCTTCCGCGTCGGCGATCGTGGGTGGCCGACCCATCGACACTTCCATGGGGTTGACTCCGTTGGAAGGCCTGGTGATGGGCACCCGCAGCGGCGACATCGACCCGGGGATCATCGGGTACCTCTGTCGTGAGGCGAAGATGAGCGTCGACGACATCGAGTCGATGCTCAACCATCGCTCCGGGGTGCTGGGACTGGCCGGCGAACGCGACTTTCGCCGGCTGCGGGAGATGATCGAATCCGGTGACAGCTCAGCGCAATTGGCTTACGACGTGTTCATCCACCGGCTGCGCAAATACGTCGGCGCTTATCTGGCGGTGCTGGGCCGCACCGACGCCGTGAGCTTCACCGCCGGCATCGGCGAGAACGCCGCGACGGTGCGTCGCGACGCGCTGAGCGGCCTTGCGGCACTGGGCATCGAGGTCGACGAGCAGCGCAACCTCGAGCAGGCTCACGGCGTGCGGCGGATCTCCACCGACGCCTCACCCGTTGCCGTACTGGTGATTCCGACCAATGAAGAACTGGCCATCGCCCGCGACTGTCTGAGCGTGATTGCGGCGCGGTGAAGGCTACAGTTTGGAACATGGGTGAGCAGCCTGGCATTGCACCGATCGGGACGCAATTCGGCCGCTACAAGATCCGCGCGCTGCTTCGCCACACCGGCGTCGGTCAGGTCTACGAGGCCACAGACACGGCCAAAGAACGCACGGTCGGTCTCACGCTGCTGCCGCCGACCGTGGATCGTGATCGGTTCTTCCGCGAAATGGACGTCGTCGCGGGGCTGAAAGAACCGCACGTCATCCCGGTCCTCGACTGGGGGGAGATCGACGGGCGCTGCTATGTCGCGACGCAATGGGTGCCGGGGGAGACGCTTCAATCGCTGGTGGCCACATTCGGGCCAGTCGACGCGGTACGCGCGGTGGCAATCATCGAGCAGATCGCCGCGGCTCTCGACGCTGCGCACGCTGTTCGGCTGATCCATCGGGATCTCAAGCCGGAGAACATCGTTGTCACCGACGAGGGCGACGCGTACCTGCTCGGCCTCGGCATTGCCGACCCGACACTGAGCGCGCCCGGGCCGACGGCGACTTCCTATGCGTATATGGCACCGGAGCGTTTCGACCAAGGGCCCGTGACCAACCGCGCCGACGTCTATTCGCTCGCCGCTGTCCTGACCGCCATCCTGACCGGCGACCGGCCGTTCCCCGCCGCGACGACGGTGGGCCAGGTCATCAAGGCCCACCTGACCGCCCCGCCACCCAAGCCCAGCTTGGCCCGGCCGCACGCCATTTCGGCCCGGTTCGACGGCGTCGTCGCGCGCGGAATGGCGAAGAATCCCCAGCAGCGGTTCGCCACGGCGGGCGATCTCGCTCGCGCCGCCCGCGACGCGCTCGCGGGCGCCGGGGAGGCACCCACGATGGTTCGCCGGGCCAGCGACCTCGGGAAGGTCATCGCCGCTCGGCGCGGCGGCGGCCGTCTCCCCGACCCGATTCCCAACCTGGACTTCTACTCACAGGAGTCCGCCGCGCCGCCGTGGCGGCGCTCCAGGCTGCTGCCGCTGGCGATCGGTGTGGTGGCGCTGCTGGTGCTCGCTGCTGTTGGCGTCGTCGTGTGGCGGGTGGCCGCGACGGGCGGAGAACCGCACGCCCAACCGTCGGCCGCGCCGAAAACGTATCAACCGACCGTGCTGCCGTTCACCGGGCTCACCGGTCCGGAGGGCGTGGCGGTGGACCCGGCGGGCAACGTCTACGTCGCCAACATCGACAACGACCGGGTGCTGAAGCTGGAGTCCGGCACAACCACCCAGACCGTGCTGCCGTTCACCAACCTGAAGGAACCGTACGGCCTGGCGGTCGACAAGGACGGCAACGTCTACGTCGCCGACACCGACGGCAACCGCGTAGTGAAACTCGATGTGGGGACAACCAATCAGACTGTGCTGCCGTTCGACGGGCTCAACCGGCCAGAGGGGCTTGCGGTGGACACGGCGGGCCGCGTCTACGTCGCCGACACTCTCAACAACCGAGTCCTGAAGCTCGATGTGGGATCGACCAGCCAGACCGTGTTGCAGTTCAACGGCCTCGAACGGCCCAAGGGGGTCGCGGTGGACAGGGCCGGTCGCGTCTACGTCACCGATACCGGCAACAACCGGGTGCTCAAGCTGCCGCCGGGATCGACCAGCCAGGAGGTACTCCCGTTCACCGGCCTGAAAGACCCGTCCGGACTGGCGGCCGACGAGCAAGGCGCTGTCTACGTCACCGACGGCAGCAGGGTGGTGCGGTTGGACGCGCGGTCGAACCAGCAGACCGTGGTGCCGGTCACCGGCCTCGGCTACACCCGGGGTGTGGCGGTGGACGACGCAGGCAACGTCTACGTCACCGACTACGGCAACGACCAGGTGGTCAAGCTGGTGCCGAGCTGACCTACAGGAACCCCAGCGCGCGCCTGCCGCTGCCGACCGCCGGGGTGGGGTCGGACTGCAGGGTCCGCGCCAGCAGCTCGTAGTAGACGTCGCGAAAGTCGGTGGTGGGCTTCAGGTCTCCGTTGTCCAGGTCGGTCAGGCTGGGCTCGTCGCCGTAGAAGCCGCCCCTGACCGGTGCGCCGGCGACGAACACGGGGCCGGCGGTGCCGTGGTCGGTGCCCTGCGACGCGTTGGCCCTCACCCGCCGGCCGAACTCCGAGTACGCCAGCACGACGACGTTCCTGCCGTACCGGTCGCCGGCCATCTGCTGCAGGAACGGCGTGAGCGCGTCATCGAAGGTCGCCAGCAGGCGCTGCTGCGTTTCGCGTTCGTCGGCGTGGGTGTCGAATCCGCCGAGTTGCACCGTGTAGACCCGGGTCGGCACCCCGGCGCGCACCGCGCCGGCAACCATGCTCAGCTGGGCGGCCAGCCAGTTGTGCTCCTCGCCGGTCGGTTTGATGTCCGCGAAGGTGGTGTCGGTGGTGCGGCTTGCGCAGTAGGCGGCGCACACCGCGGACATCGCCGGGGTGTCGTCCGGGTCGTCGACGCCCAGCGCCGCCTTGGTCGCGGCGAATCTGTCCGCCGACTCCGGCGCTGCGGTCGGGGAAAGTGCTGCGGCCGTGCATTTTTCACCTACCGCCAGCGGCGGCAAAACCGATCCGATGTTGACGGCGCGCAGTGGATCGTCGCCCGTGGCGTCGAGCCAGCGGCCGATCCAGCCCGTCGAGACGGGCTCGGCCGGCGAGGCTGTCTGCCAGATATCCATGGACCGGAAGTGGCTGTGGTCGGGCCGCGGGTAGCTGACTCCCCGCACGATGGCCAGCTTGCGCTGGTTCCACAGCTGGGCCATACCTTTCAAAGCAGGGTTGAGCCCCAGCTGCTGGTCAAGGTGCAGCACATCGCCCGGGGCATAAGCAAGTTCAGGGCGGGCGTCGTGATAAGCGTTGTCGGCGTGCGGGATTACGGTGTTGATGCCGTCGTTGCCGCCGTAGAGGGTGACGATCACCAGCACGCCCCTGCCGTCGGCCAGCGGTCGATCGTGGGCCGCCCGCAACAGGTCGGGCCAGCTGACCGCCACCGTCCCGGACAGCAGACCGGCAGCGCCCACCCCCGCGCTGGCGATCAGGAACTTGCGGCGATTCATGATGTCAAGTACTCCGGTGTGTTCACCGCCGCGGCCAGCAGCTGCACGGGCTTGCGCGCCAACGGCTTGAGTGCGGCGACGGTCCGATCCGACCACGCCCCGACGCCGATGAGATAACCCGCGGCGTCGATGCGGTCCTCGGCGGCGGCGTCCTCTATCGCGGACAGGTCACCGGCGCGGGCCAGGTTGCTCGCCGCGCGCAACCGCACGTCGGCGCTGGCGGTGGACAGCCACACCTGACCGTGAGGCCACCCGCCCACGTCCGGCGGGTAGAAAGGCCGCTGCCCCAGTGCTTTCAGCGTCGCGTCGGCGGTCTTGAGGCGTTTCGGGGTGTCGAGCGGAATGCGCAGGGTCCGGATCATTCCGACGAGCCACTCCACGGGCGTGTTGACGATCGCAGCACGGGCACCGAGGAACTCGTCGTCGGTGAGGATCGCCGTGGTCAGCGCCTTCAGGTCGCGGCCCGGGCCGTAGGCGGCGGCGACGCGGTCCAGTGCGGCTCTTGATGGCGGGTCGTCGGAAGCCAGCTGCTGCCACAGCCGTCCGGCGACGTATTCCGCCGACTTCGGCTGGGCCAGCACGGTGTCGCAGAATCCGGCCGCGTCGAAATCACCCGTGGCACCGAGCACCGTCTTGGTGGTGTCGTCGTGGCGCCTGGGCAGCATCGACGTTTCGCCACCCGGCTTGATCACCCAGCCGGTCAGAGCCCGGGCGCCGGCCCGCACGTCGTCCTCGGTGTAGCCGTTGCCGTGGCCCAGCGCGAACAACTCCATGAATTCGCGGGCCAGGTTTTCGTTGGGGGCCTTGGCGGTGTTCGTCTGGCCGTCAAGCCAGCGCAGCATCGCCGCATCGGTCAGCATCGCGTAGGCCAGCGTCCGAAAGTCGCCGAGTGCGAGCGTGCGCAGCTTCTGATTCTGCGCCGCCATGTAGTCGGCGACCCGGACCTTCTGTGCGGAGGTGGCGAAGTGGTTGTGCCACAGCAAGGTCAACTTCTCGTGGACCGGTTGCTCGACCGAGGCCATGCGATGCAGCCACCACGCCGACAGCTCGGACATCTGCTCGGATAGCTGCCGATTGTGTGCCTTTCGCGCTTCTTTGGTTGCGCCCTTGCCAGGCGCGCGCGGCACCTCGAAGGTGGGCATCGGCGTCGCGCGGGCCCCGGGGTCGGCGTCGGGGTCCGAATCCAGCGCCGCCGCAACGTAAGTCGGCCAGTCTTGCGCGACGACCGCGTCGACGGTCGGGCCGCTCACCCCGAACCCTGTGCGGCGCAGGATTCGGGCAGTGGTGATCCACCGGTCGGATTGCCCCGCCATGACACAACTGTGAACCGTGGACCTGGAAATTTGCTGAGGACACGCTTTGTTTGCCTGTGGATATCCGGAGTCGTGGTTTTGGGCCGCGTGCGAGGGTTGCGCGATGGGGGAGCCGTTCGTCGGCAGCGAGGCGTTGGCGCGTGGGGCAGTGAGTCGGCATCAGTTGCGGACGCGGTACACGGCGGTGTTTCCGAATGTGTATTTGCCGAGGCGGCCCGAGCCGACTCTCGAGCAGCGCATTGCCGCGGCATGGTTGTGGTCTGATCGCCAGGGGGTGATCGCCGGAACAGCGGCCGCCGCTCTACACGACGCCAAGTGGATCGACGACGACATCGCCATCGAGTTGCTCTACCCCAATGCCCACCCTCCGCCAGGTGCGGACGCGTCGTGACGTGTTGCTCGATGGAGAAGTCATGACCGTGGCCGGCCGCGCGGTAACCACACCCGAGCGCACCGCCTTCGACATCGGCCGGCGTGAGGCACCGCGCTTGGCGGTTGCTCGACTCGACGCACTGGCGCGCGCATCGGGATTCAAGATCGACGACGTTGCCTCCCTCGCCCTACGCCACCGCGGCGTGCGTGGGCTGCGGCGATTGGAGGACGTGCTCAACCTGGTCGACGCGGGCGCGGAATCTCCCCGGGAAACCTACCTGCGGCTGCTCCTCATTGACGCCGGCCTGCGCCGGCCGCAGACGCAAATTCCCGTCGTGACCGCGGTGGAAACGTACTACTTGGACATGGGTTGGGAAGATTGCATGGTCGCGGTCGAATACGACGGCGACCACCATCGAACCGATCCACTGCAATACCGCAAGGACATTCGGCGGCGGGAGACGCTCGAGCGGCTGGGCTGGATCGTCATCCGCGTGGTCGCGGGCGATCACCCGGTCGACATCCTGCGCCGGGTGCGTCAGGCATTGCAGTCGCGGAAATCGAGTGTGCACTGAGGGTTTTCAGTGTGAAGCCATGGCGGGAAAATTGCGAAAACCCCGCCCTACGTGCACAATCGACGCCCAGGATTCACACTCGACGCGCAAGGGAGCGGGCGCCTAGAACGTCGACGTGGGCCGCACCCGGTTGGCCATGTCGACCAGCGTGTAGCGATGCGCCTGCGTGGGCGCCACCCGGGCCAGCGCGCGCAGCGACGCCTCGACGCCGAGGCGCAGCCCGTGTCCGGTGAACGGGAAGCCGAGGATGTGGTTGGTGCTGGCCTCGTGGCCCGCCTCGAGCCAGTCCATCGCGCTGCCGAGCACCAGGGCGCGGATCTGCAGCACCCGCGGCTCGGTCGGCGGCAACGCCTCCACCCGCCGCGCGGCGTCGCGGATATGCTCCTCGGTGATCTCGCTGGTCGACCGGCCGGACAGCAGCGTCACCGCACTGGTAAGCCGCGCGGTGGTGAAATGCCTTGAGCTGGAGGGCACTTCGTCGAGGATGCGCACCGCGGCTTCGCGGTCGCCTTCGGCCGACAGCGCACGGGCCAGGCCGAACGCCGCCGAGATCACCCCGTCGTCGGTCTCCCACACCGTCTCGTAGAACTTGTGCTCGTCGGAGCTGCCGGCCAGCTCCGAGGTGGCCGCCAGCGCCAACTTGGGGGCCAGCTCGCCGGGGAAGGTGTCGAGCACCTCGCTGAAGTGCTTGCTGGCCGATTCGTAGTCGCCCGTGAGCAATTCGGCGACGGCGCGATACCAGACCAGCCGCCATCGCCAGCCGACCCGCTCCGCCAGGTCGTCGAGTTTGCGGGTGGCCTTGGCCACGTCACCGAGGTCGAGCAGCGCACGGACCTCCATCAGCGGCAGTTCGACTGACTCCGACAGATCGATCCCTTCCGAATCCAGCGAGCCGTGCCGGACCGCGCGCAGCGAGTCCAGCGTCTGCACCGGCTGGGAGAGCACCGTCGCCTGCAGCAGCGGCGCGGCGACGTCGGCCGGGTCGACCAGCGGCACCGGCAGCGCGGTCACGATCTCCTTGGCGGTCAGCTTCTCCGAGTGCACCTGGCCGTCCAGATACACGTCGGTGTGCGCCACCAGCAACTCCACCCCGAACGTCGAGCGGGTGCGGGAAAAGATCGTCGACAGGCCGGGCCGCGGCACACCGGTGTCGTGGGCGACCACCTCGCGCAGCACACCGGACAGCTGGCCGGCCATTTCCTCGGCACTGCCGAAGCGCCGCCGCGGGTCGGGGTCGATGGCGCGGCGCAGCAACCGGGCGAACGAGTCGTATTCGGCGAGCACCGGGTCGTCCTCGGGCAGCCCTTCGACGTAGCGCCCGTTGCGGGTGCGCAGCGTCATCGTCAGGGCCGCCAATGTCCGGCCCACCGTGTAGATGTCGGTGGCCACCGTCGGCCCGGTGCGCACGATCTCCGGCGCTTGGTAACCGGGCGTGCCGTACAGGTAGCCGAACGAGTTGATCCGCGACACCGCGCCCAGGTCGATCAGCTTGAGCTGCTCCTCGGTGACCATGATGTTCTCCGGCTTGAGGTCGTTGTAGACCAAGCCGATGGAATGCAAATACCCAAGGGCGGGAAGGATTTCCAGGATGTAGGCGATGGCCTCGGCCACCGGCAGGTTCACGCCCCTGCCCCGCTTGAGCGACTGCCCGCCGACGTACTCCATCACGATGTAGCCGACCGGGTCGCCGTGCCGGTCGGGATGCTCGACGAAGTTGAAGATCTGCACGATCGACGGGTGCACCACCTCGGCGAGGAACTGCCGCTCGGCCATCGCGATCGCCTGCGCTTCGGCGTCACCGGAATGCACCAAACCCTTGAGCACCACCGGCCGGTCGTTGACGTTCTTGTCGAACGCCAGGTACACCCAGCCCAGCCCGCCGTGCGCGATGCAGCCCTTGATCTCGTACTGACCGGCGACCACGTCGCCCGGATTCAGTTGCGGCAGAAACGAATACGGGCTGCCACAATACGGGCACCAGCCCTCCGAGAGGGCCTTGCCGTCGGGGCTGGAGCGCCCCACCGGCCGGCCGCAGTTCCAGCAGAACCGCTTGGACTCCGGCACCACCGGGTTGGGCATCAGCGCTTCGAGCGGGTCGATGTCGGGCACCCGCGGAATCTCCACCAGGCCGCCGCCCAGCCGCCGGACCGGCTGAGCCACTCGGGTCGTCGTCACCCGTTCCTGCGACTCGGTCTCGACGGTGCGGGCTGAGCTGCTGTCCTCGTCCTCGTCGTCGTCGAAGTGCGGCCGGAACAGCGCCTGGGTGGACACCGGGCGCATCTGCGCGGCGGAGTCGGCCGTCGCGTCGGGCGGCTCCGTGCCGGGGGAGACGACGTCGTCGTCAGGCTTGTCCATCAGTCCAGATACCTCGGGGCGGGTGGGGCCGGCGCCGGACCGAGCACGTTCAACCACTTGCGGTACAACGTGTTCCAGGTGCCGTCGCGGCGGATGCGTTCCAGGGTGCCGTTGACGAACCGGACCAGCCCGGTGTTGTTCAGGTTGACCCCGATGCCGTAGGGCTGGGTGTCCATATTGGGCCCGACGATGTGCAGGTACGGATCCTGCGACACCAGCCCGGCCAGGATCGTGTCGTCGGTGCTGACGGCGTCGACCTCGCGCTGCTGCAGCGCCACCAGGCAGTCGGCCCAGTTCACCACCTCCACGATCAGCGGCGGCGGCGCGATCTCGCGGATCCGGCCCAGCGAGGTGGTGCCCTTGGCCACGCAGACCCGCTTGCCGGACAGGTCCGACGGCTTGGTGATCGCCGAATCGCTGGGCGCCAGGATCCGTTGGTTGGCGTCGAGGTAGACGGTGGAGAAGTTGACCAGCTTGCGCCGCTCGCAGGTGATCGTCATGGTCTTGACGACGATGTCGACGAGCGACTTCTGCAGCGCGGTGATGCGTTCGGCCGACGACAGGATCCGGTATTCGACCGAGGTCGGGCTGCCGAAAATGTCGCGGGCCACCTCGCCGGCGATGTCGACGTCGAAACCGGTGATCTGGCCGGTGATCGGGTCGCGGAAGGACAGCAGGTTGCTGCCGATGTCGAGGCCGACGATCAGCCGGCCGCGGCCGCGGATGCCGCTGACCGCCTCGTCGGCCTCGGCCTTGGTGGCAAACGGCCGCAGGCTGGCGGTGACGTCGCAGTCGGCGTTGGCTTTCTCCGGCGGGCGCGGCGGCTGCGGCGGCAGCTCCTGCATGCCGGCCGGGGTGGGCGGCGGCAGCGTCGGCACCGGCGCCACCACCATCGACGCCGAGTGCCCGCAGCCGGCCAGCAGCATCAGGACGGCGCACAGGATCGCGAGCGGGCGTCGTCCGATGGCGCCGACCCCCAGGGCCCGGCTCCGCCGTGCTTGCGATCGCCGCGTCATCGGTACTCGTTCAGTCGGGGCCACAAGCCAAGTGCGACCGCGATGGCGGCGCCGAGGCTGAGCACCACGCCGCCGACCGTCGCGCCGGACAGCCCCTGGCGCGCGTTGAGGATATCGGTGCGCAGCTGGTTGCGGCTCTGCTCCATGGTCTTGCGCAGCGCCTCGTCGAGCTTGTCGAACGCGGGGCTGGAGTCGTCTTCACCGTTGCCGAGCGCAACCTGGGTGGCGGCCTGATAGTTGCCCACCGAGATGTAGGCGTTGATCCGGTCGTTGGCCTGGCGCCAGCGGGCCAGCAGCTGGCCCGCGTCGTGCAAGTCGGTCTTGTCGACTGCGTCGCCGCGGGACAGGTATTCGTCGAGCTGGGTGTGCATGGCGTCGATGCGTTGGTAGAAGGACTGCTGGCGGACTTCTTCGTCCCCGCGCCGGATCAATGACAGCGTCTCGTCGGCACGCGCCTGCTGGGCGGTGATCGACAGGTTGGTGACGGTCTTCAACGATTCTGCCGCAGTGTTTTTCGCGCTGCGACTACCCGAGGTGGAAATCGCCAGGGCCGTTCCAACCCACACCACCATAATGAGGATCGCCAGTGCGCCGACGACGAGACCGGGGTTGATGCGTCGTTTCGTACGCCGGGCCAGCCAGCGGTGCGCGAAGGCGCCGAAGATCACCGTGGTGACGACGACGAGGATCACCGGAGCCGGAATCTGAGTGGATGCTGTTGTCTCACTGTCCACCCGCTCGGAGGTCTGGCGGTAGAGCTGTTGGGCATCGGGCAGGATCCGCGACTGCATCAGCGCCGATGCCTCGGACAGATAGGACGAGCCGACCGGGTTGCCCGCCCGGTTGTTGGTGCGCGCGATCTCGATCAGCCCGGTGTAGACGGCCAGCTCGGCGTTGATCCGGCCCAGCAGCTGAACCAGCGGCTCGTCGGTCAGGCCGCTCGATGCCCGGGTGACCGCGACCGCGGCGTCGGTGATGGCCTGCTCGTAACGTTGCCGGACGGTCCGCGGCTCGGCCTGGGCGATGAACGCGGTGGCCGCCGCCGCGTCGGCCACCGACAGCGTGGTGTAGAGCCGGCCCGCCGCGAACGACAGCGGCTCGGTGTGATTGAGGACGGTGGTCAGCGCCTGCTGGCGCTGGTTGATGGTCGTCGAGGTGGCAAACGCGCTGAGCCCGCCCAGAATCGCCAAGATGACGCCGATGGACAGGATGCGGCCCGGTGTCGTCGAGATGAACCACCAACGCGGGTGCGCCGGTTCGATTGGCGACCGCGACCCCAGCGGCTCAGTCGACGGGTGCGCCAACTCAACGGTCACGTCTCTTCGGACCTCATCTCTTCGCTGTGTGTCGCACGAACTCTATAAAAGAAGTCTAAGAGTTTGTCCCGCGGATGCGGGGAAGCTGGGCCTTTGTGACCTGCTTATCCTGAACGCGTGCGCGGCGACGGCGACGGCTGGGTGATTTCCGACACCGGTGTGCCGTACTGGGGCCGGCACGGCGCGGCGGGTCTGCTCTTGCGGGCTCCGCGCGCCGACGGCAGCCCCGCGGTGTTGCTGCAACACCGTGCGCCGTGGAGTCATCAAGGCGGCACCTGGGGTCTGCCGGGGGGTGCCCGCGACAGCCACGAGACCCCCGAGCAGGCCGCCGTGCGGGAAGCGCTAGAGGAGGCCGGGCTGACCGGCGAGCAACTGGCGGTGCGCGCGACGGTCATCACCGCGACGGCGGGCGGCACCGACTGGACCTACACCACCGTCGTCGCCGACGCCGGCGAGTTGCTGCCCACCGTGCCCAACCGGGAAAGCGCCGAGCTGCGCTGGGTCGGCGAGGACGAGGTGGCCGACCTGCCGCTGCATCCCGGGTTCGCCGCCAGCTGGCAGCGGCTGCGTGCCGCCCCGGCGACCGTGCCGCTGAGCCCGGGCGACGAGCGGCGGCGTCACCTGCCGCGCACGGTCGAGATCGAGGCGGGGGTTTTCCTGTGGTGCACGGCGGGCGGCCCGGAGCACGCGCCGTCTCAGCTGTCCAACCGGATCAGCTCGCTGCTGCCAGCGCCGAACTGAGCCGTTCGGCGGCGGCGCGGGGGTCCTGGGCCGCGGTGATCGCACGCACCACCACCACCCGGCGGGCGCCGGCCTGGATGACCTCGGGCAACCGGTCGGCGTCGATGCCGCCGATGGCGAACCACGGTTTGTCGGTCGCCATTGCGGCTGCTGCCCGGACCAGCGGCAGGCCGGGTGCGGGTCGACCGGGCTTGGTCGGGGTCGGCCAGCACGGGCCGACGCAGAAGTAGTCGACGTCCTCGGCCAGGGCGCCGGTGATCTGGTCGACGTCGTGGGTGGAGCGGCCGATCAGTGTTTCGGGTGCGACGATCGCGCGCGCCACCGGTAGCGGAAGGTCGTTTTGGCCCAGGTGCAGCACGTCGGCGCCGGCGGCGCGGGCGATGTCGGCGCGGTCGTTGACGGCGACCAACGCCCCGTGCCGGCGGGCGGCGTCGGCCAGCACCTCGAGCGCCGCCAGCTCGTCGCGCGCCTCCAACGGCCCGAATCGGCTCTCCCCGGCGGAGCCCTTGTCGCGGAGCTGGATGATGTCCACCCCGCCGGCCAATGCAGCCTCGGCGAACTCGGCCAGATCACCGCGTTCGCGGCGGGCGTCGGTGCACAGGTAGAGCCGCGCTGTCTCGAGCCGGGCAGCAGGTTCGTGCACACCGCGACGCTAGCCGCTAGCGTCGGGTGCATGCCCGCCGAGACTGCGCCCAGTGCCACGAAGTGGCAGAAATCGCGCGCTCAGTGCAGTCTCGATGCCGTCACTGCAGGGTCACTGGCCGTCATCGGCGGAGGTGTCATCGGCCTGTCGGTGGCGCGCCGGGCGGCCGAGGCCGGCTTGTCGGTGCGCGTGCATCGCACCGGCGACCACGGGGCGTCGTGGGTGGCCGCCGGCATGCTGGCCCCGCACAGCGAGGGCTGGCCCGGCGAGGAACGGCTGCTGCGGCTGGGCCTGGAGTCGCTGCGGCTCTGGCGCGAAGACTTCGGATTGCCGCCGCACGTGATCACCGCGCGCGAGTCGCTGGTGGTCGCCGTCGACCGCGCCGACGCCGCCGACCTGCGCACCGTCGCCGATTGGCTGTCCGCGCAAGGCCATCCGGTGATCTGGGAGCCGGCCGCCCGCGACGTGGAACCCCTTCTGGCCCAAGGTATCCGGCACGGCTTCCGGGCGCCCACCGAGCTGGCGGTGGACAACCGCGCCGTGCTCGACGCGCTCGAGGCGGCGTGTGAACGGCTCGGCGTGCAGTGGGGCGGGCCGGTGCGTGACCTGACCGACGTCGACGCAGACGCCGTCGTGATCGCCAACGGGATCGACGCGCCGACGCTGTGGCCCGGCCTGCCGATCCGCCCGGTGAAGGGCGAAGTGCTGCGGCTGCGCTGGCGCAAAGGATGTATGCCGGTGCCGCAGCGGGTCATTCGGGCCCGGGTACACGGGCGTCAGGTGTATCTGGTGCCCCGCCCCGACGGCGTGGTCGTCGGCGCCACCCAATACGAGCACGGCCGCGACACCGCCCCGGCGGTCTCCGGTGTGCGCGACCTGCTCGACGACACGTGCGCCGTGCTGCCGGCTCTCGGCGAATACGAACTGGCCGAGTGTGCCGCCGGGCTGCGGCCGATGACACCGGACAACCTGCCACTCGTGCAGCGCCTGGACGAACGGACGTTGGTGGCCGCCGGCCATGGCCGCAACGGTTTTCTGCTGGCGCCGTGGACCGCCGAACAGATTGTTTCCCAATTGGTTCCGGTGGGAGCGCAGGCATGATCGTCCGCGTCAACGAACAACAGTTGCAGGTCGATGACCAGACCACGGTCGCGGCGCTGCTGGAATCACTGGGGTATCCCGATCGCGGTATCGCGGTGGCGCTGGACCAGGCGGTGCTGCCCCGATCGAGTTGGACCACAACACTTTCCGACGGAGCCCGCCTCGAGGTGGTGACGGCGGTGCAAGGTGGCTGACAAGCTCACAATCGCCGGGCGTGAATTCTCGTCGCGGCTGATCATGGGCACCGGCGGAGCGGCCAACCTCGCGGTGCTCGAGGAGGCGCTGATCGCGTCGGGCACCGAGCTGACCACCGTCGCGATACGCCGGGTCGACGCCGAGGGCGGCACCGGGATGCTCGACCTGCTGGGCCGGCTCGGTATCACGCCGCTGCCCAACACCGCCGGCTGTCGCAGCGCCGCGGAGGCTGTGCTCACCGCGCAGCTGGCCCGCGAAGCGCTGGGCACCGACTGGGTCAAGCTGGAAGTGATCGCCGACGAACGCACCCTGCTGCCCGACGCCGTCGAATTAGTCCGCGCCGCGGAGCAATTGGTGGACGACGGGTTCGTCGTGCTGCCCTACACCAACGACGACCCGGCGCTGGCGCGGCGACTGGAGGACACCGGCTGCGCCGCCGTGATGCCGCTGGGCTCGCCGATCGGCACCGGGCTCGGAATCGCCAACCCGCACAACATCGAAATGATCGTCGAGGCCGCCGGTGTCCCGGTGGTGCTCGACGCCGGCATCGGCACCGCCAGCGACGCCGCGCTGGCGATGGAATTGGGTTGCGACGCAGTGTTGTTGGCCAGCGCGGTGACCCGGGCCGCCGACCCGCCCGCGATGGCCGCCGCGATGGCCGCCGCCGTCACCGCCGGCTATCTGGCGCGCAACGCCGGCCGGATCCCGAAACGCTTCTGGGCGCAGGCTTCCAGCCCGTCGTTATGACGAAACGCTATGTCGCGCTGGGCAGTTCGATGGCAGCCGGTCCCGGCATCCGGCCTCGCGCCAAAGGTGCGCCGTTCGGATCGGGACGCTCGGCCCGCAACTACGCGCATCTCGTCGCGCAGCGATTGAACCTCGATCTGGTCGACGTCACGTTTTCCGGTGCCACCACCGCCCACGTACTCGCCGACCGGCAGCGCGGTGCACCGCCGCAAATCGACGCACTCGACGGGTCCGAAGAGCTGGTCACCATCACGATCGGCGGCAACGACGTCGGATACGTGCCGTTCCTGATGGCGGCCGCCTTGCCTGCACCGGCGCGGCTGCTGCCGCCGATCGGCAACCTGCTCAACCGTGATGCCCGCGAACAGGCCCTCGGCCAAGTCGGCGACTCGCTGCGGGCTGTCGGCGCGGTGGTGCGTCGGCGTTCCCCCAACGCCCGGGTGATGTTCGTCGACTACCTGACGATGCTGCCGCCTGACGGCCAAGCCGCACCGCCGCTGTCGAAGGCCGACGCCGAGCTGGGCCGCCACGTCGCCGCTCGCATGGAGGAGCTCACTGCCGCGGCCGCACAGGCCACCGGCTGCGAAATCGTGCGCGCCGGCCACGCCAGCCGCGAGCATCATGCCTGGTCGGATGACCCGTGGACGGTGGGCGCCGCATTGCCGCTGCCCTGGCGTGCGGCGCCGTTTCATCCCAATGCCGCGGGGATGCGTGCGGTGGCTGAGTTGATTCTGGGCCGGTCCTGACTGATTAAGGCCCTGCCGGCGGGGGTAGGCGTCTGCCGATGCATCTGTTCGAGCTGGGCCGCTGACATGGCATGCGCGCCGGCTGAAAAGCCGGGATACGACCACACCGCCGTCGTCTATCGGTCTCCGGACGAATATCTCGGCTCCGTCGTACCCTTTGTCGCCGAGGGGTTGGCCCGGGGGGAGCCGGTGTGGGCGGCGGTCCCCAAAGACAAAATGGCGTTGTTGTGCCGCGCGCTGGGTGACTCGGCGGGGCAGGTGGCGTGGGTCGACATTGCCGAGCTGGGCCGTAATCCGGGGCGCATCCTCGCGGCGGAATTGGCCTTCGTCGAACGGCACCGCCACCGACCGGTCCGCATGGTCGCCGAGCCGATATGGCCCGGCCGCAGCACGCTCGAATACCCGGCCTGCATCCAGCACGAAGCCCTGGTCAACGTGGCCTTCGTCGACTACCAGGTGACGGGCCTCTGCCCGTATGACGCGTCGCTGCTCGACGACACCGTGCTGGCCGACGTTCGGGCCACCCATCCACTGATCCGGTGGAACGGATCGCGCGAACGCAGCACCGACTACGCCGTCGACGCCGCACTAGCGCGCCGCAACCAACCGCTGGCCGCCAGCCCCGCGTCGGTGCGGTACACGGTCGCGCGGCCCCACGACCTCGCCGGGGCGCGCCGATACGGCCGTCGTTACGCCCGACTGCTCGGCCTGCCCGTCGACAGAGTCGCCGACCTGCAACTCGTCGTCACCGAGTTAGCCACCAACAGCCTGCAGCATGCCGGGACGGCATGTCGGCTCTCTCTGTGGGAGCACGAGCGCCACCTGGTCTGCGAAGCCCGCGATAACGGCTCGTTCTCCGACCCTCTGGCCGGGCGGCGGCCGCCGAGTCGCGACCAACCCAGCTCGACCGGACTCCTCGTCGTCAACGCCGTCGCTGACCTATTGCGCACGCACACCACGCCGGAGGGCACCACCATTCATGCCTATCTACGGCTCGACACCACGTCGTCGACATGACCGCCGCAAATATCTCGATTATGTGGTGGGGGTGGTCGGGAGTGGTTGAGTATGGAGCGCGATGACACGACGGCATGGTGAAGTCACTTCCGCCGCCGGCCTCAATCCGCTGGGCCACGTGGCGTGGGGTTACCGCGACCGCTCGGAGTTTCTGACCCGCGCCGCCGAATACATCGCGGACGGCCTCGCGCGAAACCAGCGCGTGTTGTACGCGTGCGACGCCAGCGCCGCCGCCCTGCGCAACGAGCTGGACGAGATGGGTTTCGGCGACGCGGTGCGAGCCGGGCAGATCGCGGTCACGCCGGTGGCCGAGCATTACCGGTTCGTTCCGGGCACCGACGTCGTCGATGCCGACGCGACGATAGCCGACGGGGTGGCCGCGATGAATTACGTGGTCGGAGCCGGGTGCAGCGGCTGTCGCGCGGTGGTCGACGGGGCGGTGCTGGTCCGCACGCCCGAGCAACGTGCCGCGTTCACCCGCCTCGAGTATCTCGTCGACGAGAAGATGGCGGTGCTGCCGTTCGCGGCGCTGTGTGCCTACAACCTCACCCTTTTGGGTGACGCCGCCAAGGAGCTGATATGCCTGCACCCCTTCGTCAATGCGGGTGCGGTCGGCTTCCGCATCTATGCAGAGCAGGGCATCGACTTCGCCTTGGCCGGTGAACTCGACGCCGCCGGCCACGAGGCGTTTACCACTGCGCTGCAACGGATCTGGCCGCTGGCCGCCGGCGACGAGATAGTCATCGACGCGCGTGCGTTGGACTTCGTCACGCACCCTCAGCTCTGTGCGCTGGATCGGCTCGCCGCAGCGGATGGGCGGCACGTCGTTTTGCGGACCGACCGGCGCATGGTGGCCCGGCTGGCCGAGCTGCTCGAACTGACCAACGTGTGGGTGGAAGCAGCCGATCTGGCCGACGCCGGCTGACGGTGGCACCGCGGCGCGATTGGGTTGCCGCCAACGTCTAACGTGGGCTCGGTGGCTAACAAATCGAAGGCAATCCTGATTGTCGCTGCGACGGCGGCATTGCTGATCGGCGGCTGCGGCACGTCGAAGTCTGCCCAGCCCGCGTCGTCGGCCGCCTCGAATTTCGCGACCTCCCTGCGGCAGAAGATCAGCACCGACGCGATGATGGCGCACCTGTCGAAACTGCAGGACATCGCCCGCGCTAATGGAAACACGCGTGCGGTGGCAACCCCTGGTTATGACGCCAGCGTCGACTACGTGGTAAACAAGCTGCGCGACAAGGGGTTTGACGTGCAAACCCCGGAGTTCCAGGCTCGGGTATTCCACTCCGAGCCGGGTTCGGTGGCGATTGGCGACAAAACCTTCGAGGCCCGCGCGTTGCAGTTCAGCCTGCCCACCCCGCCCGACGGGGTGAGCGGACCGCTGGTGTCCGCTCCCGTCGACGACAGCCCCGGCTGCACCCCGTCCGATTACGACAAGCTGCCGGTGAAGGGCGCGGTGGTGCTGGTGGACCGCGGCACCTGCCCGTTCACCGAGAAGGAGGAGGCCGCGGTGCAGCGCGGCGCAGTAGCGCTGATCGTCGCGGACAACGTCGACGAAAAAGAGATGGGCGGCACGCTGGGCGACAAAGCCGATGTCAAGATCCCGGTGGTCAGCGTCACCCGAGCGGCGGGGGTGCAGTTGCGCGACAAGCCCGGACCGGTCACCGTCAAACTCAAGGCGGAGACCCGAGACATCGCGGCCCGCAACGTCATTGCGCAAACGAAGACCGGTTCCACCTCCGATGTGGTGATGATCGGGGCGCATCTGGACAGCGTCCCGGAGGGGCCCGGCATCAACGACGATGGCTCCGGTGTAGCCGCGGTGCTGGAAACCGCGCTGCAGCTGGGCAGTTCGCCGCAGGTGCACAACGCGGTGCGCTTCGGCTTCTGGGGCGCAGAGGAACTCGGGCTGATCGGGTCACGCAAGTACGTCGAGTCGCTGAACCTTGATGCGCTGAAAGACATTGCGCTGTATTTGAACTTCGACATGCTGGGATCGCCGAATCCGGGCTACTTCACCTATGACGGAGACCAGTCGCTGCCGGTCGACAAGCGGGGCGAGCCGATTGTGCCCGAGGGCTCCGCGGGTATCGAGCGGTCGTTGGCCGCGTATCTGCGCTCGGCCGGCAAAACCCCGCAGGACACGTCGTTCGACGGGCGGTCCGACTACGACGGGTTCACGCTCGCGGGTATCCCGGCAGGCGGCTTGTTCTCCGGCGCCGAGAACAAGAAGTCCGAGGAGCAGGCCAAGCTGTGGGGCGGCGAGGCGGATCAGCCGTTCGACCCCAATTACCACAAGGCCACCGACACCCTTGACCATGTCGACCGCACCGCGCTGGGCATCCACGGTGCCGGCGTCGCCTACGCGACCGGCCTGTACGCCCAGGACATCAGTGGCCGCAACGGTGTTCCGATCCGCGATGACCGCACCCGCCACGAACTGAAGAAGTAGTTGGTGTTGCTTGCGCAACGCCTCGATGGCCCCTTCACTACTACCGGTGCGGACGACCTACTGCGGTGGGCCGCATGCCCTGCTGCAGAAATCACGGGTTATCCACAGTTGGCGTTTCATCCACAATCGGTCGATTGATCGGAGCTAGTCGAACAAACTTTCGATAGCGTCGAGTCATGAGTTCATGCGCGCAAGCCCTGCCCGCAGACGCGGCGCGCGCACAGGTCCGCGCGGAGCTCGAGCTCATCGAGGCCGCCTATGGTCGGCTCCGTGCGACGTATACCGACCTGGTGGGCAATGCCTTCCGCGTCGAGACGGCCGAGCGGCTGGAGACTTTGGACCGGCTCAACCGTGGACTGTCCTACCGAATATTCGGCGAGATCGCCGACCCAGCCGACGGGCCCGACGACCCCGCGCTGCCGGCCGACGTCTCAATGCGTCGCCTGCTGTGCTCGCGGCTGCGAATCACCTCTGCGGAGGTCAAGCGACGGTTTCGAGTGGCGGCGCGGATTCGTCCACGACGCTCGTTGACTGGCCCCTCCCTTCCGCCTGAACTGCCGAAGCTGGCCGAGGCCGTCGAGCAGGGCAAAGTGGGTGACGACCACATCGCCGCGGTCCTGCACGCGCTCGATGTTCTGCCGTCGACGGTCAGTGCCGTCGACCGCGACAAGGCCGAGCGCATCCTGGTCAGGCACGCCACCAAGCAAGACGCCAAGTTCGTGGCCGCAGCGGGCGACCGGATCAGCGACTACCTCAACCCAGATGGCAACTTTTCCGACGAGGACCGTGCAAAGCGGCGCGGCCTGGTGCTGGGCAAGCAAGGTGTCGATGGCATGAGTCGGCTGAGCGGCTGGCTGGACCCGGAAGCCCGTGCCTATGTGGAAACCGTGACCGCGGCGATGCGGCCGGGGCGTCATCTTCCCGAGAATGGAGATCCACCCCCCGAGCAGCGCGATGACCGCACGCCCGCGCAGCGCTGCCACGACGGGCTCAAGCTGGCTCTGCGGTACGGAATCTCGTCCGGCGAGCTGGGTGTTCATCGCGGCGTTCCGGTCACCGTGATCGTGACGACCAAGCTCGCCGACCTCGAGCAGGCGGCTCGTGCTGCGCAAGACCCAAGCATTCCAATGCCGCCCCCGGCCCGCACCGGAGGAAACAGCCGCCTGCCAATGCGCGACCTGATCCGCATGGCCGCCAACAGCATTCACTATTTGGCGGTCTTCGAGGATCACTCGGATCGCCCGCTGTATTTGGGTCGCAGCAAGCGGATCGCCACCCTTGATCAGCGTTTGATCTGCTACGCCCGTGACGGCGGTTGTACGCGCCCGGATTGTCTCGAATCGGGCTACCATTGCGAGGTTCATCACGCAGTGAACTGGGCCAAAGGCGGGCTCACCAACGCCGACAGCCTCTATTTCTTATGCGCGCCCGACCATTCCGAGGCAACGGACGGCCACGTCACCACAACAGTGACCGACGAAGGCCGCCTCGCCTGGAGCGATGGCACCGGCCCACCACGGGTCAACCGCATCAACCGTCCCGACGAGCTACTCGACGACGATGAAGACCCACCGTTTTAGCGTGGATCAGTTCGCTTTCCGGATGCGCTCGAGCGTGACTCGTGCAAGGCGTATCGACAACGACGGCGAGAGCCGCTCTAAGTACCAGAATGTCTTCCACCGCGCCGGCACGACGATGATCGCGTCTTCACGCAACACTGCGCGAAGGGCGCGCTCGGCGAACTTTTCGGGCGGCATCGGCCGCAATTGCTCCCAGCGCCGCAGGATTTCGTCGTCGCTGAGGCCGGCCTTCTCGGTCCGTCCATACCGGCCGCCGGTGAGTATCGGGGTCCTGATCACCCCAGGACACAGTACCGAGACCCGCACACCATGGCGCTCAGCCTCGATCCGCAACGTCTTCGATCGCGACCACGGCGTGTTTGGTGGCGGTGTAGCTCGCCTGCCCTGCCGTTGTGACAAGACCGGCCATGGAGGCCGTATTCACGATGTGGCCGGAGTGCTGCCGGATCATGATCGGATAGACCGCCTGGATGCCGTGCACGACGCCGCGCAGGTTCACGTCGAAGACGTCGTTCCAGTCGTCGAGCGTGTACGAGTCGACCTCCCCGGCGACCCCGATGCCGGCATTGTTGAACAGGTAGTCGATCCGCGCCGATTGCTCTACTGCTTCGCCAACGGCGCGCTCGAACGACGAATAGTCGCGCACGTCAAGCTCGATCGCGTGCGCCTTTCCGCCGCCCCTGCTAAGGCGTTGGGCCAGTTCCTGCGCCGGTCCGACCTGGCGATCGGCGATCCAGACCTTGGCGCCCCCGCGGGCCAACCGGGTAGCCAACGCGGCGCCGATGCCCGACGCGCCGCCGGTAACGAATGCGACCTTCCCCGACACGCTCGACGCCATCGCGAAAGGATATCGCCGCGCTCAACCGATCTCGGCGATCCTCGGCATCAGGTCGTCGCCGAGACGCTTCACGAAGCCGGCCGGATCCGGATTGCCAGGCATCGGGCCGACGTTGATCATCGAAACACCCAGCGCGGCATAGCGTTCGAGCGTCCGTAAGTACCCGTCGAGGTCCGCGAACGGATCCGCCAACAGCCCCACGGTCTTGCGAATCTCGGCGGGATCACGGCCGACCGTCGCGCAATGCCGGTTCAGCACGTCGATCTTGTGCTCGAGCTCGTCGGGTTCGGAGACCGTGCTGTTCCAGACATCGGCGTACTCTGCGACCAGCCGCAGCGTCTTCTTCTCGCCGGAGCCGCCAATCAGGACCGGCGGGCGCCGAATCGGTTGCGGCACGCAGATCGTCTCGGCCAGCTGATAGTGCTTGCCGTGGTACGGGTCGTTGTCGTCGCTCCACATCTGCCGGCATATCTGCAGCGTCTCTTCGAGCATCTCGAACCGATCCCGCAACGGCGGATACGGGACACCCAAGGCGACGTGCTCGCGCTCGTACCAAGCGGCCCCGATGCCGAACATCGAGCGGCCCTGCGAGAGTACGTCGAGGGTGCTGACGGTTTTGGCCAGCAGGCCCGGGTAGCGGTAGGTGACGCCGGTGACCAGCATGGCCAGCTCGATCGTGGACGTCTGCCCCGCCAAATAGCCCAGCGACGTGTAACCCTCCAGGAACGGATCCTCAGCGCGCCCAACGGTTTCCATTTGGAAGAAATGATCTGCCAGGGTGAACAGCGTCGCGCCGATGTCTTCGGCGGCCTTCGCGGTTGCCGCCAGCGTCGGCGCCAGTCGGGCCGGATGTTCCGGGAGGAAGTCGATGAAGTGAATAGCCAATTCCATTGGCGCGTCCTTTCACTAGTCGGTCAAGCGCTCGAGCAGCGACAACGCCTCGAGTATGACGCGGCGCTCCCTGTCCGAGTACTGCTCCTGCATGGCGCGGGCCAGCCATTCACCGCGCAGCTTGCGGTGGTTCTCGGCGAGACGACGCCCGGCGGCGGTCAACGAGATCACTTGCCGCCGACCGTCTTCCGGGTCAGGCGCCCGCCGGATCAAGCCGTGCCGATCAAGTGCGGCCAGCGTGGCCGCCATCGACTGGGGACGAACCCGCTCGGCGCCCGCCAGCACGCTGGCCGACGACGGCCCGTCCTTCCACAGTCGTGTCAACACCGCCGTCTGCGACGGCGTGAGGTCGTCGTCGGTGGCAACCTCGCGCATCCGGCGTCGCAATCGGCTGAAAAACACCCGCAGATCGCGTGCCGCCCGCATCGCAGACTCGCTCGGCCCGTCCATACCAGCCACCGTACACTAGACAGGCTGAACTGAACAGTTCAGGCTGGCTACGTCACGCTCCGCCGAACTCCGGACGCGGGACCGAACTCAATGCTGCCAGCGGAATGTGCGGCTCGACGGTGCCGCCGTCCATCGACCATTGCTGAGCCTGGTTGTACTGGATGGGGGAGTCGTGGCCCACCGGATAGTTTGGCACTGGAAGCGTCCGGTGAAAAGGTCAACGAAAAAGTACTGGATGGTGCGCACGGCCAGGAAATACTGCTCTCCGACGGTCGTCAGCGACGCGAGTGGGTGCCGGCGGACGTAGCCCGCGGTCCACTCTTCAATGGCCGCCACACCGTCGGGCGCCACGTCTGTGCCACGATCCACGGCGAGCATGTTAATCACGGTTCCGCATCTGGGGAAGGCTTTTGTGAAACTGGCCGGAGTAAGCAGGCGGCCGCTGGGCCGTCCCGGTCAGATGCCCGTCACCGGCTCGCGGTTGCGCATCCGCGAATTCCTACAGAAACCCCGGGACGCGTAAAGAGCCGTAGTCTACAAACGGTTTCGATGACACGCGCCGACAGCGTGCAGCAACTTATTCGGCGGTGCCGACGCGCTGACCCTGCGGGACATGGTGCGATGCCCCGCTAACCTCGCCATCAGCACCGAGGTGCCGGACGCCAAGCTCTTGTTAACGATAATTTCGTCCTTTACGGTTGACTGCATGGTTCCGACCGCGTCGTTGTGGGCGGCGGGCAGCCTGGCCGCGGCGGCCACGCTCGGGCTGGCCGGCGCCGCGCACGCCGATCCGAATCCACCGTCGCCGCTGCCGGTGTTCAGCCCGGCGCCGAGTGACTGGTCGCCCAACGTCGACATCTGGCCGTACAACACCTTCACCTATCGGGTGACCCCGAGATGGTCAGCGGCATGTCGGACTCCTGTCAGTGGTTCAACGCGCAGTTCGATCCGCTGATGGGTCAGATCAACGAGTTCAACCGCAACCTCGGGGACCACCACGAGAACTATTCGGGCGGTGTGCAACGCGAGGCCGACGCCGTCGTCGCCAATATCGACCAGTCGACGGCGTTCCTGGCACCCCGGGTCAAACCGCTGATCGTCACCAACAACCCCGACAACTTCGGCCTGTACTCGCCGATCTACGGCGGCGAATCGATGACCAGCGTGGCGTTTCAGCTGACCCGTATCGGCACCAGCATCAAAAAGAAAGACCCGTCAGGCGTCACCCACGCCAACATCGTGGCGGCGACGGGATGGGGCAACGCGATCCGCGATTCGGGGGCATGCAACTGATGACCAGTACCGAGACTGACGAACTGGAAGCCGAGGCGCAGACGAAGACGAGGAACCGCAAGAGCCGCAAAGGCGGCCGCGCAAGATACGCCGGTGGGTTGCCTCCGGTGTGCTTGCCGCCGTACTGGCCGGAGCCGGCTACGAAGGTTGGCTGCTGTTTCAGCACCATCAGGTCAAGGTCGCCTCGGCCCAAGCACTGGACGCCGCAACCAAATACACGCTCGCGCTGACCAGCATCGACACCAACGCGATCGACAAGAACTTCGCCGACGTTCTCGACGGCGCGACCGGCGAGTTCAAAAACATGTACACCCAGTCGAGCGCACGGCTGCGACAGACGCTGGTGGACAACAAGGCTGCCGCACACGGCACCGTCATCGAAGCGGCCGTGAAATCGGCCACCAAGAACAAGGTCGAGGTTGTGCTGTTCGTCGATCAGTCGGTGAGCAACGCAGCCGCACCTGAACCGCAATTGGACCGCAGCCGGGTCACGATGACCATGGAGAAGGTCGACGGCCGATGGCTGGCCAGCAAGGTCGACTTGCTGTGAGATATGCGGCGCGCGTTGCTATGTCGCGTCGCCACGCAATTCCCAGAACCGCGTGCTTTCCTCTTGGGGGCCGGGCTGGGTGTGAACCCAGATCGCCAGGACGATGGTGATGATCACCCATCCGATGACGGCGGTCGGGATGGCCCAGGCACGCCGGATGAGCAGCGCCGTACCGCATTTGCCGGCTACGTCGCCGCCGGCATCGGCGGCCTGGGTCAGGTTGGCGCTGAAGCCTCTCCCGCAGGTGATCTGGACTCCGTAGTGGTCGAACTGGTCGAGATAGACCGGCCACCACAGCGCCAGCAATCCGACGGCGATCAGCAATACGGCCACCACGCCGGCGAAGAAGTGGCTGTGGCTCAGTTGTCGCACGGTTACTCGGTCACCTCCTTTCAAATCAGCTTGCGCCGCCGCCGGATTCGGCTGCGCACGTCCGCCAGCAGCACATAGCTGCCGGCCTGCCGGATGAACTTGGGCAGAAACCGGTTGACGAATGCCACCAACAGAAACAGGTATTCAAAGCGGCGCTGCTGACCGGGCGTCCACGAGACCTGCAGCGCGTCGCGGAAAACCGGAGCGAGAAACCCGGTCGTCAAGAACCGCAGCAGCGGGACGAAGATACGCAGTGGTGGCGTGATCATCCGCAAGTTGATCAGGTCCTGCAGGTACCCCCGCACGGTGTCGTCGAGCACCACGCGCCCGCAAGCCTCGTTCCAGTACCGGTCGAAATCCACACGGGTAGCCGGCCATTGGTCCTCAGTGACCTGCAGTGTGGTACCCAGCGTGAACGCCGAGCGGTAGAAGTGCTCGGCGAGCTCGCCGGTCAACTTGCCGCGCAGCAGCTCGTAGGTGTCTTCCAGCCCGACGAAAAGGCAAGCCGCGACCCACATCTGCAGATCGCGGTCGAAGCCGCTGTACCTTACGGGGCTGTCCGGCCCGGAGCGGACCTCCCGGTGCGCCACGTCGACGGCGTCACGGAAGGCGTCCCGGTCCTCGGGACTGCCCAGAATGGCCACCGCCAGATAGCTGAACGTGGTGCGGGCCCGCTTCCACGGGTGTTTCATCAGGCTGCCGGATTCGACCTTGCTCTCGATCACGCCGTAGCCGACCCCGGGCCAGGACAGCTGCATCACGACGTTGGCGGCCCCGGCGGCGAACGACCAGAAGTCGAGTGCGTCGGCCACCGTGGCCGGGCGGTTGTCCCAACGCGCGGTGCGGCGGGTGATGTGAATACGGGTATCGGCCGTGGTCAGCGGCGCTCCGGCTTCGGCGGTCATGTCATGCAGACATTGGCGAACAACAAAACCGGCCACGAAACGATCGATCCAAGGAACGACACCACCAGATCGGCCCCGTGCATCTCGTGCAGATGATCGGTGTGTGTCGTCGACCAGACCACGCCGACCAGCAAGTATGGCGTACCGACGATCAAAGCGAGCCCGATCAACTCGGCGATGGTGATCTGGAAGCCAAGCACCTGGCGAACCTTCTCCAGCATGTGCGTCCCTCCGACAGGTAAACCCCGGCACCGTCGTCCCCGGCGTCGGAATAGCAGCTATGTTAATGGAGGTTCTGACCCAAGGGTAGGTTTCCGGACCGTAAATCTGACGCTAGGGTGAGGCGGTGACGACACCTCGCGCCGAGTCGGCGACGCAGGTACGCCGACGGCCGAAAGACCGCAAGGCGCAGATCGCGCGGGCGGCGGCCGAGGCGTTCAGTGCGCAGGGGTACCACGCGGTCAGCATGGAAGCCATTGCGGCCAAGGTCGGGATTTCAGCGGCGGCGCTGTACCGCCACTACTCGAGCAAGTACGACCTGTTTCGCGGCGCGGTGCTCGCGCTGGGCCAGCAGCTGGTCGATTGCACCGGTTTCGCCGACGCCGAGCCCGTCGACGCGGACCCGGCGGCAACGTTGGAGCGCTTGGTCGATGCGCTGATCGACCTGGCGTTGGCCAACCGGGAGTCCGGCGGACTGTACCGCTGGCAGGCCCGTTATCTGCACGGCGAGGACGAGTCCACGCTGGCCGATCAGCTGCGGCTGGTCAACCGCCGAATTCAGCGGCCGCTCATGGCAATTCGGCCGGCGCTGAGCTCGACGCAGCGGTGGATGCTGTCGGCGGGGGTGCTCAGCGTGATCGGCAGCATCGTCGACCACCGGGTCCGGCTGGCGGACGACGAGATCCGCACGTTGATGGCCGAAGCCGCGTTGGCAATGCTCGCCACCGAGCTTCCGCACCCGGACGACCCCATCGCCCGTCCGGCGGCCTGGCGGATCTTCGCGTCGGATGCCGGCGTGTACGAGGCCCTGCTGGGCGCGTCGATGGTGTTGTTCAGCCACCACGGCTATTCCGAAACCAGCATGGCGCAAATCGCTTCCGCGGTCGGCATCCCGGTGTCGGGCATCTACCGCTACTTCTCCGGCAAGTGCGAGATCCTCTCGACCGGGTTGCGGCGCGCGGCCGACCGGGTGTCCGGTCACTTCTCGGCGATCCTGGCCGGTGTCAGCGACGCGCGCCAGATGCTCACCACGTTGATCGAGGCCTACGTCGCGACGTCGTTCGCCAACCCCGAACTGGCTGCCATCTACTACACGGAGCGGGTCAACCTGACCCGGACCGACCAGGAACTGCTGCGCGACGTGCAGCGGTCGACGATTGACTCCTGGACGCGGCTGCTGGAGGCGGCGCGGCCGGCGTTGACGGCAGCGCAGGCGCGGTTTCTGGTGCACGCCGCCATGGCCCTGGTGGTCGATCTGGGCCGGCTGGTGCACTACGAAGACTCGGCCGAGCAATCCGCCTACCCGCAGGCATGCGTGCGAAAGTTGATGCAGGCTACGCTTTTTGGCCGTTGCGAATAACGTTCCCGCCCAAATACGCTACGTACCCGATCAACCCGACGATGGCCAGGCTGCGGGTCTGTCGACTGGAAAAGCCCAGTCCCAGAACGGTTTCGATACCACCGTTAGCATAGATGTGCTGACGGGTGTTACGTGGGAATATCGGCTTGGTGATCGGCTCCCACAACCGTGGACTGGTGAAATGGGACACCCCGGCGCCGGCCAATCCCAGACCGGAGAACCGGGCCAGACGATTGCTCTTGCGTGACATGGGTCTCCTTAGGCGATTGCGTAGTCGTCCAACGGGAATCGCGATCCGTCCCGAACCGCGTTGCGCACTGAGGTCGGCCGCAGCAGGGTGGCCTCGCCGCTGTGGTTGAAGTAGTAGGACCGCGACGTGGCACAGTCGCCGGCGTAGAACACCGAGCTGTCCAAATGGCGGGTCATGCGATCCAGGAAGCGTGCGTTGGCCTCTTCGGTCACCTCGAAAGTCGTTGCGCCCCTGCGCTTGACCTCACCGAGCAGCCGGTCCATGTGGCGCATCTGGTATTCCATGGTGTTGAAGAACGACAGTCCGGAGAACGCGTACGGGCTGGCCAGGCTCAAGTAGTTGGGGAAGTACGGGATGGACACGCCCTGATAGGCCTGGAACCTGTTCTCCCGCCACCACTTGCCCAGGTTGCGGCCTTCGCGGCCGACCACCTCGATGGCCGGGAAGTTGGCGTCCCACAGGTCGAATCCGGTGGCCAGGACCAGCGTGTCGATGACGGCCTTGGTCCCGTCGTTGGTGACGATGCCGTCCGGCTCGATGCGGTCGATGCCGCCGGTCTCCAGGTGCACATGCGGTTTGGTGAAGCTGCGGTAGTAGTCGTTGGACCAGCTCGGCCGTTTGCAGCCGATGTCGTAATCCGGGGTCAGCTTCCGGCGCAACTCCTTGTCCCGCACCTGCACGAACCGGTGGATCTTGCACAGGTCCATCGCGGCGATGGACAGCCGGCGGAAGTAGCGGTAGTTCAGCACGCCGGTGAACGTCATCAGCTCTAACAGGTTGTCGGTGAACCACCGCACCGCCCGCTGGGTGAGCGGGACCCGGGCGAAGAGCCGCTGCACGGCGGGGGAGATCCGGAAGTCGATCTTGGGCGCCACCCAGATCGCGGTGCGCTGGTACACGGTCAGGTCGGCGACCGTCTTGGCCAGTTCGGGAATGAGCTGGATGGCCGTGGCACCGGTGCCGATCAGGCCGACGCGGCGGCCGGCGAAGTCGTAGCTGTCGTCCCAGGCCGTGGTGTGGATGATCCTGCCCTCGAAGGAGGAGATGCCCGGGATGTCCGGCGTGTGCGGCTGGGACAGGAAGCCGGTCGCGGTGATCAGGAAGCGGGTGGTCAGCGTATCGCCGCTGGCCAGCGCCACCCGCCAGATCTGCGAGTCTTCGTCCCAGCGCGCCCCCTCCACCGCGGTGTTGAACCGCATGTAGCGGCGGACGTCGTACTTGTCGGCGACGTGGTCGGCGTACTGCTTGAGCTCGGGGCCCGTCGCGAACAACCGCGACCAGTACGGGTTGGGCTCGAACCAGTACGAGTAGGTGGTCGACGGGATATCGACGGCCAGACCCGGATACCGGTTGACATGCCAGGTGCCGCCCAGATCCTCCTCGCGGTCGAGGATGACGAAGTTGTGGTAGCCGAGCCGTTTGAGCTGGATCGCGGTGCCGATACCGGCGAAGCCCGCACCCACGATGACGAAGTCATACTGTGGTGAGTCCATGACGCGACTATACAGAACCCGCGGTACCGGATAGTAGACGCAGCGCCGCATCGACGGCCATCGCCGGCACGTCGAGGCTCTTGGCCCCCAGGTCGTGTCGCGCGCCGGTGATCTCGACAACCTCGGTCGGTGCGGGAATCAGCGCGGCGGCATCCCACACCTCGTCGGGGGTGCCGAAGGGGTCCGACGTGCCGTGGGTGAGCACCGTCGGCACCGCGATGTCCGGCAGGTGCTCGGTGCGCGGGCGGTCCGGCTTGCCGGGCGGATGAACCGGGTAGGAGAACAGCGTCAACAGGTCCACCGGCGCGTCCCCGGCGGCCACCACCATCGATGTCTGCCGACCGCCGTAGGAATGCCCGCCGGCGATCAGCGGTCCGCCGGCGAGCTCGCGACACACGGTGATCGCCTCGACGATGCCGGCGCGGTCGGTGCCCGCCGAACCGGACGGCGGTCCCTTGGGTCTGCGCCGGCGGTAGGGCAGGTTGTAGCGCACCGCCAGCCAGCCACGCCGCGCCCATTCGTCGCAAACCCGTTGCAGTAGAGGAGATTCGCGGCTGCCGCCGGCACCGTGCGTCAGCACCACCACACCCGACGGGCTGCCGGAAGGTTCGTGCGCGACGCCGGCGATGACTTCGAGGCTCATTGGCCGAGCCTGAACAACGGCGATACCGGACCGTGGCCGTGGCCGAGTGGGTAAGAAGCGCGCAGACATTCGGTCACCCAGTCCTTGGCGAACGCGACGGCATCGGGAACGGGGTAGCCGTGCGCGAGCGCACACGCGATCGCGGCGGCCAGCGTGTCCCCGGAGCCGTGGTCGTGGATGGTGTCTACGCGCGGCGACTCGAACTCGTGAAAGTCGTTGCCGTCGAATAACAAATCGGTGCTGCACTGCGAGCCGCGCAGATGCCCGCCCTTCACCAGCGCCCACGTCGGCCCGAGGTCGTGCAGCGCGCGGGCCGCCTCCCGCTGAGACTCGGCGTCTGTGACCTCGACATCCACCAGCAGCCGCACCTCGTGCAGGTTGGGCGTGACGAGGGTGGCCAACGGAAGCAGTTCGGCGCGAAGCGAATCCAGGCCGCCCGCGTCCAGCAGCGGATCGCCGTGCATCGACGCGCACACCGGGTCCACCACCAGCGGCGCGCCATCCGGGGCATGGTCGCGCCACGCCGAAGCGACCGCCTCGATGATCTCGGTGGACGCCAGCATGCCGGTCTTGGCGGCCTGCAACCCGATGTCGTGGCACACCACCTCGATTTGGGCCGCGATGACGTTGCCGGGAACCTTGTGAAAACCCTTGACGCCCACCGAGTTCTGCACTGTCACCGCAGTCACCGCGCACAGCGCATGCACTCCCAGCAGGGTGCAGGTGCGCACGTCGGCCTGGATGCCGGCACCGCCGCCGGAGTCCGACCCGGCGATGGCCAGCACCCGCAGCGGCGTCGCGCCGGGCGGTGCCAGCGGCAGGTATTTCACTGTGCGATCGGCAGATACACCCGATTGCCGTGCTCGGCGAACTCGGCCGACTTCTCCGCCATCGCGGCTTCGATGGCCTCCTCGCTGTCGAGTCCGTGCGCGGCGGCGTAGTCGCGGACATCCTGGGTGATGCGCATCGAGCAGAACTTCGGCCCGCACATCGAGCAGAAGTGCGCGGTCTTGGCCGGTTCGGCCGGCAGTGTCTCGTCGTGGAATTCCCGCGCGGTGTCGGGATCTAGCGACAATGCGAACTGGTCGTTCCACCGAAACTCGAAGCGCGCCGTGGACAACGCGTCGTCGCGCTCCTGCGCGCGGGGGTGACCCTTGGCCAGATCCGCTGCGTGCGCGGCGATCTTGTAGGCGATCACTCCGTCCTTGACGTCCTTGCGGTCCGGCAATCCCAGATGTTCCTTGGGCGTCACGTAGCACAGCATCGCGGTGCCGGCTTGGGCGATGATTGCCGCGCCGATCGCCGAGGTGATGTGGTCATACGCTGGGGCGATGTCGGTGGCCAGCGGGCCCAGCGTGTAGAACGGCGCCTCCTCGCACAGCTCCTCCTCCAGCCGCACGTTCTCGACGATCTTGTGCATTGGGATATGCCCCGGCCCTTCGATCATCACCTGTGCGCCATGGGCTTTCGCGATCTTGGTCAGCTCACCCAGGGTGCGCAGCTCGGCGAACTGCGCGGCGTCGTTGGCGTCGGCGATCGAGCCGGGCCGTAGCCCGTCGCCGAGCGAGAACGTCACGTCGTAGCGGGCGAAGATGTCGGCCAGCTCCTCGAAATGCGTGTACAGGAACGACTCCTGGTGATGCGCCAGGCACCAGGCCGCCATGATCGACCCGCCGCGCGACACGATGCCGGTGACCCGCTTGGCGGTCAGCGGCACGTAGCGCAGCAGCACCCCGGCGTGCACGGTCATGTAGTCGACACCTTGCTCGCACTGCTCGATCACGGTGTCGCGGTAGATCTCCCAGGTGAGCTCGGTCGGATCGCCCTTGACCTTTTCCAGCGCCTGATAGATCGGCACGGTCCCGACCGGCACCGGCGAGTTGCGGATGATCCACTCGCGGGTTTCGTGGATGTCCTTGCCGGTGGACAGGTCCATGATCGTGTCGGCGCCCCAGCGGGTGGCCCACACCATCTTGTCGACCTCCTCGGCGATCGAGGACGTGACCGCCGAGTTGCCGATGTTCGCGTTGACCTTCACCGCGAACGCCTTGCCGATGATCATCGGCTCGCTCTCGGGGTGGTTGTGGTTGGCCGGGATCACCGCGCGGCCGCGGGCGACCTCGTCGCGCACCAGCTCGGCGGGCATGCCTTCCCGCAAGGCGATGAACGCCATCTCCGCGGTGATCTCGCCGTTGCGGGCCCGCTGCAACTGGGTGCCGCGGTCGCGCACCACGCCGGGGCGCGGCGGCAGCCCGCGGTGCACGTCGATCACCGCGTCGGCGTCGGTGTACGGCCCCGAGGTGTCGTAGAGGTCGAAGTGCTCGCCGTTGGATAGGTTCACCCGGCGGAACGGCACCCGGGCGCCGTCGGCGAGCTCGCGGTAGATCTTGGTGCTACCGGCGATGGGGCCGGTGGTCACGGTTGGTGCAGTGCTGTTTGACGTGACGGTCATTCCTTCTCCCTACGCCGGCATTACCCGGTCAGGTTCATACGGTCGACGGCCCCCGAGCCGTCCTCTCAGCTCACTTGGGTGAGCTCCCGCGGTGTTGGATTACGCGGCTCCTCTTCGGTCCGTTACCCGGACCTCATCGTCACCGCGTGGATTAACGGACGGTACCCACGCTAGCGCAGTCGGTGGCAGGTATCGGGAAAGAATTCGACCGCAATCATTTGTATAGCTAACATATGTGTTTCGTGGTGACCGAAATGACCCGGGCTGCCGACCCCGGACGCCGGTTGCGCGTGCAGCGCGACCATCCGTTCTACAAATGGGTCGCGCTCTCCAACACCACACTTGGCGTCCTGCTGGCCACCATCAACTCCTCGATCGTGCTGATCTCGCTGCCCGCGATCTTCCGCGGCATCGGGCTGAACGCGCTGGATCCCGCCAACGTCAGCTACCTGCTGTGGATGCTGATGGGCTACCTGTTGGTGAGCGCCGTGCTGGTGGTGTTCTTCGGCCGGATCGGCGACATGTACGGCCGCGTGCGCGTCTACAACCTCGGTTTCCTGGTATTCACCGCCGCCGCCGTCGCGTTGTCCATCGACCCGTTCCAGCTCAAGGCCGGCGCGCTGTGGTTGATCGGATGGCGGGTGGTGCAAGGCGTCGGCGGCGCAATGCTGATGGCGACGTCGTCGGCGATCCTGACCGACGCGTTCCCGGCCAACCAGCGCGGAATGGCGTTGGGCATCAACCAGGTTGCCGCGGTGGCCGGATCGTTCATCGGTCTGGTGTTGGGCGGGCTGCTCTCGGAGTGGGACTGGCGCGCCATCTTCTGGGTCGGGGTGCCGATCGGGCTGGCGGGCACCATCTGGGCGATGCGCTCGCTGCACGAACTGGGCGACACCAGCCCGGCCAAACCGGACTGGGCCGGCACTGTGACGCTTGGCGTCGGGCTCACCGTGCTTCTCACCGCGATCACCTACAGCATTCAGCCGCACGGTGATTCGGCCACCGGCTGGACGAACCCGTGGGTGCTGGGCGCCATGGTTGCCGGGGTGCTGGCGATGACGGCGTTCTGCGTCATCGAGTTGCGTGTGCCCCACCCGATGCTCGACATTCGGCTGTTCAGAATCACCGCCTTCGGCACCGGCAACCTCGCCGGGCTGATGTCCGCAGTGGGCCGCGGCGGCCTGCAGTTCATGCTGATCATCTGGCTGCAGGGCATCTGGCTGCCGCTGCACGGCTACAGCTTCGAATCCACCCCGCTATGGTCGGGCATCTACCTGCTGCCGATGACGGTCGGTTTCCTGGTGGCCGGTCCACTGGCCGGCTCACTCGCCGACCGGCGCGGAGCCAGGCCGTTCACGGTCGGCGGAATGCTGTTGATGGCAATCACTTTCGTGCTGCTGATGACAATCCCGGTCGACTTCAACTACTGGGTGTTCGCGGCACTGGTCTTCCTGAACGGGTTCGGCGGCGGCATCTTCACCGCACCCAACACCGCCGTCATCATGTCCAGCGTTCCCGCCGATCAGCGCGGGTCGGCCTCGGGCGTGCGGGCGACGTTCTTCAACGCGGGCACCTCGCTGTCGATCGGCATCTTCTTCTCGCTGATGGTCATCGGGCTGGCCAACTCGTTGCCGGGCGCGATGAGCGCCGGTTTACAGCAGCAAGGGGTGGCGCCGTCGGTGGCCCACCAGGTGGCGCACACGCCGCCGGTCGGCAGCCTGTTCGCGGCGTTCCTCGGCTACGACCCGATCGCCGAGCTGCTCGGACCGTCCGGGGCCCTGCGGCAGCCCGGGGTGGCCGCCGACGTGTTGACCGGCCACACCTTCTTCCCGCTGCTGATGTCCGGGCCGTTCCACACCGGGCTGACGGTGGTGTTCAGTGCGGCGACGGTGATGATGCTGCTCGGTGCGTTGGCGTCGCTGGTGGCGCCGGGACGCTACGCCGCCGAGGTGCTGCCCCCTGGCCGGTTCGACTCCCGGGTGGAATGATTTCTTAACGTGCAGAAGGCGATGATCGCCGAACCCAGGACCTACGCGAACGTGGGCATGTTCCGGTTCTGGTTCGTGGGCCAGCGCTGGGAGTGGTCCGACGAGGTGGCCCGGATGCACGGCTACGAGCCCGGGTCGGTGGAGCCGACGACGGAACTGATGCTCGCGCACAAGCATCCGGAGGACCGGGCCCACGTGCAGGAGATACTCGACCGCGCGCTGCACGGCGGCGGCACGTTTTCCAGCCGCCACCGCTTCCTGGACACCGCCGGCAATGTGCACCACGCGATCGTGGTGGGCGACCGGATGACCGAGGAGACCGGCGCCGTGGTGGGAACCGAGGGCTACTACATCGACCTGACGGACACCTTCCAGGAGACCCGCCAGGAGGTCCTCGACGAAACGCTGCCTGACCTGGTCGAGGCCCGGGCGGTGATAGAGCAGGCCAAGGGTGTCCTGATGGCCATCTACCGGGTCAGCGCCGAGCAGGCCTTCGGCGTCTTGCGCTGGCGATCGCAGGAGACCAACAGCAAGCTGCGCGCGCTGGCCACGCAGTTGGTCGCCGAAATCCAAACGCTGCCACCTCCGTCGGCCCGCGTCCAAAGCGAATTCGACCATCTCCTGCTGACGGTCCACCAGCGGGTATCCGGCAACTCCGGCACTTAGTGGTCTGGGTCGGAATTTCGGTGACGTATTTGCGTGTGGCGTTTAGGCGGCTGGCGTCAGCTGAGCGTTCTCGTG
>NZ_LQOM01000041.1 GCF_002101595.1 Mycobacterium celatum
CCACCACCCCCCAATTACCAACCCCACCCAAAAAACCGCGCTCACCCACATCCAGCACATCAACCAACGACAACCGCCCACCCGGATCAGCCGTCATCGCCACCAACACCCGCTCCAACCGCCCCACCAAACCCTCAACACCCACCACATCAAACACATCCGTGCGAAATTCGACGGTCCCGCCGATACCGGCGGGCTCTCCGGCCTCGCTCCAGCGTTCGGCCAGAAAGAAGGTCAGATCCATGCGGGCGGTGTGGGTTTCGATCGGTATCTGGGTGACGTGCAGATCACCCGAACCCAGCGTGGCGGCGGCGTCGCCGGTGATTCCGGGTAGGTTCTGCCAGGCCAACATCACCTGCACGAGGGGGTGATGGGCCAGCGATCGGGTCGGGTTGAGCCGCTCGACCAGCACCTCGAACGGCGCGTCCTGGTGCTCGTAGGCGGCCAGGCTGCGCTGTCGCACCTGGGCGAGCAGTTCTGCGAAGGTGGGGTCTCCGGTCAGATCAACCCGCAGCACCAAGGTGTTGACGAAAAACCCGACCAACTCGTCAAGTGCGGGGTCGCGGCGCCCCGCGATCGGAAACCCAACGGCCACATCAAAACTCGCAGTGAGCTTGGCCAGCAGCGCGGCCAGGGCGGCCTGGATAACCATGAAGCTGGTCGCGTTGTGCTCTCGAGCCACCCGCGCCACTTGCTGTTGCAGCTCTGCGGGCCACTCCACCGCCACCCGGGCGCCGCGGTAATCCGCAACCGGCGGGTAAGGGCGATTGGTGGGAAGCTGCAGCCGCTCGGGCATGCCGGCCAACGCGTCCTCCCAGTAGGCCAGCTGCGCGGCGATCCGGCTGTGATCATCGTCGAGATCGCCAAGCTGGGCGCGCTGCCACAACGTGTAGTCGGCATACTGCACCGCCAACGGCGCCCAGTCAGGGGCCTGCCCCGCGCACCGGCTGGCGTAGGCCACCCCGAGATCGCGCACGAACGGGACGATCGACCAGCCATCCGCGGCAATATGGTGCACCACAACCACCAGTACGTGTTCATCGCTGGAAACAGCGAAAAGTCTTATCCGCAGCGGGATCTCGACCGCCAACTCGAAACTGTGGCGGGTCGTCTCCTCAATGGCCTCCTGTAGCCGGCTTACCGGCCAGGCGGTGGCATCGACGACGTCGCAACCGAACTCGGCCTGCTCGAGGGAGACGATCACTTGCTGGGGTATTCCTTTGGGCGCCAAGAACAGTGTGCGCAGGCTCTCGTGGCGGTCCACCACATCGGCCAGCGCTGCCGCGAGGGCGTCAACATCCAGCTGCCCGCAAAGCCGCAATCCCACCGCGATGTTGTACACCGGTGAGGGGCCGTGCAATTGGTCGATGAACCACAGTCGCTGCTGGGCAAAGGACAACGGCACCACGGCCGGTCGTTCGACAGCCGCCAGCGGCTCCAGCCGACCCGTATCGCCGCCGATACGGAGGGCCAACTGGGCCACTGTGGGTGCTTCGAACACTGCGCGCACCGAAAGGCCGGCGGCGAGGCCGGTGTTGATCGCGGCGACCAACCGCATGGCCGACAACGAATTTCCGCCGAGGTCGAAGAAGGAGTCGTCGGCTCCGACGCGGTCGAGGCCTAGGACTTGGGCGTAGATGCCGGCCGGA
>NZ_LQOM01000042.1 GCF_002101595.1 Mycobacterium celatum
TGTTGCGTCCAGGGAAGTGGTGTACGGGGGGCTTCGGCCAGCGTGTCGTAGCCGGGTAGAAGGCGGTCATCGCGTGATCCTTCGAAACGACAGGTCAAGTCACTCGAAGGAGAAGCAACGCGATGACCAAGCACTACCCTATCGATGTTGAGCAGCTGCTCGATGAGCAACTCGCCGCGGCGAGCCCAGATTTGCTGCGCGGCCTACTGTCGACGTTCATCCAGGCGTTGATGAGCGCGGAAGCTGACGCGCTGTGCGGAGCGGGCTACGGCGAACGCAGCGAGGCACGCACGAATCGACGCAACGGGTATCGTCCCCGTGATTTCGACACCCGGGCGGGCACCATCGAGATGGCCATCCCCAAGCTGCGCTCCGGTAGCTACTTTCCCGATTGGCTCTTGCAGCGCCGCAAACGGGCCGAGCGGGCGCTGACCAGCGTGGTGGCGACCTGCTATCTGCTGGGCGTGTCCACTCGGCGGATGGAGCGGCTGGTTGAATCCCTCGGCGTGACAAGCCTTTCCAAATCTCAGGTCTCGGCCATGGCTACCGAGCTTGACGAGGCCGTCGAGGCGTTTCGCACCCGCCCGCTCGATGCCGGCCCATACACGTTCGTCGCCGCGGACGCGCTGGTGCTCAAGGTCCGCGAGAACGGCCGCGTCATCGGGGTGCACACCCTGATCGCCACCGGGATCAACGCCGAGGGCTACCGCGAGATCCTCGGCGTGCAGGTGACCTCCGCCGAGGACGGAGCGGGCTGGTTGGCGTTCTTTCGCGACCTGGTAGTCCGTGGCCTGTCCGGGGTCGCGCTGGTCACCAGCGACGCCCACCCGGGCCTGGTGGCCGCGATCGGCGCCACCTTGCCCGGAGCCACCTGGCAGCGCTGCCGCACCCATTACGCGGTCAACCTGATGTCGGTCACCCCGAAATCGTCTTGGCCGTGGGTGCGCACCCTGCTGCACTCCATCTTCGACCAACCCGACGCTGAATCCGTTGTTGCCCAATATGATCGGGTACTTGACGCGGTCACCGACAAGCTCCCGAAAGTCGCGGAACACCTCGACACAGCACGCGATGAGCTGCTCGCCTTCACCGCTTTTCCCAAGCAGATCTGGCGCCAGATTTGGTCGAATAATCCACAGGAGCGCCTCAATCGAGAGGTTCGGCGCAGGACCGACGTCGTGGGCATCTTCCCTGACCGCACCGCCATCATCCGCCTCGTCGGCGCCGTGCTTGCTGAGCAACACGACGAGTGGATCGAAGGCCGCCGCTACCTCGGTCTCGACGTTCTCACCCGAGCCCGCGCCGTACTGACCAGCACCGACGAAACCACCACACACCAGCCCACCACAACACCAGCCCTGACCGCCTAAACTGCCAGCCGAAGGGTCACGCGATCGAGCGAACTCTTACACCACGCCTCCGGACTTGGCC
>NZ_LQOM01000043.1 GCF_002101595.1 Mycobacterium celatum
TGAAGTACCCCAAGTTTTGTTCCTATTCGGTTGCGAGGGCCGGGGTTGGCTGGCTCGCGGGGTGTGAGGCGCCGGTGAGGGCGGCCTCGTACTCGGCTGGTGGGACATAGCCGAGGGCTTCGTGCAGGCGTTCCTCGTTGTACCAGAACACCCATTCGGCGGTGGCCAGCTCGACGTCGTCGATGCAACGCCACGGTTTGCCGCGGTTGATCAGCTCGGTCTTGTAGGCGGCGTTGACCGCCTCGGCGAGGGCGTTGTCATAACTATCGCCGCGGGAGCCGACCGAGGGTGCGATCCCGAGCTCGCCAAGGCGGTCGGTGTATACCAGCGATAGGTATTGCGATCCGCGGTCGGAATGATGAACCAACTCAGATAGATCTGAGTTCGCCTGCCACACAGCATGATTGAATGCCTGCAGAGGTAGGTCCTCGGTGCGCATACTGGCCGCGACCGCCCAGCCGGCAATCTTTCTGCTGCACGCGTCGGTGACGAAGGCCGTGTAGCAGAATCCCTGCCAGGTGCGCACAAAGGTGATGTCGGCGACCCATAACCGGTTCGGGGCGGCCGCCTTGAACTGCCGGTTGACCAGGTCTGCCGGCCGTTGCTCGGTCGGATCAGTGATCGTGGTGAACACTGGCTTGCCGCGCTGCACCCCGCGCAGTCCAGCCTTGCGCATCAGCCGGCGGGTCTGCTCGCGGCCCAGCCGCCAGCCCTGACGCTTCATGGCCTGATGCATCTTGAGCACCCCGTAGCACGAGTAGTTCTTCTCGTGCACGGTGCGCAGGTCGGCGATCAGCTGCTCGTCGCGGATCTCGCGGTCGGAGGCCGGCCGGGTCTTGGCCGCCCGATAGCCCCGGGATGTGAGGAATCCAGTGATTGCTGCCCGCAAGACACGGCAGATGAGCTCGACCCCGAACTGATCGCGGTGGGTGTCGATGAAGGCGATCATTTCGTCGCGGGGCGGTCGAGCTCCGCTGCAAAAAACGCTGATGCAGCCTTGAGAACTTCGTTGGCTCTGCGTGTTTCGGCAAGTTCCCGCTTAAGTCGGCGGATCTCGGCGTGCTCTTGGCTCGTCGTTCCCGGGCGCTCACCAGCGTCCACCTGAGCCTTGCGCCGCCACCGGCGCAGCGACTCCTCAGAGATGCCGAGTTTGCTCGCCACAGACTTAATCGCTTCAAACTCCGAGATATCTGAGGCCTCCATCGTGGTCTCCAACAAACGCAACGCTCGCTGCCGAAACTCCGGCGAATACTGTCGGGGCATGCTTCCAATCCTCCTATAGGGATCGGAACAAAACCCGGGGTACTTCA
>NZ_LQOM01000044.1 GCF_002101595.1 Mycobacterium celatum
AGCCCTGACCGCCTAAACTGCCAGCCGAAGGGTCACGCGATCGAGCGAACTCTTACACCACGCCTCCGGACTTGGCCAGCGGCCGGCAACACCGGCAGGGTGGACAATAGTTGTTCTTCTTCCCCGGGAGACCCGAGCGGATTCAGCTGATCACGCTTGACCTTCGCAGACTCGGTCGCCGTGCCGGCGGGCAGGGCTGGGGCTACGTGAAGGGCAGATCGGGGGATCAAGCCGGGTGTGTGTCGAGTCCAGTTTTCTTCAGATTCATTTCAACTTGGCTGGCTAGCGTCTCGGATCGAGACCTACAGAACATGCGATACCGGACCACCCATGACGTTAAGCACTGAAGCGACGCCGGCCCAAGCGGCCCACACATACCCCGGCAACATCAACCCCATTGAGGCCGCTGTGCCGGCGGGGGCGGACCCGCGGCCATCGGCACCAACACGCCGCGCCCGGTTAGAGGAGCACCACCCGTGATCGCCTTACCTTTCAGGCCGCGCGGGGGCCCAGGCGGGCGCTTGGTGGTGCTGTGAACGGCCATGTCGACCCTCGCTGAGGTGCTGTCCCGGCGCACATCGCGCGCACTGGACTTGCTGAGTTTCTCGTTGGCCGATGTACGTGACGGTTTAGGTCCGTACCTATCGATATACCTTCTGCTGACCCATCATTGGGACCAGGCCTCAATCGGGTTCGTCATGGCGATCGGCGGCATCGCCGCGATCGTGGCCCAGACCCCGGTCGGCGCGCTGGTCGACCAGACGACCGCGAAACGGGCGCTGGTCATTGGCGGTGCGGTGGCGGTGAGTGCCGGGGCATTGGCGATGCCGCTGTTTCCCGGATTTTACTCGATCTCGTTTTTGCAAGCGCTCACCGGGGTCGCCGGCTCGGTGTTCGCTCCGACGTTGGCCGCGATCACGTTGGGTGTTGTCGGGCCGAGATTGTTCTCCAGACGTGTTGGGCGCAACGAGTCGTTCCGCCATGCCGGAACGGCCACGGCCGCTGCCGCTGCCGGCGGACTGGCCTTTCTCTTCGGGCCCGTAGTGGTGTTTTGGGTGCTGGCCGCGATGGCGGTAATCAGTGTGATGGCAACACTGCGCATCCCGCACGACGCGATCGACCACGACGTGGCGCGCGGCATGACCCACGCATCTGCCGAGCCCCACCAGCAACCGTCACGATTCGCGGTGCTGCTGCACAACCGCAGACTGCTGATTTTCGCCGCCGTGGTCGTGATGTTTCACTTCGCTAACGCCGCCATGCTGCCGCTGGTCGGCCAAGAGCTCGCGCTGCATAACAAACACATCGGCACCGCACTGATGTCGGCCTGCATCGTGGCCGCCCAGCTCGTGATGGTGCCGGTGGCCTATGTCGCCGGGGTTAAGGCCGACACCTGGGGACGAAAGCCCATCTTTCTGGTGGGTTTTGCGGTGTTGACCGTGCGCGGGTTCCTTTACACGCTCTCGGATAACTCCTTTTGGCTGGTCGGCGTGCAGCTACTCGATGGTGTGGGAGCCGGCATCTTTGGGGTGTTGTTCCCGCTGATCGTCCGCGACGTCACCCATGGAACCGGCCGGTTCAATGTCAGTCTGGCGGCGATTACCACCGCTTGGGGCGTGGGCGCATCATTGTCGAACTTCGCCGCCGGCTGGGTCGTGGTCACCGCCGGCTACCACGCGGCGTTCCTGTCGCTGGGCGCCATCGCCGCCGTCGGCTTGGCCCTCTACCTGCTTGCGATGCCAGAAACGCGCGGCGTAACCGATCCAGCCGGCCCCGTCATGCTCACCGCGGTAGGTGACACCGATGCCCGCCTGCCAGCGCGGTCGCCCAGCCACGGGGCCCCCAGCGGCATACCGGTGGATCGACACCGCCCGGACGACGACGGCGTTCCACTGCCCGACGCAGCGACCCCGGCGGGTGACTGCGGCTGCGCGCCGTCGACCATGAACCCCGCAAACCAGCCTTCGACGCCGACAACTGCCACAAGGAAATTATCCACCAAACCCTTGCCCGAACGATAGCGACCGATATATCTTTCTGTATCGTAGGTGTGTATCGGTATTTCATCGGGAAGGGACAGATGACCATGAACGAACCACAAGAACCCCACGGTCCCCGGCGCGGGCGAACCAAGAAGGGCAAGGCAGAAGGACACGACCCACTGGCCCACGGCGAGCCCGACGACGCCGGTGACGATGCTCCGGTCGACCTCGAATCGCTCCCCGAGCACCGGGTTGCGCTTCACGAAGCAGGGCCCGCAGCCAGCGGACCGCACCGAGACGACCTCGACCTTTACCGGGGCGATCGTCCCGTCGAGTGGGATTACGACGAGGAATCCGAACTGGAACCCGACTACGACGAGGAATCTGAATTCGAACCCGACTACGACGAGGAAGACGAGCTCGAGCCCGACTACGACGACGAATCCGAATTCGAACCCGGTGAAGGCCCCGGCCACGGTCCCCACCCCCGGCTTGCCCCTGGCCCCAAGCACGGCCCAGGCCACCATCCAGGACCTCCCCACGAGCACGGCCCCGGCCCGAAGAAAGCCCCCGGCAAGAAGGCCCCGGGCAAGAAGGTGCCCGGCAAGAAGGCCCCGGGCAAAAAGGTGCCCGGGGCGAAAAAACATCCCGGCCACCCGCCGCCGCCACCGCACGAACACGGGCCTGGCCACCCCCCGCCGCCGCCGCATGAGCACGGCCCCGGCCACGGTCGAGACGAGCCTGGGCCCGAACCGGATTTTGGCCTCGGGCCCGGCACTGGTTTCGGTTTCGGGCCCGGCCTTGGTTTTGGTTTGGGCTTCGGCCCAGGCGCCCGCAGCCGGCGGCGCGGGTCCGGTCGCGCCCGCCGCGTCCGCCCTGGTGACGTCCGCGCCGCCATCCTGACCCTGCTCACAGAAGGCCCCATGCATGGCTACGAAATGATTCAGCAGATCGCCGAACGCACCCGGGATTTATGGCGGCCCAGCCCCGGCTCGGTGTATCCCACACTGCAACTGCTCGACGACGAGGGACTGATCGCCAGCTCTGAAAGTGAGGGAAGCACAAAGCTTTTCGAGCTGACCGACCAAGGACGACGAGCGGCTGAGAAAATCAAGACCCCACCCTGGGAGCAATTCAGGGAGGGCGTCGACTCAGATCAGGACAACCTGCGTACGGCGTTGGCTCAACTGAGCGGCGCGGTGGCGCAAGCCGCCTACGCGACCACCGCTGAAATACAACAGCGCGTCCTCACCATCCTCAAAAACGCCCGCCGCGAGATCTACACTCTGCTCGCCCAATCCGAGTAGCGCTCACGAGCATCGGCCATCAACCGCCCGTGGTGAACGCGAAATCACCCAAGGCATGAGCCGGCCGCCAGCGCGATCATCGCAGAAGCGGCTTGCGGGCTGAGAAAGGAGGTGCTGATGAAGACCTTCACCGACGACCAGATGAACGAGTTACTGTCCACCGCAAGGTCGTTCAGCCTCGTCGTCCTCAAGCCGGGGCCCAACTGCGGCGACAATAGGGCACCGGCGCTCATGTGGGAGCACGGTCGGCGCAATCTCGGACTGCGCGACGCTGGGATGATGGCAGCAGCGTTCACGGTGCTCGACGGTTCCGAGATTTGGGCCGTCAGGGTATTCACCGCGACAGTCGAGGACACCACTGCGATCATGAACGACGACCCCGGCGTGGTGGCAGGCGTATTCACCTTCGAGGTACACCCGTGCCGCGGATTCGCCGGAGATTCCTTGCCCTGATCTACCCGCCGACCGCGGCGATGAACTGGGTTCACCCGATTGTGGATCTCGAAAAACCAGCGCTCTTAACGGCTTATCTACTTTAAGTGCCAGCAGGGGGTCGATGACGTCGTATTGTTGGTCGATCCGTGTGCCGTATTATGTGCGGCACTGAGGCGGTTGCCCCACGGCTTACACATGTCTGCGACGTTGAAGACGCAACCGCTAGGTGCCCCCGGTCGTCCGGAAATCCGCGGCGGTTTCAACACATTCCACGACGCCATCGCATATCTTTGTTACTCGCGGGCAGGCGACCGCAACCGAATGCCGGCGGGTCGGGCCGGGGGGAAGTGATCCAAGGTGCGTGTGGCCGGAGCGAATTGAATGGGTGATGATGCCGGCCGGTCGACCTCCTCCAACGAGGACCTGCGCGTGGAGCGAAGACGCCGCGGGCAAGCCGGCCAACTGCCTGGCGACACCCTCGAGCAAATGCCCGCCATGGTGGTTCTAGAGCGGCTGCCGATTCCGGTCCTTGCTATCGGCCCCGACGGCGCGATCCTGTTCGCCAACACGGCATTCGCCGCCATGCTGGGTCACAGTGACGACACAATGCGCGAACTGACGTCCACAGCATTTTCTACAACCTGCCTGCCGATCAGTCAGTGGTCGATGTGATGCGTGCCTATGCCGATGAACTCGTCGAACTCAATCACCACGAGGTGTCGATCGTGCGAGCCCGAATGAGCAAGTCGGCGCTGGTGCGTGCCGACGACAATGTCGCGCTGGCAACCTTTCAGGACCTCACCGAGCAGTTGTGGGCTGAGGACCGTTAGCACGTTCATTCAGGCGTGTTGGCCCCAGTGCTATGTCGCGACTCGCCGCTTCCTCACGACCGGCCCCCACCGGTGGGCAGGCTGAGCCGGAATTGAGCGCCGCCTTCGTGGGGTAGGCAGGTCAGGTCGCCGCCGTGGGCGCGGGCGAGCGCGGGGGCGATCGGCAAACCCAGGCCTGCGCCGCCGTGATCGCGGGTGCGGGCGGTATCCAGGCGCACCAGTCGTTCGAAGATGCGCTCGCGTTGCTCCTTGGGAATGCCCGGGCCGGTGTCGGTGATGGTCACCTCGGCCACCTCGAGGCCAGTCTCGTCGCGGCGGTTTAGGTCGATGGTGATGCGGCCGCCGGGCGGCGTGTGCCGGCGGGCGTTATCCAGGAGGTTCGACAGGATCTGCGCCAACCGGGTCGGATCAGCGCGGATCGTCAGTGCGGTGAGTCCGGTGCGGCTAATCGTCAGCTGTGGCGCCAGCATGGTTGTCCGGTCGGCTTCGGCGTTGACGATGGCGGTGAGGTCGGTGTCTTGCAGATCCAGCGGCACCCCGGCGTCAATCCGGCTGAGATCCAGCGTGTCGGCGACCAACCGTGCCGCGCGGCGGGCATCCGAGAGCAACAAGTTGGCGCGGTGGTATTGGCGGCGGGCCGCAGGGTCGTCTTCGTCTTGGCTGGCGCTGCTGGCGAGTTGTTCGGCGGCGACCTGGATACCGGCGATCGGAGTGCGCAGCTCGTGGGCGGCGTCGACCAGGAAGCGGCGGGTAGCCGTCTCGGCGCGCTGGTCATACTGAGGTCAACGGTGCTCGGCGGTGATCTGCAGCACATTCGCCGGTTTGATGATGCGGATCCAACGAGCAGCATCGGCGCTGGCTGCCGGGCATGCTCTCCGCGGAACCATCGGGCGTCTCGTGTTTTATGAGCCCGGGCCAGGCTGCCAAGGCTGTCGTTCAACAAGCCAAGGAAGAAGACGGGCTGCGCGCGGTGGCGGTGCGCACACGGGCGGGGGATCAAGGTTGAATCAAGCTACGCTGCTGGGTTTCGGCGTGCACGGTGTCGGCCATCTGGCGCTCACAGCGGCCAACCGCGGCTATACCCCGGGAGTGGTCACCGCGCCGACCGTCGTCATTCCGTTCTCGCTGTGGGCGTGCCAGTCGTTGGCCCGGGCCGGTGTTCGACGCCACGACGCCCCGGACCTTGCTTGACCAGTGCCGGATTGCTGCCTGGAGCGTTTGCGGCTGTGCACGCGGCCGCCGGCACCGGCCCCATAAGTCGACGATCTGACGCCCGGCTCTCGTGACCGACCGCATCAATACGACCGGCGGCACGCCGAAACGCGTAGTCCCGCCCGACTTTCGAACACAAGGGAGCGATCGGATGCCGTCACAACTCTCCGGCGTGTCGCAAAGTGGGGGCAAAACAGACCGTCACAACGACACCCCGCCGCCACACAAGTGGAGCCACTTCAAGCCGTCCTAGTGGGGCCAACTCAGACGGTCACGGCCAACAATCAGCCGAAACACTGTCAGGCATCACCCGAAGCTGAAATGTCAACCATCAGCCGAGGTCATACACAGACAAGAGTGCCCCCACCAGGACTCGAACCTGGGACCTGCGGATTAAAAGTCCGTAGCTCTACCAACTGAGCTATAGGGGCGCGAGGCACAGGATACTGCGTCCTTGGCGGGAGCTCGTTTGAGGATTCGGTCCGCAGTGGCCTAAGCTGGCCTGGCTCACAACGTCACCATGTTGCGAGTACCCCGGAGAGATTCGGTTCTGGCCCCCTTCGTCTAGCGGCCTAGGACGCCGCCCTTTCAAGGCGGTAGCGCGGGTTCGAATCCCGTAGGGGGTACAGCGACGCGGCGACGCGGTGCAGATGAAACAAGGCCCTGTGGCGCAGTTGGTTAGCGCGCCGCCCTGTCACGGCGGAGGTCGCGGGTTCGAGTCCCGTCAGGGTCGCCATCGCGGCGAGGCACATGTGCCTTCCGGCCAGGTAGCTCAGTCGGTATGAGCGTCCGCCTGAAAAGCGGAAGGTCGCCGGTTCGATCCCGGCCCTGGCCACCAAGCTTCACGGCTTCTATGTGAGCGACGCGTCCAGTCAAGGCTTTTCGAGCAATCTGCGGACTCCGTCCGCGTCAGGGACGATGTGGGTGATATCCGGCACGTCGCAGAATGCGGTGTCGGCAGAGACGAGCGCGGTTGCGCCGGTTTCGGCGACGGACGCGGCGAGCACGGCATCGAAGGCACCCAGCCGCGGAGTCGTCTCGAACAGGGTCAGGCCGCGCCGCAGCTGATCGCGGGTGATCGTCAGCAGCGGTGAGAGCAATTCCACGTAGTCCCTGCCAAGGGTGACGGCATCGTTGCGGCCGCGGCGGCGGGCACGAACATGGACGAATTCCTGGATTACCTCAGCCGTGGTGGTGGCCTCGATGTCCTCGTCGGCGATTGCCATGACCAACTCGCGACAGGGATCCCGAAGCGGGTGATCGGCGCCCTTCGCATAAACGAGCACTGTCGTGTCGAGCACGATCATCCGCGGTGCGCCCGCAGAGTCTCCAGCTCCTCCTTCAGCTCTCGCGGGTCAGGAACCGGCGTGTCGGGAGCATCGAGAACGCGGCGGCCCGCGGACTTCCGGCGCCCGGCGGGGCTCGCGAGGCCGCGGTCGATGGCCTCGCGTACCACGGTTGCCACCGACACCCCCCGCTCGCGTGCGAGCGAGGTAATCCGCCGATGACGCTCGTCGTCCAGCAAAATCTGCAGCCGATGCTCGAACGATGGCATGCTCATACATTAGCATGCTCAGTACAAGTCTGCTTCACCGGCCGTCCCTGGACAATGCGGAAATGCTCATCGCCCGACGCGCACTCGTCGCACTGCTACTCCTCGCTTGCGGTACCTGCTGCGCCCACGCCAACGCCGACGTCCCGCCGGTGGGCGGGAAGGCACAAGCGGCGGGATTCGTCGACGTCCGCAGCTTCGTTCCGGACGCGATCATCGACTTGCGCTATGCGACGCCCAACAATTTCACCGGCACAGCGTTGTATCCGGCCGACGCGCGCTGCCTGGTGCACGAATCCATGGCATCGGGTCTCGTGACGGCCGCCGATGCATTGCGTCGGCAGGGACAGGCCCTCGTCTTCTGGGACTGCTATCGGCCGCACGACGTTCAGGTCCGCATGTTCCAGGTTGTGCCGAACCCCGCATGGGTGGCGCGCCCCGGCCAGTACGCCCATAGCCACGAGGCCGGCCGCTCGGTCGACGTGACGACGGCAAGCACGCAGTGCCCACCTCAGAGACGCTGCTTCGCAGACATGGGAACCGATTTCGACGACTTCACTCCGAGAGCACACGCCTCAGCCACCGACGGAGTCAGCGCCGCCGCGCAGGCGAACCGGGCACGACTGCGCGACGCGATGAGCACCGGCGGACTGACGGTGTACTCCGGCGAGTGGTGGCATTTCGACGGCCCCGGCTCCACCGTCGACCGCCCGATCCTCGACGTCCCGGTCAACTGACTTCACATACGGTAGGGCCATGACCCACGACGCCGTCTATACCCACGGCCACCACGAGTCGGTGCTGCGCTCTCATCGCCAGCGCACGGCGGAGAACTCCGCGGGCTACCTCTTACCGCATCTGCGCCAGGGGATCTCCCTGTTGGACATTGGCTGCGGGCCCGGGACCATCACCGTCGACCTCGCCGCACGCGTCGCGCCCGGTCAGGTCACCGCCGTCGACATCGCTGACGACGCATTGGCTGCGGCGCGCTCGGACGCACGGGCGCGCACCCTGAGCAACCTCAGGTTCGCCACAGCCGACGTGCACGCGCTCGAATTCGACGACGGCACATTCGATGTCGTGCACGCCCATCAAGTGCTGCAGCACGTCGCCGATCCGGTTGCGGCCCTGCGGGAGATGCGACGCGTGTGCGCGCCGGGCGGTATCGTCGCCGCGCGCGACGCCGACTACGCCGGATTCACCTGGTATCCGCAACTTCCCACACTCGACCGCTGGCTGGACCTCTACGAGCAGGCGGCTCGCGCCAACGGCGGTGAACCCGACGCCGGCCGGCGCCTGCTGTCCTGGGCCCAACAGGCCGGGTTCGGCGACATCACCCCTACCGCCGGAATCTGGTGCTTCGCAACGCCGGACGACCGAGACTGGTGGGGTGGCATGTGGGCCGACCGAATTCTCGAGTCGGCCCTGGCCCGCCAGCTCGTCGAGTCAGGGATGGCGACCACTGCAGAACTCACCGAAATCGCCTCCGCCTGGCGCCAGTGGGCCGCAGCCCCTGACGGCTGGCTGGCGATCCCGCATGGCGAAATCCTCTGCCGGAAGACCTAATCCAAAAACAGGTCCGGAATCGGCTCTTCTCCGCCGCCATACCGCGACAGGTCGCCGCCAAGCACGTCCGCGTCGATGAAACAGTTGCCGGTCGCCTCTCGTGCGGGACGCGAGATGATCTCGACGGCCGCATCGCCCATGATCTCCGGACTGCGCGACGACAACGCGAGCCGGTCGCCGTCGGGCATGTTCGTCACCGCGGCGGTCGCGATATATGTCTGCGGCCACAGGCAATTCACCGCGATCCCGTCGTCGGCGTATTCGGCCGCCCAGCCCAGCGACAGCAGCGTCATCCCGTACTTCGACAGCGTGTAGGCCGTGTGGGCGCCCAGCCAGCGCGGGTTCATGTTGACCGGCGGCGAGATCGTCAGCACATGCGGGTTCGACGAGGTCCGCAGGCGCGGCAGGCAGGTTCGGGTCAGGAGAAAGGTGCCGCGAATGTTGACCTCTTGCATCAGGTCGAACTTCTTGGCCGAGAGGTTCTCGGTGGGGTCGGTGGCGATCGCGCTGGCGTTGTTCACGCAGACGTCCACCCCGCCGAACCGCTCGACCGCGGCGTCGACGGCACGCTGCACGTCCTCTTCGCGGCGTACGTCGCCGACAACAGCCAGCGCCTTGCCGCCGGCGGCTTCCACCTCCGCGGCTGCGGTGTGCACGGTGCCGGGCAACCGGGGATGCGGCTGGTCGGTCTTGGCCAGCAGCACCACGTTGGCACCTTGCCGGGCGGCGGCGATACCGATCGCCAGGCCGATCCCGCGGCTGGCGCCGGAGATCACCACCGTGCGGTCATGAAAAGTGCTCATCCTTCTCCTTTGGCCTGGTCAACAGGACCCGGTATTGGCATTCTCTTTTTTTGCAAGTACGTTATCAGTCGATGGATAACCAGACTCAGACCTCATCCGGCATCCCGCTGGAACCCGTATACGGGCCGGGGGACCATGGTGCCGAGCCGCCGCCACCGGGCACCTATCCATTCACCCGGGGCAATTTCGCCAGCGGCTACCGCGGCAAGCTCTGGACGTTTCGGCAGTACTCCGGGTTCGGCACCGCCGAAGAATCCAACCGCCGCTACCGCTACCTGCTGGAGCAGGGCGGAACGGGGTTGTCGGTGGCGCTGGACCTGCCCACCCAGTGCGGCTTCGACTCCGACGATCCCGAGGTCGGCGAGGAGGTCGGCCGCGTCGGCGTCGCCGTGGACACCCTCGCCGACGCCGAGATCCTTTTCGACGGCATCCCGCTGGACAAGATCAGTACCAGCTTCACGATCAACGGCACGGCGGCGATCCTGCTGGCGTTCTACGTTGCCGCCGCCGAGCGCAAAGGTGTGCCGCGGGCCAAGCTGACCGGGACCATCCAAAACGACATCCTCAAGGAGTACGCATCGCGCGGCACCTGGATCTGGCCGCCCGAGCCGTCACTGCGGCTGATCGCCGACACCATCGAGTTCTGCGCCGCGGAAGTCCCCAAGTTCAACGCGATTTCGGTGGCCGGGGCGCATTTCCGCGACGCCGGCGCCAACGCGGTGCAGGAGATGGCGTTCACACTGGCCGACGGGGTCACCTACTGCGACACCGTGGTCGAACGCGGCCGGATGAGCATCGACGAGTTCGCGCCGCAGATTTCGTTCTTCTTCTACACCCACGGGGACTTCTTCGAAGAGGTCGCGAAATACCGTGCGGGACGGCGACGTTGGGCGACGATCGTGCGGGAACGCTACGGCGCCAAGACGGACAAGGCCTCGATGTTCCGGTTCGGCTGCGTGTGTGGCGGGGCATCACTGTATGCCCCCCAGGCCCACAACAACGTCGTCCGGGTGGCCTACGAGGCGATGGCTGCGGTGCTCGGCGGAGTCCAATCGATGTTCACCGCCGCCTGGGACGAGCCGTTTGCGCTGCCGACCGAGGAGACGACCACGCTGGCGCTGCGCACCCAGCAGATCCTGGCCCACGAAACCGGTGTTGCGCGGGTGGCCGATCCGCTCGGCGGCTCCTACTTCGTCGAGGCACTGACCGACGAGACCGAGGCCCGCATCGTCGAGATCATGGCTGACCTCGAGCAGCACGGCGGAATGGTGCGCGCCATCGAGGACGGCTATCTGCAGGGGCTGATCGCCGACGAGGCCTACCGGATCCATAAGGAAATCGAATCCGGTGAGCGGCCGGTGGTCGGAGTCAACCGGTTCGTCACGCCCGAGCCGCCACCCGAGATCGCCACCTACGAGCTCGACCCGGAAGGGCGCGATCTGCAACTCAAACGGCTGTCCAAGGTCAAGGCGGAAAGAGATTCGGCCGCAGTGCAATCCAGCCTCGCCGCGTTGTCGCTCGCTGCCGAAGGGACCGACAATCTCATGCACAAACTGATCGACTGTGCCAATGCCTACTGCACTGTCGGCGAGATGGTCTCCGCGCTCAAAGCGGTGTGGGGCGAATTCGAACAGCCGGTGGTGTTTTAGATGGCAGTACGCATTCTGGTCGCCAAGCCCGGCCTGGACGGGCATGACCGCGGCGCCAAGATCGTCGCGCGCACGTTGCGCGACGCCGGCTTCGAGGTGATCTACACCGGCATCCGGCAGCGCATCGAGGACATCGCATCGATCGCCGTGCAGGAAGACGTGGCACTCGTCGGGTTGAGCATCCTGTCCGGTGCGCACGTCGCGCTCGCCACCCGCACCATCGAGGCGCTACGGGCGGCCGACGCGGGCGACATCGCTGTGGTCGTCGGCGGCACGATTCCAGAATCCGACGTACCCAAGCTGCTGGATGCCGGTGCCGCGGCAGTCTTTCCCACCGGGACGCCCCTGGACGTCCTGGTGCGCGAGATCCGCAAGCTGACCGGCGTCCCCGAACCCACCGAGGAGGAATCGTGCGTCTCGGAGTAATGATCGGCGCCGAGCGTGGCGATTCGGCCCGCAAGGTCACCAAGCTGCTCGACGACATCGAGTGGGCCGAGTCCGTGGGCATGGACACCGCCTGGATTCCTCAGGTGCCCAACGACTTCGACGCGCTGACGGCTGTTGCGCTGATGACGACGCGCACCACCCGGATCGAGCTGGGCACCGCGGTGGTGCCGCTGCAGGCCCAACACCCGATTGCGTTGGCCCGTCAGGCGTTATCGGTGCATGCCGCTGCCGGGGGGCGGCTGGCGCTTGGTGTGGGGCCATCGCATCACTGGATCATCGGTGACATGCTCGGACTGCCCTACGAGCGGCCGGCCGCCTACACCCGCGACTACCTCGACGTGCTCGCCGCCGCCTTCAGCGGACCCGGCCCGGTCGACGTCGAGAACGAGACCTTCACGGTGCACAACCCGCTGGACCTCGCACCGGTGGCTCCGCTGCCGGTGCTGATCGCTGCGCTCGGCCCGGTGATGCTCACGCTCGCGGGAGAGCGCACCGACGGCACCGTGCTGTGGATGGCCGACGAACGCGCCTGCGCCGAACACGTGGTCCCGCGGATCACCAAGGCCGCCGACAACGCGGGCCGCCCGGCCCCGCGGATCGTTGCCGGGCTTCCCGTGTGCGTCTGCGCGCCAAGCGAAGTCGACGCAGCCCGGGAGCGCGCCAACCGGATCCTGGGCGAAGCCGAGGTGTCGCCGAACTATCAACGGCTGCTGAGCTACGGCGACGCCAAAGACGTCGGCGACATCTGCGCGGCCGGCGACGAGGAGGCCATCCTGGCGCGGTTCCGCCGATTCGCCGACGCCGGGGTGACCGACCTGTCGGTACGGCTCCTGCCTCTCGGCGACAACCGCGATGAGCTGATCGCGTCCAAACGCCGCACCCGCGAAGTCATTGCGGCGCTGGGCGCCGAGGTGCGATGACGGCGCCGCTCGCCGGTATCCGGATCCTGGAGGTCGGCACCATGCTGGCCGGTCCGTACGCGACCATGCTGTTGGCCGACCTCGGCGCGCAGGTCACCAAGATCGAGCCGCCCGGCGGCGAGATCTCCCGGAAGGTCAGCGACAGCTATTTCGCCAGCCTGAATCGCAACAAGGACAGCATCCGACTGGACCTCAACTCTCAAGAGGGCCAAGGCAGACTGGGCCAGCTCGTCGCGGAATCCCATGCGCTGCTGGTCAATCTGAAACCGTCGGCGATCCGCCGGCTCGGCCTCACCTACGAGGCGCTGCGCCGCTACAACGAGCGGATCGTCTGTGTCGCGATCACCGGTTTCGGGCTGAACGGCGGCGACGACCCGGCGTTCGACTACGTCGTGCAGGCTGCTACCGGGGTGGCGGCGTTGACCGGTGATCCCGACGGGCCGCCGACCCTGCCGGGCTACTCCTCGGCGGACAATTCCACCGGTCTCGCGGCGGCGCTCGGGCTGCTGGCACAGATCGTGTCCGGCCGCGGCGGTCAAGTGGATGTGTCGCTGCGCGACGTGATGCTCTCTCAGCTCAACTACCACGCGTCGGCGTATCTCAACGACGGCGTCGAGCCCCAGCGCCGAGCCTACGGTGCACACTCGTATTACGTTCCCGCACAGATGTTCTCGACCGCCGACGGCTACCTTGCGCTGTTCATCACCCACGACGGGTTCTGGAAATCGTTCGCGGGTGAGGCCGGTATCGCGGGCTTCGAGACGATGGCCGAGCGGGTGGCGCGAGCCGACGAGGTGCGCGCGGTGGTCGCGGCGGCGTTGGCCACCGACACCGCTGTGAGTTGGGAAGCCCGACTGCGTCCCCTCGGCATACCTGCAGCTGCTGTGCGCACACTGCCCGAGGCGTTGAAGGCCACCCCGGAGATCGTTGTCACTGCGGGAGATTTCCGCCTGGTCGGCAACCCGATCCGTATCGCCGACTATCAGCCGGACTACCGCCCGCCGCCGAAGTAGACCGAGCAGACGCGAAAGTCCCCGCACGCACGGCGTGTCTGGGCGTCTTACGTCTGCTCAGGCGTCCCGGTGAGGTAGGTCTCGGCCAGCTTGCGAAACGCCGCCACCAACCGGCTGCGGTCACCGGCACGGCTGGCCAGCACGACGTGGCTGGGCTCGACGCCCTCCAAAGGAATCGCGGTGATGTCGGGGCGAATGGCGTTGGCGTGCATCCCGGCCGAGATAACCACCGCCTGCCCGGACGCGATCAGTTCGAACTTGTCCTCCAGCGCGTCGATAAACGGTCCATCGGGTGCGCGCCGCCCGCCGGGCCGCGGTTCGGCGCGCCAGAACGCACTCCACACCGGATCGGAATCGCGTATCCGCGGCATGGGCTCGTCGGCAATGTCGTCGAGAGTGACAAATTCCTTGCCCGCCAAACGATGATCTGTCGGCACCAGCAGCACCCGAGGCTCGTCGTAGAGGATCGTCACATGCAGCTGGTCGGTCGGAAAAGGCAGCCTAGTCACCACCGCGTCTACCCGATGGTCGAGCAACGCCGCACGCGGTTGATCCCAATCCACATGGACCGCACGCACATCCGCGTCAGGATGCCGACGGCGCAATTCGCGCACCGCCGGCGTGACGATTACTCCCATTGTGTAGCCGATGGTGACGCGGCTGGGCTCGGCGGCAGCGCGGGCCTGCGCCGCGGCCTGCCCGGCTGATCGCAGCAGTGCCTTGGCCCGCGGCAAGAACACTTCGCCCGCTTCCGTGAGCTTGCTGCCCTGCGGAGTGCGGTCCAGCAGGCGTGCGCCCACTTGCTGTTCCAGCCGGCGTATTTGCCGGCTCAACGACGGCTGTGCCACCCGCAGGGCAGCGGCGGCGCGGCCGAAGTGCCGATGGTCGGCCACCACAACGAAGTACCGGACCAACCGCAAATCGAGGTCGGCCGCTGGCAGCTCGGACATACGTCGATCGTAACGCTGCCTACCCGCCGATCGGCAGCCAATACACCGGTTGAACTTTGGTGATACCTGAAAGGCATTGAATGATGCGAAACAGATCTTGGACAATGTGCAACGTTCGGCTGCACCGTTGACTCATCTACCGACTGTTAGGTCAAGGAGTACATCATGCGCGTCTTTGTCACCGGCGCAACAGGGTTCATCGGCTCGGCGGTCGTTCGGGAGCTCATCGACGCTGGCCATCAGGTCGTCGGTCTTGCCCGTTCGGATGCGACCGCCACATCATTGACAGCCGCGGGCGCCGAAGTGCACCGCGGAGACCTCGACAACCTGGGCAGTTTGCGCGATGGTGCGGCTGCCGCCGACGGCGTCGTCCACACCGCGTTCATTCACGACTTCTCCGACTACGCCGGTGCGGCACAGACGGATCGTCGTGCGATCGAGGCGATGGGCGAGGCGCTCGTCGAGTCCGATCGCCCGTTCGTGGTCGCGTCCGGTATCGCCGTTTCCACGCCAGGTCGCGCGGCGACCGAAGAAGATGCCGCCGACCCGGGCTTCCCACGCGCCTCCGAGGAAGCACTGTCGTTCGCCGACCGCGGCGTGCGCGTCTCGGTGGTGCGGCTGCCACCGTCGGTACACGGCACCGGCGATCACGGTTTCGTTCCGCAGCTCATCGCCACCGCACGCGTCAAGGGTGTCTCGGCCTACCCCGGCGACGGATCCAACCGCTGGCCCGCCGTGCACCGGCTCGACGCCGCCCACCTGTTCAGGCTGGCCCTAGAAGGCGCTCCGGCCGGTGCGCGGCTGCACGCAGTCGGCGACGCGGGTGTGCCCGTTCGCGATATTGCCGAGGTCATCGGCCGGCATCTAGGGCTGCCGGTGAATTCCATTGCCGCAGAGCGCGCTTTCGATCACTTCGGCTTCATCGGCGGAATTTTCGCGATGGACCTCCCTGCTTCGAGCACCCTTACCCAAAACCGGCTGGACTGGCACCCCGTACAGCCGGGGCTCATCGACGACCTCGAAACGGGCCACTACTTTAAGGACTGACCATGAAACACTCATTGGGAACGGTCGGTGTATGTCTACCGGTCTCGTTCACCAGCACCCCCTCAACCGACCTGCAGCGCCAGGCAGTGGCCAGGCTGGAAGAAGCCGGCTATCAAGCTACTTGGACCAACGAAGTGATTGGTAAGGATGCCCTCGTGCAACTGGCGGTTCTGCTGGCTGCCACCGAGAGGATGGTGTTCGGCACCTGCGTCGCCAATATCTGGGCCCGGCCAGCGCAGACCATGCACGCCGCGGCGGCTCAACTGGCCCAAGCGTTTCCGGGCAGGTTCGTCCTCGGCCTGGGCGTGGGGTACCCGGAGCAAGCGACCAGCGTCGGCCGGGAGTTCGGCAGCCCGCTGGCAACGATGCGCGACTATCTGGACCGAATGGACGACCCGGCCTGGCCACCCGCGCCAGATGTGGCCTACCCCCGGATCATTGCCGCCAACCGCCCAAAAATGGTCGCGCTCGCGGGCGAGATCGCGGATGGCGCGTTACCGGCCATGCTGCCCCCGGAATCCACCGCGCAGGTCAGGCGGACGATCGGTCCGGACAAGCTCCTAGTGGTCGGGGTGCAGGCAGACCCGGACGACCCCGAGGCCGTCGCGACCAAGGTTTGCGAACACCGGTCCGCCGGTGCGGATCACGTGACCCTGCTGTTGCCGGTCGGCAGCGACTTCGAAGCGGGAATCGACCAACTCGAGCAACTCGCCCCGGCAGTTGTCAGTTGTTAGGGCCGGGCGAAGCAGGCGGCTGCGTCTGCTCGTAGCGCCGCGACGGCCAGTCTTCTTTGGCCCTTGTGCTAGTAGAACGTTTTATATAATCTGCGTGGATGGACCACGTCACTTACGACAAGCAGGACCGCATCGCGACCATCACGCTGAACCGCCCAGAGGCGCGCAACGCGATCGACCCGGCTATGGATCAACGGCTGCGGCAGATTTGGGGGGACTTCGGCGACGACGACAACGTCGATGTGGCGATCCTGACCGGCGTCGGCACGGCATTCTGTGCCGGTGCCGACCGCAACACCTGGTTTGCGCAATGGCTCGACGCCGACGCCGCGGCCGTGCGCCGCAACGCCAAAGGCATCGGTTTCGGTGGCCTTACGCGGGGGATGCGCATTGCCAAGCCGGTGATCGGTGCGATCAACGGGTGGGCGCTGGGCGCGGGTTTGGAGCTGGCGCTGGCCTGCGACATCCGGATCGCCTCGGAGCAGGCGATGTTCGGCGCGCCACTGGTGGGCCTGGGTTTTCATCACGGCGACGGCGGCATTTCCCGGCTGGTCGACGCGTGCGGCGTGGCGGTCGCGCTGGATTTGGAACTCAGCGGCGAGCCGATCGACGCCGCGCGTGCATTGCAGGTCAATCTCGTCACCCGCATTGTTGCCCACGACGAGCTGATGAGCCACGCCCGGACTCTGGCGGAGCGGATCGCCGGTCACGAGCAGTCTGCGGTGCGCTCGGCCAAGCAGACCGTGCTCGACGTCGTCGGTCGGCGGCTGGGCGACCAACTCGAGTGCGAAGCCCTCAGCGCGTATGCGATCGAGGGCCAGACCGCGCGGCGCATCATCGAGTCCATCCCGATGCGATCATGAGCGCGCCCACGCGGGAACGCTTCTTGACCGCGGCTGCCGGACTGTTCCGCCGGCAGGGCTACAGCGGCACCGGGCTCAAACAAATCGTCACGGAGAGCGGCGGTCCGATCGGCTCGCTGTACTACTTCTTTCCGGGCGGCAAGGAAGACCTTGCGCTGCAAGCCATTGCGCATACGGCCGAGCGCTACGAACAGCTGCTCGACCGAGTGTTCGCCGAATCCGGTGATATCGGCCAGGCCGCGACCAAGTGGTTCGGCTGGGCGGCCCACGCTCTGGAAGAGTCCGACTTCGCCGATGGTTGCCCGATCGGGACTCTGGCCTGTGAGATCGCCAGCACCAACGAAAGTCTACGCCAGGCGAGCGAAGCGGTTTTCGACGCGTGGCGCTCGCGGGTAGCCGCCCAGCTGATCAGCGAGGGAGTCAAACCTGTCCGGGCACGCCGTCTCGCGATGTTCGCGCTGGCCAGCCTGGAAGGCGCAATCATGCTGAGCCGCAGCCAACGAAGCACCCGGCCGTTGCGCGACACCGGTCGCGTCGTCGCCGAAACACTTAGGGCTGCAACGGGTTAGTTGTCGCCGAGCAGCCGACGCCGGTCCGTTCGTGGCAGACCACTCACCACCAGCTCGTAGGAGTGGTCGATCATCTCGCGAAGCTCGTCGTCGGCTATCGAACCGTCCAACTCGACGGTATTCCAATGGCGCTTGTTCTGGTGATAGCCGGGCCGAACCGCGGGGTGTCGCACGCGCAGGTCCACGGCAATGTCCGGGTCGCACTTGAGGTTGACGCTGCCCGGATCGCCGCCCAATGACACCAGGGCAAACATGCGCCCGCCGACCTTGAACACCGCAACACCGTCTCCGAAGGGATAGTCCTCGACCGCTTCGGGAAGGCTTGCGCACATCGCGAGCACCTGGTCTCGCGTCATGTGGGGTTCGCGTAAATCCGGTTGGGGGAGATAAGAACTGCAGTTCGGCGCTCCTCACGCATCACGCGGTCGTAGGTCGGCCAGTCGTCGTGGGTCCCGCCCGCTGCGGTGAAAATTTCGCGAAGCAGCAACCGCAGCCGCTCGTCATCGACATCGGGGTGGGGGTCGTCGGGTCCGATCAGTTCTGCCGTGCCTTCGACCGCGGCCCATTGCCAGCCGGCCTTGGCGACGACCGTTGCCCGCGGATCGACACGGAGGTGGGCCAGTTTGCGGGAGCCGCCGATAGCCACCAGCCCGACAACCGTCGCATCGGTCAACGGGTGTTGCAGCACACCGGCATTGACCACCGACGACTGGATGCTGCCATCACGCCGCAACGTGCTGAACACGCATAGCCCGTGATCGGCTGACATCAGGTCGGCGAACGCGGAAAGCTCGGTCATGATTGGGGTTCCCTTCCGGTTGGTCACGCACCCAGTGCGTCGATCCACTTCTCGAGGCGACGTGTTCGGCGAGCCATGAGCTCGGGTTCTGCCAGCGCGCTGGCCAGCACCGCGCTTCCCTGATAGGCGCTGACCAACTCGATCGCAAGGTCGGGGGCGTCGCGCCGCCCCATGGCGCGAAACTGCTGCTCGGCCCACGCAAGGGGGATCTGCATGAGCGGCGCGGCAAGCGGGTCTGCCGTGTGCTTGGCCAGCTCCGAGCACAAAGTCCCGTGTGGGCAGCCGTATTGGGCCATCGAGTTTGCCTGCTCGGCCAGCAATCCGATCAAGCCCTTGAGCCGCCCCTTGGGGCTGCGATGCCGTCGCTCCAGTGCGGCGAGCGCCGACTCGATTTGATCTGCGCGCGCTCGCACGACAGCTGCGATGATGTCGTCTTTGGTCTTGAAGTAGTAGTAGACGTTGCCTACTGGCACGTCGGCCGCCTGGGCGATGTCGGCCAGCGTCGTGCGCGCCACGCCCTGGCGATACACCAACTCGCACGCGGCGGCCACCAACCGCTCTCGCTTGCCCGGTCGATTAGTTGTGGCCGCTGAGTTAGTCATCTCACTAACTCACGATAGAACAGAGCGTCGTCAGGAGCCAGGTACTACTCGTACCGCACGGTGACGTTCGCCGTATCCGGCACGCCCTGGCAGGTCAGGATGTAGCCGTCGGCCACCTCGTCCTCCTCGAGCGCGTCGTTGACCCGCATCGTCGCGCTGCCCTCGGTGAGCCTGGCCATGCACGTCCCGCAGTTGCCGGCCTCGCAGCTGAACGGCGGCGCCAGCCCGGCCCGTCGCGCGCTTTCCAGCAGTGTCTCACCGGCGACGCGGGGCACCGAAACCTTCTTGCGCTCAAGGTAAATCGTCACCGTGCCGCCCGCCTCGGCGCTGTCGACAGCAGCCGGCGGCTTAGTCGGCGGCGTCGCGTCGAAGTCTTCGACGAACACCCGCCCCGGCCCCGGCAGCGCGGAGCGCACCACGGCCATGAAGCCCTCGGGCCCGCACACGTAGTTGTCGGCGTCGGCGTCGGAGCCGACGAAGTCGCTCACCGCGGCCGCGTCGATCAGCCCGTGCTCGGCGTCGAGATGACGCACCACCGACAACCGGCCCGGGTAGCGTTCGACAAGCTCGTCCATCACCGCGTCGAAGATCACCGACGCCCGATCGCGGTCGGCGCACAGCACCCGCACCGAGCGGTCCGTCGTCGCCAATGCGCTCTTGGCCAGCGACAGGATCGGGGTGACACCGCTGCCGCCGGCGAAGGCCAGCAACGGCGCGGCGGTCGGCGTCAGGCAGAACGTTCCGGCCGCGCGCGTCATCGTCAGCTCGTCGCCCTCGGAAACGTTGTCGATCAGCCAGTTGGACACCTTGCCGCCGGGTACCCGCTTGACCGTGGTCATCAGCTCGGCGTCGGCCTCCGGCGCGCTGGACATCGAATACGACCGGTACAGCTGCTCGCCGTCGACGCTGACCCGGAAGGTGCAGAACTGGCCAGCGCGGTAGGAAAAGGGCTGGTCATGGGGCTCGAGCACGAAGGTCCGCGCGTCGGCGGTCTCCTCGATGATCCGGGTCACCGTCGCCTGGTGAAACGCGTGCAGCTCCGCCATTGCCACCCCCTTCCATACTTGCGTTCTTCATTGCAGAGAATAGTATTCTCTCAAACTGATAGGATCTTCTCAATGCTTGGACGGGACGCCCGCGAGCCCACCGCGCTCGTGTTCGAGGAGCGCAGCTATAGCCTGCCGCGCCTCGACGCGCTGGCCGACGGCCTGGCGTCCACGCTGCGTAAAAGAGGAGTGACGGCGGGCGAGCGGGTGGCCCTGATGGCGTCGAACCGGCCCGAGTTCGTCGTCGCGCTGCACGCCGTCTGGCGGCTGGCCGCGGCGGTGGTGCTGGTCAGCCCGGCCTGGAAGCGTACCGAGGTCGAGCATGCGTTGGGCCTGACGAACCCGTCCCATGCGGTCGGGGACCACCCGGTGCTCGCGGACCTGATGCCGATGTTGCACCTCGACGAGCCGATAACACCCGGACAGCCGGCGTCCGGGTCACCACCACGGGACACCGATGCGCTACTGGTGTTCAGCTCGGGCACCACCGGGCTACCCAAAGCCGTTCGGCACACCCATGCGTCGTTGTGCGCCGCCGTGCGGCACTGGCGTAGCGCGCTGCAGTTGACGTCGCGTGACCGCATCCAAATCGCCACGCCCCCATCGCATATCCTCGGGCTGCTCAACATCGTCACCGCGCTCGAGACCGGTGTGTGGATGCGGCTACACCGCCGGTTCGACGTCGACACCATGCTGCGGCACATCGAGGCCGACCGCATCACCGTCGAGATAGCCGTTGCCCCAATAGCATTGGCGCTCGCATCGCATCCACAGCTGGAGTCCTATGACCTGTCGTCGCTGCGGTTCATCATGTGGGGCGCCACCCCGGTCAGCCGAGCCGTCGCCGAAACCGTGACCCGGCGCACCGGTGTCGGGTGGGTGCCCGCTTACGGCACAACCGAGTTGCCCGTCATTGCCTGCAACCCGCTCGACGGTGCGCGGCTGGATTCGGTCGGGCGGCCGGTGCCCGGCGTCGAGGTGCGGGTGGCGTCGCTGGACACCGCTGAGCCCGTTGGCCCTGGCGAGGTCGGCGAGATCCAGGCCCGCTCGGAGTCGCTGATGGCCGGCTACCTGCCGTGCGCTGCCACGCGAGATGCGTTGTGCGATGGCTGGTATCGCACCGGCGACGTCGGCTACCTTGACGGCGGCGGCTGGCTGCGGATCACCGACCGGTCCAAGGAGATGATCAAGGTGCGCGGGTTCCAGGTCGCGCCCGCGGAAATCGAGCAGGTGTTGCACGCCCATCCGGCCGTCAAGGACTGCGCGGTGTTCGGCGTTCCGGACGGGGTGAACGGGGAGGCAATCGTCGCCGCCGTCGCCACCAACCGTCCGACGGACGCCGCGGAACTCATCACCCGGGTGGCGGAGCAGCTGGCGTCGTACAAACGGCTGAGCCGCGTGGTGTTCGTGTCCGATATTCCTCGGCTGCCTTCGGGCAAGGTGCTGCGCCGAGTGCTGAAGGAGAAGTATGGATGTCCGTCTGACGGCTGAACAACAGCAACTGCGCGACGCCGCCGCCAAACTGGCCGACGACCTTGGACCCGGATCGGTTCAGGCGCTCGAGGACGGCGAGCGAATCGCGCGGCTGGACAAGCAGATTGCGGCGACGGGCTGGCGGTCGCTGCGCTCCGACGGCGCCTCCGGCGTCGAGGTGGCGATCGTCGCCGAGGAATTCGGTCGCGGGCTGGTGGACGCGCCTTTCCTGGGTCCTGTGTTGGCCGACGAACTGGCCCGGCACGTCGGGGGCGATGCGGCGACGATTGCCTACGGCGATCATGCGGTCGACGCGCGGGGATACCGAAGGGCGTTGCTCTTACGGGATAGGACGGTGTCGGCCGTCGACGTCGGCGACATCCGAGCCGGTGCCGATTTGACCAGAGCCAACGCCGGTCTGAAGGGGACGGCGGTGCCCCTCGGCGAGGTATCTGCCGGCGCCGCCGGACGATGGCTGGCGCTGGCGCTGGCCGCCACGTCGGCGGACCTGGTCGGCGCCGCGCGGGGAGCGCACACTTTGGCCTGTGACTACGCGAAAATCCGTGAGCAGTACGGCAAACCGATCGGCTCGTATCAGGCCGTCGCCCATCTGCTGGCCGAAAGCCTTGCGCTGATCGAGGGCTCGGTGAGCGTATTGCGGCATGCCGCCTGGGCGGTCGACGAACTCGACCTCGCTGACGCCATCCGGGCGGCCCGCGTGGCCAAGATCTACTGTGCGCGCGCCGCGCAAACCGTCTGCGAGACCGCAATTCAGGTGCACGGTGGTATCGGCAATACCTGGGAGTGCCTGGCGCATGTCTTCTTGCGGCGTGCTCTGACATCCACCGAGCTGTGGCCCGTGAAGCTGGAGGAGATCGACATTGGACTTTCGTGACTCGGCGGCCGAAGCCGCCTTCCGCGACCGGCTGCGATCCTGGCTTGCGTTGCACGCCAAGGAGTTTGCAACCTCGGGCGACGAGTACTGGACCCGCCAGGGTGAATGGCATCGCGCCCTGTATCAGGGCGGCTTCTTCGGCTTGTCGTGGCCGCGCGAATACGGCGGACAGGAGCTACCGCCGGTCTACGACGTCATCGTCGACGAAGAACTGGCCCGCGCCGGCGCGCCGCCGCGGCCCAGCCTCGGCTATCTCGTGGTGGGGCTGGGCCGACACGGCAGCAAGGAACTGCAGCGGCGCTTCCTGCCCGGCATGATCGACGGCACCGAGCGGTGGTGCCAGGGCTTTTCCGAGCCCGGCGCCGGCTCGGATCTCGCGTCGCTGACCACCACCGCCACCCGCGACGGCGACAACTACGTGGTACACGGACACAAGATCTGGACCAGCTACTCCGACGTCGCCGACTGGTGTCTGCTGCTGGCCCGCACCGACCCGGACGCACCCAGACACAAGGGCCTGTCGGCGTTCGTCATCGCGATGAAACAGCCTGGCGTACAGCAACGTCCGCTTCGGATGATCAACGGCGTCACCACCGAGTTCGGCCAGGTGTTCTTCGACGGTGCGACGGTGCCCGCTGACCAGATGGTCGGCGCTCCCGGCGAGGGCTGGGCGATCGCCATGACGGTGGTGGGACACGAACGCGAACCGTCGACGCTGGGCTACGCGGCCCGCTACGGCAAACTCGTGCGGGAAATGGCTGCGCGCTGCGACGGCCCGCCGTCGCCCGAATTATCCTGGGCCGCAGTACAAACCGAGATGCTGACCCACCACGTGCGCCGACGGCTGTCCGAACAACTCGACGGCGTGTCGCACGGATCGGACGGCTCGCTGGACAAGCTGCTGATGACCTGGGTAGAGCAGTCCGTCGGCCACGCCGCGCTGGCTGTCGGCGGCACCGAGGATCCCGACCTGCTCAGCGCCTACCTGTACAGCCGGGCGCAAAGCGTAATGGGCGGGACATCGCAAATCCAGAAGAACATCATCGCCTCACGAATCTTGGGATTGTAGGAGTGATCGCGAACGCGGGCGAAGCCCGGGTGAAGCGGGTCACGACCATAAAGGGAGGAGTGATCGCGAACGCGGGCGAAGCCCGGGTGAAGCGGGTCACGACCATAAAAGGAGTCTGACGTGTACGACATGCCGCCGGAAATCGACGTTTGCGCCGACGGGCCACTGCGCATCATCACGCTGAACCGGCCCGAAGCGCTCAACGCGGTCAACGACGACCTGCACAACGGGCTGGCGCGGCTGTGGCAGCGGATGAGCGACGACCGGACGGCGCGCGCCGCCGTGATCACCGGTAGCGGCCGGGCCTTCTCGGCCGGCGGCGACTTCCACTACCTGGCCGAGTTGGCGCAGGACGCCGACCTGCGGGCCAAGACCATCGCCGACGGTCGCGAAATCGTGCTGGGGATGGCACGCTGCCGAATCCCGGTGGTAGCAGCGGTGAATGGCCCGGCTGTCGGGCTTGGCTGCAGCCTGGTCGCCTTGAGCGACATTGTCTACATTGCCGAGGAGGCCTACTTGGCCGATCCGCATGTGCAGGTCGGGCTGGTCGCGGCCGACGGTGGACCGCTGACCTGGCCGCTGCACATCAGCCTGCTGCTGGCCAAGGAGTACGCGCTGACCGGTGTGCGGATCTCCGCACAGCGGGCCGTCGAGCTCGGGCTGGCCAACCATTTGGCCGATGATCCCGTCGCCGAGGCGGTGGCCTGCGCCAAGCGGATCATGGAACTGCCACAGCAGGCCGTCGAGAGCACCAAGCGGGTGCTCAACGTGCATCTCGAACGCGCGGTGCTGGCCACCCTGGACTTCGCGCTGACTGCCGAGAACCAGTCTTTCCAGACAGAGGACTTCCGCTCGATCGTCGCCAAGCTGACCGCCGGCAAGAACTGATGCCGCCGAGCGTGAAGCGAGGTTCACGCTCGATGCGCAGCGTGAAACCAGCTTCACACTCGAGCGGCTGACGACTACTTCGGCGGGAACCGCAGCGCGCCGTCGAGCCGGATGACTTCGCCGTTGAGGTAATCGTTTTCGACGATGCTCTGCACAAACGCGGCGTACTCGGCCGGCTGGCCCATCCGCTTGGGGAAGGGCACTTGCGGACCCCAGTACGCCTCCAACTGGTCGCCCGCCTGCCCGTAGGCCGGGGTCAGGAATGTACCCGGGGCAATGGTGACGACGCGGATGCCGAGCGGCGAGAGGTCGCGCGCCGCGACCAGCGTCATGCCGACGACGCCGCCCTTGGCGGCCGCGTAGGGCAGCTGGCCGATCTGCCCTTCGTAGGCCGCGATCGATGCGGTGTTGACAATGACGCCGCGCGCGCCGTCGACCGGTTCCTGGCGGGCCATCGCCGCGGCGGCCAGACGCATCACGTTGAAGACGCCGGTCAGATACACGTCGATGGTGGTCTTGAAACCGTCCAGATCCAGCGGGCTGCCGTCCTTGCCCACCAGCCGGCCGCCGCTTGCCGGGCCGCCGTGCGCGTCGACAGAGATCCGCAGCGGGCCAAGCGATTCCGCCTCGGCCAGCGCGGCCTGCACGTCGTCGGTGTTGGTGGCGTCGGTGCGCACATAGCGGGCGCCGAGCTCGCTTTCCAGCGCCTTGCCCTTGTCGTCGGCCAGATCGGCGATGACCACCTTGGCTCCCGCGGTGTGCAATCGGCGCACGGTGGCCTCGCCCAGGCCGCCGGCGCCGCCGACCACCAGCGCCGAACTCCCACTGATCTGCATCGCTGTTCCCTCTCCTTGCAACTAATACTCTCGAAATGAGAGAATAATGTTCTCATACCGTTTGCAAGGAGGCGACCTGTGCCCGAAGCCGTCATTGTGTCCGCCCTGCGCACTCCCATCGGCACGGCGCGCAAGGGAACGCTGCGCGACACCAGCGCCTACGATCTCGCGCATCATGTGGTGTCCGAGGCCGCGGCGGGGCTGGACTCGGTTCCGGTCGACGACGTGATTTTGGGCGAGGGCCTTTACGGCGGCGGGGTGCTGGCCCGGCACGCCGCGCTGACCGCGGGGCTGACCGCGGTGCCGGGCCTGGCCCAAAACCGGCATTGTGCGGCCGGCCAGGCGGCGGTGCAGAGCGCGGCGGCCAGCGTGCGCGCCGGCATGGATCAGCTGATCATCGCCGGGGGAGTCAACTCCGCGTCCACGTCGCCACGATCGCGGATGCAGGTCGACGGCGAATGGGTCGACTGGTTTCCGCCCACCCACCCTGATCGCCCCGACGCTCCCAACATGGATATGTCGATTACGGTCGGCTGGAACGCGGCCGTCACCGCCGGGATCAGCCGCGAGGAGATGGACGCCTGGGCGCTGCGGTCACACCGTAACGCGATCGCCGCGATCGACGAGGGCCGCTTCAAAGAGGAGATTGTCCCGATCGAGACGCCGCACGGTCTGTTCGAGGTCGACGAGCATCCGCGCCGGGACACCACGATGGAAAAGCTGGCCGCGCTCAAGCCGTTGCATCCGGAGATCGAGGGCTTCTCGATTACCGCGGGTAACTCCTGCGGCGCCAACGACGGCGCTGCGGTGCTGACCGTCGCCAGCGATCGATTGGGTCTGTCGACGCTTGCGACGATCCGTTCCTGGGCCTCGGTGGGCGTGGACCCCGCGTCGACCGGCCTGGCGCCTGTCGAGGCAATCCCGAAAGCGCTTGCCCGGGCCGGGCTTTCACTGTCCGACATCGACCTGTTCGAAATCAACGAGGCGTTCGCGTCGATGTGCGTGGCCACCGTCAAACTGCTCGACATCGATCCCGACCGGGTCAACGTCAGCGGCAGTGGCTGCTCGCTCGGACATCCCGTCGCGGCGACCGGAGCCCGGATGCTGGTGACGCTCGTACACGAATTACGGCGGCGCGGTGGCGGTTTCGGCGTCGCCGCGATGTGCGCCGGCGGCGGTATGGGCTCCGCGACCGTCATCGAGGTCCCCGCGCCATAAACTCCCATAGATGAACATCGCCGAGCTGATCGCGGCGGCGCGCAACGGATCACCGCGGGCGGCCGGCCGATTGCTCAGCCTGGTCGAGGGTGAGCGCCGCGACGAGGTGCTGCAAACCCTGGGGCCGTCGAAGGTAGGCGTCGTCGGTATCACCGGGCCGCCCGGCGCGGGTAAGTCGACGACGATCGCGGCCCTGGTGGGGGCCTACCGGCAGCGGGAGTTGCGGGTGGCGGTGCTGGCCGTCGACCCGTCGTCGCCGTTCAGCGGTGGCGCATTGCTGGGCGACCGGATCCGAATGACCAGACATATCAACGACTCCGAGGTGTTGATCCGTTCGCTGGCCACCCGTGGCCACCTGGGCGGCCTGGCCGCCGCCGTTCCCGCGGCCATCCTATTGCTGGGCGCATTGGCCTACGACGTGGTGCTGCTGGAGACCGTGGGCGTCGGCCAGTCGGAGATCGAGATCGCCGCCGTCGCCGATCCGACCGTCGTCATCCTCAACCCGGGCGCCGGGGACGCGGTGCAGGCGGCCAAGGCGGGGCTGTTGGAAGTCGCCGACATCGTGGTGGTCAACAAGGCCGACAGGGAGGGTGCGGAGCAGACGGTTCGCGACCTGCGGGCCGAGACCAAGGCGCCGATTCTCAGCCTCGTCGCCGCGAAGGGCGAAGGCCTCGCGGAGTTGATGGAGGCCATCGACGCCCATCACCGCGCCGACAACCGCGCGCGCCGGTTGGCCCGCGCACGGGCCCAGATCCTGTCGCTGGCGCAAACCCGGCTGCGTACGCACCCCGATCTCGACCGGCTGGCCGATGCGGTCGCCGACGGCCGCGACGACCCCTACACGGCAGCCGCACAACTCCTGCGCGAGCAGACGCAAAGTCCCCCCGACACGCCGGTAAATGGGTAACTTTGGGTCTGCTCACCAAAGGTAAATTGCCAGTACCGTCCCCCACAGAACCACGAGCCACGCGTCGGTGAACAACCGCAGCCAGCCGGGAGCGGTGCGCACTTCCATGAACTGCTGAATCACCAAGCGCACCTTGATCAGTGCCATCGCCAGGACGGCGATCGTGATGGGGACGCTGGCGCCGGCAGCCGCGTGCGCATGGCCGGGCGCCAGCCACCATGCGGCGATAGTGATCGCCGACAGGATCAGCCACACGGAGGTAAGCCGGACAGTTGTGCTCATTGCTTCAACGCATCACGTACAGCAGCGCGAAAATGACGATCCACAGCAGATCGACCATGTGCCAATAGGTTGCGCCGGCCTCCGCCACCGACACCCGCCGGCGACCCGGATCTCGCGAATTGGCAACCACCACACCCAGGATCACCAGGCCGAGCAGCACATGGAACAGATGCACACCGGTCAGCAGGTAATAGAACATGAAGAAGTCGTTGTGCGGAAACGTCAGCCCCTGACCGATTTTCGACGACCATTCATAGACCTTGATCGCGATGAACAGCACACCGCAGGCGCCGCCGCCGACGATAAACCGCACCGCACCGGCATGTTCTCCTGCGCGGGCCGCTTGAACACCGCGCGCGACAAACCAGGAGCTGGCGATCAGCACCAAGGTATTGACGACGCCGACGTTGAGGCTGAGATGTTGTTGCGACGCAAGGAACAACCCTCGCTCTTGCGTGCGGTACACCATGAAGATGACGAAGTAAGCGCCGAAGATGATCAGGTCGCCGAGGACGAACATCCACATGCTGCCGTCGCCGGGCAGATGCGCTTGCGGCTTGCGGCCGACGTCGACTCGAGTATCCGTCATCAGTCCTGCACCAACTCACCCACGGGCTGACGGTCAACCGCCATCTTCAGCAGCACGATCAGGCATACTTCCCAGAACCCGAAGATGGCAGTGCCCATCCAGAAGCTGATCGAGCCGTTCCAGGCGAGTGGCCCGGACCGGAAGATGAACACCGGAGCCGCGAGCAGCTCCGTCACGATCTGCCAAATCGAGATGTAGCCCAGCCATTTCGGGAAGACGCCGTTGGTGTCCAGCAGGATGGCGATTGCGAACACCAGGTAGGCGGCAGAGAAGCAGCCCAGCGATCCGACGAACGACAGGAACGTCAAGTCATACAGCAACGCCACAATCTCGGGGTCGCGGTCGGGACGAAAGACCGCCGCCAGGAAGGATATTGCGGCCATCAGGCAGCCCGGCAGCGCGCCGACAGCCAGGGCGCCCAGATAGGCGTAGGCGAACACCGGGCTGACCGACATCCGTTTGATCTCGAAGACGACGATGCCGTTCGCGACGCCGGCAAAGCCGATGATGACCATCAACAGCGCGAAGCCGATCTGGATCGTCACCGCATGCTGATGAAGAAAGTTGCCCATCTGCTCCGCGGTGACATCGGGCCGCGGCGGCGGCATCACCCGGGTGAGCGGAACGAAGATCAGCCCGAACAAGGTGTAAAAGGCCGGAACCACCCAAAAGGCAATCCGGAGATCGATATTGCTTCGCGGCGTCGCCGTGTCGGTCATGGTGTCGCCGTCTCCTCGGTGGCCTGCTGCCGCAGCGCAGCCCGCAGCACGAAGAACATCACCACGACGTCCAACGTGAACGCGCCGATCCGCAGCCAGAACGACGCTGCGCCGTTCCAGGCCAGCGGCCCGGTCCGATATATCGCCGCACCCGCGGCAGGGGCCATCGCGGCGGCGGTCAGCAAGCTGAAGGCGCCCACCCATCGCGGAAAGACCGGCCGCGCACGGGCATCCAGGTAGACGGCAAGCCCCAAACAGAGGTTTTGCACCACCAGCATGCCGACCGGTGCAATGAACGTGATCCAGGCGAGGTCATTGAGGAGCTGGATCAACTGCGGATCGCGTTCCGGCCGAAAAGCGGCCACCAGCCAGAAGATATCGGCGAGCGCGAACAGCGTCGCACCGCTGACCGCGGCGGTCAGGTAACAGTACGCGAGCACCTGGTTTGGGGTGGCCATCCGCTTCATCTGGACGACGATCAGCGCGAACAGCGGGATCAGCATGATGCCGAACAGGTTGTAGGTGATCATGCTGAACCGGATCATCGTCGTGTTGTGCGCGTAGAATTCGGCAACCTGACCCGCCGTCATCTGAGGTGACATCGGCGGAAGGAAGCCCGGGAACGCCAAGAACGCGACGAGCAGCACGACGCCGACGACCGGAGTCATCCACAAACAAATCCACTGCCCGCGAAGACTCACTGTCGGAGGCGCCTGCTGTGCTTCGGCGACAGTCGACATGCCGGTGAACCTAGCCGATCGGCTAGCCGACGGTCAATAGCCGATCGGCTACCCTTACGGGGTGGTGGCTACCCGGGCCGCAAGGCTCCGATCAATCGAGCGCAGCGCGGCGCAGACCCGCATCCTGGACGCCGCACTGCGACTGATCGCCGAAAACGGTGTCGGCGGAACGTCATTGCAAATGATCGCCGACGACATCGGTGTCACCAAGGCCGCGGTCTACCACCAGTTCAAGACCAAGGACGAGATCGTCATCGCCCTCACCGAACGCGAACTCGGCGGCCTCGAGGAGGCGCTGGAGGCCGCCGAAGCCGAGGACGACGGGACGCGGGCGCGCGAGATGCTACTGGAGCGGGTCATCGATGTGGCGGTCGAGCGCCGCGGCGCGGCGAGCACGCTGCAGTTCGATCCCGTCATCGTGCGTCTACTCGCCGAGCACCAGCCCTTCCAGCAGTTTATCCAACGGCTCTACAGCGTGCTGGTCGGCGACGCCGGCGACGACGCCCGGGTGACCGCGGCAATGTTGTCGGGCGCGATCGCCGTCGGAGTGATGCATCCCCTCGTCGCCGACGTCGACGACGACACGCTACGTTCTCAACTGGTCCGCCTGACCCGCCGATTCATGGAGGCGTCGTAGATGGATGGCATGGCGGAACTGGTGCCGGTCTTGCCGGCTCACCAGTTCGACGAAGCCGCGCTGCAACGCTATCTGGACGCGCGGCTGCCGGGGTTCGACACCGGAATGGAAGTTCGTCAATTTCAAGGCGGCCAGAGCAATCCGACGTTTCACTTGAGAACCGCCGCCGGCGAGTACGTGCTGCGCAAGAAGCCACCCGGCACCCTACTGCCCCGGGCCCACGAGGTGGAGCGCGAATACCGCGTGATGGCCGCGTTGGCTGACACCGACGTCCCCGTGCCAAGAATGCGACTGCTCTGCGAAGACGAATCAGTAATCGGCACAACGTTCTTCGTCATGGACTACGTGCCCGGACGGATCTTTCCGGACCGTGTCCTGCGCGAGTGCACGCCCGAGCACCGCGCCGCGATCTATGAGGATCTGGCCTGCGTGCTCGCGGCGCTGCATCGGGTGGATTGGCGCGCGGTCGGCCTCGAGGGATTCGGCAAGCCCGACGGTTACATGCAGCGGCAGGTGGCGTTGTGGACCAGGCAGTGGCAAGCCGCGCGGGTGGAGGACATGCCCGCGATGGACATGCTGGCGGGCTGGCTGCCCGAACACTTGCCGACCGACGACGAACCGCCGTGCATCGCCCATGGCGATTACCGGTTGGGCAACGTGCTGATCCATCCGACCGAGCCGCGCGTGGTTGCGGTGCTGGACTGGGAACTCGCGACCACCGGACATCCCCTGGCCGACCTGGCCTATGCCTGCCTGACGTACCACCTGCCGCCCGACGACGCCGGCGGCCGAAGTGGGGTGGCGGGCGAGGACCTTGCCGGTACCGGCATCCCCGACCAGGATGCGTTCGTCGCCAGCTATTGTCGGCACGTGGGCCGGGAGGTGCCGGAGTCGCTCGACGTCTTCGTCGTGTTCTCCATGTTCCGGCTGGCATCGATCGCGGCCGGCGTCTATCGGCGCGGAATCGACGGCAACGCAGCGGATTCCCGTGCGGCGACTTTCCGGGAGCGCTATCGCGAGCTGGCGCAAATGGCCTGGACGCTGGCGCAGGAGATGAATTAGGCCGTTCAGCCAGCGCCTCCGAACCAGTCGAAGTGCTACAGTTAGCACATGAGTTCCGTGGGTGTGCGTGAGCTTCGACAGCGGGCCAGCGAACTCCTCCGGCGCGTTGAGGCCGGCGAAACGATTGAGATCACCGATCGCGGTCGGCCTGTAGCCCTGCTGTCGCCGATGCCGGAGGGCGGCCCATACGAGCGGATGTTGGCAAGCGGCGAGATCGAGCCTGCGACCGGAAGCCTTGACGACCTGCCCGACCCCATCGAGTTGCCGGAGCGAAGCGAACCTTTGTCGGCGGTGCTGGAGCGGCAGCGCAGCGATCGTTTATGAGACTCACGTATCTCGACTCGTCGGGAATCGTGAAGCTCGTTGACCGAGAGGCAGAATCAGCGGCGCTGCGTCGCTATCTTCGGCGCCGAACACTCGTATCGAGCGCGCTTGCCCGCACGGAGGTGCTCCGTGCAGCGGCCGCGAAAGGAGACGACGTCGTGGCGCATGGCCGGCAAGTTCTCAAGAGGATCGACCTTGTCCGCATCAACAACCGGGTCATTAGCGCCGCCGCGACGATCCTGCCGACCGAGCTGCGAACGCTCGACGCGGTCCACCTCGCAACCGCACAGCAGTTCCGCGACGACCTCCGCGAGATCGTCACTTACGACGTGCGAATGGCGGAGGCTGCCGAGTTGCTGGGCTTTCGCGTTACCGCACCTCGCTAGACATTCAGCGACTCGCCGGTCGCCGCATAGCGGCCGGCGCGGAAGCCGAAAACCATTGCTGGGCCGATAGTTCCGCCGGCGCCGCCATATGCGCGCCCGGTCACCCCGGCCATCGCGTTGCCGGCGGCGAACAACCCCGGTATCGGCGCGCCGCTGACATGCAGCACCCGCCCGTCGCGGTCGGTGCGCGGCCCGCCCTTGGTGCCCATCGCGCCGACCGACACCGGCACCGCGTAGTAGGGGGCGGTGTCTATGGGCCCCAGTGTCTTTCCAGCCAGGGTGGAGGCGCGCTCGTCACCCCAGTAGCCGTCGTATGCGCTTGAGCCGCGGCCGAATTCGGGATCCGATCCGTCGGCGACGTTGCGGTTCCAGCGTTCGATGGTGCGGGCCAGCCCGTCGGCGTCGATGCCAGTCTTGGTGCCGAGTTCGGCGAAATCGGCTGAGGCGCAGAACCAATCGGGGACCGGCCCCCCCGGAGCAACGCCGAGAAACCCGTAGCGTTTGAGGTGCAGCGAGTCGAAGACGATCCACGCGGGATCGTTGACGTAGCCGTCGCGCGGGTCGAGGTAGTGGAAGGCACCGGCCATCGAGTTGTAGTCGCAGGCCTCGTTGACGAACCGGCGGCCGGCCCGGTTGACGATGATGCTGCGCGGACGGGTGCGTTCCAGCCGCACGCTGCGGCTGCGCTGATGCCCGTCGATGGTGTCACCTGGAATTCGCACGATCGGCACCCACCACGCTTCGCCCATGTTGGCCAGCTCGGCGCCGTGCGCCATCGCCATGCGCAGGCCGTCGCCGGTGTTGTTCGGCGGCGACACCGCACCGTGCATCGGTCCGCGCAGAAAAGCCTTGACCCACGCGGGATTCCACTCGAATCCACCGGTGCCCAGGACGACGCCGCGCCGAGCGCGGACCATGCGCGAGCCCACCCGCACGCCGGCGATGCCATCACCGTCGACAACCAGCTCCTCGGCGCGCGCGTTGGTGCACGGCGTCACCCCCAGATCCAGCAATCCCTTGAGCAGCCCGGCGATCAGCGCGGTGCCGGCCACGCACAAGTCGGCGCCTTCGTCGACGTCGGCGTGCAGCCGCGCGCGGGTCTCGGCGTCGAACCCGACATTGGACCAGTCCGCGGGAAACGCCGTGATCCGGTCACGCCACTCGCCCAACTGCGCCAGATCGTAAGGCGCGGCGCAAAAAGACCTGCCGCCGGAGGGCCGCCCGCCGGGCAGTTCGGGTTTGTAGTCGGGGAAGCCGGTCGCGATTTCGAAGCGCAGGCCGCTGTGCGCCTCGACGAAATCGAGCATCACCTGGCCGGTCCGCACGAAGGTCTCGACCAGCGGCTCGTCCATCGATCCGAAAGACTGTGCACGCAGGTAGCTCAAAGCGTCGTCAACAGTCAATTCGCCGTCGGGACAACGGTTATGGGCGGGAATCCACACCACACCGCCCGACACCGCGGTGGTGCCGCCCACCGTCGGCGCCTTCTCGTACACAGCCACCGAGGCGCCGTTGGCGGCCGCGGTCAGCGCGGCGGTGAGGCCGGCGCCGCCGCTGCCGAGCACGACGACGTCGACTTCGTGGTCCCAGGAAGGCATCGAACGTCCTTTCAGCTAAGAATTGCCGACAATTCCTTGGCCGCCTTGATCACTGCGTCCTTGCCGCGCAGCACGACGTCCTCGCGGTGCGAGATCAGGTTGATACAGGTTGGCGGCGACGGCGGTTGGCGATGGACCGGCACCGCCAGGCCGTAGGTGTTCGGCTCGATCTCGCCGTGGGTGACGACCCAGCCCTGCTCGCGGGCCCGCGCGACGAGGTCGCGTTCCCCGGGACGCGGCGGCATGCTCGCCAGCAGCGCGATGCCGGCGGCGCCGCGGTGCAGCGGGTAGCGGCTGCCCTCGTGGAATGCCAGCTGGTAGGCGACCTGGGTGGGCACGATCACCGCGAGCGCCACCTGCTGGTCGCCCTCGGCCACCAGCAACGACACCGTGGTGCCCAGATCGTCGGCCAGCGCCCGCAGCGTGGGCACGCTCAGCTGGCGCATGTTGCGGTCGAACGACGCGCCCAGGACCGCCAGTCCCGCCGCCGGGCGGTACCGCCCGTCGTCACCCTTGGCGATCAATCGGAACTCGGCCAGCGTGCCGAGCAGCCGGTAGGCGATCGTGCGGTGCACCCCGACGCCGTCGGCGACCTGCTGCACCGACAGGCCCGTCGGGGCCTCGGCCACCAACTGCAGCGCCGTGAGCCCCCGGGCCAAGGTCTGCGAGCCGTTCACGGTCGCGTCCTTGACACACCAGCACTGGAGAGTGATGCTCTATACATAGTGCACATCAGTGTGCGATTTTAGCACACACGGCTCGCCGAAAACGAGAACTAAGTTTCCGGCCAGAGAGGAAGCGGGTGGCGGAGTACGAGAGCGTCTGGAGCGACCTGCAGGGTGTCCCGTTCGAGCAGGGCTACCTGGACGCCGACGGCGTCCGAACCCGCTATCTGCATGCCGGCGACGCGGATGACAGGCCGGTGCTTGTGTTATTGCACGGCTCCGGTGGTCACGCCGAGGCATACGTCCGCAACCTGGAGGCGCACGCCGAGCACTTCTCCACCTGGGCGATCGACATGCTGGGCCATGGCTATACCGACAAGCCCGGCCATCCCCTCGAAATATCGCACTACGTCGAGCATCTGATGGCGGTGCTGGATGCGATCGGCGCGCAGCGTGCCCACGTGTCCGGTGAGTCGCTCGGCGGCTGGGTCGCCGCGCGGGCCGCCATCGACCACCCGGACCGGGTCGACCGGCTGGTGCTCAACACCGCCGGCGGTTCACAGGCCGATCCCGAAGTGATGCAACGGATTATCACGCTGTCAATGGCAGCGGCCGAGAACCCGAGCTGGGAGACCGTGCAGGCGCGGATCAAGTGGCTGATGGCCGACAAGTCCAAGGACTACGACGATCTGGTCGCCAGCCGCCAACGCGTCTACCGGCAACCGGGTTTCGCCGCCGCGATGCGCGACATCATGGCGCTGCAGGATCCGCAGATCCGGGCCCGCAACCTGCTCGGTCCCGCTGAGTACGGCGCCATCACCGCGCCCACCCTGGTGCTGTGGACCAGCGACGACCCCACCGCCGACGTCGACGAGGGCCGCCGGATCGCCTCGATGATCCCCGGTGCGCGCTTCGAAGTGATGCCGGGTTGCGGGCACTGGCCGCAGTACGAGGACGCCAAGACGTTCAACCGGCTCCATCTCGACTTCCTGCTGGGACGCTCATGACAACCGACGTCGACGTCGTCGTGGTCGGGGCCGGCCCGGTCGGGTTGACATTGGCCAATATCCTTGGCCTGCAGGGCGTTCGGACGCTGGTTGTCGACGAGCGTGCGTCGCTGATCGACTATCCCCGCGGCGTCGGTCTGGACGACGAGGCGTTACGCACCTTCCAGGCGATCGGCCTGGTGGACGCGATCCTGCCGCACACTGTGCCCAACCAGATCCTACGGTTCGTCGACGCCAAGCGGCGCGTGCTGGCCGAGATGGCGCCGGCCGACGCCCGATTCGGCTGGCCGAAACGCAATGGGTTCGTGCAGCCGCTGGTCGACGCCGAATTACTGCGCGGCTTGGACAGATTCGAGCACGTTGAGGTGTGGTGGGAGCGCCCGATGACCTCGTGCACGCAGACCTCCGACGCAGTGACAGTCGAACTCGGCGAGGGGGAGCCTCTGCGCGCACGTTACGTCGTCGGCTGCGACGGCGGGCGCAGCACCACCCGGCGGCTGATGGGCGTGTCCTTCGACGGCACCACCTCGTCGACCCGCTGGCTGGTCATCGACCTGGCCAACGATCCGCTCGGTCATCCGAACAGCGAGGTCGGTGCGGACCCCGAGCGCCCATACGCGTCGATCTCCATCGCGCACGGGATTCGCCGGTTCGAGTTCATGATCCACGCCGACGAATCCGACGAACAGGCCGAGGATCCGGCGTTTCTCGCGCGCATGCTCGCGCCGTTCGTGCCACACCCGGACCGCGTCGACGTGATCCGCCACCGGGTGTACACCCACCACTCCCGGATCGCCGGCGCGTTCCGCCGGGGTCGGCTGCTGTTGGCCGGCGACGCCGCGCATCTGATGCCGGTATGGCAGGGCCAGGGCTACAACAGCGGTATCCGGGACGCCGCTAACCTCGGCTGGAAACTGGCCGCAGTGCTGAACGGTCAGGCCGACGACGCGTTGCTCGACACCTACGACGCGGAACGCCGCAAGCACGCCCGGGCGATGATCGACCTGTCCACGATGGTGGGCCGGGTCATCTCACCGACCAACCGCCGGGTCGCCGCCGCCCGCGACCTGCTGGTGCGATCGGCGTCAATTGTGCCCTCGCTCAAGCGGTATGTGCTCGAGATGCGGTTCAAGCCGATGCCCCGCTACGAGCACGGCGCCGTCGTGCACACCACGCCGAACTCGCCGGTCGGCACGCTGTTCGTGCAACCCCGGGTGGACACCCGCCATCATTGCAACGTCATGCTCGACGATGTACTGGGCATCGGTTTCGCCGTGCTGTGCTGGAACAACAATCCCAGGGAAATCCTTGGCGCACAGGCGTTCGCGGACTGGAAGGCGTTGGGTGCACGGTTCGTCGCCGCGCGGCCCCTCGAACAGCTGCACTGGAGCGGACACGACGACCCCGAAGTGGTGATCGTCGGAGACCGCGACGGTGAGTTGAAAGCCTGGTTCGACACCCATCAGGAATCTGTGTTGTTCCTGCGCCCCGATCGCTGCATCGCCGGCGCCTGCATCGCCCAACTCGCACCCGAGCTGAGCGCCAAGATCTTCGACGTCCTCACCTTGACTCCGGGAGGAAACCGTGCCGCTAGCCCTGTGTTGTATGTCTCACAGCCCGCTACTGAATCTGCCAGGGCCGTCGCAGGACCTCCTTGATGACATCGACGCCGCACTCGCGCAGGCTCGCGACTTCGTCAACGATTTCGACCCCGAACTCGCCGTGGTGTTTGCGCCGGATCACTACAACGGGTTCTTCTACAAGCTGATGCCGCCGTTCTGTATCGGAACGTCCGCCGAGGGTGTCGGCGACTACAACACCTACGCCGGCCCGCTCGATGTTTCCGATGCGCTTGCGGCTAGTTGCGCGAAAGCCATTCTTGCCGCGGGCGTCGACATCGCGATATCCGCGTGCATGGAAGTGGACCACGGTACCGTCCAGCCGCTGGAGAAACTGTTCGGTGATGCGACCGCCCGACCGGTGATCCCGATCTTCATCAACTCCGTCGCCACTCCGTTGGGACCACTGCAACGTGCCCGGGCGCTCGGTGAGGCAGTCGGCAACCATTTGATCGGCCTCGAGAAGCGGGTGCTGGTGCTGGGATCCGGTGGGCTGTCGCATGATCCGCCGGTCAGTGTGCGGAACCGCCGGATGACCGCCGAGGAGCGACAGGCCCGCCAGGCGGCCGTGATCGATGCTGCCCGCAGCTACGCCGACGGCACCAGCGACCGCCAACCGATCAACCCGGCCTGGGATCACCGCTTCCTCGACATCGTCGACTCCGGACAGCTGGCCGACCTCGACGGTTGGTCCAACTCGTTCATCACCCACGAGGGCGGCAACTCCGCGCACGAAATCCGCACCTGGGTCGCCGCTTTCGCCGCTCTCGCGGCCGCAGGGCCATACCGGACCACGGTGCGTTATTACAAGGAGGCCGCGGAGCTCATCGCCGGTTTCGCGATCAGGACGGCGGTGCCGGTGTGAGCCACGCTAGGGACGCGAGTGTGAAGTTAGGTTCACGTTCGACACCCGAGTGTGAACCTAACTTCACGCTCGGCGGTATTCATGAGGTCGATGTCCTGGTGGTCGGCTCCGGCGGCGGCGGCATGACGGCCGCGCTGACGGCCGAGGCCGCCGGGTTGGACACCCTCGTCGTCGAAAAGGCTTCGTATTTCGGCGGTTCCACCGCACTGTCCGGCGGCGGCATCTGGGTGCCCGGAGCGCCGGCGCAACGCCGCGAGGGTTACACCCCGTCGCCCGACGGTGTCGTCGAGTACCTGCGCCGCATCACCGACGGCCTGGTCAGCGACGCCCGGATCCGCCGGTACGTCGAGGCGGCGCCGCAGATGATGGAGTTCCTCGAGCAACTCAGCCCGTGGTTCGAATTCGTCTGGAAACCCGGCTACGCCGACTACTACCCGGAGTTGCCCGGCGGCTCGGAGCTGGGCAGCACGATCAACGTGCCCGCGATCGACCTGCGCACGCTGGGGCCCGACGAGCAGCACCTGCTGCAGCCGCTGGCGCTGGCGCCGCGGGGAATCTGGCTGGGCCCCAAAGAGCTCCGCTCCTTCTATCAGGTCCGTCAATCGTGGGCGGGCAAGGCGGTGCTGGCCAAGCTGGTGTGGCGGATGGTGCGGGCCCGGGTTTTCGGCGACCGCATGGCGGCCATCGGACAGTCGCTGGCGGCGCGGCTGCGCCTGGCGATGAAAGATCGCGGCATTCCACTGTGGCTGAACTCGCCGATGACCCAGCTGATCACCGACGCCGACGGGTCGGTGACCGGGGCTATGGTAGTCAAAAACGGTGCGCCACGGCAGATCTACGCCCGCCGCGGCGTCATTCTGGCGACCGGCGGATTCGACCACGACCTGGCCTGGCGCAAAGAACACCAGCCGGTCATCGACCAAGATTGGAGCTTCGGCAACCCCGCGGCCACCGGCGACGGCATCCGCGCCGGCCAGCAGGTAGGCGCTGCCGCCGACCTGCTCGACGAAGCGTGGTGGTTCCCCGCCATCCAATGGCCCGACGGCAGGCTGCAATTCATGCTCAACGAACGCATGATGCCGTCCCAGTTCATCGTCAACGGCGTCGGGAAACGCTTCATCAACGAGGCCGCGCCCTACATGGACTTCGGCCACGCCATGCTCGAGGGTCAAAAGACTGGTGTCACCCACATCCCGTGCTGGCTGATCACCGACCACCGGTCCTGGAACCGCTATGTCATCGCCGGACATCTTCCGTTACCGAAGGTCCCCAAAGCGCCGGTGCCCACCGGCCGCAAAGTTCCGCACGCCTGGCTGGACTCTGGCGTGGTCAGGTCCGCCACCAGCTGGGCGGAACTGGCCGCCAAGATCGGCGTCCCCGCCGCCGCGCTGCAAGACACCGCGACACGATTCAACGAGCTGGCCCGCAAGGGTCACGACGACGACTTCAACAGAGGTGACAGCGTTTACGACAACTATTACGGAGATCCCACCCTGGACAATCCCAACCTGTATCCACTGGGCAAGCCGCCCTACTACGCGTTCCGGATCATTCTCGGCGACCTCGGCACGTCGGGCGGCTTGCGCACCGACGAGCACGCCCGCGTGGTACGCGCCGACGACAGTGTGGTGCGCGGCCTGTACGCGGTGGGCAATACCGCAGCGCCGGTGATGGGCCGCAGCTACGCCGGCGCCGGCGCCACCATCGGACCGGCCATGACGTTCGGCTACGTCGCGGCCAAACACCTTGTAAGCCAACGGTCAACGCTTATTGGAGGTAACCAGTGAAAATCTCACTGTTCTACGAATTCGCCCTGCCCCGCCCGTGGACGCCCGACGACGAGCGGATCCTGCTGCAGGACTGCCTCGACGAGGTGGAGGCCGCCGACAAGGCCGGTTTCTCCACAGTGTGGCTGACCGAGCACCACTTCCTCGAGGAGTACTGCCATTCCACCGCGCCGGAGATCTTCCTGGCCGCCGCCAGCCAGCGCACCAAGAACATTCGGCTGGGTTTTGGCATCATGCATCTGCCGCCGGTGGTCAACCACCCCGCCCGAGTGGCTGAACGGATCGCTACCCTGGATCTGCTCTCCAACGGACGCGTCGAGTTCGGCACCGGAGAATCCTCGTCGGTCGGCGAACTCGGCGGCTTCGGCATCGATCCCGCCGACAAGCGCGCCCAGTGGGAGGAGGCGCTCGAGGTCTCGATCCGCTGTATGATCGAAGAACCCTTCACCGGGTTCAAAGGCGAACACATCGAGATGCCGGCCCGCAACGTGATCCCCAAACCGATGCAAAAGCCGCATCCGCCGGTGTGGGTGGCCTGCACCCGGCCGGCCACCGTCCAGATGGCCGCTCAAAAGTGCATCGGCGCACTGAGTTTCGCCTACACCGGTCCGGGGCCGCTGACCGAGCGGGTCAACGGGTACTACAAGGAATTCGAGGAGAACGGCGTCCCGGTCACCCCGGCGATCAACCCGAACATCCTGGCCATTGGTGGCGACCTGTCGATGATGGTCGCCAAGACCGACGAGCAGGCGCTGCAACGGCTCGGAAAAGGCGGCGGTTTCTTCTCGTTCGGGATCATGCACTACTACATGACCGGTGTGCACACGCCGGGCCGGACCGGCGTCTGGGAGCGCTACCTCGAAGAGGTCGAGAAGGATCCGACGCTGGCCTACGGGCCGGGGCGCGGGGCGATCGGCTCGCCGGCCACGGTGCGGGAGTTCCTGCGCGGCTACGAGGACAGCGGCGTCGACGAGATCATCTTGCTGCTCAACCCGCGCAGCCACGAAGGCACCATGGAGTCCATCGAGATCATGGGCAAGGAAGTACTGCCCGAGTTCATCGAACGCGACGCAAAAGCGGTGGCCGACAAGGCAAAGCGGTTGGAGCCGGTCGTCGAGAAGATCGAGGCCCGCCGGACCGCGTCCACGGCACCGGAATTCGACGAAGGCTACTCGTTCGGCGGCCTGCCTACCGGTCGCGGCGGGAAGTTCACCGCGAGCGAGATTCCCGAGGCGATGGCCGAGATCAACGAGGGCCGGGTTCAGGCGGCGCAACGCGCCAAAGAACAGCGTCAGTGACCGACGAACTCTGGCGATACGACGGCCGCCGCGTGGTGGTCACCGGCTGCGCGTCGGGAATCGGTGCGCACGTCGTGCACCAACTCACCGAGCTCGGCGCCGACGTCGTCGGATTGGACACGCGGCGGCCCGCATTCGAGGTCGGGGAGTTTCACCAGGTGGACCTCGCCGACGCCGAATTGATCGACCGCGCCGTCGCGTCGATCGGCGCCGGAGTCGACGCGCTGTTCAACATCGCGGGCGTCTCCTCCGGCATCGGTGATCCACTGCTCGTCGTCACCGTCAACTTCCTTGGCCTGCGCCACCTCACCGAGGCGCTCAGCCCCACCATGCCGCCCGGCTCGTCGGTGGTCAGCGTGTCCTCGCTGGCGGCGGCCGGATACCGCGATCACCAACAGCAGGTGGCCGGACTGCTCAACACCAGAACCATGCCGGAGGGAATCGACTGGTGCCGCCGCCATCCCGACGCGCTGGCCGGCGGGGGCTACCGGTTGTCCAAAGAAGCCGTCATCCTCTACACCATGACAACCGCCGCCGCCCTCGGTGCCCGGGGCATCCGGATCAACTGCACCGGCCCGGGCGTCACCGACACCCCGATACTCGACCAACTGCGCTCCACGTACGGCCAGGCATACCTCGACGACATCCCCAAGCCGCTGGGCCGGGTCGCCGAACCCGAGGAGCAGGCGTCGGTGCTGGTGTTCCTGAACAGCCAAGCGGCCAGCTATATTTCGGGCCAGGTCATCTGGGTCGACGGCGGGACTGTCGGTGCGGCGGTCGCCGCCGAACTCGAGGAGGGACGCGCGTCATGGCCGGCCTGAGCGACTTTCGCCGGCTCGCGCGCGAGGTCAGCAACTGGGGCCGCTGGGGCGACGACGACGAGCTGGGAACCTTGAACTTCATCGACGCGGACAAGGTCGCCCACGCCGCAAGCCTGGTCAAGCACGGCAAAGTGTTCCCGCTCGGTGTGGACTTCGGCTCGGCCGGCCCGCAGGGAGCGTTTCAGTTCCGGCACAACCCGATCCACGTCATGACCGTCGACGGCGGCGACGCCGCCACCCTGGCGCAGTACGGGCCGAAGTGGACCCGCAACTCGGTCGCGCAAGAGGTGAGCGGTTATTTCGAAGACGGCCTGCTGCGCTTCAACGACGACATGATCATCATGCCGCTGCAGGCAGCCACCCAATGGGATGCGCTGTCCCACGTGTACTACGAGGACCAGCTCTACAACGGCTTCCCGGCCAGTTCGGTCACCAGCTACGGCGCCTTTCACTGCGGCATCGACAAGGTCGACGGCAAGGGCATCACCTCGCGCGGTGTGCTGCTGGACCTGGTGCGGCATCGCGGCGCGGACACCTTTCTAGAGCATGGCAACCCGATCACGCCCGAAGAGCTCGACGACGTCGTCCGCGCGCAGGGCGTGACGATCGGCCGGGGCGACATCGTGTTGATCCGGACCGGTTGGTGGGCACGGTTTTTGGTCACCGGTGACGGCAGTGAGCCGGGTGCGGGACTGGACTGGCGCTGCGCCTCGTGGTTCCACGACCACGACGTGGCGGCGGTGGCCGCCGACAACCTGATGGTCGAAGACCCGGTGTCCGGTGTTGAGGGAACCTTTTTGCCGATGCACATGCTGTGCCTGCGCGACATGGGCCTGATGCTCGGCGAGTACTGGGATCTGACCGCGCTGGCAGCGGACTGCGCGGCCGACGGCGTCTACGAGTTTCAGCTCGTCGCGCCGCCGTTGAGGGTCGTCGGTGCGGTGGGCTCGCCGGTGAATCCGATCGCGATCAAGTAGGGATGAAGATGACACAAGTTGTTGGGCCACTGGTGGTCGGGGTCGGCGGCACGCTGCGATCGAACTCGTCGACCGAGCGGGCCTTGCGGCACTGCCTAAAAGCCGTTGAGCGCCAGGGCGGCCGCACCAAACTGTACTGCGGCGAGGACATCGAGCTGCCGATGTACAACCCGCACGATCCGGCCCGCACCGACAAAGCCGTCGAGTTGATCGGCGCATTGCGGCAGGCCGATGCCGTCGTCGTCGCGTCACCCGGATACCACGGCGGGGTCTCCGGGCTGGTGAAAAACGCGCTGGACTACATCGAGGATATGCGTGACGACTCCCGGGTCTATCTCGACAACAAGCCGTGGGGCTGTATCAGCTGCGCCTACGGGTGGCAGGCGGCGGTTGGCACGCTGGATCAGCTCCGGGCGATCGGTCATGCGTTGCGCGCCTGGCCGACTCCGCTGGGCGTCGCGATCAACTCGGCAGACCAGATCTGGGACGAGGCCGGTGGACTGGCGGACGCCGCGGTGCGGGCGCAGCTGGATCTGCTGGCCTCGCAGGTGCTCACGTTCGCGCGATCGGCCCCGGGCACGGCATGAACTCCTGGCAGCGCAGGACCGTCGTCGTCGACGGGCTGGTCACCAGCTATCTGGAAGCCGGCGCCGGCGAGCCGGTGGTCCTGCTGCACGGCGGAGAATTCGGCGCCAGCGCCGAAATCGGTTGGGAGCACACTATTCCCGCGCTCGCCGAGCATTACCGTGTGCTGGCGCCGGACATGCTGGGCTTCGGTGAGACGGCCAAAGTCGTCGACTTCAACGACGGACGCGGAATGCGGATCCGCCACGTCGCGCGGTTCTGCGCCGAAATGGGCGTCGAATCGGCACATTTCGTCGGTAACTCGATGGGTGCCATCAACCTGCTCGTCGACGCCACCTCCGACGCGCCGCTGCTGCCGGCGCGCAGCATCGTGACCATGTGCGGCGGCGGCGAGATCCAGCGCAACCAGCACATGGAAGCGCTGTACGACTACGACGCCACTAGCGAGGGCATGCGCCGCATCGTCGAGGCGCTGTTTTCCGATCCCGCCTACCCGGCCGACGACGAGTATGTGCGGCGACGCCACGAATCGGCCACCGCGCCCGGTGCCTGGGAGGCCGTCGCGGCGGCGCGGTTTCGCCGGCCCGGCGCGCCCCCGCCGCCTGCGCCGTCGAGTCAGCGGGCATACGGACGCATCTCGGTTCCAACGCTGGTCGTCGAGGGCGCATGCGACAAGCTGCTGCCGCTCGGCTGGGCCAAAGAAATCGCCGACCAAATCCCCGACGGTCGCTCGGCGGTGGTCGAGGCGGCGGGCCACTGTCCACAGATCGAGCAACCGGAGATCGTCAACCAGCTACTTCTGGACTTCCTCCGTGCGTGATCGGATCCCACACCCGCGAGAACCCGAAGTCGTTGAAGTCGTTGATGTTTCGCGTGGCGAACTCATCGACACCGTGGTGGCGCAATGTCAGCGCCAGTCGCGCGTCGAATAGGCGCCGACGAGCAATTCCGGGCGTGGCCGCCCGTACCCATACATCGTTCATCACCGGGGCATTCTCGATGAGCGCCCACAGCCGGTTACGGCGATACGCCTGACAGACCTCTGCTGCCTCGGGGCCATCGAGCGGTCGCGTCACCACCGCCGGATTCCGCAGCAGTTGATACAGCTCGATGAGCACGAGCTCACAGACCGCGACGTCGGTCCGACTTGCGCACTCGACGAGGAACCTTGAGGCGGCGGCATGTTCGGGACAATCCTGATTTTGGGCATACAGCAGGACATTCGTATCGATCGAGAGCACGGCCACTCACGCTTCGTTGGCGAGCTCGCGCCACGCGTCGTCGGACACCCGAAACGGGCCGAGCCGACGCGGGGCGGGCGGCTGCCAGGCATCGCCCGCCACGTCGCGTTTCGGGTAGATCCGCACCATGTGCTCAAGCCCGCGACGCACGACCTCGGCAAGGGTCATTTCGTGCTCCTGCGCAACTCGCTTGGCGTCACGATAAAGCTCATCCGGCAGTTGGATTTGCGTGCGAATCATACATCAAATTTACATCTGCATCTAAAAGGCATCAACGTCCGGCGAACTGTCGAGAATCGCCATTGACTTCGTTCCGACGACTGCAGCGTGTCTCGTGGGTTTGATGTGATTTTTGCTACATAGTGTGGCCTATGGGAAACGTGTGTTGTCACATAGCCTGCTGCCCAACGCACCCCAGAAGATCGGCGACGCAGCGGTGACGACCGCGACACCCACGTCGACGCGGATCACCGAGTACGTCCGCGACCAGCTCACGCCCCCGCTGGCGACGGTCGGTGGTTTCGCCCGGATGTGTGTGCTGACCGGGAAGGCGCTATTCCGGGTGCCTTTCCATTGGCGCGAAACCATCTACCAGTGCTGGTTCATCATGCGGGTCGCGCTGCTGCCCACCATCGCGGTCTCGATCCCGCTGACCGTGCTGATCGTCTTCACGCTCAACACCCTGCTGTCGGCGTTCGGCGCCGCCGACCTGTCCGGTGCCGGCGCGGCGCTGGGCGCGGTCACCCAGCTGGGGCCGCTGACCACCGTGCTGGTAGTCGCCGGGGCCGGGTCGACGGCCATCTGCGCCGACCTGGGTGCCCGCACCATCCGCGAGGAGATCGACGCGATGGAGGTGCTCGGGATCGACCCGATCCACCGGCTCGTGGTGCCGCGGGTCGTCGCCGCCATCTTCGTCGCCACGCTGCTCAACGGCACCGTGATCACCATCGGCCTGATCGGCGGCTTCTTTTTCGGCGTCAAGCTCCAAAACGTCTCGGGCGGCGCCTATCTCGCCACGCTGACGCTGGTCACCGGTCTGCCCGAAGTGGTCATCGCAATGGTCAAGTCGGCGATATTCGGGGTGATCGCCGGTTTGGTGGGCTGCTACCGCGGCCTGACCACCAAGGGCGGTCCCAAGGGCGTCGGCATCGCGGTCAACGAGACGCTGGTGTTGTGCGTGCTCGCGCTATTCGCGGTCAACGTGGTGCTGACGACCATCGGTGTGCGGTTCGGAACGGGCCGCTGAGATGTCCACTGCCACAGTCATACGCGCCCGTTACCCGCGCACCACCGCCAGCGTCGAGCACTATGTCGGCGGTGTCACTCGGGCCATCAGCCGGGCCGGGCAGATGACCCGGTTCGCGCTCGCCGGCAGTTGGTCGATCGGGTGGGCGCTGCGCCGCTACCGCCGGGAGACCCTGCGGCTGATCGCCCAGATCGGCATGGGCACCGGCGCGATGGCCGTCATCGGCGGCACCGCGTCGATCATCGGTTTCACCACGCTGTCCGGCGGCTCGCTGATCGCGATCCAGGGCTTCGCGTCGCTGGGCAACATCGGCGTCGAGGCGTTCACCGGATTCTTCGCAGCGCTGGCCAACGTCCGCGTCGTCACCGCGGTCGTCACCGGCGTCGCGCTGGCGGCGACCGTCGGTGCCGGCGCCACAGCCGAATTGGGCGCCATGCGGATCAGCGAGGAGATCGACGCCCTCGAGGTGATGGGCATCAAGTCGATCGCGTTCCTGGTGTCGACCCGTCTGATGGCGGGGCTGGTGGTGGTCGTCCCGCTGTACGCGATGGCACTCGTCATGTCGTTTCTGTCCGGACAGACCGTCACGACGCTGTTCTACGGACAGTCGGTCGGCACCTACGAGCACTACTTCCGGACATTCCTGCGCACCGAGGACGTGTTCTGGTCGGGGGCGGAGGTCATCGTCATGGCGGTGATCGTGATGATCACCCACTGCTATTACGGATACACCGCCAGCGGCGGTCCGGTCGGGGTGGGCGAGGCGGTCGGCCGGTCGATGCGTTTCTCGCTGGTGTCGACCGTGATCGTGGTCCTGCTGACCTCGCTTGCGCTCTACGGCGTCGACCCGAACTTCAACCTCACGGTGTAGCCGCCATGACGATTCCGATCAAGGAACGCAAGACGCGAAGCTGGCCGGACCTGGTGGCGGGCCTGGGGTTATTGCTGGCGTGCGCACTGGTACTTTCGTTGACCTACTGGCAGTTTCGCGGCAACTTCACACCCAAGACACGGCTGACGATGCTGGCCGGCCGGGCCGGCCTGGTGATGGATCGCGGCTCCAAGGTCACCTTCAACGGCGTGAGTATCGGCCGGGTGGCGGAGATCTCCGAGGTTCAGCACGACGGCGAGCCGGCCGCCAAGTTCACCCTCGACGTGGATCCGCAGTACGTGCAATTGATTCCGTCCAACGTCAAGGCCAAGATCCAGGCGACGACGGTATTCGGCAACAAATACGTGTCGTTCACATCGCCGCAAAACCCGTCACCGCAACGGATCACACCGCAGCACGAGATTAACGCGATCTCGGTGACCACCGAATTCAACACCCTGTTCGAGACGCTCACCCAGATCGCGGAGAAGGTCGACCCGGTCAAGGTGAACCTGACTCTGTCCGCGGCCGCGCAGGCGCTGAGCGGGCTGGGCGACAAGTTCGGCCAGTCGATCGTCAACGGCAACGCGATCCTCGACGACGTCAATCCGCAGATGCCGACAATCCGCCACGACATCCAGCAGCTCGCCGCACTGGGTGACATCTATGCCGACAACGCACCGAACCTCTTTGACGCCCTGAACAATGCGATCACCACCGCACGAACCCTCAACCGCCAGCAGGCCGACGTGGATGCCGCACTGTTGGCCGCGACCGGCTTCGCCAACACCGCGGCAGACACGTTCGAGAAGGCCGGCCCCTACCTGCAGCGCCTCCTCGCCGATCTGGTGCCCACCGGCCGCCTGCTCGACACCTACAGCCCCGAGATCCTCTGCACATTCCGCAACTTCGCCAAACTCGTGCCCAGGATCGCGGAGCTGGAAAGCGGTAACAATTACTCTGCGCGGCTTGGTGTTTCGCTCAACGGCGCGGAGAACCCGTACGTCTATCCCGACAACCTGCCGCGAGTGAACGCCCGGGGCGGACCCGGTGGCTCGGCGGGTTGCTGGCAGCCGATCACCCGGGACCTGTGGCCGGCGCCCTATCTGGTGATGGACACCGGCAACAGCATCGCGCCGTACAACCACTTCGAAATCAGCCAGCCCCTCGCCACCGAATACGTGTGGGGACGCCAGTACGGGGAGAACACGATCAACCCATGAAAATCCGCGGAACCGTTATCCGACTCGCCGCCATCGCGTCGGTGCAGCTGTTGTTCACGGCAGTCATCGTGATTGTTTTCGGCCAGGTGCGATTCGATAAGACGGACAGCTACAGCGCAGAGTTCAGTAATGCCAGCGGCTTACGCGCCGGCCAGTTCGTTCGCGCCTCGGGCGTCGAGGTCGGCAAGGTCAAAAGTGTGGACCTGATAGACGGGGACAAGCGAATCCGGGTCGAGTTCACCGTCGACCGCTCCATCCAGCTGTACCAGTCCACGACCGCGGCGATCCGTTATCAAGATCTGATCGGCAACCGCTATCTCGAACTCGACCGCGGCACAGGCGAAAACGCCGAACGGGTGCTTCCGCCCGGCGGATTCATCCCGCTCGCCCGGACCCAGCCGGCGCTGGATCTGGACGCGCTGATCGGCGGCTTCAAGCCGCTGTTCCGGGCGCTCAATCCCGAAAAGGTCAATAGCCTCGCGTCAGCCATCATCACCGTGTTCCAGGGCGAGGGCGGCACCATCAACGACATCCTCGACCAAACCGCGCAGCTGACCGAACATCTGGCTCAGCGTGACGAGGCGATCGGCGAGGTGATCAAGAACCTGAACACGGTGTTGGACACCACGGTCAAGCACCGCAAGGAGTTCGACGCGGCCGTCGACAACGTCGAGAAACTGGTCACCGGGTTGAAGGACCGCGCCGATCCGCTGGCCACCAGAACCGCGCATATCAGCAACGCTGCCGGAACTGTGGCCGACCTGCTGGCCGACAACCGAAACTTGTTGCACGACACCGTGAGCCACCTGGAGGTCGTCGCGCAGCCGCTTGTCGACGGGCGCGACCGCCTCGAGAACATGTTGTCGAAGCTGCCAGATGCGTTCAATCGCATCGGCCGCGCCAGCGGCATCTACGGCGACTTTTTCAACTTCTACCTCTGCGACGCGTCCCTCACGGTCAACGGCCTGCAGCCCGGCGGCCCGGTCCGCACGGTCAGGCTCTGGCAGCAGCCGACGGGTAGGTGCACCAGGCAATGAGAACGCTGGAACCCGCGAACCGGGTCCGCATCGGCGCCCTGGCCATCGTCGTGGCGCTGCTCGTCGTCGGGGTGGGCCAAAGCTTCAGCAGTGTCCCGATGCTGTTCGCCACCCCGAGCTACTACGGACAGTTCACCGACACCGGCGGACTGAGCAAGAACGACAAGGTGCGCATCGCCGGCAAGGATGTCGGCATTGTGCAGAGCCTCAAAATCGAGGGCGACCACATTCTGATCAAGTTCTCGACCGGCACCCACACCGTGGGCACCGAGAGCCGGCTGGCGATCAAGACCGAGACCATCCTGGGCAAGAAGGTGCTCGAGATCGAGCAGCGCGGCAGCGAAAAGCTGCGCCCCGGAGGGGTTTTGCCGCTTGGCCAAAGCACCACTCCATATCAGATTTACGACGCGTTCTTCGACGTCACCAAGGCCGCCGCTGGGTGGGACATCGACACAGTCAAGCGATCGTTGAACGTGTTGTCGCACACCATCGATCAGACCTACCCGCACCTCAGCGCCGCACTCGACGGCGTGGCCAAGTTCTCCGAGACCGTGGGCAAGCGCGACGAGGAGATCAGGCACCTGCTCGAGCGGGCCAGAAAGGTGGCCGATGTCCTGGGTGACCGCAGTAAACAGATCAACGCGCTGCTGGTGAACGCCCAGGCCTTGCTGGCCGCGTTCAACCAACGCGGTCGGGCCGTCGAGGCGCTGCTGAGAAACGTGGCGTCGTTCTCAACCCAGGTGCGCGGGCTCATGCGCGACAACCCGAACCTGCACCACCTGCTCGAGCAGCTGCGTGTTGTCACCGACATTCTGGCCAAGCACAAGAACGACCTGGCGTCCGTGCTGACCACGCTGCGGAACTACACCGCGGCGCTGAGCGAGGCGGTCGGCTCCGGCCCGTACTTCAAGGTGATGGTCGCAAACCTGTTGCCGTACTGGATTTTGCAGCCGTGGGTGGATGCGGCGTTCAAGAAGCGCGGCCTCGATCCGGAGGACTTCTGGCGCAGCGCGGGGTTGCCGGCGTTCCGGTTCCCCGATCCCAACGGTACCCGGTTCCCCAACGGTGCGCCGCCACCGGCGCCGCCGGTGGCCGAGGGCACCCCGGATCATCCGGGGCCCGCGGTGGCGCCGGGCTCGCCGTGTTCGTACGCGCCGCCGCCGGAGTTGTTGCCGCGCCCCGGTAATCCGATGCCGTGCGCGGGTGTCGATCAAAGCGAGGGGCCCTTCGGGGCCAACGGGCCGTATCCCGGCGCACCCGACGTGCGACCCGCCCCCGCCAACCCGAACGGTCTGCCGCCGACTCCGGGTATCCCGATCGCAGGCCGGCCAGGCGAAGCGCCGCCGGACGTTCCCGGCACGCCGGTGCCGATCGCGCCGGGGCCGCCGGGGGCGCGCAGCGAGCCGTTGGGGCCGCCCGGCCCGACGCCGCCGCCGTCGACGTTCGCGCCCGGACTGCCGCCGGGGCCGCCGGCGCCGCCCGGACCCGGTGCACAACTCCCAGCGCCGTTCATCACGCCTGATGGGACCGGAGGCCAGTATTGAGCACCATCTTCGACATCCACAACGTGCGGCTGCCCTCACTGTCGCGGGCGTCGGTCGTCATCGGTTCGGCTGTGCTGCTGCTGAGTCTCATCGCGGCGTTCGTCGGCTGGCAGGTCTATCACCGGCTGACGAATACCACTGTGGTGGCGTACTTTCCGCAGGCCGACGCGCTGTACTCCGGGGACAAGGTGCAGATCATGGGCATTCGCGTCGGCGCGATCGACAAGATCGAGCCGGCCGGCGACAAGATGAAAGTGACCTTTCACTACCAGAGCCGGTACAAGGTGCCGGCCAACGCGCAGGCGGTGATCCTGAACCCGACGCTGGTGGCGTCGCGGGCCATCCAGCTCGAGCCGCCGTACAAGGGCGGGCCGGTGCTCGCGGATAACGCGGTGATCCCCATCGAACGCACCCAGGTGCCGGTGGAATGGGACGACCTGCGCAACCAATTCACCAACATCATCGACAAACTCGGCCCCACACCCGAACAGCCCAAGGGCCCGTTCGGCGACATCGTCGAATCCTTCGCCGACGGGCTGGCCGGCAAGGGCAAGCAGATCAACACCACGCTGGACAACCTGTCGCAGGCCTTGACCACCCTCGACGAGGGCCGCGGCGACTTCTTCGCCGTGCTCCGCAGCCTGGCGCTGTTCGTCAACGCTCTGCACGAAGACGATCAGCAGTTCGTCGCGCTGAACAAGGACCTGGCCCAGTTCACGAACGCCCTGACCTCCTCAGATCAGGCCGCCGCCAACGCGATCCAGCAGACGGACGACCTGTTGGACACGGCTCGCACGTTCTTCAACGAGAACCGCGAGGTGCTGGCCCACGACGTCAACAACCTCTCCGAGGCGACCACCGCGATCGTGCAGGATACCCCGAGGGACGGTTTGGAGACCGCGCTACACATCCTGCCCACCATGGCCGCCAACGTGCTGGGCATTTACGAGCCCGCGCACGGCAGCCTGACCGGTGTGCCCGCGCTGGTCAACTTCGCGAACCCAATGCAGTTCATCTGCAGCGCAATTCAGGCCGGCAGCCGACTGGGGTATCAAGAGTCCGCCGAACTGTGTGCGCAGTATCTGGCCCCGATTCTGGACGCGATCAAGTTCAACTACGCGCCGTTCGGGATGAACCTGTTCAGTTCCGCCGACACCCTGCCCAAGAACGTCGCCTACTCCGAGCCGCGGCTGCAGCCGCCGCCTGGGTACAAGGACACCACCGTGCCCGGGATCTTTTCGCGGGATACGCCGTGGTCGCACCGGAACTCCGAGCCGGGCTGGATTGTCGCGCCGGGCATGCAAGGAGTGCAGGTCGGGCCGGCCACGGCAGCCTTGTTGACGCCGGAGTCGCTGGAGGAGTTGATGGGTGGCCCGGACATCGCCCCGCCGCCGCCGGGACAGAACATGCCCGGCCCGCCGAACGCCTACGACCAGAACAACCCGCTGCCGCCGCCGTGGTATCCGCAGCCGCTGCCCTCACCGACGGCGGCCGCGCCACCGCCGCCGGCTGAAGCTCCGCTCGGTGCCGCCGAGGCGCCCGGACCGGCAGGACCGGGATCATGAGGCGGGCGACGCGACGCGCGCTGGCCTTGTTGGTGGCCGTGATGGTGCTGACGTCCTGCGGGAACTGGCGCGGGATTTCCAACGTGCCGCTGCCCGGCGGGCCGGGTAGCGGACCGGGCGCCTACACCGTCTACGTGCAGATACCGAATACGTTGGCGCTCAACGGGAACAGCCGGGTCTTGGTGGCCGACGTCTTTGTCGGCACCGTGCGCGCGATCAACCTGAAGAACTGGGTCGCCACGCTGACGATCGATCTGGACAAGGCTGTCCGATTGCCGAAGAACGCCACCGCCAAGATCGGCCAGACCAGCCTGCTGGGTTCTCAGCACGTCGAGCTGGCCGCGCCGCCGAACCCGTCGCCGCAGCTGCTGAAAGACGGCGACACCATGGCGCTGAAGAACGCATCGGCCTATCCGTCGATCGAGCAGACCCTGGCCAGCCTGGCGATGGTGTTGCGCGGCGGCGGGATTCCGAACCTCGAGGTGATCCAGAACGAGGTCTATAACATGCTGCACGGGCGCGCGCAGCAATTCCGGGAGTTTCTGCACAAGCTGGACACCTTTGTCGCCAAGCTCAACCAGCAGCGCGGCGACGTCACCCACGCGATCGATTCGACCAACCGGCTGCTGGGCTATGTGGGCGGACGCTCGGATGTCATCGATCGGGCGCTCACCGAGTTCCCGCCGCTGGCAAAGCATTTCGCAGATCAGCGGGATCTGTTCATCAACGCCGTCGACGCGGTGGGACGGCTCAGCGACGTCGCCGACCAGACGCTGTCGGCGTCACGGGGCGATCTGCATCAGGATCTGCAGTTGCTGCAGCGGCCGCTGAAGCAACTCGGCCTTGCCTCACCGTATTTGGTGGACGCCCTGGGGCTGCTGCTGTCCCCGCCGTTCACCATCGACAGCGTGCCGAAGATCGTGCGCGGCGACTACATCAACGTCTCCGGGTCGTTCGACCTCACGCTGAGCACCATCGACAATGCCGTCTTTTCCGGAACCGGAATCTCGGGAATGCTGCGCGCACTCGAACAGTCGTGGGGCCGCGATCCCGCAACCATGGTCCCCGACATCAGGTTCTCGCCCAACCCTGCCGACGCTCCGGTGGAACGGGGTGAGTAGCCGATGTTGACCCGCTTCATCCGCTACCAGTTGATCGTGTTCGCCATTCTGACGGTGGCCGCACTGGTTGCCCTGGGCTGGTATTACCTGCGGCTGCCAAGCCTTGTCGGCATCGGCCAGTACACGCTCACAGCGGATCTGCCTGCCTCGGGCGGTTTGTATCGCACGTCGAATGTGACCTATCGCGGGATTCAGATCGGCAAGGTTACCAAGGTTCAGCCGACGGTGAAGGGCGCGCGGGCCACCTTGTCCATCGACAAGCGTTACCGAATCCCCGTCGACGCCACGGCCAACGTGCACTCGGTGTCGGCAGTCGGCGAGCAATACCTGGACCTGGTGTCCACCGGCAATCCGGGAAAGTTCTTCTCGCCCGGCCAAACCATCACCAAGGGAACGGTGCCCAGTGAGATCGGCCCCGCGCTGGACGCCGCCAATCGCGGCCTGTCTGTGTTACCCAAGAACAAGATCGGATCGCTGCTCGACGAGACCGCCCAAGCGGTCGGCGGCATGGGGCCGGCGCTGCAACGCTTGGTCGACTCGACCCAGACGGTTGTCGGCGACTTCAAGAACAACCTCTCCGACGTCAACGACATCATCCAGAATTCCGCACCGATCATCGACAGCCAGGTCAACTCCGGCGATTCGATCGAACGCTGGTCCCACAACCTGAACGTGCTGACGGCGCAGGTCGCCCAGAACGACGCCAGCCTGCAACGCATCCTGTCGAAGGCTCCGCCGACCGCCGATCAGGTCGCCGAGGTGTTCAGCGACGTCCGGGAGGCACTGCCGCAGACGGTGGCCAACCTCGAGATCGTTGCCGACATGCTCAAGCGCTACAACAAGGGCCTCGAGCAGTTGCTGGTGTTCTTGCCGGAGATCGGGTCGATCGCGCAGTCCGTGATCGCCTCGGCCCCGGGGTCCGTGCTGATGGACTTCAACCTGTCGCTCAACAATCCGCCGCCGTGCCTGACCGGATTCCTGCCGGCATCGGAGTGGCGAGCGCCCGCCGACACCAGCACGGCGCCGTTGCCGGCCGGCACGTATTGCAAGATCCCGCAAGACACTCCGGCCAATGTGGTGCGCGGTGCGCGCAACCTGCCGTGCGTCGACGTCCCGGGCAAACGTGCGGCGACGCCGCGGGAGTGCCGCGACCCCAAACCGTACGTGCCGCTGGGCACCAACCCGTGGTACGGCGACCCCAACCAGATTCGTAACTGCCCGGCGCCCGGGGCGCGCTGTGATCAACCGGTCAACCCCGGCCAGGTGATACCGGCGCCGTCGGTCAACAACGGACTGAACCCGCTACAGGCCGATAGGGTGCCCGGGACGCCGCCGCCGGTCAACGATCCGCTGTCCCGGCCGGGTTCGGGCACCGTCCAGTGCAACGGACAGCAGCCCAACCCGTGCGTCTACACGCCGTCCAGCCCCGCGGCCGTCTATTTGCCGTCCAGCGGGGAAGTGGTGGGGCCCGATGGGGTCAAGTACAACCTCGAGAATTCGACCGACCTCGGTGACGACGGGTGGAAGCAGATGCTCGCGCCGGCCCCGGCTCGTTGAGATCGCGCTCAAGGCTGTCGATTGCTGAAAATCACGACCCTGAGCGCGATCTCAACGAGAGGCGGGCGCCGAGCTTCGCCAGCCTTTCGATCGACAACGGCCGGGCCATGGTCCTGTTTATGCCGGGGGCAATTCTCAGCATGACGTAGCCGAGCCAGGCTTCGGCGCGAACGGGCACCACCGCGAGGTCGAATCGCACACCGCGCACGGCCGCCCGCGCGACCAGATCGGGGCTCATCGGCGAGAACGGCAGCCTCTCGGCGAATTCCTGCAGCTGCCTGGTGAGCTGCTTGCCGCGATCGATCAGCGCTTCGTCGACGCCCACCATGATCGCGTGGTCGCCGATGTTCGTGTTGATCACGCCGGGGCAAATAGCGCTGACCCCAACACCTTTCGGCCCCAGCTCCAGGCGCAGACACTCGGTCAGCATCTTCACACCGGCCTTGGACACCGAGTACGCAGACATCACCGGCGTCGGGGTGAACGCGGCCGCCGAGGCGATGTTGACGATGTGACCGCTGCCGCGCTCGACCATCTGGGCACCGAACGCCCGGCAGCCATAGACCACGCCCATCAGGTTGACGCCGAGCTGGTGCTCCCAGTCGGCCGGGGTCAGCTCCAGGAAGGGGCCGCCGACGAGCATGCCCGCATTATTCACCAGCACATCGGTATAGCCGTGCTCGGCGAGGACGTCGCAGGCGAACGCATCCCACTCGTCGGGCTTGGTGACGTCGAGCTGCGCGGCCGAGGCGGAGTAGCCGTGGCCGCGGATGACCGCTGTTGTCGCCTGCGCGGCATCGAGGTCGAGGTCGGAGACCACCACGTGCGCACCGAGTTTGGCGAATCTCATCGCGGTCGCCCGGCCGATGCCGCTGCCGGCGCCCGTGACCACTACGACCCGCGGCTGCAGCCGGTTGAGCTTCACACGAATTCCTTCGCTTTGGCCACCGCCGGCGCACCCACGCTGTAGCGATACACGTCGAGGTCGTAATGCCGGTTGTGCCAGTACATTTCGCCATGGGTTGACGGACGGAACGGTGAATCGCCGTGGCTGTTGAGGTAGTAGGTGTTCGACCCCGCGCATGTCGGGGTGAACAGGAAGTTCTTCTGCTGACGCCGCAGGCAGCTGCGGAAGTACTCGTCGTGTGCCTCTTGGCGGACCTCACATACGGTGGCGCCGCGGCGCTTGGTCTCCGCGATGGCGCGGCTCAGGTGCGCCGAGGTGGCCTCGATCATCCACAGGTACGAGCCCAGCACGAATCCGTAGGGTCCGGTGATCGCGAACATATTCGGAAAGCCCGGCACCGAAACCCCTTGATACGCCTGGTATCTGTGCTCTTCCCAGAACTGTCCCAGTTCTACGCCGTCGCGGCCGACCACCGGGAAGGGCGGCACCGCCCCCTTGTCCCACAGCCGGAAGCCCGTCGCGCAGATCAAGACGTCGACCCGATGCTCGGCACCGTCGACGGTGCGCACGCCGTCGGTGGTGACGCGCTCGATGGACTCGGTGACCAGGCTGACATCGTCGCGGTTGAAGGTCCGCAGATAGTCGTTGGACATCGACGGGCGTTTGCAGCCCAATCCGTACCGGGGGATCAGCTTTTCCCGGATCACCGGATCCTTGACCTGACTGCGCATCCAGCGCCGCACCGGTGCTTCGCCTAGTTGCCGGGTGGCATCGACCAGCCACCGCGGCCCGGCCCACAGCCCGCTCATGCCCAGCTCGGTCAGCGCGGTGCCGGCCATCCGGATGGTCGATCGAATCCACGGTTGGCTCATCAGCGCCCGGCCCAGCGGACCCACCGTGACATCCGGTTTGGGAAACACCCAGATCGGGGTTCGCTGGAACACGGTGAGGTGGCTGACGTCGTCGACAATCGCGGGCACCAGTTGCAGCGACGTGGCTCCGGTGCCGATCACCGCGACCCGCTTGCCAGTCAGCTCCACGTCGTGATCCCACAGCGCCGTGTGCACCAGTGTGCCACCGAATTCGTCGAGGCTCGGGATGTCGGGCATCTTGGGGCGTTCCAATCCGCCCACCGCCATCACGACGAACCGTGCGGTCAGCTTCCGGTCGCCGTCGGTGGTCAGTCGCCACAGGCTGTGGGTCTCGTCGAAGGTTGCCGACGTGATCGTGGTGGACAGGCGCAATTTCTCGCGCAGGCCGTACTTGTCCACCATGTCGTCGGCGTAGTCGCGAAGTTCTGCTCCCGGAGTGAAGATCCGGGACCAGTCGCCGCGCTGCTCGTAGGAGAAGCTGTAGATGAAGGTCGGGATGTCGACTGCCACGCCCGGATACGTGTTCGCGTGCCAGGTGCCGCCGACCCGATCCCATTTGTCGGCGATGACGAAGTCGTGAATTCCTCGTCGCTGCAGGGCGATACCGGCTCCGATGCCGCCGAAGCCCGCCCCCACGACGACGACTTCGTAATCTGGGATCATCGCTCTACTTGAGGTGGTCGACCAGGGCGCCTTCGGTGCCGAACAATTCCCGCCGCCACCTTTCCAGCAGCTCGCTGGTGTCGATGTCGTCGGGGTGGAAACCCGGCCTCATGTACTTACGCAGATCCGCCATCAGGCCTTTCAACAGCGGCCCCCGAAAGACGCCGATCGTCTGGCGCAGCACCGTGATCGGGCGCCAGCCAGTGGGGTCCAACATGATCGACAGCGCCACGCCGCCCGTGACGACCGGGATGGTGAGGACGTAGATCACCGCCATCACCCCGATGCGGATCCACTCCGGTCCGCCGACCGCGCGGTAGACGTCGAACGCCACCGACTTGTGTTCCAGCTCCTCGATGGCGTGCCAATTGAGCAGGTGGCGTACCTCGGGATCGCCTGGGATCGCCTGCATTTCGTCGGTCAGCATGCGCTGCGCTAGTGTCGCGGTGTAGTGCTCGGCCGCCGCCGTCATCGCCAAATGCAGATAGCCCGGCAACCGGTTCTCATAACGCAGCAGCAGTTTGTGGCGCCTGCTGTCGTGGTCGAACATGAACAGGCGGACCAAGGGATAGCCCTTTGCGACCAGTTGCTCGTTGAGCCGCCGGTGCTCTTGACCGTGCACCGACTCCTGGCCGATGAATCCGGCGACTCTTTTCTTGAGCACAGGATCGGTCACCTGATCGGCGAAGCGGCGCACCGACCTGATGAACCCCTCCTCGCCGGGCGGGAATATCGCCGACAGCAGCGCGGTCAGGTGGCTGAGCACGATGTCGCCCTCGACGAAGTGACGCTTCATCGGCTGCGGGTCGCCGAAGCGGAACCGGATGCGACGCACCGGGGGATACGTTCTGGCGGAAACGCTTTCGACTGTCGCCCGCTGTACAGCACCCATGACGATCTTCTCCTTGGTTACTTCAGGTGGTCGACGAGAACGCCCTCGGAGCCGAAGAGTTCCTCGCGCCACTGCTCCAAAAGTGCTGTGGTGTCGATGTCGTCGGGGTGGAAGCCCGGACGCAGGTATTTCGCGAGCTGGCCGATCAAGCCTTTGAAGAACGGACCGCGGTACAGGTCGTAGGCCTCGCGGAGCAACCGCAGCGGGTGCCGCCGTGCGATCGGGTCGCGCGCCAGCCCGATCGTCAGCAAGACGGTGGTAAGCGGAATCATCACCGCAAGCAGTACGGCCATCACGGTGATGCGGACGCGTTCGGAGCCGCCGACCGCGCGATACACGTCGAACGCCACGGACTTGTGTTCCAACTCTTCGAGGGCATGCCAGTTCAGCAGGTTCCACACTTCCGCGTCACCCGGAATCGCCTGAACCTCAGGGCTGGACAACACCCGTTCGGCAAGCACCGCCGTATAATGTTCGGCGGCGGCGGTCAGCGCCAGGTGCCGTCGGCCACCCAACCACTCTTCGAACCGAAGCCGCTTGTCCCTCAACGACTCCGAGTCCCACCACCCGATCGGGTAGCCCATCTCGATGAGCTTCTCGTTGAGCCGGCGATGCTCCTGACCATGCGTGGATTCCTGGCCGATGAAGCCGCTGACCCGTTTCTTCAGCACCGGATCCGTGATGCGGTCGGAGTACCGGCGCACCGATCGGATGAATGCCTCCTCGCCCGGCGGGAACGACCCCGACAGCCCGGCCACGAAGTGGCTGAACACCATGTCGTTGTTGACGAAGTACTTGCCGTATGTCTCGTCCTCGCCGAATCGGAAGCGGATCCGCCTCGTTGCCGGATAACTGAACCGTGTCGCGCTCGCCATGACTCCGATGGCCTTTCTCCGAACGTTCAGTACCTAGTACTGCTAGTACTATGTGCCTGTCGTCACAGTACCGCGCGCCAACGACGGCCCGCAAGAGTCGGAGCGCTAGGACAGTTTTTCGTCCGGATCCAGGGCCAGCCCACGCGCGGCGGCGGTCGCAGACAACGCGCCCCACAGGAACGTGGTCAGCTGCTCGACGAGCTCGGCCTTGCTGATCGTCGGCTCGTTCAGCCAGCGCAGCACACCGAGCGCCACCCCGCCCAGCAAAGCATCGACGGCGTATTGGAGATCGTCGGCCCGCCCGCCGCGGGCTCGCACAATGCCCGCCACCACCTCGGTGGTGGCATTGGCCAGCGGCCTGCCTCCCTCGATCAACGCCTCGGTCGAGCGGCGCTCGGTGAACTGGGACCCCACCAGGAAGCGGAACAGATTCGGTCGCTCGTCGACCAGGTCGATATAGGTGGACACGGCCGAGCGGACCAGCTCCAGCGCCGTGCCGGCCTCACTGAACCGGGGCACCACACGCTCGAGCACCATCGCTTGCACTCGTTCGCCGACCGCGCTGAACAACGTGTCCTTGTCGGCGAAGAACCGGTAGAGCTTCGGCCGGGGCACGCCGGCAGTGCGCACCACGTCGTCGATGGACAGGTCCGGGCCGTATTCCTCGATCGCCCGCAACGTCGCCTCGACCAACTCGGCCCGCACCGCAGCGCGGTGCTCACGCCAGCGGTCGGCTCTGGCGTCGCCGGTCAGTTCGGGCAACCGCCCACCAAGAGCCTCGGTCGACACCAGCCAATGGTATCCGCAGGCCGTGCTGAACAGCACGTACTGAAGTTGCGGCGGGCCGAAACGCCCGGTCGTTCATCCTCGAAACGCCTAGTGTTGTCGGTAGGCTCGGCGTTCTGTTGCAGGGCAGTGACGCAGGTATGCGACGGAAGGTGGTCTGCGTGAAGGTCAAGCGATGTAGCGTCGCGATGTGCCTGTTGGCCGCGAGCGCACTGGTGTTCTCGGCGTGCGGTGGTCACCACTCCTCGACGCCGTCCAGCGCCACGGCGGTGCCCGTGCAGTGCGGCGGCAAACAGAAGCTCAAGGCCAGCGGTTCGACCGCGCAAAAGAACGCCATAGAACAATTCGTCTACGCCTACATTCGGGCGTGCCCGGGCCACACACTCGACTACGACGCCAATGGCTCCGGCAAAGGCGTGGAGCAGTTCGTCAGCAACATCACCGACTTGGGCGGCTCCGACAAGCCGCTGGACCCAACCAAGGGGGAGACCGACAGCGCCCAGCAGCGATGCGGCTCGCCGGCCTGGGACCTGCCGGCGGTGTTCGGCCCGATCGCCATCACCTACAACGTCAACAACGTCAGTTCGCTCAACCTGGATGCGCCGACCACGGCAAAGATCTTCAACGGCGGAATCACGATGTGGAACGATCCGGCGATCGCCGGGCTCAACAAAGGCACCAATCTGCCTGCGACACCGATCAACGTCGTGTTCCGCAGCGACAAGTCCGGTACCACCTACAACTTCCAGTCGTACCTCGACGCCGCATCCGACGGCGCGTGGGGCAAAGGCGCCAGCGAGACGTTCAACGGCGGTGTCGGCCAGGGCGCCGTCGGCAACGACGGCACCTCGCTGGCGCTGAAGAGCACCGACGGGTCGATCACCTACAACGAATGGTCGTATGCGGTGGGCCACCAATTGAACATGGCGCAGATCATCACGTCGGCCGGCCCGGATCCGGTGACGATCACCACCGAATCGGTCGGCAAGACGATCGCCGGGGCCCGGTTCAAAGGACAGGGCAACGATCTGGTGGTCGACACGTCGTCGTTTTACAAGCCGACCCAGTCCGGCGCGTACCCGCTGGTGCTGGCGACCTACGAGATCGTCTGCTCGAAGTACCCCGATCCCGCGACGGGCACGGCGGTAAAGGCGTTCATGCAGGCCACAATTGGGTCGGGGCAAGAAGGATTGGATCAGTACGGATACATTCCGCTGCCGAGTTCGTTCCAATCGAAACTCGAGACGGCAGTGAATGCCATCTCGTGATTGACCGAAGGGAGCGTCGACGGTGAGCGAGCCAGGTTCGCGGGTGGGGACGTGGTTTGGCCCCTACCAGCTGAGGCGGCTGCTGGGGCGCGGCGGCATGGGCGAGGTCTACGAGGCCGAGGACACCCGTAAGCACCGGGTGGTAGCGCTGAAGCTGATCTCGTCCCAATTCTCCGGCAACCCGGAGTTTCGCGCGCGGATGCAGCGCGAGGCCGACACCGCGGGCCGGCTGACCGAGCCGCACGTCGTGCCGATTCACGACTACGGCGAGATCAACGGCCAGTTCTACGTGGACATGCGGCTGATCGAAGGCACCTCGCTGCGCGCCCTGCTGGCACGTAACGGGCCGCTGAGTCCGGCACGGGCGGTGGCGATCGTGAGCCAGGTCGCGTCCGCGCTGGACGCCGCCCACGCCGCCGGCGTGGCCCACCGCGACGTCAAACCGGAAAACATTCTGATCACCGGCAACGACTTCGCCTACCTGGTGGATTTCGGAATTGCCCGCGCCGCAACCGATCCCGGGCTGACCCAGACCGGCACTGCGATCGGAACCTACAACTACATGGCCCCGGAACGGTTTTCCGGCAACGAGGTCACCTACCGGTCCGACATCTATGCGTTGGCCTGCGTGTTGGCCGAGTGTTTGACAGGGGCACCGCCGTACCGGGTGGACAGCATCGAACAGCTGATCGCAGCGCATCTGATGCAGCCCGCTCCGCGGCCCAGCCAGCTGCGGCCCGCCGAGGTGCCGGCCGCCCTGGACGAGGTGATCGCCAAGGGCATGGCCAAAAACCCGGAGGACCGCTATCGCAGCGCGGGGGACCTGGCCGTGGCCGCCCACAACGCCCTAACCACCACCGACCAGCACCAGGCCACCTCAATTCTCAAGCAAGGCGAGGATGCCACGCTGCTGGGCAGCGCCGCCGATCCGCGGGTGGCCGGTTTCCGCGACCATTCCACCGGCTCGGGTCCCCGCCCCGACACCTGGACCCAGCCGGCGTGGACACCGCCCCCCGACACCGGCAGCCGCTGGCAGAGCCAACCCGCCGTCGCGCCTGCGGGCAGCGCTGCGCGCGCACCCGACTTCACCAAGGCGCCCGAAGCCGAAGACCACCGCAGGCGCTGGGCCATCCTCGGCGCTATCGCACTCGTGGTCGTCGGCGTCCTGGTGGCCGTCGCAATCGTGGTGTTCGGGCCGTCGCACCCCTCGCAGAACGCGGGCGGGCAAACTGTGCTGCCGTTCAACGGCCTGAACTTCCGCCTCTCTCCGGGCGGGGTGGCGCTGGACAAATCCGGCAACGTGTATGTCACCAACCAGGGCATGTACGGCAGGGTGGTCAAGTTGGCTCCGGGCTCCGACAAGCCGGCCGTGCTGCCTTTCACCGGCCTCTACGAGCCGCAGAGTGTGGCCGTGGACGCCAACGGCACGGTGTACGTCAGCGACTTCAACAACCGGGTGGTGAAGCTGGACGCCGGGTCGAACAACCAGACGCAGCTGCCGTTCAACGGCCTCAATTACCCCGAGGGACTGGCGGTCGATGGCAACGGCGCCGTGTACGTCGCCGACCGCGGCAACAACCGGGTGGTGAAGCTGGACGCCGGGTCGAGCAACCCCACCGACCTGCCATTCAACGACCTCGATCACCCCGACGGCGTCGCAGTCGACACCGCCGGCAACGTCTATGTCACCGACTCCGACAACAACCGGGTGGTGAAGCTGGACGCCGGGTCGACCAACCAGACCGAGCTGCCGTTCACCGGCTTGTCGGTGCCCTGGGGCATCGCGGTCGACGACACGGGCACCGTCTACGTGACCGAGCACGACAACAGCCAGGTGGTGAAGTTGGCTCCGGGCGCCGATAAGCCCGCCGTGCTGCCCTTCAACGGGCTTAACACACCGCTGGATGTGGCGGTCGACAAGGACCACAACCTCTACATCGCCGACCGCGGCAACGACCGGGTGGTGAAGCTGCCGCCGACCTGATCTGTCGACGGTCTGCGGCGGGTCGCCGCCGAGGTCTAGCGCCGGCGGGCGGCCAGCAGGCGGGTGGCCGCCGCGGGGATCAGGTTGACGACGACCACCACGATGATCAGGGTCAGCGCCGCACCCCAAACCCGCAGGAAGCCGGCGTGTTCGGGATTGTCGAGCTCGGTGTAGATCAACAGCGGCAGCGAGGCCATGTTGCCGTTGAACATGTCGTAGTTGATCGAGCGGCTGTAGCCGACCAGCACCAGCACCGGCGCCGTTTCGCCGATGATGCGTGCGATCGAGAGCAGGATCCCGGAGATGATGCCCGGCAGCGCGACCGGGAACACGATCCGCACGATCGTCTTCCATTTCGCAATGCCCAACGCGTAGCTGGCTTCTCGCAATTCGTCGGGCACCAGCTTGAGCATCTCCTCGCATGAGCGCACCACGATCGGCAACATCAGTAGGACCAACGCCAGCGACACGGCGAAGCCGCACTGCTCGAATCCCAGGGTGGCGATCCACAGCGCGAAGATGAACAGCGCCGCGACAATCGAGGGCACCCCGGCAAGGACGTCGACCATGAAAGTGGTCAACCGGGTCAGCCGATCGGGTCCGTATTCGGCCAGATACACCGCGACCATCAATCCCAGCGGCACGGCCAGGACGGCGGCCACCGCAGCCTGCGCCAGGGTCCCGTACAGCGCGTGATAGACACCGCCCGCGAATTGTTCCGGCATCACGCCGCGCAACGAGTGGGTCCACCACCCGGACCGGGTGACCGCATACCAGCCTCTGGCGATGACGACCCACAACACCCAGACCAGCGGGACCAGCGCAACCACGAACGAAGCGAGGAAAAGTGTTGTCGCGACCTGGTTTTTGATCCGCCGCCCGATGCTAATGTGGCGAAACGCGCTCTGCTTGACCGGTCGGTCGAGCGTGCCTGTGCTCATTACGCGTTCACCCGTTGACCTTTCCGCCGGCGATCGCGCGGGCGGCGGCGTTGACCAGGAAGGTCAGCACGAACAGCACGAATCCGGCGGCAATGTAGGCCCCGGTGGGCAGCGGTTCACTGAATTCGGTTGCGGCCGAGGCGATCTTGGAGGCAAAGGTGTAACCGCCGTCGAACAGTGACCAATTGCCCGGCTGGGCGGCCGCGCGCAGGATGATCAGCACCGCCACGGTTTCGCCCAGCGCGCGGCCCAAACCGAGCATCGACGCGGCGATGACACCGCTGCGGCCGAACGGGAAGACGGTCATGCGGATCACCTCCCACTTGGTCGCGCCCAGCGCCTGCGCCGCCTCGATTTGCGGATGCGGCGCCTGCCGGAACACTTCTCGCGACACCGACGAGATGATCGGCAGGATCATCACCGCAAGCACGACACCCGCGGTGAATACGGTGCCGCCACCGACCAATGACACGTTGCCCTTCTTGAACAGGAACAACCAGCCCAGGTCCCGGTTGAGCAACAGCTCGAACGGCTCGAGCTGCGGCGCCAGCACGAAAATTCCCCACAGCCCGAAGATGATCGAGGGCACCGCGGCCAGCAGATCGATCATCGCGCCGAACGGACGCGACAACTGTGCTGGCGCGTACTGGGTGAGGAACACCGCAATCCCGACTGCCACCGGCACCGCCAACACCAGAGCGAACAACGAACTCAGCAACGTGACCATGAACAGATCACGGATACCGAACGCCAGATTCTCGGGGTCTGTGGTGTCGAATTGGGCGCTGGTGAAGAAATTCGTGTGGTTCGCGCGCAGCGACGGGACGGCGTGGATCAGCAGGAATATCGCGATCAACACGATGGCGATCACGACCGTCAAACCTGCGGCGACGGCGACCGACTTGAACAGCCGGTCGCCGCGCCGAGCAGCCTCCACACTGGTCACCGTCGACTCCGGCGTGCCGGGACGCGGCGGTGATCGTCGGGCCATGAATGCCGAAAGATCAGGAGATGGCGTTGACCGAATCCGACAACTTCGACTTGAACTTGTCGGGGATCGGGATATACCCGTTGTCCGCCAGGCCCTCCTGGCCCGGGCCGATGGCGGCCTGCAGGAAGGCCTTCACCGCGGTACCGACCTGGGGGTCGGGGTACTTCGAGCAGACGATCTCATACGTTGCCAGCACGATCGGGTAGGAGCCGGGTTGCGTCGGCTTGTAGAACGAGTTGGTGTCGAGCACTAGGTCGTGGCCCTGGCCCTTGATCGTCGCGCCCGAGATCGTCTTGCCGACCGAGTCGCTGCTGATCGACACCGGGTCCGGGCCCGCAGAGGTGACGATCTGGGCCATGTTCAGCTTCTGCGCCTGGGCGAACGACCACTCGTTGTAGGTGATTGATCCCTCGGTGTTCTTTACCGCCGCCGAGGTGCCGTCGTTGCCCTTGGCGCCCTCACCGACACCGCCGTTGAACGTCTTACCGCCGCCCTTGCCCCAGGCGCCGTCGGAGGCAGCCTCAAGATACTCCTGGAAGTTGGCCGTGGTCCCGGACTCGTCGCTGCGGAACACGACGTGAATCGGCTCGGCGGGCAGGTTGGCGCCGCCGTTGAGGCCCTTGACCGCGGGGTCGTCCCACGTCTTGATCGTGCCGTTGAAGATCTTCGCCGCCGTCGGCCCGTCGAGAACCAGCTTGTCGATGCCTTTGACGTTGTAGGTGACCGCGATCGGCCCGAACACTGTCGGCAGGTTCCACGCCGGCGAACCGCAGCGTTCCTGCGCCTTGCTGGACTCGTCGGTGCTCAGCGGCACGTCAGAGCCGCCGAAATCGGTTTGCTTGCCGGTGAACTCGGTCACCCCGGCCCCCGAACCGTTGGCCGTGTAGTTCAGAGTCTGGCCCGGACACGCAGTTTCGAACGCGTTGACAAAGCGGGCCATCGCGTTGGCTTGCGCGGTCGACCCGCTGGCCTTCAGCGTCTTGGTCCCGCCACAACTCACCTTCGCCGACGACGCTGCGGACGACGAACCGGGTGCCGGCGCGCCCTGATTGGCACTGTTGTCGCTGCCGCACCCCGACAACACCAGTGCACCGGTGGCCATGACACCCAGCGCGGTGCCAAATCCGTTGAGTTTCAAATCGGCTCCTTCGAACAGTAGAGGTGACGACTACTTTCACCGCGCCTACAGGTCAGACCGAACCACGCGGCCAGTGGGTCCGCTGCCGCTTTCGGCCGGCACCGCATAGACACATCGTTGATCAAGGGCCCCACCGAGGCGAACGTATCAGCACGACGACCTCTCAGTCGAGAACTCCAGGTGGTTTTTCGGCGAACGGCGGCGACCAGGCGCCCGTCTCGCCGCTAAATCAATCACTTGACTTAACCGAGAGCGCGCCGATTAACTCTTCGGTGTGGTCAACGAGTTAGCCGGCAAGGTCGCAATCGTCACCGGCGGGGCATCGGGTATCGGCGCCGGCATCGTCGAGAGATTCCTGTCGGAGGGCGCACGGGTGGTCGTCGGCGATATCGACGCCGATCGCGGCAGCGCCCTCGCCGATGCGCATGGCGGACAGGCCGCTTTCCGTCGCACCGACACCGCCGAGCCCGACGAGGTTGGTGCTCTGGTGTCATTCGCGGTCGATCGGTTCGGCGGCCTGGACGTGATGGTCAACAACGCGGGCATCTCCAGCAGGATGCACCGCAGCTTCCTCGAGGACGACCTCGCCGACTTCCACCGCGTGATGGGGGTCAACGTGCTCGGTGTCATGGCGGGCACGCGCGACGCCGCGCGTCAGATGGCGAGCGCCGGCGGCGGCTCGATCGTCAACCTGTCGTCGATCGGCGGGATCCAGGCCGGCGGCGGGGTGATGACGTATCGGGCCTCCAAGGCCGCGGTCATCCAGTTCACCAAATCCGCCGCAATCGAGTTGGCGCACTACGACATTCGGGTCAACTGCATCGCGCCGGGCAGCATCCCCACCCCGCTGCTGGCCTCCTCGGCGACCGGCATGTCGCCCGAACAACTCGAGCGATTCCAACGGACGACCCGCGAGCAGATGCGCGCCGACCGTCCGTTGCAGCGCGAAGGCACGCCCGACGACGTCGCCGAGGCCGCGCTCTACTTTGCCGGCGATCGCGCCCGCTACGTCACCGGGGTTGTCCTGCCGGTCGACGGGGGCACCTCGATCGGTAAGCCGATCCGGCGGCGCGGCGCACCGAGGGATTAAATCAATCGCTTGACTTAATACGCGGGGAGGGGTTGACTAACCCCGTGACCACGGCGAGGACCGCGCGCACCGAGCGGGCCGGCACGACGCAGGAGGCGATCCTGACGGCGGCCGAGAGGCTGTTCGCCGAGCACGGCGTGTTCGCGGTGTCCAACCGGCAGGTCAGTGAGGCCGCTGGCCAGGGCAACAACGCCGCCGTCGGCTACCACTTCGGCACCAAGACCGATTTGGTGCGGGCCATCGAGCACAAGCACCGGGTGCCGATCGAACTGCTGCGCGAGCAGATGGTCGCCGAGATCGGCAACTCGACCGAAATGCGGGACTGGGTAGCCTGTTTGGTGCGTCCGCTGACCGATCATCTTGCGGCGCTGGGCAATCCCACCTGGTATGCGCGCTTCGCCGCGCAGGTGATGACCGATCCGGCCTATCACAACATCGTCGTCAAGGATGCGCTCACGTCGCCGTCGCTGGTGCAGGTGATCGACGGCATCAACCGCTGCCTTCCCGAGCTTCCGCACGACGTTCGGGCGGAGCGCAACGTGATGGCCCGCAACCTGTTGATGCACACCTGCGCCGATCGAGAACGGGCAATGGCCAGCGGCGATCGCAAGCTCGGCGCTGCCGGGCGCAGCGGATCGCCGCCATCGGCGAACGCCTCGGCGCCGCGAACCGGTTGGCAGGCGGCCGGATCCGGTCTCATCGACGCGATTGTGGGGCTGTGGCTGGCGCCGGTGAGCGAAAGAGGACGTCGATGAGAGTGATTGTCGACCCAGACAAGTGCGCGTCGTCGGGCAACTGCGTGATGCGCGCCCCCGAGATCTTCGACCAGCGCGACGAGGACGGCGTCGTCGTGCTGCTCAACGAGAACCCATCGCCCGAGCAGGCCGAGAGCGCCCGCAGCGCCGCCGCGGGCTGCCCCGCGTCGGCCATCGACATCGAGGAGTGAGACGTGTCCGACACCCTCACCGAGGCCATCTCGGAATACCCGATGGCCCGCGACAGCGGCTGCCCGTTCGCCCCGCCACCGGACGTGATGGCGCTCGCGGAAGCCAAACCGCTGTCGCGGGTGCGGATCTGGGATGGCAGCACGCCGTGGCTGATCACGGGATACGAGGAGGTGCGGGCGCTGTTCGCCGACGCCCGGGTCAGCGTCGACGACCGTCGGCCCGGCTTTCCGCACTGGAACGAGGGCATGCTCTCGACCGTGCACAAGCGCCCACGGTCGGTGTTCACCTCGGACGCCGAGGAGCACACGCGATTCCGGCGCATGCTGTCAAAGCCGTTCACCTTCAAGCGGGTTGAGGGCCTGCGGCCGGTGATCCAGCAGATCACCGACGAGCACATCGACGCGATACTGGCCGGCCCACAGCCCGCCGACATCGTCACGGCCCTGGCGTTGCCGGTGCCGTCGCTGGTGATCAGCCAGTTGCTGGGCGTGCCGTACGAAGACGCCGAGTTCTTCCAGCGCCACGCCAACATCGGGCTCGCCCGGTACGCCACCGGCGAGGACACCGCCAAGGGTGCGGCCGGGCTGGCCAAGTACCTGGCCAACCTGGTCGAGACCAAGATGGACAACCCGGCCGAGGATGCGGTGTCGGATCTGGCCGAGCGCGTCAAGGCCGGCGAGCTCAGCGTGCGCGAAGCCGCCCAACTGGGCACCGGTCTGCTGATCGCCGGGCACGAGACCACCGCCAACATGATCGGCCTCGGTGTGCTGGCGCTGCTGGAAAACCCTGAGCAGTTGGCGGTGCTTCGCGACACCGACGACCCGAAAGTCATTGCCAATGCGGTCGAAGAGCTGCTGCGCTACCTGTCGATCATCCAGAACGGCCAGCGCCGCGTCGCGATCGAGGACATCGAAATCGCCGGCGAGACAATCCGTGCCGGCGAGGGCATCATCATCGACCTGGCGCCGGCGAACTGGGACGCCAAGGTCTTCCTCGGGCCGGGTGAGCTCGACCTGTCCCGCCCGGCGGCGGGCCAGCACGTCGCATTTGGTTACGGCAGGCATCAATGCGTGGGTCAACAGCTGGCCCGCGCGGAACTGCAGATCGTCTTTCACACACTGCTGCGGCGCATCCCGACGTTACGGCTCGCAGTGCCGATCGAGGAGATTCCGTTCAAACACGACCGTCTCGCCTACGGCGTCTACGAGCTTCCGGTGGCCTGGTGAGATGACTACGCTGAAATTCGAGCCGATCCGATTGGAGGATCAATCGTGACGAGCACCGTCTCGCTCTATCCACCCGAAGGTTACGGCGCACCGAAGGATCGGCGCGGTCACGCCGACCTCAGCACCGTCGGACTGCCCGAAGGCACGGTGGTTTTCTCTGCGGACAACCACATTTCGCTCGCCGAGGACATCTTCTACGAGCGCTTCCCGGAGAACCTCAAGGACAAGGCGCCGCGGATCTGGTACGAGGACGGCGCCTATCAGCTCGGCCGCAAGGGACAGTCGTTTTTGCCGGGTGATTTCAGCGCGGTGCTGATGCAGTACGACGACCTTCCGGGCGCCGGCAGCACCAACATCGAGGCGCGCATCCAGGAGCTGCACGACGACGGCGTCGAGAAGGAGCTGGCGTTCCCCAACGCGATCCTGGCGCTGTTCCACTACCCGGACAAGGAACTTCGCGAGCTCGCGTTCCGCATCTACAACGAGTACATCGCCGAGCTGCAGGAGCGTTCGGGCGGCCACTTCTACGGTGCGGGGCTGATCAACTGGTGGGACCCCAAAGGCGCCCGCCGCACCCTTGCCGAGCTGAAATCCTTGGGCCTCAAGACATTCCTGCTGCCGCTGAATCCCGGCAAGGACGACGACGGCAACGTCATCGACTACGCTAGTGACGCGATGAGCCCGGTGTGGGACGAAATCGAGGAGGCCGGGCTACCGGTCACCCACCACATCGGCGAGACCCCGCCGAAGACCCCGTGCGCGTTCAACAGTGTGGTGGTCGGCATGATGATCAACATTGACGGGTTCCGGGAACAGTTCTCCAAGTACATCTTCGCCGGCATCCTCGACCGCCATCCGAAGCTGCGGATCGGGTGGTTCGAAGGCGGGATCGCCTGGGTGCCATGGGCTCTGCAGGACGCCGAGCACCTGGTCGCGTCGTATCAGCACATGTTCAACCGGCCGGTCGAGCACGACGTGCGCTATTACTGGGACAAGCACATGAGCGCGTCGTTCATGGTGGACCCGCTGGGCCTGCAGCTCATCGACAAGATCGGGGTCGACAAAGTGATGTGGTCGTCCGACTATCCGCACAACGAAAGCACCTACGGCTATTCGGAGAAGTCGCTGGCCGCGGTCGTCAATGCTGTCGGGTCCGAGGCCGCCGCAAAGATCGTGAGCGGCAACATCAGTGAATTCTTGGGTGTCTGAGGCATTTTCGTGACCACTGCGATCGACATTCCAGTCACACCGGATATTGACCGGATGCGCCGCGACACCGGTGCGCGGCTGCGCGCGGCGATGGCCGATCGCGGTGTGGACGCGTTGATCCTGTTGGGCAACAACAACGTCGTCTACGCCACCGGGGTGAGCTGGCCGCTGGGAGATGCCGGGCTGTCCTATGTCGAGCGGCCGGTCGCGTTGGTGCGCGCCGACGACCCCTGGCCACACCTGTTCCTGCCGTTCCGTGAAGGCGCGTCGTCGGAATCGGGGCTGCCCGCCGACCATCTGCACGGCCCGGTGTATCTGGAGTTCGACGAGGGCGTGGAAAACTTCGCGCGCACTGTTGCCGAACTGGTTCCTACGGATGCGGTCGTGGCGGTCGACGAGTTGACCGGGGCGATGCGCCGCGCGCAGCAGCGGCTGTTCCGGGCGGGCCGGCCCGTCGACGCGGCGCAAGTCATCGGCGCGGCCAAGGTCATCAAGACACCCGACGAGCTGGCCTGCATCCGCACTGCGTGCCGGATCACCGACCGGGCGATGGTCGACGTGCAGGCCGCACTCGCACCGGGGATTCGGCAGATCGACCTGTCGGCGAGCTTCATGCGCCGGGCATTCGAACTGGGCGCGATGGCCAGCATGCTCGAACCGATCTGGCAGGTGATGCCCTCGAGCAAGGCTGAAGGCGTGTGGACCACCCACGGCGATTTGGCGTTGCCGCTGTTGACAACTGAGCGTGAACTGGCAGCCGGCGACGTTCTGTGGACCGACGTGTCCATCACCTACGCCGGCTACTGCTCGGACTTCGGCCGCACCTGGGTGGTCGGCCGCGAGCCGACAGCGCGCCAGCAGGCGCAGTTCTACCGGTGGCAGGAGATCATGACCGCGGTGCTCGAGGTGACCCGGCCCGGTGCCACCGCGGCGGAGTTGGGCCGGGCTGCGACGAAGGCCAACGGCGGCAGTCGGCCATGGCTGCCGCACTTCTACCTGGGGCACGGGATCGGCGTGAACGCCGCCGAAACACCCATGATCGGAACCGATCTCGGCGACGAGTTCGACGAGAACTTCGTGTTCGAGCCGGGAATGGTGCTGGTGCTCGAGCCGGTGGTGTGGGAGGACGGCACAGGCGGCTACCGCAGCGAAGAGATCATCGTCATCACCGAGGAAGGCTGGATCCGGTTGACCGACTACCCCTATGACCCTTATGGCCACTGAGGTTCTGCCCGACGACAGGGCGCTGCGCTGCGGGCGTCGCGAGCGCGCGCTGGCCCAGATGGACGCGCACGATCTCGACGTGCTGGTGCTCGGGCGGCAAGCCAACGTCCGCTATGTCGCGGGGGCGCCGCAACTGTGGGTGGCCGGCACCCGCCCGTTCGGGCCGACGTGCGTCGTCGTGCGGCAAACCGGGGCCATCCATCTGCTGTCCACCTGGGACGAGGGCGTGCCCGACGACATCCCGCACGAGAATCTCTACGGCATCGCCTGGAACCCGATGAACACCATCTCGGTGTTGCAGGGCATCGACGGCGCGGGCGAGGCGAAACGTGTTGGCACCGATGCGCTTTCGCCAGGATTCGCCCAATTGCTGCCGGTGGCGTTCCCTAACGCCGAGCTGGTCGACGGCGAGGCAGCCATGCGTGCCGCCCGGCGCGTCAAGACTCCTGAGGAGGTGGCCGCCTTGCGCGATGCCATTCTGGTCGCCGAGCAGGCGCTGGCGGCGGCGGTGGCCGAGTTGCGGCCCGGGATTGCCGAAAAGACCTTGGCCGGTGTGCTGTTGGAGGCGATGACGGCCGGCGGGGTGAGCACCCCGGCCACGCAGGACGCCGCCTGGGTGACGTCGCGGGAGCACCCGTGGCGGCGCGGCAGCGACGACGGCCGGGTCCGGTCCGGAGACCTGGTGGCGTTCTCCGCGGGCGTGCTCGGCGGCGGCTACACCGGCGAGGTGGGCCGCACCTGGCCTGTCGGCGAAGCCAGAAAAAATGAGGCCGCCGCCGACCTGTACCGGAGGTGGGAGTTGTTGTGGCGCAGGTTGTATGAGGCATGCCAGCCGGGGGCGCCGGCCGCGGAGCTGCTGTCGGCGTATCACGCCGCGGGTGAGCCGCTGCCGCCCATGCCGGTGGCGCGCGGGTTGGGCATGGGCTTCGACCCGCCGGTGGTGTCGGCGCATCTGCCGGCCACCGCGACCGAAGAACGGCTCGAGGCCGGCATGGTGCTGGCGGTCACCGGCTACGTCTGGGAGCGCGGCGTCGGCGCGGTATTCGGCCGCGAGGCGGTGCTGGTCACTGCCGAGGGACCGGAGATCCTGACGTCGAGCCCGTCTTGGCAAGGCGTAGTCCATGCCTGACAAGGTTCCGCCGCCGGAAGCGATCATCCGCTACGCGAAGGATCCGAAGACCAAGATCGCGACGATCACGTTCGACCGTCCCGAGTTTCTCAACGCCCCCACCGCCGCGGCGCGACTGCGTTACGCAGATCTGCTGCGCGGCGCCAACGTCGACGACGATGTCAAAGTGGTGGTGATCCGCGGCGTCGGCGACGATTTCGGCAGCGGCGCCGACCTTCCCGAGTTCATGGAAGGCCAGGACTCACCTGCTTTCCGGCTTGCCGAGCTGCGGCTGGAAGATGGCGGTATTCAATACCCGCCGAAGGCATCGTTCCGGCACGGCGCCACGATCAGTGCGTGGTACGCGAATTCGCAGGCCGGTAACCGTGCGCTCCAGGAATTCAAGAAGATCAGCATCGTCGAGGCGAAAGGCTACTGCTACGGCTGGCATTTCTACCAGGCCGCCGATGCCGACCTGGTAATCGCGTCCGAGGACGCGCTGTTCGGCCACCCGTCGTTCCGCTATTACGGGTGGGGCCCGCGGATGTGGACATGGGTCCAGACGATGGGGCTGCGCAAGTTTTCCGAAATGGTCTTCACCGGAAGGCCTTTCACCGCCGACGAGATGTTCCAGTGCAACTTCTTGAACAAGGTGGTGCCGCGCGACGCGCTGGAGGCCGAGGTCGACAAATACGCGTTGGCGTGCGCCCGTAACCGGCCGACCGACACCGTGTTCATGCAGAAGATGTTCTTCGAGGTGGTCAAGCAGTACCAGGGCGAATATCTGGGCAGCCTGCTGAGCGCCTTCTTCGAGTCGATGGGCAGCGGCGTCACCTCCGACGGCGACGACCTGATGCTCGACGACGCCATCGACGCCGGGCTCACCGACGCGGTCAAAGACAACGACAGCAAGTTCCCGCCGGAGTTTCGGTTGAGCAAATCCAGCCGCAAGAAGAACAAGAAGAAGGGATAGCCGGTGGAGCCGCTGAACGGCGACACGGTCGTCGACCTTTCCAGCGGTATCGCCGGCGCCTACTGCACCAAACTGCTGGCCGACGCCGGCGCGCGGGTAATCAAAGTCGAGTCACCGCAAGGAGATCCGCTGCGCCGATGGTCGGCCTCGGGCGCGCAGATCGAATCCGACGGCGCGCTGTTCAGCTTCCTTGCCTGCTCCAAGCACAGCGTGGTCGCCGACCCCGCGACCGACGCTGACTTCGTGAACGGGCTGCTGGCGTCGGCAGACGCCGTGGTGTGGACGCGAGGCTCGACGATTGCCGACGCCTTTGCCCCGGCTGAGATGCACCGCGCTCACCCGCATCTCGTCGTCACCGCGATCACGCCGTTCGGGCTGGACGGTCCATGGCGGGACCGCGCGGCCACCGAATTCACCCTGCAGGCCTGGTCGGGCGGAATCGTCGGGCTGGGGCGCGGGTCCCCGGACCGCGCACCGGTGTTCGTCGGCGGGCAGATCGGGGAATACTTCGCCGGCGCTTATGCGAGTGCCGCGACGCTGACCTTTCTTCGGCGCGGCGGTCAGCTCATTGATCTGTCCATGCTGGAAACGGCCGCCTTGGGCCTGACCTATTACCCGGTCACGTATTTCGAGATGCTAGGCCGGCCGTGGCGGGATGCCCGCAAGCTCACCGTCCCCGGCATCGCCCGCGCCAAAGACGGCCTGGTGGATGTCGGCTGCGGAACCGCCCAGCAGTGGTTCGACCTGTGCGCGATGACCGGCCACCAGGAGTGGATCGACGAGGAGTCGCCGCTGTCGATCACCGAGCAGGCCAACGAGAAAGCCGACGAGATCTATACATGGGTGGCGAGCCATACCGTCGAGGAGATCCGCGAACTGGCCACCGCATTCCGGATCCCCAACGCGCCGGTGGCCAACGGCGCAAACATCACCGGCCTGGACCACTTCCAGCAGCGTCGGTCGTTCACCACGAATCCCCGCGACGGGTTCTGCCAGCCCGATCATCCGTACCGCACGACGCCGGCGTTGCTGCGCGCGCCGCTGCCCGCGCCGCGGCTCGGTGAGCACACCGCGCACTACCGCCGAGCCGAGCCGTCGGGACGACAGGGTTGCGGGCCCGCTTCGGATCGCTTGCCGTTCAGCGGGTTACGCGTGCTGGACATGACGACGTTCTGGGCTGGTCCCTGTTGCACACATTATCTGGCAATGCTCGGGGCCGAGGTCGTCCACGTGGAGTCCACCGCCAAACCCGACGGTACCCGGCTGATCGCCGGCATCCCGACGAGCGAAGAACAGTGGTGGGAACGCTCGCCGATCTTCTCTGCGCTCAACACCAACAAGAAGGGGGTGACGCTGGACCTGCAGACCTCCGCGGGGCGGGATCTGTTGCGCCGGTTCATCGCAACGTCCGACGTGATCGTCGAGAATTTCACGCCCCGGGTGCTCGACCAGATCGGTGTGGATTTCGCCGCCGTCCAGGAGTTGCGGGCCGACGCGATCCTGCTGCGCATGCCCGGCTTCGGGCTCGACGGGCCGTGGCGCGACGACCCCGCGTTCGCCTATGTGATCGAGGCCGCATCGGGGCTGAGCTGGTTGACCGGCTATCCCGACCGAAACCCCTACGAGCCCTACTCGGTCGGCGATCCCAACGCCGGCGTGCACGCGCTCAACGCGCTGCTGCTGGCGTTGGAACACCGGCGCCGCACCGGGCAGGGCGTGTTGGTGGAAGCCGCGATGGTCGACGCGGCGATCAACGTCGCCGCCGAGCAAATCGTCGAGTACTCGGCATACGGGGCACTGCTGGAGCGGGCGGGCAACCGGGGGCCGACTGCGGCGCCGCAGAACCTCTACCGCACCGCCGACGCCGACGAATTCGGCCGCCTGGACAGCTGGGTGGCGATCGCCGTGGCGACCGACGAGCAGTGGACCGTGTTGTGCGAGGCGCTGGGCCGGCCGCAGTGGGCGACGGACCCGGCGCTGGCCACCGCGGCCGGACGGCGAGCGCAACACGACCTGATCGACGAGCACCTGGCCGCCTGGTGTGCCGACCGCGGCGGCGACGAGATCGTCGGGCGCCTGTGGGACGCCGGCGTGCCGGTGGCGAAAGTGATGCAGCCACATCGTCAAACCGAGCTGCCGCAGCTTGCGTTTCGCGGCTTCTTCGAACACGTCGGGCACCCGGTGAACCCCCCGGTCCTGCACAGCACGGTGCCGATCCGGTTCGCCGCCGGTCCGCACCGATTCCATCGCCGGCCCGCGCCGTTGCTGGGCCAGCACAACCATGAGCTGCTCACCGAATTGGGGTTGACCGTCGCCGAGATCGCCGAGCTGGAGGCCGACGGCATCATCGGACGAGCACCGGGCGCCGCGAGAAAGGCCAAAGCACAATGAAGTTCGGTATTCCGCTGGCCCGCGCGCATCCCGGGCTGTGGCCCGAGCTGACCCGGCGGGCCGAGCAGTTGGGGTTCGAGTCGGTGTGGCTGCCCGAGCATCTGGTGTTGCCCGCCGCGATGAGCGGCAGCCCGCACGGCGGCGATAAGCACCCACCGGTCCCCCCGCACACGCCGATCTTCGATGCGCTGAACTACCTGTCGTTTCTTGCCGGGCAGACCCGCACCATCCGGCTGGGCACCTACGTCTACAACATCGGACTGCGCCATCCGTTCGTCAGCGCCCGCGCCGCCGCCACTGTCGACATCGTGTCCGGCGGCCGTTTCGATTTCGGGGTCGGCGCCAGCTGGTTGCGTGAGGAATGGGACGCGGTCGGGCTGGACTTCGACAGCCGCGGTGCTCGCGTCGACGAGGCACTGCAGGTCTGCCGCGCGTTGTGGAGCCAGCCCAGCATCGAGCATCACGGCCGTTTCTTCGATTTCGATGAAGTCATGTTCGAGCCGAAGCCGGTTCAGCCGGGCGGGCCGCCGCTGCACATCGGCGGCGACGGCAAGGCCGCGCTGCGCCGGGTGGCCCGATTCGGCGATGGCTGGCTGCCGATGAACCACACGCTGGACCGGATACCGGACTCGGTGCGCACGCTGACCCGGCTGTGGACCGAGCACGAGCGCAGCGGCAGACCGTGCGTCACCACGTCGGTGCCGATCTCGTCCGCGGACGACGTGCGGCGCGCCGCGGCCGCCGGCATCGACCGGCTCATCGTGGCGCCCTGGCAGCGCACGCGCGAAGCGCTCGACGGGATCGCCAGGTTCGCCGACGAGTTCGTCGAAAAGTTCGCGGCGAGTGTTGATTCTGCGCTCACCACCAGAAAGTTCGAGTAACCCGCTTGGTGGACGCAGACTCAACGCGAAACAGGCGCGCTATTAGTGAGCCCAGCCGTCGGCTGCCTGGTCGTCGAAGGTGCGGTCAATCCGCTCGAACCGCCGGCGGATCGGGCCGCGCGAGTCCCGGTGCGGCAGGATGTAGAGCCGGTTGGCGAGTATCGCCTCGACGGTCAGCCGGGCGACCTCGTCGGCGGAGAGGACGTCGTCTTGCCCGACGGTGACCGGCTCCGAAACCGGTTGCGTCGCAGGCGTTCCGTAGTCGGCGCCGCGGTTGCGTTCGCAGTTGCCGATGTTGGTGGCGACCAGCATCGGGCACAGCACTGACACCCCGATGCCGTCCGGTTTGACTTCACGCGCCAACGCCTCGGCGAGCGCGACAACGCCGTACTTGGCCACGGAATAGGGCCCAAGGCCGACATTGGACACCAGCCCGGCAAACGACGAGGTGAACAGCATGTGGCCGCCCTCGCCCTGCTCGAGGAGCCGGGGCAAGAACGCCTCGACGCCGTGAATCGGGCCCCACAGGTCGACGTCGATCACCCAGCGCCAGTCGTCGTGCGTCATCTGCGCGATCGGCCCGGCCACTGCGACGCCGGCGTTGTTCAAGACCACGTGAACGCCGCCGAGTAATCGGAACGCTTCATCGGCGAGCCGAGCGACGTCGTCGCGCCGACGGACGTCGCAGACGACGCCGTGCGCCTCGAGCCCGTCGTCGCGCAGACCGCTCACGGCAGCGTCGAGCGCACCCTGTTCGATGTCTCCGAGCACCACGCCGGCACCGCGGCGAGCGAGCTCGCGTGCGGTGGCCAATCCGATGCCGCTCGCGCCGCCGGTGATCACCGCGCCACGTCCGTCAAACCCGTCCATAGAACGGGACTCTAGCTACTTCAGGCAGCTACCCGCGTCGACGGGAAGGGTGACACCGGTGATATAGCGCGATTCGTCGGAGGCCAGGAACAGCACCGCATTGCTGATGTCCTCGGGTTCCACCCATCCGATCGGCAGGGTGTGCATCATCTGCGCGACGACCTTCATGTCGTCGGGGCCGGGGTTTTCCAGGTCCGGCCGGAACAGCTTCATCGTCCCCTCATTGAGGAACAACGGCGTGTTCACGTTGGTGGGGTGCACGGAGTTGACCCGAATCATGTGCTGTCCCAGCTCAACTGCGAACGTCCGCATCAGCCCCACCACGCCATGTTTGGCGGCGACGTAGTGACCGGTGTGCGGGTATGCCTTCAGCCCGCCGACCGAGCTGGTCAGGATGATCGAACCGCCGCGCCCGCCCGCAAGTATGTGGGGGACACCGGCTTTCACGGTCTTCCAGACACCCGACAGGTTGACGTCGATCATGTCGGTCCAGTCGCGTTCGCTGGTCTTGTCCAGCGTCTGCCCGCCGTTGCCGATGCCCGCGTTGGCGACGATGATGTCAAGCCTGCCGAACTGCTCCACACCGGCGTCGACCGCAGCCTTCAGCGCGTCGTAGTCGCGCACGTCGACTTCGGCGGTGTAGATGCGGCGGTTGAGACCCTTGACCAGATCGGCGGTCTCGGCCAGATCTTCCGGTGTGGACAGCGGAATCTGCACACTGTCGATCTGCTTACAGATGTCGACCGCAATGATGTCGGCGCCCTCCTGGGCCAACCGCACTGCGTGGCTGCGGCCCTGGCCACGTGCCGCGCCGGTGATGAAGGCGACCTTGCCTTCGACTCGCCCTGCCATCGTTACCTCGTTTCCGTTGACGTATTAAACCTGCTGCGGCTCAGCAGATCACAGCCGGCATCGATTCCCAGCCGCGCACCGTGGACGTCGGAGACAGCCTGGCGTCGGTGAGGTCGACGTCCCACTCCGGGAAACGCTTCAAGACCTCCTCCAACGCGATCCGCCCTTCCAGTCGGGCCAGCGCCGATCCGAGGCAGTAGTGCGTGCCGACGCTGAACGACAGGTGCTGGCGGAGCTCGCGATGAATGTCGAAAACGTCGCCGTCAGGCGGGAATTGGCGGTGGTCGCGGTTGGCGGCGCCGATCAGCATCATCATCACGCTGCCCGCGGGCACAGTCTGTCCGTAGTATTCGACGTCCCGCGTGACATACCGCGCCACATGTGGAGCGGGCGGCTCGTAGCGCAGTAACTCCTCGATTGCCCGCGGAATCAACGACATGTCCTCGGCCAGCTGTCGCCGCTGGTCCGGGTGCTCGGCCAGCACCTTGCCGGTCCAGCCGATTAGGCGGGTGGTGGTCTCGTTGCCGGCGCCCGCCACCACGTTGACGTAGATGAGCAGCTCGTCGCGAGTCAGTCGGCGGGTGGTGCCGGTCTCGTCCTCGAATTCGACGTTCAGCAACTCGGTCATGATGTCGTCGGACGGGTGCTCGGCGCGCCAGTCGATGTACTGGGCGAAGGCTTCTGCCGTGCCGAACGCCGCGGAGGTGTCCATCGGTTTTCCGACCTCGGTGCGCATCGTGGCGTTCGAGCGATCCCGGATGGCTTCCTGATCGGTTTCGGGGATGCCCAGCAGCATGCCGATCACCCGCATCGGCATCTGCGCGCCGAGGTCGGCGACGAAGTCGAACCGGTCGGCGCCGATCAGCGGGTCCAGACAACGCACACAGTATTCGCGGATCTTGCTTTCCAGCTCGTTGATCTTGCGTGGCGTGAACATCCGGGCGAGCAGCTTGCGGTGGATGTCGTGCACCGGAGGGTCCTCGAAAATCAGGACGCCGGAAGGGACTTCGATATTGGCTTTGATCAGCTCCAGGATTGCCCCGCGCGCCGAGCTGAACGTCTCATGGTCGACCAGTGCGTCGTCGACGTCGGCGAACCGGCTCAGCGCGTAGAAGTCGTGCTGTTCGTTGTAGTACAGCGGCGCTTGCTCGCGAAGCCGCCGAAACATGGGGTAGGGGTCGGCATTGAGTTCCGGGTTGTACGGGTCGTAATAGGCCTCGCTGGTGGCGCTGACTGTCACGGGTATTGCTGCCTCTCACCGGAACCACGTTCTCGCGGGACCTGCGTCCCTATGCACCTGAACTCTGTCATCCATGAGAGGGAAGTGTCAATGTCGAATCCGTTTCTGTCATCTCACGCTCTCATTAGCCGAGAATACGATTCTCAAATCGGGATGATGGTGCGATATGCGAACGAATTCCCCTGCGCCCGACCGTCACTGGTAGAAACGCAGCTGTGCCTCCTGGGCGTGGCGGCGACCAGCGTGCCGTCGTCGCAACGCACGTCGCCACGACCAAAGCAGCGGCCATGCGCGAGCACCGGACTGTGCTGACGCAGCAGCAGCCACTGGTCGGTTCGGAACGGCCGGTGGAACCACAGCGTGTGGGAGGTGACCGCGGACGTGAAGGCCGTGCCGTTGCCGCACTGGTTGAAACCCTCCAGGGGGCGCAGCGCCGTGCCGATGAGGGCGAGGTCGGTGGCGTATGCGGTCAGCGCGGGCGCCAGGTCGGCATCGACAGGCGGTGTGCGCATCCACATTTCGAATTGCGGCGGACCGGCGGCCGACGCGTCCAGGTCGTCGGCGGAGCGGGTTTCCCAGGGAATGAGGTCCAGTGCGACGCGGTGTTCTTCGCCCAGCACGGGCGGAACCGGATCGCTGTTCTGGTGCTCGGGGCCGTCTTCGGCGACGTGCATGCACAGGCTCGTCGGCCCGGCCCTCCCGCTCGAACACCGCGTGCAGCGATTTCGCCGACTTGTCGGGTCAGTGTAAACCGAATTCTCGCTCCGCGGTAACCTACTTCTCGCCGACGAATCCGCGTGAGCAGAAGTCCCAGACCTCGTCGGCGGTGATGGGGTGCACCGTCGCGTCGTCGGTACCGCCGCTGGACTGGGCGATGAACATCACGGTCTGCATGGTCATCGCGGCCATCCGCTTGGGGCTGATGCCGGCGCGTAGTTGCCCGGCAGCGTCAGCCTCTTCCATCAGCTCGGTCAGCAACGCCAGAAGCGGTGCGTGGGCCACCTTGACCTCGGCGGGATGGGACACCAGCAACCGGGGCGCGAAGTCGGTGAACAGCGGCCGCTTGGCCGTCGGGTCGGGGCGCGACGCCTCGAACAGCAACTCGACGGCGACCTTCAACCGCTCGAGGGGATCGGCGTGACTGGCGGTCGCGGCGCGGATCTGGTCGGCGGACCGGCTCAACGCGTCTTCGAACAGCGCCAGCAGCAGCTCGTGCTTGCCGTCGAACTGCAGGTAGAAGCTCCGCAACGATTGCCGTGAGCGGTCCACTACCTCCTGAACGGTAAAGTCCGTGCTGCCCTTTTCGATGATGATGGCCTGGGCGGCGTCCAGGAAGCGTTGAACGCGCTGCGCCGCCCGCAGCTTCGCCGTCTTGATCGACCGCTCGACTGCGCGCTGCTTCCAGGCAGGCTCCTCGCTCGGGCTTGTCACCGGCGGTCCGGACGATTGCCGTGAGGGGAGAACATGATTGGACTGTACCGGAGAACGCCGTGCCATTGGTGTCTAGACCCCCTCACGGACGACGTGTCCGAGATTGTAACTTTCTCATCGTGAGAATAGTATTCTCTTCGCCGTGTCCGCGGAAGCGAAATGCTCAACATGCTCCGCGGCGGGCGCCGTCGCCGAGGAGTAGCCGTGCAGCTCGCGTTTGACGCCGAGGTCGAGGCGTTCCGGTCCGAATTCGTGGCGTTTCTCGACGAGCATTCGCCCGACGAAGCGAGCGCCGCCGAACGTCCCCGCTCGACAGCGCATATTCCGGAGTGGGCGCGGCAGTGGCAGCGGCTGTTGTTCGACCACGGCTGGCTGGTGCCCGGCAACCCGCCGGAGTTTGGTGGACGCAATGCCACGGTGTTGCAGCAATACGTGCATTTGGCGGAGCTGTCGCGGCGACGGGTTTACCAGAGCTTCAACCCACAGGGCATCGGCATCATCGCGGCGTCGGTGCTGTCGTTCGGAACCGACGAGCAAAAGCAGCGGTGGGCGGTGCCGATTCTGCGTGCCGAGATGACCGCCGCGTTGGGGATGAGCGAGCCCGGCGCGGGCTCGGATCTGGCCTCGTTGCGGACGCGGGCGGTGCGCGACGCAGATCACTTCGTGGTCAACGGGCAGAAGGTCTGGACGTCGGGTGCCCACGACGCCGACGTGCTGCTGACGTTCGTGCGCACCGATCCCGACGCGCCAAAACACAAGGGCATCAGCGTATTGCTGATCCCGACCGACACCCCGGGTGTGACGCGCCGGCCGTTCGCATCGGCGTCGGATCGCGACGACGTCGATTTCAACGAGGTGTTCTTCAGCGATGCGCGGGTGCCCGTCGAGAATTTGGTCGGCCCACTGGGCGAAGGGTGGCGGGTGGCGAACGGCTCGCTGGGTCACGAACGCACGATGCTGTGGCTGAGCTACGCCGACCGGCTGCGCGAACTGATCGCCGATTTCTGTCCGTCGGGCGTGGTGGAACGCGACGAATACGCAACGCTAGCCATGGATTTCGAGGCATTGAGTCTGCTGGGTTCCGCAGCGCTTGCGCGCGCGGACCGTGGTGAGGAGGACGTGGCCGGCATGTCGGTGCTGAAGCTGCTCGGCTCGGAAGCCGTGCAGATTGCTTCCGAGCATGCGCTGAATGCCGCGGGCGCCGACGGCCTGGTTCACCCCGACGTCACCGGTCCGTACGCCCCGTTGAACCTCGACGCCCACTACGGCAGTTGGTTCGACCGCTACTTCCGCAGCTTCGCCGGCACGATCGCCGGCGGCACGTCGGAGATCCAGCGCAACATCATCGCCCAGCGGATCCTGGGCTTGCCCCGCTAACTGACGCACCTCTGAGCGCGAGCGTGCGCAAACCCGGCGTTGAGCGCGGCGTGTCGGCCGGGGACACGCACGCTCGCGGTTAGAGGTGCACAAGTCGCGGCGCGGATCCGTTGGCCCGCAGGATGGCTCCAGCCTCCCGGGTGAGTTCCCTTGTGCTGCCGAGCAATCCGTCCAGCACCAGGACGCGCTTCACGTGGCGATGCAACTCATGCTCGGCGGTGAACCCGATCCCGCCGAGCACCTGCTGGCAGTGCCGGGCAGCGGTCAACGCGGCCTGGCCGGCGGCGGCCTTGGCCAGTAGGCAACCCAGCTCGTCGGACGCGCTCAGCAGCGTCGCCTCCGCCCCTTCGATCGCGACGAGAGTTTCCGCGAGCCGATGCCGGATCGCCTGAAACGAGGCGACCGGCCGGCCGAATTGCACGCGGTCCACGGCGTGTTGGCGGGCCAGCGACAGCATCGCCCGGCCGGCGCCGACCAGCCACCAGCCCAGCGCGCGCCGTCCGGCGGCCAGCGGCACCGGCTCGCCCGCGGCCACCCGCTGTATCGGCAAATCGCCGCCGAGCGCCGGGCCGGGCGGACCGTTGCGGTCCCAGACGACCCACGAACCGCCCGCGTACGGCAGCGGCACTGTTCCACCGCTATCGTGACCGGCCGCGCGCAGCACGACGTCGTTGAGCACCGGCGCGTGGGCGCCGGTTTCGCCGAGCAGACGAAACACCAAAGGGATTGCAGTGTCGGGCATCTCGTCGAGCATGTCGAGCCAGCCGAGGTCGCTCAACGCCGCGTCGAGCTCCCCGCCCGAAGCGCCGGCCATCGTCTTGCGCAACCCCTCCTCGAGCAGCTGCAAGGATTCGATGTCCACGCTCACTCCTTGCCCAGATCCAACAGCCGGCGCGCGATGATGTTGCGCTGGATCTCGGCGGTGCCGCCGTAGATGGTCGCCGCGCGGGAATACAGGTACTCGGTGCGCCACTCCGACTCGTCGAGTTCGACCACACCGGGCAGCAGGTCGCGGGCCGTGTCGTAGAGGCGCTGCTCGGCGCCGGCCAGCAAGACCTTGTCGATCGAGGTTTCCGGCCCCAGCCGCGCACCGTCGGCGAGCCGGTGCAGGGTGGCGCGGGACCGGCAGCGCAGCGTATGCAACGCCAAAAACGCTGCCCCCAAAGCGGAGTCGTCGGTATCGGTCGCCTCGGCGATCAGCCGGTCGAAGCGCGCATACAGGTACGCGATGCGCTGCCAGAAGCAGGTGGAACGCTCGTAGGGCAGCAAGTCCATCGCGAGCCGCCAGCCGTCTCCCGGCTTGCCGAGCATCCGGTCGCCGGGCACCACCACGTCGTCGAGGTACACCTCGCAGAACTCGTCGACGCCGTGCATGGTGCGCAGCGGCCGGATGGTGATGCCCGGGGTGTCCATGTCGACGAAGAACGCCGTGATGCCGCCGTAGCCGGGTGCGGTCCGGGTCAGCAGGACGCAACGGGTCGAGTACTGGGCAAAGCTTGTCCACACCTTCTGCCCGTTGACAATCCAGTCGTCTCCTTCGGGCACGGCGCGGGTGGTCAGTGACGCCAGGTCGCTACCCGAACCCGGTTCGGAAAAGCCCTGACACCATTGCTCGCGGCCGGACAGCAGCCGCGGCACCATTTCCGCGGCGAGTTCCGGTGGGGCGTAATCGATCATCGTCGGGGCGAGAACCTCGACCATTGAATACGGCCCCGGCTCGGCCAGGCCCCGGCCGACCACTTCCTCGCCGACGACCGCGCGAAGCATTGCGGGCCCGCCCAATCCGCCGACTTCGACGGGCCAGCCGTATCGCATCCAGTCAGCGTCGTATAGCGCCCGGTGGACCCGGGCGAGCTGACGCAGGTTTCCCTGCAGCGAACGATCCGGCCCCGGCGTCAGGTCGTTCTCGTCGAGCCAGGCGCGCAGATCGGCCCGGAACTGCTCGACTTTCATGCAGGTGGACGCCCGACGGCATGCGGCCGCCCGGAGTCGTGCGCGCCGCTGCGCCGGATGAACGTCATCGCGCGGGTTTTCAGCCGCCAGCCGTCGGCCGTGCGCACATAGGTGTCGTTGTAGTAGCCGATCCGCATGTCGTGGGTGGCATGGTCGATGAAGCACAGCGGCTGCGTGCCGGTCGCGGTGTCGCCGTCCAGCTCGATCGCCGGTGTCGCGGTCAGGAACAAGCCCTTGGGGGCGGCGTCCACCAGTACGGGAAACCGGTCCAGGGAATAGGTTTCGCCGAAGGCGCTGTACGTGCCGTCCGGTGTGAACACTTGCACCAGCCCGTCGATGTCTTCTTGGGTGATGGTGACCGCGTAGCGGGCGAGCAGCTGCTGAATCTCGACGAGGTCGTCAGTTCTTGTTGGCATACACCTTGCCGCCTTTCATGACGAACTGCACATTCTGGGTAACGCTGATGTCGGACAACGGATCTCCCGGCACGCCGATGACATCGGCGAGCAGTCCCTCGGCCAGCCGTCCCCGGTCCGTGGCGTCGATCAGTTCGGCCGCCGTGACCGTCGCCGCCCGCAGCACCGCCAGCGGCGGCAATCCCAGCTCCACCAGCGTGACGAGCTCGTCGGCGTTGCGGCCGTGGGGAATCGCCGGGGCGTCCGTGCCGACGGCAATCTTGACGCCGGCCTCATAGGCGGCCAGCACCGACTTGCGGGCCCGGGGAAACATCTCGGCGGCCTTCTCCTGCAGCTCGGGCGGGGCGTGCGAGACATCCATCGCGTCGGCCAGCCGCCGCGTGGTGACCAGGAAGGTGCCGTGCTCGACCATCCTCGCGATGGCGTCGTGGTCGATCAGGAAGCCGTGCTCGATGCAGTCGATGCCCGCTGCCACCGCATGCCGAACGGCGTCGGCGCCGTGCGTGTGCGCGGCCACCCGCAGGCCGCGGCGATGCGCCTCGTCGACGATCGCGCGCAGCTCGTCGTCGGAATAGTGCTGGGCGCCAGGCGGTCCCGTCATTGACATGACACCGCCCGAGCAGCACACCTTGATCAGCTGCGCGCCGTGCTTGATCTGGTAGCGCACCGCCTTGCGGATTTCGTCGATGCCGTTGGCAATGCCCTCCTCGACGGTCAGGTCCAGCACGTGGGGTGCGAATGCGGCGAACATCGTCGGATCCAGGTGCCCGCCGGTGGGCGTGATCGCATGCCCGGCCGGCACCACCCGCGGACCGTCGATCCAGCCGGCGTCGATCGCGTTGCCGAGCGCCACGTCGAGCAGATAGCCGCCGGTCTTGACGAACAGCCCGAGGTTGCGCACCGTGGTGAACCCGGCCCGCAGCGTGCGGCGCGCGTTGCCGACCGCGCGCAAGACGCGGGTCGGCGGGTCGTCCTGGACCTGGGACAGCCCGGGCTTTTCCCCGCGGCCGCCCATCAGCAGGTTGACCTCCATGTCCATCAGCCCGGGCAGCAGGATCTGGTCGCCGAGGTCGATCACGTCACCTTCCGGTGCGCCACCGACGCCGACGATGCGCTCACCGTCGATCCGCAAGACGCCCGGCCGGACGATCTCGCCGGCGTCGATGTCGAGAAGCCCAGCTGCCTTGAGCGTCAACACGGCTCAGATCACCGGTTCCTTGACCAGCTCCACCCATGCGGCGCCGCTGTCGGGGACTCGTGGTTGCTTCCACGCCTCCACCGGAAACGACACCATGATCAGCGACTGCATCAGATGCATGAGCGTGCGGGCGTCCTCGGGCAGGTCATCCAATGGGAACTTGTCACAGTAGGCGATCACGTCGTTGAGACGGGGGAAGGCGGCGTCGTAGAACTCCTGCAGCTCGCTCATCGACGAGGCCAGCCGTTTGGCGTAGCGCTCCGGCTCGGTGGCCAGATCCCACTCCAAAAATGGCTCCAGGTCCGCGAATTCGGTCGGGAGCTTACTTGCGGTGGCCATTGTTGCGGTACTCCTTCACGTAGTCTGCGGTCGTCTTGTGCAGATGACGGATCAAGACTTCCTGGTCGCACAGCAGGAACTCTTTGACGGCCCGCGTGCCGATCATCGTCTGGGTCGCTTCCAGCGTGTTGGCGTCCTGCAGCGCGTACTCCTTGAACGTCACCGCGGCCAGTTCCTGGGCCAGGCGTTCCCGCGCGTTACGCGGCGGAACGAAATACAGCGTGCACTCGAAGATGTGCTTGTCCACCGCGGTAGGCCAGTAGTGGTAGGTCAGGAACCAGCCCGGCTCCCATATCAGCAGCATGAAGTTCGGGTAGAAGAGCCACGAGTCGATGCCCCACTGCGGCACCCTCTTCACGTTGACACCCGGTGGCAGCTCCAGGTTCTCGATGATCTCCGGCTTGTCCCACGGGCCGAACAACCCGCTGCGCAACACCTGGTCCATCGGTTTGACCATGGACATGTCCGGGGGCGGTGCCTGACCACCCCAGGTCGACTGCAGATTGTGCGGGCCGGCCAATTCGTAATGCAGCGCCTCGTAGCCGAACTTTTGGATCTTGGCGGCTTCTTCCTTGGTGTACTGCCCCTGGTGCAGGATCGGCGCGTGGTAGAACTCGACGAACGCGTCGATGAACAGCTTCCAGTTACTGCCGACCTCGGCCCGGTAGGAGTAGGTCTCGGTCATCTCGTGGAACGGGTAGCCCTCGATGCTCTTAGCCAGCCGGCCGAGGTAATCCGTCAACGGCTGCGCGTTGTCGTCGAGGTTGACGAAGATGAACCCTTCCCACACCTCGCAGCGCACCGGCGCAAGCCCATATTGGCTCTTGTCGACGTCGAAGAACTCGTCCTCCTGCTGGATGAAGGTCAGTTCGCCGTCGAGGCTGTAGCGCCAGGCGTGGTACTTGCAGGTGAATTGGCGGCAGGTACCCGAGGTCTCCTCATGCGGATAGTCGTTCCACACCAGTTTGTTTCCCCGGTGACGGCAGACATTGTGAAACGCCTTGATCGACCCGTCCTTGGTCTTGACCACGATCACCGAGATGCCCGGTCCGGCCGACGGCAGCTCCTTGGTGAAGTAGCTGCCCGTGCGTGGCAGCCGTTCCACCCGGCCGACATTGAGCCAGGTCCGCTTGAAGATTGCCTCGCGCTCGGCTTCGAAAAACGCGGGGTCGATCGAGTCGGTGTAGTCCACCGGCCCGGTGCCCAGTTCCGGATAGCTCTCCGTCCAGCTTCCCGCAGCCGGCTTGGTGAAATGTGGCACGGTATTACCTCTCTTGTTCCTAGCCTTGTTCCACTTCGACACCAAAGGTGTTCAGCGCCATCGCCAGTGCGGTGTAGCCCCCGATCGTGAAGACCAGATCCATCCGCTGCTTTTCGTCGAGTCGCTCGCTCAGCGCGGCCCAGGTCGCATCCGACAGGTTGGACTTCTCGTCGAGCTCGTCCACCGCGCCCACCACCGCGCGGTCGAATTCGTCTGCCGGGTCGCCGGATTGGATTGCGGAGATATCGCTGTCCGACAGCCCCGCTTTCTTGCCCAGCTTCACGTGGTGCGTCCATTCGTAGGCGCAGCCCCGCCGATGCGCGACCCGCAGGATCACCTGCTCGCGGACGCGTGGCGGCAGCGTGGAGGCCGACAGCAGGTAAAAGCTGAACCGCAGAAATGCGCGGGTCAGGTCGGGATGGCGCACCAGGGTGGCCAGCAGGTTGCCCGCATCGTCGGGGTTTCGCCGTTCCTCGGGCAACATGCCGGCCACCGCGTGCCGGACGGCGTCGTCCCACTCGTCCGCCGGTAGCGGGGACAGACGCATAGAGCCCTCCTCGGTTTGGAGAATCATATTCTCATATTTGACCAATAGATTTCCACGATCCAGCCGATTGGTCAATACCGGCAAAGAAGGTGGTCGCCACCTGCGCAAACGACAGCCGGACAGGCCGGCTCGCGGGTACCGTCGGATCACGGGCACCGCCCTGGTGGTCCGGGCAAGATGTTGATTCTCGCGATCTGAGAAGCTAATTTTCATAGTCATGGAAAGGACCGTCCAATGAACAAAGACGACATGATCCTGATCAGCGTCGACGACCACATCGTCGAGCCGCCCGACATGTTCAAGAACCACCTGGCGAAGAAGTACATCGACGACGCTCCGCGGCTGGTGCACAACCCGGACGGCTCCGACACCTGGCAGTTCCGCGACACCGTGATTCCCAACGTCGCGCTGAACGCGGTGGCCGGCCGGCCCAAGGAGGAGTACGGGCTGGAGCCGCAGGGCCTCGACGAAATCCGGCCCGGTTGCTACAACGTCGACGAGCGGGTCAAGGACATGAACGCCGGCGGCATCCTGGGGTCGATCTGCTTCCCGTCGTTCCCGGGTTTCGCCGGGCGGCTGTTCGCCACCGAGGACCCGGATTTCTCGCTGGCGCTGGTGCAGGCCTACAACGACTGGCACATCGACGAATGGTGCGGGGCGTACCCGGCACGGTTCATCCCGATGGCGCTGCCGGTGATCTGGGACGCCGAGAAGTGCGCCGCCGAGGTCCGCCGGGTGTCGAAGAAGGGTGTGCACGCGCTGACGTTCACCGAGAACCCGGCCGCGATGGGTTACCCCAGCTTCCACGACGACTACTGGACCCCATTGTGGAAAGCGTTGTGCGACACCAACACCGTGCTCAACGTGCACATCGGTTCGTCGGGCCGATTGGCCATCACCGCGCCGGACGCACCGATGGACGTGATGATCACGCTGCAGCCGATGAACATCGTGCAGGCGGCCGCGGATCTGTTGTGGTCCAAGCCCATCAAGCAGTACCCGGACCTCAAGATCGCGTTGAGCGAGGGCGGCACCGGGTGGATTCCCTACTTTTTGGAGCGGGTGGACCGCACCTACGAGATGCATTCGACATGGACGCATCAGAACTTCGGCGGCAAGCTGCCTTCCGAGGTGTTCCGCGAGCACTTCCTGACCTGCTTCATTTCCGACCCGGTAGGTGTGAAGCTGCGCAACATGATCGGCGTCGACAACATCTGCTGGGAGGCCGACTACCCCCACAGTGACTCGATGTGGCCGGGCGCTCCCGAGGAGCTGTGGGAGGTGCTCTCGGAGAACAACGTGCCCGACGACGAGATCAACAAGATGACCCACGAGAACGCGATGCGCTGGTACTCGTTCGACCCGTTCAGCCACATCTCCCGCGAGCAGGCGACGGTCGGCGCGCTGCGCAAAGCCGCTGAGGGGCATGACGTTTCGATCCGGGCGCTGAGCCACCACAAGGAGCGGTCCGGCTCGTCGTTCGCGGAGTTCGCTGCCAGTGCCAAGTCGTTGACCGGCAACACCGACTGACGCGCGCCATACCGCACGAGCAGACGCAGAATCGCAGGTTTCGGGCGACAATCGTGCGATTCTGCGTCTTCTCGCGCTAAGGAGTAGAGCATGGATTTCGAGCTGACCGATGATCAGCAGCTGATCCGAAGGTCGGTCGCAGAGCTGGCGGCGAAGTTCGACGACCACTATTGGATGGAGCGCGACCAGGCGCACGAGTTCCCGACGGAGTTCTACCGCGCCATCGCCGACGGCGGCTGGCTCGGGATGACGATCCCGGTCGAGCACGGCGGTCACGGCCTGGGCATCACCGAGGCCACGCTGCTGGCCGAGGAGGTCGCCAAGTCCGGCGGCGGGATGAACGCCGCCAGCTCGATCCACATGTCGATCTTCGGGATGCAGCCGGTGGTGGTGCACGGCTCCGACGAGCTCAAAGCGCGCACCCTGCCGCGGGTGGCGACCGGTGATCTGCACGTCTGCTTCGGCGTCACCGAACCCGGTGCGGGGCTGGACACTTCGCGCATCACCACGTTCGCCAAGCGTCAGGGTGATCACTACGTCGTCAACGGTCGCAAGGTGTGGATCTCCAAGGCGATGGAGTCGGAGAAGATCCTGCTGCTGACGCGCACCCAAACTTACGACGAGGTCACCAAGAAGACCGACGGCATGACGCTGTTCCTCACCGACCTGGACCGCAGCCGGGTCGACGTCCGGCCGATCCGCAAGATGGGCCGCAACGCGGTGTCCTCCAACGAGCTGTTCATCGACAACCTGGAGGTGCCGGTCGAGGACCGAGTGGGCGAGGAAGGCAAGGGTTTTCAGTACATCCTCGACGGGCTGAACCCGGAGCGGATGCTGATCGCCGCCGAGGCGCTCGGCATAGGGCGGGTCGCGCTGGACCGTGCGGTGAAATACGCCACCGAGCGGGAGGTCTTCGGCCGGCCGATCGGCATGAACCAGGGCATCCAGTTCCCGCTGGCCGACTCGCTGGCCCGGCTGGACGCCGCCGAGCTGATGCTGCGCAAGGCCACCTGGCTCTACGACAACGGCAAACCTTGTGGGCGCGAAGCCAATACCGCGAAATACCTGTGCGCCGACGCCGGGTTCACCGCCGCCGACCGAGCGCTGCAGACCCACGGCGGCATGGGCTACGCCGAGGAATACCACGTCGCCCGCTATTTCCGCGAGGCCAGACTGATGAAGATCGCGCCGATCAGCCAGGAGATGATCCTGAACTTCCTGGGATCGCACACGCTCAAACTGCCGAGGAGTTATTGATGAGCCGGTATTTCGATCTGTCCGGCCGCGCCGCGCTGGTCACGGGCGCTGCGGGCGGCATCGGCTCCGCCGTGGCCGCGGCGTTGGCCGACGCGGGCGCGGCGGTCCTTGTCACCGACGTCGACAAGGACGCGGCGAACGCTGTGGCAGAACGTATTTCGTCCTCGGGAGGACGTGCGGAGGCCGCAGCGCTGGATGTGTCGGATCGCGACTCGGCCGACGCCGCGGCCGCCCAGGCGGCTGCCCTCGCCGACGGCAAGCTGCACATTCTGGTGAACAACGCGGGTGTGACGCGGCCGGCGATGTTCGAGAAGACCACGCCGGAGTCGTTCCGGTTGTTGTTCGACATCCACGTCATGGGGGCCTTCAACTGCACGCAGGCCACGCTGCCCTACATTCCCACCGACGGCACCGGGCGCGTCATCAACGTCACATCGGCCGCCGGGCTGACCGGCACGCTGGGTCAGGTCAACTACTCCGCGGCCAAGGCGGGCATCATCGGGTTCACCAAATCCCTTGCGCGCGAGTTCGCGACAAAGAACATCCTCGTCAACGCGCTGGCCCCGCTGGCCGCCACGCCGATGACCGAAACTATCCGCACCAACGAGAAATTCGCGGCCAATATGATGAACCGCATCCCGCTCAAGCGCTGGGCCGAGCCCGACGAAGTCGCCGGCGCGTTCGTGTTTCTCGCCTCGGACGCAGCGTCTTACATCACCGGGCAAGTGCTGCCGGTGGACGGCGGCATGGTGATGTAGATGGCCGAATCACAGGCGCCGCTCGCGGGAGTCACCGTGGTGGCGCTGGAACAGGCCGTCTCGGCTCCGATGTGCACCCGCGTGCTCGCCGACTTCGGCGCCAGGGTCATCAAGGTGGAAAACCCCAAGGGCGGAGACTTCGCCCGCCACTACGACGATGTCGTCAACGGGCTTGCCGCCCACTTCGTCTGGGCCAACCGGGGTAAGGAGTCGGTCACACTCGACCTGAAAACCCCTGCGGGGCTGGATCTTCTGCACCGGCTGCTGGACCGGGCCGACGTGCTGGTGTCCAACCTGGCGCCCGGCTCCACCGCGCGGCTCGGTATCGGGCCCGATGATCTGGCGGCGCGGCACCCGGACGTGATCGCCGTCGAAATCGACGGCTACGGCGCCGGCGGCCCGCTGTCGCACAAACGCGCCTATGACTTGCTGGCCCAAGCCGAATCCGGTGCGTGCGCCGTGACCGGTCATCCCGGCGCGCCGGCCAAGCCCGGCCCGCCGGTGGCCGACATCAGCACCGGGCTGTATTCGGCGCTGTCGATCCTTGCGCTGCTCTATTCGCGAAGCGGCGGACGTGCCGTGAGCGTGAGCCTGTTCGACACCATGACGGATCTGATGGGCTACCCGCTGACCTACACGCAGCACTCCGGTATCGACCAGCAGCCGCTCGGCATGAGCTCGCCCGCGGTGGCGCCGTACGGCGCGTATGCCACCGCCGACGGCCAGACCGTGGTGCTGGGCACCACCAACGACCAGGAATGGCAACGACTTTCCCGCGAGATCCTGCAACGGCACGACCTGGCCGACGATCCCCGGTTCGCCACCAACGCGGGCCGCGTCGCGTACCGCGACATCCTCGACAAGGCCATCGGCGCCTGGTGCGCCGAGCACGACCTTGAATACATCCAGAAGACCGCGGACGCCGCCGGCATCGGCAACGCGCGCTACAACACTCCCAGCGAAGTGCTGGTACACCCGCAGTTGAGCGCCCGCGACCGCTGGCGCCAGGTCGACACCCCGGCCGGCCCGATCCCGGCTCTGCTGCCGCCGCCCGTCATCGCCGGCTACCAGGCGCCGATGGGCGCGGTCCCCGGACTCGGGCAGCACACCGACGCCGTGCTCGCCGAGCTCGGCCTGGCCGACGACGACATCACCGCGCTGCGTGCGCAAGGCGCCATCGGACCGGCATATGCCTGAGCCCGTGCTGCTGTCCGGCGACCACAACGGTGTACGGACGCTGACGCTCAACCGGCCGCGGCGCAAGAACGCGATCAACCGGGAGCTGTGGATCGCGCTCGCCGAAGCGCTCACCGCCGCCCGCAACGACTCCGGCGTGCGTGCGGTGGTGATCACCGGAGCGGGCGGGGCGTTTTGTTCCGGCGCCGACATCTCCACGCTCGACGACACCCATCCGGCGCACAAGATGCGCCTACTCACCGACGTCGCACTGGCGCTGCACGAGTTGCCGGTGCCGACGATCGCCAAGGTGACCGGCGTGGCCGTCGGTGCCGGGTGGAACCTTGCGCTGGGTTGCGACTTCGTGGTGGCCACCCCGGAATCGAGGTTCTGCCAGATCTTCGCGAAACGCGGACTGTCGGTGGATCTGGGCGGGTCGTGGTTGTTGCCGAAAATTGTTGGGCTCCAACAGGCCAAGCGGCTCGCGCTGCTGGCCGAGACGATCGACGCCGACGAAGCACAAGCCCTGAACCTGGTGACCTGGGTGGTGTCGGCCGACGAGATCGACGCCTTCGTCACCGACCTCGCCGAGAACCTGGCGGCCGGGCCGCGGATTGCGCTGGCGCAAACCAAGGCACTGCTCAACGAGGGCGTCGACCGGACGCTGCGCGACGCGCTGGCCAACGAAGCCCGCGCGCAGACCGTCAACTTCGCCACCGCCGACGCGGCGGAAGCCTATGCCGCGTTCGCCGAGAAGCGGGAGCCGTCGTTTACTGGTCGGTGGGCGGTTTCGAGATCGGAGCAGACAGATGCGTGAAACAGTCATCGCCGAGGCGGTGCGCACCCCCGTCGGCAAGCGCAACGGCGGGCTGTCGAGCATGCACGCCGCGGACCTGTCGGCGATTGTGCTGAACGAACTGGTTCAGCGCACCGGGATAGATCCCGGGATCGTCGACGACGTGGTGTGGGGCTGTGTGTCGCAGGTTGGCGACCAGTCGAGCAACATCGGTCGCTACGCGGTGCTGGCGGCGGGCTGGCCGGAGAGCATTCCGGGCACCACGATCAACCGGGCGTGCGGTTCCAGCCAGCAGGCTCTCGACTTCGCAGTGCAGGCGGTGATGTCCGGCCAGCAGGACGTCGTGGTGGCCGGCGGCGTGGAGGTGATGAGCCGGGTGCCGCTCGGCGCCGCCCGGGCCACCGGCATGCCGTACGGGCCAAAAGTCCTTGAGCGCTATAACGATTTCTCCTTCAACCAGGGGATCTCCGCGGAGATGATCGCCAAAAAATGGGGCTTTTCCCGCACCCGACTGGACGAGTACTCGGTGCGCTCGCACGAACTGGCCGCCGCCGCGCAGGACAACGGCGCGTTCGACGCGCAGATCGTCCCGGTGTTCGTCGACGACCACGTCGTCACCCAGGACGAGGGGGTGCGGCGCGGCAGCACGGTGGAGAAACTGGCCGGGCTCAAGCCCGCGTTCGTCGACGACGGCGTCATCCACGCCGGGAACTCGTCGCAGATCTCCGACGGGGCGGCAGCTCTGCTGGTAACCACGTCGGCGATGGCGATCGAGCTGGGATTGACGCCGCTGGTGCGCTACCGCGCGGGCGCGGTGACCGGAGCGGACCCGGTGCTGATGCTCACCGGCCCCATTCCGGCCACCGAGAAAGTGCTGAAGAAGGCGGGCATTTCGCTCGACGCCGTCGGCGTGTTCGAGGTCAACGAGGCGTTTGCGCCGGTGCCCCTGGCGTGGCTCGCCGAAACCGGCGCAGAACCGGACCGGCTCAACCCGCTCGGCGGCGCCATCGCGCTGGGCCACCCGCTCGGCGCGTCCGGCGCGGTGTTGATGATCCGCATGGCATATCACATGCGGGACAACGGGATTCGCTACGGATTGCAGACCATGTGTGAGGGCGGCGGCACCGCCAACGCCACGCTGGTGGAACTGGTGGCCTGACACATGCGTCGAGATCTGTTCACCGAAGACCACGAGGCGTTTCGGCGGCTGGCCCGCGATTTCGTCGAAAAAGAGATCGAACCGCACTATGCCGACTGGGAGAAGGCCGGCCGGATGCCGCGGGAGATCTTCGAAAAGCTCGGCGCGCTGGGCATGTTGGGCATGGCCATCCCGGAGGAGTACGGCGGCTCGGGGCTGAACGACTACCGCTACAACGTCATCCTGCAAGAGGAAGCCGCCCGGGCGCTGGTCACGATGGGCACCGTCCGCACGCAGCTCGAGGTGATCCTGCCGTACTTCCTGCACTACGCCGACGACGAGCAGCGCCAGCGCTGGTTTCCCGGTCTGGCCGCCGGCACGCTGCTGACCGCGGTCGCGATGACCGAGCCCGGCACCGGCTCGGATCTGGCCGGGATCCGCACCACGGCGGTCCGCGACGACGACCACTACGTGCTGAACGGCGCCAAGACGTTTATCACCGGCGGCCTGCTGGCCGACCTCGTCATCGTGGTGGCGCGGACGTCGACCGATCCGGACAACCGCCGTCGCGGACTGACGCTGCTGGTCGTCGAGGACGGAATGCCGGGCTTCGTCAAGGGCAGGGCGCTGGACAAGATGGGCTGCAAGGTGCAAGACACCGCCGAGTTGTCATTCACCGATGTTCGTGTCCCCGTGGCCAATCGGCTCGGTGAGGAGGGTGAGGCGTTCGGGTACCTCGGCCACAACCTGCCGCAGGAGCGGATGACCGTCGCCGTCGGGTCGGTGGCCCAGGCCCGGGCGGCCGTCGCCGCCACGATCGACTATGTCAAGGAGCGCAAGGCTTTTGGCACCCCGGTGGCGTCATTCCAGAACACCAAGTTCGAGCTGGCGGCGATGTCCGCCGAGATCGAGGCCGCGCAGACAATGTGCGACCGGGCCGTCGCCGAACTGGTCGCGGGCCAGCTGTCAGGTGCGGATGCGGCGAGGGTGAAGCTGTTCTGCACCGAGATGCAGGGCCGCGTCGTCGACCGCTGTCTGCAGCTGTTTGGCGGCTACGGCTACATGATGGAGTATCCGATCGCGCGGCTGTACACCGATGCGCGGGTGGCCCGCATTTACGCGGGAACGAGCGAGGTGATGAAGGTGATCATCGCCAAGTCGCTCGGGCTGTGATCGCCGGGTGGAAATGACCGGCCTGAGACCCTTGTCACACGCGCCAAACCAACCTACTGTGTGTTCACTAGGTTAGTTGGTGGCGACCCGCTGCGCCCGGCTCCGCCGCGCTGGCGATCGCCACCGGTTAGTTGGACGAAGGAGTCCGGTGCCCGACACACGGCCGTATGAGACGCTGCTGGCCAAGGGCGAGGATCGCAAACAGCGGATTCTCAAGGTCGCGCAGCGGCTGCTGACCCGAAACGGTTGGCGCAATACGACATTGGCGCAGATCGCCCGTGAGGCAGGCGTCAGCCCGGCCGGCCTGCTGCACCATTTCGAGTCCAAGGAACAGCTGCTGCACGCGGTGGTCGATGCCCGCGACGCCGACGACGACGCCCACGCGGACCGCGCCGGCGACTTGATTTCGGAAATCGCGGCGGTGGCGGATCGCTTCCACCGCTCACCCGAATTGGTGGGCACCTACACCGTGCTGCTCGCCGAGAACATGGACCCCGACGCGCCGCTGCACGACCGTCTGCTCACCCGTTACCAAGACGCCGTCGGCATCATCACCGGCCTCATCCGGCGCGGCCAGGAGGCCGGCCAATTCCGTATGGATATAGACGTCACCGTCAAGGCGGTGCAGATTCTCGCCTTCATCACCGGAATGGAGACCACATGGCTGCTCGACCCTTCGATACCGCTGACCGAAGCCTTCAAGGAGTACGCGGAATCGCTCGCTCGGGACATGGCGCCGCCGAGAACGACATGAGATACCAGCTCGATGTGGTCGCCGCAGACGTCGTCGATGTGGTGAAGTTCGCCGGCGGCTGGCTGTTCGACCGGGCGATGGCCGGCTGGGACGTGACGGTCCTGGTCGCCGACCACCCCGACGAGCGACCGCTGCAAATTCTCGGCGCGCGGGTCGTCGACCTCGAATACGCGCTGGCGACGGTCGGCCGGCGTCCGCGGCCGCAGACACTGGCCGCCGCCGCCGATCTCATCGGATGCGATTCACGGGTTCGCCAAGGCGTGCTGCAGGCCCTCGACCACGGCGTCACCGAAGTGACCCTGTGGGGCGAGACCTGGCCGCCCGAGCTGAACGACAATGTCGGACTTGTCCAGCATCGGCTCAGCGCCGCCGCGCAGGCGTTCAAGGCTCAGGCCCTCGCCGCGGCCGGAGTGCCGGCACGCCCGATTGGCGATGCCGAGACCTTCCGCAGCGGCGCGATGGTGTCCCCGTCGGTCGCGGCCGACCTCATCCCGGCCGGCTAACCGGTGCCTGCTCCGCTCCGTTGACGTCGAAGCGATCCCTATGGAAATGTAATACTCATAGCTGAGAGGGACGTTCTCACTAGCCGAGATTGCGCGAACGGAGCAGCAGATGGCGGACGATTTGACCGCGATGGATTTCTTCCGGGACGACCGGCTCCTCGAAAACCCCTACGCCTATTTCGACGCGCTGCGCCGCAAGTGCCCGGTCACCCGCGAACCGCATCACGGGGTGACGATGGTGACCGGCTGGGAGGAGGCCGTCGAGGTCGCCAACAACGCCGAGACGTTCTCGTCGTGCATCTCGGTGACCGGTCCGTTTCCCGGCTTTCCGGTGCCGCTCGAGGGCGGTGACGTCACGGAGCTGATCGAGCAGCACCGCGACGAGCTGCCGTTCAGCGACCAGCTGCCCACGCTCGACCCGCCGGTGCACACCAATCACCGTGCGCTGCTGATGCGGTTGATCACTCCCAAGCGTCTCAAGGAAAACGAGGACGCCATGTGGGTGCTGGCCGATCGCGTGCTCGATGATTTTTTGGCGCCGGGGGAGGGCGATTTCATCAAGGGCTTCGCGGGCCCGTTCACGCTGCTGGTGATCGCCGATCTGCTCGGTGTGCCGGAAGAAGACCGCGACGAGTTCGTCAAAGGCATTCACCGCAATGCCGGCGGCGGGGTGGGCAGCACCGGCGAAAAGTCCTTGTCGCACAGTCCACTTGAGTTCCTCTACGGAACCTTCTCGGACTACATCTCCGACCGGCGCCGCGCGCCCCGCGACGACGTGCTGACCGGGCTGGCGAGCGCGACGTTCCCCGACGGGTCGGTTCCCGATGTGACCGACGTGGCCCGCGTCGCAACCAACGTGTTCTCGGCGGGCCAGGAGACCACGGTGCGGCTGCTCGGCGCCGCGCTGCAAGTCCTCGGCGAGCGCCCCGACATCCAGGAGCGGTTGCGCAACGACCGCAGCCTGATCCCGAACTTCATCGAAGAAGCGCTGCGCATCGAGAGTCCCGTGAAGGGCGACTTCCGGCTGTCCCGAGTGTCGACCAGCGTGGGCGGGGTCGAAATCCCGGCCGGCACAACGGTTATGGTGGTAAACGGTGCGGCCAACCGGGACCCGCGCCGCTTCGAAAACCCGGACACCTTCGATCCGGCTCGTAAGAATGCGCGCCAGCACATCGCGTTCGGCCGGGGGATTCACAGCTGCCCCGGGGCGCCGCTGGCCCGCGCCGAGACGCGGGTGGCGATCGAGCGGCTGCTCGACCGCACTACCGACATCAGGATTTCGGAGAGCAAGCACGGGCCAGCCGGCGAGCGGCGTTATCAGTATGTGCCGACGTATATCCTGCGCGGTCTGACCGAACTGCACCTGGAATTCGACGTGGAGGGCGCTCAGTGAAGGCCAGAGTCGACGAGGAGCGCTGTCGCGGGCACGGGATCTGCACCACTATCTGCCCGTCGGTGTTCGAAATCAACGACGACGGCTATTCGGTGGTGACCGTGTCCGAGATTCCCGCCGAGTTCGAGGACGCGGTCCGCGACGCCGTCAAGGATTGCCCTGAGCAAGCCATCGAGGCGAGTTAGCCTCTAACACAAGGAGATCCAGTGCCAAAGGGATATGTAATCCTCACCGAAGCCATCAAAGACCCGGAGGGGATGAAGGCCTACGCTAAGGCGGCGGGCGGAGCGATGGCCGGCGTCAACATTCTGGCGGTGGACACCGCTCCTGCAGTGCTCGAGGGCAGCTGGCACGGCGATCAGACCGTCGTGCTGGAATTCGAATCGGTCGACGCCGCCCGCGCCTGGTACGAGTCCGAGGGCTATCAGAAAGCCGCCAAGATGCGACAGGCGGCCGCCGACTGCAACGCGGTCATCCTCTCCGGTCTTGCGTGACCATGCGCGGAGTGTCGGTCATCACCGGCGGCGCCGGCGGCATGGGACTTGCCACGGCGAAGATCGTCGGCCGCGAGTACTCCGTCGTCATCAGCGATGTCGACCGTGATCGGCTGGACGCCGCGGCAGCCGAGCTCAAGGACTCGGGCATCGCTTGTACGCCGGTGGTCTGCGACATCACCGATCGGGAGTCCGTCGCGGAACTTGTCGAGACGTCGAGCGCCTTGGGGACCGTTGCTTCCGTCATACACACCGCAGGCGTGAGCCCAAGCATGGGCGGCGCCGAGATGATCATGCGGATCAACGCGGTGGGCACGGTCCACGTCAACGAGAGTTTCTTCAAGGTCGTCGGTGAGGGTTCCGCGATTGTCAACGTTGCTTCCATGGCTGCACATATGCTCCCTGAATCGTTTGTTCCGACAAAGCGATTTGGGACCGCTTTGCGCGACGAGCACGCGTTCATGAAGAAGATGATGGCGGTGTGCGGCCTGGTTCCGGAGAGGGCGCGACCCGGCATGGCGTACAGCATCAGCAAGAGCTTCGTCCGGTGGTATTGCACGTCGCAGGCGGCCCGATTCGGTAGTCGCGGGGCGCGCATCCTGTCGGTCTCGCCGGGGTCGATCGACACTGTGATGGGCAGGCTGGAAGAGCAAAGCGGAGCGGGTGCAATGATCCGTTACGCCGCGTTGAAGCGGTTCGGCAAGGCCGAGGAGATCGCCGAGCTGCTGGCGTTTTGCGCCAGCGAGAAAGCGGGCTATCTCACCGGTACCGACATCCTGTGCGACGGCGGCACAGTGGCCTCGATGACGTTGCGGGACAAGTTGACCGTGGGACGCAAGCCGTAACCGGTTGAGCCGCAACTAAAACGGTGGGGGTTCGTCGTTGTCGTTGGGTGGTGGCAGGTCGAAGTAGGTCATTTTTCAGGCTTCGCACAGCCGTAATCCGGAGTTGTCGGTTCGGCAGCGGCGGTCGGTATGCCGATGTGCGCGGTCGACATGGCGACTGTGGGCACCGTGAGGTCGGTGGTGTGACGTCGAGTTCAGGTGATGGGGCCGGCTTCGCTTGCCATGAACCAGGCGGCTGCGATTAGTGACACCTGCACAATGGCCAAATAGCGGCAGCCCAAACGAGACCTTGCGTCGGCCAAGGAGAACCATGCCGCCGATGCGAAGGAGATGCCGACGACGCCGGAGCCTATTGCTACCCACCATGCCCTCGGTGATCCATTGCTCGTCGCCGCAGGGTTGATAAGCGCACTCGTCGATCGTCATCGGCAAAACGATGAGGCTTGCGAACGTCAGCGCCCCGATGCCACCCTGAATCAGGATAAGTACCACGGTGACAACGGTGTCGACGGCCCGGGAGGTTTTCCGCGGAGCCTGGGTAGAGTGCGGGCGCGTCACTTCTTGCCGTGCGGTAGTCGGCAGCCGGTATAGCCGGAAACAACGAGGTTGCCCCCGTACGAGATCTTGATGAAAATTCCTGTGGGGCCGTAGAAGCCTACGTCGTGGTTCCCGGGCTGGTCTTTCATGACCTGGGTTTCGGTGGCGTCTAGCTTGGCGGCCGCCTCCTTCGCAATCTGTAAGATCTTCGCCCAATCTTGCTCGGACACGGCGACGTTCTCCGCAACTTCGTTCGGCAGGAAGTAGTCTTTCCCGCCGGTTTGCTCGTAGGGCCGCATGCAGGTTCCACCAGAGCCTTCGTCGAGCGTTTCCCAGGTGATCGACGGAATTATTTTGCTTACGGCCGTGGTGATTTCGTTCAGCGCAGCCTGCACTTGGGTCTTGGTGTCCTCGAAGGAGGGCAGGGCTTTGAGTTGCTCGAGGGCTTTTGCGGCCTCGGTGGACGGGGTCGGTTCGTATGGCTGGGACACGTGGCATCCTGATGTAGCTAGTGCGATGACGGCGATGGCGGTCGACAGAAGAAGGCTGCGGACGGGGCGGGTGTGTTGTTTCATCTCGCGGTGTTCAGTTTCCGCCGATCGGCTTGAGTCCTGCGACCACCGCGGCGATGTTGTAGCCGCTGGTGCGGGGCTGGCCATTGTCGCCTTGTTGGGGGTATTGGCTGTGTGCATGCGGCCCACTCACACCTTCCAGGCTGCGGCCGTCGGGCAGTGTGGAGGGACCGGTGGCCAAGTGCGTGAAGTTGGGGTTAGTGGCTGGGTTGGGGCCGAAGTTGCCCAACTCGGCGTCTGCGTACGATCCGACGATCGGGATGCCCTGGGCGATGGCCCTCAGCTCATACACCTTTTGGATGGGGTCGTCGGGGGCTTCCATGGCGTAAACGTGGCCAGGTTGCAGGTGCAGCTGGGCCGGCGTGGAGGCTTCGACACCGGGTGAGCCATAGAACAGGGCGTCGCTGACGCCGTGATTACCGGGCTCTTGAAGGGCCAGCCCGAGTCGCTTCGTCTCCAAGAGGCGCAGCATCGCATGCGGGCTCTGCATCAACCCATCCTTTCAATCGACACGCCGGCAGTACATGAGATCCGGCGCTGACGCCAAGGCGCAGCCTGAGACAGACGCGCGCAAGGATTGGGTTCCGCGGCCTTTATTCGTCTACTGGTACCGAAATTCGCCCGGTCAGGGTGGCGTCGACGCGGGATGGTTGGGGAATGACACGACCGGAGTACCCGTACTACTCACCTCGCCGTATCCGGCAGCTCCGGCCCGGCGCACGAAGCCGACCGTAGCCTGCGCGCCGAATCGCCGTATCAGCAACCGACCGGGGCGGATCGGTGGCGGCGGCTTGTCGGACCTGGCTGTAATGATGCGGTTATGTCGTCGACTACCGCTTCGCCTGCCGCGGCGCTGAGCCCTGCCGAGCGTGTGGAGGTGTTGTTTGAGGAGTTGGCGGAGTTGGCGGGTCAGCGTAATGCGAT
>NZ_LQOM01000045.1 GCF_002101595.1 Mycobacterium celatum
GGGAGGTGGCGGGTGATAGCGGGCGTCGCGGCGCAGAATCGGCGGCGGCTCGCGTGGCGGGCGGGCGGGCGTCATCAGTGCAACCACCCGAGGTGACCGCGCAGAAGGGCATAGCCGACGAACGCCACGCTGTCGATCAGACCGTGTGCGATCACCAGCGGCCACAACCGGCCGCTGCGCTGCCAGACATAGCCGAACACCAGCCCCATGGCCAGGTTGCCCAGCCCTGCGCCGAAGCCCTGGTAGAGGTGGTAGGCGCCCCGCAGCAGGCTGGAGTACAGCACGGCCGCACCGGCGGATACGTCCAGCTGGCGCAGCCGGGTGATCAGGTAGCCGACGACAATGACCTCTTCGGCCCAGCCGTTTGCGAACGCGGCGGCCACCAGCATCGGGATCCGCCACCAGGTGTCGCTCAGACTCGACGGGATCACCGAGGCGTTGAGGCCCAGCATCCGCGCCGCCACGTAGAGCCCCAGCCCGGGCAGCCCTATCAACGCGGCCAGGCCGACGCCGCCGCCCAGGTCGGCGCGCCAGGAAAAGCGCCCCAACCCGATCGCTGCCGGGCGTAGACCGCTGCGCCACAACAGGTACAGCCCGAGCCCGCCCCACGCGATCAGCTGCGCGACAACCGCCGCGTTCAATCCGAGGTCGACCAGGTCGAAGTAGGACCGCCGCGGGTTGAGCGGAATCCGCTGGGCGCTCAGATTGCGCAGCACCGCGTCGGTGAGTTGCAGGATCGCGGTGACGGCGCTGACGCCGAAGGTGACGCCCAGGACGACGACGACCTCGATGCGTAGCGCGCGTCGATGCACCAACTGGTCCCCGGGCGCGGTCACCTCGACACGGTAACCGGACCGCGGCGACGTCTAGTCCCGGCGCGCTCGCAGGCCGTTTACGAACGGGCAACCCATCAGCACCCGGATGGCCTGGCTGAGGCCTACCACGTCGTCGACCGGCTTACGGAAGGGCAGCCGCACGTCGCGGTCGCCGTCGGCGCTTTCGATGCGCAGCCGCACGCCGTAGCGGTCGATGCCCAGCGGGCGGACGTCCCCGCGCCGCAGCGGGGCCGGCAGCCGGGAGGCCAGCCGGGCGACGACATCGCGATGCGCGCTGTCGAGGTGGCGAATCCAGCAGGACTCGAGCGCGCAGAACGGGTCCGGCTGGGCGGCCAGCAGGGCCGTGACGCCGACGGACTCGGCGCCGGTGGAGTCGGTCACCACCACCGACTCGATCTCCAGCCGCAGCAGCGCGTAGCGGGGGTCGTCGTCGGCGGGAGGGCTCGACGCGGCCGTGTGGACTTGCAGCAGCGCGGGATTCGGGTCCTCGGTGGCGATCAGGTCGAGCATGGCGGGCACCGCCGCCGCCGGCACCTGCTGGAGTCGCCCGCGGATCCACACCAGCGAGCGCACCGGCTCGCGCAGCGGCAGCGGCGCGTAGTCGGCCAGCTCCAGGACGGCCTGCGCGCTGGAGGGCGCTGCCGCGTCGAGCGGGGCCGCGACGGCGAACGACCCGTCGCTCAGCAGGTGGTGCAGCGGGGTGGTGACCGGCTCGGCGCCCTCGATCGCCAGCAGCGCGCCGTTGGCCCGGATGCAGGTGCTGCGGATCCGCTCAGCGGTCGTCGGCGCGGCGCAGGGGGCGAGGGTCATCGAGCACCTTTCGTTAGTGAGGTAAGCCTAACTTAACTAGATCGCGGCGGACGGCGCAAGGCTCTGCACCCGATAGGGTTTTGGTCGTGGCTCGCATCGCGTATCTCGGTCCCGAAGGGACGTTCACCGAGGCGGCGCTGTTGCGGATGACCGATGCCGGCATGGTTCCCCAGTGCGGCAAGGACGCCGTGCGGCCGATCCCGACCGAGAGCACGCCGGCGGCTCTGGATGCCGTGCGGGGCGGCGAGGCCGACTACGCCTGCGTGCCGATCGAGAACTCGATCGACGGGTCGGTAATGCCGACACTGGACAGTCTGGCGATGGGATCGCCACTGCAGGTGTTCGCCGAGATTACGTTGGACGTGGCGTTTTCCATCGTGGTCAAACCGGGCCGCGGCGCCGACGAGGTGCGCACCCTGGCCGCCTTCCCCGTCGCGGCCGCGCAGGTGCGGCGGTGGGTCGCCGCGCATCTGCCGGGCGTCGAGCTGCGACCGGCGAACTCCAACGCCGATGCCGCGCAACAAGTCGTGGACGGCGTGGTGGACGCCGCGGTGAGCTCACCGCTGGCGGCGGCCTACCGCGGGTTGGCCACACTGGCCGACGGTGTCGTCGACGAACCCAACGCCCGCACCCGCTTCGTGCTGGCGGGCCCGCCGGGTCCGCCGCCGGCCCGCACCGGCGCCGATCGCACGTCGGTGATCTTGCGGATCGACAATGCGCCGGGGGCGCTGGTGACCGCGCTGTCCGAAGTCGGGATCCGCGACATCGACCTCACCCGCATCGAATCACGGCCCACCCGAACGGAGTTGGGCACCTACGTGTTTTTCCTGGACTGGGTCGGGCACATCGACGACGACGCGATCGCCGAGGCACTCAAGGCGCTTTACCGTCGTTGTGCGGATGTGCGCTACTTGGGTTCCTGGCCGACAGGGGTGGCCGCCGGCGTGCCGCCGCCGCAGTTGGACGACGCCTCGCGCTGGCTGGCGCGGTTGCGGGAGCCGGGGCAATGAGCGGTCGGCTGGTGTTGGTGCGGCACGGTCAGTCCTACGGCAACGTCGACCGCCGCCTGGACACCCGCCCACCCGGCACCGAGTTGACGCCGCTGGGCCACGATCAGGCCCGGGCGTTCGCCCGCAACGGTCTGCGCCGGCCGGGGCTGCTGCTGCATTCGGTGGCCGTGCGGGCAGCGCAGACGGCCGCCGAGATCAGCACCGAGGTCAACGTGCCGGCCCGCGAAGTCGGCGGCATCCACGAAGTTCAGGTCGGCGAGCTGGAAAACCGCAGCGACGACGACGCCGTCGCCGAATTCAACGCTATCTACGAGCGCTGGCATAAGGGCGAGCGCGACGTGCCGCTGCCCGGCGGGGAGAGCGCCGAGCAGGTGCTGGACCGCTACGTGCCGGTGCTGACCGATCTGCGGATGCGCTATCTGGACGACGACGACTGGACCAGTGACATCGTCGTGGTCAGCCACGGCGCCGCAATTCGGCTGACCGCGGCTGTGCTGGCCGGCGTCGACGGCAGCTTCGTACTCGACCACCACCTGGGCAACGCCGAGGCCGTGGTGTTGACGCCGATCACCGACGGGCGCTGGAGCTGTGTGCAGTGGGGCGCGCTGACGCCGCCGTTCTACCCCGAGCCGGGCGCGACGCCCGTCGCCGACGCGGTCGAGTCCGGCACCGATCCGATGGGTTGAGCCTCAGACTGCGAGTGCCGCAGCCTCGGCGCATCCGCAGCCGACCGCGTCGCAGTCCACGACGAAGACGTGCGGCAGTATCTCCGGGCTGGTGCAGCCGTCCTCGGTGCACTCCGACCGGCGCAGCGAATGACGAATGACGGTGCCGTGGCAGTGATCCAAGCCTGCCCGGCAGTCGCGGCAGCTGGTGTCCATGGGCCGTTCTTAGCACTCGGCGCCGACAGATCGGCGATGCCGCGCCCGTTAAGCCCAGCCCAGTTCGTGCAGCCGCTCGTCGTCGATGCCGAAATGATGGGCGACCTCGTGGATCACGGTGATCTTCACCTCGTCAACGACCTCCTCGTCGGAGTTGCAGATGTCCAACAGCGCGTCGCGGTAGATCGTGATGGTGTCCGGCAGCGACCCGGCGTAGTTGGAGTCCCGCTCGGTCAGCGCGACACCTTCGTACAGTCCGAGCAGATCGGCGTCCTCGGGATGGCGGTCGGAGACCAGCACGACGACGTTGTCCATCACCGCGGCCAGCTCGGGCGGAATGAGGTCCAGCGCGTCGGAGACCAGCTCGTCGAACCGCTGCGGATCCATCCGCACGGCCATCCGGCTAGCCCGCTGGCGCAGGTGGCGGTGGCGGTGGAGCCGGGGCTTCGGGCGGCGGGCTAGCCGGATGGCCGTGCGG
>NZ_LQOM01000046.1 GCF_002101595.1 Mycobacterium celatum
CACGAGAACGCTCAGCTGACGCCAGCCGCCTAAACGCCACACGCAAATACGTCACCGAAATTCCGACCCAGACCACTTAGTCGAGTCTTTCGACGGCGAGCTCGCTCAGCTCGGTGTAGCAGTCGACGGCCATCGTCAGGTCGGCCTCGGCCAGAATCTGCGACACCACGGTCCGGAGCCCGTCGCGCCCGCCGACCGCAAGGCCATAGGCGTACGGGCGGCCGATGCCGACCAGTGCGGCGCCGAGCCCACAGGCCCGCAGCACGTCCACGCCGTCGCGGATGCCCGAATCGAAGGTCACCGGCAGGCCGCCGGCCGCCTCGACGACCTGTTCGAGATGACAAATGGCGGGAACACCGCCATTGGCTTGGCGCCCACCGTGATTGGAGCAGGCGATCACGTCGACGCCGAGCTGTTTGGCGTGCGCGGCGTCGTCGGGCAGGCAGATTCCCTTGACGATCAACGGCAATTCGGTGATCTGCCGCAGCCAGCTGAGGTCATCCCAGGTGAACGCCGGATTGGCGAACACGTCCATCCATACCGCCCCGGCGTGCACCGGTTCGAGATCCTTTTCGCTTGTGACCCCGGTTAATTCGCGAAAACGCGGATCGGAAGTGTAGTTGGCGATGCAGTCGCCGCGCAGCATCGGCATGAACCCGTGCGACAGATCGCGCGGACGCCAGCCCACGGTGCCATAGTCGACCGTCACCGCGATGGCGTCGAACCCCGCCTTCTCGGCGCGCTTCACGAAACTCTCGGTGAGCTTTTCGTCCGCGGTCGGATAAAGCTGAAACACCCCAAACGACTCGCCTCGGGCCTCGGCGACTTCCTCGATGGTTGCCGACGACAGCGTCGAGTACATGCCGACCAGGTCGAGTTCGGCGCACACCCGGGCTTCCTCCAAGTCGCCCTCCGGGCGGATGTTGCCGAGCACTCCGACCGGACACAGAAACACCGGCGACGGCAGCTTGCGGTCGAGGAACGTCACCGACATGTCGCGGTCGCTGCGGTCCCGCAGCATGCGCGGTGTCAGGCCGTAGCGGCGCAACTCGGTGACGTTGATGTCCTGGGTCTCCTCATCCCCGGCGCCGCCCTTCACGTAGCCGTAGATCAGCGGGTTCATGTCTTCTTCGGCACGGTGTTCCCACTCGGCGAACGTGAATGGAAACGGAGACGTTTTGTTGAGAACCCCGGCTTTGTAGAACTGATATTGGTATTCGCCGAAGTTGCCCATGGCTCCTCCCTTACTCATGTGACAGCAGAAAAGGTTGATTACCCCGTCCGGTCGCCGGCTACACGCAGGCATTGATGAGGCCCAAACCCGTTGGGAGGCAGGCGGTTAACTAATCGGCGTCGAGAACGCGGGTACGGTACAGGCTGGCAGCCGCGGTGATGCCCAGCGTAACCACGATGACGGCCAGGCTTAGCAACGTCGGGATCTCCGGCACGTCGACGCGCTCGCCGCCGTTGATGAACGGCACATCGTTTTCCCGCAGCGCATGAACCACCAGCTTCACCCCGATGAACACCAGGATGACGGCAAGGCCCCGGCCCAGATACACCAGCCGTTCCAACAGGCCGCCGAACAGAAAATACAACTGCCGCAGCCCCATCAACGCGAACACGTTGGCCGCCAACACCAAATACGGCTCCCGGGTGAGGCCGTAGATGGCGGGGATGGAGTCGAGGGCGAACATCAGGTCCGTCGCACCCAGCGCCACGATGACCAGAAACATCGGCGTCATCACGCGCCCGGACCCCTCCTTCACGTAGAGCTTGAGGCCGTCCCACCGCTCGGTGGTGTTCAGGTGGCTGCGAGCAAACCGGACGACGGCGTTGTCCGCGTCGCCGCCGGATCCCCCGTCGCGAGCCAGCTTGACGCCCGCGTAGACCAGGAACGCGCCGAAGACGTAGAACACCCACCCGAATTCCTGGATCGCAATTGCGCCGAGCGCAATAAAAACAGCGCGGAACAACAACGCAATCACAATCCCTACGAACAATGCTTGCTGCTGATAGCGCTTGGGCACATTGAAGCTCGCCATGATGACGATGAAGATGAACAGGTTGTCGACGGACAGGCTGTACTCGGTAAGCCAGCCGGCGAAGAATTCCAGCCCGAACCGCGGGCCGTGGAAACACCACACCCAGATACCGAAGAGCACCGCGAATCCGACATAGGCCGACAGCGCAATCGCGCACTCGCCCATTGTCGGTTCCCGGGGGCGCCGGGCGATCACCACCACGTCGAACAGCAGGACCGCCATTGTCACGCCCAGCGCGACGACCCATTCCAGCACGGCCACGTGCAACGGGAGACCCCCTCTCCCGTCCAGCATGTCAGGTCGGTGCCGGCCTCGCCCGTTAGTATTTTCGAACTGTGGAAGTGCCGTCGCTGTGACCGAGGTCGGCGGTACGGCGGCCTCCGCCGGGCCGGTCGGGCGCAGCAGCGTCGCCCGGGTCGGCGCGGCGACCGCCCTGACCGCCCTGTGCGGCTACGCGGTGGTCTACCTGGCGGCCCGCGACCTGGCCCCGGCCGGCTTCTCCGTCTTCGCGGTGTTCTGGGGTGCGTTCGGGCTGGTCACCGGTGCCGCCAACGGGCTGCTGCAGGAAACCACCCGCGAGGTCCGCTCGGCGCGCTACACCGACGTCGCGGCCGGCCGAACCCATCCGCTGCGGGTGGCCGGGATGCTCGGTGCGGCCGCCGCGGTGGTGATCGCCGGCAGCTCACCGCTGTGGAGCGGGCAGGTGTTCGCCGACGCCCGCTGGCTTTCGGTGCTGCTGCTCAGCGTCGGGCTGGCCGGGTTCTGCCTGCACGCCACCCTGCTGGGCATGCTGGCCGGCGTCGACAACTGGACTCAATACGGCGCGCTGATGGTGACCGACGCGGTGATCCGGGTGGCGGTCGCGACCGCCGCCTTCCTGATCGGCTGGGGCCTGGTCGGGTTCTTGTGGGCCACCGTCGCGGGCGCGGTGGCCTGGCTGATCATGCTCGCGGTCTCGCCCGCGACGCGGAGCGCGGCCCGGCTGCTCACCCCCGGAGGGACCGCGACGTTCCTGCGCGGCGCCGCGCATTCGATCACCGCGGCGGGGGCCAGCGCGATCCTAGTCATGGGTTTTCCTGTGTTGCTGAAGGCGACATCGGCCGAGCTGGGCGCCGCGGGCGGCGTCGTGATCCTGGCCGTGACTCTGACCCGCGCGCCGCTGCTGGTGCCGCTGACCGCGATGCAGGGCAACCTGATCGCCCACTTCGTCGACGAGCGCACCCACCGGCTGCGGGCGCTGGTCGCGCCGGCGCTGCTGGTCGCCGGGATCGGCGGGATCGGCGTGCTGGCGGCGGGGCTGATCGGCCCGTGGATCCTGCGGGCCGCATTCGGGCCCGACTACGACGCCGGCAGCGCGTTGCTGGCGTGGCTGACCGCGGCGGCGGTGGCGATCGCGATGCTGACGCTGACCGGCGCGGCCGCGGTCGCCGCGGCGTTGCACCGCGCCTATGCGGTGGGCTGGGTCGGCGCAACGGTGGCGTCGACGTTGCTGCTGCTGTTGCCGCTTCCGCTGGAGACCCGCACCGTCGTCGCGCTGATGTGCGGTCCGCTGGTCGGCATCGGCGTTCACCTGGCCGCGCTGGCACGCCCAGCCGGTTGGTTTATCTCCAGGTAAGTTGGAGCATCGACATGGGTTATCCCGACGTGTGGGTCGTCGTTCCAGCCTTCAACGAAGCCGCGGTCATCGGTGACGTCATCGCCGATGTCCGCTCGGTCTTCGACAACGTCGTCTGCGTGGACGACGGTAGCCGTGACGGCACCGGGGAAATCGCGCTGAAGGCGGGCGCTCATCTGGTGCGCCACCCGGTGAACCTCGGCCAGGGCGCGGCCATTCAGACCGGTGTCGAGTACGCCCGCCGCCAGCCGGGGGCGCAGGTCTTCGTGACGTTCGACGGCGACGGCCAGCACCGGGTGAAGGACGTCGTCACCATGGTCGACCGGCTGGCCGCCGGCGACGTCGACATCGTGATCGGCACCCGGTTCGGCCGGGGCGTCAGCAGGCCGCCGCTGGCCAAGCGCCTGGTGCTGCGCACCGCGGCCTGGCTGAGCCCGCGCGGTCGCCGGCTCGGGTTGACCGACACCAACAACGGCCTTCGAGTGTTCAACAAGACCGTCGCCGACGCACTGGACATCACCATGAGCGGGATGAGCCACGCCACCGAGTTCATCATGCTGATCGCCGAAAACCGTTGGCGGGTAACCGAAGAGCCTGTCGAGGTGCTCTACACCGACTACTCGAAGTCCAAGGGGCAACCACTTCTCAACGGCGTCAACATCATCTTCGATGGGTTCCTGCGGGGAAGGATGCCGCGTTGAACTGGATACAGGTCCTGCTGATCTTCTCGGTCATCGCGCTGCTGGTCTACCTGTTGCGCTCGCGGCGCAGCGCGCAGTCCAAGGCATGGGTCAAGGTCGGCTACGTGTTGTTCGTGTTCGCCGCGGTATACGCCGTCTTGCGGCCCAACGACACGACGGTGGTGGCGCACTGGCTCGGGGTAGCGCGCGGGACAGACCTGATGCTCTACGCGCTGATCGTCGCGTTCAGCTTCACCACGCTGAGCACCTATTTGCGGTTCAAGGACCTCGAATTGCGATACGCCCGGCTGGCCCGCGCCGTCGCGCTGGAAAGCGCCCGGGAACCCGACCAGGGCTAAGCCTCGTGGGCGTGCCGAAAGTACTCCACGGTGCGACGCAGGCCCTCCTCCAGCGAGACCTGCGGGCGCCAATCCAAAACCTTTGCGGCCAAACCGATGTCGAGGCAGGAGCGTTTGAGGTCGCCCAGCCGCGGCGGATGGAACTCCGGGTCGTCGGGCGCGCCGACCGCTGCGGCCACCGCCGAATGCAGTTGGCGGTCCGAGGTTTCCACGCCGGTGCCGATGTTGAACCGCTGCCCGCCACCGACCGGGCCGGCCGCCCTGACGAAGGCGTCCACCACGTCGTCGACGTAGACGTAGTCGCGGGTGTTGGTGCCGTCGCCGAAGATCTTCGTGGGCTTGCCGGACAGCAGCGCCTGGGCGAAGATCGCCACGACACCGGCTTCGCCGTGCGGATCCTGGCGCGGGCCATAGACGTTGGCCGGCGCGATGTGTGAGCACTCCAGGCCGTAGAGATGCCGATACGTGTTGAGATAGATCTCGCCCGCCACTTTGCCCGCCGCATACGGCGACGCCGGATCGGTGGGCACCGTCTCCGGGGTGGGGTAGGTCGGCGGGACACCGTAGATGGATCCACCCGAGGACGTGTGCACGACCTTGCGCACCCCGGCGCAGCGGGCCGCCTCGGCCAGCCTGATGGTGCCCACGACATTCACGGACGCGTCGAACTGGGGGTCGGCCACCGAATGCCGCACGTCGATCTGGGCGGCCAGATGGAACACCACTTCCGGGCGGTGCTCCTCGAGGATGGCCTGCAGGTCCGCGGTCACGATGTCGGCCTCGACGAAGACGAACCCGGGATTGTCGGCCAGGTGCTCGAGGTTGGTGGCCCGCCCGGACGCGAAGTTGTCCAGGCCCACCACTGAGCCGCCGTCGGCTATCAAACGGTCGACTAGCGTCGACCCGATGAATCCGGCTGCCCCGGTGACCAGTGCGCGCACCGGCCCACCATACAGACGGGCTTCCGGGGTCGCGGTGGCCGCCGCCGCGCTCATTGCGCTGCAGCTGGTGATCCGCGGTGTGCTGGCGTTTCGGGGCTACTTCTATTGGGACGACCTGATCCTGATCGGCAGGGCCGGCACGCATAACCTGCTGTCGGCGCCGTATCTGTTCGACGACCACGACGGTCATCTGATGCCGGCCGCGTATCTGGTTGCCGGTGCGATAGCTCGGTTGGCGCCGCTGGACTGGACCGGTCCGGCGATCAGCCTGGTGGTGTTGCAGCTGCTGGCCTCGCTGGCGTTGTTGCGCGCGCTGCAAGTGATCCTGGGCTGGCGGCCGGTACTGCTGGTTCCGTTGACGTTCGCGCTCTTCACCCCGCTGGGTGTTCCGGGTTTCGCGTGGTGGGCGGCGGCGCTGAACTCGCTGCCGATGCTGGCGGCGCTGGCCTGGGTTTGCGGCGATGCCGTGCTGCTGGTGCGTACCGGCAACCAGCGCTACGCGGTGACGGGCCTGCTGGTCTACCTCGGCGGCCTGCTGTTCTTCGAGAAGGCGGCGGTGATTCCGTTCGTGGCGTTCGCCGTCACGGCACTGCTGTCACATGTCCGGGGCGAGTCCGCCATTGGGACCGTATGGCGCCGCGGTGTCCGGTTGTGGACAGCGTCGCTGGCGCTGACCGCCGCCTGGATCGCGGTGTACCTCGTCGTGGTCGATCAGCAGCGGTGGAGCACCGATGTGGCGATGACGTGGGATCTGTTGCGCCGCTCGGTGACCCACGGCATCGTGCCGGGCCTGGCCGGTGGGCCGTGGGCGTGGGACCGCTGGGCACCGGCCTCGCCGTGGGCCACACCGCCGCCGGTTATCAGGCTGCTCGGCTGGGCAGTGCTGGCTCTCGCACTCGCGGTCACGCTGTTGCGCAAGCAGCGGATCATGCCGGTGTGGTTGACCGCGGTCGGCTATGCGGTCGCCTGCCAGGTACCTATTTATCTGATGCGCTCGTCGCGGTTCACCGCGCTCGAGTTGGCCCAGACGTTGCGGTATTTCCCCGACCTGGTGATCGTGCTGGCGCTGCTGGCCGCGGTGGGATTCTGCGCGCCGAACCGTCCGTTGTCTCGGTGGCTGGACGCGTCGACGCCCCGCACAGCCGTGACGACCGTGTTGGCGGCGCTGTTCATGGCCAGCAGCCTGTATTCCACGGCGACGTTTCTGGCGTCGTGGCGCGACAACCCGGCCCAGCCCTATCTACAGAACGCGCAGCGCGATTTGACGCATGCGGCGTCGAATCCGCCGTTGCTTGACCAGGAAGTCGACCCGCTGGTGTTGGGCCGGGTGACCTGGCCGGAGAACCTGGCCAGTCACATGTTCGCTCTAATGCGGCACCGCCCCGAATTCGCCCCGGCCACAACGCAATTGCGGATGCTGGACAGCTCGGGCAGGCTGGTCGACGCCCGGGTGGCGTGGATCCGCACAATCGAGCCGGGCCCGGCGCCGCGGTGCGGATACTTCGTGCAGCCCGACATGCCAGCGTCGCTTGCTCTCGACGGGCCATTGCTGCCCTCGGATTGGACGGCCGAAATCAACTACCTGGCCAACAGCGACGGCTCGATGACGATGTCGTTGTCCGAGGGCAGCCACGTCAAGGTCCCGGTCCATCCGGGGCTCAACCGCGTCTACGTCCGGCTGCCCGGAGCGGGTAATGCGATCACTGTGCGGGCCGACACTGCCGCGCTGTCGGTGTGCATCGCGTCGGGACCGGTCGGATATGTGGTGCGGCAGTAGATAACGAGCGTGCGCAGAACCGGGTTTCTGTGCGGCGCGTCGGCCGGGAACACGCACGCTCGCGCCGGAAAGTGAGAGCCACCTAGGAGAATCGAACTCCTGACCTGCTCATTACGAGTGAGCCGCTCTGCCGACTGAGCTAAGGTGGCATGCCCTGCGGGCGGCACGAGTCTACAGGCCGGCGCGCAACTCCTGGCCGATGGTGGCGACCATCGCGTCCACGGCGAACTTCGGTTTGACGTTGATGGCCAGCGCTTCGCGGCACTCCAGCACAGCCTCGATGCAGCGCAACAACCGCTCGGGCGGGGCGTGCGCCGCCATCGCGGCCACCCGCTCGGCCATGTCGGGATGGTTGGCCTGCACGCTGCGCGCCCCGGAAGAAACCAGCAGCGCGTCCCGGAAGTAGGTCGCCAGGTCGATCAACGCGCGGTCCAGCGCATCCCGCGACGCCCGGGTCTGCCGCGACTTCTGCCGTCGCTCAAGGTCTTTGATCGCGCCGGTGGCGCCGCGCAACGCGCTCGCGGTGCCCTTGCCGGTGCCGCCCGCACCCAGCGCCGTCCGCAGCTCTTCGGTTTCGGCCTCGTCGCGCCCGGCGGTCAGCACCATGGCCTCGGCCTCGGCCGCCGCCACCAACTCCTCGGCGGCGGCATACGCCCGCGACGGCGTTGCCGCGTCGCGCGCCAGTCCCAACGCCTGCTGCCGTCGCTCCCGGGCCTCGGGGTCGGTGGCCAGCCGCCGCGCCCGCCCTACATGGCCGCCGCTGACCGATGCCGCCCAGTTCGCCGTGTCGGCGTCCAGCCCGTCGGCCTCGACCAGCACCTGCGCTATCGCGGCCGCCGACGGCGTCACCAGCGCGACGTGCCGGCAGCGGGACCGCAACGTGATCGCGATGTCCTCCGGGTCCACCGAGGGCGCGCAGAGCAGGAACACGGTCGACGGCGGCGGTTCCTCGACGACCTTGAGCAACGCGTTCGCCGCGCCCTCGGTCAGCCGGTCGGCGTCCTCGATCACCACGATCTGCCAGCGCCCGGTGCTCGGCCGTCGCGACGCGATCTGCACGATGGCCCGCATGTCGTCGACGCCGATCGAGAGCCCCTCGGGGATCACCCGCCGCACGTCGGCGTGGGTGCCGGCCATCGTCGTCGTGCACGCCCGGCACTGCCCGCAGCCCGGGACGCCATCGGAGGTGCATTGCAGCGCCGCCGCGAAGCACAACGCCGCGACCGATCGGCCCGACCCGGGTGGACCCGTGATCAGCCAGGCATGCGACATGGCCGCGCTGTGAGGCGAATCACCGCGGGCCGCCTGGGCCGCGGCCACCAGCTCGGCCTCGACCACATGCTGGCCAACCAGGCGCCCAAATACCCCGGACATCACCGGCAACACTAGTGCGGGCCGCCGACACGCTTTTCGGCTACTTCTTCGTCCCCGCCGACCGATACGGTGGGTCCGTGAGCACGGCAGCGCAACTCCCTGGGCGGATCAGTGGATTCGTCCAGTGGGTGGTGCGCACCCCGTGGCCGGTGTTCTTGCTCAGCGTGATCCAGGCCGACATCATCGGCGCGCTGTTCGTGTTCGGTTTCCTGCGCTACGGGTTGCCGTCCGAAGACCGCATCGAGCTGCAGGACCTGCCGGGCGTCAACCTTGCGATCTTCGGGCTGGCGCTGGTCGTGCTGTTCGGCATCGGATCGTCGATCAGCGTGCGGCTGCTGGTGCCCGTCTTCCGGTGGCAACGCCGCGACGGCCTGTTCGCCGACACCGACCCCGCCACCACGGAGCTGGCCCGTAGCCGCGCCCTGCGGATGCCGTTCTACCGCGTGCTGATCAGCATGGGCTACTGGTCCGTCGGCGGGACGGTCTTCATCATCGCCAGCTGGCGAGAAACCAGCCACCTAGCGCCGGTGGCCGCCGTGGCCGTCGCGCTGGGCGCCGCCGCCACCGCGATCATCGGCTACCTGCAGTCCGAGCGGGTCCTGCGGCCGGTGGCCGTCGCCGCGCTGCGCGGCGGGCTGCCGGAAAACATCAAGGCGCCGGGCGTGATCCTGCGCCAACTGCTGACCTGGGCGCTGTCGACGGGTGTGCCGCTGCTGGCCATCGTGCTGGCCGTGGTGGCCGACAAGGCGTCGTTTCTGCACGCGCCCCCCGAGAGACTGTTCAACCCGATCCTGTTGATCGCGCTGATCGCCTTGGTGATCGGGCTTATCAGCACCTTGCTGGTGGCCATGTCGATCGCCGACCCGCTGCGCCAGCTGCGCTGGGCGCTCGGTGAGGTGCAGCACGGCAACTACAACGCGCACATGCAGATCTACGACGCCAGCGAGCTGGGGCTGCTGCAGGCCGGCTTCAACGACATGGTGCGCGACCTGGCCGAGCGGCAGCGGCTGCGCGATTTGTTCGGCCGCTACGTGGGCGAAGACGTGGCGCGGCGCGCCCTGGAGCGTGGCACCGAGCTGGGCGGCCAGGAACGCGACGTCGCGGTGCTGTTCGTCGACATGGTCGGCTCGACCCAGCTGGCGGCGACCCGCCCGCCCGCCGAGGTGGTCAGCCTGCTCAACGAGTTCTTCCGGGTGGTCGTCGACACCGTCGGCCGGCACGGCGGATTCGTCAACAAATTCCAGGGCGACGCCGCGCTGGCGATTTTCGGTGCGCCGATCGAGCACCCCGACGCCTCCGGCGGCGCGCTGGCGGCGGCCCGCGAGTTGCACGACGCCCTGCTGCCGGTGCTGCGTTCGCTGGAGTTCGGCATCGGGGTGTCGGCCGGGCGGGCCATCGCCGGCCACATCGGCGCACAGGCCCGCTTCGAATACACCGTGATCGGCGACCCGGTCAACGAGGCCGCCCGGCTGACCGAGCTGGCCAAGCTCGAAGAGGGTCACGTGCTGGCGTCGGCGATCGCGGTCAGCGGGGCGCTGGACGCCGAAGCGCTGTGCTGGGATGTCGGCGAAGTGGTCTCGCTGCGCGGCCGCACCGCCCCCACCCAGCTGGCCCGGCCGCTGAATCTGGCTGCGGCGGAAGAGGTTTCCAGCGAAGCCCCCGCGAAACAGAAACTAGGGTCGTCAAACCCCTGAAATCACAGCCCTGACTTCTGCCTGGCGGCTAGCGCTTCTTGGCCGGCGCGCGGCGGGTGCTCTTCTTGGCGGTCCGCTTCACCGGGCCCCGGGCGCGACGGTCGGCAAGCAATTCGGCGGCACGTTCGTCGGTGATCGACAACACGTCGTCGCCTTTGCGCAGACTGGCGTTGGTTTCGCCGTCGGTGACATACGGCCCGAATCGGCCGTCCTTGATCACCATTGGCTTGCCCGACGCCGGATCGGTGCCCAGCTCGCGCAGCGGCGGCGCCGAAGCGGCTTGCCGGCCACGGCGTTTCGGCTCGGCGTAGATTTTCAGTGCTTCGTCCAGCGTGATGTCAAAGATCTGATCTTCGGTCGACAGCGAACGAGAATCCTTGCCGCGCTTGAGGTATGGACCATACCGCCCGTTCTGGGCGGTGATCTCTTCCCCGGTCTCGGGGTCGACGCCCACCACCCGGGGCAGCGTCAGCAGCTTCAGCGCATCCTCGAGCGTCACGGTCTGCAGGTCCATGCTGCGCAGCAGCGACGCGGTGCGCGGCTTGGGCCCGGTCGGCTTCTTGCCCTTCTTCACCGGGGCCGTCCCGTCGCCGTCGTCCGGCGGCTCGGGAAGGATCTCGGTGACGTACGGCCCGTAACGGCCGTCCTTGGCAACGATCTCGTGACCGGTCTGCGGGTCGACACCCAGCGTCCGGCCCTCCTGCGGAGTGGCGAAAAGCTGTTCGGCCACCTCGAGCGTGAGCTCGTCGGGAGTCAGCGAGTCGTTGAGGTTGGCCCGTTGCGGTTTTAGCTCGCCGTCGTCGCCGGCGACCATGCGTTCCAGGTAAGGCCCGTTCTTGCCGACCCGCACATAGATGGGCCGTCCTTCGGCGTCGTCGAACACCTTGATGGAGTTGACTTCTCGCGCGTCGATGCCTTCCAGGTTTACCCCGACCAGCTTCTTGAGGCCACCGGAGCGGGCCACCGAGTCCGGCACGCCGTGGTCGCCGCCGAAGTAGAAGTGGTTGAGCCACGTGGTGCGCTGCTCGTTGCCGGACGCGATCGCGTCGAGCTCGTCTTCCATGGCGGCGGTGAAACCGTAGTCGACCAGCCGGCCGAAATGCCGCTCCAGCAAGCCGATCACCGCGAACGCGACCCAGGACGGCACCAGCGCGCTGCCCTTCTTGTACACGTAGCCGCGGTCCTGGATGGTCTTGATGATCGACGAGTACGTCGACGGGCGTCCGATGCCCAGCTCCTCGAGCGCCTTGACCAGCGAGGCCTCCGTGTAGCGGGGCGGCGGGTTGGTGGAGTGCCCGTCGGGTGTCAGCTCGGTGGCGTCGACCCGCTGACCCTCGTGCAGGTGCGGCAGCCGCCGCTCGGCGTCGTCGGCCTCACCGCCGGCCAGCTCGTCGACGGTTTCCACGTAGGCCTTGAGGAAGCCGGGGAAGGTGAGCGTGCGCCCGCTGGCGGAAAACACCACCTGCGCGTCGCCGGACTGGCCGTTGATCCGCAGGCTCAGCGTGGTCCCCCGGGCGTCGGCCATCTGCGAGGCCACCGTGCGCTGCCAGATCAGCTCGTAGAGCCGGAAGTCGTCGCCGTCGAGTTCACGACGGACCGCGTCAGGGGTGGCGAACGTCTCACCGGCGGGCCTGATGGCCTCGTGCGCTTCCTGCGCGTTTTTCACCTTGCGGGTGTACTGGCGCGGCGACGGCGAGACGTACTCCTCGCCGTAGAGCTGGCGGGCCTGGGTGCGGGCGGCGTTGATCGCCGACTCCGACAGCGTCGTCGAGTCGGTCCGCATGTAGGTGATGTAGCCGTTCTCGTAGAGCCGCTGGGCGATGCTCATCGTGCGCTCCGAGGAGAACCGCAGCTTGCGGCCTGCCTCCTGCTGCAGCGTCGACGTCATGAACGGCGGGTAGGGCTTGCGGGTGTACGGCTTTTCCTCCACCGACGCCACGGACAGCTGGGCACCGCGCAGCCCGGAGGCCAATTCGTTCGCACGAGCCTCGTCGAGCACCACGACCTCGTCGGGCTTGCGCACGGCGCCCAGCGAGTCGAAGTCCCGGCCGGTCGCCACGCGCAGGCCGTCGACGCTGGTCAGCCGGGCGGTGAAGGTCGGCGGGGAGGCGTTGGGGTCGGACACACTGGCGTCCAGTTCGGCCACCACGTCCCAATAGCTGGCGCTGCGGAACGCCATCCGGTCGCGTTCGCGCTGCACGATGATCCGGGTGGCCACCGACTGCACCCGGCCCGCCGACAGCTTGGGCGCCACCTTCTTCCACAGCACCGGGCTGACCTCGTAGCCGTACAGCCGGTCCAGGATGCGGCGGGTCTCCTGCGCGTCGACCAGGTCGATGTCCAGGTCGCGGGGGTGCTCGGCGGCGGCGCGGATCGCCGACTCGGTGATCTCGTGGAACACCATCCGCTTGACCGGGATCTTGGGTTTCAGGGTCTCCAGCAGGTGCCAGGCGATGGCCTCGCCCTCGCGGTCGCCGTCGGTGGCCAGGTAGAGCTCGTCGGCGTCCTTGAGCAGACCTTTGAGCTCACTGACCGTGTTCTTCTTGTCGGGGCTGATGATGTAGAGCGGTTCGAAGTCGGCGTCGACGTTGACCCCGAGCCGCGCCCACGGCTCGGACTTGTATTTGGCGGGCACGTCGGCGGCATTGCGGGGCAGGTCGCGGATGTGGCCCCGCGAGGACTCGACTACGTAGTTGGACCCCAGGTAGCCGGCTAATTTGCGCGCCTTGGTGGGCGACTCGACGATGACGAGTCGTCGCGCGCTTCCATTGCCGCGGTTACCGCGGTCGTCACCAGCCAACTGCGCTTACGCTCACTTTCCGTTTCCGGCCGCATCGCGCGCCGGTGCCCCCCTGTGGACAACTGACAATGTGGCACCCGGGACGGGCCGACGCAAACCGACCCCCCGGTGATTGCCCTCCCAATGACCGCTAAACGTGCGGCCAATTCGCCTTCGCCTCGACGGCGTCAGGTGGCTCTCCCACATTTTCTACCAGGCGCGACAGCCGGCGCCGGCCGCTGATCCGCAACGCCGGCCGGGCGCCGCGGGTGCCGATCAGGGTGGGCGCGATCCCGACCCGCATCATCGCCGACGCCAGCGGGGAATGGGTGTCCGGCGCGTGCGGGTCCAGCCCGAGCACGTAACGGTCGGCCTCCGGGACCCCCGCGGCCAGCGTCCAGGCCCGCAGTTCCCGCGGCCCCGGCAGCCACAGCGGCGGCACCGTCTTGACCGCGCCGCGGGTCCAGTCGGCGGCGATTGCGCGCAGCCGGGGATCCACCGCGGTCCGCACCAGCGGAGTGTCCTCGTCGGTGCGAGTGATCTCCGCCACCAGGCCGGCGTCCTCGATCATCGCGGCCAGCGCCTCGGCCCGCCAGAGCTGCTCGACGACCACCGACAGCCGGGCGCCGCCGCCGACAATCACGATCTGCCCGGGGGCTGCCAGCATTCCGGTGAGGTCGGTGACCGCGGGCGGCACCGACTCAGCGGAGAAAAAGGAGAGCTGGCTCACGTCACCGACAGTAAGCCGCCGCGGCGGCAAGGCACGCCGCGGCGTGGCCACCGCACACGAAAACCCCCCGACGGAACCTGGAATTGGAGCCGCGCGGGGGGTTTCGCCAGAAGTTGCTCAGATGGAGCGGACGCCGGTGGCCTGAGGCCCCTTGGGGCTTTGGCCGACCTCGAACTCCACTCGCTGGTTCTCCTCAAGGGTGCGGAATCCCGATCCCTGGATTTCCGTGTAGTGGACAAACACGTCGGCCGAACCGTCCTCGGGGGCGATAAAACCAAACCCCTTCTCCGCGTTGAACCACTTCACAGTTCCCTGTGGCATTTCTCGATCTTTCCTTTACTACTGGGTGCGGTGCACCGCCTTTCGGTGCCCCGGGCCCGCTGTGACCGCCATACCTCGCGGAGTCGCCGGAACTTCACCCGAGCTCGAACTCGCAGGAACCGCGGTCGCAACGTTGATCCTGCGAAAGTTTGACACGAACACAGAAGCTGCGACCGCACATCAGTCAACCATGTTCGTCGCGTCGACGACAGCCTCCGGTGATCAATTCAGTGAACAATTGCGTTACGAGGTGGATATGGAGGGGTGCCAGGTGACGTTCGGCAGCGAGCTGCTTGCCGTTGCGGTCGCCGGCTGCGGACCGGGCGAGCAGCCCCTGCGGCACGTCGCCGAACTGCCGCCGCGCCCGGGCCGGACACGTCCGTGGCCCGCGTGGGCCGAGCCCGACGTGGTCCGCGCGTTCACCGAGCGCGGCATCGGCGCACCGTGGTCGCACCAGGTCGAGGCCGCCGATCTCGCCCACGACGGCCGCCACGTGGTGATCAGCACCGGAACCGCGTCGGGCAAATCGCTGGCCTACCAGCTTCCAATCCTGTGCGCGCTGGCGACCGATCCGCGGGCCCGGGCGCTGTACCTGTCGCCCACCAAGGCGCTGGGCCACGACCAGCTGCGTGCCGCCCATGCGCTGACCGCGGCGACACCGCGGCTGGCCGACGTCGCACCGACCGCCTACGACGGCGACAGCCCCGCCGAGGTGCGCCGCTTTGCGCGGCAACGCTCTCGGTGGTTGTTCTCCAACCCGGACATGGTGCACCTGTCGATGCTGCGCAACCATGCCCGCTGGGCGGTATTCCTGCGCAACCTTCGATATCTGGTTGTCGACGAATGCCATTACTACCGAGGCGTTTTCGGCTCCAACGTGGCGATGGTGCTGCGCCGGTTGTTGCGCCTGTGCGCCCGCTATTCCGGGGCGCCGACGGTGATCTTCGCCAGTGCGACGACGGCCTCCCCCGGTGCGACGGCCGCCGAGCTGATCGGTCAGCCGGTGGCCGAAATCACCGAGGACAGCTCGCCGCAGGGCGGGCGCACCGTGGCGTTGTGGGAACCGCCCCTGCGCGACGACCTGACCGGCGAGAACGGCGCGCCGGTGCGGCGCTCTGCCGGCGCCGAGGCGGCGCGGGTGATGGCCGACCTGATCGCCGAGGGCGCACGAACTTTGACGTTCGTGCGGTCCCGCCGCGGCGCGGAGCTGACCGCGTTGGGTGCTCGCGCACGCCTGGACGACATTGCTCCGGAGCTGAGCGAGCAGGTGGCGTCGTATCGCGCGGGTTATCTGCCCGAGGACCGCAGCGCGCTCGAACACGCTCTGGCCGACGGGCGGTTACGCGGCCTGGCCACCACCAACGCGCTGGAGTTGGGCATGGACATCGCCGGGCTGGACGCGGTGGTGCTGGCCGGTTTTCCCGGCACAGTCACCTCGTTCTGGCAGCAGGCGGGCCGGTCGGGGCGACGCGGCCAGGGAGCGCTGATCGTGCTGATCGCCCGCGACGACCCACTCGACACGTATCTGGTGCATCACCCGGCGGCGTTGTTGGACAAGCCAATCGAACGGGTGGTGATCGATCCGGCCAACCCGTACATCTTGGGGCCGCAATTGCTCTGCTCCGCAACAGAATTACCGCTCGAAGCGGCCGAGGTCCGGGAGTTGGGCGCCGAGAAGGTCGCCGGCTCGCTGGTAGACGACGGGTTGCTGCGGCGGCGGTCCGGCAAGTACTACCCGGCGCCGGGCGTGGATCCGCACCCCGCGGTGGACATCCGGGGACCGACGGGCGGGCAGATCGCGATCGTCGAAGCCGAGACGGGCCGGTTGCTGGGGACGGCCGGCGTCGGTCAGGCACCGGCTTCGGTACACCAGGGAGCGGTGTACCTGCACCAGGGCGAGAGCTACGTCGTCGACTCGCTGGACTTCGACGCGGGGATGGCGTTCGTGCACGCCGAAGATCCCGGTTACGCGACGTTTGCGCGGGAACTCACCGACATCGCGGTCACCGGACCCGGTGAGCGCACGGCGTTCGGATCGGTCACGCTGGGTCTGGTGCCGGTCACCGTCACCAGCCGGGTCGTCGGCTACCTGCGCCGGCGGCTGTCCGGAGAGGTGATCGACTTCATCGAGCTGGACATGCCGACGCAAACGTTGGCCACCACCGCGGCCATGTACACCGTCACGCCGGAAGCCTTGGAGCGCAACGGGATCGACGCGCCGCAAATCCCGGGATCGCTGCACGCCGCCGAGCATGCCGCGATCGGGCTGCTGCCGCTGGTGGCCAGCTGCGATCGCGGCGACATCGGCGGGCTGTCCACCGCGGTGGGCCCGGAGCCCGAAGGACTGCCCAGCGTGTTCGTCTACGACGGCTATCCGGGCGGGGCCGGCTTCGCCGAGCGCGGCTTCCGGCAGGCCGGCACGTGGCTGGGTGCCACCGCCGCGGCCATCGAGTCGTGCGAATGCACATGGGGATGCCCGTCGTGCGTGCAGTCGCCGAAATGCGGCAGCGGTAATCAACCGCTGGACAAGGCGGGCGCTGTGCGCGTGCTGCGCCTGGTACTCGCGGAACTCGCATGACGACCGACCCCTCGACGGTCGACATGGCGGCGCGATAAACGGCCGGACAACACGAACCGTTCTCAATCCCGGTGGGGCGCAGCAGCAAAATACCCGTCCGGAGCCGTCGTGTGCAACTCGCCGGCCAACGTGTCCTCGTCGCATACGAATTGACAGAAGTCAAACCTTGCTTGATTCGATCGGAGGGCGAACGAGCTAATCCGCACAGGGCCCGTCGGTAAAATCTGGTCATGGCCCGCGACTGGCTGCTGGTGGAAACGCTGGGCAACGAACCGGCGGTGGTGGCGCTCGGTCGTAAGCTCAGAAATCTGGTACCCATCACCGCTTTTCTGCGACGAAACCCCCACCTTGCCGCCATCCGCACCGCGATCGCGGAGTCCGCCCAGACCGGTCAGAGCCTGGTCAGCATCACCCCCAAAAACGGCCGGGTGATCCGCACCGAGCCGGTGCTGATGTCCGACGGCCGAATGCACGGCGTGCATGTCTGGAGCGGACCGCCGAACGTCGAACCGCCCGATCGGCCGATTCCGGGCCCGCTCAAGTGGGACCTGACCCTGGGGGTGGCCACCGACACCCCGCAGTCGCTGGCCAACAACGGCAAGAATCCCGAGGTCGAGGACACCGACGGCCGCGCGTTCGCGGAGAACTGGCCGTCGCGCGAGCTCAAACCCAACGAAAGCAAGGTGCTGGCGTTGGCGGTCAAGCCCGAGCCGGGTCAGACCCTGTGCACCACCTGGGATGCCACCGACTGGCAAGGCAATCCGATCCGGGTCAGTTTCGTCGCGCGTAATGCCATCGAACCGGGTCCCGACGGCCGCGACCACATCGTGGCGCGCGGCATGAACTGGCGCGCCGAGCCGACGGAGCCGACCGACCATCTGGCACAGCGCATCCTGCACGGGCTGGCACAACCGGGAGTTCACCGGGCTCTGCTCGACCTCAACACCTGGACGCTGCTCAAATGGCTCGACGAGCCGTGCCCGTTCTACGACTGGCGGCGCAGCGCGAGAAACGCGCCGCGGGTGCACCCCGACGACGAGCCGCGGCTGGCCGCGATGTCCGCCGAGTTCACCGATGGCGCCGCCGCCACCGCGGTGCTGCGCATGCCCGGCGACGGCGACACCTGGGTTCCGGTGCACGTGACCGTCATCCGGGTGGAGCTCGAAGAGCAGACGTTCGCCGGCTTGGTCTCGGTGCGGCTGCCCACCGGCGCCGAACTCGCCGAAGCGGGGCTGTCGACAGCCTAGCCCGCGGGACCCGCACGGGCGGCGGCCCCCGCGCTGCCCCAGCCGGCCAGCGGGACCGCGACCTTGACGCTGACCACGGCGTCCAGCCCGCGCACGGTGCAGCCGACGTCGTCGGCCCGCATCGCGCGTGCCACCGCCGTTGCCCGCCTGCAGGCGGCGTCGGCGCCCGCGGGCAGGCGCGCGGCGGCGGCCAGCGCGGCCAGATCGGCCGCCGCCTGAGCGCGGTGGCGAGCCACCACGGCCGAGCCCAGATAGGCGCCGCCGACGGTGACCGCCAGCAGCGCGGCGACCATGGCGGCGGCGACCACCGTGGCCGATCCGCGCTCATCGCGGCTCCACTGCCGAGACGCCGGTGCCGGCGATCGCCAGCGCCGGCAGCAGACGTGAACGTGCGGTGACCGTCGCGACCATGAACTCACCGTCCCGACGCACCTGCACCACCGCCCCGTCGGGCGCAACGCCGCGCGCCGCCGCGATCGCCGCGCGTTCGTCGCCGCGCGCGGCGAGCCGGGCGGCCTCGCGGGCGGCATCCACGCACCGCACCTGCATCGACACCGCGGTGATGCCGGCCAGACACTGCACCAGCACCGCGAGAAGCGCGGCGATCCCCAGCGCCGCCTCGACGGTGCTTGCGCCGGCGTCATCGGCTAGACCTTGGTGTTGAGCGCGCGGCCGATGATGTTGGTCAACGCGGTGACGATCGAGTCGCCGGTGACGACCGTGTAGAGGATCGCGCCGAACGCCGCCGCCGCGAGAGTTCCGATCGCGTACTCGACGGTCGACATACCCGACTCGTCGACCGCCAGCAGCGCGACCCGCATCTTGAACGTCTGAAACATGCTGACTAGCTTCATCTTTCCCTTCCTTCATCACCACAGCCCCGACTGCAGCACCTCACCAGCCAGCCCGGCCACCACCGGGACGATGCCCAGGCAGACGAACGCCGGCAGGAAACAGAGGCCCAGCGGGCCGGCGATCAGCACCCCGGCGCGCTCGGCGGCCGCCGACGCGGCGTGGGTGGCTTCCTGGCGGCATTGCCGGGCCAACTCGGCCACGCCGTCGGCCAGCGCGGCGCCGGAGGACGCGGAGCGCCGCGCCAGTCGCAACAGCGCGTCGGTGTGCGGGTCGAGGGCGGCTGGTGGCAGGTCTGGCGGCGCCGCCCAGGCGATCGCCGGGTCGGCGCCCAGGGCCAGCAGGTCGGCGGCGCGACGCAGCACCCCGGCCAGCCGCGGGGGTGCGGACGGGGCGGTGGCGGCCGCGGCGGTCGAGACCGCCATGCCCCCCGCCAGACATGCCGCCAGCACATCGAGGCTCGACGCCACGGCCAGCGGATCGGGGCCCCGCGCCGCTTGCCGTCGGGGCCGTGCCGCGCAGACCGCCGTCCCGGCACGCTTCCGCACCATCGACGGCCCGGCGCCGGTGAGCAGCGCCGCGGCCAACAGCACCGCCGCGGTGCTCATGACGTCACCCGGTCGGTGATGCGGTCCGACCACAACAGGCCCGCACACGCCAGCGTCACCCCGGCGACCAGCAGCCAGCCGCCCGCGTGCCCGCCGAACAGAAAGGCCACCGGTCGCGCGCCGATCGCCTGGCCCAGCAGCACCGACAGCAGCGGCAGGGTCGCAAGAATCGCGGCGGTGGCGCGGGCACCGGCCATCGACGCGGCCACGCCTGCCGAAAAGCGCTGCCGCTCGGCGATGTCGCGCTGCGCCGCCCGCATCAGGGTGGACATCGCCAGCCCATGCTCGCCCGCCAGCTGCCAGCACACCGCCAGCCGCTCCCACTGCACGGCCAGCACCGAGGTCTGTGCTGCGCCGCGCAGACCGGCGGCCACGTCGGCGCCCAGCCGGGCGCGCGCCGCCACTGCGCGGCAGCAATCCGCCACCGGCGCAACGGTTTCGGCCGCAGCGACCTCGAACGCGCGCACCGGATGAGCACCGACCCGCAGTTCACCGACTAGCACGTCGATCGCGGTTTGCAGCGACCGGCTCTCCTCGATGCCGCGACGACGGCGCCGGTGGCGCCGGTAGCGCAGCCCCACCGTCGCGGCCAGCAACGCCGCGGCGAGAACCGTTGTCGGAGGCAACGTCACGGCGACGACAGCCGCGGCACCCACCACCGGGCACACGACGACTGCCCGCGATAAGCGCGGGCCGGGCACCCTGGGCCCCGCCAGCCGTCGCCGCGGCGATGACGGCAACACCACCAGCGCCGCCGCCAACGCCAGAGCAGCCACCGAGAAGCCCGTCACGTCGCGCTCCGCGCGTGCAGCAGCCGGCGTAGCTCGACGATTTCGTCGGTGTGCCCGCGATCGACGTGCCACACGGTGACCGGGCGGACCTGCCCGTGACTGGCACGCAGCACGGCGATTTCGCTGACCCGCCGGCGCCCGGCGCGGTCCCGGGCGACGTGCACCAGCACCTGCACCGCCGCGGCGAGCTGGCTGTGCAGAGCCGTCCGATCCAGCCCGCCCAGCGCGCCCAACGCCTCCAACCGGGCCGGCACTTCGCCCGGATTGTTGGCATGCACGGTGCCGGCGCCCCCGTCGTGACCGGTGTTCAGCGCGGCCAGCAGATCCACCACTTCGGCGCCGCGGACCTCGCCGACCACGATGCGGTCGGGCCGCATCCGCAGCGCCTGCCGAACCAGTTGGCGCACCGTCACCTCGCCGACACCCTCGACGTTGGCGCAGCGGGCGATCAGCTTGACCAGATGTGGGTGCGGGGGCGCCAGCTCGGCGGCGTCCTCCACACAGACGATCCGCTCGTCGGGCGGAACCGCGCCCAGCATGGCGGCCAGCAGGGTCGTTTTGCCGGCGCCTGTTCCCCCGCTGACCAGGAACGCCAGCCGGGCGGCGAGGATGTCGCCGAGCAGGCCGGCGGCTTGCGGCGCGATGGCCCCGGCCGTGGTCAGCGCGGCCAGATCCTGGGTGGCGGGCCGCAGCACCCGCAGCGACAGGCAGGTGCCGCCGGCGGCGATCGGCGGCAGCACGGCGTGCAGCCGTACCGCGAATCCGCCGGTACCCACGCCGCTCAGTTGCCCGTCCACCCACGGCTGCGCGTCGTCGAGGCGGCGACCGGCCGCCAACGCCAGCCGCTGCGCCAGCCGTCGCACCGCGGCGTCGTCCTCGAATCGGATATCGCTGCGCCGCAAGCCGTTGCCGTCGTCGACCCAGACGGCCTCCGGGGCGGTGACCAGCACGTCGGTGGTGCCGTCCGCGCACAGCAACGGCTCGAGGATGCCGGCGCCGGTCAGCTCGGTCTGCAGTGTCCGAAGGCTGCTCAGTACCTCGGTGTCGCCGAGCACTCCGCCGGATTCGGCCCTGATCGCGTCGGCCACCACGGTCGGCCGCAGCGGCGCGGATTCCGCGGCCAGCCGCTCGCGCACCCGGTCGATCAGCGAACCGGTCATGCCGCCTCCGCCACGCGACGGGCCGGCAGCACCGCAAGTACCCGGCGGGCCGCGGCCGCCAGCGCGGATCGCCGCCGCAACCGCAGCCCGCCGTGCTCGAGCTGCTCCGCCAACCGGGGCTCCGGGCGCATCGACGCCAGCAGCGGCACCCCGGCGATGGCGGCGATCTCGGCGGCGCGCAACCCGCCGGGAGACGGCCCGCGCACCACCAGTCCGACGTGGGGATTGATGCCGGCGAGCAGCGGAGTGACCGTCGCGGTGGCCGCGCATGCCTGCACATCGCAAGAGGTGATGACGACGACGAGGTCGGCCGTGTCCAGCGCGCACTGGCTGGCGTCGGTCAACCGGCGCGGCACATCGCACACCACGGTTGCCCCGCCGCGGCGGCCGGCATCGATGATGGCATCGGTGGCGGCGGTGTCGATCTCGTGTGCGCGCCGAGTACCCGAGAGCATGCTGACCCCGCTGCAGCGGGGCAATGCGTCGCGCATCGCCGACCAGCTCAGCCGCCCGCCCTGCAGCGTCAGATCGGGCCACCGCACTCCGGGCGTGGTTTCACCGCCAAGCAGCAGATCGATGCCACCGCCCCACGGATCAAGATCGACCAGCAGCGGCTCGCCAGCCGTCTGCGCGAGCGCGGCCGCGAATACAGAGGCGCCCGCTCCGCCACGTCCGCCGACGACCGCCACGACCTGACCGGCAGCGTTGCCGTCGCGCGCCGACTCGGCGGCATCGGCGAGCTCGCGGACCAGTTCGCCGTCCTGAGCCGGCAACGTCAGGACCTGCTGGGCACCGACGCGGGTGGCGGCCGCCCAGGTCGTCGACGAGGGGTCGGCGGCGGTCAGCACGACGACGTGAGAGCGGCGCGGCAGAGCGCTGCCCGCGCAGCGCAAGGCTGCCGCCTCGTCCAGCAGCACCGCCGCGGCGGCCGACCAACTTTTCCGGCTCACCGGCGAGCCGGCACCGGCGTGAACCACTCGCACACCGACGGCCGCGGCGACACGATCGACCTCGGGACGCAGTGCGGGTTCGGCCAGCACTGCCAAGATGCCGGCGCCGTCCGTTGCGGTCGTCATCCACTCACCGTGCCGGGCCGCGACTGCGCGCGGCCAGGGCCGAACCGGTATCTGTGGATGGACCCGGATCTGTGGACAACGCCGGGCGACGATTCTGGAGAAGTGTTACTGGCGGCGAACTTGCCCGACAAAAGGGACGACCCCCGCCAGGGGGGGAGGAGGCGAGGGTCGTCGTGTATCAGCCCCGGGGGGTCGGGCTGATACACCCTCGGCTCAAAGCCGAGTACTGCTTACTATACACATGACAGCGCTACCTAGCGCAAGTGCCGCTTGCAATAGAAAGCACGACGTCCAACCACGTGGGTGCGGCCCTGTAATGCTATCTGTGACAGGCGAACCGCGGCTGACCGGCCCTTTTGTCCATTAGTCTCGCGGCGCGGCGCTTGACCGCCCTATGCTTGGCCGGTGACCGCCTCCGACTCGGCCGCCGATCAGCAAACATCACCGCAAGCACCCGACCCGGCCGGACCGCACGCCCGCACCGCCGCGTTCTTCGATCTCGACAAGACCATCATCGCCAAGTCCAGCACGCTGGCTTTCAGCAAACCGTTTTTCAACCAGGGCCTGATCAACCGCCGCGCGGTGCTCAAATCCAGCTACGCCCAGTTTCTTTATTTACTGTCCGGCGCCGACCACGATCAGATGGACCGGATGCGCATCCACCTGACCAACATGTGCACCGGTTGGGACGTGGAGCAGGTCCGCTCGATCGTCAACGAGACCCTGCACGACATCGTCACTCCGCTGGTGTTCGCCGAAGCCGCGGACTTGATCGCCGGCCACAAGTTGTGCGGCCGCGACGTCGTGGTGGTGTCGGCCTCCGGCGAGGAGTTGGTGGCGCCGATCGCCCGCGCGCTCGGGGCGACCCATGCGATGGCGACTCGCATGGTCGTCGAGGACGGCAAGTACACCGGGGAGATCGGGTTCTACTGCTACGGCGAGGGCAAGGTGCAGGCCATCCGTGAGCTGGCCGACCGCGAGGGCTATGCGCTCGAGCACTGCTACGCCTATTCCGACTCGATCACCGACCTGCCGATGCTCGAGGCCGTCGGGCACCCGAGCGTGGTGAACCCGGACCGCGCCCTGCGCAGGGAGGCGCTCGCTCGCGGCTGGCCGGTGCTCAGCTTCTCGCGGCCGGTGTCGCTGCGCGACCGGATCCCGGCACCGTCGGGGGCGGCGGTTGCGACGACGGCAGCGGTGGGCGTCAGCGCGCTGGCCGCCGGAGCGGTCACCTACTCGCTGTTGCGCCGCTTCGCGTTCTGACGCTCAGCAAACATCTCGACATCCCTGTTGCAATCTCGTTTCGTGGTTTTCACACATTTGGCCCTTGATGTGATGGGGGTCACGTAGTACAAAGGAGACACGGAAGCCCGGTGAGGCCAAGGTCGATCCGGAAGAGAAGGTTCGATCTCCCGACCCGGGCCCCCAGCACGGTACCCGGCACCCACGCGGAGCCACAGCCGCGAAGATGGCAGAAGTGTTGCGGGCCTGCGTAATTGCGAAGAGCGGACGGCCAGGACGGCCCTTTGGGTGGGGCTATGGTCGAGCGCATCGCAAGATCGCCGAGGCCACCCACGCAGCCCAGAAGTTGCACGCTTGGTAACCGCGGTCCGTGCTAGCGGGCGGCGATCCGAACACCTCGGATCGTCGCCCGCTTCGCATGTCTGGAACCGTCCACGAAAGCGCTCGCTGGCAACGTCATTGGCCGAGGGATTCGGCGATCGACAGCGCTTCGCGCCCGCCGTCCTGCATGGCCTTGCAGCACAATTTCAGCCAGGCCGCGATCCCGTCGGGAGTGCCCGCCGCGAATCCGCGTGCGGCGTCGCGATAGTCGGCGGCGCGGCGCATCCAGGTCACCTCCGGCACGCCGAGTCCGTGCGGGTCCAGTCCGCTGGCGATGGTCACCAGCCGCGACACGGCGCGCGCCACGACGCCGTCGGCGCTGCCGAACGGCGCCAGCGTCAACAGCTCACCGTGCGCGACCGCGGCCACGACCGGCGCGGGCGCCCGGGTGCCGCCGCTCACCAGGTCCGCGAGCAGCTCGAGACGCGGCCCGACGTCGGCGTCGGCGCGGGGCCGGCCTAACCGGTCCTCGTCGACCTGGTCGGCGGCGGCGAGCATGTGCAGTCGGGCCAGCGCCTGCAGCGGCGCCCGCTGCCACACCGCGACGAGGTTGGTCTCGCCGCCTTCCAGCGCCTGCGCCACCCGCAACGCACCGGCGAAGACCGGGTCGCTGGTGGCCGACTCGTCCAGTTGCAGCGGCCCGCCGTCGAGCACCGACGACGCCCGCGCCGCCCGCAGCGCGGCCTCGGCCGCGGTCACCGGCCAGCCACGCAGGTTGGCCCGATGCCGATGCGCCCGCCCCAGCGCGTCGCGGGCAGCCTCGGCGGCGACGGCCACACCGGGCAGCTCCGTCAGCTGGGCCAGCGGGTCAGTGGTCATAGGCCCCGCTCCTCCTCATCGCTTCGCTCTGCATCGTCACGGGGCGCACGGCGTGTCACCCTATGGGTTGCCGGAATCGCCTCCAGCAGCCGGCGGGTGTACTCGTGGCGGGGCGCGGCGAACAGCTGCTCGGTGGGCGCCTGCTCGACGACCCCCCCGTCGCGCATCACCAGGACCTCGTCGGCGATCTGCCGAATCACCGCCAGGTCGTGGCTGATGAACAGATAGGTCAGGCCGAGCGCGGCTTGCAGCTCGGTGAGCAGGTCGAGGATCTGCGCCTGCACGACGACGTCGAGCGCGGACACCGCCTCGTCGCACACCAGGACGTCAGGGCGCAGCGCCAGTGCCCGCGCTATCGCGACCCGCTGGCGTTGACCGCCCGACAGCTCCCCCGGTCGCCGACTCAGCAGCGACGCCGGCAGCGCGACCTGGTCGGCCAGCTCACGCACCGACCGTTGGCGCTGCCGACGGTCACCGATCCGATGGATGCGCAGCGGTTCCTCGATGGCGCGCGACACCGAGTACATCGGGTCCAGGCTGCCGTACGGGTTCTGGAACACCGGCTGTACGCGCCGGCGAAACGCGAACACCGCCCGGCGGTCCAGCGCGGCGATGTCTGAAATAATCAAGCCGTCGAAAACGACGGTGCCCGAGGTCGGCTGCAGCAGGCCGAGCACCATCCGGGCCAGCGTGGACTTGCCCGAACCCGATTCGCCGGCGATCGCCAGCGTGGTGCCGCGCGGCAGCCGGAACGACACCTCGTCGACGGCGCGCATCTCGGTGCGCCGCCACGGCACACCGTGGGACTGCCGATAGATTTTGGTCAGCCCGCTGGCCACTATCACGTCGTCACCGGAAGCTGCGATGTGTGCGGCGGGGGCGCGCAGTGCCGGTGCCGCGGCTACCAGCCGTTTGGTGTAGTCGTGTTGCGGATCGTTCAGAACCGCTTGTGCCGCACCGGTTTCCACCACCGCGCCGCTGTGCATGACGACCAGTCGCTCGGCCCGTTCGGCGGCCAGCGCCAGATCGTGGGTGATCAGCAGCAGCGCGGTGTCCAGTTCAGCAGTGAGACGTTGCAGGTGGTCGAGCACCTGACGTTGCACGGTGACATCGAGTGCGGACGTGGGTTCATCGGCGATAAGCAGCCGCGGCCGGCCGGCCAGGCCGATCGCGATCAGCGCGCGCTGGCACATGCCGCCGGACAGCTGATGTGGATACCGTCGGGCCTGCGTTTCCGGATCACGCATACCGGCATGGGAGAGCAGGTCGACGACATCGACATCGCTGATGTTGTTGACGCGCAACGCTTCGCAAACTTGAAAGCCCACCTTCCACACCGGGTTGAGGTTGGTCATCGGGTCCTGGGGCACGTAGCCGATGCCCGAGCCGCGGATGGCACGCAACGTGCGCTGGTCCGCGGAGGTGATGTCGGCGCCGTCGAACACGATCCGCCCCGCGGTGATCCGCGCGCCGGGCGGCAGCAACCCGAGAACGGCTGCGGCCGTCGTGGACTTCCCCGAGCCCGATTCGCCGACGACAGCGACGGTCTGGCCGCGGTGCACGGTCAGGTCCGCCCTCTGGACCGCTGGGGCGTCGTCGCCGAAGCGGACTTCGAGACCTTCGACACTCAACAAAGGTGGGTTCATGCCCGCCACGCCCGCGACCCCGGATCGAGGGCGTCGCGCAGGACGTCGCCCATCATCATGAACCCCAGCACGGTAATCGCTAGTGCGCCAGCGGGATAGAACAAGATCGGCGAGCCTGCCCGCAGCCGGGTCTGCGCCACGTTGATGTCGCCACCCCACGACACCACCGACGGCGGCAGCCCCACACCGAGGTACGACAACGTCGCCTCGGTGACGATGAACACCCCCAATGCGATGGTCGCCACGGCGATCACCGGGCCGATGGCGTTGGGCACCGCGTGGCGCACCAGGATGCCGAACCTGCCCAGGCCCAACGCTTTTGCCGCCAGGACATAATCGCTGCCCCGCACTTCGAGCACCGCGCCGCGGGCGATCCGGGCGATCTGCGGCCAGCCGAATACCGCCAGGATCGCGATCACCGTCCACACCGTGCGGTGGTGCACGACCTGCATCAGCACAATGGCGGCCAGCAGCAACGGGATAGCGAAGAAGACGTCGGCCACGCGGGAGACCAACGTATCGAGCCAGCCACCGTAGAAGCCGGCCAGCGCCCCCAGCACGCCGCCGACGACGAACACCAGCATGGTGGCACCCAGGCCGACGACGATCGATGCGCGCGCACCGTACACCGTGCGCGCATAGATGTCATGGCCCTGGAGGTCGGTGCCGAACCAGTGCGCCGACGAGGGAGCAAGCAGGCTCTGGTTGGGGTCGGCGTAGCCGGGATCGGCGCCGGTGAACAGCGCCGGGAATGCGGCGACGACGAGCATGAACCCGATAAGCACCGCTGCGACAAGGAATTTCGGCCTGCGCCACAGCTCAGCCATAACGAATCCTGGGATCCAGCGCCGCATACAGCAGATCCACCAGCAGGTTGGTCACCAGGTAGACGACCACAAGTACCGTCACGATCGACACCACCGTCGGCGCCTCCTGGCGGGTGACCGCCTGGTAGAGCACGCCGCCGACGCCGTGGATGTTGAAGATCCCTTCGGTGACGATCGCTCCGCCCATCAGCGCGCCGAGGTCCGCTCCCAGGAAGGTCACCACTGGAATCAGCGAATTACGCAGAATGTGCACCGTCACCACCCGCGGCCGCGACAATCCCTTGGCGGTGGCGGTGCGCACGTAGTCGGCGTGGGCGTTAGCGGCCACCGCGGAACGGGTCAACCGCACCACGTAGGCGAACGACACCGAACCCAGCACGATGCCGGGTAACAGCAGCCGCCCGAACGTCGGCTGGTCGCCGACCGTGACCGCGGCGATGCCCAACCGAACCCCAAAGACGAACTGCGCCAAGAACCCCAGCACGAAGATCGGGACAGCGATGATGGCAAGACTGGCGATCAGCACGCCGGCGTCGAAAATGCCGCCCCGGCGCAGCCCGGCGATCACCCCGAACCCGACGCCTGCCACCGCCTCCACCGCCAGCGCGATCAACGCCAGCCGGATTGTCACCGGAAATGCTTGGGCCAGAACGGTTGTCACCGGCAGGCCGGAGTAGGCGCGGCCCAGGTCGCCGCGCAGGATGCCGCCCAGGTAGTGCAGGTACTGCAGCCAGAACGGGTCGTCGAGGTGGTATTGCACGCGCAGTTGTGCGGCCACCGCGGGACTCAGTGGCCGGTCCCCTCCCAGCGCGGCGATCGGGTCGCCGGGCAACAGGAAGACCATCCCGTAGATCAGCAGCGTGGCGCCGAGGAAGACCGGGACCATGACCGCGATGCGCCGCGCGACATACCAGCCCATCTCAGGCCTTCACGATGTGTTCGTAGTCGGGCAGGCCGTTCCAGGTGAGCACCACGTTGCTGACCGCCGACGATCGCCCGGCCACGGAGACGATGTACCACAGCGGTACGACGGGCATGTCGTGCAACAGGATTCGCTGAGCCTCGTTGGTCAGCGTGTAGGACTGCGCCAGGTTGGGGGCGGCGGCGGCGCGCGCCAGCGCCGCGTCGAAACGCGGGTTGCTGTAGCCGACGTCGTTGGCTCCGGCGCCGGTGACGAACAGGGGTTCCAAGAAGCTGAGCATCGACGGGTAGTCGCCCTGCCAGCCGGCCCGAAACGCCGTGGTGATGCTGCGGCTAGTGATCTGGGTGCGAAAGCCGGCGAAGGTGGGTTGCGGCGCGCCGACCGCGTCGATGCCCAGCACGTTCTTGATGCTGTTGGCCACCGCGTCCACCCACTCCTGATGGCCGCCGTCGGCGTTGTAGCCGATCGCGTACTGGCCGCTCCACGGCGCGATGGCATCGGCCTGTGCCCACAGCCGCCGCGCCCGGTCGGGGTCGAAGTTCAGCGCGTCGTTGCCGACGATGTCGGGGTTGTAGCCGGGCAGCGAGCTGGCGGTGAAATCGCGGGCGGGCTCGCATGTTCCGTTGAAGATCTGCCGGCAGATCTGCGGGCGGTTGATCGCCGCCGCCAGCGCGAGCCGGCGCAGCCGGCCCTCTTCTCCGCCGAAATGCGCCAGCCGCAGCGGGGTGTCAAGCGTGCGGTTGGTCGCGGCGGGGGCGGAGACCGCGCGATCGCCCAGGTCTTTGCGGTAGACCGGCAGCACACTGGGCGGAATACTGTCCAGCACATCGAGATTGGCCGACAGCAGGTCGGCGTAGGCGGTGTCGAGGTTGGCGTAGAGGACGAAACGCAGCCCCTTGTTCCGCGGCACCCGGTTGCCGTGGTATCCGGGGTTGGGCTCCAACTCGATTTTGACATTGTGCAGCCAGGCGTCCCGGTCGGCGAGCCGGTAGGGGCCGTTGCCGATCGGGTGCTGCCCGAACGCCGCCATGTCCTTGAATGCCACCGCCGGCAGCGGATAGAAGGGCGAAAACCCAAGGCGCAGTTCGAAGTCGATGGTCGGCTCGTTGAGCCGGACGGTGAACTGGTGGTCGTCGACAACCCGCAGGCCGGACATGGTGTGGGCGGCGGGCTCGGCGGCCGCGACGTCGTCAAAGCCCGCGATAGGGCTGAACAGGCTTTGCTGCAGTTGAGCATTGGTGGACAGCGCCCCGTAGTTCCAGGCGTCGACGAACGAGTGCGCGGTCACCGGCGAGCCGTCGGAAAACGTCCATCCCGGTTTGAGCGTGATCGTGTAGTTGACGTTGTCGGTGGTCTCGATCGACTGCGCTACTTCCAGCGACGGTGCGCCCTTGGCGTCATACGATGTCAGCCCGGCGAACAGCCGGTCGATGACGCGCCCGCCGTTGGTGTCGTTGGTGTTGGTGGGGATCAGCGGGTTTTGCGGCTCGCCGGCGTTGACGATCACCACGTGCGGGTTGACGGCCGGCCCCGCGCAGCCGGTCAGCGACACGACGATGGCCGCCACCGCCGCGATGACCCGCCTCCGACGCAAGCTGGCCTCCTCCCATAACTGGTCACCGAGACTGTAGTTGGCGCGCGGAATGCCAAGTGGAGACCACGCTAACTACAGGCTCGGCGCGGCCACCGCCGTACTGATTAGGCTCGACACCGTGAGCGAAGCGTCGGCATACCCGCCGCCACCGGAGTTCGTAAAGCAGGCGAACGTCAGCGAGGAGGCATACCGCGAGGCTGAGCAGGACCGGCTGGCGTTCTGGGCCAAGCAGGCCAACCGGTTGTCCTGGGCGACGCCGTTCGCGCAGGTGCTGGACTGGTCGGATGCGCCGTTCGCCAAGTGGTTCGTCGGCGGCAGGCTCAACGTCGCCTACAACTGCGTGGACCGGCACGTCGAGGCCGGCCATGGCGACCGCACTGCCATCTACTGGGAGGGTGAGCCAGTCGACGAGAGCCGTGTCCTGACCTACGCCGACCTGCAAACCGAGGTGTGCAAGGCCGCCAACGCGCTGAGCGGCCTGGGGCTGGTCGCCGGCGACCGAGTCGCTATTTATCTGCCGATGATTCCCGAGGCGCTCATCGCGATGCTGGCCTGTGCGCGGCTGGGCATCATGCACAGCGTCGTGTTCGCCGGTTTCACCGCCAACGCGCTGCGCGCCCGAATCGCCGACGCCGAGGCCAGATTACTGATCACCGCCGACGGGCAGTTCCGCCGCGGCAAGCCGATGCCGCTGAAGGAGGCGGCCGACGAGGCAGTCGGCGACGACAGCCCCGTCGAGCATGTCCTGGTGGTCCGGCGCACCGGAATCGACGTGCCGTGGACCGACGGCCGCGACCTGTGGTGGCACGAAACCGTCGACCCGGCGCCGGCCGAACACACCCCGGAAGCCTTCGACGCCGAACACCCGCTGTTTTTGCTCTACACGTCGGGCACCACCGGCAAGCCCAAGGGCATCATGCACACCAGCGGCGGCTTCCTCACCCAGTCGTCGTTCACCCACTACGGCATCTTCGACATCAAGCCGCAGACCGATGTGTTCTGGTGCACCGCCGACATCGGCTGGGTCACCGGGCACACCTACAGCGTCTACGGGCCGCTGTCCAACGGCGTGACCCAGATTCTTTACGAGGGCACGCCCGCCTCCCCCAGTGAGCACCGCCATTTCGAGGTCATCGAATCCTACGGCGTCACAATCTATTACGCGGCGCCCACGTTGATCCGGACGTTCATGAAGTGGGGCCGAGAGATTCCGGACGCCCACGACCTGTCCAGCCTGCGGTTGCTGGGGTCGGTCGGCGAGCCGATCAATCCGCATGCCTGGCGCTGGTATCGCGACGTCCTCGGTGCCGGCAAGACCCCGGTGGTGGACACCTGGTGGCAGACCGAGACCGGCGCCGCGATGATCTCGCCGCTTCCCGGCGTGGCCGCCGCCAAGCCCGGTTCGGCGATGACCCCGCTGCCCGGCATCTCCGCCAAGATCGTCGACGACGACGGCAACCAACTGACGCCACCGCAAACCGACGAAGGCGAGCATGCCACCGGCTATCTGGTCGTCGATCAGCCCTGGCCGGCCATGCTGCGCGGCATCTGGGGCGACCCGGACCGCTACCGCGAAACGTACTGGTCCAAATTCGCCAAGCAGGGCTGGTATTTCGCCGGCGACAGCGCCCGCTACGACCCCGACGGCGACATCTGGGTGGTCGGCCGCATCGACGACGTGATGAACGTGTCCGGGCATCGGATCTCCACCGCCGAGGTGGAGTCGGCGCTCGTCGGGCATTCCGGGGTGGCCGAGGCCGCGGTCGTCGGGGCCAGCGACGAGACCACCGGACAGGCGATCTGCGCTTTCGTCGTGCTGCAGGCTGATCAGCCGGAGACCCTCGGCGAGGAGATCATCGACGAGCTGCGCGGGCACGTCGCCAAGGAGATCTCGCCGATCGCCCGGCCGCGAGAGCTGCACGTGGTACCCGAGCTGCCGAAGACCCGCAGCGGCAAGATCATGCGCCGGCTGCTGCGCGACATCGCCGAGAACCGGGAACTGGGCGACACCTCGACGCTGCTGGACCCAGGCGTGTTCGACGCGATCCGCGCGGCTAAGTGATCAAGTAGCCGGGTTGGCCGAGACCGGGACGAACCCGGCGCCCGGGCGGCCCTTGGCGGCGAGGTCGGCCAGCACCGCGTTGATCGACACCACTGTCGCCGGCGTGTGCAGCGGGATGTATTTGGTGACGCAGGTCGGCAGGTTTTCGCTCCACGCGCCGTGGATCATCCCGACCAGCAGGTTGTCGACGACGACAGGCCCGCCCGAGTCGCCCTGCTGGCCGCACACTTGCATCACGAGGGTGCCCGGATCTTGGCCCGGCCCGAAGACGACGCCGCAGGAGTTGCCGGTGGTGCGGCCCTGCTTGCAGGCGATCTGACCAGGGGCCGGATCAGGGCCGATCCCGTCGATCGCGAAGCCGTCGAAGTTGGGCACCGGTGTCACCTTGGCCGGGTCGAACCGGATCACCGCGTAGTCGAGGCTGTCGTTGCCGGCGACCATCGTGCCCACGATGCCGCGGTTCTGCGCCGCCTCGGCGGCCACCTGAGCGCCCGGTCCGCCGCAGTGCGCGGACGTGAAGCCGACCAGTGCGCCGGTGTTGTCGTTGCCGATGCTGGTCAACGTGCACATCGTGTCGCCGTCGATGACGATGCCCGCGCCGCCGCCCATGGGAACCCTGTCGTCGGCTGCGGCGGTGATGCGCGGACCAGCGACGGCAAACAGCGAGGCCATCGCTAATGCCGCAACAACACGGAACAGCCGGCAGTGCGTGGTCTGCAAAGAGTTACTCCCGTCAACGACTCCGGCTATGAGACCCGGCTGGGTCAGTCTAGCGGCGATCGCGACCTCGGCGTAGCCGAGTGCAGCGGGTCGACGCTGAATCTCACGTGACCGCCGGTCCTCGGTTGGCCTCGTCTGCAATCGGTGCCCATGGCAACATGAACCGCGACGACACGTCCGGCGACGACGCAGAGCGCGAAGCGCGATGGAAAGGAGCCGGACAATCAGGTTCAGCCGGGAGGACCGTCTGTGAGCAAGCCAGATCGCAAGAAGGCCGGGAGCAACGGGGTACCCAGCACACTGACCACGATCCCGTTGACCGACCCGCATGCGCTGCCCGTCGAGCCGTCGATCGGCGACCTGGTCAAGGATGCGACGGCGCAGATGTCGACGCTGGTACGCGCGGAAGTGGAACTGGCCCGCGCCGAGATCACCCGCGACGTCAAGAAGGGACTGACCGGCAGCGTCTTTTTCATCTCGGCGCTGGTCGTGCTGTTCTACTCGACCTTCTTTTTCTTCTTCTTCCTCGCCGAGCTGCTCGACACCTGGCTGTGGCGCTGGGTCGCGTTTGCGATCGTGTTCGGGATCATGGTGGTGTTCACCGCGGTGCTGGCGCTGTTCGGATTCTTGAAGGTTCGCCGCATCCGCGGACCGCGGCAGACCATCCAATCGGTCAAGGAGACCCGCACCGCCTTCACCCCGGGTCACGACAAGGCCGGCCAGCAGGCGCTCGGCACCGGTGGAACACCCGCTGACCCCTCGGGTTGGTAGATGGCGCCACCAGACCCGTCGGTGACCCGTATCGACGGGCCATGGCGCCATCTGGACATACACGCCAACGGTATTCGGTTCCACGTCGTCGAGGCGGCGCCGACCGGCCATGACGCGGGCACGCCGCCGACGGCCCGTCCGCTGGTGATCATGCTGCACGGCTTCGGCTCGTTCTGGTGGTCGTGGCGTCACCAGCTGCGCGGCCTGGCCGGGGTGCGCGCGGTCGCCGTGGATCTGCGCGGGTATGGCGGCAGCGACAAACCACCCCGTGGCTACGACGGCTGGACGCTCGCCGGCGACACCGCCGGGCTGATCCGCGCGCTCGGGCATTCGTCGGCGACTCTGGTCGGCCACGCCGACGGCGGGCTGGTCTGCTGGGCCACGTCGGTGCTGCATTCCCGGCTGGTGCGCGCGATCGCGGTGATCAGTTCACCGCATCCGGCAGCGTTGCGCGCTTCGGCGCTGACCCGTCGCGACCAGGCGCGTGCGCTGTTGCCGTCGCTGCTGCGCTACCAGGTGCCGATCTGGCCGGAGCGCGCGCTGACCCGGCACAACGGCGACGAAATCGAGCGGCTGGTGCGTAGCCGCGCCAGCGCCAAATGGGTTGCGTCCGAGGATTTCTCCGAAACAATCGGCCATCTGCGCCAAGCCATCCAGATTCCGTCGGCGGCACATTCCGCGCTGGAGTACCAGCGCTGGGCGGTGCGCAGTCAGCTACGCGACGAGGGCCGGCGGTTCATGAGGTCTATGAATCGTCGCGCAGGCATCCCTGTTTTGCACATCCGCGGTGACGCCGACCCCTACGTGCTGGCCGACCCGGTCGAACGCACCCGGCGCTACGCGCCGCACGGACATTACGTAACGGTCTCCGGCGCAGGGCATTTCAGCCACGAAGAGGCACCGCAGGAAGTCAACAGCCACCTGACGCAGTTCTTCGGGCAGGTGTACGGGCCCGAAATCAGCTGACGCAGGCGCCGGTGGCCACCGGCGCGGTGTCGCCGATCTTCGCGAGCTGACCGGCCACCTCTTTCGCGGTCAGCACAAAACCGGTGTCGTTGTCGTCGACCGCCGCACCGAACACTACGCCCAGCACCTTGCCGTTCAGGTCGATCAGGGGACCACCCGAATTGCCTTGCTCCACAGTGGCTCTGATGGTGTACACCTCGCGGTTGACGGTCGCGTCGCGATAGATGTCGGGACCGGACAGCTCGATGATCTCCCGCACCCGCGCCGGTGTTGCGACGAACCCGCCCCCGCCGGGATAGCCCAGCACCAGGGCGTCGGTGCCGCCCTTGACCGGGGCGTCGGCGAAAGCCAGCGGTCCGGACGGCAGGTTGGGCACCGCCAGAATGGCGATGTCGACGTTCGGGTCGTAGGACACCACGCTGGCGTCGTAGGGATTGCCGTTGGCCTCGACCGTGACGTTGTTCGCGCCGGCCACCACGTGCGCATTGGTCATCACCCGGTCGGGTGAAAGCACAAATCCGCTGCCTTCCAACACTTTCTGGCAGCTGGGCGCGATGGCGCGGATCTTGACCACACTGGGCTGGGTGGCCGCCACCACCGGGTTGCTGGCCAGCGCAGCATCGGGTGTCGCGACGGCGGCGACCGGTGTGCGGCTGAACGGCTCCAGCACCTGTGGCAGACCCGAGGTGTCCAGCAGCGAGGACAGCCGCTTGGGCACCGTTTTCAGCCAGGGCGGCGCGACCTGGTTCACCTCGGCCAGTACCCGCGAACCGCGCACCGCCGCAGCCAGATTGGGCTGACCGGACGACGACGTCAGCGGAGTCGCCAGCAGCCACGCCGCTATCAGTACCACCGCCATCTGCACCGCCACCCCGATGAGCGAGTCGAAGAACCGGATGATGCGGCTGCGGATTGCGCCCCGCACCGCCCGGCCCAGCACGACGCCGGCGACCTCACCGATGACGACCAACCCCAAGATCAAAAACAGCGCGGCGAACAGCTTGGCTCGCGGGGCGGTGATGTGGGTGACGATGTGCGGGGCCAGCAGTACCCCTGCGACCGCGCCGAGCAAGACCCCGACAAACGACAGCAGCGAACCCAATGCACCTGAGCGCCAACCTGATATGGCCGCGATGAAGGCGACTGCGAGCACCGCGATGTCCAACCACTGTGACGAGGTCATCATGCACCACCCTCATCGCCGACCAGAGCCATCGCTTCGTCGAGTTCGCGGACGTCGGTGGTGTCCCATGGCTGCGCCCAGCCCGCGACGTCGAGCATCGCGGAGATGACCTGGCCTGTGAAACCCCACACCAGCATCTCATTCAACAGGAACGCCGGGCCGGCGAAGCGGCGACTGAAGGTGCGGCGATAAACCATCAGCCGGTTGGCGGGATTGATGAAGGCCCGCACCGGAACCCGCGCGACGATCGCCGTTTCTGCCTCGTCGACGACGGCCACCGGCCCGGGATCGGGCGAATACGCGAGCACCGGGACCACGTGAAAACCCGACGGCGCGATGAAAGTTCGCTCCATGGTCGCCAGCGGATGCAGCCGAGCGACGTCGATGCCGGTCTCTTCGCGCGCCTCGCGCAGAGCGGTGGCCACCGGTCCGTCGTCATCGGGATCGCATGCCCCGCCGGGGAACGCCGCCTGACCGGCGTGGTGACGCAACGCGGAGGCGCGCACGGTGACCAGCAGGTCGGCGTCGTCGGGAACGCCGCCGTCGGGCGGGCCGGACTCCGGACCGGAGAACAGCACCAACACCGCGGCATCGCGGCCGTTGCGGCGGGCCGACGCCGTCGCCTTGGCGGCGGTCACCATCGCCAGCACGTCGGGGGGCAGTCGGCGGCGGAAGGCTTCCGGCACCTGGCCCACGTTGTCGACCAATGGACGCAGCCAGGACGGTCCGAGCTCCGGTGTCAGCGGAACCGCAGCGCTCAACCGGCCCTCCCTGGTCTCACCTCTGGCCTCCGACCGCGGCCGCGATCTCGTCGGCGGTGGCGAAGGCCCGCGGCAGGGTCTGCGCAACGCTACCGTCCGGCGCCAGCACCACTGTCGCGGGCATCACATTGGGTACCCGCAATGCGGCCGCGATCCGCCGCCGACCGTCCTGCAGAGTCGGCAGCCGGACACCCAGTTGGGCCAGCTGCAGCAGGGCGGCCGTTTCATTCTCGTCCTGGTGCACGGTCACCACCGTCACGGCCGGTCCGGCACGGCGCTGATACTCGGCCATCGCGGGCAATTCGGCCTTGCACGGCTTGCACCAGTAGGCCCACAGGTTCAGCAGCACCCGGCGTCCGGCGAGCGCACGAGCCACCTCGACCGTCGAGCCGTCGGCCGCACACTCCACCGTGATGCCGCGCAGCACCGGCGGCCCCGCGGCGGCGCCGGCGGCCGGACATGGGGGCAAGTCGGCGCGCCGGCGCGGTCCGGCCAGCGCCTCGGGGGTGTCGGCGTCGCGGTGTTCGCGGCCCGGTCCGCTGACCGAGGGTGGCGCCGACAAGTGATAGGTGTCGCGCATCTCGACCAGCAGCGCGCCCAGCAAGGCCGCGACCACGGCCAGGATCGCGATGGTCCAACCGGTACGGGCGCTCATGGCCGGCGCGCTACAACCCGGCCAGCGCCAGCAGGTGCTCTTTTTCGGGGCCCTGAACCAGCGGCGCGGCGATCAACGGATCGGTCGGGCCGGTCCCGAACGACGGGCAGTCCTTGGCGAGCACGCACACGCCGCATGCGGGTTTGCGGGCGTGACAGACCCGGCGGCCGTGGAAGATCACTCGGTGAGACAGGTCGGTCCACTCCTCGCGCTCGATGAGTTCGCCGACGGCGTGCTCGATCTTGACGGCGTCGTCCTCGGCCGTCCAGCGCCATCGCCGAACCAGCCGTTTGAAATGAGTGTCGACGGTGATTCCCGGGACGCCGAATGCGTTCCCGAGAATGACGTTGGCCGTCTTGCGCCCCACGCCGGGCAGCGTCACCAGCTCCTCCATGGTCGAGGGCACCTCGCCGTCGAACCGCTCGACCAATGCCTGCCCGAGACCGATCAACGACGCCGCCTTGTTTCGGTAGAAACCGGTGGGGCGGATGAGGTTTTCCAGTTCTTCGCGGTTGGCCTGGGCGTAATCCAATGCCGTGCGATAGCGGGCGAACAATGCTGGCGTGGTCAGGTTGACGCGCTTGTCGGTGCTCTGCGCCGACAGGATGGTGGCCACCGTCAGCTCCAGCGGATTGGTGAAGTCCAGCTCGCAGTAGACACGCGGAAACGCTTGTGCCAGTTTGCGATTCATTCGACGAGCTCGTCGCACCAATCCGAGGCGGGTCTCTTCAGACCATCGGCGGGCCACAGTGGCCTCGGCCTTGCCCGTTGTCACGTCCGACAGCGTACTTGCCAGCGATAGCCACTATTTTGTAATCCCACTGAGACCTTGGCCGTGTTTACTTCCTCCTTGTGTCGTGGCTGCTGGTGGCGTTCATTCCGGGGTTGCTGATGTTGGCGACGTTCGGGCTCAGCCGCCTCGAAGCCGGTTTGGTCGACGACACGCTCACCGCCCGCGACGTCGCGGAGTTCTTCGAACAGGCCGAGGCCGTCGACATGAGCACGCTGGCCCGCGAAGGCATGCCCGAGGCGCTGGACTGCCTGCATCGCCGTCGCGCCGAGTACGTGATCGAGGAGCCCGCGCCGCCGGTCAAGCCTCCGGGCTTGCCCAGGCCGCGGCACCGGCATTCCCGGACGAATCGGCAGTTTGGGCCGCCTCGGCACGCCAATCGTGTGTAGCGTTGGCACGTTGAGTTAACGGCCTACCTTTAGACTCAGCTCACAAAGCAAAGGTGGGCCGTGCGCGCATCACATTATTCAAGCAGCTAAGGGGCCAACGTGGACGAGATCCTGGCGAGGGCCGGAATCTTCCAGGGGGTCGAACCCAGCGCCGTCGCCGCGCTGACCAAACAATTGCAGCCCGTCGACTTCCCCCGCGGGCATACTGTTTTCGCGGAAGGGGAGCCAGGCGACCGGCTGTACATCATCATTTCGGGCAAGGTCAAGATCGGCCGGCGTTCCCCCGACGGCAGGGAGAACCTGCTGACGATCATGGGCCCGTCCGACATGTTCGGTGAATTGTCGATCTTCGACCCCGGGCCCCGGACTTCGAGCGCCACAACCATCACCGAGGTGCGGGCGGTCTCGATGGACCGCGACGCGCTGCGGGCCTGGATCGCCGACCGTCCGGAGATCGCCGAGCAGTTGCTGCGGGTGCTGGCCCGACGGCTGCGGCGCACCAACAACAACCTGGCCGACCTGATCTTCACCGACGTGCCGGGCCGGGTGGCCAAGCAGCTTCTGCAGCTGGCCCAGCGGTTCGGCACCCAGGAGGGCGGCGCGATGCGGGTCACCCACGACCTGACCCAGGAGGAGATCGCACAGCTGGTCGGCGCGTCGCGGGAAACCGTCAACAAGGCGCTGGCCGACTTCGCCCACCGCGGCTGGATTCGCCTGGAGGGCAAGAGCGTGCTGATCTCCGACTCCGAGCGGCTGGCGCGGCGAGCGAGGTAAGGCTTCCGCCGCAAGGCTTCCGCCGCGAGCGTGCGCAAACCCGGGAGTCGGCCCGGCGTGTCTGCCGGCGACACGCACGCTCGCGAAGGTCAGCGACGCAAGTAATCCAGCTGCGCCTGCACCGACCACTCGGCGACGTCCCACAGCTTCTCGTCGACGTCGGTATAGACGTGCTCGACGACTTGGCGCACGCTTGCGTCGTCGCCGAGATCGCGCAGCGCCGAACGCACCTGCTCGAGCCGCTGTTCCCGGTGCTCCAGGTATCCGGTGGCGACCGCCGCCAAGTCGGCCAGATCCGGCCCGTGGCCTGGCAGCACCCGCCGCGGCCCCAGACCCCGCAGCCGGCGCAGCGACTCCAGATAGTCGGCCAGGCTGCCGTCTTCCTTGTCGATCACCGTCGTGCCGCGCCCCAGCACGGTGTCCGCGGTGAGCACGGCATCGTCGAGAACGAACGACACCGAGTCGGCGGTGTGCCCGGGCGTGGCCAGCACGCGGATCGTCAGCCCCGCCGCCTCGATCACTTCGCCGTCGGCCAGATGACCGCCGAGACCGCGCAACCACCCGCTGCCCACCGATCGCACCGGCGCACCGGTCGCGTCGACCAGCTTGTCGATGCCGTCGGTGTGGTCGCCGTGCCGGTGGCTGATCAGTACCAGCGCGATCCGGCCGACGGCCGCGACTCTGCCGATGTGCTCGTCGTCGTCGGGTCCGGGGTCGACGACCACGGCCTCGTCGCTGCGCGGTCCGCGCAGCACCCAGGTGTTGGTGCCCTCCAGCGTCATCAGGCCGGGGTTGTCGGCCAGCAGCACCGACGCGCTGTCGGTGACCGGTCGCAGCTGTCCGTAAGCCGGGTGCTTCAGCGCCCGACCTCCACCACCAGCTCGACTTCCACCGGCGCACCCAGCGGCAACTCGGCAACCCCGACCGCCGAACGGGCATGCGCGCCGCGATCCCCGAACACCTCTGCGAGCAGCTCCGACGCGCCGTTGACGATCCCCGGCTGACCGGTGAACCCTGGCCCGGAGGCGACGAACCCGACCACCTTGACCACCTGGGTCACCGCATCGATGCCCACCAGCGAATCCACCGCCGCGAGCGCGTTGAGCGCGCAGACCCGGGCCAGCGCCTTGCCCTCTTCGGGGGTCACCTCGACGCCGACCTTGCCGGTGCCGGCCAGCTTGCCGTCCTGCATCGGTAACTGGCCTGCCGTGTACACCAGGTTGCCGGTGCGCACCGCAGGAACGTAGGCGGCCAGCGGCGTCACCACTGCCGGGAGCTCGATGCCGAGCTCAGAGAGCCGGGCCTTGGCAGACCCCGCGCTCACTTCGGGCGTTTCAGATACGCGACGTGTTGCTCACCCGTCGGCCCGGGCAGCACAGAAACCAGCTCCCAGCCGTCGGCACCCCACTGGTCGAGGATCTGTTTGGTGGCGTGCGTCAAGAGCGGGACGGTGGCGTACTCCCACGCGGTCGGTTGGGTCATAGTCCGAGCTTATCGGTCGGGTGACAACGCACGTTGGTTAGCATGCATTGGTGGCGACCACACCGAGCGGCGGGACTTCCATCGGCTGGCCAGCGCGACTGGAGAAGGCCCGCTTGCATTTCGTGACCGGCAAGGGGGGCACCGGCAAGTCGACGGTCGCCGCCGCGCTCGCCCTGACTTTGGCGTCCGGCGGGCGCAAGGTGTTGCTGGTGGAAGTCGAAGGGCGCCAAGGGATTGCGCAGCTTTTCGACGTGCCGCCGCTGCCCTACAAAGAGGTCAAGATCGCGACCGCCGAACATGGCGGCCTGGTCAACGCCCTCGCCATCGACATCGAGGCCGCGTTCCTGGAATACCTCGACATGTTCTACAACCTCGGTATCGCCGGCCGGGCGATGCGGCGCATCGGCGCGATCGAATTCGCCACGACGATCGCGCCGGGCCTGCGTGACGTGTTGCTCACCGGAAAGATCAAGGAGTCGGTGATCCGCGTCGGCAAGGACCGGCAACCGGTGTACGACGCGGTCGTGGTAGACGCGCCGCCGACCGGTCGCATCGCGCGCTTTTTGGATGTCACCCGGGCGGTGGCCGATCTGGCCAAGGGTGGGCCGGTGTATTCGCAAAGCGAGGGCGTGGTGCAGCTGCTGCATTCCGACCAGACCGCCGTCCACCTGGTGACGCTGCTGGAAGCGCTGCCCATGCAGGAAACCATGGAGGCCATCGACGAACTACAGGAGCTTAATCTGCCGATCGGCAGCGTGATCGTCAACCGCAACATCCCGGCCTACCTGCAGCCCGACGACCTGGCGAAGGCGGCCGAGGGCGATATCGACGCCGACGCGGTGCGGGCCGGGCTGACCAAAGCCGGGATCACGCTGAACGACGCCGATTTCGCCGGCCTGCTGACCGAGGCCATCCAGCACGCCACCCGGATCACCGCCCGCGCCGAGACCGCCGAGCAGCTCGACGAGTTGCAAGTGCCGCGGCTGGAGCTCCCCACGATCGCCGACGGTGTCGACCTCGGCAGTCTCTACGAGCTCTCCGAAGTGCTTGCGCAGCAAGGAGTTCGATGAGTACCACCCCGCCGAGACTGGACGTGGCCGCTATCCTGGCGGACAAAACCAATCGGGTGGTGGTGTGCTGCGGCGCCGGCGGCGTCGGCAAGACCACTACCGCCGCCGCGATGGCGTTGCGCGCGGCCGAGAACGGCCGCACGGTCGTGGTGTTGACCATCGACCCCGCCAAGCGGCTGGCACAAGCATTGGGAATCAACGATCTTGGCAACTCGCCGCAACGGGTACCGCTGGCTCCCGAAGTGCCCGGCCAGCTCTACGCGATGATGCTCGACATGCGCCGCACTTTCGACGAAATGGTGATCCAGTACTCCGGACCCGAACGCGCACAAGCGATCCTGGACAACCAGTTCTATCAGACGGTCGCCACCTCGCTGGCCGGCACCCAGGAATACATGGCGATGGAAAAGCTCGGCCAGTTGCTGAGCCAGGATCGCTGGGATTTGGTAGTGGTGGACACCCCGCCCTCACGCAATGCGCTGGACTTCCTGGACGCGCCGAAACGGTTGGGCAGCTTCATGGATAGCCGGCTGTGGCGGCTGCTGCTGGGGCCCGGACGCGGCATCGGCCGATTGGTCACCGGCGCCGTCGGCCTGGCGATGAAGGCGCTGTCGACCGTCCTGGGCTCCCAAATGCTTTCCGATGCAGCAGGTTTCGTGCAGTCGCTAGATGCCACCTTCGGCGGGTTTCGGGAGAAGGCGGACCGCACCTATGCACTGCTGAAGCGCCGCGGTACGCAGTTCGTGGTGGTGTCGGCGGCCGAGCCGGATGCACTCCGTGAGGCGTCGTTCTTTGTCGACAGGCTCTCCGAGGAGCGCATGCCACTGGCAGGGCTCATCCTGAACCGCACCCATCCGATGCTGTGCTCGTTGCCGGTGGAGCGGGCCATCGACGGCGCCGAGACGCTGGAGAGCGAATCCGACTCCGGCGACCTGGCCAGGGCGGTCCTGCAGGTTCACGCCGACCGGGCGGCGACATCCAAGCGGGAGATCCGGCTGTTGTCCCGGTTCACCGGGGCCAATCCGCACGTCGCGATTGTCGGGGTGCCGTCGCTGCCGTTCGATGTCTGTGACCTCGAGGCGCTGCGCGCGATCGCCGACCAGATGACGGCTACTAACGGCGCGGCGTAAGGGCTTAGCCAGCGCTGCGGTGCTTGCGCTGCGCAGCGAAGAACTCCGCCCAGGACTCCACCTCGGGATGCTGCTTGAGCAGTGCGCGTCGCTGGCGTTCGGTCATGCCGCCCCACACCCCGAACTCGACCCGGTTGTCCAGCGCGTCGGCGCCGCATTCCAGCACCACCGGACAGTGCCGGCAGATCACCGCGGCCTTGCGTTGCGCGGCGCCGCGGACGAAGAGCTCGTCGGGGTCGGCCGCCCGGCACAGCGCCTTGGACACCCAGGCGATCCGCGACTCGGAGTCAGCACGATGAATGGTGTTTCCCGCCGGTGCAGTGCTCGCCCTCCGCGCCGCGGTCCGTGTACCTGACACCAGCGTCCCCTCTTCGCTCCTACCGCCAGTACGACGGCCCCGACTCGCGGTGCAGATCGGCGATGCGATCTACGCCACATCATCCACGTCGGTGTTACCTGTATCTCACTGTGCGTCTAAGTTAGGTGGTCAGGTGCCAATTGCGCAACGGTTTGATAAGCCCTTTTTTGGCACAACTGTGCCGTCCGATCATGATGGGGACCGCCTGACAGGTCGGAAGAACCACCGAATAGGCCCTGACCTGTGACGCTGGGGCAAATATGCTCATCAGCCACTCGAGATGACTCCAGATGACTTCCGTCGCGGCGCCGCTAGTCTAGTAGCCATGCCGGAGCCGGAGCACCCCCAGACCGCTATTACGGTCGCCAAGCTCGCCGGGTGCTGCCTGCTGGCCAGTGTCATCGTCGCGGCCCTACTGTTTCCTGCCGTCGGCGGCATCGGGCTGATGTCCAACCGCGCCTCCGAAGTCGTCGCCAACGGGTCGGCTCAGCTACTCGAGGGCGACGTCCCCGCCGTCACCACGATGGTCGACGCGAAGGGCAACACGATCGCCTGGCTGTACTCGCAACGCCGCTTCGAGGTGCCCAGCGACAAGATCGCCAACACCATGAAGCTGGCAATCGTCTCGATCGAGGACAAGCGGTTTGCCGAACACAACGGCGTCGACTGGCAGGGCACGCTGCACGGGCTGGCCGGCTACGCGTCCGGCGACGTCGATACCCGCGGCGGTTCGACGATCGAGCAGCAGTATGTGAAGAACTATCAACTGCTGGTGATCGCGCAGACCGACGCCGAGAAGCGCGCGGCCGTCGAGACCACGCCGGCGCGCAAGCTGCGCGAAATCCGGATGGCGCTCACCCTGGACAAGACCTTTTCCAAGCCGGAGATCTTGACGCGTTACCTGAACCTGGTTTCGTTCGGCAATAACGCTTTTGGTGTCCAGGACGCCGCACAAACCTACTTTGGCGTGAATGCATCCGAGCTGAACTGGCAGCAGGCGGCGCTACTGGCCGGGATGGTGCAGTCGACCACCGCGCTCAATCCGTACACCAATCCCGAGGGTGCCCTGGCACGGCGAAACCTGGTGCTGGACACCATGATCGAGAACCTGCCGCAGGAGGCCAACGCGTTGCGCGCTGCCAAGGCGGAGCCGCTGGGAATTCTGCCTCAGCCCAACGAATTACCGCGCGGCTGCATCGCGGCGGGCGACCGCGCATTCTTCTGCGACTACGTGCAGGCGTATCTGGCGCGGGCCGGGATCAGCAAGGAGCAGGTCGCCCGCGGCGGCTACACCATCCGGACCAACCTGGACCCCGACGTGCAGGCTTCGGTGAAGTCGGCGATCGATGCGTACGCCAGCCCGGACCTCAACGGCATCGCCAGCGTGATGAGCGTGATCCGGCCCGGCAAGGACTCGCACAAGGTGATCGCGATGGCGAGCAACCGCCGCTACGGCCTGAACACCGATGCGGGCGAGACTATGCGGCCGCAGCCGTTCTCTCTGGTCGGCGACGGCGCGGGGTCGATCTTCAAGATCTTCACCACCGCCGCCGCGCTGGAGATGGGCATGGGCATCAACATGCAGCTGGAGGTGCCGGGCAGCTTCCAGGCCAAGGGCATGGGCAGCGGCGGCGCCAAGGGCTGTCCCAAGGAGACGTGGTGCGTGGTCAACGCCGGCAACTACCGCGGGTCGATGAACGTGACAGACGCGCTGGCCACCTCCCCGAACACCGCGTTCGCGAAGTTGATCCAGATGGTGGGGGTGCCGCGTGCGGTGGACATGGCGGTCCGGCTCGGGCTGCGTTCCTACGCCGATCCGGGCAGCGCCCGCGACTACGACGAGAACAGCAACGAGAGCCTGGCCGATTTCATCAAGCGGCAGAACATCGGCTCGTTCACCCTGGGGCCGTTCGAGGTCAACGCGCTGGAGTTGTCGAACGTCGCGGCGACGCTGGCCTCCGGCGGAAAGTGGTGCCCGCCCAACCCGATCGACAAGCTGATCGACCGCGACGGCAATGAGGTCGCCGTCAGCACCGAGGCGTGCGAACAGGTGGTGCCGGAGGGCTTGGCGAACACCCTGGCCAACGCGCTGAGCAAAGACTCGCAGCCCGGCGGCACGGCGTCGGGGTCAGCCGCGGCGGCGGGCTGGACTCTGCCGATGTCCGGCAAGACCGGTACTACCGAGGCGCACCGCTCGTCGGGCTTCGTCGGCTTCACCAACCAGTACGCGGCCGCCAACTACATCTACGACGACTCCAGCTCGCCGTCGGATCTGTGCTCCTCACCGCTGCGGCGCTGCGGCGACGGCAACCTCTACGGCGGCAACGAGCCGGCCCGCACCTGGTTCACCGCGATGAAGCCGATCGCGGACAAGTTCGGCGAAGTGAAGCTACCGCCGACCGACCCGCGCTATGTCGACGGCGGCCCCAATTCGCGAGTGCCCAGCGTCGTCGGGTTGGACGTCGACGGGGCACGCCAGCGTCTGAAGGAAGCCGGTTTCCAAGTCGCCGATCAACCGACGTCGGTCAACAGCAGCGCCAGGTACGGGGAAGTGGTCGGAACGACGCCGAACGGCCAGACCATCCCGGGCGCCGTCGTCACCATCCAGATCAGCAACGGCGTCCCGCCGGCCCCGCCGCCACCGCCGGAAGGTGCGCCGATCGGCTCGCAAGTCATCGAGATTCCCGGGCTGCCGCCGATCACGATCCCGTTGTTGCCGCCGCCGGCGCCGCCGGGCGAGCCGCCACCGCCGCCGCCCTAGTCTCGAGCAGTAGCATGCCTGCATGCCCGCATCCGCAGTTTTGAAAACCACCGGCGCCGTCGCGCTCGGCTCGGCCGTCGCTGGCATCGGTTATGCCTCGATCATCGAACGCAACGCGTTCGTGGTGCGAGAGCTGACCATGCCGGTGCTGGCGCCGGGCTCGTCGCCGTTGCGGGTGCTGCACATCAGCGACATCCACATGCGGCCGGGCCAGCGCCGAAAGCAGGCATGGCTGCGGGAACTGGCCGGCTGGGAGCCCGATCTGGTGGTCAACACCGGCGACAACCTGGCCCACCCGAAGGCGGTGCCCGCGGTGGTGCAGACCCTGGGCGACCTGCTGTCGCTGCCGGGTGTTTTCGTCTTCGGCAGCAATGACTACTTCGGTCCGCGGCTGAAGAACCCGATGAACTACCTGACCAATCCCGGGCACCGGGTGCACGGCCAGCCACTGCCCTGGCAGGATCTGCGGGCGGCGTTCACCGAGCGCGGCTGGCTGGATTTGACCCACAACCGTCGTGAGCTCGAGGTGGCCGGTCTGCACATCGCGGCGGCCGGCGTGGACGACCCGCACATCGCCCGCGACCGCTACGAGACGATCGCCGGCCCGGCCAGCCCCGCCGCCGATCTGCGGCTGGGGCTGACCCATTCGCCCGAGCCGCGGGTGCTGGACCGCTTCGCCGCCGACGGCTACCAGCTGGTGCTGGCCGGCCACACCCACGGCGGTCAGCTGTGCCTGCCGTTCTACGGTGCGCTGGTGACGAATTCGGGCCTGGATCGTTCGCGGGCCAAGGGCGCCTCGCGCTGGGGTGCCACGATGCGTCTGCATGTTTCGGCGGGGATCGGCACGTCGCCGTTCGCGCCGGTGCGGTTCTGCTGCCGGCCGGAGGCGACGCTGCTGACGCTGATCGCCGCGCCGACCGGCGGCCGCGACCCGCACCGCAACCGGGGGCGTTCGCAGCCGACGTATTCGGTGCATTGAGCGACGGCGCCCGGGTCGCCGATCGCAGCAGGCCGCGCGGCTGGACGGACAACGCGATTCGGCTGATCGAGGCCGACGCGCGCCGCAGCGCCGACACTCATCTGCTGCGCTACCCGCTGCCGTCGGCCTGGAGCGCCGACGCCGACGTCGAGCTCTATCTCAAGGACGAGACGACCCACATCACCGGCAGCCTCAAACACCGGCTGGCCCGCTCGCTGTTCCTCTACGCGCTGTGCAACGGCTGGATCGGCGAGGACACCACCGTGGTGGAGGCGTCGTCGGGGTCGACGGCGGTGTCGGAAGCGTATTTCGCCGCGCTGCTGGGACTGCCGTTCGTCGCGGTGATGCCGGCATCGACCAGCACGTCCAAGGTCGCATTGATCGAATCACAAGGCGGGCGTTGCCATTTCGTGCAGCATTCGGGTGACGTGTACGCCGAGGCGGAGCGGGTGGCCCGCGAGACCGGCGGGCATTATCTGGATCAGTTCACCAACGCCGAGCGAGCCACCGACTGGCGCGGCAACAACAACATCGCCGAGTCGATCTATGTGCAGATGCGCGAGGAGAAACACCCGATCCCGGACTGGATCGTCGTAGGGGCGGGCACCGGCGGCACCAGCGCGACGATCGGCCGCTACATCCGCTACCGGCGCCACTCCACGCGGTTGTGTGTGGTCGATCCGGAGAACTCCGCGTTTTTCGCCGCCTACACCGAGCGCCGTGACGACGTCGTCGTCAACGCGTCGTCGCGCATCGAGGGAATCGGGCGGCCACGAGTGGAGCCGTCGTTTCTGCCCGACGTGGTCGACCGGATGGTCTCGGTTCCCGATGCGGCGTCGATCGCGGCCGCCCGCCACGCCAGCACGGTGCTGGGGCGTCGGGTCGGCGCGTCGACGGGGACCAATCTATGGGGAGCCTTTGGCCTGATCGCCGAGATGGTTGCAGCGGGTCGGTGGTCACGCTGCTCGCTGACAGCGGCGACCGCTACGCCGACACCTATTTCTGCGACGAGTGGGTCAAGGCCCACGGGCTGGATCCAGCCCCGTCGGCTGCGGCGCTGGCCGAGTTCGAGCGGTCAGGCAGCTGGGCGTGATCCCAGGCTTCCTGCGCTTCGTTGGCCGGAGCGGTCACCAGTAGCCACAGCACACCGAGGACCAAGAGTCCGCCGAACACCACGGCGCCAAGGACCGTCATGATTCTCTCGCTTCCGTTGCCGAATTCGGTGCATATAAACCGTACTGATACCGCCGGCTATTCCGCTGCATAGTGTGAGGCACGTCGCGCGGCCTGCCGCGGTGTGATCCACGCGGCACCCCGCCGGTTCGCTGTTCGGCTACCCGGCGACGGCGCGCGCAATTCCGCTTTGGCGAGTGGCCGCACTGTCGCGCGGCGACCCACTGCGCCCGACTCCGCCGCGCTTGCGATCACCGCGGGCCGGTGCGATACGCTGTCGTGGCTTCACGCGGGGTGTGGCGCAGCTTGGTAGCGCGCTTCGTTCGGGACGAAGAGGCCGTGGGTTCGAATCCCGCCACCCCGACATTTTTATGCGTCTAACCGGGGCACTCCCTGGGTAACCACCTTCCTGTTATCTGCTCCCGGACAGGAAGAGGTGTGCAATGGCAAGCGCTCTGGTTGCCGACTTCGTGTTGGAACGGCTGCGCGATTGGGAGATCGAGAAGGTTTTCGCCTACGCCGGTGACGGCATCAACGGTCTGCTCGCAGCCTGGGGGCGCGCCGACAACAAGCCGAAGTTCGTGCAGGCCCGCCACGAAGAAATGGCCGCGTTCGAGGCTGTCGGCTATGCGAAGTTCTCGGGCCGGCTCGGAGTGTGCGCCGCGACGTCGGGACCGGGCGCGATCCACCTGCTCAATGGGCTCTACGACGCCAAACTCGACCGGGTTCCGGTGCTGGCGATCGTCGGGCAGACCAACCGCAGCGCGATGGGCGGCTCTTATCAGCAAGAAGTCGACCTGATGAGCCTCTTCAAGGACGTGGCGAGCGAGTACATCCAGATGGTGACGGTGCCCGAGCAGCTGCCCAACGTGCTCGACCGGGCCATCCGCACCGCGCTGACCAGGCGCACGGTGACAGCCGTCATCATTCCGGCCGACGTGCAGGAGCTCGAATATTCGCCGCCGAGCCACGCATTCAAGATGGTGCCGTCGAGTCTGGGATTCGAGTGGCCCGAGGTCGGCGCCTCCAAGGAGGGCTTGCAGAAGGCCGCCGAGGTGCTCAACGCCGGCGAACGCGTCGCCATGCTGGTCGGCTGCGGGGCGAAGGGAGCAGTCAAGGAGGTCACCGAGATCGCGGATCTGCTCGGGGCGGGCGTCGCCAAGCCGCTGCTGGGCAAGGACGTGCTCTCCGACGAGCTGCCCTGGGTGACCGGTTCGATCGGGTTGCTCGGCACCCGGCCCAGCTATGAGCTGATGCGTGATTGCGACACGCTGTTCACCGTCGGCTCGAGTTTTCCCTACACACAGTTCCTGCCCGGGTTCGGCGACGCCCGCGGCGTGCAGATCGACATCGACCCGGCGTTGATCGGCATGCGCTACCCCAACGAGGTGAACTTGGTGGGCGACGCCGCGGCGACGCTGCGGGAGCTCATACCTCTCATTCAGCGCAAGTCCGACCGGTCCTGGCGGGAGAAGATCGAGAAGAACGTGCAGCGCTGGTGGGAAACCATGGAAATGGAAGCCAACGTGTCCGCGGATCCGATCAATCCGATGCGGCTGTTCGCGGAGTTGTCACCTAAATTGCCGGACAACGCGATCGTCACCGCCGACTCCGGGTCGTCGGCGAATTGGTATGCGCGCCAACTGAAATTCCGCGGCAACATGCGCGGTTCGCTGTCGGGCAACCTGGCCACGATGGGTCCGGGCGTGCCCTACGGCATCGGCGGCAAGTTCGCCAACCCGGAGCGCCCGGTGATCGCGTTCGCCGGTGACGGTGCCATGCAGATGAACGGGATGGCCGAGCTGATCACGATCGCGCACTACTGGAAGGAGTGGGCCGATCCGCGGTTGATCGTCGCGGTTCTGCACAACAACGACCTCAACCAGGTGACGTGGGAGATGCGGGCGATGGCCGGTGCGCCGAAATTCCCTGAGTCGCAAACGCTTCCGACTGTGGACTACGCCGGTTTCGCGGCCAGTCTCGGTCTGGGCTCGGCGACGCTCACCGATCCGGAGCAGATTGGCTCCGCGTGGGATCAGGCGCTGGCCGCCGATCGGCCGACGGTGCTCGATGTGCACTGCGATCCCAACATTCCGCCGGTGCCGCCGCACGCCACGTTCGACCAGATGAAGGCCGCCGCGACGTCGGTGCTCAAGGGCGACGAGGACGCGTTCGGCATCCTGAAGGAGGGCATCAAAGTCAAGGCGCAGGAGTTCATTCCGCGCCGCCGCAAGTAGGAACGCAAACAGTTACGAAGCCGGCCCGGGCACGAACGATCCGCGCATCTCCTCCAGCGCCTCGCCGCCGAACACCTCGGTTGGAAACCGACCCGCGATGAGGTCAGTGAGATAGGCGACCAGTCCGCCGGGGTGGTAGTCGTTCGTCCATCCATCAGCGATGACAACTACCGCCCAGTCGTTTGGGTTGTCACCGCTCATGTACCAGTAGCCCGTCTCGCCGCCCGGCGCACCACCCCAGCCGTAGTACGGCACCGGATCAACATCCCCGATCACCATCGGGGCTTTGGATCCGTCCGGGTAGATCCAGCTGTGGTCGTCGTAGGCGTCGCGCAAATCGATCAACGACTGCCGGCAATAGGCCCCGCCTTCGATCAAGTGGTCGCGGGTCGGTGCCATCACCCCCAGGTAGCCACCAAACGACCCCCCACCGTAGGTACTGATGAATTCCTTGTAATCGTCCGGTAACGCGAATCCCACGGCGGTCTCGACCGCCCCAAAGTCATAGCGAGGTACCGACTTTGGGGGCGATACAAGACGGGTCAGTTCGTCAAGCGACATAACCGGACCCTACGAGATGTCCCCTGATGATACGAAAACCGGTCATGATGGCCGCCGCGGATCGGTTCCCGAACCCCGCCGACTCGGGTTCAGCTTTAGTCCCACTAACCACTGTAATTGACTTGCGCCACTGTGGTTTTGGCTGTGGATTACTGGTGGCGCCTGTCCGGGTTGGCTGATACTATTCGAACATGCGTTCGGACAGCCGGGAAGAGATCGTCGAGGTCTTCGACGAACTCGACGCCTGTCTCAAACGCGCCCTGGACCTGTCCTTCGAGGTGTTGAGCACCCCGGAAGCTCTGGCCATGCTGGGCCGCTGCGAAACGCTGCGCCGCCGCCTTCCCGCCGTCGAGCATCCGTTGATCAACCAACTCGGTGCGCAGGCCGAGGAGGCCGAGCTGGGCGGCACGCTGCGCTTCGCGCTGGCCCAGCGGCTGCGCATCACCCCCGCCGAGGCCTCCCGGCGCATCCGCGAAGCCGAAGACCTCGGCGCACGCCGCGCGGTCACCGGCGAACCGTTAGAGCCGGTGTTGCCCGCGACCGCCGCCGCCCAGCGCGCCGGGCAGATCGGTCCCGGTCGTGTGGCGGTGATCCGCAGCTTCATGCACCGCCTGCCCGGGTTCGTCGACGCCGAAACCCGCCAGCACGCCGAAGCCCACCTGGCCGGGCTCGCCGCGCAGCATCGCCCCGATGACCTGGACAAGCTGGCCGACAAACTCACCGACTGCCTCAACCCCGACGGTGATTTCAGCGACGACGACAGGGCCCGGCGACGCGGTCTGACGCTGGGCCGCCAACAGCCCGACGGCATGTCACAACTGAGCGGCTGGGTAACCCCCGAGCTGCGCGCCACCATGGAAGCGGTGTGGGCCAAGCTGGCCGCCCCCGGCATGTGCAACCTCGAAGACCCCGCCCCCGTGCTCGACGGGACACCCCCCGAGCAGACGGCCCAGCGCGACACCCGCGGGCCCGCGCAGCGCAACCACGACGCGCTGCTGGCCGCGTTGCGGGCGCTGCTGGCATCCGGAAACCTGGGTCAGCACAACGGGCTACCGGCCACCATCATCGTCACCGCCACCCTCAAAGAGCTCCAAGCCGGCACCGGTCACGGGCTCACCGCCGGCGGGACCCTGCTACCGATGTCCGATGTGATCCGGATCGCCTCCCACGCCCACCACTACTTGGCAATTTTCGATAAAGGCACAGCGCTGGCGCTGTATCACACCAAACGCCTCGCCTCACCCGCCCAAAGAATTGTGTTGTACGCCAAAGATCGCGGCTGCACCTTCCCCAACGTGCCCGGTGCCCGGCTACCACTGCGAAGCCCACCACTGCACCCCGTATGCGAAATGCCGCACCACCGACGTCAACGACCTAGCGCTGGGCTGCGGCGGGCATCACCCGCTGGCCGAACAAGGCTGGACTACCCGCAAGAACGCGCGCGGCGACACCGAATGGATACCACCCCCACACCTCGACCACGGCCAACCCCGCACCAACAGATACCACCACCCCGACAAACTCCTCCGCGACGACGACGACCAAGACGACGGACCTTAGCGCTTAACCCGTCTGGGTCGACGACCCGCCGAGTTGCCTCGCGGTGTTGACCAGCCCGACCATGCTGAATGCCTGCGGCGTGTTGCCCACCAGCCGCTGGGCCGAAGTGTCGTACTCCTCGGACAGCAACCCGACATCGTTGCGCAGGCCCAGCAGTTTCTCGAATAGTTTGCGTGCCTCGTCGCGGCGCCCGATGCCGTGCAGCGCGTCGGCCAGCCAGAATGTGCACACCAGGAAGGTGCCCTCGGTGCCGGGCAGGCCGTCGCCGCCGCCGTCGGCTTCGGGGTCATAGCGCATCAAAAATCCGTCACTGGACAGCTCGCGTTGAACGGCCTCCACAGTTCCGACGATGCGGCGATCGGTCCATGGCAGAAAACCAACGCGGGGAATCAGCAGCAGTGCGGAATCGAGACCACGCGAGCCGTAGGACTGGGTGAAGGTCTGGCGATCGGCGTCATAACCCTTTTCGCAGACGTCGGCGTGGATCCGCTCGCGCAAGTCGCGCCATCTGTCGACCGGCCCGTCCAGGCCTTGGGTTTCCACGGTGTGCACAGCGCGATCGACTCCGGCCCAGGCCATCACCTTGGAATGCACGAAATGGCGTTGCGGGCCGCGGACTTCCCACAAGCTGGAATCGGGTTGGTCCCAATTGCTTTCGAGAAAATCCAGCAATGCCCGCTGAATGTCCCACGCCTCATCCACCGCCTGCATCCCGGTTTCGCGGGCCAGGTGCAGCCCGTCGAGGACCTCGCCATAGACGTCGAGCTGGAACTGGCCGGCGGCTTCGTTGCCGATGCGCACCGGCGCCGAGTCCTCGTAGCCGGACAGCCAGTCCAGGGTCAATTCGGGCAACCGGCGGGTGCCATCGACGCTGTACATGATTTGCAGCTTCGCCGGATCGCCGGCCACCGCCCGCACCAGCCAGTCCCGCCATGCCTGAGCCTCTTCGAGGTAGCCGGTGCCCAGCAGCGCCTGCAACGTGAAAGTGGCGTCGCGAAGCCAGCAGTATCGATAGTCCCAATTACGGATGCCGCCAAGGGATTCCGGCAACGACGTGGTGGCCGCAGCGGTGATTCCGCCGGTGGGGTCGTAGGTGAGCGCTTTCAGTGTGATCAGCGCGCGACGCACTGCGTCTTCCCACGGTCCCCGGTAAGTGCACTGGCTGATCCAGTCGGTCCAGAACTCCTCGGTGTCGTGCAGCGCGCGATCGGCTTGGGCCCGGACAGCGTCGGGGCGGTGCGACGACACGTGCGTCAGCACGAACGGGACCTTTTCGCCTGCGGCAACGTCGAATTCGGCGACCGTCGACATGTGCTCGCCGTGCAGGTCGACGGGCGTGGTCAGACACAAGGTGTCCGGGCCGGCGATCGCGATTAGGCCTTCCTCGCTGCGGCGAATCCACGGCACCACGCTGCCGTAGTCGAATCTGATCACCAGGTCCATGCGCACGCGCACTCGCCCGGACAGCCCTTCGACCACCCGGACCACGTCGGCCGCCTCTCCGCGCGGCGGCATGAAATCGGTGACCCGCACCGACCCGTCGTCGGTGTCCCACTCGGTGTCCATGATCAGCGTGTCGCCGCGGTAGCCGCGCCGGGTGCACGGTCCGCCGGCGGCCGGCGCCAGGCGCCAATGGCCGGCGGACTCGTCGTGCAGCAGCGCGGCAAAGCACGAACCCGAGTCGAACCGGGGCAGACACAACCAGTCGATGCTGCCGTCGCGTCCCAAGAGGGCCGCGGTGTGCAGGTCGCCGAGCAGCGCGTAATCCTCGATTCGCGCCATCAGAGTTCGATGATCACTTTGACGTCGCCGTCGGCCGGCTGGAATGCCTCGCCTGCCTTCTCCAGCGCAACCCGTCGGGTGATCAGGCCGTCGAGCCAGTCGTTGTCGGCGCGGGCCAGCACCTCGGCCCCCTGCTGGTAGTGGCGCAAGTTGGCGTTGACGGAGCCGACGACGACGTCGTTCTCCAGCACGATGTCGCGGTTCACCAGGCCGGCGTCGACGTTGATGGTGTGGCCGCCCGACGACACCCCGGTCAGGCAGGTGATGCCGTAGGTGTCGGTGTTCATCAGGGCGCCGAACACGACGCTGCCCACCCCGGTGGCTTCGATGACGACGTCGGGCCGCAACTTCTTGGCCACCGACTCGATGTCCTCATGGTGGTAGTTGGCACCCAGTGATTTCACCAGATCCGGCTTGGGACCGTCGGTCACCCGGTCCAGCACATGGGTGTCCAGCCCGCGCTGCACCCCGATCAGCGCCGCCAGCAACCCGATTGGCCCGGCACCGGTGATCAGCGCGCGTTTGGGTTCGAACCAGCCGCGAGCACCGATGCGCTCGACCTGCTCCCAGGCTTTGCACACCACAGTGGTGGGCTCCAGCAGCATCCCCACGCGTTCCAGCGACGGGTCCAGTCGCACCGCGTAATCGGTTTCCACACACCAGGTTTGGCTGCCGTAGCCGTCGAGCTCCTTGATGCCGCGCTCGCGGTAGCGGCCGTTACGGCACATGTCGAACTCGCCGGCCGCACATGCCCCGCACGGTTCCGGGTCGGGGCGGCGCACCACGCCGACCACCAGATCACCGTCGCTGAACTTGCTCGACGCCGGCGCCTGCCGCACCCGCCCCAGCGACTCGTGACCAAGCACCAGGCGCGACGAGCCGGGCGGGGCCCAGCCGTATTCGCCGGACACGATCTCCTTGTCGGTGCCGCACACCCCCATCGCCACACCGTCGACCAGCATTTCGTTGTCCCCCGGGGTGGGGTCCGCCACGTCGGATACCCTCAGCGAGCCCTTTTGGCCAGGCTCTACCGTCAGCGCACGCATACCAACTCCTTACCCGTTTGACGGGTGGCTAATCGCGGGTACACCCGTGCGTGACCCACACACAGATCACGCTGGAACCCCGGCTGCCGGCGGCGCATGGACCGTTGTCGATGGCCGTTCGCCGCAGCCTCACCGAACCCGCACCGCGCGACCAGCTGGCGCGCATCGGTTCTTCCGTGCGGGAGTCGGATCCTTACGGACTGGACCTGCAGCTGGCCCTGTACATGTGCTACGAGCTGCACTACCGCGGCTTCGCCGGTGTCGACCCGACCTGGGAATGGAATCCCGGGTTGCTGCACCTGCGCGGGCAGCTGGAGCGCGCCTTTTTGGCCGGTGTTCGCCGCGACGTCGGCCTTATCGATCCGGATCGCACCGCTGCGGACGAAATGGATGCGCTCTCAATCGAATCCGTCGACGGAACGGGCCCGTCCTACTGGCTGCGCGACAACGGAACCTGGGGGCAGATGCGCGAGTACTTCGTGCACCGGTCGCTGTATCACCTCAAGGAGGGCGATCCACACGCCTGGGCGATTCCGCGGCTGGTTGGCCAGGCCAAGGCGTCGTTCGTCGCGGTCGAATACGACGAGTACGGCGCCGGGCGCGGCGCGCGCGTACACCAGCAGCTGTTCGCCGACCTGCTGACCGCTGCCGGACTGGATGCGACGTACTTGGGTTATCTCGACGCGGTCCCGGCGGAATCGCTGGCCGTGGTGAACCTGATGTCGATGTTCGGCCTGCACCGCTGGTTGCGCGGCGCGGCGATCGGGCATTTCGCGGCGACGGAGATCACCTCGCCGCCGGGTTCGCGCCGGCTGGTAGAGGCGCTGCAGCGCCTGGGCGCGCCTGCGGAGTGCGTGGCGTTCTACAGCGAGCACGTCGAGGCCGACGCGGTGCACGAGCAGGTGGTGCGCCGCGACGTGGTAGGCGACCTGGTCGCCCGCGAACCACAGCTCAACGGCGACGTGGTGTTCGGGATCCGCGCCCACGCGATGATCGAAGACCGGCTCGGCGACGCGATGGTGACGGCGTGGAAAGCCGGTGAGTCCTCGCTACGACGCCCGCTTTAGTCCGCGGCACCGCCGATGGCTGGTGTCGCACAGCGGATAGTTCTTGCTGCGCCGGCAGGTACACACGGCGACCATGAAGCGGTCGGATTCGACGACGCTGCCGTCGGGCATCTCGATGCGCACCGGCCCGTCGATCAGGATCGGCCCGTTGGGAATGACCTGGACGCGCGTCATGGCTTGTCCGCCCTTATCACAACCAGCTGCTCATGCCGGCAACCGCGCGGGATGCGGCCGGTGTCCTCCAGCCAGCGGGCCCGCGCCGACATAACGGGGCCGAACGGGATCCATTGGGTGGCAACGACTTCGGCATCCAAGCCGGTTGAACGCAACGTGTCAAGCGACTGTTCGACCCCCGAAAAGCGAGAGTGCACCAGCAGCATCGAGCCGCCGTCGCACAGCAGGCTGGACGCCGACTCGCACATCGGGTCCAGCACCAGCCTTCCGTCGACCCCGGCGTTCCACGCCCAGGCCGGCCCGGCAGCGCGCGGGATCGCTTCGCTGTTTCCGGCCGGCGGGGTGGGCACGTACGGCGGATTCGACATGATGACTTCGAACGGCCCGCACTCGAGCGCACCGATCCACGACCCCTCCCGCACGTCGACGTCGACGCCGGCGTGGAATGCATTGCCCTGTGAGCACCGCACGGCGCGGGGACAGATGTCGAACGCGGTCACGCGGGCCGCGCCGAGTTCCGCAGCGGCGATCGCGATATAACCGCTGCCGGTACACAGATCCAGCACCCGGCGTCCAGGCACGAGTCCGGTGCGTTCCATGGTGTCGACGAGCAGTTGCGAGTCCTGTTGCGGCGGGTACACCCCATCGGCGGCCAGGGAATCCGTCACGGGCGGCGCCAGATACGAAGCGGTCACATGGGCCCTTCCGACACGTCGCCGCGACGGTCGCGGCGCATGGCGTTTTCTATGCCCGCAATCCGCCGGGTTGAAACAAGGCCGGATCAGGCGCCGGTTGGCGCGTGGGCAAATTTCTCCACGATGGTCGAGCAAAACGCCGGCAGATCCGACGGTGAGCGACTGGAGATCAAATTCCCGTCGATGGCCACTTCCTCGTCGACGACGTTGGCGCCGGCGTTGCGCAGATCGGTGCGAATGCTCGGGTAGGAAGTGACCGTCCGCCCAGAAACCACACCGGCCTCGACCAGACTCCACGGCCCGTGACAAATAGCGGCGACCGGCTTTCCGGACTCGACGAAGTCGCGCACGAACGAGATCGCCGAATCGTCCAGGCGCAGCTTGTCCGGGTTCACCGTGCCGCCGGGCAGCACCAACGCGTCGAAGTCGTCGACCGACACGTCGGACACCGCCCGGTCGACCGGGAACGTGCCCGCCGGCTCCAGATCGTGGTTGCGGGCCTGGATTTCACCGGTTTTCAGCGATACCAGCTCGGTCTGCGCGCCCGCCTCTTCCAGGGCTGCCCGGGGTTGTTCGAGTTCCACCTTCTCCACGCCGTCAGCGGCCAGGAAAGCAACTCTCTTGCCTTGCAGTTGGTTCGGCATTGCTTGCGCTCCTTAGGGTTTGAGGACGACCTTCGTGCAGTTGTCCCGCTTGTGCTTGAACATCTCGTAGCCGTGCGGCGCCTCGTCAAGCGGCAATCGGTGGCTGATCAAAAACGTCGGGTCGATTTCGTGATTGCGGATCCGCTCGAGCAGCGGCCGCATGTAGCGCTGCACATGGCATTGACCGGTCTTGAGCGTCAGTGACCGGTTCATGATCGCGCCGATCGGAAACTTGTCCATCAATCCGCCGTAGACCCCGATGATCGAAATCGTGCCGCCGTTGCGGCAACTCATCGCCGCTTCCCGAAGGGCATGCGGCCGTTCGGTTTCCAGTCGCGCCGCTTGTTTGACCCGGTCGTAGGTGTCGACCACCGTCGAGGAGTTGCGGGCCTCCAGGCCGACGGCGTCGATGCAGTGATCCGGCCCGCGCCCGGCGGTCATGTCGCGCAACTCGTCGAGCACCGATGTTTCGGCGAAGTTGACCGGCGTCGCCCCGACTTCCTCGGCCAGCTCCAACCGGTACGGAACCCTGTCTATCGCAATGACTTTCGACGCACCCAACAGGTAGGCGCTGAGCATCGCGAACAACCCGACGGGGCCGGCGCCCCAGACGGCGACGACGTCGCCGGGGCTGATATCGCACATCTCCGCACCCATGTAGCCGGTCGGCAGGATGTCCGACAGGAACAGCACCTGCTCGTCGGTGAGATCGTCGTCGATCTTGAGCGGTCCGACGTCGGCGAACGGCACTCGCGCGTATTCTGCTTGTCCGCCGGCGAAGCCGCCCAGCATGTGCGAATAGCCGAAAAGCCCTGCGGGAGAATGGCCCATCAGCTTCTCGGCGATTCCCGCGTTCGGGTTGGAGTTCTCGCACAGTGAATACAGTTCGTGTTCGCACGCCCAACAGGCGCCGCAGGCGATCGGAAACGGCACCACCACCCGGTCGCCGACCGCCAGATTCGTCACCGCCTTGCCGACTTCGACGACCTCGCCCATGAATTCGTGTCCCAGGATGTCGCCGTGCTTGACGGTCGGGATGTAGCCGTCGTAGATGTGCAAGTCGGATCCGCAGATCGCGGTCGAGGTGATCTTCACGATCGCGTCGCGCTCGTTGAGGATCTGCGGATCGGGAACCGACTGCACTTCGACGCTGTTGCGTCCGGCCCATACGGTGGCCTTCATCCGTTGTTTCCCTTCGGCGCTGCGGTGCGCTGATGCATCTGTCTGATCGCGGAGGTGCCTTCCGGCGAGCCGTCCGAGCGCATGACCTGACCGGTTTCCAGGAACTGCTTGAAGCGGCGCAGGTCGTCGTTGACCTGCTGCTCGGGCGACTCGCCGAACAACGTCGCCGCCGCTTTGCCGAGCGCGCCGCCGGGCTGGCGGTAGCTGACCGTCACCCGCACCTCGGTGCCCCGGCCGCCCGGAGCGGGCGTGAATTCGACGCTGCCGCCGCTCTCGACGGGTGACCCCGGGACCGATTGCCAGGCTATGCGGCGGTTGGATTCGTCGTCGGTGACCTCCGCGTCGCGCATGAACGACGGCATCTTGTCCAAATCACGCCAGAACCGGTAGACCACCTCGGGTGGGCGGCCCACGGTGACCGCCGCGCGCAGCATGCGGTGCCGGGATCCGTTCGCGTGCCGACCGCCGTTGCGGGCGGTACGCAGCGCCGCATACAGGTCCGCCGCGCCGATCGCCGCGAGCGCGGCGGCCGACACCGCGGCGCGGCCGCGTCGGCCCCGACTACCGGCCGCCCCGACGCCCAGCAACGCCAGGTCCAGAGCGTCGCCCGCCACCCGGGTCCACACCAGCCGTTCCGGCCCGAACAGCAGCGCGGCGGCATGCCCGCATTCGCGCAGGCCCAACGCTCGGATCACCGGCCGGGACCGGCCGGTGTCGTCGACGCCCGCCAACGCGGCAACCTTGCCCGGCGCCAGCACTTCCGTCAGCCCGAGGCCCAGGCTGGCGCCGCCGAGCCCCTTGACCAGCGCGTCAGTCATGATCACTTCGCGTGCCGGCCGCCGCCCTCAGCGCGTCGAGCAGTGGTTCGGCGGCTTCCTTGAAGAACAGGTCCTGCTCCTCGCCGCCGATCTGGATCAGCGCGATGTCGGTGAACCCGGCTTCCCAGTAGGGGCGGACCGCGTCGACGATCGCGTCCAGGTCCGGCCCGCACGGAATGCTCTCGGCGACGTCCTCCGGGCGGACGAACTGCGTCGCCGCGGCGAAACCGGCCGTGGTCGGCAGGTTGGCGTTGACGTGCCAGCCGCCGCCGAACCAGCGGAACTGGTCGTGGGCGCGCTGGACGGCGGCGTCGCGGTCGGGGTCCCAGCACACCGGCACCTGCCCGATCACCCGGCCGCCGCCAGCCATGCCGGTGGCCTGCCGTGCGGAGTGCCATTCGTGGACGAGGTCGCCGTTGGGCTCCACCGCGGCCAAATGGTCGGCGAGCGTGGCGAACTTGGCGATCGACTTGGGGCCGGTCATCGACACCGCGATCCCGACCGGAACCTCCGGCAGGTCCCACAGCCGCGCCGAGTCCACCTGGTAGTAGTCGCCGCGCCAGTCCACCAACCCGCCGCCCAACAGGGCACGGATGACCTCGATCGCTTCACGCAGCATGTCCAGCCGCCGCGCGATCGCCGGCCAGCCCCGGCCGACGACGTGCTCGTTGAGGTTCTCGCCGCTGCCCAGCCCCAGCGTGAACCGGCCGTCGGCAAGGATCTGCACAGTCGCCGCCTGCTGCGCAACGACCACCGGGTGATACCGCATCGTCGGGCAGGTCACATACGAGTACAGATCTACCCGTTCGGTGGCGTGTGCCACGGCGCCCAGCACGGCCCAGGCGTTGGGCGCATGTCCCTGCGCCGCCAGCCAGGGCGAGAAGTGGTCACTGCAGACCTCGAAGTCAAAACCCCGTCGTTCGGCCGAAACCGCGTTTCGGACAAGGTCTTTGGGGCCGTTCTGCTCTGTCATCAGGGTGTAGCCAAACCGCGTCATAGCACACGGGTACCCCTGGCTGGCGAGGGCAAACGGTCTGGCTTACAACCGGTCTTTCACGGCCGCCGACAGCCGCGCCCCGTCGGCCTTGCCGGCCGCGATGGCGGTGGCGGCCTTCATCACCATGCCCATCTGTTTCATGCCGGGCCGCTCCCCGATCTGCTCGGCCACCTGGGCGATGGCGGTGTCGACGACGTCGGCCAGCTCGCCCTCGGTGAGCGGCGGCGGCAGGTATTCGTCGATCACCCGGGCTTCGGCGTGCTCGTTGGCGGCCAACTCACCGCGGCCGTTCTGGGTGTAAATCTCGGCCGCCTCGCCCCGCTTGCGCGATTCGCGGGCCAGGACCTTGATCACCTCGTCGTCGGAGAGCTCCCGCGACGCCTTGCCGGAGACCTCCTCGGTCTGGATCGCGGCCAGCAGCATGCGCAGCGTCGCGGTGCGCAACTTGTCCTGCGACTTCATCGCCTCGGTCAAATCTGACCGCAGCCGGGATTTGAGTTCCGCCATAGCCCAGACGCTACGCGGCGGTCGTTGAGAATTGCCCGGACGGTCGACAGGATGGGAGCCATGATCAAGACGACGGCTCCTGCATGATCACGTTGTGAGCACGCCGCCGTACGACTACCCGGACTATCCGGAGCCGGGGTATCCGCCGCCTGGTTACGGACCGCCGGGCTATCCGCCCGCCGGCTATCCACCGCCCGGTTACGGTCCGCCACCCCCGGGTTACGGCCCGCCGCCGGGTTACGGTCCTCCACCGGGTTACGGACCACCACAGGGCTACGGTCCACCACCCGGTTACGGCCCCCCGCCGGGCTACGGGCCACCGCCTCCCGGTTACGGACCACCACAGGGCTACGGACCGCCACCCGCTTACGGGCCACCACAGTTCGTCCCGGGAGCCCCGCGGCCGGGCATCATCCCGCTGCGACCGTTGAGCCTCAGCGACATCTACAACGGCGCGGTCGGCTACATCCGCGCCAATCCCAAGGCCACGCTGGGATTGACGGCGATCATCGTGGTGATCGTGCAGATCCTGGTGTTGGTCGTGTCGGCCGGACCGCTTGCTGCCGCGGCCCGGCTGCGGGGTACACCGAGCGACGAGCTGACCGCCGGTGACGTGGCCACCTGGGTAACGTCGGTGGGCGCCGGCGCCCTGGTCAGCTGGCTGGCCGGAATCCTTCTCGCCGGCATGCTCACCGTTGTCGTCGGCCGGGCCGTATTCGGATCCACGATCACGATCGGCGAGACCTGGACCAAGATTCGCGGGCGGCTGCCCGCATTGATCGGCCTGGCGGCGCTGGAAGGCGCCGGGGCGATATTGCTCATCGCCGTGGTGGTGCTGATCATCGCCGCGGCCGGCGCCGTCGGCAACGGTGCGGCGGCATTCCTCATCGGCTTCCCGCTGATACTGGCCGCGATCGCCGCGGTGGCCTACGCCTACACCGTGCTGTCGTTCGCGCCGGTGCTGATCGTGCTGGAGCAGCTGAGCGTCTTCGACGCCATCGGCAGGTCGTTCACATTGGTGCGCAACAGCTTCTGGCGAGTGCTGGGCATCCGGCTGCTGACTGCCGTCGTCATGTTTCTGGTGGCCGGCGCGGTGGCGGCGCCATTCAATTCCGTCGGTCAGCTGCTGGCCGACCCGGCAGGCGGCCCCGCGCTGATCAGCATGACGGTGAGCGCGGTTGGATCAGCGATCGGGCGCGTCATCACCGCTCCGTTCAACGCGGGTGTCATCGTCTTGCTCTACACCGATCGGCGGATGCGTGCCGAGGCGTTCGATCTGATCTTGCAGACCGGCGCGGCGGGCGGCCCGGCAGCAGCGGCATCCACGGATTATTTGTGGCTGACCCGGCCGGTGTGAGGACACGCTGAGCATGCCCACCATCGACATCGACCGCGATGCCGCGCATCAGGCCGCGCAACGTGAACTCGCCAAACCGATGTATCCGAAGCCCTCCCTGACGCAACGCTTTCACGAGTGGGTCAACGAACTGCTCTATCGCGTGGTCGAGAAGGGATCCACGATTCCGGGCGGCTGGTTCACCGTCGCCGTGCTGCTCACCTTGCTGGCGGTCGCCGTGGTGGTTGCTGTCCGCATCGCGCGACGCACGATGCGCACCCGCCGCGGAGCGGATTACCCACTGTTCGAGGCCGGCCCGCTCAGCGCCGGGGCACATCGCGCCAGCGCGGAACGCTTTGCCGCCGAAGGCAATTGGGCAATGGCAATTCGGCACCGGTTGCGCGCAGTCGCTCGCGGACTCGAGGAGACCGGAGTGCTCGACCCGGCGCCCGGCCGCACCGCCAACGAGCTGGCCCGCGACGCGGCCGCCCGCATACCGCAGCTCTTGGCTGAATTCACCCAAGCTGCAACGGCTTTCAATGACGTCACCTACGGCGAGCGGCCAGGTACGCCGGAGGGCTACCGGCTGATCTCCGACCTCGACGACCACCTCCTGCGATCGGGCTCGGCGGCAATCCGGTGAAGGCACGGTTGCGATCCTGGCGGTGGGTGCTATTGACGCTGGCCGCCATCTGCGCCGTCGCCGCCGTCACGACATACCTGACCGCGCCACGCCCGGGTGGCCGGATGGACCCGGCATCCACCGGGCCGGAAGGTGCGCACGCCCTGGTCGCGCTGCTGCGCGACCACGGTGTCGACGTGGTCGTCGCCAACAGCGTCGCGGATGCCGAAAATGCCACGCGCCCGGACACATTGCTGCTGATCGCGCAGGCCCAGTACGTCACCGACGACACGTTGTTGCACCGGTTGGCCCACACCCCGGGGGATCTGCTGCTGGTGGAGCCGACGTCGCGCGCCCGCGCCGTGTTGGCGCCTGACATCCGTAGCTCCGGCGCCAGCGCGTTGGACAGCAAACCCGATTGCACGCTGCGCGGGGCGAATCGGGCCGGATCGGTAGAGTTCGGGCCCACCAACACCTTTCGCGCCGCCGACGACCGCGTGATCACCAGCTGCTACGGCGGGGCGCTGGTCCGCTACCGGGACGGTGAACGCACCGTCACCCTGGTCGGCAGTACCGACTTCATCACCAACAGCGGCCTGCCGCGGGCCGGCAACGCCGCGCTGGCGATGAACCTTGCCGGTGATCGCGGACGTCTCGTCTGGTATGCGCCGCAACACGCCGAGGGCGAAACATCGGGATCGGCAACGCTATTCGATCTGATCCCGGACAACGTCAGCTGGATGGTCTGGCAACTATGGCTGACGGTGATACTGGTCGCGCTGTGGAAGGGCCGCCGGATCGGCCCACTGGTCGCCGAGGAACTGCCCGTGGTGGTGCGCGCGTCGGAAACCGTCGAGGGCCGCGGCCGGCTCTACCGGTCGCGGCGGGCCCGCGACGTGGCCTCGCAGGCACTGCGCACCGCGACACTGCAGCGCCTGTTGCCCCGGCTCGGGCTGACTACCACCAGCCCGCAACAGACCGTGGTCAACGCGGTCGCATCGCGCAGCGGAGCCGACCCGGCGACGGTGCGGCATAGGCTGTTCGGACCGCCGCCGGCCACCGACGCCGACCTGGTACACCTGGCCCGTGCGCTCGACGACATCGAAAGGCAGGTCACGCACCAATGACCGAACACGCGCGTCAGGCGTTGCTGGCGCTGCGCGCCGAAATCGCCAAAGCCGTCGTCGGCCAGGAGGCCGTCGTCAGCGGCCTGGTCATCGCGTTGCTGTGCCGCGGCCACGTGTTGCTCGAGGGCGTTCCGGGCGTGGCGAAAACGCTGCTGGTGCGAGCCCTGGCGGCGGCGCTGCAGTTGGAGTTCAAGCGGGTCCAGTTCACCCCCGACCTGATGCCCGGCGACGTCACCGGCTCCCTGGTTTACGACGCCCGCACCGCCGCGTTCGTCTTCCGCGACGGCCCGGTGTTCACCAATCTCATGCTGGCCGACGAAATCAACCGCACCCCACCGAAAACCCAGGCCGCCCTGCTGGAAGCCATGGAAGAGCGTCAGGTCAGCGTCGACGGCGAACCCCGGCCGTTGCCGGACCCGTTCATCGTCGCCGCGACGCAGAACCCGATCGAATACGAGGGCACCTACCAGTTGCCGGAGGCGCAGCTCGACCGGTTCCTGCTCAAACTGACTGTGCCACTGCCGCCGCGTGATTCGGAGATCGCCATCCTCGGTCGGCACGCACACGGCTTCGACCCGCGCGATCTTTCCGCGATCCAGCCGGTGGCGGGGCCGGCCGAGCTGACCGCCGGTCGTGACGCCGTGCGCGAGGTCTTGGTGGCCGACGAGGTTCTCGGCTACATCGTCGACATCGTCGGCGCGACCCGCCATTCGCCGGCGCTGCAGCTCGGGGTGTCACCTCGCGGCGCGACGGCACTGCTGGCCACCGCCCGCTCGTGGGCGTGGCTGTCGGGCCGCAACTACGTCACGCCCGACGACGTGAAGGCGATGGCCCGGGCAACGTTGCGGCATCGGGTGATGCTGCGGCCGGAGGCGGAACTGGAAGGCGCCACCGCCGACGGCGTTCTCGACGGAATATTGGCTTCCGTTCCGGTGCCCCGCTAGTGGTTCTCACCGGCCGCACCGGGCTGATTGCCCTGATCTGCGTTGTGCCGATCACGCTGTCGCCCTGGCCGGCAAGGTCGTTCGCCGTGCTGCTGGTGCTGCTGGCGGTGGCGGTGGCCGTCGACGCGTTGTGGGCCGCGAGCCCGCGCGCGCTGCGTTTCACTCGTAGCGGCCCGGTGGCGGTTCGGCTCGGTGAAGAAGTGAACGCCGGTCTGCTGATCCACAACAGTGGTCGCCGCCGGTTCCGGGGCCGGGTTCGCGACGCGTGGCCGCCCAGCGCCCGCGCCAAGCCGCGCGTCCACACCGTCGACATTGCCGCCGGTCGCGCGCAGCGCGTGGATACCAGGCTGCGGCCTGTGCGGCGCGGAGATCAGCGCTCGGCGGCGGTGACCGCGCGGTCGATCGGCCCGCTGGGCCTGGCCGGGCGGCAGAGTTCGCAGCCGGTGGCCGGGCGGGTGCGGGTGCTGCCGCCGTTTCTGTCGCGCAAGCACCTGCCGTCGCGGCTGGCCAAGCTGCGCGAGATCGAAGGGCTGTCGCCCACGCTGACCCGCGGTCAGGGCACCGAGTTCGACTCGCTGCGTGAGTATGTCGTGGGCGACGACGTCCGGTCGATCGACTGGCGAGCCACTGCCCGGCGCGCCGACGTCGTCGTACGGACCTGGCGGCCCGAACGCGACCGGCGCGTCGTCATCGTGCTCGACACCGGCCGCACGGCTGCCGGCCGCGTCGGCGTCGACCCGACGGCCGGCGATCCGGGCGGGTGGCCGCGGCTGGACTGGTCGATGGATGCGGCGCTGCTGCTGGCGGCGCTCGCGGCCCGCGCCGGCGACCATGTCGACTTTCTCGCTCATGACCGAGTGACCCGTGCGGGCCTGTTCGGGGCGTCGCGGACCGAACTGCTGGCCAAGCTCGTCGATGTGATGGCGCCGTTGCAGCCCACGCTAGTTGAATCCGACTCCGCGGCAATGGTTTCGGCGATCGCTCGGCGTGCCCGGCGTCGCGCGCTGGTAGTTTTGCTGACCGACTTGAACGCCACCGCGCTCGAGGAGGGCCTGCTGCCGGTATTGCCGCAATTATCCGCCAAGCACAAAGTAATCCTTGCGGCCGTCGCCGATCCCCGCGTCGATCAACTGGCCATCGGGCGCGCCGATGCGCCCGCGGTCTACGATGCGGCGGCCGCCGAACGAGCCCGCAATGACCGCCGGGCGATCGCGTCGCGGCTACGCCTCGGCGGTGTGGAAGTGGTCGACGAGCCGCCCACCGAACTGGCGCCGGCCCTGGCCGACCGGTACTTGGCGATGAAAGCCACTGGACGGCTGTGACCCCGACGCCGAGTGGCCAGTTATTGCACGTTTTTGCCGCATCTGCGTGTCACAAGTGGCCACTCGGCGTTATCGAGTCGGGACGACGTCGGGAGCATCGGCGATGTCGCCGGTCTCCCCGGCCCGGGCGGCGCGTCGGCCGAAGTACACGACGTAAGCCAGAAACGTTGCCTCGGCGGCGATTCCGATGCCGACCCGGAGAAACGTCGGCAACGGCGACGGGGTTACCGCCGCTTCGAGCACGCCCGAGACGAAGAGCACCGCCACCAGCCCGACGGCTACTGTGACGATCGCGCGGCCCTGCTCGGCAAGCACCTGCCCGCGCGGGCGATCGCCGGGCGAGATCACAAACCACCCGAGCCGCATCCCCGCGGCGGCGGCCAGGAACACCGCCGTCAACTCCAGTAGGCCGTGCGGAATCAGCAGCCCCAACAGAATTGGGCCCTTGCCGGCCTGGACCATCAGCCCGGCAGCCACGCCGAGGTTGGCCGCGTTCTGGAACAGCACAAACGGGATGGGCAATCCCAACACCACCGCGAACGCGATGCATTTTGCGGCCACCCAGGCGTTGTTCACCCAGACTTGGAGCCCGAACGCCATGGCCGGATGCTCACTGTAGTACGAGGCGAAATCATGGTTCACCAATTCGTCTATGTCACTTGGTGTTCCAATGGTTGCTTGAACCTCCGGGCTCCCCGACACCCAGATCGCGATGACGGCCGTTGCGGCGAAGAACAACACCGCGGTAGCCAGCCACCAGCGCCACGTCCGGTAGGCCACCACCGGAAACCCGACCGTCCAGAACCGGGCGAACTCACCGGCTAGCGGCGCGTGCGCACCGGTGACCGCTGCGCGGGCCCGCGCCACCAGCGTCGAAAGCCGGCCGATGAGCACCGAATCCGAGGACGCCGAGCGCAACATCGACAGGTGCGTCGACACCCGCTGGTAGAGCTCGACGAGTTCGTCGATCTCGTTGCCCGTCAGCCGCCGTCGGTGCTTCACCAAGTGTTCGAGCCGGGCCCAGGTGTCGCGGTGCGCAAGCACGAACGCGTCGACGTCCACCCGGCTCACACTAGTAGCGTTGCCACTATGTCGGAGGTGGTGACCGGGGACGCGGTAGTGCTCGATGTGCAGATCGCGCAGTTGCCGGTGCGCGCGGTCGGCGCGCTGATCGACATCGCGGTGATCTTCATCGGCTACCTGCTGGGCCTGATGTTGTGGGCGGCCACGTTGACCCAGTTCGACGACGCCACCACGGCCGCCATCCTGATCATCTTCACCGTGCTGGTCCTGGTCGGTTACCCGCTCATCCTGGAAACAGCCACGCGGGGCCGCTCGGTGGGCAAGATCGTGATGGGGCTGCGCGTGGTGTCCGACGACGGCGGCCCGGAACGCTTCCGCCAAGCGCTATTTCGGGCACTGGCCTCGGTCGTGGAGATCTGGATGTTGTTCGGCAGCCCGGCGGTGGTGTGCAGTCTGCTCTCGCCGAAAGCCAAACGGATCGGCGACATTTTCGCCGGCACCGTCGTCATCAGCGAACGCGGCCCGAAACTCAGCCCTCCGCCGCCGATGCCGCCGTCGCTGGCGTGGTGGGCGGCGTCCCTCCAGCTGTCCGGCCTGAACGCCGGGCAAGCCGAATTGGCACGCCAATTCCTCTCCCGCGCACCGCAACTCGAGCCAGGGCTGCGTTACCAGATGGCCTGCCGAATTGCCTCAGACGTGCTGTCCCGAGTCGCTCCCCCGCCCCCGCCGGGGACTCCGCCGCACCTGGCCTTGGCCGCCGTGCTGGCCGAGCGGCACCGCCGCGAACTCGCCCGGTTGCGGCTCACCCCGGGTCCTCCGCCGACCTGGCCGACACCGCCGCCGCCCTGGCCGGCACCCGGCGGCGGCGGCTTCACGCCACCCCGGTGACTTACTGCGCCACCGTCACCGCGACAAGGACGATGTCGGCGACCAGGAGCGCCAACGCACACAACGGAACGACGAAACCCCACCGCCGCCGCGCCGTAAAGAACGACACGATGATGGTCAAGGCGGACAGCACCGGCGCGCCATAGAACAACACCCCGAAACCGATCCCGTCGGGACCGAGGTTGGGGCACTCCTTGTCACTGCAGGCAGCGGTGCTCATGACCGCGCCGAGCGTGAAGACCAGCACCACGGCCGCGGCGGGAATCGTCAACAGCGCAAGCACCCAGTTCACCCATAGCCGCAGCCGGCTGTCGCCGCCCGCATCGCGCCGAACCGCCGGTTCGGTGGCGGCGCCGACCTTCACATCGTCGTTCATTCGATGAGTGCTACCCAGCCGGCCATCGCGGATAAACCTTCTTCAGGTTCAGCCCAGCTTTGCTGGCTAATGTGCGCAACCGTGCGACTGGCGCGTGCACTGGACTTGTTGAACTTCTCATTGGCCGACGTGCGCGACGGTTTGGGCCCGTATCTGTCGATCTATCTGTTGCTGACCCACCACTGGGATCAGGCCTCGATCGGATTCGTGATGGCGGTCGGTGGGATCGCGGCGATCGTCGCGCAGACACCGGTGGGCGCGATCGTCGACCGCAGCACGGCCAAGCGGGCACTGGTGATCGCCGCCGCCGTCGCCGTCACCGCCGGATCCTTGGCGATGCCGCTGTTCCCCGGCTTCTACTCGATCTCGATGCTGCAGGCGGTCACGGGGATCGCCGGTTCGGTGTTCGCCCCGGCGCTCGCGGCGATCACCCTGGGCGTGGTCGGTCCGCGGTTTTTCGCGCGGCGGATCGGGCGTAACGAGTCGTTCAACCACGCCGGCAACGCCTCGGCGGCGGCGGCCACCGGCGGCTTGGCCTACTTCTTCGGCCCGGTGGTGGTGTTCTGGGTGCTAGCGGCGATGGCCCTGCTCAGCGTCGTCGCCACCCTGCGGATCCCGGCCGACGCGATCGACCACGACGTGGCCCGCGGCATGGACCACGCGCCGGGGCAGCCACACCCCGAGCCGTCGCGGCTGGCGGTGCTGCTGCACAACCGGCGGCTGATTATTTTCGCCGCGGCGGTGGTGGCCTTTCATTTCGCCAACGCGGCCATGCTGCCGCTGGTGGGCCAGGTGCTGGCACTGCAGAACAAGGATCGCGGCACCGCGTTGATGGCCTCGTGCATCGTCGCGGCTCAGCTGGTGATGGTGCCGGTGGCCTACCTCGCCGGCGCCAAGGCCGATTCCTGGGGCCGCAAGCCGATCTTCCTGGTCGGCTTCGCCGTGTTGACCGCGCGCGGCTTCCTCTACACGCTGTCGGACAACCCGTACTGGCTGGTGGGCGTGCAGCTGCTCGACGGCGTGGGCGCCGGCATCTTCGGGGCGCTGTTTCCCCTTGTCGTGCAAGACGTTACGCACGGCACCGGCCGGTTCAACGTCAGCCTGGGCGCAATCACGACGGCTTGGGGCGTGGGCGCCGCGCTGTCGAATTTCGCGGCCGGCTGGATCGTGGTGACCGCCGGCTACCACGCGGCGTTTCTGTCGTTGGGCGCGCTGGCCGGCGCGGGGTTTGCGCTCTATCTGTTCGTCATGCCGGAAACCGGCCCGTCGGCCAAAAATCTCCCAGCTGACGTTGCATCGCGATAGTTTTCGATATATCGTCGACGCATCGGCAGCGCATCCGGCGCTGCCCTTCCAGAAACGAGACAGAACATGCATGCACCATTTCCCCCGTTCGCGGCGCCGTTCGGGGCGCCGTTCGTCGGCGGCCCCGCCGGTTTCGGCTTCGGCCCGCAGGACCGCCGTGCTCTGCACGAGCAGCGCCGGCAAGCTCGCCGGCAGTTCCGCGATTTTGTCCGCGGCCACGACGCCGGGCACGACGGCCCGTTCGGGCCCGGATTCGGCCGGGGTTTCGGTCCCGGCTTCGGTCCCGGCGGCTTCGGGTTCGGGTTCGGCCCCGGCGCGCGCGGTGGACGCCGCGGCGGTCCGGGCCGGCGCGGGCGGCGCGGTGACGTCCGGGCCGCCATCCTGGTCCTGCTGGCCGAACGGCCGATGCACGGCTACGAAATGATCCAGGAGATCGCCGAACGTAGCCAGGACCTGTGGCGGCCCAGCCCGGGCTCGGTGTACCCGACCCTGCAGTTGCTGGTCGACGAGGGTCTGATCGTCGGCACTGAATCCGAGGGCAGCAAAAGGCTTTTCCAGCTGACCGAGGAGGGCAGGGCCGCCGCCGAGAAGGTCGAAACCCCGCCGTGGGACGAGATCGCCGACGGCGTCGACCCCTCGCACCTCAACTTGCGGGCCGCGGTGGGCCAGCTGTTCGGCGCCGTCGCGCAATCCGCGCACGCGGCATCACCCGAGCAGCAGCAACGCATCATCGAGATCGTCAACAATGCGCGCCGCGAGATCTACACCGTGCTCAGCGAAGACGAGTAACCACCCCCGCGAGCAGACGCAGAATCGCACGCGCGGACCCCGACAAGTGCGATTCTGCGTCTGCTCACCCAGAGACGTCGACCCAGTCCAGCGTGCGCTGGACTGCCTTGCGCCAGCCCGCGTAAGCCGCCTCGCGCTGGTCGTCGCTCCACGACGGCGACCACCGCTTGTCCTCACGCCAGTTGGCTCGCAGGTCGTCCGGGCCGGACCAGAACCCGACCGCCAGGCCCGCCGCATACGCCGCCCCGAGCGCCGTCGTCTCGGCGACCACCGGGCGCACCACGTCGACACCCAGCACGTCGGCCTGGATCTGCATACACAGGTCGTTAGCGGTGATACCACCGTCAACCTTCAAAACCTCAAGGCGCACACCGGAATCCGCGGCCATCGCGTCGACCACGTCGCGGCTCTGGTAGCAAATCGCCTCCAGAGTCGCGCGAGCCAGATGCGCGTTCGTGTTGTACCGCGACAGCCCGACGATGGCGCCGCGGGCATCTGATCGCCAGTACGGGGCGAACAACCCGGAAAACGCAGGAACGAAATACACCCCGCCGTTGTCGTCGACTTGACGGGCCAGCGCCTCGCTCTGCGCGGCGCCGCTGATGATGCCGAGTTGGTCGCGCAGCCACTGCACCGCCGATCCGGTGACCGCGATCGAACCCTCAAGGGCGTAAACGGGTTTGGCGTCGCCGAACTGGTAGCACACGGTGGTCAGCAGGCCGTTGGCCGACCGCACGATCTCCTCGCCGGTGTTGAGCAGCAGGAAATTGCCGGTGCCGTAGGTGTTTTTGGCTTCCCCCTGGTCCAGGCACACCTGGCCCACCATCGCGGCGTGCTGGTCGCCGAGAATCCCGGTGATCGGCACCTCGCCCCCGACGGGCCCGGCCTCCGCGGTGACGCCATACGGCTGCGGCGCCGACGACGGCGCGATCGACGGCAGCATCGCGCGGGGTATCCCGAAAAACGACAGCAGCTCGTCGTCCCAGTCCAAAGTTTCCAGGTTCATCAGCATGGTGCGGCCGGCGTTGGTCACGTCGGTGACGTGCACGCCGCCGCGGGGGCCGCCGGTCAGGTTCCACAACAGCCAGGTGTCGGGCGTGCCGAAGACCGCGTCACCGCGTTCGGCCGCGTCGCGCACCCCGTCGACGTTGTCCAGGATCCACTGCAGCTTGCCGCCGGAGAAATAGGTCGCCGGCGGCAGGCCGGCCTTGCGCCGGATCACGTCGCCGCGGCCGTCGCGGTCCAGCGCCGCGGCGATGCGGTCGGTGCGGGTGTCCTGCCAGACGATGGCGTTGTAGTAGGGCCGGCCGGTACGCCGGTCCCAGACCAGCGTGGTCTCGCGCTGGTTGGTGATGCCCAGCGCCGCAATGTCTTTCGGTGACAGGTTGGTCCTGTTGAGGACCGACGTCAGCACCGACGAGGTGCGCTCCCAGATCTCGACAGGGTCGTGCTCGACCCAGCCGGAGCGCGGCAGGACCTGCTCGTGCTCGAGCTGGTGGCGGCCCACCTCGGCGCCGTCGTGGTCGAAAATGATGCAGCGGGTGCTGGTGGTGCCCTGGTCGATCGAGGCTATGAACTCAGGCGACTCAGCCACGTCGTCCATGATGGCGTATATGGGCACTCGAACATTCGACATTGCGACCATGCCGCGCGGCGGCCCGAACGCCTCCTGTCTGGACCGGCGGCTCGAAACACAGCGTCCGGAATACCTGGACCGCGACGACGTCGACGACCGCAAGCGCGCCGTGGTGCGGTCCCTTGACCGGTTCGGACGCCTGTTCGGCCATCATGAGATGTTCGCCCGGATCGCACTCGAAGAGATCGCCGACGTGGCCGACCCGAAGATCCTCGAACTGGGCTCCGGCCATGGCGGGCTGTCCCGTGCGCTTCTGGAGCAGCATCCGACCGCGCAGGTCACGGTGACCGACGTCGAGCCCGCGTCGGTGGCCGCGATCGCCGCCGGCGACCTGGGCAGCCACCCACGGGCCACAGTGCGCGAGATGGACGCCACCACCATCGACGCGCCGGACGGGTATTACGACCTCGCGGTGTTCGTCATGTCGTTTCACCACCTGCCGCCGCCGCTGGCGTCTCGGGTGTTCGCCGAAGGCACCCGCGCGGCCCGCAAACTGCTGATCATCGACCTGCCCCGGCCGCCGTCACCGCTGCACATCCTGCAGCTGGCGTCGATGCTGCCGTTGACCGTCGTGCTGCCGTTTGCGCACGACGGCTTCATCAGCTCGCTGCGCGCCTATAGCCCCTCGGCGCTGCGGGCGCTGGCCGCCCACGCCGATCCGGCGATCCACGTCGAGCTGCGTGGCGGTGGGCTGTTCAACCTTCCGGTGCGTCCACGTCCGCAAATCGTGGTGGCATCGCGTCGTTAATCGGTGAAGGGATCGCGCACAGTGACCCCTTCAAACTTGCGGAAGTCGCGGTCGTGGGTCCATATCGTCGAGATGCCGTGCTGACGCATCAGCGCCACCAGATGCGCATCGGGAACCAGGTTGCCGCGCGGGTTGACGGTGTCTGCGACCCGTCGATACGCCGGCCAAAATCCGTCGATCTCGCCGACCAGTCGCACGTGTGGTTGGAAGACGAACTGTTCAACGTTGTCTGCCGCGGCGGTCGGCGTGAGCGGCGCGTCCAGCAAGGCGGGATGAGTGACAATCCGCAGATAGCTCAGTGCAACCGGCCACAGCAGATAGACCAGGCTCGGTCCCGCCAGAAACTGCTCGACGAGCGCCTTGGCCCGATCGTGAAAAGGGCTGGCGCGATGCGTCGCGTACACCAGCACGTTGACGTCGAAGGTCTCGCTCATTGACGGTCCAGCACCGCCCAGACAGCATCCTTGTCGTCGAGATCGACGCGTGGGCGCAGGTCCGCGGTCGTCCAACTGATCTCCACCGTCGGGCGAGGACTGGTCGCAAGCGCCTGCGCCAGTAGTTCTGACACGAGCTGCCCCAACGTTTTGCGCTCCTCGCGCTGACGTCGCTTCAATGCGCGCAGCACATCGTCATCGATGTCGATCGTGGTCCGCATACATCAGATGCTAGCTGGCTACGCATCTGATGCGCAGTGTTGTCGCAAGTCGCGGATCTCGGCCTTGTGTGAATTCCGCCTCATGCCGATCTGGTTGCGCGAGCCGTAACGAACCGGTTGCATCGGCGTTGTGGGCGAAGAGGTCGAGCGGACCGAATACAACCACGCGCACCGGCAGGAATACCGCCGCAAGGTGCAGTTGTGTCTCGACGTGTTCGAGACGATGCTGGCGCAGTCCAGTTTCGACTTCGACCGCCCGCTGACCGGGATGGAAATCGAGTGCAACCTGGTTGACGGCGATTACCAGCCGGCGATGGCGAACCAAAACGTGCTTGCCGAGATCGCCGACCCCGCTTACCAGACCGAACTGGGCGCCTACAACATCGAATTCAACGTGCCGCCCCGGGCGTTGCCGGGCCGCACCGGGATCGAGCTGGAAGCCGAAGTTCGGCAGAGCCTGAACGTCGCCGAAACCAAAGCCAACGCCTACGGCGCCCACATCGTGATGATCGGGATCCTGCCGACACTGATGCCCGAGCATCTGCACGGCGGTTGGATGAGCGAGTCGACGCGGTATGCGGCCCTCAACGACTCGATTTTCCGAGCTCGCGGCGAGGACATCCAGATCGACATCAGCGGTCCCGAGCCGCTCAGCCTGCATTCGGCCACCATTGCTCCCGAATCCGCCTGCACCAGTATGCAATTGCACTTGCAGGTGTCCCCGGCCGATTTCGCCAACAACTGGAACGCCGCGCAGGTGCTGGCCGGGCCGCAGGTGGCACTCGGCGCCAACTCGCCGTACTTCTTCGGTCATCAGCTGTGGGCGGAAACCCGCATCGAATTGTTTACGCAGGCCACTGACACCCGACCCGACGAGTTGAAAACCCAAGGGGTGCGACCACGGGTGTGGTTCGGCGAGCGCTGGATCACCTCGATCTTCGACCTGTTCGAAGAGAACGTCCGCTATTTCCCGTCGTTGCTGCCGCAGGTGTCCGACGAAGACCCGGTGGCCGAATTGGCCGCCGGGCACACGCCGCAACTCTCGGAGCTGCGTCTGCACAACGGCACGGTGTACCGCTGGAACCGGCCGGTATACGACGTCGTCGACGGCCGGCCCCACCTGCGGGTGGAGAACCGCGTGCTGCCCGCCGGCCCCACGGTCGTCGACATGGTGGCCAACGCGGCGTTCTACTACGGCATGCTGCGCACCCTGTCCGAGGAAGACCGCCCGCTGTGGACCAAGATGAGTTTCGCTGTGGCAGAACGCAATTTCCTCGAGGCGGCACGACACGGTATGGGCGCCAAAGTGTACTGGCCGGGCCTGGGCGAAGTGAGCGCCGACGAACTCGTGCTGCGCCAGCTGCTGCCTATGGCCGACGAAGGCCTGCGGGCGTGGGGTGTCGCGGCCGACGTTCGCGACCGGTTCCTCGCCGTCATCGAGGGCCGCGCGAAAACCGGTCGCAACGGCGCGACCTGGCAGGTGTCGACCGTGCGGGCACTTCAGGAGCACGGGATGCCCAGGCCCGTGGCGCTGGCCGAAATGCTGCGGCGCTACTGCGATCACATGCATTCCAATCAGCCGGTGCATACCTGGGCGCAGGCCACGTGACGAGCGTCAGGCAATGGGCTCTGCGAGAACACCCGGGGACGGACGATCGGCGATTTTGACGTCGGAGGCGGCGCCTGCCGCGATGGTGGCGGCTTCGCCGCGGGCCAGGGCCGCAGTCGCGACAACAGCCACTACTACCGCTGCTGCCAGCACACCCATTTCCGGACCATCGGCGTTCAGGGTCTCACCAAGCACCCCTACACCGAGCACTGACGCCACCATCGGCTTGGCCACGTACATCGTGGGCAACGAGGCGGTCAGCGCACCGGCGCGAAACGCCGACTGCTGAAAGACCATCCCGGCCAATGCGGCAAGTATCCAGGCATAGAACTCGGGCGCAGCCAGTACCGCGCCAAACCCGTGGTGTCCCAGCAGCACGACCACGCCCTTGGTCAGCACCGCGAACAACGCCAGAGACGAACCCGCGACTACCGCCAGCAGCACCGGCGCGGGCGGACGACCCCGCCATATCCGTGCGCCCAGCACGCACAGCGCCAGCAGCGGACCCATCACCAATGCCACCACCGTCCACGCGTCCAGCGAACCGCGCGCGTGCCCGGCGGCAGGGTCGCCAACGATGACGACCACCGCCAACGCAACCGCGAGCACCGCCGCCCACAGCCATTCCCAGCGAGTCACCCGATCATGGGTCAGTCGCGCATAAATCGGCAGGGCGAACAGCAGAGCGGTCACCTGCAGTGCGGTCACCAACATCACCGAACCCAGCGCCAGCGCCCCGGCCAGGAGGCCGTAATTGGCGACGGCGCCCCCGCCACCCAGCCACCAGCGGGCGTCGCGCAATGACATCCGGAACAACTCCAGGTGACCGACGTGTTTGTCGGTGATCTCCTGCGCGGACCGTTGACGGATCACATCGCCGCACGCCGATGCCAGCGCCGCGCACAGCGCGAGGACCACCACGATATCCACCTTCGCCATGGCGACCTCCATCCAGAATGACTTACCTTGCGGCCCAAAATATCTCACTATTCAGGAAGGAGCGCGCGCATCGTGTCTCCGGGTATCACGATAGGTACAAGCCCGGGGTATGACTCAGGCTTTCCGGCCTTTCGCTGACGAACCCGCGCCCGGATCGGTGCGGTAACAGTGGCCGCCAGCCAGGGAACGACCGGGAAATCATCATCGAGAGAATGGATTTCGCATTCGCGGGTGATAGCTGCCAGGGCGAGAGTGGCCTCGATCAGCGCGAAGTGATCGCCGATGCATGCTCGCGGCCCACCTCCAAACGGCAAGTACTGCCAGCTGTTGCGCCCGTTTGCCCTTCCCGGAGCGAACCGGTCGGGGTTGAATGTGAGCGGGTCCTCCCAAAAGGTGGGGTCACGGTGGATCGCATGAATCGCGACGATGGCGAGCGTGCCCGCATCCAGCCGGTGGCCGTCGACCTCGACGTCTTTCATCACGAACCGTTCCACCACGGGTACCGGTGGGCATAAGCGCAGCGCCTCGTGCAGAACTTGAACGGTGTAGCCCAGCCGCGACACGTCCTTATGCGTGAGGCGGCCGTTGCCGAGTTGACCCACCTCGGCGGCGACACGTTCCTGCAATTCATGGTGATGCCCCAATGCCCACAGCGCATAAGTGAGTGCAATCGATGTGGTTTGGTGGCCCGCGATCATGAACAAGACCAGCTCGTCGCAGATCGCAGAATCAGTCAAGGGCTCACCGGTCTGCGGGTCGGCGGTCTGCATCAGAGCGCGTGCCACCGGCGCATGCCGGGCCTGGTCTGCACGACACGCTTGCACAACGTCCGCGGCCAGCTCGTGCAGGGCTGCACTAGCGGCGCGGGCCTGCCGCTGTTGGCGGGTTGGGAGCCAACGCGGCGCGTTGACTGGGCGTAACGCACGCTCGGTTGCCCATTTCACGACGGTACGAAGCGCGCACCCCAGGTCCGCGGTTGGGCCGTCGTCTTCGAGACCGAGCATCGAACGGCTCAGCGCCCGCAGGGTCAGGGTGCGACATTCGGCATCGAGGTCCATCTCGACGTCGTCGATCCAGCGGCCAGCTACGTGCTCTGCGGCCTCGGCCATGTGGCCGGCAAGTCGGGGAACGTGTTGTTTGGCGAAGATCGGCTGCAACGTCCGCCGCTGCGGCAGCCACTCGCGGTGCGGCACGACGAGCAAGTTGTCGCCGACCAGCTTGCGCAGTTCCCACGATATCGGTGTCATGCCGCGTTCGGCGTTTTCGTCGTTGCGGCCGAGAATGTCGCGCGCGCCCTCCGGTGAGCAGATGACAACCAGGTGCGACATGTCCCACCTGCGAGCCAATGCGAGTCTGGTCAGCGGGCCGCCCGCTTTGCGTAGCAGCTCAATACCGGTGTCGAACTTGGTGGTGGCCCGCAGCGGATACGGCAGCGAATTGCTCAGTGCCAGAACCGACGTCGCGACGTCGGGAGTTCTTATGGTATTGGGCATTGCAGTTGGTTCCTTAAAGTTTGACGACCCGGCCGCGCGGCGCATCATCGGTTCGGCTCTCGCCTCTTGCACCATTGCGCGCTGATTTCGGCCGAGTTGCCTCTGGCTAAGCCATGCTCGCAGAGTGCGATGAAGCGGGATAGCGTAAGCGGCTACTCCAATCTCGTCGCGCCGGCGGATTCCCGCAGACCCATGGCTGGGGTATTTGGTTACTCGAATTCCCTCTCACTCCTGAATCGCAGACGAATTCGAACGACGAGCTCGTCAGGGGGCTATAGTCTGCCCGTGATCAGCGGCGATCCGCTGACTGGGCGCGACGACGAGCTCGCGGTTATTCGCCGCGTGCTGGGTGGCGCTGGCCATCACTCCGGTGTGGTGATCATTGGGGCCGCGGGCGTGGGCAAAACCCGGCTCGCGCGCGAAGTGCTGACCCGCGCGCACGTGTCCGGTGACCACACGAAATGGATCGTCGGGACTGAGTCCGCACGCAGACTTCCGCTCGGCGCATTCACTGCCTCGCTCGGCGACGTGATGTCCGATCCACTGGCCAGCGTGCGACGCCTGATCGACTCCTTCATTACCCAGCAGCGTCAACGACGCGTGTTGATCGGCGTCGACGACGCGCACCTGCTGGATGGACTGTCCGCGCATGTGGTGCACCAGCTTGCCCAGTCACACGGTGTCCGCCTGATCGTCACACTGCGCGCCGGCGGGAGCGAACCCGATGCGGTGACCGCGTTATGGAAAGACGGCCACCTTCTGCGCATGGACCTCGAACCGTTGTCGGCGGCGGCCACCCGTCGCATCATCGAGTCCACGCTCGGCGGGCCAGTGGATTCCCGCAGCTGCCAACGGTTTTGGAGGCTGACTGACGGAAACGCCCTGTTCCTGCGGCAAATGCTGAACGACCAGATTTCCGCCGGCCGGATACGCCAGGTGGCCGGGGTGTGGATGTGGGACGAAGACGTCGCCGTCTCGCCGAGCATCGGCGACATGGTCGGCCGCCAGTTGAGTCGCCTCACCCCGGGCCTCGCGCTGGTAGTCGACACTCTGTCGCAGTGCGAACCCGTGGCCGTCGACGTCCTCACTGACCTGGTGCGCCGCCGCGACATCGAAGTCGCCGAACAGATGCACCTGGTAACCGTGGAGCGCACCGGCAAGACGCTGATGGCCCGGCTGGCACACCCGCTTTTCGGCGAACTTCGCCGCGCCACGGCGGGCGAACTGCATCTGTCGCGGATCCGCGGCCGCCTGGCGCAACGGTTGGCCAAAGACGCCGACCCCGACATGCACGCCACCGTCCGACGGGCGCTGCTGACCTTGGAATCCGACGCCGATGCGGACCCCGACCTGTTCCTGATGTCGGCGCGTTACGCCATGCAACTGCTCGACCTCGATTTGGCGGACCGATTCGCCACCGCGGCAGCCGAAGCCGGGGCGGCGGAGGCTCCCGGTTTACGCGCGATGAACCTGGTGCTCGCCGGGCGCGGTGCGGAAGCCGAAGAGGTGCTGCGCGGCATGCACGAGCATCGCTGGGCAACCGTGCGGGCAGCCAACCTGATCTGGATGCTGGGCCGGCCCCGGGACGCGGCAATCATCCTCGAGCGGCTTGCCGCCACGCACGAATCGGCGGCGGAAGTGGCCGAACGCACCGCAGTGGAAGCCTGCCTCGACGCGGTGCAGGCCCGCTGCGAAGTTGCCACCGAAAAAGGCAGGGCCGCTTTGGATTCCGAGGCAGTATCGGATTTCCATGCGATGATGGCGTCGGTCGCGTTGATCATGGCGATGGGCGCGCTGGGCGACGTGGACGACGTCACCGAGGTCGCCGATGCGGCTCTGCAGCGCGCCGTGACGTCGTTCCAGGCGTCGCACATGCGGTTCTGGTTCGGCAGCGTCTACGCCCGGGCCTGCCGATTGACCGGCCGCATCGACGAATGCGTGCGATCTGCCCAACAAATCGCCGACTCCGCCAACGACATTCCCGGGCTGGCCTACGCCAATCTATCCTTCCTGATGGGCCATGCCGAGCTGGCGCGCGGTGCCGTTTCGAACGCAGTGAGGCTCCTGCACGAAGCGTTGGCGGGTGTCCAAAAGCATGGCGTGACAACGGGTCTGCGACCGGCATGCTGTTTTGCGCTTGCCGAGGCGCACGCCAAACTCGGCCAGCCGGCGGAAGCGGGCGAAGCGCTGCGCGAAGCGCGGGAGTGCGTTCCCTCCGACTACCTGTTCATGCAGACCGCGCTGTCGGTGGCGACCGGCTGGACGCTTGCCGCCGACGGTTCGCTGAGCGACGCTGTGGCGACCGTACGGGCCGCGACGATCGAGGCCCGCGAGCGTGCGCAGCCAACTCACGAGCTCGCCTGCTTGCAGTCCGCGGCTCAGTGGGGCGACGCGACCGACAGCGAGCGTGCGCGGGAGCTCGCTGGCGTATTGTCGCTGCCGCTGGCCAATGCCGTTGCGCAGCATGCCGAATCGTTGCGCGCCGCTGACGGCGAGGGGTTGCTGGCGGCTTCGACGGCCTACCGTGCCATCGGTGACCGTGCCACCGCGGCCGACGTCGCCGCCCAAGCGGCGGCCTGCTTCAACCGGGCGCAGCAGCGCAAGCGCGCTTTGTATGCCTCGGCACTGGCCAGGGAACTGTCCGACGCCTGCGGCGGGCTGCGCACACCCGCTTTGCGCACCCCGGTGGGAGTTCCGCTGACCGGTCGCGAACGCGAAGTCATCGAACTGGTTGCCACCGGCTTGTCCAATCGGGAGATCGCCGATCGGCTGGTCATGTCGGTGCGCACCGTCGAGGGGCATGTATACCGCGCCTGCCAGCGGGTAGGGGCCAAGTCGCGGGAAGGGCTCGCCGCGATACTGCAGTCCGGCCCGGCCCGCTGAATTCGAGTACTCCGCTACGCAATACACATCACCTGCCGCGAGCAACGATGTCGTCATGCCGCATCTATTACCGCGATCCGTGGCGACACCGGGCTCTACGCCACGGGCACCCGCACACGTGCCCCGACCGCGCTACCCGCGACGTGAATCCGCCTATTTCGAGGTATCCCGCATGTCTCGCCAGATGGATCGGCTCTGACGACCTCGCGTAGCTTGGAGTCCATGGCTGATGAAGTGATGGACTGGGACAGCGCATACCGCCGGGAAGGTGTCTTCCAGGGGCCGCCGCCGTGGAACATCGGTGAGCCGCAACCGGAGTTGGCCGCGCTGATCCGTGAAGGCAAGGTCCGCAGCGACGTGCTCGATGCCGGATGTGGTTACGCCGAGCTGTCGCTGGCGTTGGCGGCCGAGGGTTACACCGTGGTGGGCGTCGACCTCACGCCGACGGCGATCGCCGCAGCCACCAAGGCCGCGGAAGAACGCGGACTGAGCAACGCCAGTTTCGTGCAGGCCGACATCACTTCGTTCAGCGGCTACGACGGCCGGTTCAACACTGTGATCGATTCGACCCTGTTTCATTCGCTGCCGGTGGAGGGCCGCGACGGCTACCTGCGTTCGATACATCGCGCAGCAGCTCCCGAAGCGAACTACTACGTCCTCGTATTTGCAAAGGGCGCCTTTCCGCCCGAGGCCGAGCAGGGACCGAACACCGTCGACGAGGATGAGCTGCGCGCCGCGGTGAGCAAGTACTGGGAGATCGACGAAATCCGGCCGGCGTTCATCCACGCGAACATCCCGCCCGCCCCCGCGGACGCGCCCTTTGCGATGCCGGAGTTTCCCAAGGACGAGAAGGGCCGCTCCAAGCTGCCGGCGTACCTGCTGACCGCGCAAAAGGCTGAGAACTAAACAGCCCGGCGGAGGTAGACGACACGGTCGTCAAGTTGTTGGTGCACAACAGCTTTCACCGCCGCAGCGAGCGGTTTGATGCCCGACGGGCGTCGAGAGAAGCGGGATGACAACGCTATGAGCAGCCCGGGGTGGTGATTGCCGTTGGCGATCCACTCGGCGGCGAGCCGAGTGAAGTCCGCGACGTTCTCGGTAAGTAAGGCATGGTCGCCGGCGACCGCGGTAGCGAACACCTCGGCATCGCTGCGGGCGGTAAGCCCCAAAGCGCCGACGGCGGTCGCGTCGATGCCAGCCGCCTTCAGCGCCGCAGACAGCGTTGAGGGGTACATCTCATCGAGGAGTAGCTTCACCGCGCATCGGCGGCGGCGGTTTCGCTGCGGTGCAGATCGATGTGGGCCTGGATCTCCTCGGGGTAGGCAGCACGATATGCAAGTGCGGCGTCGACTTGCGGCCGCGTGACGACCCCATCACCCACTAGCTCGGCTACCGGGTCCTCGACCGGCCCGAGATCGTCGAGCCACATCGTGATCTCCCAAACGTCGGGCCCATTGATCAGTCCGGCCCGGCGCCCGGTCGGCCCGTCGCGAAAGGTGATGAGCGGATGTTCGTCGCGCCGCGCGCCTTCTTCCGCGTAGCGACGCAGGCGATCTGACAGGCTTTCGCCTGCCGCGCGGGCGCGCAGACGCAACCGCTCGGCGAGACGGTCGTCGAGGCGCACCGACACATTCACAGACATAAATACAATGTACTACATTGCCAACGCCCAGCTAATGTGTTACATATCAGGTTCCGTACGCTCTATGCGGCCTTTCGCGACGGATCGACATCGACTCGCTGGCTTCGCAGCAAATGGGTAGCCCCTGTTAGTGACCGACCGACAGCGGCGGTAACCAACGGTAGGCTCGCCACTGTGGAGCCGGGGAACCTTGAAGCACGCGTCACCGCTCTGGAAACTCAGGTGCACGACCTGACCGGGCGAGTACGAGCAAGTGAGCAAGACGCAGCTGCCGCTCGCGTCCTCGCCGGAGCCGCCGACCGCGACGTGACCGCATTCCACGACGAACTCCGCGACTTTCGGCAGGCGACTGCGGTCAGCTTCAACGCCCTCCGCGAAGACTTCGTGGATCTCCGAACCGACTTCGTCGACCTTCGGACGCACGTCGATCAAGGCTTCACCGAAATGCGCGGCAAATTCGACGCCACAGCAGCCGGTCAGCAGCAAATCGTCGACCTTATCCAGACGTTGATTGCCGATCAGGGCCCGTAGCGGCCCAGTCACGCAGCCGCACTCGCCTCGGCCAGCGCTTCGGCGAACATCGCCAGATCGTCGGTAGTGACGTCCACGTGCGGCGAGATCCGCAGCACCGGGGCGGTCATTTCCAGCGGCGCGCGTTCCACCTCCGCAGCGGTGGTGACGATCCGCCGTTCGTGAATCAGCCAGTCCCGCACCGCTTCTGGGTTGGCGCCGTCGAGCGGGGCCAGGGTGGTGATCGCGCTGGGCTCGTCGACGGCTTCGATCACCCGCCAGCCGCGCACCTGGACCAATGCCGTGCGAGTGGCGCGGCCAACTTCGGCCAAGCGCGCCCTTACCAGCGCGGGGCCAGCGGCCAGGTGCTCTCCGATGGCCACCGAAAACCCCACTCGCGCAGCGATATTGGCTTCACCGAGCTCGAGCCGGCGGGCCACCGGCAGCGACGACACCCAATCCGGCGGCGGCAATCGCGGCCGCAGCCGCTGCATCAGCTCGGTTCGCACCGCGAGAGCCCCGACCCCGCGCGGGCCGGCCAGCCATTTGCGCGACGACGTGTACGTCATGTCGGCGCCCACCGCGCAGTCGACGTGGCCGAGCGCCTGAGCCGCGTCGACCACCAACGGCAGACCCAATTCGGCACAGAGATAAGCCATCTCGGCCAGTGGCTGCACGACACCGCGGTGGCTGGCCACCGCGGTGAGGTGCACCAGGTCGGGCGGGTCGGCGGCCAGGCGGGCGGCGGCCTCGTCGACCGCGACCCTGCCGTCGCCGTCGACGGGCAGTGGGCGGCGCGCGAACCCGTGTGCGGCCATCACGGCAAGGTTGGGGCCGTACTCACCCGGCAGGCAGGCCAGCGTGCGACCGCTGTGCCAACTGCCGAGCAACAGGTCTAGCGCGTGCAGCGAACCGGTGGTGAACACCACCTCGGCATCGGGCATGCCCGCCAGCGCCGCGACAGCGGCACGCCCGGCGTCCAAGACCGGTGCGGCGGCCTCGGCCGCGACGTATCCGCCGACCTCCGCCTCGTGGCGGGCATGCCGGGCGGCGGCGTCGAGCGCGGCGAAACTCTGCCGCGAGCAGGCCGCGTTGTCCAGGTGCAGCCCGGCCACCGGTGGGCGCGCCGCCCGCCAGGCGTCCGGCAAGCTCACTTGACCGCGAGCGACAGCCCGAAATCGCCGGCCCGGTCGGTCCACCACCGGGTCCGGCGCAGGCCCGCCTGCGCCAATTCGGCGGCCACCGCCTCTGGCCGGAACTTGCACGACACTTCGGTGAGCATCTCCTCCCCGGCGGCGAATTCGACGGTCAGGTCCAGCGCGCCGATGCGCACCCGCTGCGGGCACTCGGCCCGCAGCCACATTTCCATCCGCTCTTCGTCGGCGTTCCAGCGGGCGACGTGCGCGTAGGCGTCGGCGTCGAAATCGGCGTCGAGTTCCCGGTTGATCACCGCGAGCACATTGCGGTTGAACCGGGCGGTGACGCCCGCGGCGTCGTCGTAAGCGCGCACCAGCCGGTCGGTGTCCTTGACCAGGTCAGTGCCCAGCAGCAGGCTATCGCCCGGCCGGAACACCGCGGCCAGCGACGCGAGGAATTCCGCACGCGGGCCTGCGTTGAGGTTGCCTATCGTCGACCCCAAAAACACGAACAGTCGCCGACCGCCGCCGGGAATCTCGGCCAGGTGTTCCTCGAAATCACCGCAGACGGCGGCGATTTCGACACCGGGGTATTCACGCTGGATGGCCGCCGCGGCCGACGACAGCATGTTCGCGTCGACGTCGAACGGGACGAACCGGCGCAGCGAGCCGCCGTCGCGCAGCGCGTCCAGCAGCATCCGGGTCTTCTCCGACGTCCCGCTGCCCAGCTCGACCAGGGTGTCCGCGCCGGTGGCGGACGCGACCTCTGCCGAGTGTTCACGCAGGATCTCCGCCTCGGCACGGGTCGGGTAGTACTCCGGCAACCGGGTGATCTGGTCGAACAGGTCGCTGCCCACCGAATCGTAGAACCACTTGGGCGGCAAAGACTTCGGGGAGCTGCGCAGACCGTCGAGCACATCGCGGCGCAGCGCGTGGTAGGCAGAGTCCGCGGCCAGATGGTTGGACAGCGACAGCGTCATCAAGGTCCCTTCAATGCGGTCAAGGTGATTCCGTCGGGGGTGACCTCGACCAGATGGCAATCCGGCAGGTCCTCCCAGGCGGGATCGTCATCATACGGCTCGCTGGCCAGCACCACCCCGTCGTCACGCCGCAGCATCGACAGCGTGTCCCCCCACGTGGTGGCAAGAAGTCGAGAACCGTTGCCCGCCAAGATGTTCAGCCGGGCATGCGGATCGGCTGTGCCGACTTCCGCGACCACGTCGCCCAGCGCCTCCACCCCACGGGCGAAGATCAGGTCGGCGAGAACCGCGCTGTCGCAGACTGATTCGGCCCTCGAGGTGACAGGCAGCACACCCCGGTCGACGATGCCGTTGTGGGACAGCAGCCACCGACCATCGGTGAACGGCGCGGTGGCGCTGACCTCGATCGGCATGCCGACGGTCGCGGACCGCACCGCCGCTACGACGCAATGGCTGCGCAGCGCGGGCGCAACGGATTGGAACGACACGTCCCCCCACAGCGGCGCGGCGCTGCGCCACCGCCGCGGCGTGGTCCCGTCGAAAAACCCGACGCCCCAACCGTCGGCGTTGAGCAGCCCGTGTTTTTGCCGGCGCGGCGCGTAGGACTGCGTCCGCAGACCGTGCGGCGGGTCGAGCACCAGCGTGGAGACAGCTATCTCACGTCCGAGCCAGCCCAGGTGCCTGCACATCAGACGTCCCAGGCCAGGCGGACACCGGAGAAGATCTGCCGCCGAATCGGGTGATCCCAATTACGGAAGCTGGGCCGCAGGATGCCCGGCTCCACCGCCCACGATCCGCCGCGCAGCACCCGGTAATCCCCGCCGAAGAACGGCTGCGAGTAGCGCTGGTAAATCATGGGCACAAATCCCGGCCACGGCCGCAGCGGCGAGGTGGTCCATTCCCAGACGTCGCCGAGCATCTGCTCGACGCCGTACGCCGACGCCCCGGGCGGGTAAGCGCCGACCGGCGCCGGCCGCAGTGCGCCGCCGCCGAGGTTGGCATAAGCGGCCGACGGTTCCTCGGGTCCCCAGGGGTAGCGGCGCCGGGCACCCGCCGCCGGATCCCATGCGCAGGCCTTCTCCCACTCGATTTCGGTGGGCAGCCGGGCGCCGGCCCACGCGGCGTATGCCTCGGCCTCGAAAAAAGTGACGTGCTGGACCGGTTCGTCGGCGGGAATGTCCTCGACGTGCCCGAAGCGGGTGCGGGTGCCGTCGGGATTCCAGAATTGGGGTGCGCTCAGACCGGCGCGCTGCCGGTGCTCCCAGCCCCGCGCCGACCACCACCGCTTGTCCGTGTAGCCGCCGTCGTCGACGAACTGTCGCCATTCGCCGTTGGTGACCGGGACTCGTCCGATCCGGAACGCCGGGACGTCCACGACGTGGGCCGGACGTTCGTTGTCCAGGGAGTACGGCTCGGTTGCGGCGTCGACGCCCAGCACGAACGGCCCGCCGGGCACGACCACCGACGTGCCGGCCACGCCGGGCCGACCCGGCGGCAGCTCCGCCCCCGAACCCAGCAGCGGCGGACCGCTGCGCAGGTTCAACGCCTGCAGCATGGTTTCGTCGTGCTGATTTTCGTGGCTGACGACCATCGCGAAGACGAAATCCCCGTCCGGTTCGTCGGGCAGTGCGTCGAGCGCATCGAGCGCTGCCGATCGCACCGTGCGGCAATACTTTCGGGCCTCACTCGGTGAGAGCAGCGGCAAGTCGACGCGGCTGGCGCGGGAGTGCACGAACGCGTCGTAGAGGCCGTCGACGGCCGGCGGCAGCAGCCCGGGCCGGTCCGGGTCACCGCCACGGAGCAGCCACAGCTCCTCCTGCTGGCCGATGTGGGCCAGGTCCCACACCAGCGGACTCATCAGCGGGTCGTACTGGCGGCGCAACTCGGCGTCGTCGAAGTCGACCAGCCGCAGGGTCCGCTCCCGCGCACGGGTCAGGTCGCGGGCCAGCTTCTCGCGTGACGTCACGACTCTCCCCGCGCCAGCCCGGTGACCGTCGGCGCGATGCCGTCCTCGATGGCCCGGTCGGCAAAGTCGTCGCCCGGGCAGCGGCCCTGCTCGACCGCTTGGACCAGCCTCTGCATCGCCTCCTCGAGCCGGCGGGGTACCCGGTCCGCGGCGGCGGCCACACAGCGGTTGGCCGCGGCATACAGCCGCCGGTCGCCCAGCCCTACCCGGGCCGCGGTGTCCCACGCACCGGCCACCGGTTCGACGGCTTCGGCCGCGACGTCGGCGGCATCCGGGTCGTCGAGCAACGCCACCAACGTGAACACGACGGCAGGCCACATCGCGTCGGGAATGCTGTCGAGGTAACGGATTTCGAGCCACTGCCGCGGCCGCACCGGCGGAAACAGCGTGGTGAGGTGGTAGTCCAGGTCGGCCGTGGTCGGGCGGCGCCCGCCGAGCAGCGCCCGTCCGTCGGCCCAGTCGGCGAACGGCACATACTGCGTCACCGGCACGGCTTCCGGGGCGTGCACCAGCATCACCGGGGCCTTCAGTGCGTAGCGCGCCCAGTCGGTGCCGGGATCGTCGGCGCTGGCGGTCAGAATGGGTCCACAGCGCGCCGAATCCAGCTGACCCCACACCCGCTGACGGGTGGACAGCCAGCCGGAGAATTCCCCGCCCAACAGCGGCGAATTGGCAGCGATCGCGATCATCGTCGGGCCCAGCGCGTGCGCCAGCCGAACGCGCGGACCCCATCCCGCTTGCGGCCCGGCGTCCAGGTTGACCTGAATCGAGGCCGTCGACGTCATCATCGCAGCGCCCGCCACCCCGGTGTCGGTGGCGGCGAAGAACTGTTCCATGGCGCTGTAGCGTGCCCCGGGGTTGATTCGCCTGGCCGGCCGCAGCGGGTCGGTTCCCAGTTGCACCAAACCCAGGCCCGCGGCGGCGAACGCCTTGCGCAGCACCGCCTGGTCGCTGGTCATCGCCTCGATGGCCGGTGCCACGCCGTCGGTGGGCGGTCCCGAAAGTTCCACGGCACCACCGGGTTCCACGGTGACGGCACTACCGCCGGGCATTGACGGAAGTGACTCGAGCACGTCGCTGATTTCGTCCCAGCCGGGTCGGCGGTGCGGCTGGACCGGGTCGTAGCAGTGCGCCTCGACCTCCAGGCCGACCCGGCCCAGCGGGGCGTCGGACAGGCAGGTGTCGGTGATGTATTGCGCGGCGGCCGCGGAACTGGCCAGTTCGCCGTCGGCGCGGCACGCGTGATTCAGCTGCGACGCGACGGCGAAAGCCATATCCCGATCCCTCCGGGCCCGAGTGGGCCGTTGGTTGGCGCGCGGCTATCGCCACGATAACCGCTACGTTCCATCTTCCAGAGGGCACCGACATATTCCCCTCCGTCGCGCGTGTTACTGACCGAGCGCGTTTTCCATGGCTCCGGCCAGCACGTTTACCGCCGGACCGGCGTTGCCGGACTGGCAGACCTTCGCCTGCAGCAGGACGTTTTCCCGTAGCCGGGTCTGGTTGAAACAGCGTCGGTCGGTGCCGCCCTCCTGTTTGGTCCACGCCGCGTCGGTGGCCCCCGGCGGGCCGCCGTCGAACGACCACACCTCGGTGGCGCCGGTGTCCAGGTGCATCGCGGTGGTCTGCCCGGAGCACCCGAAGGTGCGGTCGGTGACGCGGTGGAAGGCGCGGCCCGCGGCGTCGCCGGTGGCGAAAACACCGACCGCCTGCTTGACGAAGTGTGCCTTGTCGGTCGCCGTCGTCTGGGTGACCGCACTGTTGAACGACGCCAGGTCGGGATCGTTGTACACCTCGGGCAATCCGATGTCGGCCCAGTTGTTACATACCGGATCGTCGACCCAAAACGCCTGGTAAGGCTCGGTGGAGACCGACTCCCATCGCATCGGACCACCGACGATGTTGCCCACCGAACCCTTGCCCATCACGGCGTAGTTGACCACGCCGGGGTCCGAGGGGCGGGCCGCCGCGGTCGGGGCCGCTGCCAGGGCCAGGCCGATGCCCACCGCCGCGGCGGCGGTACGCCGCATGGGTTAGACCTTGGCCGAGACGTCGACGTCGACGTTGCCCTTGGTGGCCTTGGAGTACGGGCACACCTGGTGGGCCTGGTGCATCAGGTCGTCGGCGGCCTTCTGCTCCAGCCCGGGCAGGTAGCCGATGATCTTCCCGGTCAACCCGAACCCACCCGCGGGATCCTTGCCGAACCCGATCTGGACGGTGACGTTGGTGGCGTCGTCGAGCTTGACGTTGGACTTGCCGGCGACCAGTCGCAGCGCCCCGAGGAAGCAGGCGGCATACCCGGCCGAGAACAGTTGCTCGGGGTTGGTGCCGTCGCCGCTGCCGCCCATCTCCTTCGGCGGCCGGGTGTCAAGGTCGATGCGACCGTCCGATGACTTCACGTGGCCGTCGCGACCGCCGCCGGTTGCCGTGGACTCCGTGGTGAAAACGACTTCGATGCTCATGGGCTTCGATCATGCCAACCCCGCCCGCGAAAAAGAACCGAGGGCAGCGATTCCAGCTCCAACGCAGCCCTGGCTTCTGTTTGGCGGCACCGGTTTCCGCGGCGGGCCCGTCCCGCTATGGGCGCGGGGGTGGCGGAGGCGCCGGCGCGGTGGTCGATGGCGACGGACCGGGACTCATACCCGGACCCATCCCCGGACCGCCGGGCATCATCGGCATCATCGGCGGGCCGCCGGGTCCCATCCCGGGACCACCTGGTCCGCCCGGCCCGCCGGGGACGACGAACAGCCACTGCCCGGTTCCCGGTGGCGGCGGACCGCCTGGGCCTCCCGGACCGAACATGCCGTGGTGGTGATGGCGGTAGTGCTGGTGCCCGGCGACCGCGGCACCGGTGAAGAAGATCGTCGCGACGATGAAGACGATGCCGGCGACGATCACCACCCACGCGGCGGCTTGGTAGAGCCTGCTCGGCGGTGCCGCATAGGGCGGCGGTGGCGGTGGCGGAGGAGGAGGGGGCTCGGGTGTTTCGGTCATGCCTCGATCATGCGCGAAAAACTAATGGCAGCACCAGACCATGCACGCGACCAACAGGACCGTCGCGGCGATGAAGACGATTCCCGCGATGATCGCGACCCAAGCCGCTACCTGGTAGAGCCGGTCGGGCCTCGACGATGTCTCAGTCATCCTCGAATGATGCCCCAGACCGCCGGCATGAGCCAGACAGTCGGGAGCCCGGCGCCCCATTTACGGGACGCCGGGCTCGTGGTTATGCCCCTACGGGCGGGCAGGAGTCGTGGACGGCGCGATGGACTGCGGCGGCTGCCCGGGTCCGGGGACACCGGCGCCGGGGCCGCCTCCACCCTGCGGACCGCCGTGCCCGCGGTGATGGAACATCGCGGGGTGGTGATGTCCGTGGTGGTGCCCGTGGTGGCCCTGATGGCCGGCGATCCGGAAGCCGGCGAAGAAAATGGTCGTGACGATGAACAGAATGCCGGCCACAATCACGACCCAGGCCGCGAACCGGTAGAGCCAGTACGGCTTCTCAGGGGCGGCCGGCGCCGTAGCGGCGGCCGTCCGTGTGGTTGGTGTTTCAGGTGTTTCACTCATGCCTGAAATGATGCGCGGGCAACGGCCAGCGCGCGCTAGGTGCAGGCTATGAAACAGCTATGAGTCGAACTGCCCCTAATCGGGCTTGAACGGGTTGACCGCAAACTGAATCACCCGATAGGGCGCTCGGGCGCGGGGATCGGCGTTGTTCCACTGGCTGATGAAAACCCGCAACTCGTCCAGCGTCGAACCCGGCGAGATGTAGCCGCCGTACGGCTGGGCCAGCCGGTTGTCATACGGCGGCGGCAGGCTTTCGGCCGGATCTGGCCACTCGTCGTGTTGAACCACCGTGGTCACCGGCGCGGTGCCCAGCGATGTCGGATCGTTGGCCACCCGGACTTCCATGTTCCCGTTGGTGGCGTTGAAATACGACAGCACCGCCTTGCCGTCGATCTGCTGAAAGCTCATTTCGCCAACCTGGTCCTCCCACAACGGTGTCGGCGGTTTGCCCCAACCTCCGCCGGGGCCGGCTGCCCAGCCCTGCCAACGGGACCGGTCACCGAAGTTCTCCGGTGTCACCCGGTACAACGTCACCGGGTGGGTGCGCTGGAAACTGTCGGCGACGATGTAGACCCAGCCGCTGGGCGAGTCGGCCGACGGGATCGGGTCGTAGTAGCCGCTGATCTGCGACTGGCCACCACCCTGGTAGGACGCGTCCCGCATCGAGTCCGGCACGGTTTGCCAAAGCGCGTGTGCGGGTTGGGCTTTCACCAGTCGGGAGTATTGGGGTACCAGTTCTTTGGTGGTGGTCACCAGCAAGTAGTTCTGCCGATTGATCCGCACGACGCCGGCCGGTAGTTGCGACGCGCCCGGCGGGGTGGGGTCGGCCAGCAGTGGCTGCCACACGCCGGTCACACCGGTGTAGCGCACCCCACCCGGGTCGTCGACGGACGCCGTGTCGACCCGCAATGCGACCGGCGAATACCAGCCACCGAACCCGACACCCTCCCCGGCGAAGCTGTCCCCGCAGACCTGTAGCACTTCACTGGGGAACTCCATGAACTCGCACAAGTCGGTGGCGCCGATGCCGTAATCGCGGGTGGGCGTGCCGGTTCCGGCGGTGGGACCGATCCGGATCACCTCACCCTCTGCCAACGGCTGCAGGATCGGCTCGGGCATCGGCGCCGGCGGATCCGCATATGCACGCGAAACATTAAGCGGGACAAGCAAACACACAACCAGGATGGTGAGCCGGCGAGCGGGACTCACCGCGATTCGGCGACCAGCAGCTCAGCGATCTGGATCGTGTTCAGCGCCGCGCCCTTGCGCAGGTTGTCGCCGGCGACGAACAGCGCCAGACCGCGTCCGTCGGGAACCCCCGGATCGTGCCGGATCCGGCCGACCAGCGATTCGTCGACACCGGCGGCGGCCAGCGGGGTGGGCACGTCGACCACCTTGACGCCCGGGGCACCGTCGAGCAGCTCGCGGGCCCGCTCGGGTGAAAGTGGTTGGGCGAACTCGGCATTGATCGACAGGCAGTGACCGGTGAATACCGGCACGCGCACACAGGTGCCGCTGACCAGCAAGTCGGGGATGCCCAGGATCTTGCGACTCTCGTTGCGCAGCTTCTGGTCTTCGTCGGTCTCGCCGGAGCCGTCCTCGGCCAGCGACCCGGCCAGCGGGACCACGTTGAACGCGATCGGCGCCACGTAGGTCTTGGGCGGTGGGAACGCCAGCGCGCTGCCGTTGTGCACCAGCAGCTCGGCGCCGTCGACCACCGAGCGCACCTGCCCGGCCAGCTCGGCCACCCCGGCGACGCCGCTGCCGGAAACAGCCTGATACGTCGAGGCCACCAGGCGCACCAGCCGCGCCTCGTCGTGCAGCACCTTGAGCGCCGGCATCGCAGCCATCGTGGTGCAATTCGGGTTGGCGATAATGCCTTTCGGCCGGTTGCGCGCGTCGGCGAAGTTGACCTCGGAGACCACCAGCGGCACGTCGGGGTCCTTGCGCCATGCCGACGAGTTGTCGATCACCGTGACTCCGGCGGCGGCGAACCGCGGCGCGTGCACCCGCGACATCGCGCCGCCCGCAGAGAACAACGCGATGTCCAGCCCGGTCGGGTCGGCGGTTTCGGCGTCCTCGACCTCGATCTCCTGGCCGCGGAACGCCAGCTTGCGGCCCTGCGAGCGGGCCGAGGCGAAGAACCGCACGCTGGTCGCGGGAAAGTCCCGGTCCTCCAGCAGCGTGCGCATCACCTGGCCCACCTGCCCGGTGGCGCCCACTACACCGATGGCAACCATCTATCTTCCTGTTCCGGCGTAGACGGTGGCTTCCTCGGACCCGCCGAACCCGAACGCCTCGTGCAGCGCGAGCACTGCCTTGTCCAGCTCGGTGTCCCTCACCAACACCGAGATCCGGATTTCCGAAGTGGAGATCAGGTCGATGTTGACGCCGACTCCGGCCAGCGCCTCGCAGAAGGTGGCGGTGACGCCGGGGTGGCTGCGCATGCCCGCGCCGATCAGCGACACCTTGCCGATGTGGTCGTCGTAGAGCACCCGCGAAAAGCCGATCTCGTCCTTGAGCGAGTCCAGCTTCTCCACCGCCGACGGCCCGGCGTCGCGCGGGCACGTGAACGTGATGTCGGTCTTGCCGTTTTCCACCTTGGAGACGTTCTGCAACACCATGTCGATGTTGACGTCGGCGTCGGCGACCGCGCGGAACACCTTGGCCGCGTAGCCCGGGATGTCGGGGATGCCGACGACGGTCACCTTGGCCTCGCTGCGGTCGTGCGCGACGCCGGTCAGGATGGGGTCTTCCATGGGCTTGTCCTTGATCGATCCGGTGACGACGGTGCCGGGCTTGTCCGAATACGACGAGCGGACGTGTACCGGAATGTTGTAGCGGCGGGCGTATTCCACGCAGCGCAGCATCAGCACCTTCGCGCCGCAGGCCGCCAGCTCGAGCATTTCCTCGAAGGTGACGGTCTCCAGCCGGCGGGCATTGGGCACAATGCGCGGGTCGGCGGAAAAGATGCCGTCGACGTCGGTGTAGATCTCGCAGACGTCGGCTTTGAGGGCGGCCGCCAATGCCACGGCGGTGGTGTCGGAGCCGCCGCGGCCCAAAGTGGTGACGTCCTTGGTGTCCTGGCTGACGCCCTGGAACCCGGCGACCAGCACGATCATCCCTTCGTCGAGCGCGGTCTGTAGCCGCGCCGGGGTGACGTCGATGATCTTGGCCTTGCCGTGCGCGCCGGTGGTGATGACACCGGCCTGCGAGCCGGTGAACGAGCGGGCCTTGGCGCCCAGCGATTCGATCGCCATGGCCACCAGCGCGTTGGAGATCCGCTCGCCGGCGGTCAGCAGCATGTCCAGTTCGCGTGCCGGCGGCACCGGACACACCTGCTGGGCCAGCTCGAGCAGATCGTCGGTGGTGTCGCCCATCGCGGAGACGACCACGACGACGTCGTTGCCCTGCTTCTTAGTTTCGACGATGCGCTCGGCGACCCGGCGGATGCGTTCGGCGTCGGCCACCGAAGATCCGCCGTACTTCTGCACGACGAGCGCCACTGTCGTCCTTTCCCGGGGTTTTGGTCCAGAACAGAATACGTGGGGCCATCGAGCGCCGTTTTGGTGACAGCTGCGGGCACGGTAAAGTGTTCGACGTGCAGCGGGTGCTCCTTCTCGGACGCCGCGACGGGGTCTGATCACAGACCGGCTTCCCGTCGCGGGTGTTCGCGATGCGCCGGTCTGAGATCCCTCTAGACACCCCGGAGCAATCACCGTGACCAGCTTTCCCCCCGACTCGCCTGACGCTTTTTCGGCCAGTCGCACCATCACCAAACCCGCCGGCGCACCCAACCCCGGCCAGCCCGCCTGGAACACCCAGCGCGGATCGGCGATGCCGATCCGCCGGTACCGCCCATTCGCCGACGAAGTCGAACCCATCCAGCTGACCGATCGCACCTGGCCGGACCGCGTCATCACCAAATCACCGATGTGGTGCGCGGTCGACCTGCGCGACGGCAACCAGGCGCTGATCGACCCGATGAGCCCGGCCCGCAAGCGCCGCATGTTCGACCTGCTGGTGCGGATGGGCTACAAGGAGATCGAGGTCGGGTTCCCGTCGGCCAGCCAGACCGATTTCGACTTCATCCGCGAGATCATCGAGCAGGGCGCGATTCCCGACGACGTCACGATCCAGGTGCTGACCCAGTGCCGTCCCGAGCTGATCGAGCGCACTTTCGTCGCCTGCGAAGGCGCACCGCGGGCGATCGTGCACTTCTACAACTCGACGTCAATCCTGCAGCGGCGCGTGGTTTTTCGCGCCGACCGGCCCGCTGTGCAGGAGATCGCGGTACAAGGCGCCCGCAAGTGCGTCGAGGAAGCAGCGAAATACCCTGGCACGCAATGGCGATTCGAGTACTCGCCGGAGTCCTACACGGGCACCGAACTGGAGTACGCCAAGCAGGTCTGCGACGCGGTCGGCGATGTCATCCAGCCGACGCCGGACAACCCGATCATCTTCAACCTGCCGGCCACCGTGGAGATGGCCACGCCCAACGTGTACGCCGACTCGATCGAGTGGATGAGCCGGAACCTAAAGCGGCGTGACGCCGTCATCCTCAGCCTGCATCCGCACAACGACCGCGGAACTGCTGTTGCCGCAGCCGAATTGGGCTACCAGGCCGGCGCGGACCGGATCGAGGGATGCCTGTTCGGCAACGGCGAGCGCACCGGCAACGTCTGCCTGGTGACGCTGGGACTGAACCTGTTCTCCCGCGGCGTGGACCCGCAGATCGACTTCTCCAACATCGACGAGATCCGTCGCACGGTGGAGTACTGCAACCAGTTGCCCGTGCACGAACGGCACCCCTACGGCGGCGACCTGGTCTACACGGCCTTCTCCGGCAGCCACCAGGACGCCATCAACAAGGGCCTGGACCAGATGAAGGTCGACGCCGACGCCGCCGATACCGACGTCGAGGACATGCTCTGGCAGGTGCCGTACCTGCCGATCGACCCGCGTGACGTCGGGCGCACCTACGAGGCGGTGATCCGGGTCAACTCGCAGTCCGGCAAGGGCGGGGTGGCCTACATCATGAAGGCCGACCATGGGCTGGCGCTGCCGCGGCGGCTGCAGATCGAGTTTTCCCAGGTGATCCAGAAGATCGCCGACGGCGAGGGCGGCGAGGTCTCACCGAAGGAGATGTGGGACGCGTTCGCCGAGGAGTACCTGGCCCCGGTGCGGCCGCTGGAGCGGATGCGTCAGCGGGTGATCGCCTCGGAGGTGGACGGCGGCACCGACCGCATCGAGGCCGTCGTCAAGATCGACGGGACCGAGACCGAGATCAGCGGCGCCGGCAACGGCCCGCTGGCGGCGTTCGTCGACGCGTTGAGCCACATCGGCTTCCACGTGCACGTCTTGGATTACTCCGAGCACGCGATGAGCGCCGGCGAGGAGGCGCAGGCCGCCGCCTATGTGGAAGCCCGCATAGCCGACCGCACGGTGTGGGGCGTGGGTATTGCGCCGTCGATCACCACCGCGTCGCTGCGCGCCGTCGTCTCGGCGGTCAATCGCGCATCGCGTTAGGAGCCGAGGATGCTGCACACGTTCTGGGACTTCTTGTGGTCGGCGATCGTAGCGTTCGCATTCATCGCCTACCTGCTGATCCTGTTCAACATCATCGGCGACCTGTTCTGGCGTGACCACCAAACCTCGGGCGGCGTCAAGGCGCTCTGGGTGATTTGTCTGATCCTGTTCCCGTACCTGACGGCGCTGATCTACCTGATCACCCGCGGGGGGAGCATGGCCGCCCGGGCGCGGGAAGCCGCGGGGCCGTCGCCGGCGCAGGAGATCGCCCATGCCAAGGAGTTGCTTGACGCCGGAGCCATCACCCCGGCCGAGTTCGACGCGCTGAAAGCGAAGGCGCTGGACTAAAACCGCCGGCCAATCAGAACAACGCGAACTGCTCGCCGACATCTTCGGGTTCGGCGAAGTCCTCGACACCGGTGCCGCCGACGACGGCACCGACGCTCTCCATGAACTGTGCGTCGGACACCATCGGGACGCCCAGTTCGCGGGCCTGATAGCCCTTGCCGTGTTCGGGCCGGAGCTCGTTGCAGACCACCAGCGACGTGTCGGGGTCGACAGCGTCGGTGTAGGCCAGCCCGGCGTGCAGGATCCGCTCGACCAATTCCTCATGGGTGCGGGTGCATTCGGCGGCCAGCGCCACCCGCATGCCCTGCACCAGCGGCCGGCCCCGCACATACGGCCCAGGGTTGAGATACGGGCAGGGCATCCGGGACGCCAGCATCTTCAGCGGCCGCAGCTCCTCGTGGGTGACGCGGCCGTTGGGCCAGCGCCGACGGGTGACCGGCCGCACCGGCAGCCACACGTCGCGCTCGCGTGCCCGCTCGAGTGCGGCGCCCAGCACCCGGGTGAGCACCATCGCGTCGTCGAACGCGTCGTGCGGCCGGCGCTGGGCCACGCCCCAATGCGCGGCCAGCGTCTCCAACCGCAGGTTGTCGATGCCCAGCCCGAGCCGCCGGGCCAGCTCGACCGTGCACATGACGGTGTCGATGGGCAGCTCGGCGTCGGTGATCTCGGCCTCGGCGGCCAGGAAGGAGTAGTCGAACGCGACGTTGTGCGCGACCAGCGTGCGGCCGTCGAGCACTTTGACCACGTCGTCGACGATGTCGGCGAACTGGGGCTGGTCCTCGAGCATTTCGGCGGTCAGGCCGTGCACGTGGGTGGGGCCCGGATCGACCCCGGGATTCAGCAGGCTGACGACCGACTGCTCGACCCGCCCGTCGGCATCGAGGGCGAGCGCCGCGAGGCTGATGATCCTGGCCTGGCCCGGCCGGAAGCCCGAGGTTTCGACATCGATGACGGCCCAGCCGGTGCCGGGTTCATCGGCTGGCCGACCCCAGATCGTCCCCATAAAGGGAGGATGGCACGGCAGACCGACATCGCCGGTTCGCTGCGCGACGTGTCGCGACTTTAGTCAACGAGGCCGACCCGCAGCGCCCGGCGCAAGCGCCGCGCTTGCGATCGACCTAAACTCCTGAGGCCGACCCGCAGCGCCCGGGGCAAGCGCCGCGCTTGCGATCGACCTAAACTCCTGAGGCCGACCCGCAGCGCCCGGCGCAAGCGCCGCGCTTGCGATCGACCTAAACTCCTGCGGGTGATTACCGCCCGAGGACGTCTCGCCCTGGCCGCCGGAGCAGGCGCGCGGTGGGCGTCGCGGGCCACCGGTCGCGGCGCCGGCGCCATGATCGGCGGCCTGGTGGCGATGACGCTGGACCGCTCGATCCTGCGTCAACTGGGGACGGGCCGGCGCACGGTGATCGTGACCGGAACCAACGGCAAGTCGACGACCACCCGGATGACCGCGGCGGCGCTCGGCACCCTCGGCGCGGTCGCCACCAACGCCGAGGGCGCCAACATGGACGCCGGCTTGGTGGCGGCGCTGGCGGCCCGGCGCGACGCCGGGTTGGCGGCGTTGGAGGTCGACGAGATGCACGTCCCGCACGTAGCGGATGCTGTCGACCCCAGCATCGTCGTCCTGCTCAACCTGTCCCGCGACCAGCTCGACCGGGTCGGCGAGATCAACGTGATCGAACGGACGCTGCGGGCCGGGCTGGCCCGGCATCCGTCGACGGTGGTGGTTGCCAACTGCGACGACGTGTTGATGACGTCGGCCGCCTACGACTGCGCCCATGTGGTGTGGGTGGCGGCGGGCGGTGGCTGGGCGGCCGACTCGGTGAGTTGTCCCCGCAGCGGCGAAGTGATCGTCCGCGACGAGTCGCACTGGTATTCCACGGGCGCGGACTTCAAGCGGCCAAGCCCGCAGTGGTGGTTCGACGACGAGATGCTCTACGGCCCCGACGGTCTGGCGTTGCCGATGCGGCTCGCGCTGCCGGGCGCGGTGAACCGGGGCAACGCCGCCCAGGCGGTGGCGGCCGCTGTCGCGCTCGGGGCCGACCCGGCCGCGGCGGTGGAGGCGGTGTCTGGTGTCGACGAGGTCGCGGGCCGGTACCGCACAGTGCGCGTCGGCGACCACGATGTCCGGGTTCTGCTGGCCAAAAACCCGGCCGGCTGGCAGGAGGCGCTGTCGATGGTGGACAAGCACGCCGCCGGGGTCGTCATCGCGGTCAACGGACAGGTGCCCGACGGCGAAGACCTGTCTTGGCTGTGGGATGTGCGCTTCGAGCACTTCGAGGACACCACCGTCGTCGCGGCCGGCGAGCGGGGTACGGACCTGGCGGTGCGCCTCGGGTATGCGGGCGTGCAGCACAGCTTGGTACACGACACTGTCAAGGCCATCGCGTCATGCCCCCCGGGACGGGTCGAGGTCGTCGCCAACTACACGGCGTTTATACAGCTGCAGCGAAGGCTTGCGCGGTGACCGTCCGCATCGGGTTGGTGCTGCCCGATGTGATGGGCACCTACGGCGACGGCGGCAACGCCGTGGTGCTGCGGCAGCGGCTGCTGTTGCGGGGCATCACCGCGGAGATGGTCGAGATCACGCTGGCCGACCCGGTGCCCGAATCGCTGGATCTCTACACGCTGGGCGGGGCCGAGGACTATGCGCAGCGTCTGGCGACCAGGCATTTGGTCAAGCACCCGGGGCTGCAGCGCGCCGCTGCCCGCGGCGCGCCGGTGCTGGCGATCTGCGCGGCCATCCAGGTGCTCGGGCAGTGGTATGAGACGTCGGCCGGGGAGCGGGTCGACGGCGTCGGCCTGCTCGACGCGACCACCTCGCCGCAGGCCAAGCGGACCATCGGCGAGGTGGTCAGCAAGCCGCTGCTCGACGGGTTGACCCAGCCGCTGACCGGCTTCGAAAACCACCGCGGCGGGACAGTCCTCGGGCCGGCGGCGAAGCCGTTGGGCGCGGTGCAGAAAGGCGCCGGCAACCGCGCCGGCGACGGGGTCGACGGCGTCGTGCAGGGCAGCGTGGTCGCCACCTACATGCATGGGCCGTGCCTGGCCCGCAATCCGGAGCTGGCCGACTATTTGCTGAGCCGGGTCGTCGGGGACTTGCCGCCGCTGGAGTTGCCCGAGGTGGAGTTGCTGCGCCGCGAGCGACTCCGCGCCTAAGGCCGCCATCCGCGGGAGAGCAACGCGGCGCGCACCCGCCTGATGACGTCTTCAGCGGTGTCCCCGGCAATCACCCGAATAACGATCCAGCCCATCGCTTCGAGCTTGCGCAACCGTCTCTGATCCTTGCGATATACACGGCGGTCGGTGCGGTGGTGATCGCCGTCGTACTCGGCCGCGACTTTGTACTGCTCCCAACCCATGTCGAGCAGGGCAAACAGATGCCAGTTCTCGTGCACCGGTATCTGCGTGGTGGGAGTGGGCAGTCCCGCGTCGATCAGGAGCAGCCGCAGCCAGGTCTCCTTGGGTGATGCGGAACCGCCGTCGACTAGTGGCAGCGCCGTCCGCAGCCGCCGCAAACCCCGGGCACCCGGGTGTCGCTTGGCCAGCAACAGCACGTCTTCGATCGAGAATGGCGTTGCGTGCATCAACGCGTCCATGCGGGCGACGGCCTGGTCGCGCGGCAGGTGACGGCCCAGGTCGTACGCGGTGCGCGCGACGGTGGTGACCGGCAGACAGGCGACGCGGGTGAGCTCGTCGTCGCCCAAAGCCTCGTCGCGCGCGATCACTCCGGCCGGCGGACGGGTGCAGTTCCAGATCACCTCGATCGGTATGTCGTCGTCGACCCATGCGGCGCCATGCAGTGTCGAGGCGGCGATACCGGCGATCACCCCCCCTGCGCTGCGACCGAAGCCAGGCGCCCTCAATCCGGTCGCGAAGCCTGACCTCGTGCCGTGACGGCACATACACGTCGCGAAAAATTGCCCGGTGCCATCGACGCAGCTCGTGCTCCGTGAGTCTGCCCTGGGCGACGGCTTCGCTGCCCAAAAACACCGTCCGCATGGCGACATGCTGGCAACCGCCACCGACATGGCACCGAGCCTGCAGTTAGCGAGCAGAAGTGCGAGTGGACCCCACGGTAACTACAGGCTCGGCGCAACGCGCCAGCCTCACGCCATGGCGCGGCGACCGGTCAGAGCGCGCCCCAGCGTCAGCTCGTCGGCGAATTCCAGATCCCCGCCCATCGGCAGCCCGGAGGCTATCCGCGTCACGGTCAGTCCCGGGATGTCGCGCAGCATCCGCACCAGGTAAGTCGCCGTCGCCTCGCCCTCGGTATTGGGGTCGGTGGCGATGATCACCTCGGTGATGTCGACCCCGTCGACCTGCTCGCCGATCCGGTTCAGCAGCTCGCGTATCCGCAGCTGCTCAGGCCCGACTCCGGACAGCGGGTCCAACGCCCCGCCCAGGACGTGGTAGCGGCCGCGGAATTCGCGGGTGCGCTCGATGGCCTGGACGTCTTTGGGCTCCTCGACGACGCACACCAACGAGCCGTCGCGGCGCGGGTCGGCGCAGATCCGGCACCGCTCGTCGTCGGAGACGTTGCCGCAAACCGCGCAGAACCGCACGCCGTCGCGGACCCTGGCCAGCACCGCGGTCAGCCGGTCGATATCGGCCGGTTCGACGGACAACAGGTGAAAGGCGATGCGCTGTGCGCTCTTCGGCCCGATCCCCGGCAGCTTGCCGAGCTCGTCGATCAGATCCTGGACCGGCCCCTCGAACAAGTCAGGACCCCGGCATACCCAGCGCGCTGCCCATCCCGCCGGCCAGTGGGCCGAGCTGCTCCTGCGCCATTGTGGTGACCTGCGCCGAAGCGTCGGCCAGCGCGCCGACGATCAGGTCCTGCAGGGTTTCGACGTCGTCGGGGTCGACGACCTTGGGGTCGATCTTGACCGCGACCACCTCACCGCTGCCCTTGACGGTGACCTCGACCAGGCCCCCGCCGGCTTTGCCGTGCACCTCGGAGTTGGCGAGTCGCTGCTGAGCGGCCATCAGCTGTTGTTGCATCTGCTGCGCCTGAGCGAGCAGCGCCGACATGTCGGGCTGGCCTCCGGGTTGCATGACAGTCCCCTTGCGTCTTGGTCTCGACTTGGTTTCTTCCACAGCCATCTGGCGGTTCGAAACACCAAGCGTAGACGCCGCCGAGCTACCGTGGCGCGGTGCGCGTACCAGTTTGCCTGCGTGTCGGGATCGCGATGGCGGTCGTTGCATTCGCTGCCGGACCGTCGCCCGCCACAGCGGCCCCCACCAGCATCGCCGGCATGATCGTCTTCCTCGACCCCGGCCACAACGGCGCCAACGACGCCTCGATCGGCCGCCAGGTGCCAACCGGCCGCGGCGGCACCAAGGACTGTCAGGCCAGCGGGACCTCGACGAACAGCGGCTATCCGGAACACACCTTCACCTGGGACACCACGCTGCGGATCCGGGCCGCGCTCAACGCACTGGGCGCCCGCACGGCGCTGTCCCGCGGCAACGACAACACGCTGGGCCCCTGCGTGGACCAGCGCGCCGAGATGGCCAACTCATTGCACCCCAACGCCATTGTCAGCATCCACGCCGACGGCGGTCCTCCGACGGGCCGGGGCTTCCACGTCAACTACTCAGCCCCGCCGCTCAACCAGGTTCAGGCCGGGCCGTCGGTGCAGTTTGCCCGAATCATGCGCGACCAGCTGCAGGCCTCGGGCATCCCGCCAGCGACCTACATCGGCCAGAACGGCCTCTACGGGCGCTCCGACCTGGCCGGGCTGAACCTCGCGCAGTATCCGGCCGTCCTCGTCGAATGCGGCAACATGAAGAATCCCGCCGACTCGGCGCTGATGGAGACCGAGGCCGGCCGGCAGAAGTACGCCGACGCCGTCGTCAAGGGCATCGCGGGTTTCCTGGGCAGCCAGGGCCGGGCCAGCTAAGCCTCGAGCTCCTTCTTCAGGTTGGCCAGTACCTCGGACTGAATCTTCTTGAGCCCCAGCGGCGCGAACGTCTTCTCGAAGAAGCCCTTCACCCCGCCCGCGCCGGTCCAGGTGGTCTTGACGGTGACGCTCGACCCCGATCCCGCCGGGGCCACCGTCCAGTTGGTGACCATCGACGAGTTGGCGTCCTTCTCGATGACGGCGTGGCCGGCGACGTCGACGCTGGCCTGCACGTCCCGGACACGGGATTTCGTGGCCTGCAGCTTCCATTTGGCGACCGTGCCCTGCCCCTGACCGCCCTGCACCACCTGGTAGTCGCTGTAGTGCGAGGACAGGATCTTCGGGCGGACTTCGCTGTAGTCGGCCACCGCCTTCAACACGGCTTCGGGCTGCGCGTTGATCAAGACCGTACTGGCCGCGCTGACCTGTCCCATCAGGCAAGACTCCTTTGCTGTGGATGTACTGACACCGCGCGCCGCACGCTGCGACCGCCGCTGTCGGGGACTAGGGTATATGTGGTGCCTGTCCCCGAAGCCGCACTGGAGGTCCACCGGGCGGGCGTCGAGCGGTTGTTGGGGAGCTATCGCTCCATTCCCGCGACGGCGTCCGTCCGCCTTGCCAAGCCCACCTCGAATTTGTTTCGGGCGCGGGCCAAACGCACTGCGCCCGGGTTGGATACGTCGGGTCTGACCAATGTCATTTCGGTTGACCCGGAAACCCGCACCGCCGACGTGGCCGGCATGTGCACCTACGAAGACCTGGTCGCCGCAACGCTGCCGTACAGCCTGTCGCCGCTGGTGGTGCCGCAGCTGAAGACCATTACGCTCGGTGGCGCGGTGACCGGCCTGGGTATCGAGTCGGCGTCGTTCCGTAACGGCTTGCCCCACGAGTCGGTGCTGGAGATGGACATCCTCACCGGTGCTGGCGAATTGCTCACCGCATCGCCCGGCCAGCACCCCGACTTGTATCGAGCGTTCCCCAATTCCTATGGCACGCTTGGCTATGCGACGCGGCTGCGGATCGAGCTGGAGCCCGTCAAACCCTTCGTGGCGTTGCGGCACATCCGCTTTCACACGCTCAGCGACATGGTCGTGGCCATGGACCGCATCATCGAAACCGGTGGTTTCGACGGCGCGCCGGTCGACTACCTCGACGGGGTGGTGTTCGACGCCGACGAGAGCTACCTGTGCGTCGGGGTGCGGACCAGCACGCCCGGACCGGTCAGCGACTACACCGGCCAGGACATTTATTACCGCTCGATCCAGCACGACAGCGGCGTCAAAGAAGACCGGTTGACCATCCACGACTACTTCTGGCGCTGGGACACCGACTGGTTCTGGTGCTCCCGCTCATTCGGCGCGCAAAATCCACGCATCCGTCGCTTCTGGCCGCGGCGCTACCGACGCAGCAGCGTCTACTGGAAGCTGGTGGCGCTGGATCAGCGGTTCAACATCGCAGATCGGATCGAGAAGCGTAACGGCCGACCGCCGCGGGAACGGGTGGTGCAAGACATCGAGGTGCCGATCGAACGGACCGAACAATTCCTGGCGTGGTTCCTCGATAACGTGCCCATCTCGCCGGTCTGGGTGTGCCCGCTTCGGCTGCGCGACCAGGACGGCTGGCCCCTGTATCCGATCCGGCCGGGCCGCACCTACGTCAATGTGGGCTTCTGGTCTTCGGTGCCGGTCGGTGCCACCGAGGGCGCGACGAACCGGCTGATCGAGACCACGGTGAGCGAACTCGAGGGCCACAAGTCGCTGTACTCGGATTCCTATTACACCCGCGAGGAGTTCGACGAACTCTACGGCGGCGAGGCCTACAAAACGGTAAAGAAAACCTACGACCCGGATTCGCGTCTTCTCGACCTCTACGCAAAGGCGGTGCAACGGCGATGACGACGATCAAAGAGACCAGGGCACACACTTCGACCAACGGCAAGTTGAGCCTGGCCGAGATCTTGGCGATTTTCACCGAAGGCGGCCACCAGCCGCTGAAGTTCACTGCCTACGACGGCAGCAGCGCCGGTCCCGACGACGCCGTGCTGGGCCTGGATCTGTTGACGCCGCGCGGCACCACCTACCTGGCCACCGCGCCCGGTGAACTCGGGTTGGCCCGCGCCTACATCTCGGGCGATCTGGACGTACGGGGCGTCCACCCGGGCGACCCGTACCCGCTGCTGAAAGTGCTGGCCGACAAACTCGACTTCAAACGACCTTCACCGCTGGTGCTGGCCAACATCGTCCGCTCGATCGGGTTCGAGCGTCTGGTGCCGATCCCGCCGCCGCCGCAGGAGGCGTTGCCGCGCTGGCGTCGGCTCGCAGAAGGCTTGCGGCACAGCAAGACCCGCGACGCCGAGGCCATCCACCACCATTACGACGTCTCCAACACCTTCTATGAGTGGGTGCTCGGCCCGTCGATGACCTACACCTGCGCGGTCTATCCCGACGCCGAGGCCACGCTGGAGGAAGCGCAGGAGAACAAGTACCGGCTGGTGTTCGACAAGCTGCGGCTACAGCCGGGTGACCGGTTGCTCGACGTCGGCTGCGGCTGGGGCGGCATGGTTCGCTATGCCGCCCGCCACGGTGTCCGCGCCATCGGCGCCACGCTGTCCGCCGAGCAGGCGAAGTGGGCGCAAAACAAGATCGAGGAAGAGGGCCTTTCCGACTTGGCCGAGGTGCGCCACTCCGACTACCGCGACGTCCGCGAGACGGGCTTCGACGCGGTCTCGTCGATCGGGCTGACCGAGCACATCGGAGTGAAGAACTACCCCGCATACTTCGGCTTCCTCAAGTCCAAGCTGCGCACCGGCGGACTGCTGCTCAACCACTGCATCACCCGCCACGACAACAGGTCGAAGTACAGCGGCGGCGGTTTCACCGACCGCTACGTGTTCCCGGACGGGGAGCTGACGGGCTCGGGCCGCATCATCATCGAAATCCAGGACGTCGGCTTCGAGGTGCTGCACGAGGAGAACTTCCGGCACCATTATGCGATGACGCTGCGCGACTGGTGTGCAAACCTGGTGGCGCACTGGGACGAAGCCGTCGACGAGGTGGGGCTGGCGACCGCCAAGATCTGGGGACTGTACATGGCCGCCTCGCGAGTTGGCTTCGAGCACAACAAGATTCAGCTGCACCATGTGCTGGCCAGCAACGTCGACGCGCGCGGCGACGACGACTTGCCGCTGCGGCCCTGGTGGAGGCCGTAGCGCTACCCGTTTTCTATTCGGCGGGCGCCCAACTCGTTCTGCAGCAGTTCCAGCGCGGCCTCTTCGGGGTCGCGCCGCGGCACCGACACATCGTCCTGGCCTGCTTCGGCAAGCATGCTGTCTTCTTCACTGGGTGCCGCGGCCGGCGGATCGCTGAGCGTCGGCGCACCCGGCTCGCAGCGCACTCGCCAGTCGACGCCCAGCGCGTCTTTGAGCGCCTCGGCGATGACGTCGGCGTTGCGTTGTTCGCACAGCCGCTTGGCCAGCGGCGCCGACTCGTGCGTCAGTACCAACGTGTTGCCCTCGACCGCGCGTACCGTCGCCCCGGCCAGCATCACCTCGGTGGTGCGGCTGCGCTGACGGACCTTGTCACGCACCGTCGGCCACAGGGTTCGCACGGCGGCCGCACTCGGTTCGCCTGCGCCGGGCGGCGGCGCCGATGGCGGTGCCGGAGGAGCAGCGACGGGCTCGGGTGTTGGATCACGCTGCGGCTCAGTGGGTTTCGGTCGGGGAGTCGGCCTGGCGGGCGCGGCGGGAATTGACATGTCCAGCCGGGTCTCGATCCGCTCGACCCGCTGTAGCAGCGCCGATTCGGTGTCGCTGGCCGACGGCAGCAGCAGCCGCGCGCAGATGACTTCCAGCAGCAGCCGCGGCGCCGTCGCACCGCGCATCTCCCCCAGCCCGGCCTGCACCACCTCGGCGTAACGGGTCAGCGTCGCCGCGCCGAGGCGCACCGCTTGATCGCGCATCCGGTCCAGCACGTCTTCCGGCGCATCCACCACCCCACGTGCGGCGGCGTCCGGAACCGCTTGCAGCACAAGCAGATCACGGAACCGCTCCAGCAGGTCGGTGGCGAATCGCCGGGGATCGTGCCCGGCGTCGATCACCGATTCCACCGCCCCGAACATCGCCGCCGCATCACCGGCGGCCAGCGCGTCGACGGCGTCGTCGATCAGCGCGACGTCGGTGGCGCCGAGCAATCCCAGCGCCCGCTGGTAGTTCACCCGGTTGCCGTCCGCGCCGGCCAGCAGCTGGTCGAGCACCGAGAGCGTGTCACGCGGTGAGCCGCCGCCGGCACGAATCACCAACGGGTACACCGCCTCGTCGGCGACGACACCTTCCTGCTCGCAGATGCGCTCGAGCAGTGAACGCATGGTGCGCGGCGGCAACAGCCGGAACGGATAGTGATGGGTGCGCGACCGGATGGTCGGCAACACCTTCTCCGGCTCGGTGGTGGCGAACACGAAGATCAGGTGCTCGGGCGGCTCCTCGACGATCTTCAGCAGCGCGTTGAACCCTGCCGTGGTGACCATGTGGGCCTCGTCGACGATGAACACCCGGTAGCGCGACTGGGCCGGCGCATAGAACGCCCGGTCCCGCAGTTCGCGGGTGTCGTCCACGCCGCCGTGGCTGGCGGCGTCGAGCTCGACGACGTCGATGCTGCCGGGCCCGTTGGGCGCCAGCGCCACGCAGGAGTCGCAGACCCCGCACGGCGTGGCCGTCGGCCCCTGCTCGCAGTTCAGCGACCGGGCCAGGATCCGCGCCGACGACGTCTTGCCGCATCCCCGCGGGCCGGAGAACAGATACGCGTGGTTGATCCGGCCCGCCGCCAGCGCGGTGGACAGCGGCTCGGTGACGTGCTCCTGCCCCACCACCTCGGCAAAGGTTGCCGGTCGGTACTTGCGGTAGAGGGCCACGGTCAGGAGGCTACCGACGCGGTCCGACGTCGGCGCGGCTCAGCAGAGACTCGGTGGCGGCGAACAGCGCGCAGGTCGCCAGCCCGTCGATCGCATTGCGCAGGTCAGGTATCGACGGGAATGTCGGCGCGATCCGGATGTTCTTGTCGTCCGGGTCTTTTCGATACGGGAACGACGCGCCCGCCTCGGTCACCGCGATACCCGCGTCTTTGGCCAGCGCGACGGTGCGCCGGGCCGTGCCGGGCAGCACGTCGAGGCTGACGAAGTAGCCACCCTTGGGCTCTGTCCACGACGCGATCTTGGAATCCCCCAGCCGCTTTTCCAGAATCTCGGCCACGAGCGCGAATTTCGGCGCCAGGATCTGCTGGTGGCGCAGCATCTGCAGGCGCACCCCGTCGGCGTCGCCGAAGAAGCGCAGGTGCCGCAGCTGGTTGACCTTGTCCGGGCCGATCGACTTCTTGCCGGCGTACTGCAGATACCAGGCGATGTTGCCCAGCGATCCGCCGAAGAAGCTGACCCCGGCGCCGGCGAAGGTGATCTTCGACGTCGACGCGAAGACGTACGGCCGGTTGGGGTTGCCGGCCGCCGCCGCCAGCCCCAGCACGTCGATTTGGCGGACAAAGTCCAGCGTCAGAGTGTGCACGGCGTAGGCGTTGTCCCAGAATAACCTGAAATCGCTTGCGGCCGTGCGCATTTGGACTAGCCGTCGAACGGTCTCCCAGGAGTAAGTGACCCCCGTGGGGTTGGCGAACACCGGCACCGTCCACATTCCCTTGATCGCCGGGTCGACGGCGACCAGTTCCTCGATCAGGTCGACGTCGGGTCCGTCGTCGCGCATGGGAATCGGGATCATCTCGATGCCCATGGTCTCGGTGATCGCGAAGTGCCGGTCGTAGCCGGGGACGGGGCACAGAAACTTGACCTTCGGCTCCCGAATCCATGGCCGCGGGGAGTCCACACCGCCGTGCAGCATCGAGAAGACGATCACGTCGTGCATGAACTCGAGGCTGGCGTTGTTGCCCGCAATCAGGTTGGGCACCGGAATGCCAAGCAACTCGCCGAAGATGGCCCGCAGTTCCGGCAGACCGTGCAGGCCGCCGTAGTTGCGGGTGTCGGTGCCTTCCTCGTCGCGGTAGTTGTCGCCGGGCAGGGAAAGCAACGCGTTCGACAGGTCGAGCTGCTCGGGCGCCGGCTTGCCGCGGGTGAGGTCGAGGCTCAGCTTCATCGCCTGCAGTTCGGCGTACTCCTGCTGGTGGCGCGCGTGCTGGGCCGCGAGTTCCTCACGGCCGAGTGAATGAAACGACACCATGCGCCTTTCACGTCAACGCCGTGGAATGTGGGGGGACCCCGCGCACCCGCTAGAGCCCGTTGACCCTTGCTGCCTTCCGGCCCTGGGGGAGTTCACAGGATAAACGCCGCGCGGGGTCCACGGCGAGTCTAGTACCCGGGTTGCGAGAAGCTGCCTCGGCGGTGTTGATTGCCCACCGCCTCCTCGGGTCGTCGACGACCCGCATCGTCACCGGGCTACCATGACCGACGGAGGATTCGCCTAGTGGCCTATGGCGCTCGCCTGGAACGCGGGTTGGGTTAATAGCCCTCGCGGGTTCAAATCCCGCATCCTCCGCACTCGGTCCGCGGCGCGGCCAGGCACGACGGTCGCAGTCTGGTCGCCCCGGACCACAGCTTGAGGAGGGGTATGGGCCGCACGGCCGCCACGCTCTGGCACGCGTCGTTCTCGATTGCTGCCGCTGTCCTCTATTTCGTCTTCGTGTTGCCGCGCTGGTGGGAGTTGATGGGCGACACCTCGCACGCGCTGGGCACCTCGCTACGCATCGTCACCGGCGTGGTGATCGCCCTGGCCGCGTTGCCCGTGGTGTTCACGCTGTTGCGGACCCGCAAGCCCGAGTACGGAACTCCGCAGCTGGCGTTGAACCTGCGCACAGGGTCGATCGTGGCGCACGTGCTGGCCGGTGTGCTGATCGTCGGCACCGCGATCAGTGAGATCTGGTTGAGCCTCGACAACGTCGGGCAATGGTTGTTCGGAATCTACGGCGCCGCCGCCGCGATCGCGGTGCTGGGCATCGCGGCGTTCTACCTCTCGTTCGTCGCCGAATTGCCGCCGCCACCACCGAAACCGATCAAACCCAAGAAGCCGAAACGGCGTCTGCGCCGCAAGCGCAAGGAAGAAGCGGAGACGGACGAGGCGGAGGCCGACGAGGCCGAGAAGGTCGAGGAGTCCGAAGAAGAGTCGGGCGAGACCACGGTAGAAGCCGGCGAGCCCGAGTCGACGGCCGAGGAACCAGAGTCTGCCGCCGACGAGTTACCGGCCGCCGACGACACCGTCGCGGCCGAGGAACCCCGGGGTGGGCTGCGCAACCGCCGACCGAGCGGTAAGTCGTCGCGCCGGCGCAGGCGCTCGCGCGGCGGGATCGCCGTCGAAGATAAGTAGGGCTATCGGACTCGCCAGCCCTTCCATATGCTGAGCGAGTGCCCAACAGCGTTGGACCTAGGTTCCCGGAATGTTCTGCAGCTTGGGTGCGAGGTCGGGGCAGTAGAAGCTGATGGCGGAGCCGAGGAATTGGTACGTCTGCACCTGAGTGGTGCCCCGCGGCAGGTTGTGGGACAGGAATCGGGCCGATGCGGCAGCGTCAGGGTCGACGCCGTCGCCGAGCCGCCGGCAGGCGATCTTGGCGATGTACGGGTTGTAATCGTGCGGACCGTAAATGCCGTAGCTGTTGATCTGGTAATTGAAGTCCGTGTCGGGGTCGGCATGTGCCGGCGCGGCCAGGCCGACCGCAACGGCAATGGCGGCGACCGGGGCAAGCCTCGCTACATTCATGGGCTGGATGCTACCGCTCATCCGCTCGCCGCGTTTCCCATCGGCGCCACCAATTCGACTGCTCCACCAGCGCATCGAATCGCCTCCCTACCCGGTTTCCGTGTATCGCAACTTCCGATTAGAGTAGCTAAGGTTACACACAAGCTAATTAGTTGAGCTTCTTCGCCCCCGCTAAGGATGGAAGCAGGCATGACACTGTCCGAACCGTTGCGCACCCGAGGGTAACGAGGTTATCGATGTATGCGCTTCTCAAACGCACCTGGATGCCGCTGGTTGTCATAGCGGTTGTCGCCGTCGGCGTGTTCGCGGTGTATCGGGTGCACGGGTACTTCGGCGCGGGCAATGCGGGCGGCAATTCCGTCAAGTACGAAGACACCAAGCCGTTCAACCCCAAAGTGGTGATCTACGAGATCTGGGGCCAGAACGGCGCAATGGCCGACATCAACTACCTGGACCTCAACGCCACACCGCAGCGCGTCGATGGTGCGTCGTTGCCGTGGTCGCTGAAGTTGTCGACCACCGACCCCGCGGTGAGCCCCAACATCGTGGCTCAGGGCGACGGCGACACGATCGGCTGCCGCATCAGCGTCGACGGCGTCGTCAAAGACGAAAGGATCTCCAACGGCGTGAACGCCCAGACCTTCTGCTTGGTGAAATCCGGATGAGCACCTACCCCCCGAGCGACGCACCCACCGACGTCATGCCGGTGCCCGTCGAGGCGGTCCGCGAGCGGCTGCCGCGCTGGATTCGCCGACTGGCGGTACCGATCATCCTCGCCTGGGTGGCGGTCACGGTCATCTTGAATGTCGTTGTCCCGCAACTGGATGTGGTCGGCCAGATGCGCACGGTGTCGATGAGCCCGAAAGACGCGCCGTCGATGATCGCGATGAAGCGCGTCGGTCAGGTGTTCCACGAATTCAAGTCCGACAGCTCGGCCATGATCGTGCTGGAGGGCGACCAACCGCTCGGCGACGCGGCGCACAACTACTACAACGACCTGATCAAGAAGTTCCGGGCGGACACCAAGCACGTCGAGAACGTCCAGGACTTCTGGAGCGACCCGCTGACCGCGGCCGGATCGCAAAGCCCCGACGGCAAAGCCGCCTACGTCCAGGTGTATCTCGCGGGTAACCAGGGCGAGAGTCTGGCCAACGAGTCGGTCGAGGCGGTCCAGGACATCCTCAAGCACAACCCGCCTCCGCCCGGCATCCACGTCTACGCAACCGGAGCGGCCCCGCTTCTGGCCGATCAACACCTCGCCGGCGACCGCAGCCTCAAGCTCATCACCGGGCTCACCTTCCTGGTGATCATCGTCATGCTGCTGTTCGTCTACCGGTCGGTCATCACGGTGCTGCTGGTGATGACGATGGTCTTTTTGGAGCTCGCCGCCGCCCGCGGTGTGGTCGCATTCCTCGGCTACCACAACATCATTGGGCTCTCGACGTTCGCGGTTAACCTGCTGGTGATGCTGGCCATCGCCGCCGCGACGGACTATGCGATCTTCTTGTTCGGCCGATATCAGGAGGCCCGCACCAACGGCGAGGATCGCGAGTCGGCGTTCTACACGATGTACCGCGGGACAGGCCACGTGATCCTCGGTTCGGGCCTGACGATCGCCGGCGCAACATTCTGCCTGCGCTTCACCCGGTTGCCGTACTTCCAGACCCTCGGTGTCCCGCTGGCGATCGGCATGCTCGTCGTGGTGTTCGCCGCGCTGACGCTGGGAGCCGGCGTCGTGGCGGTGGCAAGTCACTTCGGTCTCCTCGAGCCGCGACGCGCGATGCGGATCCGCGGCTGGCGAAAGATCGGCGCGGCGGTCGTGCGCTGGCCGGGGCCCGTCCTGGCCGCCACGGTGGCGATTGCGCTGGTGGGCCTGATCACTCTGCCCAGTTACCGACCCGGCTACGACAACCGCAATTACATGCCGTCCGACATTCCGGCCAACGTGGGATATGCCGCCGCGGACCGGCACTTTTCCCAGGCGCGGATGAACCCGGAATTGCTGCTCATCGAAACCGACCACGATATGCGTAATCCGGCCGATTTCCTGGTGATCGACAAGGTGGCCAAGGCGGTCTTCCGGACGTCCGGCATCGGGCGTGTGCAGGCGATCACCCGGCCGCAGGGCACTCCGATCAATCACTCGACCATCCCGTTCCAGATCAGCATGCAGGGCACCACCCAGCAACTGAACATGAAATACATGCTGGACCGCATGGACGACATGCTGGTGCAGGCCGACGAAATGCAGAAGACCATCAACAACATGGAAAAGATGCTCGACATCACCAGGCAGATGGCCGACACCACGCACAGCATGGTCGGCAAGATGCACGAGATGGAGGGCCACATCCAGGATCTGCGGCAAAACATGGCGGATTTCGAAGACATGTGGCGGCCGATCCGCAGCTACTTCTACTGGGAGAAGCACTGCTTCGACATCCCCATCTGCTGGTCACTGCGGTCGGTTTTCGACGCACTCGACGGCGTCGACATCATGACCGACGACATCCAGAATCTGATGCCCGACATGGACCGGCTGGATACCTTGATGCCGCAGATGCTGACGATCATGCCGCCGATGATCGCCACTATGCAGACCATGAAGACCATGATGCTGACCATGCAGCAAACCATGGGCGGGCTGCAGCATCAGATGCAGGCGGCGATGGACAACCAGTCGGCAATGGGTCACGCGTTCGATGACGCCAAAAACGACGACTCGTTCTACCTGCCCCCGGAGGCCTTCGACAACCCCGATTTCAAGCGCGGCCTGAAGATGTTCCTCTCGCCCGATGGCCATGCGGTCCGGATGATCATCTCCCACGAAGGCGATCCCGCGTCGCCCGAAGGCATTTCGCACGTCGATCCGATCAAACACGCTGTGCACGAAGCGATTAAGGGCACCCCATTGGAGGGGTCCAAGGTCTACCTGGGTGGGACCGCAGCCATCTACAAGGACATGTCCACCGGCTCCATGTGGGACCTGCTCATCGCCGGAATAGCCTCGCTGTGCCTGATTTTCATCGTCATGCTGGTGATCACGCGAAGCATCATCGGTGCTGCTGTCATTGTCGGCACGGTGCTGCTGTCGCTGGGCAGCGCCTTCGGGCTGTCCGTGCTGATCTGGCAACACATCGTCGGGCTCGACGTGCACTGGATGGTGCTGGCGATGTCGGTCATCATCCTGCTGGCCGTCGGTTCGGACTACAACCTGCTGTTGGTGGCTCGGTTCAAGGAGGAAATCCATGCCGGGCTGAAAACCGGCATCATCCGGTCGATGGGCGGCAGTGGCTCCGTCGTCACCTCGGCGGGTCTGGTGTTCGCGTTCACCATGATGGCCATGGTGGTCAGCGACTTGCGTGTTATCGGGCAGGTCGGGACGACGATCGGGTTGGGTCTGCTGTTCGACACGTTGATCGTCCGGTCGTTCATGACGCCGGCGATCGCCGCGCTGCTGGGACGTTGGTTCTGGTGGCCGCAGAAGGTGCGTCCCCGGCCGGCCAGTGCCCTCCTGCGGCCGTACCCCCCGCGACCCGTGGTTCGCGAGTTGCTGACCACCGATGCGCGCTGACTGAACGGCGCGCTTAAGCGTGCCGTCGGGTCGAAGCTGCCATTTGCGCACTTCGCCCGCAAATCACACGGTGTGCGTTACCCTCTGGCCGTGGCGCAACTTACTTTTCAGCGCGCCCGGACCGAAGAGAAGAAACGCCAGCGCGCGGCGGCGCTTGTGGAGGCGGCTCGCTCGCTGGCACTGGAGGTCGGGGTCGCGTCGGTGACGTTGACCGAAATCGCCAGCCGCGCCGGGATCCACTATTCAGCGGTGCGCCGCTACTTCACGTCGCACAAGGAAGTGCTGCTGCACCTCGCCGCCGAAGGCTGGGTTCGGTGGTCGGACACCGTGTGTGACGGGCTGCGCCAGCCGGGTCCGATGTCGCCTTCACGAGTCGCCGAGACCTTGGCCAATGGGCTGGCGTCCGACCCGCTGTTTTGCGATCTGCTTGCCAACCTGCACCTTCATCTCGAGCATGAAGTGGATCTCGACCGGGTGATCGAGGTCAGGCGAGTCAGTACCGCCGCGATAACGTCGCTCGCGGATGCCATAGAGCAGGCACTGCCGACGTTGGGGCGCTCAGGTGCCCTTGACGTCCTGCTTGCCGCTTACTCACTGGCGGCCCCGCTGTGGCAGATCGCCCATCCTCCAGAGGGGCTCAGGGAGGCCTACACCGAGGAAGCAGACGTCCCGCCCGACTGGAACATAGACTTCGCGTCTTCGCTGACCCGGCTGCTCACCGCGACGTGTCTGGGGCTCATCGCCCAAGCAGAGTAGGGCTGGCTTACCAGTCCCACACCGACATGTCACCGGGCGGGTACTCCGCGCAGTGGTCGGTTTCCTTGGCGACGACGCCCTTGTTGTTGAAGAAGATCTTGAAGTTGTTGACCCAGTTGATCGTCATCGGGTCGCGAACACCGGGTTCGTAGAGGTGCTCCGAGTATTCCCTGCGCTCCGCGGGTGAGAGCGAGAAAAACCAGTGCGCCTTGTCTTGCACGGCCTGGTGGAAATTCTCGTGGTTGTGGTAGTCGTTCATGTACCGCTCGTAGTACACGGGAGCGTAATCCCTTGCCGCCGCAAGGATTTGCTCGGCGGTGCAGGTGGTGTTGATCATCCGCCGCGGGATCGGGTAGTCCTCGGTGGAGTCGGCGCGGGCGGTGCCGGCGAACGCTGTTGCCGCGGCGCCCAGGGCGAGGGCTGCGACACCGGCGCGGACACCAGGGCTCAGGCGAGAAAGACGCATGCGGCTACTATAACGCTCTTGTCACGGCCATGGTTAGTCGTTCTTACGATTGGTTATCCCGGTCGGCATGCCAAGCATCTCGCACCCCCATCCGCCGTGGCGACCACCGGCGATATGTGAGCATTTAGCAATGAGAGTCACGCGCATCCTCGGGTCCGTGGTGGCGCTGACGGGATGGGCCGCCGGCATCGCCATTCCCTCCGCTTCTGCCGACCCGCCGTGCCCCGACGTCGAGGTCGTGTTCGCCCGCGGCACTGGCGAACCACCCGGGCCCGGCGGGGTCGGGCAGGCGTTCGTCGACTCGCTGAGTTCGCACCTTCCCGAGCGGTCAGTCGCGGTGTATCCGGTCAACTATCCGGCGACCCCGAACTACGCCGAGAGCGCCGCAGAGGGTGCCGACGATGCAAGCGCTCACGTTCGCGAGACGGTGGCCGCCTGCCCGAACACGAAGACGGTGCTCGGCGGATATTCGCAGGGCGCCGGAGTCGCCAGTTCGGCCACCGGGAAGCTGCCGCCGCCGGAGGCCGACCATGTGGCTGCGGTTGTCCTTTTCGGCCGCCCGGCCAGCACATACGCGAGCAACTCGTGGGGCGGTCCGCTGCCGGTGATCAGCCCTGCCTATCAGCCGAAGACGATGGACTTCTGCGTTCCCGACGATTCCATCTGCTCCGAGGGCAACAACCCGATCGCGCACGTATCCTACGTGGGGTCGGACCTGATCGATCAGGCCGCGGTATTTGCTGCGGAGCGACTATGACCAACGACGACCAGTCCGCCACCACGCTAGAGGACCTTCGGGGCGATCTGGCTCAGCGGTACAAGTGGACACCCACCGGCGGGAGCTCGGTCGACCCCGCCGTCGTCGACGCCGACTGGGCGACCCTGGACCGCGACGGCTACGTCGTGTGGGAAAACCTGCTCAGCGCCGAGGAATGCGAAACGATCCGCGAGGTTGTCCGCCCCTGGCTGGGGCATGCCGGGCGCAACTCGTTCGAGGGCCGGCGCACCCAGCGCATCTACAGCCTGCTCAGCAGGACGCGGGTCTGCGACCGGCTTGTCGACCATCCACGGGTGTTGGCGGTTCTCGACCGGTTACTGATGCCCAACTACCTGCTTTCGGCGTTGCAGGCCATCAATATTCAGCATGGTGAGTCCGCCCAGCTGCTCCACCACGACGACGGCTTCTATCCCGTTCCGCGGCCACGGGCACCGTTGGCTGCCGCGACGATCTGGGCCATCGACGACTTCACCGCCGACAACGGCGCCACCGTGCTGGTCCCCGGCAGCCACCGCTGGGGCAAGCGCCGGCCCGGCCCCGACGACCCGCTGCTGCCGGTCGTGATGCCGGCCGGCTCGTGCGTGTTCTTCGTCGGCACCCTGTGGCACGGCGGCGGCGCCAACACCAGCAGCCGCGACCGCCTTGCGATCACCGCCCAGTACTGCCAGCCGTGGCTGCGGCCGATGGAGGCCTACCTGCTCTCGGTCCCGCGCGAGATCGCCCGAACGGTCTCCGACGACATTCGCCGCATGCTCGGCTACAGCATCCACCCGCCGTTCATCGGCGCGGTCGACGGCCTGCATCCGCTGCGGGTGTTAGACGAGCCGTAACCAGCGGAACCGGCCGTGCAGCAGTTGCTTGGGCACCCCGAGGACCTTGCCGATCTCGCTCCAGGACAGTCCGGCGGCGCGGCCGGCCAGGACTGCTTGCTCGTAGCGGGCGCGCGCACGTTGCAGATCGTCGCGGGCATCGGCTAGCTCACGCACGCCGGCACCGCTGAGAATGTCGCGACCACGGCATCAGGCGCAGTCGGCGGCAATGGGTCCCGTCGGTCAAGCTCCCGCTCGAACTCCGGCAAGGGTACGGCGGCGGATCTCGGTCAGCTTGGAGTCGCCTGCCCACCACGGCTTGTCCGTGGCCATACCACTACTCCCTCCACGGCCGTCATCATTTGATGACGCCTCCCGGAAGTATGCGTCGAGCCTCCGACAAGCTAAGACTTTCGATCCGTGTCCTTACTCGGCTGAACCCTTTTCGGCTCGCCCGGCATCTTCGGATAGTTCGGCGGGTAGGGCAGGTCGCCGAGCCCGCGCTCCTCGTCGGCAGCGACCATGTCCAGCAGCGGCGCGATCGACTGCTTCGCCGAATCGATGTCCGCCCACGGATCATCGCGTCCCGCAACGAAATCCGGCACCGTCGCGATCGTGTAGTCGTCGGGATCCGCGCCGGCGAGCTCATCCCACGTCAGCGGCGTGGACACCGTCGCGATCGGCGTCTTGCGCGCCGAGTACGCCGAGGCGAAGGTGCGGTCGCGCGCGTTCTGGTTGAAGTCGATGAACACCCGTTGGCCGCGTTCCTCTTTCCACCACGACGTCGTCACCGCATCGGGTGCGCGCCGCTCCACCTCGCGCGCCAGCGCGATCCCGGCCCGGCGCACGGCGATGAAGTCCCAGTCCGTCGCGATCCGCAGGAACACATGCACGCCACGTCCGCCCGAGGTTTTCGGGTAGCCCACCAGACCCAGTTCGTCGAGCAGCGGCTTGAGTACGTCGACCGCGACGGCGCTGGCCTCCTGAAAACCGGTGCCCGGTTGCGGATCCAGGTCGATACGCAACTCATCGGGGTGCTCGGTGTCCGGGCAGCGCACCTGCCAGGGGTGCAGTGTGATCGTGCCCATCTGAGCGGCCCACACGATCGACGACGGATGCGTCACCTTGAGCGCGTCGGCGGTCCGTCCGGACGGAAACGTGACGCGGCAGGTCTGCAGGTAGTCGGGGTGGTGCTGCGGGATGCGCTTCTGGTAGATCTCCTCGCCGTCGATGCCGTCGGGAAACCGCTGCAGATGAGTGGGGCGGTCGCGCAGTGCGGACAGCATCGGCCCACGCCCCACCGCCAGGTAATACTCGACGAGTTTGCGTTTGGTGCCGGCTGAGCCCAGCTTCGGGTAGTACACCTTGTCCGGGTTGGTCAACCGGACCGTCACCCCGTCGACGTCAAGTTCTTCTGCGGGCGTTGCCATACCTGATTCCAGCACAATGAGTCCATGGACCTGCCTGTCATGCCGCCGGTTTCGCCGATGCTGGCCAAACCGGTCGCGTCGATCCCGCCCGACGCGTCCTACGAGCCCAAGTGGGACGGGTTCAGGTCGATATGCTTCCGCGACGGCGACGACGTCGAGCTCGGCAGCCGCAACGAACGGCCGATGACCCGCTACTTCCCCGAGCTCGTCGCGGCAATCAAAGCCGAGCTGCCCGAGCGGTGTGTGATCGACGGGGAGATCATCGTCGCCACCGACCATGGATTGGATTTCGAGGCGCTGCAACAGCGCATCCATCCCGCCGATTCGCGGGTGCGCATGCTCGCCGAGAAGACACCGGCGTCGTTCATCGCCTTCGACGTGCTCGCTCTCGGCGACGACGACTACACCGGCCGGCCATTCCACGAGCGTCGCGCCGCACTCGTCGACGCGTTGGCCGACTCCGGCCCGTCGATCCACCTGACACCCGCGACCACCGACCTGGAAACCGCCCGGCGCTGGTTCGACGAATTCGAAGGTGCAGGCCTCGACGGGCTCATCGCCAAACCGCTGAGCATCACCTACCAGCCGGACAAACGGGTGATGTTCAAGATCAAACACGAGCGGACCGCCGACTGCGTGGTCGCCGGCTATCGCGTACACAAGTCCGGCGGCGACGCGATCGGCTCGCTGCTGCTCGGCCTCTACAAGGACGACGGCACCCTTGCGTCCGTCGGCGTCATCGGCGCCTTCACGATGGCCGAACGACGGCGCTTGTTCACCGAGTTGCAGCCGCTCGTCACCACATTCGACGGCCACCCGTGGAACTGGGCCGCCCACGAAGCGGGCCAACGCACGCCACGCAAGAACGAGTTTTCCCGCTGGAACGCGGGTAAGGACCTCTCGTTCGTACCGCTGAGACCCGAACGCGTGGTCGAGGTGCGCTACGACTACATGGAAGGCGAAAGATTCCGCCACACAGCACAATTCAAGCGTTGGCGTCCCGACCGCGACCCGCGTTCGTGCACCTATGCCCAACTCGAGCGTCCGCTGACGTTCAGGCTGGGCGACATCGTGCCGGGCCTAGGTCGATTCTGAACCCCGTGTCAGCGCCATCGTGGCCTGCTGGGCCATGCCGGTAACCACGTCCGCGGCCGATACGGCGGCGTTGACCAAGCCGCAAGCGGTTGCGCCAACGACCAGGTGATGAATCCGCAGCCGACGCGGAACCCCGCGGCAAGGTCGAACTGGCGGGCCGGCCAATCCTCGTTGCCGTAGCCGCCGCCGATCAGGCCGAGTCCCCCCGCGCCGCTACCGCTTCGGCAACCACGTGTTTATCCTGCACCGCGATCGGGCACGCGACGCATATGTCTGTGACAGCGTTTCATGACCTGCCGTTGGCCGACCGTGACCGCAAATGGGACGGCGACGCCGCCGAGAAGCGCGTCCGTAAGTGGGCCGACGCGCAGGACAAACCGAACAAGAAATACCGCGACGCCCATGTTTGGTACGACAGCGCCAACAAGGACAACTTCACCGCGTACAAGCTGCTGATCGCCGACGTGATCGACGGCAAGCTCAAGGCGGTGCCGCGCGGGGTGATGATCGCCGGCGCGATCATGGACGGCGCACGCGGCGGTATCGACCTGCCCAAGAGCGACATCGATCGGGTCAAGAGCCATCTGGCCAAGTACTACAAGAAGATGGGCGAAAACCCGCCCTGGGAGCGCAATTAATCTAGATCGTCGAGCGGCCACTTATGACACGCAAAAGCGCGAAAAGTGTGTGATAACTGGCCATTCGGCGCGGGTTAGCAGCGCAGGAACTCGACGATGTAGCCGGCCAGCTCTTCGCCGGCGTCCTCCTGGAGGAAGTGCCCGGCGTCGTTCACCACCGGATGGTCGATGCCCTGGGCGCCGCGCATCTGGCGCTGGAAGATCGGGGCCATCGCGCCGGTGATCGGGTCGCCGTCGCTGAAGGCCACCAGCATCGGGGTCGGGCTTTCGCACAGCTTGGCCCACGCCGCCCGGTTGGCCGGTGCGGCGGGGTCATCTGGCGACGTCGGGACCAGGCCCGGCATGGCCCGCGGTCCTGCACAATACGAATCGTCGGGGAACGGCGCGTCGTACGCCGCCCGCACCGCGTCGCTCATCGGGCGGCGACACCCCGCCGCCACGAATCGTCCGATGTCCAGCGTCGGCAGGCCCTGGATTGCATTGCGGAACTGCCACCAGATGTCGGGCATCGGAGTGTCGCCGGTCGGCAGGCCGGTGTTGGCGACGACGATCCGGCTGAACCGGTCCGGATGTTCGGCGGCCAGCCGCAGCCCGATCAGCCCGCCCCAGTCCTGGCCGACCAGCGTCACCCGCTGCAGATCCAGCTCGTCGAAAACCAGGCTGCGCACCCACTCGACGTGACGTGCGTAGGTGTGGTCTTCGCGTCGGGTCGGCTTGTCGGAGCGGCCGAAACCGACCAGGTCCGGGCAGACGACCCGATGCCCCGCGCCGGCCAGTACCGGGATCATCTTGCGGTACAGGAAGGACCACGAGGGCTCGCCGTGCAGCATGAGTACCGGGTCGGCGTCGTCAGGGCCGTCTTGCACCCAGGCCATCCGCAGCGTGCCACCCTCGTCGTCGGAGATATCGCAGTACCTAGGGGCATAAGGGAATTCGGGAAGCTCCGCGAACCGATCGTCGGGTGTTCGCAATGTTTGCATGAGGGTGAACATACCGCTAGTTCAGTCGGCTAGGGCCGACATCAGCTGGTCCAGGAACGGGCGTTGGCCTTTGAGCAGCTTGACCCTGGCCTGCGCCACCGGGAACCAGCCGACCCGATCAATCTCAGGGAATTCCTTGATGGTTCCGGAGCCTTTGGGCCATTCCAGTTCGAAGGTGTTGCTGTGCGCGTCGGTGATGTCGAGATCGCCTTCCACCGCGAACGCGGTGATGACCTTGCCGCTGGGCTGTTTGAGCGGATCGAAGTCGATGCGCGGCCCGGCCGGCACGGGCAGACCGAGTTCTTCTTCGAATTCGCGCTGCGCGACAACCCACGGAACTTCGCCGTCGCTGTACTCCCCTTTCGGGATCGACCACGCGCCGTCGTCCTTGCGGGCCCAGAACGGTCCGCCCGGATGCGCGATCAACACCTCGACGACCCCCTCGCGCACCCGATACAGCAGCAGCCCCGCACTCAGCTTGGGCATACGGATTACACCCCGACCGCGCGTTCCAAATCTTTGAGCGAGGTCTCCAGATGCCCGAGCAGCCGCTGCAGATGCGGAACGCTGCGCCGGCATCCGACCAGACCGAAGTCGAGGTTGCCGACGTTGTTGACCAGGGTGATGTTCAATGCCTGCCCGTCGAGCGGGATCGACAGCGGATAGTTACCGTCGAGCCGAGCGCCCCGCCAGTACATCGGCTGCGTCGGTCCGGGCACGTTGGAGATCACGATGTTGAACGGCGGCGGGGCCGTCGAGACGAAGCCAGGAACCACCGAGAGTGCCAACGGCGCCATCATGAATGCCGACAACGCCAGCGCCTGCAGTCGGGGCAGTTCGGAGAACACCCTCTTGTTGCGGCGCATCGACTCGCTGATCGTCCGCAGCCGGGCCGCCGGATCGTCGACGTCGGTGGCCAGATTACACAAGATGGTGCCGACCATGTTGCCGCCGCTGTCGGCCTCGTCCTCTTTGCGCAGGCTCACCGGAACCATTGCGACCAACGGCGTGTCCGGCAGCGCGTGCTGGTCGGTCAGGTAGTAGCGCAGCGCGCCGGCGCACATCGCCAGCACCGCGTCATTGACGGTCACGCCGGCAGCCCGCTTGACGCTCTTGATGCGCTCCAGCGAATACGACTGCGCTGCCACCCGGCGTGCGCCGCCGATGCGGACGTTGAGCATGGTGCGCGGCGCGGCGAACGGCAGCGTCAGTTGCTGTTCGAGCAGCGCGGCTCGGGCCAGCGACAAAGTCGAAGGGCCAAGGGCGGCAATGCCTTTGGTAGCCCGTGTCAGCATTTGCAGGCGGGAACCGCCGCCGGGCCGATGCCTGCGGGGCAGATTCCAGATTGCCCGGACCTCGGTGTCGTCGGGGTCGGTGGACAGCGCGCGCTGCATCAACTTCACCGCTGAGACGCCGTCGATGAGGGCGTGGTGGAACTTGGTGTAGAGAGCGAAGCGCCCGTCGTTGAGGCCCTCGACAAAATGCCCTTCCCACAGTGGGCGGTGGCGGTCCAGCAGGCTGCCGTGCAGCAGGGAGCTCATCTCGAGCAGGTCGCGGACCCGTCCTGGCGGGGGCAGCGCGGAGCGCCGCAGGTGGTAGTCGATGTCGATGTCGTCCTCGTCGTCGTAGGCCCAGCCGAGGTTGGCGATGCCGCCCAGCAGCCTGGCGGGACGCTTGCGAAATGTGGGCTGGAAATCTCGCTGCGCCACCAGCGATTCGTAGGTCTCCCGGGGAAACTCCGGTCCGGCACCCTCGGGCGGCTCGAACAATTGCAGACCCCCGACATGCATCGGATGCTCGCGGCTTTCGCCGATCAGGAATATCGAGTCGGTGGGCGTTATCAGCTCCATCAAACAATTAAACCGCGGCTGGCAAACACATCGCCTGGATCAATCAAATAGCAACTGGCCCAAGGGTCTACAGACCCGGTATTCCGGGGATACCCGGTAATCCCGGTACGTGCGGCCCGCCGCCATGAGGAATGCCGGGAAGCCCAGGGCCAGGAATCTTTGGACCCGGAAGGTTCGGTCCCGGAATGCCCGGCCCCGGCAGCTGAGGCGCGGGGAGTTGAGGGGCCGGCAATGCCGGCGGCGGCGGAAGCGCCGGCGGGGGTGGCGGGGCTGCGGGCGCGGGCGCCGGAGCCGCCGGGGCCGGTGCGGGCGCCACGGGCGCCGGCGCAGGGGCTGGTGCTTTGGGTGGCGGGGCCGGCTGAGGTGGCGGCGCCTGTTTGGTTGGGACGACGACACTTTGGCCCAGATTGGGCCGCTGGTTGACATGCGGCCGGATATCGAGCGCAAGCGCAATCGCCAGTGCGGCGACACCGACGACGAAGATAGTCAGCACTCCCAGCGCCACCAGGAACGGCTTGCGCTCCGCGTGGTCGGCGTCGCTTTGGAAGTCGAGTTCGTCGGCGCCGTCGACGGGGTCGGCGCTATACGCGAGGGGCTGGCCGTCGTCGGCGGGCGGGGGGCCGGGCGCCAGACCGGCGGCCAGCGCCCTTTCCGGGTCGACGTGACCGGTGCCGGGATCTTGCGCGTAGGCCACCGCCGCGGTCGAGGACTCGAAGAGCGGTGCGTGCGCCGAGGCCAGCGCCGCGCCGCGGGCCAGCGCGGTCTCCGGTTCCTCGGCTGCGCTCACCGCGAGCGTGGTCGCGGCCTCCAGTTCCGACTTGATCATCCCGACGTCGACGCCCGAGCCCACCACGAACAGACCTTCCGGCCGCGACGGCAGTCCGTCAGCAGCCGAGGTCAGCGCGGTGATCCTGCCTACGGCCTCGGTGTCGTCGTCGGGCAAGACCTCGCGGCGCACGTCGGCGACGGATCCGTCGGCGGAGTCGACGACGGCCAACGTCGCGCTGTCCGGTTCGATGAACAGCAACCCGGTGTGCGCGTAGCCGAGCGCAGAGCCGACGGTCTGGGCCAGCGCGGCCGCGGCCAGGAACGCCGACACCAGCATGACGTTTTCGACCTTGCGGGCGGCCAGCATGTCGCGCAGCGCGCTCGCTTCGACGGGGTCGGTCCAGGTGACGCCGGTCGAGGCCAGCCGGTAGCCGCCCTCGGCCGCGCTTTCGCGGGTGCCGAGGATGGCCGCGATCACCTGGTCGGCGGCGCTGGTGGTTGGCGCGGTGTCGGCGTGTTCGTCCACCGGGACAGCGAAGTTTTCCTCTTCGACGGTGGCGCCGTCCGCGTTTTCGCCTTCCACCAGCACCATGCGGACGGTGGTGGGCGCCATCGACACCCCGAGCACGATGTCCACAGTTCCTCCAAGCGGTGAGCGGCCGCTGGCCCCCCTTTGACCCCGATGCTTTGACCCTACTCGCCGCGGCAATGGCTGCTACCCTTTCGCGATGCCGCGCGCCGTGGCAGTTGCCGCACTTGTCCTGGCAATTTGTTGCCAGGTTTCGACCGTCGAGGCTCCGGTCGCGGCGGCAGCCCCGACCATCTCTGGAATGACGGTCTTTCTCGACCCGGGCCACAACGGTGCGAACGACGCTTCGATTAACCGACAAGTCCCGAACGGCCGCGGAGGTACCAAGAATTGCGAAACGACGGGCGCTGCCACGAGCAATGGCTACGCGGAGCACAGCTTCAACTGGGACGTCGTCCAACGCATCAATGGCGCGCTGACCCAGATGGGCGTACGAACAGCGCTGTCACGCGACAACGACAGTGGACTCGCGCCGTGCATCGATCAACGCGCCGCGGCGGCAAACGCTATGCACCCGGACGCGATCGTCAGTATCCACGCCGACGGTGGGCCGCCGTCGGGCCACGGCTTCCACGTGAACTACTCGAGTCCACCGCTGAACGACGCGCAGGCTGGTCCAGCGATGCGGTTGGCGAGCACGATGCGCGACACGCTCGCCGCGTCAGGCCTGACGAGGTCCACCTACATCGGGTCGGACGGTCTGTATGGCCGAGCAGATCTCGCCGGGTTGAACCTTGCCCAATACCCAGCGGTGCTAGTCGAACTCGGCAACACGAAGAATCCGGCGGATGCCGCTGAGATGGAAAGCCCAGAGGGGCGGGCACGATATGCCGCCGCAGTTACGCAGGGGATAGTCACGTATCTCGGCGGGACGCAGGCGGCAAGCTAGGTCAACGCTTGATGTCACAAAGTTCGGCAACGCTGGCTGCGGATTTCGCGGATTTGGAAACGAAACTGCACGCGGTGGCCGGTGTAGCACTTAGTGCCGTGGGATCGGCGCAAGGACCAATGACGTTGGGACACTGGCAAAGTGGACCGGCCTGGTCGACGATGAAGGTTCCTCTCGCGATTGCTGCGCTACGGGAAGAGGACCCGCCGAAAGTAACCGATGCAATGAACACTGCTATCACGCAGTCTGACAATGCGGCAGCCGAATCGCTTTGGCAGAGCCTGGGAGATCCAGGCACCGCAGCGCGCAAGGTCGAAGCGGTACTGAGAGAGTGCGGCGACCCGACGGTAGTCCAGTCGCACAGGGTACGTCCCGAATTCACGGCATTCGGCCAAACACAGTGGCCGCTCGCTGAACAGGCTCGGTTCATCTCAACTGCCGTGTGCGACAACCGAAACGCACCGATCTTCGCACTGATGAACGACATCACGGCTGACCAGTGTTGGGGCATCGGCGTCATACCAGGTGCTCGATTCAAAGGTGGCTGGGGGCCGTCGCCGTCCGGTAATCACCTGGTACGGCAAATGGGATTACTCAACACACCGACCGGCACAACCGCGGTGGCGTTGGCCGCGCAACCCGTATCGGGATCGTTTGAGGAGGGCACGCAAGTTCTCACCGCGATCGCCGACTGGCTGGCCGCGCATCTGCGTGCCCTGCCCTCGGGCCAGTGTGGTCACTGAGTTCAACGCCGGCTGTTGCCGCCATGCAGGCCATGGCGAGAAAAATTTGGCGGTGGCGGAGGGATTTGAACCCTCGGACGGGGGTTACCCGTCACACGCTTTCGAGGCGTGCTCCTTAGGCCGCTCGGACACGCCACCGCCGGACAGCTTACCGAACGCGGGCCCGCTCACCCCAATCGCTGGCGGGCGAAGAAGTCCTCCAGCAGCGCCGCGCACTCGTCGGCCAGTACGCCGCCGCGTACCTCGGGCCGGTGGTTGAGACGCCGGTCACGCACCACGTCCCAAAGAGAGCCGACCGCGCCGGTCTTGGGCTCCCACGCCCCGAACACCAGCCGCGCCACCCGCGCCATGACCAGCGCGCCCGCGCACATCGTGCACGGCTCGACGGTGACGGCCAGCGTCGTACCTTCGAGCCGCCACCCGTCGCCGAGCACGCCGGCAGCGGCCCGCATCGCCAGGATTTCCGCGTGCGCCGTCGGGTCGCCGAGGGCCTCCCGGGCGTTCACCGCGCGGGCCAATTCTGTGCCGGTGGGTCCGATGATCACCGCACCCACCGGGACGTCGCGCGGCCCCGCGGTGGCGGCGACCGCCAGCGCGGCACGGATCAGGTCCGCGTCCTCGATCACCGACCGAGGCGATCGAGCACCGCCGATAGCTCCTCGGCGAAGCCCATCTCCCGCGCGATGCGACCCAGCTGCTCGTCGGCGTACAAGTCGGTCTCGTCGAGGATCACGCCCAGCACCGCCTCGGGCAGCCCGATGTCCGAGAGCAGCCCCAGGTCGCCCTCCTCGAACGGCTCGGCGTCCTCCAGGTCCTCCGGATCGATGTCCGCGTCGAGGTTCTCCAGCACCTCGGCCGCGATGTCGTAGTCGAGGGCCGCCGTGGCGTCCGAGAGAAGCATCCGGGTCCCCGACGGCCCCGGGCGCAGGATGACGAAGAACTCGTCGTCGACGTCCAGCAGCCCGAAAACGGCCCCGGCGCTGCGCAACTCGCGCAGCTCGGTCTCGGCTTCGGCCAGACTGGTCAGCGCCTTGCGGCGCATCGGAGCGCAGCGCCACTTGCCGTCTTCGCGCACGACGGCAACGCCGAAGCCGTCCGGCGTATCCGCCTGCGCAGAGGCCCGCTGTGGTCCCATGCGCGCAACGCTAGTCCCTGACGGTGCAGCTTGACCAGCGAACTTGCCGCGAAATGTGCCAACCTTGAGGTGTGGCAAAGACACCGGTGTGCGTACTTGGGCTGGGGCTGATCGGCGGATCGATCATGCGGGCCGCGGCCTCGGCAGACTACGAGGTTTTCGGCTACAACCGCTCCGTCGAGGGCGTCCAGGCGGCCCGCTTCGACGGGTTCGACGCCACCACCGATCTCAGCGAGGCCCTGACCCGCGCCGCCGAGGCGGGCGCGTTGATCGTGCTGGCCGTACCGATGCCGGCTTTGCCGTCGCTGCTCGCCCACATCGCCGACTTGGCACCGGACTGTCCGCTCACCGATGTCACCAGCGTGAAAAGCGCGGTGCTCGACGAGGTCACCGCCGCCGGTCTGCGAGCTCGCTTTGTCGGTGGCCACCCGATGACCGGAACCGCGCACTCGGGTTGGGCGGCCGGACATGTCCGGTTGTTCAGCGGGGCGCCCTGGGTGGTCAGCGTCGACGACCACGTCGACCCTGCGGTGTGGACGTTGGTGATGACGTTGGCACTGGACTGCGGCTCGGTTGTGGTGCCGGCCCGCTCCGACGAGCACGACGCAGCCGCGGCCGCGATCTCGCACCTGCCGCATCTGCTCGCCGAGTCGCTGGCCGTCACCGCCGCCGAGGTCCCGCTGGCCTTCGCGCTGGCCGCCGGGTCGTTCCGCGACGGCACCAGGGTGGCGGTCACCGCGCCGGATCTGGTCCGCGCTATGTGTGAAGCCAACGCCGGCCAGGTTCTACCGATGGTGGACCGCTTCATCGAAATACTCAGCAATGCGCGGGATTCATTGGCGCACAACAACTCTGTGGCCGAGCTCGTCGAAGCCGGGCACGCCGCACGCACCCGCTACGACAGCTTCTCGCGGCCAGAGATCGTCACCGTCTTCGTCGGCGCCGAGAATTGGCGCGACGAACTTGCCGCCGCCGGACGAGCCGGTGGGGTGATCAGATCCGCTCTGCCAAGCCTGGATAGTCCACGATGAAGCCGTCGGTGTCGACCAACAAAGTGGTGTCGGAGACCGGCGATTTCACCTTGACCTCCCCGATGCTGGCCGAACTGGCGTTGCTGTAGGTGACGACTGCTGACGTGATGGACATGTCGGGCAGCCCCAGATAGATCACGGGAACGATGATCGAGTCGGGCCGCTCGTGCAGGCCGTGACGTCGGATCGGCAAGGTATTGAAGAACGGGCTGAACACCACGTCGACGTCGAGAGCGCCGTCGAAGGCCGCCCGCGACTCCCCCGCGTGGTCCGTGACCAGCCACATGTTCTCCTCGTCGCGCGCGATGGAGAGCTGGCGCTCCCGCTCGGCCAGTGTCACCGTCAACCCGAATCGCTTGGTGGCGCCGGTCTCATCGGTCTGCAGGTCGTAGTAGGCGCCGAACGCCGGTTGGGTGTCGGTGGCCGCGGCGACAATACGGCCGTTGGCCTTGATTCGATTGCCGGACAACTGCACCCGTACCGATTCCATGCGGTAGCAGTCGGGCGCGCGCCAGGTCAGCATCGCCGGCCAGGTGCTCGACGTCGCATCACGAGGGGCTGGGCTCACGCGCTATACCGTAGGCGACCGGGTCGGGTGTCGAACAGTCCGGCTGTCTGGTCGGCACGAGCCGTCGCGGCCGGCCGGTGCCCGGCACCGACACCCACACCGCGAACGCCAGTGCGGCATCGAGGATCAACGCCAAAGCGGCTACCAGCAGCGCGCCCACCAGCGCGATGTGGAACTGGCGCACCTTGATGCCGTCGATCAGGTAGCGGCCCAGCCCGCCCAGGCTGGCGTAGGCCGCCACCGTCGCGGTGGCCACCACCTGCAGGGTGGCGGTGCGCAGCCCGCCGACGATCAGCGGCAGCGCGTTCGGCACCTCGACGCGCAGCAGCACCCGCAGCTCGGTCATGCCCATCGAGCGGGCGGCGTCGACGACCTTCGGATCGACGTTGGACACCCCGGCGTAGGTGCCGGCCAGCAGCGGCGGGATGCCCAGCAGCATCAGCGCGACGATCGGCGGTCCCAGCCCCAAACCCCAGACCAGCACGGCGAACAACAGCACGCCAAGGGTGGGCAGCGCACGCAGCGCGTTGATCGCGGTGACCACTACCAGCGCGCCGCGACCGGAGTGCCCGATGGCCAACCCGATCGGGATGGCGATCAGCGCCGACGCCGTGACCGCCAGCGCGGTGTATTCCAGGTGCTCCAGTGTCCGGACCGCCAGCCCGTCCGGCCCGGTCCAGTTGGCGGCGGTGAAGAGGTAGGACAGTGCCTGGGCGAGAAAGTTCATCGCGAGCCGCCCACGATCGGAGCCCGCAGGGGGCGGATGGGCCGGCTCATCCGCGAGGTGCGCTGCCACGGTGTGGCAAGCCGGCCGGCCAGCGCGATCAGCATGTCGATGACGACCGCCAGCCCGAAGATCGCGATGATGCCGGCGACCACTTGGTCGCTCTTGTCGGCCTGATAGCCCTCGGTGAACCAGGTGCCCAGGCCGCCGATGCCGATCACCGCGCCGACCGAGACCATCGAGATATTCGTCACCACGACGACCCGCAGTCCGGCGACCAGGACCGGAATAGCCAGCGGCAGTTCGACTTTCAGCATTCTGCTGCTCGGCCGGTAGCCGACCGCGGTGGCGGCGTCCCGCACCTGCTGCGGGACTGCGTCCAGCGCCTCGAGGACCGCTCGCACCAGCAGCGCCGTCGTGTAAAGCGTCAGCGCCACAATGACGTTCGCCTCGTCGAGGATGCGCGTCGGGATCAGCAGCGGTAAGAGCACGAACAGCGCCAGCGACGGGATGGTGAACACGATGCTCGCGGTCACGGTGGTCAGCCGCCGCAGCGTGGTCCGGCGTTGCACCGCCACACCCAGCGGCAGTGCGATCGCCAGCCCGAGCAGCACCGGCACCAGCGACAGCCGCAGGTGAATCACCGTCAGCGTCCGAGCCGCCGGCAGGTGGGTGAGCAGGTAATGCACGGTTAGTCCCGCCGCCGCGACTCCAGTGCGGCCAACACATCGGTGGCCAGCACTCCGCCGATGACCTTGCCCGCCTTGTCCACTGCCACGCCCAGCATGGACGGCGAAGCCAGCGCGGCGTCCAATGCCTGGCTGAGGTTTCCGTCCGGGCGCAACTGCGAACCGACGGCGGTCACGCTGTCCGACAACGACGCGCCGTCGCGGTACAGCCGCAGGCCTGCCGCGTCGATCCATCCCAGCGGCCTGCCGTCCTGGTGAACCACCAGCGTCCAGTCGTCACGCAATTGCGCGGTGCCGACCTCGGATTCCGCGATCCGTGGAATGTCGTGCAACGGCAGGCCGTCAGCATCCAGGCACTGCAGCCACCGGTAGCCGCGGCCGAGACCGATGAAGCTCGATACGAAATCGTTGGCCGGACGCGACAACAGCCGCGCGGGTTCGTCGTACTGCTGCAGCGAACCGCCCGGACCGAACACCGCGATGAAATCTGCCAGCCGGACCGCCTCGTCGATGTCGTGCGTGACGAACACGATGGTTTTGCGTAATTCGCCTTGCAGGCGCACGATTTCGCGTTGCAGCTCGCGGCGGACAATCGGGTCGACGGCGGAAAACGGCTCGTCCATCAGCAGAATCGGCGGGTCGGCCGCCAATGCTCGGGCGACGCCGACGCGTTGCTGTTCGCCGCCCGAGAGCTGCGCGGGATAGCGGCTAGCCAGCTTGGGGTCCAGCCCGACCCGCTCCAGCACTTGGTAGGCGGCTTGGCGCGCGGACCGGCGCGACTGGCCCTTGAGCACGGGCACGGTCGCGACGTTGTCGATCACCCGTTGATGCGGCATCAGGCCCGCGCCCTGGATGACGTAGCCGATCCCCAGGCGTAGTTTCACCGGATCGATGCCCGCCACGTCGGCGCCGTCGACGGTGACGGTGCCCGACGTGGGCTCGATCATCCGGTTGATCATCCGCATGGAGGTGGTCTTGCCACAACCCGACGGGCCGACGAAGACAGTCAGCGCCCCCTTCGGCACGTCCAGGGACAGACGGTCGACGGCGACGGTGCCGTCGGGGTAGACCTTGCTGACCTCCTCGAAGCCGATCATTCCCGGACCGGGTGGTCGAAGCCGTTGTCTCGCACCCACTTTCTCGCGGCCTCGTCGGGGTCGACACCGGAGTTGCCGGCGACCGCCATGTTGAGTTGCGCCAGCCCGGCGGTGCTGAGTTTGGCCGACACCGCATCGAGCACATCTTTGAGACGGTCCGACTTCTTCTGCGAGTTGACCAGCGGCACAATGTTGCCCGCCAGGAAATTGTGCTCGGGATCGTCGAGCACAACCAGATGATTTTGTGGTATGGCCGGCGAGGTGCTGAAGATGTTGGCCGCGTTGACCGTTCCGTCCAGCAGCGCGCGTACCGTCACCGCGCCGCCGCCGTCGCTGATCGCGACGAAGTTGCCGGGACCGACGTCCAGGCCGTACTTCTGCCGCAGCCCCATCAGTCCCGACGGCCGGCTCTGAAACGCCGACGGCGCCGCGAAGCGCACCTCGGCCGAATGCGGAGCCAGGTCGGCGATGGTTTTGAGATTCCACATGGCGGCGGTGGCGGCGGTCACGGTGACCGTGTCGGTGTCCGATGCGGGCGACGGCGTCAAGATCGACAAGTCGCCCGGCAGCCGTTTGTAGAGCTCCAATTCGACGGCGTCGAGCATGGTCACCGTCGCGTCGGGCTGAAAATACAGCAGCAGGTTGCCGATGTACTCGGGAACCAAGTCGATCGAATGGTCTTTGAGCGCCGGGATATACGTTTCGCGGCTGCCGATCCCCAGCCGGCGCCCGACATCGAAACCGTTGGCCTGCAACGCCTGTGCATAGATCTCGGCAACGATCTTAGATTCGGGAAAGTCGGCCGACCCGACGACGATCGACTTCATGCTGCCCGACATTCCCCCAAGCGGGTTGGAACTGCCGCAGCCTGCCACCACAAGGCACGTCGCAAGCCACACCGCCGCGCGGCGTCGCAGCGTGCCCATACTTGCCGACACTATCGCCAGAAGCTGTGCCACAGGGCGGTGATTCCTGCAAAGATGGCACTATGAGCAGCGATCCACCTGTATCGCCCGATCAGCCGCCTCCGACCGAAGTACCGGCGCGCGACGCCGCCAAACCACCGTCGGGTTCGCCGGTGATGTTCACCCGGGCCGGCGCGGTGTGGACGGCGCTGACCGTCGGGTTCCTGATTCTGATCGTGCTGCTGATCTTCATCACCCAGAACACGGCGTCGGCACAGTTCCAATTTCTGGGCTGGCACTGGAGCCTGCCGCTGGGGGTGGCCATTCTGCTGGCGGCGGTGTGCGGCGGGCTGATCACGGTGCTGGCCGGGACCGCGCGGATCTACCAGTTGCGCCGGGCGGCGAAGAAGCACGCCTCGGGTCGGCGTTAACGCTGGTTCCGGGGCAGCAGGTCCCATACGTGTTCGGTGCAGTTGACCGCCGCGACGCTGGCCTGCCCGGACCGCGAGAACAGCAGGCGGGTCACCGACACGTAGTCGATCGGAAACGACAACAGCCGCCGGGTGCCCAGGATTTCGTGTAGCACCACGTTGATCACCCCGCCGTGGCTGAACACCGCCACGGTGTCGTCGGGATCGGCCGCTGCGACGACGTCGTCGACGGCGGCGTTCACGCGGGCGCGGAAAGCGACCTCGTCGACCGAGCTGGGTAACCGCCCCTCGGCCATCCGCGCCCACTCCTGAGGTTTCTCCTCGCGGATCTGCTCGATGGGGATGTAGACGGGGAGCTCGCGGTCGTATTCGGCGAACCGTTCGTCGACGTGGACGGCGAGGTCGCGTGCGGCGGCGACCGGTTCGGCGGTCTGGATGGCGCGTCGTTGCGGACTGCTGACCACCCGGGTGATCGGAAAGCGGGCCAGCGCCCCGGGCAGCCTTTCGGTCTGCGTGAACCCCTCGTCGGACAGGTCGGGGTCGGACCCTTGGCCGGGTTCGCTACGAAGCGGCAGGGCATGCCGGACCAGGAGCAGTTGCATCCGCTCAGCCTCGCACCCGGGGCGAAGTGCTCTCGCACGCAGGCGGAGAATGCTATTCTCTGCACGGAGAGTGAGGTGTGCGGATGCTGGACGCAGGCGTGCTCGGTCGCTGGCTGGATGCAAATGACGTACCGGCCGCCGGCGAGGAACCGGCGTTGAAGCCGCTGTCCGGTGGCTCGCAGAACACGCTGTATCTGGTCGAGCGCGGCGGCGAGCGGATGGTGCTGCGGATGCCGGGCGCCCGCGCGGACGCCGCCCGGATCGACGGCGTGCGGCGCGAGATCCGGCTGGTGCGGGCCCTGTCCGGCACCGATGTGCCGCATGCCGCGCTGATCGCCGCCGACGATGCCGGCGATCTGCTCGGCATGCCCTTCTACGTCATGCAGGCGATCGACGGGTGGAGCCCGATGGACGGCGGCTGGCCGGCGCCGTTCGACACCGACCTGGCGGCGCGGCGGGAGTTGGCGTTCGAACTCGTCGGCGGTGCGGCACGGCTGGGCCGGGTGGACTGGCATGCGCAGGGGCTGGAGGGCTTCGGCCGTCCGGACGGTTTCCACGAGCGGCAAGTCGACCGCTGGCTGGCCTTTCTGGACGCCTATCGGGTGCGCGAGCTTCCAGGCCTCGACGAGGCCGCCGACTGGTTGCGCCGCAACCGGCCCAGCCACTACACGCCGGGCATCATGCACGGCGACTATCAGTTCGCCAATGTGATGTTCGCGCACGGGGCTCCGGCCAGGCTGGCCGCGATCGTGGACTGGGAGATGACCACCATCGGCGACCCGCTGCTTGACCTGGCGTGGTGCCTGCTGGGCTACGACGGCGAACACCCGCGCGCCGACGGGTTTTATCTGGACATGGCTGGCATGCCGGCGCGCAGCGAACTGCTCGAGCATTACGAGAACATCAGCGGACTGTCGACCGAGAACATCGACTACTACCTGGTGCTGGCCAACTGGAAGCTCGGCATCGTGCTGGAAAAGACCTACGCTGCCGGTGTGCTTACCGGAAAGGTCGACCCGAAGATCACCGAGGCGTTCGGTCCGATGATCCTGCAGCTGATCGCCACGGCGGCCGAATTGGCGCGTTCGAAATGAGCTACGCCGAGCAGCTTTTCGATCTGACCGATCGGGTGGTTCTGATCACCGGCGGCAGCCGCGGACTCGGCCGGGAAATGGCGTTCGGGGTGGCCCGCTGCGGCGCCGACGTGGTGATCGCCAGCCGCAACATGGACAACTGCGTGTCCACCGCCAAGGAGATCGAGGCCGAAACCGGACGGACCGCCATGCCGTATCAGGTACATGTCGGGCGGTGGGACCAACTCGACGGCCTCGTCGACGCGACCTACGACCGGTTCGGCAAGATCGACACGCTGATCAACAACGCCGGCATGTCCCCGCTCTACGACACGCTGACCGACGTCACCGAGAAGCTGTTCGACGCCGTCGTCAACCTCAACCTCAAAGGACCGTTCCGGTTGTCGGCGTTGGTCGGTGAGCGCATGGTCGCTGCCGGGAGCGGTTCGATCATCAACGTCAGCACCGCCGGCTCGCTGCGCCCGACGCCGGACATCATCCCCTACGCAGCAGCCAAGGCCGGGCTCAACGCTATGACCGAGGCGCTGGCCAAAGCGTTCGGGCCGACGGTGCGGGTCAACACGCTGATGGCCGGCCCGTTTCTGACGGACGTCAGCAAGGCGTGGGGTCTGGAGCAGGCGACCGAAAACCCCTTCCGGCACCTGTCGTTGCAGCGAGCCGGTGATCCGGCCGAAATTGTCGGGGCCGCTTTGTTTTTGGCCTCGGACGCGTCCAGCTTCACCACCGGCTCGACCGTGCGGGCCGACGGCGGGATCCCCTGAGCGGCGATCACAAGCGCGGCGAAGCCGGGCGCAGTGGGTCGCCGCCAATCAACCTAGGAGTTGCGACATGGCATGGGACTTCTCCACCGAGCCGGAGTTCGAGAAGAAGCTGGACTGGATCCGGGAGTTCGTCCGCGAAGAGGTCGAGCCGCTGGAGGTGCTCTTCCCGGGATGCGAGTTCCTGCCGCTGACCGACGAGCGTCGCCGCATCGTCGACCCGCTCAAACAACAAGTCCGCGACCAAGGATTGTGGGCCCCGCACCTCGGGCCTGAACTCGGCGGGCAGGGCTTCGGGGCGGTCAAGCTGACGCTGATCAACGAGATCCTGGGACGCAGCCCGTGGGCGCCGATCGTATTCGGCACCCAGGCACCGGACACCGGCAACGCCGAAATCCTGGCCCGCTTCGGCACCCAGGAGCAAAAGGACCGCTACCTGGCCGGGTTGCTGTCCGGCGAGATCTTCTCGTGCTTCTCGATGACGGAGCCGCAGGGCGGCGCCGACCCCCGCGTATTCACCACCCGCGCGGTCAAAGACGGTGACGAGTGGGTGATCACCGGGCGAAAATACTTCTCCTCCAACGCCTCCGTCGCATCGTTTTTCATCGTCGTCGCGATCACCGACCCGGACGTGCCGGTGCACCGCGGGGCGTCGACGTTCCTGATCCCGGCCGGCACGCCCGGCCTGGTCGTGGAAGCCACCCATCATCTGACCGGCGCGCTCCCGCATGAGCCCGGTCATTCGCTGGTGCGCTACGACAACGTTCGGGTGCCATCCGACGCGCTGCTCGGCGAACCCGGGCAGGGCTTCTTGATCCTGCAGACCCGCCTGGCCGGGGGCCGGCTGCATCACGCGATGCGCTCGATCGGCATGGCCCAGCGCGCCATCGACATGATGGCGCGACGCGCGAAAAGCCGTTTCACCCAAGGCAGTTCGCTGGCCGACAAGCAGCTGGTGCAGGCGTTTATCGCCGACTCCTACACCGAACTGATGCCATTCCGGTTGGCGGTGCTGCATGCCGCGTGGCTGTGCGACACCGCGGGCGAACATGCGGCCCGCACTGAGATCGGCGCGTGCAAGATCCTGGCGTCGCAGGTACTCAAGTCGATCGGGCTGCGCGCGATTCAAGTCCACGGCGCGTTGGGGCTGACCGACCAATTGCCGTTGACCAATGTGCTGCTCGGCGGTGTGGCGCTCGGGCTGGCCGACGGGCCCACCGAGGCACACAAGGTGAACCTGGCCCGGATGCTGCTGAAGGATTACGAGGCCGAGGACCCGGAATGGCCCAGCGAGATGCTCGACGTCCGCCGCGACGCCGCGCGTGCGAAGTACGGTGACCTCGTTGACCAGTAGCCGGCTCACGGCGGCCGTCGAGCGCGCGCTCGACGAACGTCAGCGCGAGGCCACCGAGGAGGTCGAGCGGATCTTGGCCGCGGCGGTGCGGGTGATGGAACGGGCTGCCCCCGATCCGCCGCGGGTCAGCGACATCGTCGCCGAGGCGGGATCGTCGAACAAGGCGTTCTACCGGTACTTCGCCGGCAAGGACGATCTCATTCTGGCGGTCATGGAGCGCGGTGTGGGCATCGTGGTCTCCTACCTTGCGCATCAGATGGCCAAAGAGCCGACGCCGCAAGGCAAAATCGCACGGTGGATCGAAGGTGTGCTGGCCCAAGTCGCCGATCCGCACCTGCTGAGCATGAGCCGGGCGGCGGCCGGGCAGATGTCGGCGACCGCCAACGCTGGCGAGGAGGTCATGCGGCCGATGCGTGACCTGCTGACCGAACCTGTTGCCGCGCTGGGCAGTAACGACGTCAAGCGTGATGCCGACGCGGTGTTCTACTGCACCGCCACAACGTTACGCCGCTACCTGGATTCGTCCGCTCGTCCCAGTCGCGACGACGTCGATCATTTGGTCCAGTTCTGCTTGCGCGGCTTGGGCGTGACGTAATGCGAGCCGTTGTCTGCCGTCGGTACGGTCCGCCGGAAGACCTTGTCATCGATGAGGTTCCCGACCCGACGCCGCGCCCCGGCGAGGTGGTGGTGCGGGTGCGGGCCGCGGCGGTGAACTTCCCCGACGTGCTGCTGATCGACGGCAAATATCAGGTCAGGATTCCGGTGCCGTTCACGCCGGGCAGTGAACTGGCCGGCGACGTGGTAGCCGTGGGCGAAGGCGTCAACCTCGCGCCGGGCGAGCGGGTGAGTGGTACCGCGTTCGTGGGGGCGTTCGCCGAACAGGCATTGCTGCCCGCCGAGGCGGTGTCGACCATTCCTGATGGCGCGGATTACGCTGCCGCGGCCGCGTTCGGCGTCGCCTACCGCACCGCCTATCACGCCCTGCGATCGGTTGCCCAAGTCGCAGAAGGCGATTGGGTGGTGGTTCTCGGCGCAGCCGGCGGGGTCGGGCTGGCCGCGGTCGACCTGGCGGTCGCGATGAAGGCCCGGGTACTGGCCGCGGCGTCGACCGAGGAGAAGCTCGAGGTGTGCCGGCGGCGTGGCGCCGAGGCGACAGTCGACTACGACCGTGAGGATCTGAAGTCCCGCATCCGCGAACTCACCGGCGACGGTGCGCGCGTTGTCCTCGATCCCGTCGGTGGGCCCTATTCGGAGCCGGCCCTACGAGGACTCGGCCGCGGCGGCGTCTTTGTGACGCTGGGCTACGCCGCGGGAGCGATTCCGGCGATACCACTCAATCTCGTGCTGCTGAAGGGCATCACGATCCGCGGCATGGAGATCCGTACGTTTCTCGGTGACCATCCGGTCGAGGCGGAGCGCGACATGGCCGAGCTGAGAGCGATGTTGGCCGACGGGCGCATCCGGCCCTACATCGGTGCGCGGTTCGCGCTGGCCGACACTCCGGCGGCACTACGGTATGTGGCCGAACGCAAATCGATCGGCAAGGTCGTCATCGAGGTCGATTGACAATGTCATGGCGTGACGATGTTGAACGCCGGGTCGGGCCGGTCGAGGACACCCAGCAGCGCCTGCAGCGTCGTCTGATCGCCGGAAAGCTCCAGGCCCGGTGAGGTGAAATCGCCTGCGGCGGCGGCCAGCAGTCGGTCCTTGGTGTCCAGCCGCGCCGTCGCGTCCGCGGTCGCGGAGTCGGCGGGCAGTTTGCGATAGACCAGTACTCCGTTGCGCAAAGTGAGCCGGTAATTGGTGGCGAGATCGGCCAGGGTGATATCCAGTGTCAGATCCAAATCCCATGCGCGGGGCCCGTTGACGCTGATCGCCAGCGTGTCGAAGATCTGCTCCGGCGTCAGTTGGGACAGCAGCGATTGCGAGGTTGTCTGTGTCGCGGTCCCGAAGTTGCCGTCGCGCAATTCGGCGGCTCCGCAGAGAAAGAAATTGCGCCATGTCGCGTTCTCGGCGCCATAAGCCAGCTGTTCCAGCGTGTCGGCGTAGAGGTGGCGCGCCGCGCCGTGCTGGCTGTCGGTGAACACCGCATGGTCGAGTAGTGTTGCCGCCCACCGAAAGTCACCGGAATCGAAAGCCTGCCGGGCCAGCCCGACGACACGGTCGACACCGCCCATGGCGTCGACGTAACGACTGGCCAGCGCCTCGGGAGGATGCGGCCACAACCGGGCCGGATTGCCGTCGAACCAGCCCATGTAGCGCTGGTAGACGGCCTTCACGTTGTGGCTGACCGACCCGTAGTAGCCGCGAGTATGCCATGCCTTCTCCAGCGCCGGTGGCATCTCGAACACTTCGGCGATCTCCGCGCCGGTGTAGCCCTGATTGAGTAGGCGCAGCGTCTGGTCGTGCAGATAGGCATACAGATCGCGCTGCAGCGACAGGAACTCGACGATCCGATCGCGCCCCCAGGTGGGCCAGTGGTGAGAGGCGAACACGACATCGGCGCGGGCGGCGAACATGTCGATCGCCTCGGTGAGATATCCCGACCACACGTGCGGGTCGCGCACCAGCGCGCCGCGCAGGGTCAGCAGGTTGTGCAGGTTATGGGTGGCGTTTTCTGCCATGCATAACGCCCGGAACTGCGGAAAGTAGAAATGCATTTCGGCGGGCGCTTCGGTGCCGGGCGCCATTTGGAATTCAATGTTCACTCCGTCGATCGTGTGCCTCTCACCGGTGGCGCGGATATCGACCGTCGGGACGATGAGCGCCACCTCGCCGGTCGACGGCGCCTGACCCAGCCCACAACCGACTTGGCCCTGCGGGCCGCGCGCCAGCATGGTGCCGTACATGTAGGTCGCGCGACGGGCCATCGCCGGGCCGGCGTAGACGTTTTCCTGCACGGCGTGCCGCGTGAATCCTTCGGGAGCCAGCACCGCTACTTTTCCCGCGTCCACGTCGGCTTGCGAGGTGACCCCGAGCACGCCGCCGAAATGGTCGACATGACTGTGGGTGTAGATCACCGCGACGACGGGGCGGTCCCCGCGATGGGCGCGATACAGTGCCAGCGCGGCGGCAGCAACTTCGGTGGAAACCAGTGGGTCGATCACGATGATCCCCGTATCGCCTTCGACGAAGCTGATGTTGGAGATGTCCATGCCGCGAACCTGGTAGATGCCCGGCACCACCTCGAAAAGGCCGTGTTTGGCGGTCAGCCTCGACTGGCGCCACAGGCTGGGATGCACCGATGTCGGTGCGTCACCGGTGAGAAACGAGTAAGCATCGTTGTCCCACACCACGCCGCCGGCGGCGGAGTTGACGACGCAGGGGTTCAGCGCGGCAATGAAACCGCGGTCGGCATCGGCGAAATCGGTTATGTCATCGATCGGCGGCTTGTGTTCCACCGTCATAACGGTGCCATCAATTCATCTGCGCCGGATCAAAACCGATCGAGCGAAAATAGCTTTGTGACGTGGCAATTAAATTTTTGTCGAATGTGATGCTCCTGATCTCGCCAAGCTGCATACTGCCGAAACGGTCCATCGATGTCGACAGGCCGCCACAACTACAAAGGAGCACGGGTGAAACGTTCAGTAACGATCGCTGCAGCAGCGACGGCGATCGTCGTCACGGGTTTGACGGGCTGTTCCGGCGGTGGAGGCCAAAAGGTCAGCACCAAGGGCCACGCCAAGGTGGTGGTCGACGGCCAGGATCAGAACGCCAAGGGTCAGGTCACCTGCCAAAAGGCGGCGGGAGAGCTCCAGATCGGGATCGGCCAGCCTGGCTCGTCGGGCGCCGTCGCAGTCCAGGCCACCGACGCCAATCCGCCCGTGGTTCATCAGATCGCATTGGGCACCGTCAACGGTGTGAACCTGGCATACCAGCAGGGAAGTCCCGGAGCCAGCGCCCAAGCGTCGAAGGACGGCGACGGCTACAAGTTCACCGGGACGGCAACCGGCGTCGACCCGTCAAATCCGATGGCAGGCATGGTGAGCAAGCCATTCGAGGTCGACGTGACCTGCCCGTAGCGCCAGGTCAACCGGCGAGGTCATAGACCGTCGTCCCGCCTACTTTCTGCGGTGTGTAGTGCGCCTTGACCCATTCCATAATGGCGGCGGCGGTGCCGGACGGTTTGCGCGGACCACCGGGTGCACCCGGATGCGCGCGGCCGTCGTCGGCAATGAAGTAGCGGATCTGACCCTCGGCAACATACTGCTGAAACTGGGCCAACGTCGGCGAGTTGTCCTGACCGCTGAAGCCGCCGATCGCCATCACCGACGTCGCGGTGCTCAGCTCGAGGCTATCGGTCATGTGTGAGCCGATTGTTGCTGCGGCCCACCGCTTGTCGGCAGCGGTCAGTAGTAGCGCGTCCAGGGCCTTGTTGTCGCCGACCTGTGGTCCCGGGCCGCCGGGGCCACGGTCCGACGCGCGCGCTGGCCCCGACCTGGGGATGGCGCCGCCGTGATAGACCGCGACGGCTTCCATCGTGTATGCCGCAGTACCGCCCAACCCGAACAACAGGCCGGCCGCGGCCAGCACGGCGGGGTACCGGCGTAGCGCAGGGCCGATCAGCAGTGCCGCTGCGACGGCGACGGTCCCGAGAAGCACGGTCCAGCGCAGCCAGGGCAGCCACTGCGGTGTGCGGTCCAGCAGGACGAAGTCCCACACACCGGTAGCAATGACCATGGCGCTCAGCGTGATTCGCGACGACACGTACTGCCGGCCCCGCCAGAGCTCCCGAGTCGAGATCGCCACGACGGCGGCGACCGCCGGTGCCAGCGCAACGGTGTAGTAGGGATGCATGATGCCCTGCATGTAGCTGAATACCAGCGCGGTCGCCAACAGCCAACCGCCCCACAGCAGCAATCCCGCCCGCAACCGGCTGGTCCGCGGCGCAGACCGCACGCACCACAGCATGGCGATCAGTCCGATCACCGCGGCGGGCAGCAACCAGGAAACCTCGGTCCCCATCGACGCCCCGAACAGCCTTGTGATGCCCGGTCCGCCACCGAACATCGGCGATCCGCCGCCCGGTTTGGCACCCGGGCCGTGGTTGCCGTCGCCGCCCAATACGCGGCCGACGCCGTTGTAGGCCAGCGCGAGCTGCAGCAGGCTGTTGTCGGTAGACCCACCGACGTAGGGTCGAGAATCCTTGGGCCACAGGCTCACCAGGGCAACCAGCCAGCCACCCGAGACCACCATGGCTGTCGCACCGATCAGCAGATCGCCGATTCGCTTCCACAGCGAACCCGGGGCGGCAACCAGCACCGCCACCGCCAGCGCCGGCACCACCAGGAAGGCCTCCATCATCTTGGTGAGGAAAGCGAACCCGAGCGCGGTTCCAGCGAGCGCAAGCCATCGACCGGATGACCCGTCAAGCGCACGGACCGCGCAGTAGCCGGCCGCGACCAGCAACAAGACCAGCAGCGCATCCGGGTTGTTGTAGCGAAACATCAAGGCCGCCACCGGAGTCAGCGCCAACACCGCTCCGGCCAGCAGGCCCGCGGCCGGACCGCCGACCCGTCGCACAGCGGCGTGCAGCAGGGCCACCGACCCGACGCCCATCAGAGCCTGCGGCACCAGCATCGACCACGTGCTGAAGCCGAACAGCCGTGCCGACAATCCCATCACCCACATCGCTGCCGGCGGCTTGTCGACCGTGATGGCGTTGCCCGAATCCAGCGAGCCGAAGAACAGCGCCTTCCAGCTTTGCGTGCCGGCCTGTACGGCGGCGGCGTAGAACTCGTTGGCATAGCCCACAGCGCTCAGGTCCCACAGGTAGAGCACCGCCGTCGCCGCCAGCAGCGCCCACAGCGCACGGCGCTCCCATCGCGGTCGCCGCGAATCGGCGGGCGGCGCCGAAATCGCCTCCGGTGCAACGTCTGCCACCAGCATCATCGCAGTTCCTCCTTGTCTGCGCGGCCGGGATGGAACACCCACCCGCGCAGTAGTACGAATCGCACCACGGTCGCGGCCAGATTGGCCAGCACCAAGACGGCGAGCTCGAGCAGCCGCGGCGGATCGGTGACATTGTGCAGCATGGCCAACGCCCCGCTGGTCAGCCCCAAGCCGACCGCGAACACCACCAGGCCCTCGAACTGATGGCGGGCCGCTCCCGCACGGCCGCGCACGCCGAACGTGAAGCGGCGGTTGGCCGCAGTGTTGGCCAGCGCCGTCGCCAACAGTGCGATCAGGTTGGCGGGCTGCGCGCCCAGCGGGTGCAGCAACAGAAACAGCGCCAGGTAGGCCAGCGTGCTGAGGGCCCCGATCACGCCGAAATGCACGGTCTGGCCCAGCAACGACCGGGACGCACCGGCGCCGCGGCCGAACTGTGCGCCGATTGCCTGGACCGGTATCTCGCCGCGCGCAAAGCCTTTGACCAGCCTGGCAATTCCCTTGAGGTCGGCCAACGCCGTCGCGATGATGTCCACACGGCTGTCGGGGTCATCGATCCAATCCACCGGTACTTCGTGGATCCGCAACCCGCTGCGTTCGGCCAGCACCAGCAGCTCGGTGTCGAAGAACCAACCGGTGTCGCGCACGTACGGAAGCAGCCGTCGCGCGACGTCCGAGCGGATTGCCTTGAACCCGCATTGGGCGTCCGAGAACCGGGCGGCCAGTGTCGATCGCAGGATCAGGTTGTAGCAGCGCGAAATCGCCTCGCGCTTGGCGCCTCTCACGACGCGCGACCCGTGGTCGAGCCGCGTCCCGATTGCCAAGTCGGAATGCCCGGAGATCAGCGGCGCCACCAGCGGTGCCAGCGCGGCGAGGTCGGTCGACAGGTCGACGTCCATGTAGGCTAGCACCGGCGCATCCGACTCCTCCCACACCACATGCAGGGCGCGGCCACGGCCCTTCTGCTCCAGCCGGATTGCCCGCACCTCGGCCAGTTCGCCGGCCAGCGCCTCCGCGATCAGCGGTGTGGCATCGACGCTGGCGTTGTCGGCGATCGTGATCCGGAACGTGAACGGAAAGTCGCGGGTCAGGTGCTCGTGAAGGCGGTGAATCGAATCTGCAAGGGCCGCTTGCTCGTTGTATACCGGCACGACAATGTCGAGTACCGGTACGCCCCGCTCCGCGGCGATCAGGGCGGCGCTGGGCCGGGCTTTGGCCCGCTCGCCGGTCGATGCGATCGTGGTCATGGATCCGATCGTCGGCGACGGGTGTGGGGTTGCAGTGGGTAGCGGCTATGCCTCGGCTGTGAGCGGCAACCGCACCGTGAACTGCGTGTGGCCCGGCGCACTGTGCACATCGATGCTGCCGTCGTGCGCCTTGACCACCGCCGAGACGATCGCCAGGCCCAGCCCGGTGCTGCCGCCCTTGCGGGAGCGGGAGGTGTCGCCGCGGGCGAACCGCTCGAATACCTCCGACTGCAACGGTTCGGGAATTCCGGGGCCGTTGTCACTCACCGTCAGCACCGCATGCGTTGTGTCGATGCTCAGCCCCGTCGTCACAATGGTTCCCGGGCCGGTATGGATGCGGGCGTTGGTGAGCAGGTTCGTCAACACCTGATGCAGCCGGGCCGCGTCACCGGTGACCATCACCGGCTTGTCGGGCAGGTCGAGCTCCCACTGGTGATCGGGCCCGGCGACGTGGGCATCGCTGACCGCATCGAGCGCGACGCGCGACAGGTCCACCGGTTCGCGTTCCAGCGGCCGCCCAGAATCCAGCCTGGCCAGCAGCAGAAGGTCCTCGACGAGGCGGGTCATTCGCTCGGTCTCGGACTGCACACGGCTCATCGCGTGCGCAACCGCATCCTTGTCTCCCTCTTTTTGGGAAACCCGTTGCGCCAGTTCGGTATAACCGCGGATCGCGGCCAGCGGGGTGCGTAGCTCGTGGCTGGCGTCGGCGACGAACTGGCGGACCCTGGTCTCGCTGGCCTGTCGGGTGGACAGCGCGGTGGCGATGTGGTCGAGCATCCGGTTCACCGCCGACCCGAGCTGGCCGACCTCGGTGTGCGGGTTTGCGTCGGGTTCGGGCACGCGCACGGGCAGCGCCACCTCACCGCGGTCCAGTGGCAGGTCGACGACTTTGCTCGCGGTTTGCGAGACGCGCCGCAGCGGGGCCAGGGCGCGCCGGATGATCACGATGCCCGCAGTGGTCGCCGCGGCCAGGGCGACCACGGTGACCACTCCGAAGATCAGCAGCACCCGGATCATGGTGGCGTCCACGTTGGACATCGACAGCCCGGTGACAATCACGTCGCCGCCGTGCCGTGCAGGGGCGGCAATCACGCGGTAGCGGCCGAGGCCGTCGAGGTCGCGGGTCACCGGTGTGCGGTTCGGTACGACCGCGTCCAGTTGGGCTTTGGCCTTGTCCGACAACGCGGCTCGCGAGCCGGTGGTGGTCAGGTATCCGGCGTCGACGGCCCGGCCGCCACTGACCACTGCGGCCACCATGCCGACCGGTTGGCCCGGCGCGTCAAGGAATTCGGGTCCCGGCCCCGGCCTGGGAGCGCGGTGATGGTGCCACGGCACCGGCGGTGGCGGTGGTTCACCGAACATGCGTACCGAACGATGCGACGCGTCGTGCACTTGCACGTCGAGCTGGCCGACCAGGTACCGGTACAACGCGAGCTCGGTCACCGCACCGATTCCCAGGCAGGCGATGGTCAATACGATGACCTGGCCGACCAGCAGACGAACCCGAAGCGACCAGGTGCGCCGCGCGCTAACGGGCCGGCTTGAGGACATAGCCGGCGCCGCGCAGCGTATGGATCATGGGCTCGCGCCCGTTGTCGATCTTCTTCCGCAGGTACGAGATGTACAGCTCGACGATGTTGGACCGACCACCGAAGTCGTAACTCCACACCCGGTCCAGGATCTGCGCTTTGCTCAACACCCGCTTAGCGTTGCGCATCATGAACCGCAGCAGCTCGAACTCGGTGGAGGTCAACGAGATCGGTTCGCCGGCGCGGGTGACCTCGTGGCTGTCCTCGTCGAGCACCAAGTCGCCGACGACGATTTGCGCGCCGCTGTCCACCGTCGTCACCCCGGTGCGCCGTAGCAGCGCCCGCAGTCGCAACACCACCTCTTCCAGGCTGAACGGTTTGGTGACGTAGTCGTCGCCGCCGGCGGTCAACCCGGCGATGCGGTCTTCCACCGCGTCCTTGGCGGTGAGCAGCAGCACAGGCAGATGCGGATTGTGTTCGCGCAGTTTGCGTAACACGTCCAGCCCGCTCATGTCGGGCAGCATCACGTCGAGGACGACGACGTCCGGCCGCTGCTTTCGGGCGACCGCCAGCGCCGAGGCCCCGTCCCCGGCGGTGGAAATGTTCCAGCCTTCGTAACGCAGCGCCATCGACACCATTTCGGCGAGGACGGCCTCGTCGTCGACCACCAGCACGTTGATCGGATTGCCGTCGGCACGACGCATCACGACGCGTTCGACGGTCACGTCGCCGCGCCGGTGATCGCCACTGGGTTGGCTCACAACTCCCTAGTATGCGCAGCGAACTGAGTCGATGCTGTGCCGATCCTATGCGCGCGCTGTGAGCGGTTCAGGCGCTGGTCAGTACCAGTATCGCCGGCCGGCGACCGGGCGGCCGACGCTGCCCATGATCCAGAAGACCGCGCCGATCACCAGCAGGATGATGCCGAGCACCTCTAAAACCGGGACCGCCAAAAAATATCCGAGGACCAGAAGAATGATTCCGAGGACGATCATGATGTCTCCATTCCAACAAGGTGTTCGATGTTGATCGCCGGCATCGAACTGGGCTCCGGCAAATGACAACTGACTTTCGGGTTTACGCCTGCGTAGTTCAATGGCCCCGCGATCACCGTCAGCGCGATGTTGCCAACGGAGGCACAGGTTTTTGCCTCACTCTCGAAGTAGCCGCGCTGCCAGACGGCGATCGCCCCGATGATCAGCCAAATCAGCACAATGACGCTGATAATTCCGCCGTACCGCATAGTGACCTCCATTGGTCCGGGCACAAATTCTGGTGCACTGTCTACCCAGCGTTGGAATTTCCAAACACGCGCTGGTGGCAGGGCATCAGCAGGTCGTTTTTTAGTTTTCTGCCTTCAAGGGTAGGCGAAAATGTTGTGCGGCAGGTGGCGATTTGCGCCGGATTTACTTCTCCGGCGGCTCGGCGGGTGTCAACCGCTCGGGCGGTTCGTCGGGTGTCAGCCGCTCCGGCGGCTCCGCCGGAGTCAGCCGCTCGGGCGGTTCTGGCGGGGTGCCGCGTTCTGGTGTCGGATCGGGTGTGGTGGGAGTCATCGGCCAGCCCTACCCGCGTTCCGGCGCTTCAAAACACACCACGGTCACCCTGACCGCTGTGCGGAGATGAAAACCGTTGGCGGCATTACGTCTTCAGCGGGAATATCACGACCATAACGAGCCAGCATCGCAGCCATGCCAGTTGATGCAGCCTGCCAGCCATGCTCGTGCAGCCAATCGGTGATGTCTGTTCGCTCCTCGCGGTACCAGAGGTCGTCGGTGTCGGGGAGCTCGGTCCGGAGCAGTTCGGCAGCCGCGGCTTGGAAGCGTTGCGCCTGTTCACGCTGGCGGGCCAGGAGATCCGGGTTGAGGAAATTCTGGGCAGGTGCATTGACGGCCAGCCAACTGCCCGCCGCGCTGTGCGCATGAATGCGCTCGAAGAGCAGATCCTGGGCCCACGCCGGCAGGTAGCGGATCAGCCCCTCAGCCGACCAGGCAGTCGGCCGCGATGGATCAAAACCCGCTTCCTGCAAGGCTGTTGGCCAGTCCTGCCGCAGGTCGACCGGAACGTTCACCGGCTGCGACGTCGGGCGCGCGCCGTGCTGGCGTAATGTCGCCGACTTGAATTCGAGGACACTCGGCTGGTCGAGCTCATACACCGTGGTCTTGTCCGGCCACGGCAACCGCCAGGCGCGCGCATCTAAACCGGCTGCGAGAATCACGATCTGCCGAACGCCGGATTTCGCGGCTTCGAGAAAGAATTCGTCGAAGAACGCCGTCCGCACGGCCATGAAGTCGACCATGACCTGCATCCGGCTGCGCAGCTCGGGATCACGTTCGATCAGTTGAGCGCGAAGGGCGGGATCGGTGAACAGGCTCCACATTCCGCGCCCCGCCGCGTTCACGAACAGCTGGGCAAACGGGTCCCGGACGAGCGGGTCGGCGGCGGCGGTTTCCGCGGCACGGGCCGCAGCGACACCGAGCGCGGTCGACCCCACGCTCTCGGTGATGTCCCAGGAGTCGTCGTCGGTTCTCGGCATCGCCATTACCTCTCAATCGCAGCCGTCTGGACGGTGAGCGGACAGCCACTCGGCTGCGCGACGCTTCGACGCCCGCGACAGCCATGCGTCCTGGATGAGCTCGGCCAGCTCGGTTCTGCTGACGTCGGCCAACCGGCTGGCCCGCACCAACACCGACGGGTGGCCGTCGAAGCGGTCCGTGGTGAAAAACGGCGAATCCGGGTCCTGCACCAACGCCAATTTATCGCTCTCCGACTCCACCCAGATCATGATCACGTCGGCGTACCGCTCGCCGGTGTCGGGGTCGGCGGCGTCAGGCTGCGGGGTGCGGAAGAACACGAACGACTTGCCGCCGACCTGGTAGATCGGGTTACCCTTCGGCCCTTCGATGCGCCGCGCGAACGGCATTCCGGCGGCGGTCTCGTGGACGTCGCTCAGTCGGGCCGGACGATCCGTCACTGGCCCAACAGTTGTGCCATCGCCGGAATGATCGTCTGTAGTGCCTTGAGCGGGCGCAGCATGACCTTGAACGACACGATCTGCCCGTCGTCATTCCAGTGGATCATGTCGATTCCGTTGACGTAGACACCGTCGATGGTCGCGGCGAACTCGAGGATGGCGGACCGCTCCTGATACCACTGCTCGATTTAGTGAAAATCCGTGTCGCCAAACACTTTTGCCGCTGCTCGCAAGTAGGTCGCCGTCTTCTGCCTGCCCCCCTGGGGGGCGAAGACCGCCGGTGAGTAGAACACGGCATCGTCGGCCAGCAGACTGTCCAGCTCGTCGACACGGCCGTTCTCGATGATCTGCAGCCAACGCTCGATCACTGGTGGCGTCATAGCCCGATCCTCGCAGACGGTAGCTTTTCCACCGTGGAGAACCTGGAAGCGGTCGCGGAATGGATGTCGCGGCAGGGCCTGGACGAGGGCCCGCTGGAGGATGTTTGCGAGATCAGCGGCGGAACACAGAACATCATGCTGCGGTTCACCCGTTCCGGCCGGGAGTACGTGCTACGACGCGGACCGCGACACCTGCGTCCCCGCAGCAACACGGTGATTCTGCGGGAGACCCGGGTGCTGGCCGCCCTGGCTGACACCGACGTGCCGCATCCCCATCTGATCGCCACCTGCGACGACACGTCGGTGCTCGGCGATGCGGTGTTCTACCTGATGGAGCCCGTCGACGGGTTCAACGCCGGCGAGGAGCTACCTGCACTGCATGCCAGCGACGCCAGCGTGCGCTTCGGCATGGGGCTGTCGATGGCCGACGCGCTGGCCAAGCTGGGCGCGGTCGACCATGTGGCCGTCGGGCTGGCCGACTTCGGAAAGCCGGAGGGGTTCCTGGAACGCCAAGTGCCACGGTGGCTTTCGGAACTGGAGTCCTACAACCAATTCGAGAACTATCCCGGCCCGGACATACCCGGCGTCGACGACGTCGCCAAGTGGCTCGACGAAAACCGGCCGACGCGGTGGCAGCCGGGCATCATGCACGGCGACTACCACGCCGCCAACGTGATGTTCTCCCGCACCGGCCCGGACGTCGTCGCGATCGTCGACTGGGAGATGTCCACGATCGGCGACCCGCTGCTGGATCTGGGCTGGATGCTGGCCACCTGGCGGCAATCCGACGGGACCAGCGTGTTCGGCCACAGCCTCACCGAGATGGGCGGATTGGCCGGCCCCGACGACCTCATCGAGCGTTATGCGGCCAACACCACCCGCGACCTGTCACACATCACCTGGTACACCGTGCTGGCCTGCTTCAAGCTCGGCATCGTCATCGAGGGCACGCTGGCGCGGGCCTGTGCGGGCAAGGCGCCCAAGGAAGTCGGCGACCACCTGCACGCCGCCACGGTGAAGCTGTTCGAGCAGGCGCTGGAGCTCATGAATTGATCGACTTCGACATCCCGGCAGAGCTAGCGGCGCTGCGCGACGAGATCCGCACCTTCGTCACCGAACAGATCGTTCCGTACGAGACCGATCCGCGTCTGACTCGGCACGGTCCCGACGACGAGTTGCGCGCCGAGCTGGTGGAGTTGGCCCGCGCCGCGGGGCTGCTGACCTTCCAGGCGCCCAAGCGATTTGGCGGCCGGGAGCCGTCGCACCGCGAACAAGCGGTGCTGTTCGAGGCGGCTGGCTGGTCGACGCTGGGACCGGTGGCGCTCAACTGCGCCGCACCCGACGAAGGCAACATGTACCTGCTCGCCAAGGTGGCCAACCAGCAGCAGGTCGACGAGTTTCTGCTGCCGGTGATCGACGGTAGGCAGCGGTCGGTGTTCGCGATGACCGAACCCGACGGCGCCGGCTCAGATCCCAACCAGCTGGCCACCGAGGCACACTTCGACGGCACCGACTACGTCATCAACGGCCGCAAATGGTTGATCACGGGGGCTCAGGGTGCACGGACGTGGATCATCATGGCCCGCGTCGCGCCGAACCCGCACGGCGCCGACGGGCCGACGCTGTTTGTGTGCGACGGCCGAACGGCCGGCATCGAGCTCGAGCGGGTGATGTCGACGATGGACCGCAACTACGTCGAAGGCCATGGCGTGGTGCGCTTCACCGACCTGCGGCTGCCGGCGTCGGCGGTGCTCGGCGAGGTGGGGCAGGCGCTGCGCTACGCGCAACTGCGGCTGGCCCCGGCGCGGTTGACCCATTGCATGCGCTGGCTGGGCGCCGCCTCGCGGGCACAGTCGATCGCGCTGCACCACGCCCGCACCCGCACCGCGTTCGGCAAACCCATCGGTGAACACCAGGGCGTGAGCTTCATGATCGCCGACAACGAGATCGCCCTGCAGCAATGCCGGCTGGCTATCTGGTGGGCGTGCTGGGCGCTGGACAACGGCGCGAAAGGCCGGCACGAAAGCTCCATGGTCAAGGCCTACGTGTCCGAAGAGTTGTTCAAAGTCGCCGACCGCTGTGTGCAGATCCTCGGCGGCATCGGCATCTCCGACGAGACGCCGGTTGGCATGATCTTCTCCGACATGCGCGCGTTCCGGCTCTACGACGGCCCGACCGAAGTGCACAAGTACGCCATCGCCCGGCAGGTGCTGCGCTCGCCCTAGCGCTACTCGGTGCTCGTCCGCAGCGCCCTCAGGGCGTCCTCGAGCGTCGGGTACAGCGACACGGTCTTGTCGAGACCCAGCAAATCGATAGGCCGCCTGGTCACCGGGCTGTCCGCCACGATTGCGAGCTGGCCCGCGTCGCCGAGCTTTTCGCGGGCGGCTGCCAGGATCCGAACACCGGCGGACGCCAAGAACTCCGTCGCGGACAGTTCGACGACCAGGACCGCCGGCTCTCCGGCGAGCGCTTCGTCGATTGCCGCCTCGAACGCCGGGGCGGTGCTCAAATCGATCTCGCCGCCCACAGTCAGCACCGCGACGCCGTCGAGATGCTCGACTGAGGTACTGATCGGATCCGGAGCTGACAACGGCCATCCTTCGTCCGGCGCTGAGCTGCAATACGAGCTGTGGTGCCGACCCAAACCCGCTCTCGCAGACTGCCAGAAATGATACTTCAACCACTGCCGCTTAGCGGTCGGTTACGCTGGGCAAAGCATGTGCGGGCCACCGCCGGGGGGTGCAGGCAGGAGCCGGGAGGTTCGATGTCGGATCCGTCGACGGGCTTAGCGAGCACCACCGCTGTCAGCCAACCAATGGGCGTCTCCACCGAGGGTTTGCTGCCGCAGCTTGTCCAGCACCTGCGGCAGAACCGCACCGCGTTGCGTGAGGAATGGGCCCAGCGGATCACCGAGGCGCAGTTGCTCACCGCGATGACGCCGGAGGAGATTTTCTCCGAGGCCACCGCCGTCTACGACAACTACGTCGAGGTGCTCGAGACCGGAAGCGTCGAGGCCCTGCAGGCCTACGCGCGCGACCTGTCCGAACGCATCATCCCGCGGGGCGTGGAGACCGACGAGGTGGTCGGCATCGTGTTGCTGTTGCGCGACGTGCTCGCCCGCTCGCTGTTCGAGAAGTACCAGTCCGACTTCAAGATGCTCAACCGGGTACTCGACGCCTACGAGCCGGCCGCCAACCGCATTGCCAACACCGTTGCCGTCAGCTTCGTCCAGGAACGCGAGCGCATCATCCGCCAACAGCAGGAGGCCATCCGAGAGCTGTCCACGCCGGTGCTGCAGGTGCGCGAGCAGCTGCTGATCCTGCCGATCATCGGCATCCTCGACAGCCAGCGCGCCCGTCAGGTCACCGAACAGCTGCTGCGGGCGATCCGGGCCAACCGGGCCAAGGTGGTGGTCATCGACATCACCGGTGTGCCCACCATCGACTCGACCGTCGCGAACCACCTGGTGCAAACCGTCGACGCGTCGGGATTGATGGGCGCCAGCGTGATCATCACCGGCCTGTCGTCGGAGATCGCGCTGACCCTGGTGACAATCGGACTGGATCTTTCGAAGATGAACGCGGTCGGCGACCTGCAGGGGGGAATCGAAGAGGCCGAGCGGCTGCTGGGTTACGAAGTCACCCGCACCGGCGAGCAGAGCGGGTGAGCACCGCCATTACGAGCGCCCCATGCCAGTACCCATCCTGAAGCAGGGCGCGATTCTCATCGCGACCGTGCAAGCCGCGCTCACCGACTCCGACACCGAACGGCTCCGTCAGGATCTGATGGAACGGGTCAGCCGGTTCCGCGCCCAGGGCATCATCGTCGACGTCACCGCCATCGACGTGATGGATTCCTTCGCCGCCCGGTCGCTGCGCACGATCGCGCACATGACCCGGCTGCGTGGCGCGGACACCGTGATTGTGGGCCTGCAGCCCGAAGTGGCGTTCGCGATGGTCCAGCTCGGGCTGGCGTTCGACGACATGTATACGGCGCTCGACCTGGAGGAGGGCCTCGCGCTGCTGAATCGACAACTGGCCCTGCGAAAGTCGATCGGACGTGAGAGTGGCGGATAACGTCGGCGTCGACCTGCGAGTCGACATCGTCAACTCGGACGACATCGTTGCCGCGCGACAGGCAGGGCATCAGTTGGCCCGCGACCTGGGTTTCTCGCTGACCGACGTGACCATGATCGCCACCGCCATCTCCGAGATCGCCCGCAACATCACCAGCTACGCCGGGCGCGGCGAGGTCCGGGTCAGCGTGCAAGACCGGGAGGGACGCAAGGCGCTGGTGGTGCGCGCCGAAGACGACGGGCCGGGCATCGCCAACGTGGAAAGAGCTATGGAGGACGGGTTTTCGACGGGTCGTGGGCTCGGTATGGGTCTGCCCGGCGCACGCCGCCTGATGGACCGGCTGATCGTGGAGTCCACACCCGGCCGCGGGACGAATGTCGAGATGTGGAAATGGATTCCGCCCGATGAATGAGAACGGCCGGCTCGGGCCGCTGGAATGGGCGACCGCGGTGCGCCCGCGAGCGGGCGAGCAGGTGTGCGGCGACCGTGCGATCGCGGTCGCCGTCGACGGCACCGCCGCGCTGATCGGAGTGCTGGACGGGCTCGGCCATGGTGCGGACGCCGCGACGGCGGCGCTGTGCGGGGTGATGGTGCTGGACGAAGCCCGCGCGAAGCCGCTCGAGGTACTGGTCCAACACTGCCACCGCGCGCTGTCGGGCACCAGGGGTGCCGCGATGACGTTGGCGCGCATCGACTTCGGCGCAACCGACACGCTGCGGTGGATCGGAATCGGCAACGTCAGCGCCGACCTCGTCGCCAAACATCCAGGTGGCGTCGAAGTGCGGTCGTCCGCGCGTCTCATCGGCGGCATTGTCGGATACCGGCTACCCGAAGGGATAACGCCGCAGGAAGTGCCGATCCGTCCCGGTGACCTGCTCGTCATCGCCAGCGACGGAATCGCCGAAGACCACTTGGCCGACATCGACTTCGCCGCGCCCAGCACCGTGATCGCCGAGCAGATCCTCAGCCGGCACGGCAAGCAGACCGATGACGCGCTGGTGCTCGCCGCCCGTCATCGAGGCACGACAGGATGAGGCGCGCCGAGGAATTTCACGCCCGGTACGCCGCCGCGCTGCGTACCTATCTGCAGGCGCGCGGCGAAGCCAGCCTCGCCGTGGGCCACGAACTCGGGCGGCGCGCGCTGCAAGAACAGATCAGCATGCTCGACATCATCGAAAAGCACGTCCTGCTGACGGGCGACCTTGCGGCCGAACCCGGCTTCGACCCGTCGGCGGCGCTGGAGTTCCTGCTGCAGACACTCGCCCCGCTCGATGTGGCAACGCGCGGATTCCTAGACGGCACAAGGCGTTACGAGGAGCAGCGGGCGCGCGCGGATGACCTCGCCGACCGCGACGAGTTCCGCAGCGCGCTGGTCAATTCGTTGCAGGAGGGCTTCTTCGTCGCCGACGACAACGGCGCGGTCATCGAGGTCAACGAGGCTTTCGCCAAGATCACCGGCTACCCGGCCGACGGCGTGCCCTACCCGTGGCCGCACCCGTGGCTGGTCGACAAGAAAACCGCTGCACTGCAACAATCCCGGCTCACCTCGGAGGAAAGCCAGGTCCAATACGAGACGCCGATTCGCAACCGCGACGGCCACCTCGTGTGGGTGGCGGTGAACATCAGCACAGCCCAGGGCGCCGAAGGCGTCGCATACGTGGGGACGATTCGTGACATCACCGCCGAACGGGCTTTTGCGGCACGGGAAAACGCGGTGCTGCGCCTGGCCACCGCCGTGGGTGTGGCCAAAAGCGTGGCCGAGGTGCTGGCGATCACGCTCGACGAGTGCCGAACGGTGATCGGCGTTTCGCGAGTGGTCGCCGCACTGTGGGCCACCAACGGCGCCGACCCGACCGTACTGGTGGCGGGGAAACCCGACGCGGCAACCTGGCGCGAGCTGGATCCGTTGCTGCGGCAAACATTTGAGGATGCGCGGCGCCAGTTGCCGCTCACCGTGCAGACGGTGGAATGGGCGGACACACCGGGGCAGTCCCGCGGAATCGTGGCGGTGCTCTCCGGAACTGCAGACGTCGCCCTGTGGCTGGAGTTGGGGACACCGCGGCGGATCAGCGCCGAAGATCGGCTCCTGGTCACCATGCTGGTCGGTCACCTGAGCCTGGCCATCCAGCACGTCCGCCAGTTCGAGAACGCCCGCGAGACGTCGCTGACATTGCAGCGCGCCATGCTGCCCTCCACCGATCCACCGGCGGGTTTCGCGGTACGCTACGAACCCGCCGTGCCGCCGCTGGAGATCGGCGGCGACTGGTATGAGGTGCTGCCGGTCGGCGAACATCAGATCGGCATCATCGTCGGCGACTGCGTCGGCCGCAGTCTATCCGCCGCGGCGGTGATGGGTCAGCTTCGCAGCTCGGCGCGTGCACTGCTGTTGACCGGCGCCGAACCCGGGATGCTACTCGAACAACTCGACGTCGCAGCCGAGTTCATTCCGGATGCCTTCTGCACCACGGTGTTTCTGGCGATCCTCGACACCGAATCCGGCGAGTTGCGCTACAGCAGCGCCGGGCATCTGCCGGCGGTCCTGGTGGCACCGCGGCGCGAGCCAACCCTGCTCTCCGATGCGCAGTCGGTGCCAATTGCGGTGCACGGCAGGGGTCCTCGCCGACAGGCATCCGTGACGGTGGCACCCGGGTCCACGTTGATGCTCTACACCGATGGCCTGGTCGAGCGGCGCGACGCATCGATCGACGACGGGATCGCGCGCGTCGCCGAGGTAGTGGCCAACGGGATGACGCTGTCGGCCGATGCCGTCGCGGACGCAGCGCTTGCCGAGATGGCACCGCCCGACGGATACGACGACGACGTGGCGATCGTGGTCTACCGCAGGCCCTATCGGCCGCTGAGCATCGAAAGCGATGCAGCCGCAGTCGAATTGGCAGATATCCGGCATCGGCTGATCGCCTGGGCGCGGGAAGCCGCGGTCCCGGAGGATTTGTGTGCCGACGTCGTGCTGGCGGTCAACGAGGCGTGCGCCAACAGCATCGAGCACGCCTACCGGGGGCATGAACCGGGCAAGGTTCGCGTCGAAGCCCACTGCGACGGTGCGCAAGTGCGGGTGCGGATCGTCGATACCGGTTCGTGGAAGCCTGCGCCCGCCGACCCGGGTAACCGTGGTCGGGGACTACTGCTGATCCGGGCGGTCACCGACTGGCTCGAGATGGCTTGCACGTCGTCGGGAACCACGGTCGACATGACGTTTAGCCTGTCTGGGGAGGCCTAGAATGCCGCAGCAGCTCATCGACACCCTCGTGGATGCCGACACGGCGCGCCTGGTCGAGGTGTTCAAGGACATCCACCGTCACCCCGAACTCGGTTTCGCCGAGACCCGCACCGCGGGAATCGTCGCGCAAGCGCTGACCGAGCTGGGTTTCGCGGTGACGACCGGCATCGGCGGCACCGGCGTCGCGGCAATCCTGCGCAACGGCTCCGGGCCGACCGTCATGTACCGCGCCGACATGGACGCCCTTCCCGTCGAGGAAGCCACCGGGCTGGACTACGCCAGCACGGTGCGGGTCAGGCGCGGCGGCACCGAGTCACCCGTCGCGCACGTGTGCGGCCACGACGCGCACGTCGCCTGGATGCTGGGGATGGCCCGGGTCTTGACGGCGACGACCGACGCCTGGTCGGGCACCGCGGTGTTGATCGGCCAGCCCGCCGAGGAACTGATCGGCGGCGCACAGGCGATGGTCGACGACCGGCTCTACGACGTGGTGCCCAAGCCGGATTGCCTGATCGGCATGCACACCGCTCCGGTACCGGTCGGCATGCTGGCCGCCTCGGGCGGTCCCAGGATGGCCGGCACCGATCAGGTCGACATCATGTTCAAGGGCGTCGGCGGTCACGGCTCGATGCCGCAGCTGGCCAAGGACCCGGTGCTGATGGCCGCCCTGGCCGTGGTGCAGTTCCAGACCATCGTCAGCCGGATGATCCCGCCGCAGGAGACCGCGGTACTGACGGTCGGTTCGGTGCAGGCCGGCTCGTCGCACAACGTCATCCCCGATCACGCGCTGCTGCAGGCCAACCTGCGGTGGTTCAACCCGCACGTCCGCGAACAACTGCTCACCGGGGTGAAGGCGGTCAGCGAAGGGATTGCCCGCAGCTACGGGATGCCCGAGGACCAGCTGCCGACGGTCACGGTGAAGGGCGGTTCGCCTCCGCTGGTCAACGACGACGGGCTCGCCTCGCGTGTGGCGTCGACGCTGGGCGGTGCGATTGGATCCGCGAACGTGCTGACGAACATGCCGCCGGTGACCGCCTCCGAGGACTGCCACCTGCTCAAGGGCCCGCACACCGACGTGCCGCTGTGCTACCTGTTCCTCGGCGTCGCCGATCCGCAGGTGTACGCCAACGCGTTAGCGGCCGGCAAGCTGTTCCCCTACTCGCCGCACAGCCCCGACTACGTCGTCGACCTTGCTGCGATCCCGTTCGGGGCGAAAATCGCCAGCCACGTGATGTTGGAATTGCTGGGTAACGGATGACAACTCCTACCGAAACGATCCAGGAGTTCATGGCCGTGTTCGCGTCGGCCTGGGCGACCAGGGATGCGGCTCAGGTTGCGTCCTTCTTCAGCGACGACGCGGTCTATCACAACATCCCGATGGATCCCGTCCAGGGGCGGGACGCAATTGCGGCGACAGTGGCGGGCTTCATGGCGATGGGTGGCCATGTGACAGTCGATATCCGTCACATCGTCGCGGAGGTTGCGGTCGTGATGCTCGAACGAGTCGATCACTTTGTCGGCAGCGAGCGAACGATTGCGTTGCCGGTGGTGGGCGTCTTCGAGGTACACGACGGCAAGATCACCGCATGGCGTGACTACTTCGACTCCGGCCAGCTCACCGATCAATTCGTTGCGCCACAAGACGATTCACGTGCGGACTGATAAGCGTCTAGTCGTTGGCGGTTGGACGTCATTGCGAGGTCGCAATCCGTGCTACCCGGGGGCTGCCGGCCATAACTTGAAAGGTCAGCTCGCCGGTCATGCGGATTGGCCTGGGTTCAGATCCGGCGGTGGGGCAACCGGAAGTTCGCGTCATGCGAAGATCAGCCGAAGCGACTGCGGCAGAGCGTCGGCGGTCGCCCACTCGGGCGTGACCTCCGAAAGGTGTTGGTCACGAGGGCCGGATTCCCCACTTCCGCTCGGCTTTACGTTAAACGTACGGTCTGATATGTCGGTGTGGCCGCGGGAAACGGTCGAGAACACTGGGTAGGTCAGCGGCGGGCTGAACGCGCGAGTTGGCTGACTCGTTGTGGCGAAACATGTAACAACTCGGCCGTATCACGAACCGGAACGCCGGCTTTCGCTAAGGCATTGGCGTAGTCAGCTGCTTCTTGTTGAGCACGCACGCTTGCCAATTCAGCAGCGCGGCGGTCTTCGTGGCTGCCTTCTGCGTCGGTGCGGCGGAATCCAGCTTTCCGAAGTCGTTTGGTGACTGACCGGGTGGGCTCTTCTTTGACCACGACATAGTCTAGCGCGCTAGACACTATCTAGTGCATCGTGCTAGACAAATTTGTTGACAGGTCAGGGGCAATATGTTGGGCGACGAGTGATAGCCGTACGTCAACCGCTGCCATTGGTTACGCGCGAGATCAATCTTCCCGGGAAGCGTCGGCGGTAGCTGTAGGAGAAAACGCCACATATTTGCCTTCGGGACCGCCCACCGAATGTTGTGGCTAGACGCACATCCAAGGGACTGGGGTTCCACTCGGTATGCGGAAGCGATGATTTCCGCGACTAGTTGCGCTGGCGATACAACAACTGGGTAACTGAGCGCGCCCGAAGAGATTCGAACTCCCAACCTTCTGATCCGTAGTCAGATGCTCTATCCGTTGAGCTACGGGCGCCTGTGTTCACTTGTCTCGTACCTTGTGGCGCCCCGCTTCGCCCGGCTTACGCCGCGCTCGCGATCGCCACGGTGGCGGAGGCGAGAGGATTTGAACCTCCGGTCCCCGGTAAGAGGACAACTCATTAGCAGTGAGTCCCATTCGGCCGCTCTGGCACGCCTCCTTGGATTTCTGAGGGTACCGGACCCGGCTCGGGCCCCGGAACCGCCGCGGAGCACAGCGTACACAGCCCCCACATATGCTGTCTAAATGCCCGCCCGCCTGCGTCCTGAGCTGGCCGAGGTGGCGCCCTACGTCGAGGGCAAGACCATCCCGGGCACCATCAAGCTGGCCAGCAACGAGACGGTGCACGAGCCGCTGCCCAGCGTGCGCGCGGCCATCGCCGAGGCCGTCGGCGACGTCAACCGCTATCCCGACAACCACAACGTCGAGCTTCGGTTACGGCTGGCGCAGCATCTGGGGGACTTTGCGCCCGAGCAGGTCACCGTCGGCTGCGGTTCGGTGGCACTGTGCCAACGGCTCATCCAGGCCACGGCGTCGGTCGGCGACGAGGTGCTCTACGGGTGGCGCAGCTTCGGGATGTATCCGCTGCAGGTGCGGGTAGCCGGCGCCACTCCCGTCGAGGTCCCGCTGCGCGACGAGACGTACGACCTGTACGCCATGCTCGCCGCGGTCACCGACCGTACGCGGCTGGTCTTCGTGTGCAACCCGAACAACCCCACGTCCACGGTCGTCGACCCCGATGCGCTGACCCGGTTCGTCGAGGCGGTGCCCTCGGACGTTTTGATCGCGATCGACGAGGCCTATGTGGAGTACATCCGCGACGGCATGCTGCCCGACAGCCTGAGGCTGGTCCGCGCGTATCCGAATGTTGTTGTGCTGCGCACGTTTTCGAAGGCCTATGGGCTCGCGGGGTTGCGGGTGGGTTATGCGGTCGGTGACCCGGAGGTGATCGCGGCACTGGACAAGGTCGTGGTGCCGTTCACGTTGACCAACGTCTCGCAAGCGGCGGCGATCGCGTCGCTGGACGCCGCCGACGAGCTGCTCGCGCGCACGGACGCGGTTGTCGCCGAACGTGAGCGGGTTTCTCAAGCTTTGCGCGACGCCGGTTTCACGCTGCCGCCGTCGCAGGCCAACTTCGTCTGGCTACCGCTGGGCGAACGCACGCGGGATTTCGTGCAACAGGCCGCCGACGCGCGAATCGTGGTGCGACCGTTCGCCGACGACGGTGTGCGGGTCACGATCGGTGCGCCGGAGGAGAATGACGCGTTATTGCGGTTCGCGAAAGGATGGATTTGATGAGTGACGAGTTGGCGCGCAAAAAGTTCACCGAATTCAAGGAGCGCACCGGCACCATCGCCGACGCGGAGCTCGACGACTACTGGGCCAGCCTGCCGCCGGCCACCATCGACGGCATGCTCGGCGAGTGGAAGGGCGGCGAATTCGTCACCGGCCACCGGATGAACGGCCAACTCGAGAAGTCCCGCTGGTTCGGCAAGACCTTCAACTCGGCTACCGACGTGCAGCCGCTGGTGTGTCTCGACGACGACGGCAACCGGTTCTCCAACGTCAAGATGGGCAAGGGCGAGGCCAGCCTGTGGCTCGAGGAGTTCCGCGGCGAGGTCACCGCGACGATGGTGTACGACGGTCAGCCCGTGCATGACCACTTCAAGAAAATCGACGACAACGCCGTGATGGGCATCATGAACGGCAAGGGCGTCGTCGATGGCGGCCGGTACTTCTACTTCTATCTGGAGCGCGTGTAGCGGTCCGCGTTGACTCTGCGGCTACCACGCGAAAGTTCGAGTAGCTTGCCTGGTCAGCGCAGAGTCAACGATAAGGCGAGCGGCCGGTGAAGGCGATCAGGCGGTCGAGGGGCGGCGCGTTGTCGGCGACGTCGACGGGGTCGTCGAACCCGACCACCGAACGACCTTGCGGCGTGATGTTCTTCTTGGCGAGGCCCAGCACATACTCGGCAACCGAGTCGGCGACATCAATGGGGTGGCCGGTCGCCTTCGCGTAATCCCAAGCGTGGACGAGGAATTCGATCGACAGGATCCCGGCGGCCACCTTGGCCGGCAGCTCGTTGGAGCCGATTGTGATGGTGCCGTCCAGTCCGCGGCGGTGCCAGGCGTCCAGCGCCGGCCGCGCCGCGCCGATCACCTGCCGCTCTACCGAGTCGCCGGGGTCGCGGTCGGGGAACTCCGCGCCGGCCGCGCCGCCGAGCACGGTGATGGAGTTCAGCAGATGATCGGTCATCTTCGAGACGTCGAATTCCGAACACGGGGTGGGTTTGGCCAAATCGTCGCGGGCGATCGGATGCAGGACGCGCTGCAAGACGCCGAGCGTGGCTTCTGCGCTGGTGAGCTCGTCGGTAGGCGGTGAGTCGGGGCCGGGCCGCAGGTCGGAAGGCATGACGTCCACGGTACGGTCTGCCCATGGGCCAGCCGTACGAATCCGTCACAGTCGAAACCAAAGACCACGTCGCGCAGGTCACGCTGATCGGACCGGGCAAGGGCAACGCGATGGGCCCGGCGTTCTGGTCGGAGATGCCCGAGCTGTTCGCCGAACTCGACGCCGACCGCGATGTGCGCGCCATTGTGCTCACCGGGTCGGGCCGCAACTTCAGCTACGGCCTGGACCTGCCGGCCATGGGCGGGTCGCTGGCCGGGGTCATGACCGAGGGCGCGTCGGCGCGGCCGCGGGCCGACTTCCACCAAACGGTGCTGCGCATGCAGAAGGCGATCAGTGCCGTGGCCGACTGCCGCACCCCCACCATCGCCTCGGTGCACGGCTGGTGCATCGGCGGCGGCGTCGACCTGATCTCGGCGGTGGACATCCGCTACGCCAGCGCGGACGCCAAGTTCTCGGTCCGCGAAGTCAAATTGGCGATCGTGGCCGACGTCGGCAGCCTGGCCCGACTGCCGTTGATCTTGAACGACGGCCATCTGCGGGAGCTGGCGCTGACCGGTAAGGACATCGACGCCGCGCGTGCGGAGAAGATCGGCTTGGTCAACGACGTGTTCGACGACGCCGACGCCACGCTGGCCGCCGCGCACGCCACCGCCGCCGAGATCGCCGCCAACCCACCGCTGACTGTGCACGGCATCAAGGATGTCCTTGACCAGCAACGTATTTCGGCGGTGTCGGCGAGCCTGCGCTATGTCGCGGCATGGAATGCGGCGTTCCTGCCGTCCAAGGACCTGTCCGAGGGCATCTCGGCGACGTTCGCCAAACGCCCGCCGCAGTTCACCGGCGAATAACGGCCCCCGCTATTGGGAACACTCGGTTATGTCCAACTACCGAGTGATCAACCCGCACGGCGAGGTCGTCGCCACCAAAGACATCGCCAGCGCCGACGACGCGCACGCCTGGTTCGTCGACCAGAAGGCCGATAAAGGCGAGCTCGGCTGGCGGATGGAAGTCAACATCGACGGCGATTGGCGGTTCTTCGAACACACCGAGTGAGGCCGTTTGTCCGCGCGGCCCGCGGGCAACCCAAACAGGCATGGATTCGGAACGCTTCCGCCCGCTGCTGACCACCAAAGGGCCGTTCGCATCGGTCTACTTCGAGGACACCCACGACACCCAGGACGCCGAGACCCAGCTCGAGCTGAAGTGGCGTGGGATCCGCGATCAGCTCGCCGAGCACGGGGTCAGCGACGCGGTGACAGCCGACATCGAACGCGCCGTGATGGATCTGCGTCCGCCGATCGGCCGCAGCGGGCGCGGCATAGTCGCCGGCGCCGACGGCGTCGTGCTCAACGAGCATCTGCTGCGCCCCACCGCCGCCCCGGTGGTCCGGGTCTCGGAACTGCCCTACATCGTGCCGATCGTCGAGCACGGCTTCGACAACCCGTCCTACGTGTTGGTGGCCGTCGACCACACCGGCGCCGACATCACCGTGCACGTCGAAGGCACGCTCAGCTCGGAAACCGTTGCCGGCGGCGGCCATCCCGTGCACAAGGCGTCGGGGGCCGAAACCGGCGGCTACGGCGACCCGCAGCTGCGCACCGACGAAGCGGCCCGCAAGAACCTGCGCGCGGTCGCCGATCGCGTCGCCGAGTTGGTGGACGACGCCGGCGCCGACGTCGTTTTCGTGGTCGGCGAGGTGCGGTCCCGTTCGGATCTGCTGACGACGTTGGCCGACCGGGTCAAGGCGCTGGCAGTGCCGTTGGGGGTTGGCGCGCGCCACAGCGGCCACGACTTCGACGAGGTGCAGCAGGCGATCGAGAAGGAGCTGCTCAAGCGCCGCCTGGCGGTCCTCGATGACGCCGCCCAGCGTTTCACGGCCGAGATCGGCCGGGGGTCCGGTCTGGCCGCCGAAGGGCTCGGGCCGGTGTGCTCGGCGCTGCGTCAGGGCGCGGTGGAAACGCTGATCATCGGCGACATCGGGGACGAAACGGTGGTTGCCGACCAGGACCTGACGACCGTCGCACCCAACGCGAACGTGCTCTCCGAGCAGGGCGCCGCGGCCGATCGCACGCTGCGGGCCGACGAGGCGCTGCCCCTGTTCGCGGTTTCCGTCGGGGCGTCGCTGGTCCGCACCGACGAACGCATCGCGCCCGCCGACGGCGTGGGCGCTGTACTGCGGTACGCGCCGACGCTGCACTGATCGCGTTCACCGTCGCTGTTGCAGTTGCTGCTCGACGCGGTCCAGAAATGCGTCGACCTCGTCTTCGTTGTAACCGCGCTTACCGAGAGGCGGCTTGTTGAATGCCACGCTGCGGACATCTTCAGGTCTCAGGGTGGTTGCCCGCGGATTTCGTAGCGCTTCCTCGATGCGGTCGAGAAATGCGTCGACCTCGTCTTCGTTGTAGCCGCGTTTGCCGATGGGCGGCTTGCTGAACACCACGCTGCGGACATCCTGGGGCGTAAGCCCGGCGTGCGGCATGACGCCCGAAGCAGGCTCGTCACGCATCTGTTCGAGCGGCGGCGCCTCGTAACCCCACCCGGGCGTCGTCGCCGCGGGCCGACGCTTCCTGAACAACGGCATGGCCCCCTCCTCAGACGAAACAACGAGAGCGTACGTCGGTGGTGCGACCGTCGCGCCGTAACCTCGCGGAGGGGACTCAGCTCATTTTTCGAAGAGAGGCACGCATGACAGACGACGGCAGGATCCGCGTCCCAGCCGATCTCGACGCCGTCACCGCAATTGGTGACGAAGACCAGTCCGGGATCGATCCCGCGGCGGTCGAACGCATCTGGCAGGCGGCCCGCTACTGGTATCAGGCGGGGATGCATCCCGCGATTCAGCTGTGCCTGTGGCACGACGGCAAGGTGGTGCTCAACCGTGCGATCGGGCACGGCTGGGGCAACGGCCCAACCGATCCGCCCGACGCCGAGAAGATTCCCGTCAGGACCGACACCCCGTTCTGTGTGTATTCGACGGCCAAGGCGATCACCGCGACCGTGGTGCACATGCTGGTCGAACGCGGCCAGTTCTCGCTCGACGACCGGGTGTGCGACTACATTCCGACCTACACCAGCCACGGCAAGGACCGCACCACGATCCGGCACGTGCTGACGCACAGTGCGGGTGTCCCGTTCCCCACCGGTCCCCGGCCGGACCTCAAGCGGGCAGACGACCACGAGTACGCGCAGGAACAGCTCGGCAAGCTGCGGCCGCTGTACCGGCCCGGGTTGGTGCACATCTATCACGCGCTGACCTGGGGTCCGCTGATGCGCGAGATCGTCTATGCCGCTGTCGGCAAGGACATCCGCGAGATTCTGGCCGCCGAGATTCTCGACCCATTGGGCTTCCGCTGGACCAATTTCGGTGTGGCTGAACAGGATCTCCCGCTCGTGGCACCCAGCCACGCCACCGGCAGGCAACTACCCGCCCCGATCGCGGTAGCCTTCCGTAAGGCGATCGGCGGAACGGTACACCAGATCATCCCGCTTTCCAACACACCGATGTTCCTCACCACTGTCGTCCCGTCGTCGAACACCGTGTCGAACGCCTACGAGCTGTCGCGTTTTGCCGAAATCTGGCGCCGCGGAGGCGAACTCGACGGCGTGCGGATCATGCGCCCGCAGACCCTGCAGAGTGCGGTGCGCGAATGTCGCCGGCTGCGACCGGATGTGGCGACAGGAGGCGCGCCGCTGCGCTGGGGCACGGGATTCATGCTGGGCTCCAACAGGTTCGGGCCGTTCGGCCGCAACGCGCCTGCGGCGTTCGGACACCTGGGCCTGGTCAACTGCGCCATCTGGGCCGACCCGCAGCGCAAGCTCGCGGCAGGCCTGGTCAGCAGCGGCAAGCCCGGCAAGGACGTTGCGCCCAAGCGCTACACGGCGCTGATGGACCTCATTGCCGGCGAGATTCCGCGGGATCGCTGAGTCTCACACACAGACGACTGGATAAGCCTGCAGCCGAGCGTCTGTTGTCACCAGGTCTAAACGTTCGGCGATGGCCTGGGCAATGAGCATCCGATCGAAGGGATCTCGGTGGTGCCAGGGCAACTCGCCCAGAGCCTCGGCATGCGTTGCGGTGAAAGGTAATTCACAAAAGCCCGCCTCATGCAACGACTCGTGAAACCCCGAAGCCTTCAGCTTTCCCAGAGAGGCCTTGATCGCAACCTCAGCGACGGTGATAGCGGAGACGAAGAGCTCGTTGTCAGGTTCCGCGATCATCGCACGATGAGCAGCCGACAGCTTCGTGTCGTCAGCGAGCCACCAAAGTAGAACGTGAGTGTCGAGCAGCCCCCTCATGCCCCATACCAGTCGCGTTCGTCCGAGGTCGAGAAATCGTCGAAGTCAGGCGCGATCTTGATTTTGCCCTTCAACAGGCCCGGTTTCCGCTCCACCCGGTCGGGCTTGTAGGGGACCAGGCGCGCGACAGGCCGGCCGTGGCGGCTGATGACGATCTCGTCTCCGGCTTCCGCACGGGCGAGCAGGCGCGAGAAGTTTGTCTTCGCGTCGTAGACGTTGACGGTGTCGGCGACCATAAGCACAGCATATTGGACCAGACCAGGTCTGACCAGATTCAGCGGTGGCGGAGGGATTTGAACCCCCGGACGGTTTTAGCCGTCTCTCGCTTTCAAGGCGAGTGCAATAGGCCGCTCTGCCACGCCACCGCCGACAAGCGTATCGGGGCGGTAGTTTTCCGCGGCGACCCGCAGCTAGATCTTCGATGACCGACCGGACAGTTTCAGCGCGGTGCTGATGCGCCGGCAGTTCTCGCCCATCGCGGCGATCTGCGACCGCGACAACTGGCCGAGGAAATGGGTCCGCACGCCCTGGGCGTACGTGACCATGGCCTCGTGCGCCGCCGTTCTGCCGTCGTCGGTGATCGTGGCCACTACCCCGCGCCGGTCGTCGCGGCTGGCCTCGCGCCGCACCAACCCCTGGACCTCCAGGCGACGGATCTGCCGAGTCAGCCGGCTCGGCAGCGACGACAACGCCTCGGCCAGATCCCCCATCCGCACCGACCCGGCGGGCGCGCTGTCGAGCATCTCCAGCACCCGCACGTCGAACAGCGACAGCTGGTGCGTTTCGGTCAGTCGGCGGTTGAGCGTCGCATACAACCGCAACGCGGAATCCAGGAAGTTCTGCCACGACTTTTGTTCAGCGATATCCAGCCCGGGCATATCACTGGCTGTCCGGCCGTCGATGAGGCCGCCCATTACGTCATGCTATGCGACACAGCGGCTTTGGAACAGTCGGAATTCGCAGGTAGTAGCGTGGCGGCCATGCATGCGATCGTTGCCGAGTCCGCCGATCAACTCCTGTGGCAGCAGGTGCCCGACGTCAAGCCGGCACACGGTGAGGTACTGGTCAAGGTCAGCGCCGCCGGCGTCAACCGGGCCGACGTGCTGCAGGCCGCCGGTCACTACCCCCCGCCGCCCGGCGCCAGCGAGCTGCTCGGCATGGAGGTGTCGGGGGTGATCGCCGAGGTGGGTGACGGCGTCACCGGCTGGTCCGTCGGGCAAGAAGTCTGCGCTTTGCTGGCGGGCGGCGGCTACGCCGAATACGTCGCCGTTCCCGCTGGTCAGGTTCTCCCGATTCCCGACGGTGTCGACCTGGCCGACGCCGCCGGGCTGCCCGAAGTGGCGTGCACGGTCTGGTCCAACCTGGTGCTGACGGCGCACCTGCGCGAGGGCCAGCTAATCCTGATCCACGGCGGCGCGAGCGGTGTCGGCACCCACGCCATCCAGGTCGCCCGGGTCCTGGGCGCGCGGGTCGCGATCACCGCGGGATCGGCGCCCAAGCTGCAACTGTGCCGCGAGCTTGGCGCCGAGGTGACCATCGCCTATCGCGACGAGGACTTCGTGTCCCGGGTCAAAGAGGCGACCGACGGCGCCGGCGCAGACATGATCCTGGACATCATCGGCGCCGCCTACCTGGACCGCAATATCGACGCGCTGGCCAACGACGGTCAGCTGGTAGTCATCGGATTGCAGGGCGGCGTCAAGGGCGAGCTCAACCTCGGCAAGCTCATCAGCAAACGGGCACGGGTCATCGGAACCGCGCTTCGGGGCCGACCCGTCGACGGCCCGCACGGCAAGAGCGTCATCGTCGCCGCGGTGGTGGAGTCAGTGTGGCCGATGATTGCCGACGGCCGCGTTCGTCCTGTCATTGGCGCGCGCATGCCGATCCAGGAAGCCGCGGAGGCTCATCGGATGCTGTCGGCGGGACGGGTGACCGGGAAGATCGTGCTCACGCTGTAGCGCCCGCGAGCAGACGCAGAATCGCACGTTCGCGCAGCGAATCGTACGATTCTGCGTCTGCTCACCCAAGGGAGGCGAGGGCGCGCACCAATTGGTCGACCTCGGCCATCGTCGAGTAGTGCGCCAGCCCGACGGTCACCGCGCCACCGACGTCGTTGACGCCGATCACGTCGAGCACCCGCGAGCTGGCATTGGAGATCGCCAGAATTCCGTTGTCCGCCAACCGCTGTACCACCCGCTCGGCGGGCACCTCGTGCACGGCGAAACTGACCACCGGGATGCGCGATTCGGGCTGGCCGATCACCACCACCAGGGGCAGCGAGCGCAGCGACGTCATCAGATAGTCGAATATCTGGTTCATGTACGTAGCCGCGGATTCCATTGACACGACCAGTCTTTCGCGCCTGGTACCGCGGGCTGACTCGTCCAGTGAGGCCAGATATTCGATGCTGCGGACCAAACCGCCCAGCAGTCCGTACTGGTGCACGCCGAGCTCAAGTCGCGCCGGGCCGGTGGCGTGCGGATTCGTCGACACCGAGCCGAACGAGTTGATCAAGGCCGGATCGCGAAACACCAACGCCCCGACGGGCGGACCGCCCCAGCCGACCGCGTTGACGGCCACCACGTCGGCGTCGATCTCGTTGATGTCGATCAGTCGATACGGTGCGGCGGCGGAGTGGTCGACCACCACCAAACCACCGACGTCGTGGATAAGCTTGGTCACCACGCGCAGATCGGTGATGGTGCCCAGCGTCCCCGACGCCGACGTCACCGCAACCAGGCGCGTCGACTTGCCGATCAGACTCTCCCACTGCCAGGTCGGCAGCTCACCGGTCTCGATGTCGACCTCGGCCCACTTCACCTTTGCCCCGAACCGGTTTGCTGCGCGCAGCCACGGCGCGATATTCGCCTCGTCGTCGAGGCGCGTGACGATCACCTCGTAACCCAGGCCCGCTCGCGACGACGACGCATCGGCCAACGACGACAGCAAAACCGCGCGATCGGCCCCGAGCACCACTGCGCCCGGGTCCGCGTTGACCAGATCGGCCACCGCCTGGCGTGCCGCCTCCAACACGGCGGCGCTGCGCTGCGCCGACGGGTGCGGGCCGGTGGGGCTGGGGAACGAGCCGCGGAAAGCCGTCGACACGGTGGTGGCTACCGAGTCCGGGATCAGCATCCCGGCCGGCGCGTCGAAGTGCACCCAACCATCACCCAGCGAGGGGTGTAGTCCGCGCACTCGGGCGACGTCGTATGCCATGCCAGCCACCTTAGAGTTCCCGCAATTCCGCAAACCGCGACAGTAGCGGGGCGCCCAGATACGTCCCCGCCGTCCCGAGCCAGGTCACCCGGCCAGCCATACTAGTCGAGTGGGGCTGACCTTCGGAACGCTAATTGCCTTGTTTTTGCTGATGGTGCCGGGGGCAATCGTCGCACGCAGCGCTCAGCTAACTTGGCCCATCTCGATCGCGGTTGGCCCCGCCCTGACCTACGGCGTTGTGGCGCTGGCCATCATCCCGTTCGGCGCCGTCGGAATCCCTTGGAACGCTTGGACAGCGCTCGCGGCTCTGGTCGTTGTCACCGTGCTGGTGGCAGGTTTGCGGGTGCTGCTGGCCCGCTACCGCGACGCCGAAGGCGAAGCGCGGGCGGTGACCGGCTGGGCGGCCGCCACGGTGGCCGCCGGTGTGTTGCTGGGTGTGCTGTTGATCTGGTACGCGGCGCTACGCGGCATCCCGCACTGGCAATCGATCCCCAGCACCTGGGACGCGGTCTGGCATGCCAACACCGTCAAATTCATCCTCGACACCGGGCAGGCGTCGTCGACCCACATGGGTGAGCTGCGCAACGTGGAGACCCACGCGCTGCTGTACTACCCGTCGGCGTTTCACGCCCTGGCCGCGGTGGACTGCCAGCTGACCGGCGTGGCCGCCACCACCGGCTACACGCTGAGCTCGCTGGCGGCGGCCATCTGGCTGTTTCCGGTCAGCGCGGCGGTGCTCACCTGGCGGGTACTGCGCGCCCACACCAGCGAGTGGCGCACCGCCGGCGCGGCCGCCACCGCGGCGGCGCTGTCGGCGTCGTTCACCGCGATTCCCTACGTCGAGTTCGACACCGCCGCGATGCCCAACCTGACCGCCTACGGGCTCGCGGTGCCCGCGTTCGCGCTGATCACGTCCACGCTGCGGCACCGCGACCGCATCCCGCTGGCGGTGCTGGCGCTCGTCGGGGTGTTCTCGGTGCACATCACCGGCGGCGTCGTCGTCGTGCTGTTGCTGGCGGCGTGGTGGCTGCTGGAGGCGCTGTGGCAGCCGGTGCGCGGCCGGCTCGCCGACGTATGGACTCTGGCCGCCGTCGCGGTGCCGACCGCCCTGGTGCTGCTGCCGCAGTTCTGGGCGGTCAAGCAACAGGAAGACATCATCGCGGGACACTCCTTTCTGACCTACCTGTCCAAGAAGCGCGGACTATTCGACGCGGTGTTCCAGCATTCCCGCCACCTCAACGACTTCCCGGTGCAGTACGCGCTGATCCTGGTCGCGGCGGTCGGCGGGTTCGTCCTGCTGGTCCGCAGGATCTGGTGGCCGCTGGCGGTGTGGCTGCTGCTGATCGTGGTGAACGTCGACGCCGGAACACCGCTGGGCGGCCCGATCGGACGGCTGGCCGGCGGGTTCGGCGAGTTCTTCTACAAAGATCCGCGCCGGATCGCGGCGGCGACGACGCTGCCTCTGATGCTGATGGCGGGTGTCGGGCTGTTCACCGTGGTCACATTGTTGGTCCGGCTGCTGGCGGGCCGGCGGCTGCCCGCCCCGGCGCTGGCCTCGGCCACCGCAGCGCTGCTGCTGGCAGCCATCCTGGTCAGCACCTGGCACTACTTTCCGCGGCACCGGTTTCTATTCGGCGACAAGTACGACTCGGTGATGGTCGACCAGCGGGACCTGGAGGCGATGGCGTATCTGGCCAGGCTGCCCGGCGCCCGGGACACCCTGATCGGCAACGGCAACACCGACGGCACGGCCTGGATGTACGCGGTGGCCGGCCTGCACCCGCTGTGGACCCACTACGACTACCCACAACAGCAGGGCCCCGGCTACCACCGGTTCAACTTCTGGGCCTACGCCGACGACGCCGACACCGACCCGCGGGCGGCCGAGGCGATTCGGGTACTCAATATCCGCTACGTCCTGACCAGCACGCCGACGGTCCGGGGATTCGCAATGCCCGACGGGTTAGTCTCACTCGAGAAGTCCAAGTCGTGGGTGAAGATCTATGACAACGGCGAAGCCCGGATCTACGAGTGGCGCGGCGCCCCGACGACTTTCTGAATCATGACGAGGATGGTGACTGCATTGAGTACCGACAACAGCGACGACAACGTCGAGATCATCGGCGTGGACCCGCGGCTGATGGCCGAGCGGACCGACGACGACGAGGACCAGTCGCTGACCGACCTGGTCGAGCAGCCCGCCAAGGTGATGCGGATCGGGACGATGATCAAGCAACTGCTCGAGGAGGTCCGCGCCGCCCCGCTCGACGACGCCAGCCGCAACCGGCTGCGCGAGATCCACGCCACCAGCATCCGCGAGCTCGAAGAGGGGCTGGCGCCGGAGCTGCGCGAAGAACTCGACCGGTTGACGCTGCCGTTCAGCAACAACACGCCCTCAGACGCCGAGCTGCGGATCGCGCAGGCCCAGCTGGTCGGCTGGCTGGAAGGCCTGTTCCACGGGATCCAGACGGCGTTGTTCGCCCAGCAGATGGCCGCCCGCGCGCAGCTCGAGCAGATGCGCCACGGCGCGCTGCCGCCGGGGGTCAGCCGCGGCGGACACGGTCAGTCGGGCACCGGGCAATACCTGTAAGTAGACGTCCGTGGCGGCACCTCACATCGAGACGCGCAACGCGTGGGTGGAGTTTCCCATCTTCGACGCCAAGTCGCGCTCGCTGAAGAAGACCTTCCTGGGCAAGGCCGGCGGCACGATCGGGCGCAACACCTCCAACGTCGTCGTCATCGAGGCGCTGCGCGATATCACCCTGTCGTTGGAGTTGGGCGACCGGGTGGGGCTGGTCGGGCACAACGGCGCCGGGAAATCGACTCTGCTGCGGCTACTTTCGGGCATCTACGAACCCACCCGCGGCTCGGCGTCGGTCACCGGCCGGGTGGCGCCGGTCTTCGATCTCGGCGTGGGGATGGACCCGGAGATCTCCGGCTACGAGAACATCATCATCCGAGGCCTGTTCCTGGGACAGACGCGCCGCCAGATGCTCGCCAAGGTCGACGAGATCGCCGAGTTCACCGAACTCGGCGACTACCTGTCGATGCCGCTGCGCACCTATTCCACCGGTATGCGGGTGCGCCTCGCCATGGGTGTGGTCACCAGCATCGACCCGGAGATCCTGCTGCTCGACGAGGGCATCGGCGCGGTGGACGCCGAGTTTCTGAAAAAGGCCCAGACGCGGCTGCAGCGGCTGGTGGAGCGTTCGGGAATCCTGGTTTTCGCAAGCCATTCCAACGAGTTCCTGGCGCGGTTGTGCAAGACCGCGATGTGGATCGACCACGGCACCATCCGGATGACCGGCGGCATCGAGGACGTCGTGCGCGCCTACGAGGGCGAGGACGCCGCCCGGCACGTGCGCGAGGTGCTCGACGAGGTTCCCGGATGATCTGCGCCGTCGTCGTCACCCACCGGCGACCCGACGAGCTGGCCAAGTCGCTGGATGCGCTCGTTACGCAGACCCGGTTGCCGGATCACCTGATCGTGGTCGACAACGCCAACGAAGACCGGGTCCGCGAGCTGGTGACCGGCCAGCCGATCCCGACGACATACCTGGGGTCGCGCCGAAACCTCGGCGGCGCAGGCGGTTTCGCGCTCGGCATCCTACATGCCTTGGCATTGGGCGCTGACTGGGTGTGGCTGGCCGACGACGACGGCCACCCGGCCGACACCCGGGTGCTGGCCACCCTGCTGGCGTGCGCCGAGAAGCACGCCCTGGCCGAGGTGTCGCCGATGGTGTGCAACGTCGACGAGCCGGCGCGGCTGGCGTTCCCGCTGCGCCGTGGGCTGGTGTGGCGGCGCTTCGCGGCCGAGCTGCGCACCGAGGACGGTCAGGAGCTGCTGCCCGGCATCGCATCGTTGTTCAACGGCGCGCTCTTTCGCGCGTCGACGTTCGACGCGATCGGGGTTCCCGACTTCCGGCTCTTCATCCGCGGCGACGAGGTGGAAATGCATCGCCGGCTGGTGCGCTCCGGTCTGCCGTTCGGGACCTGCCTTAACACCGCCTATCTGCACCCCTGCGGATCGGCCGAGTTCAAGCCGATCCTCGGCGGGCGGATGCACACCCAATATCCGGAAGACCCGGCCAAGCGGTTCTACACCTACCGCAACCGCGGCTACCTGCTCGCGCAGCCGGGACTGCGGCGCTTGCTGCTGCAGGAGTGGCTGCGGTTCGGCTGGTTCTTCCTGGTGTCGCGCCGCGACATCAAGGGCCTCGCGGAGTGGATTCGGTTGCGGCGCTTGGGCCGTCGCGAAAGGTTCGGCAGGCCATGACGATCACCGACATCGCATCGGAGTCCAAGACGTTGACGCGAGCCTGGCGTGATCTGGTCGACGGCTTCCGCCGTCGCGAGCTGTGGCTGCACCTGGGCTGGCAGGACATCAAGCAGCGGTACCGCCGCTCGGTGCTCGGCCCGTTCTGGATCACGATCGCCACCGGCACCACCGCCGTCGCGATGGGCGGCTTGTACTCCAAGCTGTTTCACCTCGAGTTGGCGGTACACCTGCCCTACGTCACGCTCGGGCTGATCGTCTGGAACCTGATCAACGCCGCGATCATGGAAGGCGCCGACGTGTTCGTCGCCAACGAGGGCCTGATCAAGCAATTGCCGGCGCCGCTGAGCCTGCACGTCTACCGGCTGGTGTGGCGGCAGGTCATCCTGTTCGCCCACAACATCGTGATCTACGTCGTGATCGCGATCATCTATCCCAAGCCGTGGTCGTGGGCCGACCTGTCGGTGATCCCCGCGCTGGGGTTGATCGTGCTCAACGCGGTATGGGTGTCGCTGTGTTTCGGCATCCTCGCCACCCGCTACCGCGACATCGGCCCACTGCTGTTTTCCGTCGTGCAGTTGCTATTCTTCATGACGCCGATCATCTGGAACGACGACACGCTGCGGCAGCAGGGCGCGGGCCGGTGGGGCAAGATCGTCGAACTCAACCCGCTGCTGCACTACTTGGATATCGTGCGGGCGCCGCTGCTGGGCGCCCACCAGGAGTTGCGGCACTGGGCGGTGGTGGTGGTGCTGACGGTCGTGGGTTGGATTTTCGCGGCGTTCGCCATGCGGCAGTACCGCGCCCGCGTGCCGTACTGGGTGTAAAGCCTCACGAGATCGCCACCATGGCTGTGGTTCTGAGGCAAACCACGACCGTGGCGGCGATCTCGGCGCCGGTTGAGCGCACGCCTCGGTGGGTATCCGATGGACCCGACGGACGGAGGGCTGACTATGGGTGCGGAAGACAAAGCCAGAAACAAGCTGCAGGAGCTGACCGGCAGGGCGAAGGAAACCATCGGCCGCGTCACCGGTAACCGCAGGCTCGAAAATCGTGGCATAGGGGATCGAGCCAAATCGGAGCTGAAGGGCGCCGGCGAGAAGGTCGAGGACGTGTTTCGCGGACGCAGAGGCCGTCGCCACTCGTGAGAGCGAAACGCCACCACGCCGATTCGCCATAGGAATAATCAGGACCAAACTGAAGACAACAATCGAGGCGCTCCGGCCGTAATCACCGCTGCGCCCTGAGGACAGGTTCGAAGGTGAGCGAGGAAGTCGAATCTACGGGGCTTTCGGATGCGTCGCGCGAACGCATTGCCGCGGAGTTGGATCGGCTCCGGGAACGACGCGAACGCCTCGAGGTCGAGGTCAGAAACGACCGCGGCAGCGTCAGCGATCACGCCGACGCCGCCGACGCCATCCAGCGCGCCGACGAGCTGGCCGGCCTCGACGAGCGGATCGTCGAACTCGACCGGCTGCTGCGAACCGGGCCTTCGCCGTCGAACGGAACCGGCACACTGCCCGGAGGCACCGAGGTGACCGTGCGGTTCGCCGACGGTTCGGTGGTGACCATGCACGTGATCTCCGTCGTCGAGGAGACCCCGGTCGGCCGTGAAGCCGAGACGCTGACGGCCGGCAGTCCATTGGGCATGGCACTGTCGGGCCGCAAACCGGGCGACAAGGTCACCTACACGACGCCTGCAGGCGAAAGCCAGGTCGAGCTGCTCGACGTCAAATACCCGACGTAGCCCACCCGACCCGTAGACTCCCCGCGATGGCCGAGATCGCCCCGCCGCGCGCGCACCTGAGTCTGAGCACGCAGGTGTGGCGGTTCGTCGTCACCGGCGGCCTCTCGGCGATCGTCGACTTCGGGCTCTACGTGCTGCTCTACAAGACGGCGGGCCTGCAGGTCGACCTGGCGAAGGCGACCAGCTTTGTCGCCGGCACCATCACGGCCTACCTGATCAACCGCCGATGGACATTCCAGGCCGAGCCGAGCACCGCCCGATTCCTGGTCGTCATGGGGCTCTACGGCGTCACCTTCGCCGTACAGGTCGGGCTCAACCACCTGTGCCTGGCGCTGCTGGACTACCGCGCCTGGGCGGTGCCGGTCGCCTTCGTGATCGCACAGGGCACCGCCTCGGTGATCAACTTCGTCGTGCAGCGCTCGGTGATCTTCCGGCTGCGCTGACGGCGCCCGCCCAGGCGGTACCCTCTTTGACGATGTTGACGACCAAACGCCTCACCGGTTGGGGCCGCACGGCCCCCTCGGTGGCCACGGTGCTTTCCACCCCCGACCCGGACGAAATCGCCAAGGCGGTGGCCAACGCGGGCGACCGCGGGGTGATCGCGCGCGGCCTGGGCCGCTCCTACGGCGACAACGCGCAAAACGGCGGCGGGTTGGTCATCGACATGACGGCGCTGAACCGTATCCACTCGATGGACGCCGACACTCGCCTTGTCGACGTTAATGCGGGAGTCAACCTCGACCAGCTGATGAAAGCCGCACTGCCGTTCGGGTTGTGGGTTCCGGTGCTGCCGGGCACCCGGCAGGTCACCATCGGCGGTGCGATCGCCTGCGATATCCACGGCAAGAACCACCACAGCGCGGGCAGCTTCGGTGAACATGTGCGGTCCATGGATCTGCTGATGGCCGACGGCAGCATTCGCACTCTCACTCCCGACGGCGAAGACGCCGGACTGTTCTGGGCAACCGTGGGTGGCAACGGGCTGACCGGCATCGTGCTACGCGCCACCATCGAAATGACCCCGACCGAGACGGCGTATTTCATCGCCGATGGTGACGTGACCGCCGGGCTCGACGAGACCATCGCCTTCCACAGCGACGGCAGCGAGGCCAACTACACCTATTCATCGGCCTGGTTCGACGCGATCAGCCCTCCGCCGAAGCTCGGGCGCGCCGTGATTTCCCGCGGCTCACTGGCCCGGCTTGACCAATTGCCGAAAAAATTGCAGCGCGATCCTTTGAAATTCGATGCGCCGCAATACTTTACAACACCAGACATTTTTCCGAGCGGACTGGGTAACAAGCTGATCTTCGGTGCAATGACCGAGCTGTGGTACCGAAAGTCCGGAACCTATCGCGGCAAAGCCCAAAACCTCACGCAGTTCTACCACCCGCTCGACATGGTCGGAGAGTGGAACCGTGCTTACGGTCCTGCGGGTTTTGGCCAGTACCAGTTCGTGGTGCCCACCGACGCCGTCGAGCAGTTCAAGGGCATCATGTCCGACATCCAGAAGTCCGGCCACTACTCGTTCCTCAACGTGTTCAAGCTTTTCGGCCCGGGCAACCAAGCGCCGCTGAGCTTTCCCATTCCAGGCTGGAACGTCTGTGTCGACTTCCAGATCAAGCCCGGACTGGGCGCATTTCTCAATGAACTCGACCGTCGTGTCCTGGAATTCGGCGGCCGCGTTTACACCGCCAAGGACTCCCGCACCACCGCCGAGATGTTCCACGCCATGTATCCGCGCATCGACGAGTGGATTGCGGTGCGCCGCAAAGTCGATCCGACCGGGGTGTTCGTATCCGACATGGCCCGACGTTTGGAGCTGCTGTAGATGGTCTTTGACGCCGTAGGTAATCCGCAGACCATCCTGCTACTCGGGGGAACCTCCGAAATCGGGCTCGCCATCTGCGAGCGCTACCTGCAGAACGCGCATGCCCGAATTGTGTTGGCCTGCATGCCCGACGACCCCGGCCGCGATGCCGCCGCAGCACAGATGAAAGCCGCCGGCGCCAAGGCCGTCGAAGTGATCGACTTCGACGCGCTCGACACCGACAGTCACCCCAAGGTGATCGAGCAGGCTTTTGCCGACGACGATGTCGACGTCGCGATCGTCGCATTCGGGCTGCTCGGCGACGCTGAAGAACTCTGGCAGAACCAGCGCAAAGCCGTGCAGATCGCCGAAGTCAATTACACCGCAGCGGTTTCGGTAGGTGTGCTGCTCGGTGAGAAGATGCGCGCTCAGGGCTTCGGCCAGATCATCGCGATGAGCTCCGCCGCCGGCGAGCGGGTCCGGCGCTCCAACTTTGTCTACGGCTCCACCAAGGCCGGACTGGACGGCTTCTACCTGGGCCTCGGTGAGGCGTTGCGCGAGTACGGCGTTCGCGTGCTGGTGATCCGGCCCGGTCAGGTACGGACCCGGATGAGCGCCCACATCAAAGAAGCGCCGTTGACCGTCGACAAAGAATACGTCGCCAACCTCGCGGTCACCGCATCCGCGAAAGGTAAGGAATTAGTTTGGGCGCCAGGAGCATTCCGCTATGTGATGATGGTGTTGCGACACATCCCGCGGCCCATCTTCCGCAAGCTACCCATCTGAGCATGCGGAACGCGCTGGCCACCATCGGCCAGATGCTGCTCGCCGCTGCGCTGGCCGTCGTGGTCTCGGTCGTCTCACTGCGAGCCATCGCCAGCGTGAACTGGCCGGCGTACCCGTCGTCGAACCAACTGCACGCGCTGACCACTGTGGGCCAGGTCGGTTGCCTGGCCGGGCTCGTTGGCGCGGGTTGGCTGTGGCGGCGCGGCACAGCGCGCTGGCTGGCCCGGCTGGCGGCCCTGGTGTTCGTTTCGGCGTTTTCGGTGGTGACACTGGGGATGCCGCTGGGCGCCACCAAGCTGTACCTGCACGGCATCTCGGTGGACCAGCAATTCCGCACCGAATACCTGACCCGGCTCACCGACAGCGCGGCGCTACAGGACATGACTTACAAAGGCCTGCCGCCGTTCTATCCGCCCGGCTGGTTCTGGATCGGTGGACGGGCCGCCGCGCTCATTGGAGCACCGGCCTGGGAGATGTACAAGCCGTGGGCGATCACCTCGATCACAATTGCGGTCGCCGTGGCGCTGGTGCTGTGGTGGCGGATGATCCGCTCCGAATACGCGGTGATCGTGACCGCCGCCACCGCCGCAGTGACGCTGGCCTACAGCTCCCCCGAGCCCTACTCGGCGATGATCACGGTCCTGCTGCCGCCGGTGCTGGTGCTGACGTGGTCGGGGTTGCGCGGCGGCGGCGCCCGGCCCGCCGACCGTGAACCTAACTTCACGCTGGACGACGAACGTGAACCTAACTTCACGCTCGCTGCCAAAGCCGGCGGCTGGACGGCGGTGATCGGCGCCGGGATCTTCCTCGGCTTCACCGCGACCTTCTACACGCTGCTGTCCGCCTACAGCGCGTTCACCATGACGCTGATGGCGGTGCTGCTGGCCGTAACCCGGCGTCGTATCGACCCGCTGATCAGGCTGGCCGTCATCGCCGTCATCGCGGCCGCCATCGGGGCGACCACCTGGTTGCCGTTCGTGCTGCGCGCCGCCCGCGACCCGGTCAGCAACACCGGCAGCGCGCAGCACTACCTGCCGGCCGACGGCGCCGAACTGACGTTCCCGATGCTGCAGTTCACGCTGCTGGGCGCGCTGTGCATGCTGGGCACGCTGTGGCTGGTGGTGCGAGCCCGCACGTCGACGCGGGCCGGCGCGCTGGCGATCGGCGTCGTCGCGGTCTACCTGTGGTCGCTGCTGTCGATGCTCACCACCCTGGCCCGCACTACGCTGCTGTCGTTTCGGCTGCAGCCGACGCTGACCGTGTTGCTGGCCGCCGCCGGAGCGTTCGGCTTCGTCGAAGCCGCCCGCGCGCTGGCCGGGCGCAGCCGCAGCGTGCTGCCGGTGGCGGTTGCCCTCGGGCTGGCCGGCGCGATCGGATTCAGCCAAGACATCCCCGGCGTGCTGCGCCCCGACATCACCATCGCCTACACCGACACCGACGGCCACGGCCACCGCGGCGATCGCCGCCCGCCCAGCGCCGAGAAGTACTATCCCGCCATCGACGCCACCATCGCCCAGCTCACCGGCAGGCCGCGCGACGAAACCGTCGTGCTCACAGCCGATTACAGCTTCCTGTCCTACTACCCGTATTGGGGTTTTCAGGGTTTGACGTCGCACTACGCCAACCCGCTGGCGCAATTCGACAAGCGGGCCGCGGCAATCAAAAGCTGGTCGAAACTCAAGACCGCCGACCAGCTCGCGCATGCCCTGGACACCCTGCCGTGGCAGCCGCCGACCGTCTTTTTGATGCGCCGCGGCGCCAACGACAGCTACACATTGCGGCTGGCCGAAGACGTCTACCCCAACCAGCCCAACGTCCGTCGCTACACCGTGGACTTCAAAGCCGCCCTGTTCGCCGACCCGCGGTTCACCGTCAAAGACATCGGCCCGTTCGTCCTGGCCGTCCGGACCGCGCGCTAATGGCCAACGAGTCCGCCCAGGCCGGGCAACTACGATCTAGCCCCGTGAGCCGCGCCGTCGACGATATAGACAGCAGCAGCGATGAGGCGGGGGCACCGCCCGCTCGCGGGGGAGAGCGGCGCCAATCGACTGGCGTGGGAGCAAACTATCGGGCCGCCCGTGTCGTCGCCGTCGTCGCCGGTTTGCTCGGGACATTGCTGGCCATTGCCACCCCGCTGCTGCCGGTCAAACAGACCACCGCCGAACTGAACTGGCCGCAAAACGGTGTGCTGGCCAGCGTCGAAGCGCCGCTGATCGGCTACGTCGCCACCGATCTCAACATCACCGTCCCGTGCCAGGCCGCCGCCGAGCTGAGCAAGACCAAGACGGTGCTGTTGTCCACGGTGCCCAAGCAGGCCCCGAAAGCCGTCGACCGCGGGCTGTTGATCGAGCGGGTCAACGACGATCTGTTGGTCATCGTCCGCAACACACCGGTGGTGGTGGCGCCGCTGAGCCAGGTGCTCAGCCCGGCCTGCCAGAAGCTGACCTTCACCGCGCACGCCGACAAGGTCACCGGCGAATTCGTCGGGCTACGCCAAGGCCCCAACGCCGAACATCCCGGCGAGCCGCTGCGCGGCGAACGCGGCGGCTACGACTTCCGGCCGCAAATCGTCGGCGTCTTCACCGACCTGTCCGGCCCGGCGCCGCCAGGCCTGCAACTGTCGGCGACAATCGACACCCGCTACAGCAGCGCCCCGACACCGCTCAAGCTGGGCGCGATGATCCTCGGGGTCGCCCTGACGATCGCCGCGCTGGTGGCGCTGCACATCCTGGACACCTCCGACTCCACCCGGCACCGCCGCTTCCTGCCGCCGCGCTGGTGGTCGATCAGCGGGCTCGACGCCCTGGTCACCGCGGTGCTGGTGTGGTGGCATTTCGTCGGGGCCAACACCGCCGACGACGGCTACATCCTGACCATGGCCCGGGTGTCCGAGCATGCCGGCTACATGGCCAACTACTACCGCTGGTTCGGCACTCCCGAGGCGCCGTTCGGCTGGTACTACGACCTGCTGGCGCTGTGGGCGCACGTCACCACCGCCAGCATCTGGATGCGGCTGCCCACCTTGCTGATGGCGCTGGCCTGCTGGTGGGTGATCAGCCGCGAAGTGATCCCCCGGCTCGGTGATGCCGTCAAGCACAGCCGCGCCGCGGCGTGGACGGCGGCCGGCGTGTTCCTCGCGTTCTGGCTGCCGCTGAACAACGGGCTGCGGCCCGAGCCGATCATCGCGCTGGGCATCCTGCTGACCTGGTGTTCGGTGGAGCGGGCGGTGGCCACCAGCCGGCTGCTGCCGGTGGCAGTCGCCTGCATCATCGGCGCGCTGACCCTGTTCTCCGGGCCGACGGGCATCGCGTCGATCGGCGCGCTGCTGGTGGCCATCGGGCCGCTGCGCACGATCTTGCACCGCCGCACCAAACGCTTCGGCGTGCTGCCGCTGGTCGCGCCGATCCTGGCGGCGGTCAGCGTCACCGTGATCCTGATCTTCCGGGACCAGACATTCGCCGGCGAGATCCAGGCCAACATGCTCAAATCCGCCGTCGGGCCCAGCCTCTCCTGGTTCGACGAGCACATCCGCTACGAGCGGCTGTTCATGGCCAGCCCCGACGGATCGGTGGCCCGTCGCTTCGCGGTGCTGGCGCTGCTGGTCGCGCTGACGGTGTCGGTGGCAATGTCGTTGCGCAAGGGCAGGATTCCGGGCACCGCCGCAGGGCCCAGCCGTCGCATCATCGGGATCACGATCATCTCGTTCATCGCGATGATGTTCACCCCCACCAAGTGGACGCACCACTTCGGCGTGTTCGCCGGGCTGGCCGGCTCGCTGGGAGCGCTGGCTGCCGTCGCGGTAACCGCGGCGGCCATGCGCTCGCGACGCAACCGCACCATGTTCGCCGCGCTGGTGCTCTTCGTGGTGGCGCTGTCGTTCGCCAGCGTCAACGGCTGGTGGTACGTCTCGAATTTCGGCGTGCCATGGTCGAATGCTTTCCCGGAGTGGCACTTTGGCTTCACCACCGTGCTGCTCGGGCTGACGGTAGTGGTGCTGCTGCTGGCCGCCTGGTTCCACTTCGTCAACAACAGCGAGTCGTCTGAGCGCCGTCTGCCCCGAATTATGCAGTCGCCGTTGGGGATTGCCGCCTGGTTCTTGGTCCTCTTCGAGGTCTTGTCGCTGACACTCGGGATGACCGACCAATACCCGGCATGGTCGGTGGGCCGCTCCAATCTGCAAGCGCTGACAGGCAAGACCTGCGGGATGGCCGACGACGTGCTCGTCGAGCAGGATCCGAACGCCGGCATGCTCACGCCGGTCGGGGTGGCGCTCAAGGACTCGCTGGGCGCGGCCTTCGCCGAAGGCTTCGACCCCAACGGCATTCCCGCCGACGTGTCCGCCGATCCGGTGATGGAACGACCCGGCGACCGCAGTTTCGTGAGCGACGACGGCATGGTCACCAGCAGCGAGGCCGGCACCGAAGGCGGGACCACCGCCGCGCCGGGGATCAACGGGTCGCGGGCACGACTGCCGTACAACCTCGACCCGGCGCGCACCCCGGTGCTGGGCAGCTGGCGCTCCGGCGTACAGGTGCCGGCGCTGCTGCGCTCGGCCTGGTATCGGCTGCCGCCGCGGAATGAGGTCGGGCCGCTGCTGGTGGTGTCGGCGGCGGGCCGGTTCGACCCCGGCGAGGTGCAGGTGCAATGGGCCGGCGATGACGGAAAACCGGCCGGCTCAACGGGATTCGCCGATGTCGGGGCCGCGCCGGCATGGCGCAACCTGCGGGCGCCGTTGGCGGCGCTCCCGGACAGCGCCACCCAGGTGCGGGTGGTGGCCACCGACGACGACCTGGCACCGCAGCATTGGATTGCGGTGACGCCGCCCCGGATTCCGCGGCTGCGCACGCTGCAGCAGGTGGTCGGCTCAACCGATCCGGTGCTGCTGGACTGGCTGGTCGGTCTGGCGTTTCCCTGCCAGCGGCCGTTCGGTCATCAAAACGGCGTCATCGAGGCGCCCAAGTGGCGGATCCTGCCGGACCGGTTCGGCGCCGAGGCCAACTCTCCGGTGATGGACAACAACGGCGGTGGGCCGCTGGGTGTCACCGAGCTGCTGGACCGCGCCACCACCGTGTCGACCTATCTGAAGGACGACTGGTTCCGCGACTGGGGCACACTGCAGCAGTTGACTCCGTACTACCCGGATGCGACGCCGGCCCGCCTCGACTTGGGCACGGCCACCCGCAGCGGGCTGTGGAGTCCCGCCCCCCTGCGCAAGACCTGAACCGGAACCGTTGCCCTTGCAGCGATCCGACCCTCTAAACTGTCGGTGGTTATCCGGACCTCAGCCAGCACGAAACCTTGGTCCTGTCTTCAGATGTGTAGGACGGGCATTGTTCATGACCCGCACTACCAAGAAGGCACCATGGGCTCCGATACTGAGAGTTCTCGTCGTACACCACGCAGGTTGCGAGCGACCGCCGAGCGCACGGCTCGGCTGTAACCGTCTGCGTCGGCGGCGAAGTGGACGCCAGCAATGAAACAGAGTGGCAGCACCTGCTGACCAACATGGCGGCCTGCGCCGTCGCGCCGGGGCCACTGATGGTCGACGTCTGCGACCTCGACTTCATTGGCGCCGGCGCCTACGCCATGTTGGCTCACGAGGCGGAGCGGTCTAAACACCGCGGGTGCGCTTGTACCTGGTCAGCGATCGGCCGGAAACCACGCGCGCGGTTGCTGCCTGCGGACTGGATGAGTTGCTGCCCGTCGAGACAACGCTCGAGGCGGCAATGTCGCAGCTCACCGACAAAGTTCGGTAGCTAGCCGGTTTGCGGACGTCCCAGCGGGGTATTCGGTCCCGGCTGTTGTGGCGACGCTAGGGAGAGTCGGGATTTATCGATGAGCGAAATGACCAGCTCGGCAGTCGACCCGGCGGTGCGGCGCTGGCCCGGGGAGGCCTACCCGCTGGGTGCGACGTATGACGGCTCGGGCACCAACTTCGCGATCTTCAGTGAGGTAGCAGAAGGTGTGGAGCTGTGTCTTTTCGCCGACGACGGCGAAGAGACCAGGGTGGCACTGACCGAAGTCGACGGCTTCGTATGGCATGCCTTTCTGCCGGACGTTGCGCCCGGCCAGCGGTACGGATACCGGGTGCACGGTCCCTACGATCCGGCGGCAGGCCACCGGTGCAATCCGAACAAGTTGTTGCTGGATCCCTACGCCCGCGCGATCGACGGCAACTTCGAGTGGGATCAGTCGCTGTTCGGTTACACCTTTGGCGATCCGGACAGCCGCAACGACGAGGACTCGGCGGCGCACATGCCGAAATCGGTAGTGATCAACCCATTTTTCGACTGGGACGCCGACCGTCCGCCCCGCCACGCCTACGCGGATACCGTCATTTACGAGGCACACGTCAAGGGCTTGACCCAAAGCCATCCCGACATCCCGGCGCCGCTTCGCGGAACATACGCCGGCATCGCCCATCCGGTGATCACCGAGCACCTGCAGAAATTAGGCATCACCGCGATCGAGCTGATGCCGGTGCACCACTTCGCCAACGATTCCACGCTGCTCGACAAGGGATTGTCGAACTACTGGGGCTACAACAGCATTGGGTTCTTCGCCCCCGACTTCAAGTACGGCTCGGGCAGCAGCCCCGGCAGTCAGGTGAACGAGTTCAAGACCATGGTGCGCACGCTGCATGAAGCCGGCATCGAGGTCATCCTGGACGTGGTCTACAACCACACCGCCGAGGGCAATCACCTGGGGCCCACGATCTGTATGCGCGGGATCGACAACGCCGCCTACTACCGCCTGGTGGACGACGATCCGCGTTACTACATGGACTACACCGGCTGCGGCAACAGCCTCAACGTCCGCCACCCACACTGCCTGCAACTGATCATGGACTCGTTGCGGTACTGGATAACCGAGATGCACGTCGACGGGTTCCGCTTCGATCTGGCCTCGACGCTAGCCCGCGAGTTCTACGACGTCGACCGGCTGTCCACCTTTTTCGAGCTGGTGCAACAAGATCCGACCGTCAGCCAGGTCAAGCTGATCGCCGAACCGTGGGACGTCGGCCCCGGCGGCTACCAAGTCGGCAACTTCCCGCCGCAGTGGACCGAGTGGAACGGCAAGTATCGCGATACCGTGCGCGACTACTGGCGCGGGGAACCGGCCACCCTGGGTGAATACGCCTCGCGGCTGACCGGCTCGGCGGATCTGTACGAACGAACCGCGCGCCGGCCGGTGGCGTCGATCAACTTCGTCACCGCCCATGACGGGTTCACGCTACGAGACCTGGTGTCGTACAACGAAAAACACAACGAGGCCAACGGCGAGAACAACCAGGACGGCGAATCTCACAACAGATCGTGGAACTGCGGGGTGGAGGGACCGACGGACGACTCCGACATCAACGCGCTGCGGTCGCGTCAGCAACGTAATTTCCTGGCCACGCTACTGTTGTCGCAAGGCGTTCCGATGATCTGCCACGGCGATGAACTGGGCCGCTCGCAAGGCGGCAACAACAACGGTTTCTGCCAGGACAACGAGACGACATGGATTCAGTGGGACAAGGCCGACGCTGAACTCATCGACTTCACGGCGACGGTGTCGGCGCTTCGTGCCGCGCATCCGGTCTTTCGCCGCCGCCGCTTCTTCGACGGACGGCCGGTGCGCCGGCGCGGCGCACCGGGCCTGCCGGACATTTCCTGGTTCAAGCCAGACGGATCGGAGATGGGCGACGACGACTGGGACGCCGGTTTCGGCAAGGCGATCGCCGTGTACCTCAATGGCGTAGGAATTCCCGACCGCGATGCTCGCGGTGAGCGGGTGAGTGACGACTCGTTCTTCCTGTGCTTCAACGCCCACCATGAGCCGATCGATTTCGTGCTGCCTGCACGGGAATTCAGCCCGGCGTGGCAGGTAGTGCTCGACACTGCGACGGCCGATCTCGACGACGACAATCCGCGCGAATGCGGCACGGTTGTGCCGTTGCAGTCCCGGGCGATGGTCGTGCTGCAAGCCGCTCAAATCCCCACAGGTGCTTTCGATCAACACCAACCACAGGAAGGTCAACGATGAAACCTATTGCATGCGCGGCGATCGCGGTCACCATGTTGCTGTTCAGCGGATGCTCAGCCTCAGAAGTTGTGAACACCGGCGGCGACACCAAGTGCAAGGACTTCACCAGCCAGGACGAGAAAAAGCGAGACGAAGAGATCAGCAAGATGCTCAAGGACAAGAACGGGTCGCAGCCCAGCGAACTCCAGATCTCGACGACTCGCCTGTCCGTGACGACCTATTGTCAAACAGTCGGCAAGCAAGACAGCAAGGTCTCCGAGGCGCCGCACGGCTGATCACCCTGAAAGAAGGTTCGCAATGTTGCATTCGCTGATTCTCGCCGCCCAGGCAGACCCTCAAGCCGCGGGCCTCATTTTGCGGGGTATCAAGGGGATATTCGTTGCCATCGGAAGCATCATCGCCGCGATCGTGTGCGGGCTGATTGCCGGCATGAAGGGACGCAACCCGTTCGGCTGGGGCATCCTGGGTCTGTTCTTCAGCATCATCACGCTCATCGTCGTCATCGTCATTCCCAGCAAGAAGTGATGACGCGCTTGGCATTAGCCCGGATGCATCTGCCCGTCGAGGTGGCCGCCTTCTTGCCGGTCGGTGGCCTCGTACTGGGCAGCGGCTGAATCCAGTTTCCCGGCAAGGTCATGCGACACCGCTTGCATGCCCTTAGCCGCCTTGGTGCGGGACTGTTCAGCGGCCAATACCGCCGCAGCGGTCAACGAGCACACCAAGCCGTGTGAGCTGCCGACATTCACGCCGGTGCCCCGGGTCGCCATATCGGCTGCGGCGACATCGCTGGCGACCTGGCGATGCTGAGTCGACAACTTGCGCAAATCGCCGGGACTTACCTGTAATTCGCCGCCCATGCGTAATTCCTTTCTGCGGTGGGCTACTGGGCGCCGGTCGGATGCGCGTCGGCCGCGATGCGGTCGTATCCGGCGCCAGCCCGTCGGATCAGCGTCGCATTGTGCGCGGCGTCGGAAGTCATGCGTTCAAACGCTTGAAGGCAGGGAGGCAAGGTGGCGGCGACGGCAGCGACTTGGATGCCGAGCGAGACTGCTTCGCCGCTGCCCGGCGGGATATTCCAAAGCATCGCGGTCAATGCCGGGATGATGGACAGCGTGAGGACGGTCGAGTTGTGGTCGATTGTTTCCCTTGTCTTCTCGACCTGCTCGGACTCGCGGTGCAGGACTTCTTTCACCGTCTTGTCATTTTCCGCCATCTCGGCCGCGCGCTGCTGCTGCTCTTTGTTTCGCTCGCCGTATGTTTCCGACGCGGACCCCTCCCAGCTGTCCGGCGGGTGGGTAGATCCCAGCGTTTCGCCGATCCGATTGAATGCGTTAGCGCCCTTCGCAAATCCGTTTCCCGTTTCCGGGTCTCCAAATCCGAGCATGTTGGCCATGGCCATCATTGCCAGCAGCCCGTTTTCGATCACGGGCAGTTCTGCGGCTTCGGGGATGGTCGCGCCCAGCTTTTTGCCGAGTTGCGTCCCCAAGGTGTGGGTGAAACCGACAAAGTCAGCACCGATTCCTGTCAGCGACCACGCGGTGTCCTTCTCGACGCCTTTTGGGTGGTCGTAGGCAAGACCCTTCCAAAAGTTGAAACTCTCGTAGATGTCCCTGAGGTCGCCCACGCAAAATCCCCTCGCCGAAGCACCTGGCTAGCGCAACTATCGCTCAGGCTACCAATCCTCGGATGGGTTGCCTCACACGAAATGCCAGTCAGTCAAGCCTCGAACTGCGCATCCCGCAATCGCTGTAATGCTCGGCCGTCCGTCAGCTCGACCCGGTAACCGGGGTGCTGCCAATAGAACCGCACCACCTCTCTCAGCGCATCGCCATCGGTCGCGTAAAGGCCCGCCTGCTTCACGGTCATCAGTTTCCCGTTAGCCATCGCGATGGTGATGGGGCACAACGCGTAAGCATGCGAGAAAGTGAGCTTGAACGGACCCCAACCATAGGAACGCTTCGGAGCCACGTCGGTGACTGCGGTGACGTCGGACCACGTACCTCTCTTGGCAACGAGGCCTTCCGCGAAAACAAATCCCTGCGGGGTCAGTCGTACATAGCCCCCGCCCCGGCGTTTGATCATCAGCCACACCAAAACGGCGCATACCAACGCGGGGCCACCGAACATGATCAAGTAATCGCGATGGAGTTCTTCAGGAAAAGGCACAGTCACTATGTGCAGGTGTCCGAGGACTGCCCAGGATCCCAAGACCACGGCCGCGTCGAGCATCAGGACCGCACTAAGCACGTCGAGACGCCGATCGAGACGCAGCGTTGTACCGGACGAGTCCGCCATAGCGCGTGGCGCAAACCTCGCGATGTACAGCCACTGAACGAACGGGATGACGCACAACGTCGTCGCACCGACCAGCAAGGCTGTCAGCAAATAGCGGCCATGTACCACAGCAACAATTGCTGCTCCCGCACAGAACACCGCAGTGCCGCCCGACAAAGAAAGAGCAAGCCTTCGCAGTATTTTGTTTTGCCTGGCTCGGTCGCTTTCTTGGTCGGCCGGCGAAACATGACTCGTGTGCGGGTCGGTCACGGTCGGAGTTTATCGCCGGTGATCCGCCGTTCCGGGCAGCATCGTCAGCAGCCATAGCACCGTCCTATTTGTCCGGGTCCTCAGCGCGCCGCGCGGCGGCGAGCATCGTCGCAGGACGGTCGCCTACGATCGACCCTCGTGCCCCACGACGACGATGAGCGATCGACGCAGCGAATCGCGCGGCTGATCGCCGTCGTCGCGGGAATCGCCGGGGTACTGCTGTGCGGCGTGGTGCCGCTGCTTCCGGTCAAACAGACCACCGCGACGGTCCTCTGGCCGCAGGGCAGCAAAGACGGCCACGTCACCGACATCACCGCGCCGCTGGTGTCGGGCGCGCCGCGGGCGTTGGACATCTCCATCCCCTGCCAGGCGATCGCCACTCTTCCCGCCGGCGGCGGCCTGGTTCTCTCGACGCTGCCCTCCGACGGTTTCGAGACCGGCAAGAACGGGCTGTTCGTCCGCGCTAACAAAGACAGCGTCGTCGTCGCGTTCCGTGACACGGTGGCCGCGGTCGCGCCGCGCCCCGCAATCGCCGCCGGCGCCTGCAGTGTGCTGCACATCTGGGCCGACGCAGGCGGTGCGGCCGCGGATTTCGTCGGGATCCCCGGCGCGGCTGGCAAACTCGCGCCGGAGAAGAAGCCTCAGGTTGGCGGCGTCTTCACCGATCTCAAGGTGCCCGCCCAACCGGGGCTGTCGGTCCGCGTCGACATCGACACCCGGTTCATCACCGCCCCGACCATGCTGAAGAAGGCCGTGATGGGCCTGGGCGCGCTGTCGGTCCTGACCGCGCTCGTCGCGCTCGGGACTTTGGACCGGCAATCCGGGCGTCGCGCGCCTCGCAACTGGCGGCACATCTGGCGGGCGGGAATCGCCACGTGGTTCGCCGACATCGGTGTCGTCGGCACCCTGCTGCTGTGGCACGTCATCGGCGCCACCTCCTCGGACGACGGCTACAACCTGACCATCGCGCGGGTCTCCAGGCAGGCCGGCTACATCGCCAACTACTACCGGTTCTTCGGGACCACCGAGGCGCCGTTCGACTGGTATCCGGCGGTGTTGGCGCACCTGGCCACGGTGAGCACCGCGGGGGTGTGGATGCGGCTGCCGGCCACCCTGGCCGGGATCGTCTGCTGGCTGATCATCAGCCGCTATGTGCTGCGGCGACTGGGCCCCGGCAAGGGCGGCCTGGCATCCAATCGGGTGGCGGTGTGGACCGCGGGCGCGGTGTTCCTGGCCGCCTGGCTGCCGTTCAACAACGGTCTGCGACCCGAGCCGCTGATCGCGCTGGGCGTGATCGCCACCTGGGCGCTGGTGGAAAGCGCAATCGCCAGCCGGCGGCTGGTCCCCGCGGCGGTGGCGATCATCGTGGCGATGCTGACCGCGACGCTGGCGCCGCAGGGGCTGATCGCGGTGGCCGCGCTGCTGACCGGGTCCCGGGCGATCGCCCGGATCATCGCCGCGCGCCGACCGGCCGACGGGCTCCTGGCGCCCCTCGCGGTGCTGGCGGCATCGCTGTCGCTGATCACCGTCGTGGTGTTCCGGTCACAGACGCTGGCCACGGTCGGCGAGTCGGCGCGCATCAAGTACAAGGTCGGCCCGACGATCGCGTGGTACCAGGAGTGGCTGCGCTACTACTTCGTCACGGTGGAGAGCAACGCCGACGGCTCGATGACCCGGCGCTTCGCGTGGCTGGTGCTGTTCTTCTGCCTGTTCGGCGCCCTGGTCGTGCTGCTGCGGCGCGGCCGGGTGGCGGGTCTGGCCAGCGGGGCGGTGTGGCGGCTGATCGGCACCACCGCGGCAGGCCTGTTGCTGCTGACGTTCACGCCGACGAAGTGGGCGGTGCAGTTCGGCACGTTCGCCGGGCTGGCCGGCGCGCTGGGCGCGGTCACCGGGTTCGCGTTCGCCCGGGTCGGCCTGCACAGCCGCCGCAACCTGACGCTGTACATCACCGGGCTGCTGTTCGTGCTGGCCTGGGCTACCTCCGGCATCAACGGCTGGTTTTACGTCGGCAACTACGGGGTGCCGTGGTTCGACATCCAGCCGGTGATCGCCAGTCATCCTGTGACGTCGATGTTCCTGGCGGCCTCGATCGCCACCGGACTGCTGGCCGCCTGGCAGCATTTCCGGATGGACTACGCCGGGCACACCGAGATCAAAGCCACCCGCCGCAACCGCATCCTGGCGTCCACCCCGCTGTTGGTGGTGGCGGCGATCATGGTGCTGGCCGAAGTGGGCTCGATGGCCAAGGCCGCCGCCGTCCGCTACCCGATGTACACCACCGCCAAGGCCAACCTCGCCGCGCTGAAGACCGGTCTGTCCGACACCAGTTGCGCCATGGCCGACGACGTGCTGGCCGAGCCGGACACCAATGCCGGCCTGCTGCAACCCTTTCCGGGGCAGCAATACGGACCGGCGGGACCGCTGGGCGGCGTGAACCCCGTCGGCTTCAGCCCCAACGGCGTCGGCAAGGACCTGCAGTCGGATCCGGTGGTGTCCAAGCCGGGCCTGGTCAACTCCGACGCCTCGCCCAACAAGCCCAACGCCGCGATCAGCGACTCGGCGGGCACCGCCGGCGGCTACGGCGCGGTCGGTGTCAACGGCTCCAAAGCGGCGCTGCCGTTCGGCCTGGACCCGGCGCGCACCCCGGTGATGGGCAGCTACGGCGAGAACAGCCTGGCCGCCACCGCCACGTCGGCGTGGTACCAGCTGCCGCCGCGCACCCCCGACCGGCCGCTGGTGGTCGTCTCCGCCGCCGGCGCGATCTGGTCTTACAAGGAGGACGGCGACTTCTCCTACGGGCAGCAGCTGAAGCTGGAGTGGGGCGTTCGAAACCCTGATGGCTCAACGCAACCCCTCGGCCAGGTCTATCCGATCGATCTCGGTCCGCAGCCGGCGTGGCGCAACCTGCGGTTCCCATTGACGACGGCGCCGCCCCAGGCGAACGCCGCACGCATCGTCGCCTACGACCCCAACCTGAGCTCCGAGCAGTGGTTCGCGTTCACGCCGCCGCGGGTTCCGGTGCTGCAAACCCTGCAGCAGCTGATCGGCTCGCAGGCTCCGGTGCTGATGGACATCGCGACCGCCGCGAACTTCCCGTGCCAGCGGCCGTTCGCCGAACACCTTGGCGTTGCGGAACTTCCGGACTACCGAATTTTGCCCGACCATAAGCAGACCGCGGCGTCGTCGAACCTGTGGCAGTCGGCCGAGGACGGCGGCCCGTTCCTGTTCACCACCGCGCTGCTGTGGACGTCGACCATCCCGACCTACCTGCGCGACGACTGGTACCGGGACTGGGGCTCGGTGGAGTCCTACCACCGCTTCGTGCCGGCCGATCGGGCGCCGAACGCCGTCATCCAACAGGGCGTCGCCACCGTGTACGGCTGGAGCCGACAAGGACCGATTCGAGCATTGCCATGACCGTGACGCAGGAACCCGCCGTTACCGAAACCGCCGACCGTGACGTGCAGGTCGCGCGCTGGGTGGCGACGATCGCCGGGCTGATCGGCTTTGTGCTGTCGGTCGCAACACCGCTGTTGCCCGTCGTGCAGACCACCGCCACGCTGAACTGGCCGCAACAGGGCCAGTTCAAAAATGTGACCGCGCCGTTGATTTCGCAGACGCCGGTCGCGGTGACGGTGACGGTGCCGTGCGGGGTGGTCAGCACGCTGCCGCCGAAGGGCGGGCTGGTGCTGGGCACCGCGCCCAAGCAGGGCAAGGACGCTTCGCTCAACGGGTTGTTCGTCAATGTCACCAGCCAGCGGGTCGACGTCACCGATCGCAACGTGGTGATCGCCAGCGCGCCGCGCGCCCTGGTGGCCGGTGCCCAGTGTCAGCGCGTCGAGATCACCTCTACGCACGCCGGCACTTTCGCCACCTTCGTCGGGCTGCCCGGGCCACCAGGGCAGCCGTCGGGCTTTCCCGACCCGAACCTGCGCCCGCAGATCGTCGGAGTGTTCACCGACCTGACCGGGCCGGCGCCGCCCGGGCTGCGGCTGTCGGCGACCATCGACACCCGATTCTCCACCAGACCAACGGTTTTAAAGCTGACCGCGATCGTGCTGGCGATCGCCTCGACGGTCGTCGCGCTGGTTGCGCTGTGGCGACTCGACCGGATGGACGGGCGCCGGATGCGCCGGCTGATCCCGGGCCGCTGGCACGGCTTCAGTCTGGCCGACGCGACGGTGACCTTCGTGTTCCTGCTCTGGCACGTGATCGGGGCCAACTCCTCCGACGACGGCTACATCCTGGGAATGGCCCGCGTTGCCGATCACGCCGGCTACATGTCGAACTACTTCCGCTGGTTCGGCAGCCCTGAAGACCCCTTCGGCTGGTACTACAACCTGCTGGCGCTGATGACCCATGTCAGCGACCAGAGCATCTGGATTCGGTTGCCGGACTTGGTCGCCGGGCTGTTGTGCTGGTTGCTGCTTTCCCGTGAGGTGCTGCCCCGGCTGGGACCGGCGGTGGCGTCGAGCAAGGCCGCGCTGTGGGCCGCGGGCCTGGTGCTGCTCGCGGCGTGGATGCCGTTCAACAACGGCCTGCGTCCCGAAGGCATCATCGCGGTGGGCTCGCTGATCACCTACGTGCTGATCGAGCGGTCGATGTACTCGGGGCGGATGACGCCCGCGGCGCTGGCGATCGTCGCCGCCGCGTTCACGCTCGGGATTCAGCCAACCGGCCTGATCGCCGTGGCCGCGCTGGTGGCCGGTGGTCGCCCGATCCTGCGGATCCTGGTGCGACGGCATCGTCTTGTCGGCACCTGGCCACTGGTGGCCCCGCTGCTGGCGGCCGGCTTCATGATCCTGCCGGTCGTGTTCGCCGACCAGACACTGTCAACGGTGTTCGAGGCCACCAGGATTCGCAGCGCGATCGGGCCCAGCCAGGCCTGGTACACCGAGAACCTGCGCTACTACTACCTGATCCTGCCTACCGTCGACGGATCGCTGTCGCGGCGGTTCGGCTTTCTGATCACCTTCCTGTGCCTGCTCGCCGCGCTGTTTATCATGTTGCGCCGCAAGCGTGTTCCGGGCGTGGCCCGCGGACCGGCGTGGCGTCTGATGGGTGTCATCTTCGGCACGATGTTCTTCCTGATGTTCACCCCCACCAAGTGGGTGCACCACTTCGGCCTCTTCGCTGCCGTCGGTGCAGCGATGGCGGCACTAACCACCGTGCTGGTCTCGCCAAAGGTGCTGCGCTGGTCACGCAACCGGATGGCATTCGTGGCCGCGGTGTTTTTCCTGCTGGCGTTGTGCTTCGCCACCACCAACGGCTGGTGGTACGTGTCCAGCTACGGCGTACCGTTCAACAGCGCGATGCCGAAGATCGACGGAATCACCATCAGCACAATCTTTTTCGCGTTATTCGCGCTGACCGCACTGTATGCCACCTGGCTGCACTTCGCTCCCCGTGACCGCGGTGAGGGCCGGCTGGGACGCGCGCTGACGGTCGCACCGGTGCCGATCGCGGCGGGCTTCATGGTGTGCGTGTTCATCGCATCGATGGTGGCCGGGATCGTGCGCCAATATCCGACCTACTCCAACGGCTGGGCCAATCTGCGGGCGTTCACCGGTGGCTGTGGCCTGGCCGACGACGTGCTGGTCGAACCCGATACCAACGCGGGCTTCATGGCGGCGCTGCCCGGCGACTACGGTTCGCTGGGTCCATTAGGGGGGCCGAGCCCCGTCGGCTTCACTCCCGACGGCGTACCGGAACACACTGTGGCCGAGGCGATCCGAATGGCATCGCCGCCCCAGCCCGGCGTCGACTACGACTGGGACGCCCCGACCAAGCTCAAGACGCCGGGCGTCAACGGCTCGACGGTGCCGCTGCCGTACGGCCTCGACCCCGCCCGAGTTCCAGTGGCCGGCAGCTACACGACCGGCCCGCAGCAGGAGAGCCGGCTCGCCTCGGCGTGGTACCAGCTGCCCAAGCGCGACGACGGCCATCCGCTGGTGGTCGTCACGGCCGCGGGCAAGATCGCCGGCAACAGCGTGCTGCACGGGCACACCAACGGGCAGACCGTGGTACTGGAATACGCCCGCGCCGACCTGACGCCGGCCGGGCGGCTGGTGCCCGACGACCTGTACGGCGAACAGCCCAAGGCATGGCGCAACCTGCGGTTCGCCCGCGACAAGATGCCCGCCGACGCGGTGGCAGTCCGGGTTGTCGCCGAGGATCTGTCGCTAACCCCGGAGGACTGGATCGCAGTGACCCCGCCGCGGGTGCCGGAGCTGCGCTCGCTACAGGAGTACGTCGGCTCGTCGCAGCCGGTGCTGATGGACTGGGCGGTGGGGCTGGCCTTCCCGTGCCAGCAGCCGATGCTGCACGCCCACGGTGTCACCGAGATCCCTAGGTTCCGCATCACCCCGGACTACACGGCGAAAAAGCAGGACACCGACACTTGGGAGGACGGCGTCAACGGCGGATTGCTGGGCATCACCGACGTGCTGCTGCGTGCGCACGTGATGGCCACCTACCTGTCGCGAGACTGGGCCCGCGACTGGGGATCGCTGCGCAAGTTCGACACGATCGTCAACGCCGAGCCGGCGCAGCTGGACTTGGGCACCGCGACCCGCACCGGATGGTGGTCGCCCGGACAGATCCGGATCAAGCCGTAATTGCCGCCGAAAGTGGATTTGTTGCACGGTTTTTCGTGATTCGCGTGCAACAACTCCACGTTCGGCAGGGCGGGTCGCGGTTGACGGCGGCCGATGATGGGTACTTTGGACGTCATGCGTGCTGAAGAAGGCGACGAAACCGTCGACGAGCTTGCCGACGAGGCCAAACAGGCCAAGCAGGAGCTCAAAGAGTCCACCGCGACGGGCAAGAAGGTGCAGGAAGAGTCCGAGGATTCCGACGAGCAGCAGTGAGGTCGAGCTGGAGGCTGGCCACTCTTACGGTGTTGTTCGGTGGATTGGCGGTCGCGTGCAGCGTCCCGCCGTCCACTGAAGCCCAGCCGCCTCAACAGCGCAACTACGTCGCGATGGGCGACTCCGTGGCCGCCGCGCCCGGCGTCCCCGAACCCGCGGGGCCGCCCGGGTGCCAGAGGTCGACCAACGACTATCCCTCGGTGCTCACCCGGCGTATCAGACCAACCAGCTTCATCGACGTAACCTGCAGCGGCGCAACCACCCAAGACGTTGTCGGCCGGTCGCAGCCGACCTCCAGCGGCCCGGTGCCGCCGCAGATCGAAGCGATCGGCGCTGATACCACCCTGATCACCATCACCATCGGTGGCAACGACGTCGGGCTGGCCGGTCAAGCGGCCCACTGCCGGGCCGCGTCGTTGGATGCACCGCCCTGCGTAGACAAATTCGTCAGCGGCGGCGTCGACAGCATCTCGGCGGCCATCACCGCGCATGTCCCGGTGTGGGCGGCGATGCTCGACGCCGTGCGGGCCACGGCGCCGCGGGCGCGGATTGTGCTCGTGGGCTATCCGGCCTACATCCGGCCCGGCGGTTGTTTCCCCGAACAGCCGGTGCTGCCGCAGGATGCCGACTATTTCGAGGCTAAGGTCAACGAGCTCGACGACCGGCAGGAGCAGGTCGCGGCGGACAAGGGCATCGACTACTTCGACACCCGGCCGCTGTCGGTCGGTCACGACATGTGCGCCCCACCGGCCGACCGCTACGTCGAGGGGTTTGTGCCCGTCAATCCTGCTGAGCCACTTCACCCTAACGCGATGGGCGCCACTGCCGTCGGCGATGCTCTTGCCGACTGGCTGGCTCGCGGTTAGACCGGGATCAGGCCGTGCTTACGGCCCACCCGCCGGTAGATCTGCTTGTCGCGCAGCAGGTGCAGCGACTTGCGCAGCAGCAGCCGGGTGTCGTGCGGTTCGATGACCGCGTCGATGAACCCGCGCTCGGCGGCGATCCACGGGATCGCCATGTTGAGGTTGTAGTTGTCGATGAAGGACTTCTTGATCGCCTGCGCCTCGGGCGTGTGTGGGTCGGGGAACCGCTTCATCAACAGTTGCGCGGCGCCCTCGGCGCCGATCACCGCGATGCGCGCGGTGGGCCACGCGTAGTTAAAGTCGGCGGTCAGCTGCCGCGAGCCCATGACCGCGTAGGCGCCGCCGTAGGACTTGCGGACCGTGATCGTCACCTTCGGCACGTCGGCTTCCACGACGGCGTACAGGAACCGCCCGCCGCGCTTGATGATGCCGTTCTTCTCCTGCTCGGCGCCGGGCAGGAATCCGGGCGTGTCGACGACGAACACCAGCGGCACGTCGAACGCGTCGCAGAAGCGGATGAACCGCGCCGCCTTGTCGGAGGCCTCGTTGTCGATCGAGCCCGACAGGTGCATCGGCTGGTTGGCCACCACGCCGACCGGGCGCCCGTCGACCCGGGCGAACCCGGTGATGATCGCCGGCCCGGCCTGCGCGGCGACGTCGAGGAAGTCGCCGTCGTCGAAGATCCGCAGCAGGATCTCGTGCATGTCGTAGGCCATGTTGTCCGAGTCCGGCACGATCGAGTCGAGTTCCAGGTCGGTCGGGGTGATCTCCGGCTCCAGACCGGGGTTGACGATCGGCGGCTTGTCGAAGCAGTTCGACGGCAGGAACGACAGGAAGTCGCGCACGTACTGGAACGCCGCCGCCTCGGAGTCGACGACCTGGTGGATGTTGCCGTAGCGGGCCTGGGCGTCGGCGCCGCCGAGTTCGTCGAGGCTGACCTCTTCGCCGGTGACTTCCTGGATCACGTCCGGTCCGGTGACAAAGAAGTAGCCCTGGTCGCGCACCGCGACCAGCAGGTCGTCCTGGATTGGCGAATACACCGCTCCCCCAGCGCATTTGCCGAGGATGATGGAGATCTGCGGCACCAACCCGGACAGCGCCTCGTGGCGCCGGCCCAGTTCGGCGTACCACGCCAGCGAGGTCACCGCGTCCTGGATGCGGGCGCCGCCGGAGTCGTTGATGCCGATGATCGGGCAGGCCACCATCGCGCACCACTCCATCAGGTCGGCGACCTTGCGCCCAAACATCTCACCGACCGAGCCGCCAAACACGGTCTGGTCGTGGGAGAAGACCCCGACCGGCCGGCCGTTGATGGTCCCGCGGCCGGTGACCACGCCGTCGCTGTAGGGCGCGTTGGGATCGCCCGGAGTGCGGGCCAGCGCGCCGGTCTCGAGGAAGCTGCCCGGATCCAACAGTTCATAGACGCGGGAGCGGGCGCTCGGGAGGCCCTTCTTGTCGCGCCTGGCGATTGCCTTCGGATCGCCGGGTTCCTTGGCCAGCTCCAGCTTTTCCCGGAGTTCGGCCAGCAGTTCGGCGGTCGTCTTGGTGGTCACTTGCGCGCCTTCTCCTCAGCTTCGATCCTGTTGAGCACCTGGGTCATATGTGCGCCGACCTTGGCGATGATCGGCTCGTCGATCACCTGGATGTGTTCACCGCCCACCGGCACCACCTCGAGGTCCGAAACGTACTCGCCCCACCCGCCGTCGGGTTTACGGGTGGCGTAGCGCGGCTCGAACATGATCGCGTCGTCGTGATAGCGGTCGGCCATGTAGAGCGTGACATGCCCGTCGTAGGGCTGGATCTGGGCGGTGTCGATGGCCCGCTGGTCCAGATACGACGTGCGCTGGTGCTCGATGATGCCGCCCGGAATCTGCACGCCGCTCTGTTTGACCGCCTCGAGGACAAAGCGCACCTGGCCCTCGTCGTCGAGTTCTTCCAGCTGCTCGTAAGGGATTTCAGGGATCTGCACGTTGAAGGTGCGCTCGGCGAAGCGGGCGTAACGCTCCCAGCGCTTGCGGGTCTCCTCCTTGGTCTGCGGGATCTCCTCGCCCGGGCGCACCGCGTCGATCAACCCGACGAACGGCACGTCGGCGCCCTGCTGCCGCAGGCCGATCGCGCAGGCGTAGGCCAGCGCCCCACCCAGCGACCATCCGGCCAGCACAAAGGGCCCATTGCCTTGCAGTTCAAGGAGTTTGGGCACGTACTGCGCGGCCCGCTCCTCGATGGTGCCCTCGACGCGCTCGAATCCGTACATCGGCGTGTCGGCCGGCAGCCGCTTCAGCAGCGGCTCGTAGACCACCGTCGACCCGCCGGCGGCGTGGAACACGAACACCGGGACCTTGGCGGAGCCTTCCGGCCGGGCCCGCAGGATGCGCACGAAGCCGTCGATCTGGCCTGCCTCCAGGTACTCGCGCACCGTGGTGGCGAGCTCCTCGATGGTCTGCGCGGACTTGACGTCCTCGGCGCTGATCGGGCCCTCGGCGCGCTCGGAAAGCCGTTGGGCCATCTTGGCGGCCGCGTCGTCGTCGAGCGTCGGCAACGGGTTGAAGATGCCACCCGGCGACTTTCCGGTGACGATCGCCCAGGTGGCGAACGTGACCCGCTCGGCGGCATCACGCGGCGGCACGTCGGAACCCAGCGCCTCCGCGACCGCCTGCTGGTTGAGCGCGGCCGCGGCCCCCGCCAGGTTGGGCTGCGCCGACGGGCCAGCGGGGTCGGTGGGCGGCGGCGGGACCGGCACATCGGAAACCGGCGGCGCCGCTTGGGTTTCCGGCTCCGCTTGCGGATCGGGAGCCTGCGTCACGCTGGCCGGCGTTGCGCCGGACAGCAATGCCGCCTGCTCCTTGGCGATCTCCTCTGCGGTCAGCGTCTTCTGGTGCTCGTGCAGCTCCTGCACCTCGTCGCGGTGCTCGATCGCGTACTTGATGAGTTCCTCGATGTTGTACAGGTTGGCGTCGCGGACCGCCTGCAACTGGATCGGCGGCAAGTCGAAGTCGTACTCGACGCGGTTCTTGATCCGCACCGCCATCAGCGAATCCAGGCCGAGCTCGATCAGCGGGACCTCCCACGGCAGATCCTCGGGTTCGTAACCCATCGCCATCGACACGATCGTCGCCAGCCGGTCGTGCACCGTCTCGCCGGAATCCGGCGACCACTTGCGCAAGTCGCCGGTCTGGCGCGCGGTCAAGCTGTCATGCAGGACCTCGGCATCCGGTTCGGCTTCGGCAGCCTCGGCAGCAGGTGCGCCGTTGGTTGGCGCTGCGGTGACGGGTGCAGCCACTGCGGCACCGGCGCCGACCGCCGTCGGCAACACCGCCGCTTGCCCGCCCCGGGACACCAGCGCGTCGTAGACCAACGTGAACGACTCGTCGATGCGCGCATGCACCTGAACCGCGGCGCCGCCGGGATGGCGGGTCAGCGTCGTCACCAGCCGGGCGTTCTCGGCGGGCACCGCCCGCTGCTCGGACGCCGTCAGCTGCGCATCCGGAATCACCGCAGCCGCAGCGGCTTTCACCAGAGCGGCCAGGTCGGTCTCGCCGCGCGGCGCGTACTCCCACACGTGCCGGCCGTCGGGCAACGCCACGTGGTTGCCCGGCATCATCACCGACGCGTCGCCGGAGAAGTGTGCGTCGAGCCAGTGCTCCTTGCGGCGGAACCGGGTCGGCGGGATGTTGGCGTAGTCCTCCGGCCCGGCGGCACGGGTGAACAACGTGCGCATGTCGAGGTCGTGGCCGTAGACGAACAACTGCGCCATCGCCGTGGTCATCGCGTCGACTTCGTCGACCTTGCGGGCCAGCGTCGAAATCAGTTGCGCGTCGGGCAATCCCGCGGCGGCGGTGGTCAAGCCAACCTGCATCAGCGCCACCGGGTTGGGCGCCAGCTCCAAAAACGTGGTGTACCCGGACTCGACGGCGTTGCGGACGCCCTGGGTGAAGTACACCGAATGGCGCAGCCCCTTCTTCCAGTAGTCCACGTCGTGGATCGGCTCCCCCCCGGGCCGGATGTAGGTGCCCTCGTGCACGGTGGAGAAGTAGCCGCAGGCCAGCGGCATGGGGTGGATGCCCTGCAGCTCCGCGGTGAACTCGCCCAGCAGCGGGTCCATCTGCGCGGTGTGGCTGGGGCCCTTCGTCTGGAACTTACGGGCGAACTTCCCCTCGGCTTCACAGCGGGCGATGATCGCGTCGACCTGTTCGGGCGGACCGCCGATGACCGTCTGGTTCGGTGCGGCGTAGACGCACACCTCCAGGTCGGGGAAGTCGGCGAAGACCGTCTTGATCTCCTCGGCGGAGTACTCCACCAGCGCCATCAGGCGGATGTACTCACCGAACAGCATCGCCTCGCCCTCGCCCATCAGCCGGGCGCGCGGGACGATGATACGGACGGTGTCGCGCAGCGAGAGCCCGCCGGCGAAGTAGGCGGCCCCCGGCTCGCCCAGCGACTGGCCTATCACCGCGGCCGGCTTTGCGCCGTGCGCTTTGAGCACCTCGCCAAGCGCGATCTGGATTGCGAAGATCACCAGTTGGACGGCCTCGATGGGATATTCGACGGTATCGCCGGTGTAGTCCACCGCATCGTCGAGGATCATTTCGAGAATGGAGACGCCGCGCTCGTCTTGGATCAAGGCGTCGATCTTGTCGATCCACTCCGCGAAGATCGGGTCGCGCAGGTAAAGGCTCTTGCCCATCTTGCGGTGTTGTGCACCGAAACCGGCGAGCACCCACACCGGCCCATTGGTCACCGGGCCGTCGGCGGAAAACACGTTGGGCCGCTGCTTGCCCTCGGCGATCGCGCGCAGGCCCTTGATGGCCTCGTCGTGGTCGCGGGCCAAAACCACTGCGCGAGAACGGCCGTGGTTGCGCCGCGACAGCGACCGGCCGATCGACTCCAGCGACGACGCCCGCCCTTCCGGGCTTTCCATCCAGTCGGCCAGCTCGGCGGCCGCGGCCTTCTTGCGGGACGTCAGAAACGCCGACACCGCCAGCGGCACCAGCGGGCCCTGCTGCTCGGATGCCGCGAGCTCTTCTGCCGCAGCCTCTTTGAGCCGCCTGGCTTCCTCGGTGAGGCCGGGCAGTTCGGGTTCTTCTTCGACGGCCGGTGCGCCGTTGTCACCGATGAACTCGCCGTACTCGTCGAAGCGCACATGCTCGACGGGCTGCTCCTCGGTGGACGTCGCTTCCTCCACGGGCTCCGGCTCCCGCTCGACGACGTCGCGCGGCAATACCTCGCGCAGCACCACATGCGCGTTGGCGCCGCCGAAGCCGAAGCTGGACACCCCGGCCACCGCGTAACCGCCGTAGCGCGGCCAATCTGCCACGGTGTCAAGCACTTTCAGGTGTGCCCCGTCGAAATCGATGTACGGATTGGGCCCGGCGTAGTTGATCGACGGCGGCAGCTTGTCGTGCTGCAGCGCCAGCACCATCTTGGCCAGGCTGGCCGCGCCGGCGGCCGACTCCAGGTGACCGATGTTGGTCTTGATCGCGCCCAGCAGGGCCGGCTTGTCGGCGGGCCGGCCGCGGCCGACGACGCGGCCCAGCGCCTGGGCTTCGATCGGGTCGCCCAGCACGGTGCCGGTGCCGTGGGCCTCGATGTAGTCCACGGTGCGCGGGTTGATGCCGGCGTCCTTGTAGGCCCGGCGCAGCACGTCGGCCTGGGCGTCCGGGTTGGGGGCGATCAGGCCGTTGGACCGGCCGTCGTGGTTGACGGCGCTGCCGGCGATCACGGCCAGGATCTGGTCGCCGTCGCGGCGAGCGTCGTCGACCCGCTTGAGCACCAGCATGCCGCCGCCCTCGGAGCGGGTGTAGCCGTCGGCGTCGGAGGAGAACGACTTGATCCGGCCGTCGGGCGCCAGCACCTGGCCGATCTCGTCGAACCCGAGGGTGACCACCGGGGTGATCAGCGCGTTGACGCCGCCGGCGACGGCCACGTCGCACTCGCCGCTGCGCAGCGCCTGCACCGCCTGGTGCGTGGCGACCAGCGAGCTCGAGCACGCGGTGTCGACAGCCACCGACGGGCCGTGAAAGTCGTAGAAGTACGAAACGCGGTTGGCGACAATCGAACTCGCGGTGCCGGTGATCGCATACGGGTGCGCGACGGTCGGGTCCGACATCGCCAGGAAGCTGTAGTCGGCGACCGAGGTGCCGATGTAGACGCCGACGGCCTCACCGCGCAGGCTCGACGCCGGGATGCGGGCATGCTCGAGCGCCTCCCAGGTCAGCTCGAGCGCCATCCGCTGCTGCGGATCGATGTTGTCGGCCTCGGTCTTGGAGAGCGCGAAGAACTCCGAATCGAAGCCCTTGATGTCCTTGAGGTAGCCCCCGCGGGTGCGCGCTTTTTTGACCCGCTCGGCAATCCGCGGCTCCTCCATGAACTCCGACCAGCGGCCCTCGGGCAAGTCGGTGATCCCGTCGCGGCCCTCGAGCAGCGCCTGCCAGGTCTCCTCCGGGGTGTTCATGTCGCCGGGGAAGCGGGTGGCCAGGCCCACCACGGCGATGTCGACCCGTTCGACGGGCCCGCTTCGCGTCCAGTCAACGTCGTCGTCGCCGGCGGTAGTGTCCTCCGGGTCACCCTCGACGATCCAGGTCGCCAGCGATTCGATGGTCGGATGCTCGAAAGCGGCCGCGATCGACACCGTCACGCCGGTGCGGTCCTCGATGTCGGCGGCCATCGCGACGGCGTCGCGCGACGACAGGCCCAGCTCCACCAACGGGGTGGCCTCGTCGACCGCGTCGGGCGACCGCCCGGTGGCTTTGGCGACCCACTCGCGCAGCCACTGGCGCACCTCGGCGACGGTCATGTCGGTACGGGCGGGCTTGACGGCGCCGTCCGCTGGTTGCGTGTCGGTGTCTGTTTCAGTCATACGGCTCAATCCACCTGGTCGGGGAAGGCGTTGGGCGAAGCGGTGCCGCTGCGCAGGCTGCCGTCGAGGTAGGCGGTGCGACAGGCGCGCCGGCCGATCTTGCCGCTGGAGGTGCGCGGAACCGAGCCGGCCTGCACCAGCAGCACGTCGCGCACGGTGACTCCGTGCCGCACGGCGATGGCCGCCCGGATGTCGTCGGCGATGGGCTGGTAGTCCAGCTTGTGCGCGCCCGGCGCCCGTTCGGCGACGATCACCAGCTGTTCGGAGGTGTCGTCGGGGTCGTACTTCAGCCCGGCGTGCGGGTTGTCGAACACCTCGCGCGGCAGCTGGTTGGCGGGCACCGAGAACGCGGCCACATAACCGGTGCGCAGCGCGCGGCTGGCCTCCTGCGCCGAGTACTCCAGGTCCTGCGGGTAGTGATTGCGGCCGTCGATGATGACGAGATCCTTGACCCGGCCGGTGATGTAGAGGTGGCCCTTGTAATAGGTGCCGTAGTCGCCGGTGCGTACCCACAGTCCGTCGTCGGGAGCACCCTCGGCGTGCGACGGGCTGGTCCGCGACTTGAGGATGTTCTTAAAGGTCTCCTGCGTCTCCTCTTCGCGGTTCCAGTAGCCCATCCCCATGTTCGTGCCGTGCAGCCAGATCTCGCCGATCTGCCCGTCGGGCAGTTCGGAGGCCGACTCGACGTCGACGATGACCGCCCACTCGTCGACACCGATCAGGCCGGCAGACACCTGGGTGACCGCGTTGGGCGCATCCGGGGCCACCTCGACGAACCGATGATTGTTGAGCGCCTCACGGTCGACGTGGATCACCGTCGGACCCTCGGACATCGGGGTGATCGAGACGAACAGCGTCGCCTCGGCCAGCCCGTAGCACGGCTTCATCACGGTGTCGCGCAAGCCGAACGGACGGAACGCGTCGTGGAATTTGCGCATCGACGCCACCGAGACCGGCTCACTGCCGTTGAGCAGCGCCTTCACATTCGACAGGTCCAGCGGCTCCTCGTCGTCCTTGGGCACGCCGCGTACCGCGGCATGCTCGTAGGCGAAGTTGGGCGCCACCGAGTAGACCTCGCCGGTCTCGCCGGGCTTGCGCGCCATCTCCCGTATCCAGCGGATCGGCCGGCGCACGAACGCCGCCGGCGTCATGAACGTGTTGTGATAGCCGAGCACCGGCGACAGCATGATCGCGATCAGGCCCATGTCGTGGAAGAACGGCAGCCAGGTGACCCCGCGGTCGCCCTCCTTGCCCTCGAACGCGTTGAGCACCTGGACGACGTTGTGGGCCAGGTTCAGCGCGGTGATCTCCACACCGGTCGGCGTGCGCGTCGAGCCCGAGGTGTATTGCAGGTAGGCGATCGTATCCGGAGTCTCGACGGGCATTTCCCAGGTGGCGGCGACTTCGTTGGGGACCGCGTCGACGGCGATGACACGCGGCCGCTCCTTGGCGGGGCGGCTGCGGAAGAACTTGCGGACCCCCTCGGCGGAGTCGCTGGTGGTCAGGATCGCCGACGGGCTGCAGTCGTCGAGCACCGCGTGCAGGCGACCGACGTGGCCGGGCTCGCTCGGGTCGAACAACGGGACCGCGATCCGCCCGGAGTAGAGGATGCCGAAAAACCCGGTCAGGTAGTCGAGGTTCTGCGGGCACAGGATGGCGACCCGATCGCCCGGCTGGGTGACCTGCTGCAGACGGGCGCCGATCGCCCGGTTGCGCGCACCGAACTCGGCCCAGGAAATGTCGCGCGCGATGCCGTCGCGCTCGGTCGAGAAGTCCAGGAACCGGTAGGCGAGCTTGTCGCCGCGCACCGCCGCCCACCGCTCGACGTGACGGACCAGGTTAGCGTTTTCCGGGAACCTGATCTTTCCGTTCACGACGAACGGGTTGTGGTACGCCATTGCCACTGTCTCCTGTCACCACATGTCTGAAGGTCAAATCTCTAGAGCTATGCGGACGGCTGCGCCCGACTCGGGTCGGTCGGCGGGACGCCGGAATCTTTCGCCTGCGCCGTTCGTCGCGAACCCTAAACCTCACAGATCGTACAGAAGGGCGCGTAACATCCGGCACTGCATCGACCCGGCGGGCCAACCACAGCCGTTCTTATTTTTTTCTTAATGTTAAGGGCCGGTGCGCCGCGGACCAAATCACCGCGGGCGGCTTGACGGAACCGTTACCCGTGCTTGGGATGCGGCGCGTTTTCGATCAGACCCCGGGCCCAATTGAGGGTCCACTCCGTGGCCGACTGCCCGTCCAGACTCCAGAACTGGGTGGTGGCATACAGCGCGTGCACGGGTTGGCCGGCGCCGCCGGCGAGCGTGTCGAGCGTGGTGGGCAGGTTGGTGATGCTGAACGCTTCCTGCGGCGCCGCGCAGATCAGGTCGCCCTGGCCGCAGATCTCGTTGGTCCGGTTGTTGAGGTCGCCGAATCCGCCGGGCCGCTTGCCGGTCATGGTCAAACCCATGGTCGACAGCACCGGCACCTCGTGCAGGGTGATCTCGGCGCCCTGGCCCGGCGGGTTGGGGCCGATGTCCTGGCCCACCCCTTCCTGGCGGCGGCCGTCGGCGATCAGCGTCACACCGAGCACCAGGTCCTCGTCGACCGGCCCGCGGCCGTTGCCGATGTCGCTGGCGATGTCGCCGGCGATCACCGCGCCCTGCGAGAAACCGATCAGCACATAGCTGGTCAGCGGGCACTTGGCGTTCATGTCCGTGATCGCCTTGACTGCGCCCTCGGTGCCTTCTTTGCGGCTCTGGTTGTACGACATCTGGTTGTCGCCGGAGAGCGGATTGTGGAACTGCGCGGTGTAGGGAACGGTGTAGACCTCGACCCGGCTGGCGTCGAACTGCTGGCTGATCGGCCGAGTGACGTTGAGCAGCAAGGCTTTCGGAAACTCGACCGGGTTGAGCGGGTTGTCCTGCAGCGACGACTCCCAGGTGCCGGGTATAGAGACGAGTTGCACGTCGGGGCAGCTGGCGTCTTGGAACGCCGGGCGCGGCTTGTGCGGGCGGGCCGAGCTGCTGGTCGGCGGCACGATGCTGGGCGGCACCGCGCTGGGCGGGGTCTCCGGTTTGCGCAGGTATGTCACCACGAACACCAGAACCAGCGCCACCACGAGCGCCGTTGCGCCGGCGGCGATCAGCGCCAGGATGCGGTGCCGCCTGCGCCGCGATTTGGCGCCCTTCTTCACAGCCATGTCTCCTGCCAGCAGAGTTGGTCATTGCACACCCGACGTCGCGTCTTGCACATCGCGTGCCGTGCAGCGCCCGTCGCACCCTGCTTTACGGTACCGGTTCCCGGCACCGGGTCCCGCGGGCGATCGCTAGCGAATGGCGCCGACGATGTCGCCGGACATCGCGCCCAGCTCCGGGCCCCACGACCCCCAGCCGTTGTCGCCGCCGGGGAACTCGAAGTGCCCGTTGTGGCCGCCGACGTTGCGGTACTGCTGGTAGAAGAAGTGGCCGCTCCCGGTTGCCTCGGCCTCCTGGCCGATCATCGCCGCCGGGTCGCTCGCGCCGCCGGTGGGGTTGACCACCCACACCCGGGTGTTGTTGGCCGCCAGCAACCCGGCGTGCACATACGGGTCGTGCCACTTCCAGCGGCCCAATTGCGCTGCGCCCCACATGCCTTGGGTGTCGACGCCGCCGAACTGCGCCATACCGGCGGTGATGGCGCCGTTCTCGGTGGTGTTCGACGGGTACAGGAAACCCGACAGCGAACCCGCGAAGCCGAACCGGTCCGGGTGGAAGCAGGCCAGCGCCATGGCCCCGTACCCGCCCTGCGACGCGCCGACGACGGCGTGGCCACCGGGCGCCAGGCCCTTGTTGGCGGCCAGCCAGTCCGGCAGCTCGCTGGACAGGAACGTCTCCCACTGCTTGCTGCCGTCCTGCTCCCAGTTGGTGTACATGCTGAAGGCACCGCCCGCGGGCGCGGCCACCGAGATGCCCTTACCGCCCAGCGTGTTCATCGCGTTGCCCGCGGTGACCCAGTTGCTGACATCCGGGCCGGCGTCGAACGGGTCGAGCAGGTACACCGCGTGCGGGCCGCCGGCCAGGAAGGCCACCGGGATGTCGCGGCCCATCGCCGCCGACGGCACCATCAGGGTCTCGTAGCCAGCCGCGTGGGCGGGTCGGCTGACACCACCTAAGCCGGCTGCGAGCACAGCAGCGCACAACACCCGCAGCAGCAACGAGACGCCCCTCATGTCCACCTCACTCGGTATCGATCCGCATTCCCCCGAAAAGCCCCGTCCCGGAAGGTAGTGAACCACACCGGACGCGCCAGGATGGGTGGAAACGACTAACGGCGGCGACCTGTAGAAGGTCGCCGCCGCCAGTCGTCGTTGCTTGTGGTCTAGTGGCGATCGCAAGCGCGGCACAGCCGGGCGCTGCGGGTCGCCACCATCGGCCTAGTGGCCGCTTTGCGCGGCAGCCGGGGTGCCCTGGCTGGCCGGGCTGCCCGGGCTGGCCGGAGCGGCCGGAGCCGCCGGGGTGCCCTGGCTGACCGGGGTGCCCTGGCTACCCTGAGGGTTCGGCGTCGTCTGGCTCGCCGGGTTGTTCTGCGCGGCCGCGTTGCTTGCGGAAGCCTCGCCGCCGCCACCGCCGGGCGCCGCGCCCAGCGTCCGCTGCAGGTCCGGCTTCATCGCGTTCAACTGCGCGCCCCAGTACTCCCAGCTGTGCGTGCCGCTCTCCGGGAAGTTGAACACCGCGTTATGACCGCCGCCCGCGTTGTAGGCATCCTGGAACTTGATGTTGCTGGTCCGCACGAAGCCCTCCAGGAACTTCGCCGGCAGGTTGTCGCCACCGAGCTCCGACGGCTTGCCGTTACCGCAGTAGATCCACAGGCGGGTGTTGTTGGCGATCGTCTTCCCGACGTTGAGCAGCGGGTCGTTGCGCTGCCAGGCCGGGTCCTCCTTCGGGCCCCACATGTCGGCAGCCTTGTAGCCGCCGGCGTCGCCCATGGCCAGGTTGATCAGCGACGGTCCCATCCCCTGCGAGGGGTCCATCAGGCCGGACATCGCGCCGGCGTAGATGAACTGGTCGGGGTGGTAGTTCGCCAGGTTCAGCGCCGACGCACCGGCCATCGACAGGCCTACCGCGGCACCGCCGTTGGGCTTGACCTGCTTGTTGGCCTGCAGGTACTGCGGGAGCTCGCTGGTCAGGAAGGTCTCCCACTTGTAGGTCGAGCAGCCGGCCTTACCGCAGGCGGGCTTGTACCAGTCGGTGTACCAGCTGGACTGGCCGCCGACCGGCATGACCATCGACAGACCGGACTGGTAGTACCACTCGAAGGCGGGGGTGTTGATGTCCCAGCCGTTGAAGTCGTCCTGGGCGCGCAGACCGTCGAGCATGTAGATCGCCGGCGAGTTGGCGCCACCGCTCTGGAACTGCACCTTGATCTCGCGGCCCATCGCCGCCGACGGCACCTGCAGGTATTCGACCGGCAGACCTGGCCGGGAAAATGCCCCGGCGGTCGCCGAACCCCCGACGACGCCGATCAGCCCCGGCACCAGGGCCGCTGCGGCTGCCCCTAACGCGAGGCGGCGCGGCATCCCCTTCGCCGCGCCACGAAACCTGTCAACAAGCTTCATCCGTGCTTTCCCATCCTTATGTTGGCCCAATCTTTCGGGTCGGACTGCGTGCGCTGCGTCCAGGTGCCCGGCTCCGTTGCGGCTTGCATCGTCCCCGGGCTGGGCGCACCAGTGCCCGTGTAGTCAACCACATCTTGGTGCGATCTCTCTCATCGAACGCCCCTTTGGAGGGGGTGACGGTTCGCTGCGGCCGGCTGCTGTCGGCGGCGGGCAGGCCTCGCGGCGAATGTGCTCACGACCGATTTCTCGCCGGTAAGCAGTCTGGTTCCATGTTGCTGTCAGCACAGGGCTGTCACGGCGTTGGAGTGTCGGGCGCCGCGGTGAAAAATTTTCCGTCGATTTATTCGGACGCTCACCCCTGCGGCCCAGACGCTACGGCCCCGAGGCCGGCAACCCGGTGTAAGGCGTGCCGCTGGATTCGGGGATCTCCAGGCCGCACCGGATCAACTCATAAAGCGGAACGCGGTCGATACGGTACTTGGTGAATTCATAGGAATGCAGCAGGTTTGAGAGGAACCGGTGCGGTGTCATCGGGCTGCGCACCGAGTTCAGCACCGCCTGGGTCGCCGGGCACTGCAACGCCGCCACGGCTTGGGCGACCCACTTGTCGTCGAGGTAACCCGGAACGCCGGGATACCACTTCACCCACGGACCGTCGGCGATCACCCAGTCCGGGAACAGGTTCTTGTCATGCCCGATCCGGCCGTGCTGCAGACGCGCCGTGTGCGCGGCCAACGGATTGGCCAATCCGATTTGGTCGAGCACCCTGATGTCCAGGCCGACGTTCATTCCCAGCATGCCGAGGTTGGTGAAAAACACTGCGTGCGGCCCCTTTTGGGGCTTGTTCGGGTCCGGCGGCTGTTTCGGCGGGATCACCGGAACCAGATCCCACTGGTTGTAATTGCCCGACGGCAGCAACAGCGACCCCTCCGGGGTGTTGTTGAGCGCCACCAGCACCGCGCGCATCCGCGGGTAGTCCAGATAGTCGGCGGCGGTCAGCGGATGAGCGTGTCCGGTCGCCTGCGCGTAGAAGCGGCGCTCGTCGACGATCCCCGTGTAGGTGACCCTGGTGGCGTCGTCGCCCATGCCGGGCGAGTTGGCCGCCCATAGCGACCAGCCCGCCACTGCCAGCCACAGCGCGGCAACCGCGCCCGCCAACCAATAACCGGTCTCCCGCGAGAATCTGGTGCCGTCGGGAAACACCACCGGCACCACGGCCACCGGCGCCAGCAAACAAAACAGCGGCACCAGTAAGACCCTGCCGTGCATGAAGTCGCCGCCCTGACGGATCCAATACAACCCCTGCAGCAGGCCGCTGATCACGATGAAAGCCACTACTGCTGCCGGACTTTGGACCGCGCGGGCCCACCGTCCGTAGCCGGGCGGCGGCGTGTGCCGTATCCACCAGGGGCGGGCACGGGTGGTCAGCAGCACCAGTCCCAGCGCCAGCAGCAACACCACCGGCACCCACATGGCGTAGGGCCGGTTGAAATTCGACAGATACAGCAGGCCCTTCGGCCACTTGTCGCCGGCGGCGTCCTTGGCCAGCGCGGTGCCGGGAAACAGCAACCCGTAGTAGCCCATTCGGAAAATCTCGTAGCCCACCGGCAGCAGCCCGCCAGCCACCACGATCAGCGTCCGTTGCCGCCAGCCCCGTGCGGCGACCAGCATCATGATCAGCGCCAGCCCGCCGATCAGCGCCAGCTCGGGACGGACGAGCACGCTGCAGCCCGCAACAAACGCCAGCGCACCGATGAATACCCGGCCGCACGGACGCGACCGCAACGCCTGCGACCAGCAGACCATCATCCACCAGAGCAACCCGAGATAGGCCAGTGCCAAACCGCTTTCCAGCCCGGAGGTCGCGAAGTCACGCGCCGGAGGGACGGCGATGTAGACGAGCGCGCCCGCTGGCAGCATGATCGCGCGTCGGCCCAGCAGGCTGGGCGCATACAGCCGCCCGGTCCCCAGCATCAGCAGCACCACGCCCGCCACACTGAGCACCAGCGCCAGCACCAGCGCCACATACTCCAGGCGCATCGGCCCGGCCAGCCAGCTGCCCGCATAGACCACATAGGTCCACACCACCGAGGTGTTGGCCTCTACCCGCTCGCCCGCATTGAACACCGGCCCGTTGCCGGCCAACAGGTTTCGTACTGTGCGCAACACGATCAGGCCGTCGTCGGCGATCCAGCGCCGCTGCCAGGCACCCCAGCCGAACAACACGCCGATCAGCGCGGCGCTGACCCACAGGCTGACCCGCACCGTGGCGTCGTACGGAAATGCCGGCCGGGCCACGGGTACTGGCGCGGGCCGACGGGACGGGACGACAGCAGGGCTAGCCGAGGATAACCGCAGCACCAATGGTTCCGATCCAGGCCACGAACAACAGCTGCAGCACCCGGTCCCGCAGCGCGATGTCCTCGGGCTCGCCGGCCAGCCCGCCGTCGACGTCGACTGCGTAGCGCAAGATCGCGATCGTGAACGGGATCATCGACACTGCGAACCAGGTGCCCGTATAGCGGTCGCGTTCGAACGCCCATAGTCCGTAACACACCACGACAGCGGTGGCCGACATGGTCCAGACGAACCGCAGATAAGTGCTGGTGTAGCTCTCCAGCGATTTGCGGATCTTGGCGCCGGTGCGCTCGGCCACCTGCAGCTCCGCGTAGCGCTTTCCGGCCCCCATGAACAGCGACGCGAATGCAATTCCCAGCAAGAACCATTGCGACAGATAGATATCGGCGGCCGCACCCCCGCCGATGGCCCGGATCAAATACGCCGACGAAAGGATGCAGATGTCGATCACGGCTTGGTGTTTGAGACCGAAGCAGTAGGCCAACTGCATGCCGAGGTAGACAGCGATCACCACCGCCAGGTTCGGGGTCAGCCACCAGGAGATGCCCAGCGAAGCCACCCCGAGTACCGCGGCGATGACATAGGCCAGCCACTCCGGCACCACACCGGCGGCGATCGGCCGGAACCGCTTGGTGGGATGCTCGCGATCGGCCTCGACATCGCGCACGTCGTTGATCAGATAAATCGACGAGGCGGCCAGGCAGAACACCACGAACGCGACGGCCTCCTTGCCCAGCACGGCGGCGTAGTCATACCGGACGTCGGTGCCCCATGCCGCCAACGGTGCCGCCAGCACCAGGATGTTCTTCACCCATTGCCGGGGACGGATCGCCTTGACGAGGCCGACGATCAGGTTCGCCGGAGGTCCGGTCACCGGCATCACGTCCTCACTCATCGGCACCACCTACCTTCGACGCGGACAGCGCCGGCTGCGACGCCGGCACCGACAATCACGCCGACCGCCACGTCGCTGGGATAGTGCACCCCCAGCAGCATCCGCGACAGCGCCATCGGCGGCACCAGTAGGGCCGGCAGCCGCGTCCCGGTGACCCGCGCCAAGAGGATGGCCGCCGCCGTAGTCGAGGTGGCATGCGCCGACGGGAAGCTCAGCCGGCTCGGGGTGCCGACGTTGACTGCGACGGCTGGATGATCCGGGCGTTCGCGCCGCACCAGCCGCTTGATCACAACGGCCGTCGCGTGCGCGGTGAACGCCCCGGCGCCGACCAGCAACCAGGCCCGCCAGCGCTGGGGCTGCCACAGCGCGCCCAGGGCCGAGACCGCCAGCCAGCCGAGGCTGTGCTCACCGAAGTACGACAGGCCCCGCGCCGCGGCCAGCATGCCGGGGCGCCCGGACAGTGCGGATTGAATCGCCACCAACGCGGCCAGTTCGCCTCGCGGCGCGGCAGTTTCAGCCATTGTCTTCTACGGACAGCAGGACGGTCTCCCACTTCTGCTTGCTGGAGAGCACCGGCAACGCTTCGCGATAGACCCGGCGCATCTCGTCGAACCGGCTGGCCAGCCGGCGCTGGCGCCGAAGCGACTGCCACAGCAGAGAGAACATCATCGACCGGTCACGCTGCCGATACACCACCCCGCGGCCGTCGGCAGTGGTGACGGTGGCGCCGTCGAGCGTGCACAGCTTGAACCAGCGGGCGTCCTGGGTCGGCACATTCAGTTGGGGCCGTTGATGATGCGCCGGGTCGGCCTTTGTCGCGTTGTGCAGAATTCCGCGGGCCAGCCGGTAGCCGATGGCCAGCGGGTTGACCGGCGGCTTCATCTCGGTGTTCTTCTGCGAGGGCGCGGGCAACTCGCTGGCCGCCGGCAACACGACCGCATCCGGATACGCCTTGCGGATCCGGTGCACCTCAGGCAACGCGGATTCCAGGATCGAGAAGATGTGCTCCGGGCCGGCCAAAAAGTCGTCGATGGCCTTGTTCTGAATCGCTACAGTCGAATACTCAAGGCAGGCAAGGTGTTTCAACGTCGCCTTGAGGTGGCTGCGGAGCAGGCCGATGATGTCGCCGTCCCAGTGCATGGCGGCCACCACCAGCCTGTTGCGCAGGTGGAAATAGGCCTGCCAGTCGATGGCGTCGTCCTTGTCGCTCCAGGCCATGTGCCAGATCGCGGCGCCGGGCAGGGTCGCGGTCGGGTAGCCGCGCTCGGCGGCGCGCAGCCCGTAGTCGGCGTCGTCCCATTTGATGAACAGCGGCAGCGGCTGGCCCAGCTCCTCGGCCACCTGCCGCGGGATCATGCACGTCCACCAGCCGTTGAAGTCGACGTCGATGCGACGGTGCAGCAGGTTGCTGCGAGCATTGTTGTCGCTCAACGGGAATTTGGCGAAGTCGTGGTCGTATTCGGCGTGCGGCGCGGCGGTCCACATAAAGATCGACCGGTCCACCACCTCGCCCATGATGTGCAGGTGCGACGGCTCCTGCAGATTGAGCATCTGACCGCCCACCAGCATCGGCGTCTTGGCGAAGCGATGCAGCGCCAGCACCCGCAGGATCGAGTCGGGCTCGATCCGGATGTCGTCGTCCATGAACAGGATCTGCTGGCAGTCGGTGTTTTTCAGCGCCTCGTACATCACCCGGCTGTATCCGCCCGAGCCGCCCAGGTTGGGCTGGTCGTGGATGGACAGCCGGTTGCCCAGCGGGGCGGCGGCCTCCGCGAAGTCGGGGTGGTCACGCACCTTCGCGGTGCCCTGGTCGGGCACGATCACCGCGCCGATCACCTCGGCCACCAACGGATCCGAGGTCAGGTCGCGCAACGCGTTGACACAGTCGCTGGGCCGGTTGAAGGTCGGGATGCCGACCGCGATGTTGGCGACGCCGGGCGCCGGGACCGGCGCATACCAGCCCGCGCTGTGCAAGGTCACGTCGCTGTCGGTGGTGATGTCGAACCAGATCCAGCCGCCGTCTTCGAAAGGCTGCAGTCCCACCTCTAATTCGACGACCTGTGCGCTGCCGGCGAAGTTGCGGCCGTCGATGTAGATGCGCGCGCCGGTGGCCTTGGTCCGGTAGACGTCGACGCGGCCGGCGCCGGTCAGTTCGGCGCGCAACACCACCGAGGTCAGCGTCGTCCAACGCCGCCAGTAGCTGGCCGGGAAGGCGTTGAAATAGGTCGCGAACGACACCTCGGATTCGGCGCCGACCTGCAGCGACGTACGCGTTGTCGCATGCGCGCGCCGGGCGTTGGTGATCGACTCCTCCAGGTAGAGCTTGCGGACGTCGAGCGGCTCGCCCGGGCGCGGCAAGATCACGCGGGCCAGCAGGCTCACAGCGGTTTCACTCATCCGCGGATGCTTTCGTCAACGGCGCGCCCTCGCGCAGGTGTGGCGCCAGAACGTTGTCGTACATGTTCAGTGCGCTGGCGATGGCCATGTGCATGTCCAGATATTGATAAGTGCCCAACCGGCCGCCGAACAACACCTTCGACGACTCGGTCTCGGCTTTGGCCCGGGCCCGATAGGCGGCCAGCAGAGCGCGGTCGGCTTCGGTATTGATCGGGTAGTAGGGCTCGTCGTCATCGTCGGCGAACCGCGAGTACTCGCGCATGATCACCGTCTTGTCGGTGGGGTAGTCGCGCTCGGGGTGGAAATGGCGGAATTCGTGGATGCGGGTGTAGGGCGGGTCCGGATCGTTGTAGTTCATCACCGGGGTGCCCTGGAAGTCGCCGGTCGGCAGCACCTCGAGCTCGAAATCCAGTGTGCGCCAACCCAGGTGGCCCTCCGCGTAGTCGAAGTAGCGGTCCAGCGGGCCGGTGTAGACCACCGGCGCGCCGGGGTGCGCAGCACGGAGTTCCTCTCGCACGTCGAACCAGTCGGTGTGAGTGCGGACCTCGATGCGCTCGTCGGCGGCCATGTTCTGCAGCCACGCGGTGTAGCCATTGACCGGTAGGCCCTCGTAGGTGTCGTTGAAGTAGCGGTTGTCGAAGGTGTAGCGGACCGGCAGCCGGGTGATGGTGGACGCCGGCAGCTCCTTCGGGTCGGTCTGCCACTGCTTGGCGGTGTAGTTCTTGATGAACGCCTCGTAGAGCGGCCGGCCGATCAGCGAGATGGCCTTCTCCTCGAGGTTCTGAGCGTCCTCGGTTTTGATCTCGGCGGACTGCTCGGCGATCAGCGCGCGTGCCTCGTCCGGGCTGAAGTAGCGGCCGAAGAACTGCGAGACCAGGCCCAGCCCCATCGGCATCGGATAGGCCTGCCCGTCGTGCAGCGCGAACACCCGGTGCTGGTAGCCGGTGAACTCGGTGAACTGCCGCACGTAGTCCCACACCCGCTTGTTGGAGGTGTGGAAGAGGTGAGCACCGTATTTATGCACTTCGATGCCGGTCTGCGGCTCGGATTCGGAGTAGGCGTTACCGCCGATGTGCGGGCGCTTCTCGACGACCAGGACACGCTTGCCGAGTTGGCTGGCCACGCGCTCAGCGATCGTCAGGCCGAAAAATCCGGAGCCGACGACGAAAAGGTCGAAACGAGCGGTCATCGACTGCATAGGGTATCCGACCGCGCGGCCACAACCCGCTCGGCGGCTCCGGCGGAGCGCGGCCGAACCGCAATGGTTACGCGGCGGCAGCTCGCGAGATCGTATTTGGCGAGCACCCGCGGCCGCCGGCGTGGCTTTCGGGCGGCCGCCGGGTGACGAATGTCGCGATTGGTTCACGATTCGATATCGCCACACTAGTCACAGCAGTCACGCCAGTACCATCGATCACGTCGGCATCTTGCTGCGCTGCACAGGCAGGACGACCGAGGACCATATAGCCCAGATTGAGGAGACTTCCGTGCCGAACCGACGTCGACGCAGGCTCTCGACAGCCATGAGCGCAGTCGCCGCTCTGGCGGTCGCGAGTCCATTTGCCTATCTCACCGTCAGCCAGTTGGCCGCCGACAGCACGCCGGCTCCCGAGCATCACGAGTTCGTCCGGGCCGCGGTGATGAGCGACTTGCCCAATGAGCTGATGTCTGCCCTGACTCAGGGGTTGTCGCAATTCGGGATCAACATGCCGCCGGTGCCGAGCCTGGCGGGCGGCGGGGCGACAGCCACGCCGGGTCTGACCAGCCCCGGATTGACCTCGCCCGGGCTGACGTCACCGGGTCTGACGACGCCGGGTGCCACGCCGGGGCTCACCACGCCCGGCCTGACGACACCCGGTGCGACGCCCGGGCTCACGACGCCCGGTGCGACGCCGGGTTTGACGACGCCCGGTGCGACGCCGGGTTTGACCACTCCTGGCGCTACCCCGGGGCTGACCGACCCCAGCTTGACCAACCCGGGCCTGACGGACCCAGCCTGACCAACCCGGCCGGCGCCACGCCGGGCCTGACCAGCCCAACAGGCACGACTCCGGGCCTCACCAGCCCGGCTGGTGTCGACCCGTCGCTGATCAACCCCGGCGCGATGACCCCTGGCTACAGTCCGGGAGAGGTGCCGATCAGCACACCGATCGGGTTGGACCCGGGCGCGGGTGGCACCTACCCGATCCTGGGCGACCCTTCGCTGGGCGCCGCGCCGACGTCGGGCGGTAGCGGCGGGATCGTCAGCGACCTGATGAGCACCGCCAACCAGCTCGGCGCCAGCCAGGCGATCGACCTGCTCAAGGGCCTGGTGATGCCGTCGATCACCCAAGCGATCCAAGGTGGCGCCGCAGGTGCCGCTGCACCGGCGGCCGCCGCCGCGGCGCCGCCGGCCCCTGTCACCTGACCGGTATGTAGATCCTGTTACCCAACGGCACCGCAGAAGTGGGGGCTGGTTGATCCAGCGCCGAAACTCTGCGGTGCCGTTACGGGTAGAGTAACTTTGTCCCCAGTAGTACCGTGTCGCAACAGAAGCAACATAGACCACATAAGTAACATCGCCTTGTGTTGCGCAGCCGTCGCCCGCCGACGATGTTGTTCACCGCGATCGCGGCGACCGTCGTCATCCTGCCCTGGGCGGTCACCGGACATCGGGATCAGCCGGTCAACGCCGACGCCACCCAGCTGACCCGCCAGCCGCTGATCGGCGTCGGCGGCGGTGAAACCGTCCGCGAGATCAGCCAGCCCACACCGTTTTCCATGGTCGCGCTGACCGGCGGGGATCTGACCGGCACCTCGGCACGGGTGCGCGCCAAACGTTCCGACGGCTCCTGGGGACCCTGGCGTGACGCCGAGGCACTCGAGTCCGAGGGCTCCGACGGAGCGTCGACCGTTCCGCGCGGTACCGAGCCGGTGTTCGTCGGGAAGACCACGACGGTGCAGATCGCGGTCACCCGGCCCCACGACGCGCCGGTGACGTCGGCGCCGCCGGACCCCGCACCGGCTGCGCTGGGCTACCGGCCGGCGACCGTCGAACAGCCGCTGCCGCAGAACATTTCGGCGATACTGATCTCTCCGCCGCAGGCACCGGCCGACACGCAGTGGACGCCGCCGTCGGCGGTGCTCGCGCCGGGCCAGCCGCCCAACATCATCAGCCGCTCACAGTGGGGGGCCGACGAGTCGATACGATGCGGTAATACCCTGTACGACAACGCTATTCGCGCAGCGGTGGTTCACCACACCGCGGAGAGCAACGACTACGAGCCGCAGGATTCGGCCGCCATCGTGCGGTCCATCTACGCCTACCACACCAGAATGCTGGGCTGGTGCGACATCGCCTACAACACGCTGGTCGACAAGTACGGGCAGGTGTTCGAGGGCCGGGCCGGCGGGATCAGCCGGGCGGTCGAGGGGTCGCACACCGGCGGGTTCAACCGCGACACCTGGGGTGTGGCGATGATCGGAAACTTCGACGACGAGCCACCGACCCCGATCCAGCTGCGCACCGTCGGCCGGCTGCTCGGCTGGCGGCTGGGCATCGACCATGTCGATCCGCACGGCACCGTGACGCTGACGTCGGCCGGCGGCCCCAACACCCACTTCCCGGCCGGCGCCACGCCGACACTGCCGAGCATTTTCAGCCACCGCGACGTCGGCGCCACCCTGTGCCCGGGTAACGTCGCCTACGCGCGGATGAACGAGATCCGTGATATCGCAGCGCGTTTCAACGATCCGCCCGGGCCGGAAGACTTGGCGGCGGCGCTGCAGGGCGGCGCGATCTACGACCGCTGGCAGGCGATGGGTGGGATGAAAAGCCTCCTGGGCGTGCCGACCTCACCGGAAGCCACCGCGGCCGGCTCGGCGCGTTACGCCACCTTCGACAAGGGCGCCATCTACTGGTCGCCGGAGACCGGCGCCGAACCGGTCACCGGTGCGATCTACGAAGCCTGGGCCTCGCTCGGCTACGAGCGCGGGGCACTGGGGCTGCCGACCAGCGGGGAAATCCAGCAGCCGCAGTGGATCACGCAGAACTTCCAGCACGGCACGCTGAACTTCGACCGGGAGACGGGCCGCGTCACCCGGGTCATCGATGGTGTCGCGCAGGAACTGCCGCCGCCGGCGCCGGACGGGCCGCCGGTGCAGCTCGAGCGGTTCTCGCCGGTGCATCCGGCGGCGTAAACCGCTTAAAGCCACCAACGTTCGAGCACCCGGGCCACCCCGTCGTCGGTGTTGGGCGCGGTGACTTCGTTCGCGGCGGCCACCGCCTCGGGATGCGCATTGCCCATCGCGACGCCGTGGCCGGCCCGCAACAGCATCGGCACGTCGTTGGGCATGTCGCCGAACGCGACCACATCCTCGTCGGTGATGCCCAGCGGCCGGGCGATCTCGTCGATACCGGTGGCCTTGCTGAAGCCCAGCGGCACGATCTCGATCAGCCCGTTGTTGGTCGAGTAGGTGATGTCTCCCTCGATCCCGATGTGCTTGGCCAGTTCGGCGGCCATGTCGTCACTGCGGGCCCCCGCCTTGCGGATCAACAGCTTGACGGCGGGCGCACTGAGCAGGTCTTCGATGGACACCTCGGTGTTGTCCGGGTTGAGCCAGGCATGCTCGTAACCCGGAGAGCTGATGAACTGCGGCGTCGCGGTGTCATGTGCGCTGCGGCCTATGCGCTCGACGGCCAGCCCGGCGCCCGGAATGACGCGTGTCGCGATCTCGGCCAGCTCGCCGAGGGTGTCGACGGCCAGCGTGTGCGCCGACACCACCCGGTCGGTGGCCGCGTCGTAGACGACGGCGCCGTTGGCGCACACCGCCATCGGCGCGAACCCGAGCTCGTCGACCACCGGCTGCACCCAGCGCGGCGGGCGGCCGGTCGCCAGGATGAACTTCGCCCCGGCCTCGACGGCGGCGTGAACGGCGTGCCGAGTACGCGGGCTGATCCGTTCACGGTCGTCGATCAGGGTGCCGTCCACGTCGCAGGCAATGAGCGCGGGCAGTGTCATCTGGGCAATCCGCCGTTCCCGCCGAGCGGCGGCGGCGCGGTCACAGGCGGCTCACACCCTTTTTGCGGGCCCGCTCCATCAATTCGGCGATCCGCAGCGCCTTGGACTCGTCGGGGGTCGGCGCGCTGCCGCCCAGCCGGCGCGGCACCCAGTAGGCGCCTGCGGGATGCGGGTACTCCTCCTGCACCCGATACAGCATCGACTTCATCGTGTCGCGCAGCCGGGCGTTGAGCTCGTCGGCGCCGCCCCGCGGTTGCAGCGGCGCACCCACCGCAACGGTGATCGGGACCTTGTTCCGAAACAGGTGACGCGGGTGGTCTTTGGGCCAGATCCTTTGGGCGCCCCACACGATCATCGGAATGATCGGCACCTGCGCCTCCAGCGCCAGCCGGGCCGCCCCGGTCTTGAACGGCCGCAGTTCGAAGCTGCGGCTGATCGTGGCCTCCGGATGTAGGCCGACGAGTTCGCCGCGTTTCAGCTCCCGCACGGCCACCGCGTAGGCGTTCGCGCCGTGGCTCCGGTCCACCGGAATCAGCTTGGCGTGCTTGATGACGTAGTTGACGGCCCGAACATCCTGCATTTCGGCCTTGATCATGAACCGCAGCCGCCGTCGGCGTTGATATGCGGCCATAGACGCCGGAAGCCAGTCGACGTAGCTGGTGTGGTTGAGCGCCACCAGCGCGCCGCCACGTTCGGGAATGTTCTCGAGGCCCTGGTAGGTGATCTTGGTGCCGTTCGCCGCGACCAGCGGCGGGACGACGATCTCCATCATCCGGAAGAACGGTTCTGCCATTCCATGCTCCTGTTAACCGGCCGGCCGCTGGTTCTCACAACTCTTGCTCCGCGCGCTTGCGGGCCCGCGCGGCGCGTTCGGCCTCCTCGAGAACTTTGGCCTCTGCCAGGGTAGGTGCGCTGCCACCGAGTCGCCGCGGCACCCAGAACGCGCCCTCGGGATGCGGATATTCCTCCTGCACCCGGTGCAACAACGACGTCATCTGGTCGTGCAACTGGGCTTCGAGCTGCTCGACGTCGCCGCGCGGCGCAAGCGGCGCACCGGCAGCCACTGTGATCGGAATTTTTTTGCGGCCGACGTTTCGCGGGTGGTCCTTGGTCCAGATGCGGTGCGCGCCCCAGACGATCAGCGGCACGATCGGCACCTGCGCCTCCAGGGCCATGCGGGCGGCGCCGGTCTTGAACTCCTTGAGCTCGAAGCTGCGGCTGATCGTCGCCTCCGGCATCAACCCCACCACTTCCCCCTCGCGCAGCCGTTGGACGGCCACCGCATACGCTTCTCCCCCGGCCTGGCGGTTCACCGGAATGGTCTTGGTGTGCTTGATCAGGAAATTGACTACCCGCACGTCCTGCATCTCGGCCTTGATCATGTAGCGGATCCGGCGACCGCGGTGGTGCACGGCCAGGGCGGCGGGCAGCCAGTCGACATAGCTGGTGTGGTTGATCGCGATCACGGCGCCGCCGCTGCGCGGAATGTTCTCCAGGCCCTCGAAGGAGATCGGGCTGCCGACGGCCTTGATGACCGCTTTTGCGGTGATCTCGAGCGCGCGGAATACCGGTTCCATACAGCTACTCCGGCGCAGCCCCCGCATCGGGCCGCAGGCGAGCCGCCTTGGCGGCGGCGCGCCGAGTGGCTTCTTCGGCGTCCAGCCGGGCGGCCTCGGCCAGCGACGGGGCGCCGCCGCCCAGCCGGTGCGGAACCCAGAACTCGCCTGCCGGATGCGGTCCGTAGGCGTCTTGCACCCGCTCCAGCAAATGCTGCATCCGGGAATGCAGCAATTTCGTCAACTCCGGCGCCGGCAAGGTGGGCTGGATCGGCTCACCGACCGCCACCTCGATCGGCACCTTGGGCCGCAACAGCTTCTTCGGGTGGTCCTTGGTCCAGATCCGCTGGGCGCCCCACACAATGTGCGGGATGATCGGCACGCCGGCCGCGATGGCCATCCGGGCGGCGCCGGACTTGAGCTCTTTGATCTCGAAGCTCCGGCTGATCGTCGCCTCCGGGTACACCCCGACCAGTTCACCGGCCTTGAGAGCGGCTACCGCCGCCTCGAACGAGGCAGCGCCGCTTTCCCGGTCGACCGGGATGTGCCGGCAGCCGCGCATGATCGGGCCGGAAACCTTGTGGTCGAACACTTCCTGCTTGGCCATGAACCGCACCTTGCGGCCGAGACCCTGCTTGTAGGCGGGCAGCCCGGCGAAGGTGAAGTCGAAGTAGCTGGTGTGGTTGATCGCGATGACGGCTCCGCCGGTCTCCGGCAGGTGCTCCACCCCGCTGACGGTGAACCGCAAACCCTGCAATCGCCACGTCAGGCGGGCAAGCTGAATGACAGTTCCGTACACCGGCTCCACGCCGTCAACCCTAGTGTTTCGGTTGCCGGCGCGCGGCCTGCTCGAAAAAGAGGGTCGGCCGGGCAGCCGGCGATCGCCGCTGGGTTGATGGCGGCGACCCGTCGCGCCCGGCTTCGCCGAGCTTACGATCGCCGCTGGGTTGATGGCGGCGACCCGTCGCGCCCGGCTTCGCCGAGCTTACGATTCCGATTAGGCTTGGTCCGCGATGCAGGTCACCAGTGTCGGCCACGCCGGCTTTCGGATCGAGACCCGGGCGGGCAGCATTCTGTGCGACCCGTGGGTCAATCCGGCCTACTTCGCGTCGTGGTTCCCGTTCCCCGACAACAGCGGGCTGGACTGGGACGCGCTGGGCGACTGCGACTACCTCTATGTCTCGCATCTGCACAAGGACCACTTCGACGCCAGGCTGCTCGCCGAGCACGTCAACAAAGACGCCGTGGTGCTGCTGCCCGAGTATCCGGTGCCGGACTTGCGGGATGAGTTGGCAAAGCTGGGATTTCACCGGTTCTTCGAAACCACCGACTCGCAAGTACACCGGGTCGGCGGACCGAAGGGCGGCCTCGACATCATGATCATCGCCTTGCGGGCGCCCGCCGACGGACCGATCGGCGACTCGGCGCTGGTGGTGTCCGACGGCGAGACGACGGTGTTCAACATGAACGACGCCCGGCCGGTGGATCTCGACGTGTTGCATTCGGCGTTCGGGCACGTCGACGTGCACATGCTGCAGTACTCCGGGGCGATCTGGTACCCGATGGTCTACGACATGCCGGCGCGGGCCAAGGAGGCCTTCGGCACCCAGAAGCGGCAACGCCAGATGGACCGCGCTCGCCAGTACATCGCGCAGGTCGACGCCACCTGGGTGATCCCGTCCGCCGGGCCGCCGTGCTTTTTGGATCCTGAACTGCGCCACCTCAACGACGACCACGGCGATCCGGCCAACATTTTCCCCGACCAGATGGTGTTCCTCGACCAGATGCGGGTCCACGGCCACGACCGCGGACTGCTGATGATGCCCGGCTCGACCGCGGATTTCTCTGGCACACAGTTGAATTCGTTGCGTCACCCACTGCCCACCGAGGAAGTCGAGGCGATCTTCACCACCGGCAAAGCGGACTACATCGCCGACTACGCGGCGCGGATGGCACCGGTGCTGGCGGCGGAGAAGGCCCGCTGGGCGCCGGCCGCCGGGGAGCCGCTGCTGGAACCGCTGCGCGCGGCGTTCGAGCCGATCATGCTGGCCAGCGACGAGATCTGCGACGGCATCGGCTATTCCGTCGAACTGAGACTCGGCCCGCAAACCGTCGTGCTCGATTTCCCGAAACGCACTGTGCGCGAAGCGGTTCCCGACGAGAAGTTCCGCTACGGCTTCGAGATCCCACCGGAATTGGTGCGCACCGTGCTGCGCGACAACGAACCCGACTGGGTCAACACCATCTTCTTGTCCACCCGGTTCAAGGCGTGGCGGGTCGGCGGCTACAACGAGTACCTGTACACGTTCTTCAAATGCCTGACCGACGAACGCATCGCCTACGCCGACGGCTGGTTCGCCGAAACCCACGACGACACCGCGTCAATCACCTTGGACGGCTGGGAGATGCAGCGACGCTGCCCGCATTTGAAGGCCGATCTGTCGAAGTTCGGTGTGGTGGAAGGTAATACACTGACCTGCAACCTGCACGGTTGGCAATGGAACCTGGAGAACGGTCGCTGCCTCACCGCGCGCGGCCACGAACTGCGGTGCTCGCGGCTGTGAGCACGCAACAGCGCTACGACGACGGCCTGGTCCAGTTGGATCGGGAGGCAATTACTTTGCGCCGCTACCACTTTCCTTCGGGCACCTCGAAGGTCATCGCGCTGAACAAGGTCCGCGGGTACAAGGCTGAGCCGCTGGGGCTGTTCATGCACCGGTTCCGGATCTGGGGCAGCTCGGATCTGCGCCGCTGGTTGCCGCTGGACGTGCGCCGGCCGTTCAAGTCGACGTTGATCACGCTCGACGTGTTGGGCACCCGGCCCAGCCCCGCGTTCACACCGGAGCGCCCGGACGAGTTCACCGCGCTGCTCGACGAGCTGCTCCGGCACTAGCGGCCCGCGTCTGCCAGCGCTTGATGGGCGGCGTTATAGCCCGGGATGAACGTGATCCCCGGTCCGCCGTGACATCCCGCGCTACCGAGGTACAGCCCCTCGATCGGGATCGGCTGCCCGAGATACCCTTTCGGGCCAGGCCGGTTGGGACCGATCTGGTCGGGGTTCAGCAGCCCATGGCAATAGTCGCCTCCGGGCGCACCGAACATGGTTCCCATGTGCTTGGGCGTAAAGGTGGTGTGCCGGATGATGCTGCGTTCGAAATTCGGTGCCAGCCTGGTGATTTTGTCGATCACCCGCTGACCCATCTCGACCTTGGCTCGGCCGTAGTCGACGCCGCCTTCGATCGGGAACCACAACGCGAACGCCGACGCGGCGTGCTTAGCCTCCGGCGCCAGGTCCGGGTCGTTCTGCGAAGGGATCTGTAACACCACCGTCGGGTCGGCTGGCACGATTCCGCGCCGGCATTCCTCCCACTGCTGCTGGACTTCCTCCGGGGTGCAGAACAGCCCTATCGACGCCTGCATGGCCGGGTCGTCGAGCATTTGGTACGGCGCCGCGAAGGCCGGGGCTTCGTCCAGCGCGAAGTGCATCTGCAGGTAGCTGCCGCGGTGGTCGATGCGGCCGTAGCGTTCCCGGATATCGGCGGGCAACGCGGCGGGATCGACCAGCTCACCCAGGGTGAGGTCGGGCGCGATGCCGGAGACGACGACAGGCGCGGTCAGGGTATCGCCAGCCTCGGTGCGCACGCCGGTTACCCGGCCGCCGGCGACGAGGACTTCGGCCACCTTGGTGCGCAACCGGACTTCGCCGCCGTCGTTCTCGAATTGCTTGCACAGATGCGACGTCAGCGCGCCGATGCCGCCGCGCAGTTTCTTCATCTGCATCGTGTCGCCGTCGGGAACGCCGATGCCGAAGGCCAGCGCGGCCGCGCTGCCCGGTGTGGCCGGTCCCCGATAGAGGGTGTTGACGGCCAGCACGGTCATCGAGCCGCGCAGCGCGCCGTGTTTCTCGCGGTCGGGCAGATAGCGGTCCAGCACGTCGGTCACCGAACCGAAGAGCATGTCATTGATCGCTGCGCGTTCGAATTCGTTTGTGGCACAGGCATACATCTCGTCGAGCGTCTTGGGCCGCGCGCCGGCGTCGAAGCGGCCCAGAGCGCGGGTGGGGGCCTGGCTCCAGGCCATCAGCCCGGCCATGCCGTTCACCCCGTCGGCGCCGTGGACCTCGTTGAGGTGGGTGAACAGCTTGATCGGGTCGCTGTACTGGACCAGCGGATCGTCGCCGACGCCGCGCACCGCTACCGACATCACGTCGAGATCGACAGTGGGCAGGTTGCCCAGTCCCAACTCGTCGGCGACCACCGGCGCGGTGGGGAACTGCACCGAGCCGGCGATCTCGAAGTGGTAGCCGTCGAAAAGCTCGACGGTCGAGGCCATTCCGCCGGCATAGAGCTTGGATTCCAAGCACACCGTGCGCAATCCGGCGCGTTGCAAAATCACCGCCGCGGCCAATCCGTTGTGCCCGGCACCAATCACGATCGCGTCGTAGTCGGTCATCTGCGCCGCCCTTTCCTGCTCTGCTGCGCAGGCTGGCACGTCTCCATAGTTTTGTCAATTATGACGAAACTATGGAGCAGGCGTTCGCGGATGAGGCATTCGTGAGGCCGGTTCGAAGCAACTCCAGCGCCGCGTGACACATTCGGGCCAGTTCACCCAGCGACCGGTCGTCGCCGAGCATCCAGAACTCCATTGCGCCGAAGACCGCGGCGGCGATGCAGCGTGCGGCTACCACGGCGTGCAACCGGCTTTCCGCTGTCATGTTCGCTTCACAGCTACGCCGGTGCAGCTGCGCCTCGATGGCATCGGCGAAGTCGGCCTGGACATCCTGCATGTGGCGGACGATGCGGCCGGGGTCGAGCTCGCCACCCCGCAGCGCGGCGACTTTGGTCACGGCTTCAACGTCAAAGGGAAACGAGAAGATGGCCGTCTGGACCGACTCGATGATCGGTTCGTCGGCGGGCCTGGCGTCCAGCGCGGCGCGAAACCACTTCAATCCGGTGTAGTCGGCAAACAGCAAATCGTGCTTGGACTTGAAGTGCCGATAGAACGTCCGCAGCGACACCCCGGCGTCCGCAGCGATCTGCTCGGCCGACGTGTCCTCCACGCCCTGGGCCAGGAATCGCACCTGCGCGGCCTGAATGAGGGCCTCGCGAGTGCGCTCGCTGCGCGCCGTCCGCGCGGGTCTGGCCATGCCAGTACGGTACCTCGTCGAGTTTCGTCAATCTTGACAAAAGACTGGCCGATGCCGAGACTGCCCACATGATCTCACTGCTGGTGCACGCAATCCTGGGGCTGACGGTCATCGGGTGGATCGTCGCGTCGAACCCGCGGGTTTTCGCGCGGCCGTCCCACGGCCCCCGCTTCTCGGCGCTCGAATGCGCGTACTACGCCGTCGGGGTCGCGTCGGTCGTGCTCGGCTGGTATTTCAACATCCGGTTCGTACGTGAGTACGCCACCGGGTCGGGCAATCCCCTGTGGGGACCGGGCAGTTGGTCGGACTACATCCGGCTGATGTTCACCAATCCCGCCGCCAGCTCAGCCAGCCAGGACTACACAATCATCAATGTCGTTCTGCTGCCGCTGTTCACCATCGTCGACGGCTACCGGCGCGGGCTGCGGCGGCCGTGGCTGTACTTCGTGTCCAGCCTGTTCACCAGCTGCGCTTTCGCGTTCGCGGTCTACTTCGCCACCATTGAGCGGCAGCACCGGCGCGACCGAGCCCACGAGAAGGTGAGCGTCTAAGGCGTCGCCTGGCTCAGGCAGAAATCCCTCGCGCAGAGCCACACCGAGATCGACATTTTGCGACAAAAGGCCGAGAGATGGTCTGCAAAACGTCGACCTCGGCGAATTGGCCGCCGCGCCGTTAACCGGTCGGCTCGAGCAGCTCGGTGCCCACGAACGGCACCAGCGCGTCGGGGACCCGCACAGTGCCGTCGGGCCGCTGGTGGTTTTCCAGGATGGCCACCAGCCAGCGGGTGGTGGCCAGGGTGCCGTTGAGGGTGGCGGCAATCTGCGGCTTGCCGTTCTCGTCCCGGTAGCGGGTGGCGAGCCGGCGGGCCTGGAACGTGGTGCAGTTCGACGTCGAGGTCAGCTCGCGGTATGCGCCTTGGGTGGGGATCCAGGCCTCGCAGTCGAATTTGCGGGCCGCCGACGAGCCGAGATCCCCTGCGGCGACGTCGATCACGCGGTACGGCACCTCGATGCGGGCCAGCATCTCGCGCTGCCAGCCGAGCAGCCGCTGATGCTCTGCTTCGGCCTCGGCGGGTGTGCAGTAGACGAACCCCTCGACCTTGTCGAACTGGTGCACGCGGATGATGCCGCGGGTGTCTTTGCCGTGGCTGCCGGCTTCCCGGCGAAAGCACGACGACCAGCCGGCGTAGCGCCGCGGTCCGCCGGACAAGTCGAGGATCTCGTCGGCGTGATAGCCGGCCAGCGGAACCTCGGAGGTGCCGACGAGGTAGAGGTCGTCGGCGTCAAGGTGGTACACCTCCTCGGCGTGCGCGCCGAGAAACCCGGTGCCCGACATGACGTCTGGGCGCACCAGCACCGGCGGGATCATCGGAATGAAGCCGTTGTCGACCGCCAGCCGCACCGCAAGCTGCAGCAGCCCCAGTTGCAGCAGCGCGCCGCGGCCGGTCAGGAAGTAGAACCGCGACCCGGACACCTTGGCGCCGCGCTCCATATCGATCAGCCCCAGCGACTCGCCGAGTTCCAAATGGTCTCTTGGGTTTTCGATCGCGGTCGGCTCGCCGACGACGTCGAGCACCGCGTAGTCGTCCTCCCCGCCGGCGGGCACCCCGTCCAGAATGACGTTGGATATCGCCATGTACGCCGCGGTGAACTCCGCCTCGGCTTTGGCCTGCCGGGCCTCGGCGGCCTTGACCTCCTCGGCCAGTTCCTTGGCCCGCGCCAGCAGCGCCGGCCGCTCGTCGGCCGACGCGGCGCCCACCTTCTTGCTGGCGGCCTTCTGCTCGGCGCGCAGCGAATCCGCGGCCGAGATCGCGGCCCGCCGGGCGGCGTCGGCGGCCAGCAGCGTGTCGACCAGTGCGGGGTCCTCGCCGCGGTTCCGCTGGGAGCGGCGAACAGCGTCGGGGTCTTCGCGCAGCAACTTCAGGTCGATCACGGCCTATGACCCTACTTTTGCTCGCGTCCGGCCCGCCGCCCGCACCCCGGTAAGCAACATCTGCATCAAGTGTCACGGGGTGCGTCGGGCCTGTCAGAATAGAGCCAATGTTGGACGCACCCGAGCAGCACGATTCGCCCGCCGAACGGCCGGAATCCCGGCTGGCCCGGTTCGGGTGGCTGCATACGTTGCATGCCACGGCGACGCGGCGCGCGTTGTTGCTGACCGCGCTGGGTGGTCTGCTGATCGCCGGCATCGTCGTCGCGCTGCCGATCTCCGGCGACCGCGGGCGACTGTCCGGCTACATCGACCCGGTGCCCAGTACCGGCGCCAAGGGCAACGACGCCTTCAACCACGCCGGCAGCGGCGATTGTCTGATGTGGCCGGATCGCACGCCGGAGGCCGCGACCATTGTCGACTGCAAGGAGGAGCACCGCTTCGAGGTCGCCGAGTCGGTCGACATGCGGACCTTCCCCGGCTCGGAGTACGGGCCCGACGCCGCGCCACCGTCGGCCGCGCGCATCGAGCAGATCAGCCAGGAACAGTGCGAGTCGGCCGTGCACCGGTACCTCGGCACCAAATTCGATCCGAGCAGCAAGTTCACCATCAGCATGCTGTGGTCCGGCGACAAGGCGTGGCGCCAGCACGGTGAGCGCCGGATGCTGTGCGGCCTGCAGCTGCCGGGTGCCGGCAACCAGCAGCAGGCTTTCAAGGGCAAGGTCGCCGACCTCGACCAATCGCGGGTGTGGCCGGACGGCACCTGCCTGGGCATCGACCCGTCGACCAACCAGCCCACCGACGTCCCGGTCGACTGCGTCGTGCCGCACGCGATGGAGGTCACCGGCACGGTCAACCTGATGGCCAAGTTCCCCGACGCGCTGCCACCCGACCCTGAACAGGACGCGTTCATCAAGGAGTCCTGCACGCGGCTGACCGACGCCTACTTGGCGCCCGTCCAGCTGCGCAGCACCACGCTGACGCTGATCTACAACACCCTGTCGTTGCCGAGCTGGTCGGCCGGCAGCCGTGAGGTCGCCTGCAGCATCGGGGCGACCCTGGGCAACGGCGGCTGGGCGACGCTGCTGAACAGCGCCAAGGGGCCGCTGCTGATCAACGGCCAGCCGCCGGTTCCGCCGCCGGACATCCCGGAGGAGCGGCTCAACCTGCCGCCGATCCCGATGCCCGCACCCAACCCCGGCAGCGCCGCCTCGTCGGCCGGGTCGTCGGCGGGCTCCTCGGGCGGGTCGAGTACCCCGCAGCAACGTCAGGGCAACGAGCACCTGCCGCAGCAGCCGGGTCCCCCTGCCCCGCAGCAGCAACCGGCCGCGCCCGCACCCCAGCAACCGGCCGCGCCGCCCCCACCACCGGAAGCGCCGGCACCGCCGCCGCCAGCTCCGCCGACG
>NZ_LQOM01000047.1 GCF_002101595.1 Mycobacterium celatum
CTGTTGGAGGACCTCAACACGGCCTGGGCCCAGCACCGCGGCGGGCAGCCGGTGCTGTTGCCGCCGTGGGGCACGTCGTTTGCCCGCTGGGCGGCGCTGCTCACCGAGTACGCGCACCGCCCCGACGTGGTGGAACAGGCCGAGGCGTGGAAGCAGGTGGCGGCGGCCCCGAACGCGCTGCCCGCGGTGCGTCCGGACGTGGACACGCTGGAAAGCGCGGGACTCCTGTCGGTGTCGCTGGATCCCGAGACCACCGCCATGCTGCTCGGCGAGGCGTCGGCGGCGTTTCACGCCGGGGTGCACGAAATCCTGTTGATCGCATTGGCTTTCGCGGTTGCGGAGTTTGTGAGCGACGACAGTGCGCCGATCGGCATCGACGTGGAAGGTCACGGCCGTCACGAGGAACTGAGCCCCGACGTCGACTTGTCCCGCACCGTCGGTTGGTTCACCACCAAATACCCGGTGTCGGTGACGGTTGGCCGGCTGGACTGGACGCAGGTGGCCGAGGGTGACGCCGCGCTGGGGGAGCTGATCAAGGACGCCAAGGAGCAACTGCGGGCCCTGCCGCACCCGTTGACCTACGGCCTGCTGCGCTATCTGAACCCCGACATCGACCTGGCCGGGCCGGATCCGCTGATCGGGTTCAACTATCTGGGGCGGCTGGACGCCACGGCGGGCGACGGCTTCGACGACTTGTGGCGGATCTCCCCGGACGGTTGGGCACTGGCCGGCGTCGCCGCGGCCGTTCCCATGCCGCTGGTGCACACCGTCGCGGTCAATGCCGGCACCGTCGACACCGGCACCGGCCCGCAGCTGTACGCCGACTGGAGATGGGCGCCGTCGGCGCTGGACCGCACACAGGTCGGCCGGCTGAGCAGCCTGTGGTTCGAGGCCCTGGCCGGTATCTGCGCGCACGTGCGCGGCGGCGGCGGCGGGCTGACACCGTCGGACATCGCGCCCGCGCGACTGACTCAGCAGCAGATCGACGAACTGCAGCGGCAATACCAGATCGCCGATGTGTTGCCGCTGACCCCGCTGCAGCAGGGTCTGCTGTTCCTGGCCGGCACCGCCCAAGGCAGCGACGACGTGTATGCGGTGCAGTTGGCGATCACGTTGAGCGGTCCGCTCGATCGTCATCGTCTGCGCAACGCGGTGCAAACGGTGGTCAACCGGCATCCGAACCTGGTGGCCAGATTCTGCGACCAGTTCGACGAGCCGGTGCAGATCATCCCCGCCGACCCCGTCGCGCCGTGGCGCTATGTCGAGCTGGACGGCGTCGACGTCGAGGACCGGGTCCAGCAGCTGTGCGCCGCCGAGCGTGCCGCGGTCTGCGATCTGGCCGGCCAGCCGGCCTTCCGGGCGGCGTTGATCCGCACCGCCCCCGATCGCCACCGGTTCGTGCTGACCAATCACCACATCGTGTCCGACGGCTGGTCCCTGCCCGTGCTGTTGCGGGAGATTTTCGCCGGCTTCAGCGGGCAGCGACTGCCCGCGCCCGGGTCCTATCGCAGCTTCCTCACCTGGCTGGCCGATCGTGACCTCGACGCTGCCCGCGCTGCGTGGAGCGACGTGCTCGCCGGCTTTGACACCCCGACGCTGGTGGGCCCTGCGCACAAGATGGGGCTGGGTACCCGGGGGGTCAAGTCGTTCCAGGCGCCCGAGGAGACCACGCGTGCGGTCAACGAGCTGGCACGGTCCTGCCACACCACCGTCAACGTGGTGCTGCAGGCCGCTTGGGCGCAGCTGCTGATGTGGCTGACCGGCCAGCACGATGTCGCCTTCGGCACCACCGTCTCGGGCCGGCCGACCGAGCTGGTCGGCGCGGACTCGATGGTCGGCCTGTTCATCAACACCGTCCCGGTGCGGGCGCGCATCACCGCGGCGACCACCACCGCCGAGCTACTCGACCAACTGCAACACGCCCACAACCACACACTCGAGCACCAGCACTTGGCGCTCAACGAGATTCACCGCATCACCGGTAAAGACCAACTGTTCGACACCATCTACGCCTACGAGAACTACCCGATCGACACCGGCGCATTGGCGGGCGAGCACGAGTTGGCCGTCACCGGCTTCACCAGCCGCGAATACAACCACTACCCGCTGACGATGCAAGCCCTGCCGGGCCACGAACTGGCCTTCCGCCTGGAATACGACACCGACGTCTTCGACGCGGCCGGCATCGAGGCGCTGGTCGGCCGGTTGCAGCGGGTGTTGGCGGCCATGACCGTCGACCCGGGGCGGCGGTTGTCGGCGATGGATCTGCTCGCCGACGGTGAGCGCGCACTGCTGAACGGCTGGGGCAACCAGGCCGCACTGGCCCGGCCGGCGACGGGCTCGTCGGTCCCCGAGTTGTTCGCCGAGCAGGTAAACCGTCATCCCGAAGCGGTGGCGATCAGCTGCCAAGGCCGCATGATGACCTATCGCGAGCTCGACGAGGCGGCTAATCGCCTGGCGCACTTGATGATTGGTCACGGCGCGGTTCCGGGTGCCTGTGTGGGGCTGTTGTTGTCGCGGTCGGTCGAGGCGGTCGTGGCGATCGTGGCGGCGCTCAAGACCGGGGCGGCGTACTTGCCGATCGACCCCGAGCACCCACGGACCCGGATCGGCTTCATGATCGAGGACGCCGCGCCTGCGGCGGTGCTCACCACTGCGGAGGTGGCCGACCGGCTCGAGGGGTTTGATGTGGCAGTCGTCGACGTCGACGATCCGCGTGTCGACGCCCAGCCGAGCACCGCGTTGCCGGCGCCCGGCCCGGACTCCGTCGCGTACCTGATCTACACCTCGGGTACCACCGGGGTGCCCAAAGGCGTTGCAGTGACGCACCGCAACGTCACCCAGCTGCTCGCCTCGCTGGATGCGGGGCTACCGGCGGCGGGCGTGTGGTCGCACGGCCACTCGCTGGCATTCGACGTGTCGGTGTGGGAGATCTTCGGCGCGCTGCTGCGCGGCGGGCGCGTGGTGGTGGTGCCCGACGAGGTGGCCGGCTCGCCAGACGACTTGTGCGCCTTGCTGACTGGTGAGCACGTCGATGTCCTCACCCAGACCCCGTCGGCCGTGCGGATGCTTTCCCCCGAGGCGTTGGACGCGGCGGCGCTGGTGACGGTCGGCGAGGCCTGCCCGGCCGAGGTGGTGGACCAATGGGCACCCGGGCGGGTGATGGTCAACGCCTACGGCCCGACCGAGACCACGATGTGCGTGGCGATCAGCGCGCCGCTGACAGTCGGCTCCGGCGTGCCGCCGATCGGGTCGCCGGTTGCCGGGGCGGCACTGTTCGTGCTCGACGCCTGGCTGCGCCCGGTGGCGGCCGGGGTGGTCGGCGAGCTGTATGTGGGCGGCGCCGGAGTGGCAGCGGGTTACGTGCGCCGGCCAGGGCTGACCGCATCCCGGTTTGTCGCCTGCCCGTTCGGCGGTGCAGCAGTATCGGGCACACGGATGTATCGCACGGGGGACTTGGTGCGCTGGCGCGCCGACGGGCAGCTGGACTACCTGGGCCGCGTCGACGAGCAGGTCAAGATCCGCGGTTATCGCATCGAGCTCGGCGAAATCCAGGCGGCGCTGGCCAAGCTGGACGGCGTGGAGCAGGCGGTGGTGATCGCCCGCGAGGACCGCCCGGGCGACAAGCGGCTGGTCGCCTACGTCACCGGCACCGCAGACCCGGTCGAGCTCCGCGCGCGGCTGGGTGAACGGTTGCCGGCCTACATGGTTCCGGCGGCGGTCGTCCCACTCGACGCAATGCCGTTGACCCCCAACGGCAAACTCGACATCCGCGCCCTGCCGGCGCCGGAATACAGCGCCGGGCGGTATCGCGCCCCGAGCAACGCGGTCGAGGAAGTGTTGGCCGGCATCTACGCCCAGGTGCTCGGGCTCGAGCGCGTCGGTGTCGACGACTCCTTCTTCGACCTTGGCGGGGACAGCATTTCGTCGATGCAAGTGGCGGCGCGGGCACGTGCCGCGGGCTTGATCTGCCGGCCGCGCGACGTTTTCGTCGAGCAGACCGTGGCCCGGCTGGCCGGGGTGGTCGCCACCGCCGATGGCGAGGGCGGCCCGGTCGACGAGGGCATCGGGCGGCTGCCTGCGACGCCAATCATGCGCTGGCTGAACAGCATTGACGGCCCGGTGGACCAGTTCAACCAGACGATGCTGGTGCAGGCCCCGGCGGGGACCACCGAAGCCGACGTCGTAGTGCTGGTGCAGGCGTTGCTGGATCGGCACGCCATGCTGCGGGCCCAAGCGGGTGACGGGTTCCTGACCGTGCCCGAGGCGGGGTCGGTCGCTGCCCGCGACTGCCTGCGCACCGTGGACGTGCTCTCCGACGAGGCGTTGATCGAGGCGCGGTCACGGCTGAATCCCGCCGACGGGGTGATGCTGCGCGCGCTGTGGGTGAGCTCGACCAGTCGGCTCGCGCTGGTCGTTCACCACCTGGCCGTCGATGCGGTGTCGTGGCGAATCGTGTTGGAGGACCTCAACATTGCGTGGGCCCAGCACCGTGGCGGGCAGCCGGTAGCGTTGCCGGCGTGGGGAACCTCGTTCGCCCGCTGGGCATCGCTGCTCACCGAGTATGCGCACCGGCCCGACGTGGTGGAGCAAGCCGATGCCTGGAAGCAGGTGGCGGCGGCCCCGAGCGCACTGCCCGCGGTCAGACCGGACGTCGACACCTACGAGAGCGCCGGACATTTGTCGCTGTCGGTCGATGCCGACACCACCGAGATGCTGCTCGACGATGTGTCGGCGGCGTTTCACGCCGGCGTGCATGAAATCCTTTTGATCGCACTGGCTTTGGCGGTGGCGGAATTCGTCGGCAACGGCAGCGCGCCGATCGGCATCGATGTGGAAGGCCACGGGCGTCACGAAGAGCTGGGCGCCGACGTCGACCTATCGCGCACGGTGGGGTGGTTCACCACCAAATACCCGGTGTCGCTAACGGTCGGCGGGCTGTCCTGGGCCCAGGTCGCGGCCGGTGAGACGGCACTGGGGGCACTGATCAAGGACGCCAAAGAGCAGCTTCGCGCCCTGCCACACCCGTTGAGCTATGGCGTGCTTCGCTATCTGAACGACGACGTCGACCTGGACGGGTCGGATCCGCCGATCGGGTTCAACTACCTGGGCCGCCTGAACTCCGCCGGCGACATGGTCGGGGAGAGCTGGCTGCCCTGCCAGGACGCGTTGTCGTCCATCGGCGCCAGCGCGGCGATACCGATGCCGTTGGCCCACACCGTGGAGCTCAACGCCGGCACGCTCGACACCGATGGCGGCCCCCGGCTGCACGCCGACTGGCGTTGGGCGCCTTCGGCTCTCGACCAGGAAGCGATCGGCGAACTCAGCGGCCTGTGGCTGCAGGCCCTGGATGGCATCTGCGCCCATGTGCGAGCCGGCGGCGGCGGGCTGACCCCGTCGGACGTCGCACCGGCGCCGGTAACCCAGCAGCAGATCGACCTGCTGCAGCGGCAATACGACATCGCCGACCTGTTGCCGCTGACCCCGGTGCAGCACGGCCTGCTCTTCCACGCGAGCACCGGGCACCACAGCGACGACGACGTCTACGCGCTGCAGCTGGATTTCACCATCGTCGGCCCGCTCGACCCGCACCGGCTGCACGAGTCCCTGCAAACGGTGGTCAACCGGCATCCCAACCTGGTTGCGCGATTCTGCGACGAGTTCGACGAGCCGGTGCAGGTCATCCCCGCGAATCCCGTTGCGCCGTGGCGCTATGTCGAGCTGGACGGCGGCGATGTCGAGGACAATATGGACCAGCTGCGCGCCGCCGAGCGCGCCGCGGTATGCGAAGTGCACGGCGGTCCGGTGTTCCGGGCGGCGCTGGTCCGCACCGCAGAAGATCGGCACCGGTTCGTGCTGACCAATCACCACATCGTGCTCGACGGCTGGTCGATACAGATCCTGCTGCGGGAGATGTTCGTTTGCTACTACGGCCAGCCGCTGCCTGCACCCGCGCCGTATCGCAGCTTCCTTACCTGGCTGGCCGGCCGTGACCTCGACGCCGCGCGCGCCGCATGGCGTGACGTGTTCGCCGACTTCGACACCCCCACACTGGTCGGGCCCGCGCAACGGTTGGAGCTGGGCACTCGGGGCGTCAAGTCGTTCCAGATCGCCGAGGACACCACGCGGGCCGTCAGCGAGCTGGCACGCTCCTGCCACACCACCGTCAACGTCGTGCTGCAAGCAGCATGGGCGCAACTGCTCTGCTCGCTGACGGGTCAGCACGACGTCGCCTTCGGCACCACGGTCGCGGGCCGGCCCGCCGATGTCGCCGGTGCGGAGTCGATGGTGGGCCTGTTCATCAACACGGTGCCGGTACGGGCCCGCATCACCGGGACAACCAGCGCCGCCGACCTGCTGGACCAACTGCAACGCGCCCACAACCACACGATCGACCACGAGCACCTGGCGCTCAGCGAGATCCACCGGGTCACCGGCCAGGAGCAGATGTTCGACACCCTGCTGGGCTACGAAAACTACCCCCTGGACGCGGCCGCGCTGTCCGGGGACTACGAACTGGCCGTCACCGAGATCACCAGCCGCGACTACAACCACTATCCGATCGCGATCCGGGCCATGCCGGGCCGCGAACTCGGGCTGCGCGTCCAATTCGACACCGACGTGTTCGACCCGAACAGCATCGAGGCGTTGCTCGGTCGGTTGCAGCGAGTGTTGGTGGCTATGACCGAGAACCCCACGCGGGCACTGTCGTTGATGGATCTGCTCGACGCCGACGAGCACGCCCGGTTGGACGGCTGGGGTAACCGGGCGGTGCTGACTCGGCCCGCGACCGGAGCGTCGGTTCCTGAGCTGTTTGCCGCCCAGGTGGCGCGCACCCCGGACACGGTGGCGCTGTGCTGCGAAGGCCGCACGATGACCTACCGCGAGCTCGACGAGGCCGCGAACCGCTTGGCGCACTTGTTGACCGAGCAGGGTGCGGGCCCGGGACAGCGTGTGGCACTGCTGTTTTCCCGGTCGGCCGAGGCGATCGTGGCGATGCTGGCGGTGCTCAAGACCGGCGCGGCGTACCTGCCGATCGACCCGGCGCTGCCCGCGGCGCGGATCGGGTTCATGCTCGGCGACGCCGCGCCGAACGCCGCGGTCACCACCGCCGAGCTCGCCGGGCGACTCGACGGCGCAGACATGGCGGTCATCGACGTCGCCGACGCTCGAATCCAGACCTATCCGACCACCGCTCCGCCGACGCCGGCTCCCGACGACATCGCCTACGTCATCTACACCTCGGGCACCACCGGTGTGCCCAAAGGCGTTGCAATTACCCATCACAACGTCACGCAGCTGATGGCGGCACTGGATGCGAGCATGACCGCGCCGGGACCGGCGAAGGTTTCGACGCAGTGGCACTCCTACGTTTTCGACGCCTCGGTCCGGGAAATCTGGGGTGCGCTGCTGCACGGCGGACGACTTATCGTGGTGCCCGAGTCGGTGACACGCTCGCCGGACGACTTCCACGATCTGCTGGTCACCGAACACGTCGACGTCGTCAGCCAAACCCCGTCTGCGGTGGCGGTGCTGTCGCCCGAGGGCTTGGGATCGGCGGCATTGCTGGTCGGCGGCGAGGCCTGCCCGGCCGAGCTAGTCGACCGGTGGGCGCCCGGGCGGGTGATGATCAATGCCTACGGTCCCACCGAGACCACGGTGGACGTGACCGTCAGTGCGCCGCTGACGCCGGGCTCGGGTACGCCCCCGATCGGCTCACCGGTGCCGGAGGCCGCGTTGTTCGTACTCGACGGGTGGTTGCGGCCGGTGCCGACCGGTATCGTCGGCGAGTTGTACGTGGCCGGCCGCGGAGTCGCGTGCGGCTATCTGGACCGAACGGGCTTGACCGCATCGCGGTTCGTGGCCTGCCCGTTCGGAAGCCCCGGAACACGGATGTATCGCACCGGCGATCTGGTGCGCTGGCGCGACGACGGCCAGCTGGACTATCTGGGCCGCGCCGACGAGCAGGTCAAGATCCGCGGGTACCGCATCGAACTCGGCGAAATCCAAGTGGCACTGGCCAATTGCGACGGTGTGGAGCAGGCGGCGGTGATCGCCCGCGAAGACCGCCCCGGCGACAAGCGCCTGGTGGGTTATGTGACCGGGACGGCAGACCCGGTCGTGCTGCGCGGCCAGCTGGCCGACCGGTTGCCCGACTACATGGTCCCTGCCGCGGTGGTGGCGCTTGAGCAGCTGCCGCGGACGGTCAACGGCAAACTCGACATTCGCGCGTTGCCGGCGCCGGAGTATCTGGACACCGATCGTCACCGCGCCCCGGCCAACGCGGTCGAGGAGATCTTGGCGAGCATTTACGGTCGGGTCCTGGGTGTCGAGCACGTCGGCGTGGACCAGTCGTTCTTCGACCTGGGCGGGGATTCGCTGTCCGCGATGCGGATGGTCGCCACGATCAACTCCAGCCTGAACGTCCGCCTGTCGGTGCGCACGGTGTTCGAGGCGCCGACGATCGCCGAGTTGGCGCTGCGGATCGGTGGCGACGAGGGCCGGCTCGAGCCGTTGGTGGCGGTGGAGCGCCCGGCGGTGATTCCGTTGTCGTACGCGCAGAGCCGGTTGTGGTTCCTGGACCAGTTGCACGGGCCGTCCCCGGTGTACAACATGTCGGCCGCCTTGCGGCTGCGCGGGCCGCTGGATGCCGATGCATTCGGCGCGGCGCTCGCCGACGTGGTGGGCCGCCACGAAACCCTGCGCACGCGGTTCGCGGCGCCCGACGGGATACCTCAGCAGCTGGTGGTGCCCGCCGAGCAAATCGACCTGGACTGGCAGGTCATCGATGCCGGCGGCTGGCCGGCGGACCGGCTGAGTGAGGCCATGGAAGCCGCGGCGCGTCACCCGTTTGATTTGGCAACCGAGATCCCGTTCGTGGCAAGGCTTTTCCGTATCGCCGAACACGAGCACGTGCTGGTGGCCGTCGTGCACCACATCGCCGCCGACGGCTGGTCGATCACTCCGCTGGTGCGTGACCTCGGCGTGGCCTATGCCAGCCGGCGGGCGGGACGGGCGCCCGCGTGGGCGCCGCTGCCCGTGCAGTACGCCGACTACACGCTGTGGCAGCGCGCGCAGTTCGGTGATCTCGACGACACCGACGGCCCGCTGGCCGCGCAGCTGGCCTACTGGGAGGACACTCTGGCCGGGATGCCTGAGCAGCTGCAGCTGCCGACCGATCGGCCTTACCCGCCGGTTGCCGATCAGCGCGGCGCGATCGCGCTGGTGGACTGGCCGGCCGAGCTTCAGCAGCGGGTGCGTGCGGTGGCCCGCGAGCACAATGCGACCAGCTTCATGGTCATCCAGGCCGCCTTTGCGGCGCTGCTGTCGAAGATCTGCGCCACCAGTGATGTGGCCGTCGGGTTCCCGATCGCCGGGCGGCGCGACGCGGCGCTCGACGACTTGGTGGGCTTTTTCGTCAACACCTTGGTGCTGCGTGTCGACCTGACCGGCGATCCGACCGTCGCCGAACTGCTGGCCCGGGTGAGGCGGCGCAGCCTGGCCGCCTACGAGCATCAGGACGTGCCTTTCGAGGCGCTTGTCGAGCGGCTCAACCCGACCCGAAGCCTTACCCATCATCCGCTGGTCCAGGTGTCGTTGGCCTGGCAGAACCTGCCCTGGCATGCCGGTGGCGCCGACGCCGGGCTGGCGCTGGGTGACCTGGAGGTCACGCCGCTGCCGACGAACGCCGACACCGCGCGGATGGACCTGACGTTCTCTCTGGCCGAACGCTGGACCGACGCCGGTGAGCCGGCCGGGATCAGCGGGGCGGTCGAATTTCGCACCGACGTGTTCGACGCGGCCAGCATCGAGTCGCTGATCTGGCGGTTCGAGCGGGTGTTGGCGGCGATGACCGCCGATCCGGGGCGGCGGTTGTCGTCGGTGGATCTGGTCGACGAGACCGAGCAGACCCGGCTGCACGGCTGGGGTAACCGGGCGGTGCTCTCCCAGCCTGCGACTGCCGTGTCGGTCCCGGAGTTGTTCGCCGCGCAGGTGACCCGCGCGCCGGAGGCGGTGGCGATCAGCGGCGCGGGTGGCACGATGACCTATCGCGAACTCGACGAGGCGTCAAACCGCTTGGTGCACTTGCTGATTGGGCAGGGTATCGGTCCGGCTGCATGCGTCGGATTGATGTTCACCCGGTCGGTCGAGGCGATCGTGGCAATCCTGGCGGTACTGAAGAGCGGGGCTGCCTATCTGCCGATCGACCCGGTGATGCCGGCGGCCCGGATCGGGTTCATGCTCGACGACGCCGCACCTGCCGTGGTGATCACCACGGCCGATCTGGCCGGCCGGCTCGACGGGTTCGACGTGACGGTCGTCGACGTCAACGACGTTGGCGCCCAACCGAATACGGCACTGCCGCTGCCGGATCCCGACGCCATCGCCTACCTGATCTACACCTCGGGTACCACTGGGGTGCCCAAAGGCGTCGCCATCAGCCACCGCAACGTCACCCAGCTACTGGGATCCCTGGATGCCGGCCTGCCGGCGGCGGGAGTGTGGTCGCACTCGCACTCGCTGGCGTTCGACGTGTCGGTGTGGGAGATCTTCGGTGCGCTGCTGCGCGGTGGCCGGGTGGTGGTGGTGCCCGAGTCGGTGGTGGCTTCGCCTGAGGACTTCCACGACCTGCTGGTCACCGAACGGGTCAGCATGCTGACCCAAACCCCGTCGGCGGTCAAAGCCCTTGCCCCGGAGGGGTTGGAGTCGGTGGCGCTGGCGACGGTCGGTGAGGCGTGTCCGGCCGAGGTGGTGGACCGTTGGGCGCCGGGGCGGGTGATGGTCAACGCCTACGGCCCGACCGAGACCACGATGTGCGTGGCGATCAGCGCGCCGCTGGCAGCGGGATCCGGCGCGCCGCCGATCGGCTCGCCGGTGCCCGGGGCGGCGTTGTTCGTCCTCGACGGGTCGTTGCGGCCGGCGCCGGCCGGCGTGGTCGGCGAGTTGTACGTGGCCGGCCGCGGCATCTCGTATGGCTATGTCGGCCGCGCCGGATTGACCGGGTCGCGGTTTGTGGCCTGCCCGTTCGGCGAGTCCGGCTCCCGGATGTATCGCACCGGGGACTTGGTGCGCTGGCGCGCCGACGGGCAGCTGGATTATCTGGGCCGGGCCGACGAGCAGGTCAAGGTCCGCGGGTATCGCATCGAGCTCGGTGAAATCCAGGCCGCCCTAACCGCTTTGGACGGGGTCGAGCAGGCGGTGGTGATCGCCCGCGAGGACCGCGCCGGCGACAAGCGTCTGGTGGGCTATGTGACCGGCACCGCCGACACTGCCGGGCTGCGCACTCAACTGGCCGAGCGGCTGCCGGCCTACATGGTGCCGGCCGCCGTCGTCGCACTCGACGCAATGCCGTTGACACCCAACGGCAAACTCGACACCCGCGCCCTGCCCGCGCCGGAATACCTCGACGGCGAGCATTACCGGCCCCCGTCCAACGCCATCGAGGAAATTGTGGCCGGCATTTACGCCGAGGCGCTCGGACTCGAACGCGTGGGCGTCGACGACTCGTTCTTCGACCTGGGTGGGGACTCGATGTCCGCGGTGCGGGTGATCGCCGCGATCAACAAAGCCTTCGACATTCACCTCACCGTGCGTGCCCTGTTCGACGCGCCGTCCGTGAGCACCCTGAGCCGGGTGCTGGTGCGCAAGCCCAAGGCCAACGGGCCCAGCTTTGCCTCCGTGCACGGCTCCGCGAACGTCACCGAGGTGCACGCCCGCGACCTGACGCTGGACAAGTTCATCGACGCCGCCACGCTGGCCGCTGCCCCCGCGCTGCCCGGCCCCAGCCCCGAGGTGCGGACGGTCCTGCTGACCGGGGCGACCGGTTTCCTGGGCCGCTACCTGGCCCTGGAATGGCTCGAGCGCATGGAGTTGGTCGACGGCACGCTGATCTGCCTGGTCCGGGCTAAATCTGATGAAGATGCGAGGGCTCGACTCGACAAGACCTTCGGCTGCGGCGACCCTCAAGGCGACCCCGAGCTGCTGCTGCACTACCAGGAACTGGCCGAGGACCATCTGGAAGTCATCGCCGGCGACAAGGACGAGGCCGACCTCGGCCTGGACGAGCGCACCTGGCAGCGGCTGGCCGACACCGTCGATCTGATCGTCGACCCCGCGGCACTGGTCAGCGGTGTCCTGCCGTATAGCGAGCTGTTCGGGCCCAACGTCGTGGGCACCGCCGAGCTGATCCGGCTCGCGCTGACCACGAAGATGAAGCCGTACACGTACGTGTCGACCGCCAACGTGGGCGACCAGATCGAGCCCGGCAAGTTCACCGAGGACGCCGACATCCGGGTCGTCAGCCCCACCCGCACCATCGACGACACGCGCGCCAACGGGTACGGCAACAGCAAGTGGGCCGGCGAGGTGCTGCTGCGGGAGGCCAACGATCTGTGCGGGCTGCCGGTCGCGGTGTTCCGCTGCGACATGATCCTGGCCGACCCCACCTACGCCGGTCAGCTCAACGTCGCCGACCTGTTCAGCCGGATGGCGCTGAGCCTGGTCGCCACCGGCATCGCGCCCACCTCGTTCTACCGGCTCGACGCCGACGGCAACCGGCAACGCGCGCACTTCGACGGGCTGCCCGTCGGGTTCGTCGCCGAGGCGATCGCCACCCTGGGCGCCCAGGTGTTCGACGGCTTCGAGACCTACCACGTGATGAACCCGCACGACGACGGGATCGGGCTCGACGAGTACGTCGACTGGCTGATCGAAGCCGGTTACCCGATCGAGCGCGTCGCCGACTTCGGGGAGTGGTTGCGGCGCTTCGAGACCGCTCTGCGAAACCTGCCCGAACGGCAGCGCGAGCACTCGGTGCTGCAGATGGTGCAGTCCGTGGTGCGCAATTCCACGGACGTGCAGCCGCCGGAGCCGACCAACGGTCCGCTGGCTCCCGCCGACCGGTTCCGCGCCGCCGTGCAAGAAGCGAAAGTCGGTCCTGACAACGACATTCCGCACGTTTCCGCGCCCGTCATCGTCAAATACGTCACCGACTTGCAACTGCTCGGATTGATCTGACCAAGGAGGATGCAGCGTGAGCGAGACGCAGACACGGACCCTGCCGCGCGTCATGCGCGCGGAGCACATCGGGCAGGATCTGCTGCGATGGCTCACCGACAACCGTGAGACCTGGGAACCGGCGTTGCGCGACAGCGGTGCCCTGCTGTTTCGCGGCTTCGGGGTGGACAGCCCCGAGGCACTGCGCAGCTGCATCGAGGCGACCTCCACGGAGTGGGCCAGCTACCGCGAGCGTGCCACCCCCAGGACTGCGGTCGGGGATAACATCTTCACCTCGACGGAGTATCCGCCCAAAGAAGTTATCCCGTTGCACAACGAGAACTCCCACTGCACGTCGTGGCCGCAGAAGCTGTACTTCTGCTGCGTGACACCGGCCGACACGGGCGGGGAGACGCCGCTCGCGGACTGCCGCGAGGTGCTTGCCGCGATTCCGGCGGCAATCCGCGACGAGTTCGCCGAGCGCGGGTGGCGGTACCGACGGCACTTCGGGCTACTCGGGTTCAGTTGGCAGGACGTGTTCGGGTCGGGCGACCGGGATCAGGTGGAGGCCTACTGCCGGGAAAACGCGATGGACGTCGAATGGGGCGCCGACGATTCGCTGACGGTTACCTACCTACGCCCGGCGATCCACGAACACCCCACCACGGGAGAACCGGTGTGGTTCAACCACGGGTTGTTCTTCAACCCGTTCTCGCTGGATCCCGAGATACGCGAGGTGCTCATCGATTCCGTCGGCGTGGAAGGCCTGCCCTACAACACGACCTACGGCGACGGGGAGACCGTGCCCGAATCAGTGCTGCAGGAAATCGCCCAGGCATACCGCGCCCACACCCGAACTTTCCCCTGGCAGCAGGGCGATTTGTTGTTCGTCGACAACATGCTCGTCGCGCACGGGCGCAGGCCGTTCACCGGGAACCGGCGCATCCTGGTCGGGATGGCCGACCCCTGGCCGCCCGACGCCGTGTCTGCGTAAAGCACACGGCAGCAACGGTTTCAGACGGCGTCTGCCGGGGCCAGCTTTTCGCGGAGCAGTTCCGCCAGGCCACGAATAGTGCCGATGGCGGTGAGGTCGGCGGGATTGATCCGGATGCCGGTTTCGGTCTCGATACGGGTACGTAGTTCGAGGGCGCCCAGCGAATCCAGGCCGTACTCGGGCAGCGGACGGTCCGGGTCGATGCTGCGGCGCAGGATCAGGCTGACCTGATCGGAGATCAGCCGCCGCAGCCGGGTCGGCCACTCGTCTGGCGGCAGCTCCTCGAGTTCGGCAAGCAATTTGCTTGTGCCCGCTGCGTTTTGACCGACGGAACGGAACGCTTCGGCGAACGGGGTGCGTTCGGCGAACGCGGCTAGCCACGGTGCGCCGGTGATGGGCGCGTACCCGCTGTAGGTGCGGTCGTGGCGCAGCAGGGCTTCCAGCGCGTAGGCGCCCTCGTCGGGAGCGATGGCAATGCCGCCCTCTGCCAGGTCGGTGGCGCGCCCGATCTGGGCCCAGGCACCCCAGGCGATGGCGGTCGCCGGCAAGCCCTGAGCCCGGCGCCAGCGGGTGAATGCGTCCAACCAGCTGTTGGCCGCGGCGTAGGCGCCCTGCCCCGGCGAGCCGACCAGCGCGGCCGCCGAGGAGAACGAGCAGAACCAGTCCAGCGGCTGCTGGGCGGTGGCGGTGTGCAAGTTCCACGCACCATAAACCTTTGGCGCCCAGTCACGCTCGACGAGCTCATCGGTGATGTTGGTCAGGGTGGCGTCCTCGATCACCGCCGCCAGATGCAGCACGCCGCGCACCGGCAGCCCGGTAGCGGTCGCCGTGGCGACCAACCGCTGCGCCGTCGCGGCCTCGGCGATGTCGCCGTTTTCCACCACGACATCGGCACCGTGTATGCGGATGCGCTCGATGGTTTGCTCCGCTTCGGGCGTGGGCTGCGAGCGCGACGACAACACGATGCGCCCGCAGCCGGCTGCGGCCATCTTCTCGGCCAGGAACAAGCCCAGGCCGCCGAGCCCGCCGGTGACGATGTAGGCGCCGTCGCCGCGGAACACCGGCACTTGCTCCGGCGGCACCACCACCCGGCTGTGCCCGGTGTGCGGGACGTCGAGCACCAGCTTCCCGGTGTGTTCGGCGGCGCTCATCACCCGAATGGCAGTGGGCGCTTCGGCCAGCGGGTAGTGCGTGCTCTCTGGCATCGGCAACGTGCCGTCAGCAGTGAGCCGGTACACCTTTTCCAGCACTTCGCGCAGTTGGTCCGGGTGGGTGACGGTCATCAGCGCCAGGTCGACGCCGTAGAACGCGAGGTTGCGCCGGAACGGGAAAAGCCCCAGCCGGGTGTCGCCGTAGATGTCACGTTTGCCGATCTCGATGAACCGCCCCCCGTAGGCCAGCAGTTCCAGCCCCGCGCGCTGCGCGGCGCCGGTGACCGAGTTGAGCACGATATCCACCCCGTATCCATCGGTGTCGCGGCGGATGCCTTCGGCGAACTCCAGGCTTCGCGAGTCGTAAACATGCTCAATTCCCATGTCGCGCAACAACTGCCGGCGCTGCTCACTGCCGGCGGTGGCGAAGATCTCGGCACCTGCGGCGCGGGCGATCGCGATGGCCGCCTGCCCCACGCCGCCCGTTCCGGAATGGATCAACACCTTATCGCCGCTCTTGATGCGGGCCAGGTCGTGCAGGCCGTACCAAGCGGTGGCGTGCGCGGTGGTCACTGCCGCCGCCTGCGCGTCGGAAAGCCCGGCGGGCAGCGTGACGGCCAGGCGCGCGTCGCAGGTGACGAACGTGCCCCAGCAGCCGTCGGGGGACAGACCCCCGACACGGTCGCCCACCTTGTGGTCGGTCACGTCGGGTCCGACCGCGGTCACCACCCCGGCGAAGTCGGTGCCCAGCTGCGGCAGATGGCCCTCGATGGCGGGGTAACGGCCGAATGCCACCAGCACGTCGGCGAAGTTGATGCTCGACGCGCTGACCGCGACCTCGATTTTCCCAGGCCCCGGCGGAACCCGATCGCGCGCAACAAGTTCCATCGACTCCAGATCGCCGGGCGTGCGGATCTGCAGGTGCATTCCGTCGCATTCGTGGTTGGCGACGGTGGTTTTGCGGTCCTCGGGAAGCAGCGGTGCCGCGGACAACCGGGCCGTATACCACGCGCCGTTGCGCCAGGCGGTTTCGTCCTCGTCCAAGTCGCCCAGCAGTTGGCGCGCCAACTGCTCGGCGTCGACGGCTTCGTCCACGTCGATCTGGCTGGCGCGCACGTGCGGATGCTCTGTGCCGATCACTCGCATCAACCCGCGCAGCCCGGCCTGCTCGAGGTTGGGTTGGTCGCCGGCCAGCACGACCTGGGCGTTGCGGGTCACCAGGTACACCCGAGGCGACTCGCCCGGAGCCTCCGTCAATTCGCGGGCGATCCGCACCAGATGCTGGACATACTCGCGGCCCGCCAGCGGGGAGTGGTCCTCGGCGTCGCCGTTTTTCGGTCCCGTCAGGATCACCACACCGGTGAAGGCGCCGGCACTCAAATGATTTGCCAGCTGTTCGCGGTTGGATTCATGGTCGGCGTGCGGCGGCCAGCACATGGTCGTGCATTGCGCGCCATAGTTTTTCAGAGCGTCGGTCAGCCTGGTCGCCACCACGTCCGAGGTGGTCGTGGTGCTGATCAGCAGGCAGCTTCTCGCATCGTCTTGGTCGGCCTCGGGCAACTCCCGCAGCCGCCACTCCAGGCTCAGCAGCCGCTCGTTCAACGTCCGATCTTTCTGAACGTTTCCCGAGACCCTGGCGCCCCACCGCGCCCCGTGCAGGGTGAGCAGGACTGCTCCGTTTTCGTCGAGCAGTTCGAAGTCGGCCTCGACCCCGGTCGAATCGGCTTTGTTCACCCGGGTGTAGCAGTAGCGGGCATTGCGAACCGGGCCGTAGACGCGTATACGGCGGGCACCTTGCGGCAATCCCAGCACTTCTTCGCTCAGGGCCTTGACCCCCGGATGCGACTCGATGCACTGGAAGCAGGTATCCAGCAGCGCGGGGTGCACGCCGTATGCGTCTTGCTGCGAACGGATTTGACGGGGCAGCGCGACTTCCGCGAGCACGGTGTCGGCCCCCTCGTCGCCGGTGTGCACGACGCCCAGAGCGGCGAACGAGGGACCGAACTGAACACCACGGCGGTCCAGCCGCGCGCGCACGTCGGCGCCGTCTTCGCGACCCGGGTGCGCGGCAAGCAGCGCCGGGATATCCCGCGCGGGCGGCTGCTCGTCGTTAACGGCGTGCAGGGCCGCGGTGGCGTGCCGCACCTGATGACCGCCGGGGTTCGTCTCCACGGAGAAGTCGAGCACGCCTGGCGACGACACCGATGCGGAGGCGCCGACCGTGGTCTCCTCGTCCAGCCGCAGCGCCTGCTCGAAGCGGATGTCGCGGACCTCGGCAGCCTCACCGAGCACCTCACGCGCGGCCGCCAGCGCCATCTCGCAATACGCCGCCCCCGGAAGCACCGGAATATCGCGGATCCGGTGATCGCCCAGCCAGGGCTGAGCCGCGGTACCGACCTCCCCTTGCCACACGTGGCGCTCCGGCTCCTCGTGCAGACGCACATGCGGGCCCAACAGCGGATGCACCGAGACGGTGCAGCCGCCGTGGATCTGGGTCTCCTGACCGTCGCGGCTCCACATCAGCGGACGGTGCGTCCAGGTCGGCAGCGGCGCATCCACCAGCTGTCCACTGGGATACAGCACCGAGAAGTCCACCGCGGCGCCCGCACTGTGCAGATCGGCCACGAAACTGCGCAGCCCGTGCGGCAAAACCTGCTCGCGGCGCATGCCGGCCAGCGCAGCCAGCGGCATGTCGAGGTTACGGGCGGTCTGCTCTAGAGCGTGGGTGAGCAGCGGGTGCGGCGCCACCTCGGCGAACACCCGGTAGCCGTCCTCCAAGGCGGCCTGCACCGCCGCCGAGAACCGCACCATGCGGCGCATGTTGCTGGCCCAGTAGCGGGCGTCGCAGACCGGCTGCTCGCGCGGGTCGAACAGGGTCGCCGAGTAGAACGGAACCTCCGGCGTCATCGGTTTGAGGTCTGCCAGTGCCTGGGTCAGATCGTCGAGGATCGGGTCGACCTGCGGCGAATGGAAGGCGACGTCGGTGGGGACCTCGCGGGCCATCACGTCGCGCTGCTCCCAAGCCGCGACCAGGTCGCGAACCGTCTGCGCGGCGCCGGCGATCACCGTGGACTGCGGCGAAGCGACGATCGCCACCACGACGTCGTTGATGCCGCGGGCGGTCAGCTCCGAAAGTACTTGCTGGGCAGGCAGTTCCACCGTTGCGGTGGCGCCGGTGCCGGCCACGCGGGACATCAGTTGCGAGCGGCGGCAGATCACCCGCAGTCCGTCTTCCAGCGACCGCGCGCCCGCGGCCACAGCGGCTGCGGCCTCGCCGAGGGAGTGCCCGATGACCGCCCCCGGGCGCACCCCGTAGGCCTTCAGCGTCGCGGCCAGGGCGACCTGCATCGTGAACAGCGTCGGCTGAATCCGTTCTTGACCGGTGACGACCTGTGGCGCCGAGATCGCTTCGGTCACCGAGAATCCCGACTCGCGGGCGATCAGCGGCTCGGCCTGCGCGACGGTGGCGGCGAACACCGGTTCGTCGGCCAGCAGCTGCGCGCCCATGCCCGCCCACTGCGAACCCTGCCCGGAGAACACCCACACCGCTCCCCGGTCGTCTTGTCCGACCGCGGCCTGATACGGCGTGTCGCCGTCGGCAACCTCGCGCAATGCTTGGGTGAGTACCGCCTGGCTGCTCGCAATGACGGTGGTGCGTACCGGGCGGTGCGCGCGCCGGCGCGCCAGCGTGTAGGCCAGATCCGGCAATGACACGTCGTCGTGTGCTTGCACCCAGTCGGCCAGCCGGCCTGCCGTGCGGCGCAGTTCGTCGGCGGAGGTGGACGACACCGGGAACAGCAGCGGCTCGGTTGCCGCTTGCCCGTTGTGTTGCGCTGCGGTTTCGCGCGGCTCGGGGGGTTGCTCCACGATGGCGTGGGCGTTGGTGCCCGAAAATCCGTACGCCGACACAGCCGCCCGCCGGGGTGCCCCGCCGTTGCGTGGCCACGGCGTATTCTCCTGCGGCACAAAAAGGTTGGTTTCTATTTGGGTGAGCTCGTCGGGCAGCTGAGTGAAGTGCAGATTGCGTGGAATAACGCCGTGCTGCAAGGCGAGGACGGTCTTGATCAACCCCAGCGTCCCGGCGGTGGACTGGTTGTGCCCGAAGTTGGTCTTCGCAGCACCGAGCGCGCAGGGCCCGTCGGTGCCGTAAACCTCGGCCAGGCTGGCGAATTCGACCGGGTCACCGGTGGGGGTACCGGTGCCGTGCGTCTCCACCATGGCCACGCTGCCCGCGTCGACGCCCGCCACAGCCAACGCGGCCCGATAGGCCGCGGCCTGCGCCGCCCGCGACGGCGAGGTGATGGTGGCCGTGCGGCCGTCGTTGTTCAGCGCCGTGCCGCGCACCACCGCCAAGATCCGGTCGCCGTCGCGCAGCGCATCCGGTAACCGCTTGAGCACCACCACGGCAGTGCCCTCGCCCGGCACAAACCCGTCGGCGGTGACGTCGAACGCGTGGCAGCGACCGGTGGGCGACAGCATGCCGCCCGCCGAGCCCGCGGAGAACTTCCGCGGATCCAGCGCCACCGCCGAACCGCCCGCCAGGGCAAGGTCGCATTCGCCGTCGTGCAAGCTGCGGCACGCCATGTGCACGGTGACCAGGCCGGCCGAGCATGCTGTGTCCACCGTCAGTGCGGGACCATGCAAACCCAGGGCATAGGAGATTCGCCCGGAGGCCATGCAGTAGCCGTTGCCCAGGAACCCGTAGGGACCCTCCAGCGCGTGGGCGTCGGCGGCCAGCAGCTGGTAGTCGTTATGCCCCAACGCCACGTACACGCCGGTGCGTGAGCCGGCCAGCTTTGCCGGGTTGAGCCCCGCGTGCTCCACTGCTTCCCACGAGGTCTCCAGCAACAGCCGGTGCTGCGGGTCGATCGCGGTCGCCTCCGCCTCGCTGATCCCGAAGAAATCGGCGTCGAAGCCGGCAACGTCGTCGAGGAACGCCCCCCATTTCGAGACCGAGCGGCCCGGTACCCCCGGCTCGGGGTCGTAGTGTTCGTCGACGTCCCAGCGGTCTGGGGGAACCTCGGTGACCAAGTCGTCGCCGCGCAGCAACGCCTCCCACAGCAGCTCGGGGGAGTCGATACCGCCGGGAAGCCGGCACGCCATGCCGATGATGGCAACGGGAGTGGCCGCCGTGGTGCTCATTGTGGGGGAAGAATCCGCCGTCGCCGCTCCGGGTGCACCATCATCGATCGCTCCGTACGAAACCATTCCGCCTCCTGCAACGACTGGGGTGGCTTTGTCCGCCGCGTGACTCAGACCGTGGCGCTCCTCGACCCCCCGGGGTGCCAACGTCATGTGTCAATTGATGCCTTTTCCCGTCTTACGGGCTTTCATGCACGTCAGCGACGTAAGTGGCAGACGCGACGGTATTACGCACCTGCCAAAGATGTAGGTATTCGATGGAACCGTTACCCAGCCGTGATATTTGCTCTGGTACGCCGAATTCGCGGACATGCCCTATACGGTGCGAGTCAGGCGGTCCGCCAGTAGGGCGGCGAACTTTGCCGGGTCCTCGGGTATGTCGCCTTCGGCGAGAAGGGCCGCGCCGTAGAGCAATTCGGCGGTTTGGGCCAGTGAAGGATCCTCCCCGCCACGCTCCTTGTGGGCCTGCTGCAGACCGGTGACGAGCGGATGGTGGGGATTGAGTTCCAGAATGCGTTTGCTGACCGGTACCACTTGCCCGGAGGCCCGGTAGAGGCGAGCGAGCGCCGGGGTGATGCCGAAGGCGTCGGTGATCAGGCAGGCCGGCGATTCGGTCAGCCGGGTGGACAACCGCACCTGCTTGACGTGATCACTGAGAGTTTCGGTCAACCAGGCCAGCAGGCCGGCGAACTCCTTCTCCTGCTCCTCGCGCTCGGCCTCGCTCTTTTCATCGTCGGAGTCGAGGTCCACCTCGCCCTTGGCCACCGACTGCAGCGGTTTGCCGTCGAACTCGCTCACCGATCCGACCCAGAGCTCGTCGACGGGGTCGGTGAGCAGCAGCACCTCGTAGCCCTTGGCCTTGAACGCCTCCAGGTGCGGGGACTTCAGCAGTTGCTCACGCGATGTGCCGGTCGCGTAGAAGATTTGCTCCTGACCGTCCTTCATGCGTTCGGCGTACTCGGCCAGGGTGGTCAGCTGCTCGTCGCTGTGGGTCGAGGCGAACGACGAGATGCGCAGCAGGGTGTCCTGGTTGTCGAAGTCCGACATCATGCCCTCTTTGAGCACCCGGCCGAACTGGGCCCACAGCGTGCGGTAGTCGTCCGGCCGCTGCGACTGCATGTCCTGGATTGCCGATAGGACCTTCTTGGTGAGCCGGCGACGGATCGCGGCGATTTGCCGGTCCTGCTGCAGGATTTCGCGGGAAACGTTGAGCGACAAGTCCTGTGCGTCGACGACGCCCTTGACGAAGCGCAGGTAGTGCGGCAGCAGCTGGTCGCAGTCGCCCATCACGAAGACCCGCTTGACGTACAGCTGCACTCCGACCTTGGCGTCGCGGTTGAACAGGTCGAACGGGGCGTGCGTGGGGATGAACAGCAGCGCCTGGTATTCGAAGGTGCCCTCGGCCTTCATCGCGATGACCTCGAGCGGGTCATCCCAGGCGTGCGCGACGTGCTTGTAGAACTCCTTGTACTCCTCGTCGGAGACCTCGTCCTTGGACTTGGCCCACAGCGCCTTCATCGAGTTCAGCGTCTGCGTTTCGACGCTGACCTGCTCCTCGCCGCCTTCCTCTTCGGCGGGGGTGCGTTTTTCGACGTCCATCCGGATGGGCCAGGCGATGAAGTCGGAGTACTTCTTGACCAGCTCCTTGATCTTCCATTCCGAGGTGTAGTCGTGTAGGCCGTCCTCGGCGTCTTCGGGCTTGAGGTGCAGCGTCACTGACGTTCCCTGCGGGGCGTCCTCGACGGATTCGATGCTGTAGGTGCCGTCACCGCTGGACACCCACCGGGTGGCCGCGCTCTCGCCGGCCTTGCGGGTGAGCAGTTCGACCTTGTCGGCCACCATGAACGTCGAGTAGAACCCGATCCCGAACTGGCCGATCAGCTCCTCGGAGGCGGCCGCGTTCTTGGCCTCACGCAGCTTCTGGCGCAGCTCGGCGGTGCCCGATTTGGCCAGTGTGCCGATCAGATCCACCACCTCGTCGCGCGTCATACCGATGCCGTTGTCACGCACGGTCAGGGTGCGCGCAGCCTTGTCGGTCTCGATCTCGATGTGAAGGTCGGACGTGTCGACATCGAGGTCCTTGTTGCGCAGTGATTCTAGCCGCAGCTTGTCCAGCGCGTCTGAGGCGTTGGAGACCAACTCCCGCAGAAACGAGTCCTTGTTGGAGTACACCGAGTGGACCAGCAGATCCAGCAGCTGGCGTGCTTCGGCCTGAAACTCCAACTGCTCCACGTGTGCAGTCATCTGACTTCCGTTCTACAACACAACTTTCCACTACAGATGCCAGCGAAAATAATACCGAGGACGACGCGGCCTTGGCCGTCTGACCTGGAGAGGCGTCAGCACCTGCGCCGAACGCGTGTCAACTGAGATGAACTTTTCGACCGTATGGCGGCGACGGTCGCGGTAACGTGACGCCCGTGGTGGATACCATTTTGGGCTTGCTGCGCGAGCGCGCCGGTCTGCAGGCCGATGACACGGCGGTGACGTATATCGACTACGACCAGGACTGGTCCGGGGTTGCGGAAAGCCTGACGTGGGCGCAGCTGTATCGGCGAACCCTCAATGTTGCGGCCGAACTCGAACCTCTCGGGTCGACGGGTGACCGCGCACTCGTCATCGCGCCGCAGGGACTTGAGTATGTCGTCGCGTTTCTCGGCGCATTGCAGGCCGGACAGATCGCGGTTCCCCTTTCGGTTCCGCTCGGCGGCGTCAGCGACGAGCGGGTGAGTTCGGTTCTGCGCGACGCGTCGCCGTCGGTCATTCTCACGACGTCCGCTATCGCAGGCACCGTCGCCCAGTACGTCAAGTCGGAGTCCGGCGGATCCGCACCGTCGATTGTGCAAGTCGACAAGCTGGATCTTGACGCCCGGGGCTCGTCCAGCTCGGGCCTCGAAAACCTCCCGAGCACAGCGTATTTGCAATACACATCCGGGTCGACTCGCGTACCGGCGGGCGTAGTGATGTCGCACCGCAACATCCTGTCCAATTTCGAACAGATTATGGCCGACTACTTTCCGCAGTACGGAGGATTCCCCCCGTCGGACACCACGATTGTGTCGTGGCTGCCCTTCTATCACGACATGGGTTTGTATCTGGGGATCTGCGCGCCGATCATGACCGGAAAGCCCGCTGTGCTGATGAGTCCGGTGGCCTTCCTGCAGCGGCCGGCCCGGTGGATGCAGTTGGTAGCAAGCAACTCCCGCGCATATTCGGCGGCACCGAACTTTGCGTTCGAACTGGCGGCGCGCAAGACGTCGGACGAGGACATGGCCGGGTTCGATCTCTCCGACGTGCTTGTCATCGCCACCGGCAGCGAACGGGTACACCCGGCCACGCTGCGGCGCTTCACACAACGCTTCGCCAAGTTCAACCTGCGCGAAGAAGTGATCCGCCCGTCGTACGGACTCGCGGAAGCCACTGTGTACGTGGCGACTCCCACGGCTACTGAGCCGGCGACCATCGTGCGGTTCGAATCCGAAAAGCTGACCGCCGGCAAGGCGGAGCGCTGCGAAAGTGGAGGCGGCACACCGCTGGTCAGCTACGGGGTGCCGCGCTCACCGATGGTCCGCATCGTCGACCCCGACGCACGTGTCGAGTGCCCTGCGGGAACGGTCGGTGAGATCTGGGTGCATGGCGACAACGTCGCGATGGGCTACTGGCAGAAACCCCAGGAGACCGAAAACACTTTCGGCGCAAGGCTTGTCGCTCCCTCAGAGGGTACGCCCGAGGGGCCCTGGCTGCGGACCGGCGACTCAGGCTTCCTCTTCGACGACGAGCTGTTCATCATCGGCCGCATCAAGGACCTCCTGATCGTCTACGGGCGCAACCACTCTCCCGACGACATCGAAGCGACCGTCCAGGAGATCAGCGGCGGTCGCTGCGCCGCCATCGCGGTTCCGGACGAGCACACCGAAAAGCTGGTGGTGATCATCGAGACCAAGAAGCGCGGCGACTCTGCGGAGGAGGCGGCGGCGAAGCTCTCCGCCGTCAAGGGCGAAGTCACCTCGGCGATCTCCAACGTGCACGGCCTCGCGGTCGCGGATCTGGTTCTGGTGCCGCCCGGTTCGATCCCGATCACCACCAGCGGCAAGGTTCGGCGGTCGACGTGTGTCGAGCAGTACCGGCAGGGTCAGTTCGCCCGGGTGGACGCATAGCTCATCCGCCGCGGGCTTCGATCATCGCCGAGCGGTTGATTTTGGTGGCCGCTGTGCGGGGGATCTGGTCGACGAACTCGACCGTCTTGGGCACCTTGTAGGCGGCGAGCCGGGTCTTCGCGAAGTCGATCACCTGCTGCTCGGACAGCGGCGCCGTGGCTTGCACGACGGCGTGCACCCGTCGGCCCCACTGCGGATCGGAGAGCCCGATGACGACGACGTCGGCGATCTGATCGTGTTCGGCGAGTGCGCATTCCACTTCTGCCGGAAAGACATTGGCGCCTCCGGTGATGATCATGTCGGCGCGGCGGTCGGCGACGTAGAGGTAGCCGTCGGCGTCGAGGTGCCCGATGTCGCCGGCGGACCGGAACCCGTCGGGTGTCGACGGCAGCGGCGGCGCCCCGCCCAGGTACCGGTATCCGGCGCTCATCGGGGCACGCAGGTAGATCTCGCCGAGCTCGCCGGGCGGCAGCGGATTGCCCTGCGGGTCGAGGATCCGAATCTCGGTGTCGCGGAAGCGCCGGCCGACACTGCCGGGGTGGGCCAGCCACTCGTCGCCGCGCAACGCGGTGAGCCCGAGGTTCTCGGTCATCCCGTAGGCCATCACGATCTGTTCGGGGGACAGCAGGTGAAACCACGTGTGCATCAGCGCGTGCGGCATCACCGCGGCGCCCACCAAAATCCATACCACGCTGGACAGGTCGCGGGTTTCTATGCCGGGTAGCGCGGCGATGCGGCTCAGCATCGTCGGCGTGGCGGTGAAGTTGGTGATCCGATAGCGCTCGATCGCGTCGACAACCATTGCGGCGTCGAACTTTTCCAGGACCACCAGCCGGTCGCCGCCCAGCAGGTTGTTCAGCGGGGCGAAGCCGTTGGTGTGATACATCGGCCCGGGCACCAGGATCGTCTGCGGTAGATCCACCGAGGTCCAGGCCGCCAGAAACGGTGTCGACAGCAGCGGCGTCCACAGCGCCGGCGCCAGGTTGAGGATCACCTTGGGCAGGCCGGTCGACCCGCTGCTGCAGATGCCGTTGACGGTGGGGGAGACGACGATCGGCAGCGGCTCGTCGGATTGGTCTTTGGCTTTGGACGCCAGCTTCTCCGTGGTTTGTTCGTCGACAACGACGGCCGCGTCGATCACGCCGAGCACGCGGGAGCGTTCCCAGTCGGGCAGATCCCAGCGCATCGGCACCGGAACCGCGCCGACCTTCCAGCAGCCCAGCGCCGCCAGAATCAGCTCCTGGGAATTGGGAATGGCCAGCGCCACAAGCGAACCGGCGTCGGCGCGGGCGGCCGCCAACGCCCGGCCCCACTGGTTGGCCCGCACCTCGAGATCGGCGAAGCTCAGCGTGCGCGCGGCCCCGTCGGGCGCCAGCGTGGTCACGGCGGGCTGGTCGCCGAGTCCCTGCGCGAGCTGCTGCAGCCGCAGCCCGAACGGCACTCCCTCTTCGGGGCTCATGCTGGCACTGTGAACAGCGTTTCCAGGGAACCGCTGCGCACGTCGGGGATCAACCGCAGCGCAAGCACTTCGGTGCTCACCGGCAACCGGAGGAGCGGCTGGGTGTGCCGGTCGAGCACGCTGACGTCGGATTCGTCGCAGAAACCCAGCGCACCGAGTAGCTGGTGCGAGGTGCGCAACATTTGACGGGCGGTGTCGGCGGCTTTGAGACGTAGCATCGTTGCATCCGCCGAGCGTACCTGCGCCGGCACCGAATTGACCCGCCAGATCGTGTATTTGGCGAGTTCGTCGAGCCCGCGCGCGGCGACGGACGCGTCCGCGACCGCGAACCGGACGGCCTGGAAGTCGGCCAGCGGCTTGCCGAACTGAATACGGCTGCGGACGTGCTCGCACGTGATCTGCAGTAGCTGCTGTACGGCGCCGAGGATTCGCCACGACCCGAGCACCAGGTGCAGGTCGACGTCGACGGCCGGCACGGTGCCGTCGGGTTCGCTGAGTGTGGCCGGGACCAGAAACGGCCCGAGCTTGGCGTTGGTCCGCGATTCCGCCCGCGGCCGGTAGCGGATCCCGTCCAGGTCGGCGGCGATCCACTCGCCGGGCAGATCGCCGTGATCGATCCGGGGTGCCTGCGGGTTGACCAGCGCCAGCCGTGCGCCGTCGACGGCCAGCAGCTCCTCGACCAGCGGGTAGGGCAACGCCGTGGCGCCGGCGGCGCGACAGAGCACCGCGGCGGCCAGCAGGTCGTCGGGTCCGTAGCGGACGTCGAGGTCGAACGCGCCGACGTCGGCCAATGCTTTTCTTGCTTGGCCGCGGATTTCGTCATCGGTCTCGGCGCGCAGCGCCGCCTGCGGTCCGCCGAAGCGGGCCAACCGCTTGGCCGCGACGGTGGCGAACTCGTTAACGTCTTCCGGCAGAGCGGTATTCACCGTATCCTTCTTCGTAACTTGCCTGACAATTTGCGACCGGGCGAAAACCAACAGTGCCCCTGCAGTCGCCGCGGCAGGTCGTGCGGTCCCAAAAGCAGGTGGGCGTTATGGACAGCGCGGGTTAGTGGCCGAGGACGCACGTTTGGTTTCCACCAGGCCATGCTGCGACGGTCTAAATGCGTACGGTACGCGGTCGTGGTGTGGGCAAGTTGTCGGTGGCACTCGCTAGCGTTCGCAATATGAAACGAGTTGTCAAAGTACGCATACTGCCGACTGAATTGCAGGGCATTGCGCTGGATGCCACATTGAGACAATGCAACAGTGCGGCGTCGTGGTTGTCGGGCAGGATGCATGCTGAGCGAATTTTCCACAAACGAGATGCGCAAAAGCACTTCTACGTCGAGTTGCGGCAACGGTTCGGGCTGTCGGCACAGCCAGCGATCCGTGTAATCGGCAAGGTGTCCGACGCCTATACCACTCTGCGAGCCAACGTGGTTGCCGGCAACTATGGTCCACCAGGTTCGCGGCGCCGCATGAAGGTACAGTCCACGCCCATTCGCTTCCGTGAGCGTGCCGCCCAACCGTTCGATGCGCGATGTTTGTCCTGGCAGATCCCGGACATCGTCGGCAGCCGCGACGCAACCGTCTCGATCTTGACTGTGCAGGGTCGGCTGCGGAGTGTCCGAATTCTCGCCGCTCCACAGAATTTGGTTTTGCTTCGCACCCGGCCTATCGGTGAGACCGATCTGATCAACCGGGATGGTAAGTGGTTTCTCTACGCCACAGTGAATGCCCCTGAGGCCCCGCTGACCGATCCCGTCAATGGCTTCATCGGAATCGATATGGGTATCGTAAACATCGCGACCACTAGCGACGGCAATCGTGTGGCGGGTAAACGATTGAACCGGTACCGGAAACGACAGCAGCGAATCCGGCGGCGGCTGCAAGCTAAAAAAACCAGTTCGGCGCGCCGACTGCTCAAAAAGCGGCGACGAAAGGAGGCGCGCTTCGCGGCCGACATCAACCACCAAATAAGTAAACGCATCGTGGTCGAGGCTCAACGCATCGAGCGCGGTATCGCCGTTGAAAACCTGACGGGGATCCGCGAGCGGGTACGGTTTCGCAAGCCCCAACGGACCACGCTGCATTCGTGGGCGTTCAGCAGACTCGGCTTGTTTCTGGCCTACAAGGCGCAGGCGGCCGGCGTGGCGTTCGTTCAGGTCAATCCTGCCCATACCTCGCAAACTTGTCATGAGTGCGGGTGGGTGGACAAACGAAACCGATTCTCGCAAAGCGAGTTTAAGTGTGGCCGGTGTGGCTTCGTTGGGCACGCTGACCACAACGCAGCGATCAACATTGCAGTACGCGGTGTCGAGCGCTGGGGCGAAGTCATGCGTCCGCACGCAGCGCCCACCCTGACAGCCAGTTAGGGCGGCAGCAGCGAGCCTAAAGGCGCCCCGAACCGCAAGGGAACAGCGTCGTATCTGTTCCATCGGCCAGGGGTTCATGACCGGTGTTCTCCCAATACCTCGCGTGCGACCAGCATGCGCTGGACCTCGATGGTGCCCGACGCCACGGTGGCCGCCTGGGCGTAGCGCCAGTGGTCTTCGGCGGCGCCGTGCAGCGGCGCTTTCGTGCCGCTGTCCAGCGCCGTCGGCCCCAGCACGTCGAACAGCAACTCGGCAACCTGCTGGTCGCACGTCGTGGTGGCGATGCGGGCTGCACTGGCCGCCGCGCCCGCCGCGGGGTCGTCCTGCAGCGACACCGCCCGGTAGGCCAGCAGCCGGGCGACCCGCAGGTCGGTCAGCGCCCGCACCCAGCGGGTGCGGATGGACTCGGGTAGCCGGTCCCAGTCGTCGCCGAGTTCGGTCTGCATCCGCATCAGCAGCGATTCGCACCGGGCGTACCGCGCGATGCCCACCCGCTCGAACGCGAGCGCCTCGCGCATTACGCGCCAGCCGTCGCCGACCTCGCCGAGAACCTCGTCGGGGAATACCTCAACGTCGTCGAGGAAGACTTCGTTGAGGTGGTGCGGTCCGAGCATCGAGCGGATCGGCCGCACGGTGATGCCGGGCCGGTCCATCGGAACCAGAAACAGGGTGAGCCGCTTGGGTTTCGGCGCGTCGGGGTCGGTGCACGCCGCCAGCACGCACCACGACGCCATCTGCGCGTACGAGGTCCACACCTTCTGCCCGGTGACGCGCCACCCGTCACCGTCGGGCACCGCCCGAGTGCGCAGTGACGCCAGGTCGGTGCCGGCTTCGGGTTCGGAAAAGCCTTGGCACCAGATCACTTCGCCAGCCGCGATCGCCGACAGATGGCGGGCCTTCTGCTCCGGCGTCCCGTAACGCATCAGCGCCGGCCCGACCCAGTTGATCCCCATGTACTGCGCGCCGCGCGGCTCGTGGTGGGCCCACATCTCCTCGCGCAGCACGGTCTGCTGCCAGATCGAACCGCCGCCGCCGCCGTGCTCTTTCGGCCAGGCCAACGCCAGCAGCCCGTCGGTGGCCAGCAGCTTGCAGAACGATTCGGTGGTCGCCAGATCGCGCGGGTCGTCGGTGCAGGCACCCAGAAAACCTTCGGGGATATGCGTGGAAATCAACTCGCGCAAGCGCTTTCGCAAGTCGGCGGCGTCGGGGCCGAGGTCGTAATCCATCCTTATCCCTTCGGCAGTCCGAGCAGCCGCTCGGCGATGATGTTGCGCTGGATTTCGGAGGTTCCGCCGTAGATCGTCGCCGCCAGGGCGTCCTGGCGCTCGAACAGCAGGTCGGGATTGGCGCTCGAGGCGGGGCCGGCGGCCGCCGCACTCAGTTCCCAGACCCGTTGCAGTGTAACGGATCCCAGCAGTTTGAGGATGTCTGCTTCCGGGCTGGGCCGGCCGTCGAGCTCGTTGTGCAGGGCCCGGTAGCCGGTGGCCCGCAAGGCCTCGGCGTCGGCGAGCAGCGAGCCCAGTTCGGTGTAGATGTCCTCTTGCTCGGCGTTGGTGGCTGCGCGGACCGAGTCCAGGCCGCGCTGGATCTCGACCCAGTTCATGATCCAGATCATTCGGCGCTCATGGTGCAGCGACGCCAGCGCGACGTCCCAGCCGCCGTTGTACGGGCCCAACAGGTTGGCCGCCGGCACCTCCACGTCGTCGAGGAAGACCTCGCAGAACGTCTCGTCGGACATTGACGCCATCCGGATGGGTTCGATGCGCACGCCGGGGGACTGCAAATCGAGGATGAGGCAGGAGATGCCGCGATGTTTAGCGGCGGTCGGGTCGGTGCGCGCATAGAGCGTGCACCACCGCGACAGGTGCGCCTGGGTGGTCCAAATCTTGTGCCCGTTGACCCGGAACACGTCGCCGTCCCGCTCGGCGCGGGTGCGCAGTCCCGCGAAGTCCGAACCGGCTTCCGGCTCCGACATGCCCAGCGCCCACCACTCGTCGCCGCGCAGCAGCGGAACCAGTAGCCGGTCGATCTGCTCGGGCGTGCCGAACTGGCGAATCGCCGGGGCCGCGACGTTGGGGCCGGCGATGTTGGGCAGTTTGGGCGCCGACCGCATCGCTGCCTCGAGCCGGATCTCCATCGCGTCACGAAGGCCCAGCGAGCGGCCGCCGTGCTCGCGCGGCCAGGTCGGCTGCAGCCAACCGGCCTCGAAGCAGGCCCGCTGATAGTAGCGCCGCAGCCCCAGATCCCAGCGGTACTCGCGATACCGGGTGTAGTAGTCGTCCGGCAGGAAATCGGTCAACCATGTGCCGAACTCCGTGACCACGTCACTCATGCGACGCCTCGTGCGAATCGGCGGCCCAAGGCGTGGTAGAGCGCGCGGCTGTCGCCCAGCGCGGCAGCGCCCTGCCAGGCGTGCCGCAGAAATAGGTGGATGTCGTGCTCCCAGGTCTGGGCGAGCGCGCCGTGAACCTGAACGGCCGTGCGGCAGCAGCCGACCGCCGCGTCGGCGGCGGCGGCCTTGGCCAGCGCGGCGGCGGTCCAGCCGGCGGCGGGGGTGGTCGTCGGATCGTGGAGGCGGGCGGCGGCGGCGTAGGCGAGGCTGCGGGCCCGCTCGAGGGCGACGTAGTTGTCGGCCAGCGCGTGCTTGACACCCTGGAAGGCGCCGATCGGCTTGCCGAACTGCTGCCGTGATTTCGCGTGCTCGACGGAGCGGGTCAGCGCTGCGCCGGCAACGCCGACCAGATCGGCGGCCACAGCCAGAAGCGATGCGGCTAAGGCGGATTCGACGTCCACCTTTGCGGCGGCCAGTGGCGCGGCGTCGATCTCGACGTCGCCGACGGGCTGGGCGGGATCAGTGCACTCGCCCGGCGTGACGGTGACGCCGTCACCGATGCGCGCGACCGCGGCCACCACCGCATCGGGGGATTCGGCCAGCGTGACCACCAGCTCCGCGGCCGACGCCCACGGCACGGCGACCGCGCGCCCACGCAGGCGCCCGTCGCAGAGCGTCATCGGCACACCGGGCAGCCGATGCCCGGGCGGGTGCACGGCCAGCGTCGCGACCACGCCGCCGCTGACGTCGCGCAGAACGCCGTCGAGACCAGCGGCGCGCAGCACGCCCGCGGCGAGGCCAACGCCCGAGAGAAGCGGAATCGGCGCGATCGCCGCTCCGCACTCTTCCAGTACTACGGCCACGTCCAGGTAGCCGAAGTCGGAATCGGGTGCGGCGAGATCGGTCCAGCCCAGGTCGACGACCGTCTTCCATACCGTGCGCCAGCGCTCCGGATCGGTCATCGCCTGTCGGGCAACCTCGGGCGGACACTCGGCGCGCAGCACGTCACGCACGCTGTCACGCAGCGCCAGCTGGCCAGGATTCAGCCCCACATCCATAACACGCCTAACATAGCAAAGATAGCAATCTAGGCACGACGAGCGCCCCCTCCGTATGGTGGTCAGCCATGACCGAGTGGTATCTCTTCCTGCCGCAGGTGCGGTTGCCGATCACCGACATCGTCGAACGCGCACGGCATGCCGAGGCCAGCGGATTCGACGGGATCGCATTCATCGACCATCTCGAGGCGCCTGGGCAACCAGATGAAAACATCTGGGAGGCAATGGGTATCGCCACCTGGGTGGCCGCCCAAACCGAGCGGTTGCGAATCGGCCACCTGGTGCTCTGCGACGCATTCCGTCATCCCGCGGTGCTGGCCAAGCAAGCCGTCACACTGTCGGCGGCCTGCGGCGGGCGATTCGAGCTCGGTCTGGGGTCCGGCTCGTGGCCCGCCGAGTTCGCCAGATTCGCGGTCGGGCAGCAGGATGCGGTCGCCCGGGTCGAGCAGCTCGGGCGTCATCTCGACCTGCTCAAGCAGTATTGGTCCAGTCAGCAGCCGCGGCCGGCGCATCCGATACCGCTGATCCTCGGTGGCACCGGCCGCCGCACCATGGAACTTGTTCGCCGACACGCCGATTGGTGGAACGTGCCCGCTAACCACCTCGATCGGCTGCCCCGGCTGATCCCGTCCGCCGGATCGGCGCGGGTCTCGGTGCAACAGATGGTGGGTTTCGTGCGGCGCGGCGCCGACCCGGACGCGGTGCGCGAGGTGAGCACCCGGCGATTCGGCCATCTGGGCACGGGGCTGGTCTGCGCCGACGCCGGCCAGCTCGGGGCGCACTTCGCGGGTCTGGCGGGTCAGGGCGTCGAGCGGTTCTATGTGTGGTTTGCCGACTTCGCCGCCCCGGAATCGCTGCACGAATTCGGCGAAACGGTGATCACCAGGTAGCGCGAGCAGACGCAGAATCGCACATTCGGGGACCGAATCGTGCGATTCTGCGTCTGCTCACCGTTGCCGGCGTCGGCGGGCCGCGGTAGGCACCACCGGGTCGCGGGCGAAGGGGCCGCGGTGCACGGCGTTCAGCCGGATCTCCGGCAGATCCACTGACGGGTCCACGGTGTCCAGCCACGCCACCGTCTCGGCAACGTCGGAGACCTGGATCGCGTACATCTCGAACGGAACATCTTGCAGCATCTCGGTTTCCACCGGGCCCGGTGTCACGACATGCACGGCGATGCCGTCGCGGTCGACTTCCAAAGCCAGCGCTCTGGCGAACGCGTTCATCCCGGCCTTGGACGCCGAGTAGGCGGTGCGGGCCATCATCGGCTCGTGCGCCGCCGACGAGGAGATGAACACCAGCCGCGAACCGGCGGGCATCCGCGGCAGCACCGCCGCGGTCACCACGAAGCACGAGTCCAGGTTCGCCGAGATGATCGCCCGCCACTGTTCGAACGACTGCTTGCGCGCGTAGGTGCCGCCGAGCGTCCCGGCCGCGTGCACGACGAGATCGATGGTCTCCAGGGGCCTTATCGCCCGTTCGAACCCGGCCGGATCCGACGCATCGGCCACCAGGTAATGGGCGCCGATCTGCTCGGCTGCCGCCCGTAGCGGGGCTTCGCGCCGGGCCGAGAGCACCACGTCGTAGCCGCGTTCGTGAAGCTTGGCCGCACATGCCTTGCCGATTCCACCGCTACCGCCGGTGACGAGGGCGGTTCTCACGGCCCGGGCCGCGGGCGCGACAACGCCTGCGGTGACAGCGCATAGATGCGTTGACCGGTCCGGCCGGCCAGCACGTGGCTTTGGGTGTCGGCGAGATGACGCGCGGAGATGCGACGGGCCCGATCGACGTCGCCGGCCTCGATCATCTCGGTGAGTTTGACGTGGGTTTTGAGCACCGCGCGCCGCTCGGTCAGCGACGGATAGGTGCCGCGCGCGGCGCTCTCGTCGGCCCATTGCTGTTCGTGACTGCTCCACAGCGTCTCGAGTGTGCCGACGACGGCGATGATGGTGCGGTTTCCGCAGCCACGCACGACGAGATCGTGGAAACGGCGCCCGATTTCGGTGAACTCGGGCCCGTCGTCCAGATGCTCGGCCATCGCCTCGTTGACCTGCTTGAGCTCGGGCACCAACGTGTCGGCGCGGTCGGGCCGTTGCGCGGCCAGCGCGGCGCACGCGGGTTCGAGTTCCAGCAGTGCCGCGCCCAGATCGGCCACGCCGACCGACTCGCTTTGCAGCAGCAGACCCAGCATATAGGCGGCGCTGGTCTTGGCCGGCGCGTGCACGACGGCGCCGCCCCGGTTGCCGCGTCGCACCGACACCAGGCCTTCGGTCTCGAGGATTCGCAGCGCTTCGCGCAGCGAGACGAGACTGACGTTGAACTGCTCGACGAGAACTTCCTGCCGAGGCAGTAGGTCGCCGTCGGCCAATTCGCCGTCGATGATCTGACGACGCAACTCGTCGGCGACGATTTCGGCAATCCGCGGCGCCGACAACCGGCGTCGTGCCTCCGGCCCAATTCCCAAAGCGGTCATCCGATCTCGGCAGCGACGCAGGACACAGCGGCGATCATCCGGCTATTTTAGCAGTAATGGCACAATAGTCAGGGTGAACGGCGGACCGACACCGTTGCAGGACATGCGCGTCGTCGAGATCAGCGACCGCATTGCCGGCAGTTACTGCGGCAAGCTGCTGGTCGACGCCGGCGCGGAAGTCCGGAAAATCGAGCCGCCACAAGGGGATCCGTTGCGGCGGTTTACCGCAAGCTGCTCGCCGGCAGCTACGGATTCACCACTGTTCTGCTATCTCAACGCCGGCAAGCGCAGCCTGACGTGTACGCCGGACGACGAGCGGTACGACGCCGAACTGGCCGGTGCGGACGTGGTGGTGGTCACCGCCAACCGGTCGCGAGCCGCCGAACTGGCGATAGACCCACAGGTTTTGCTCACGCGGTGTCCGCAAGCCATCGTCGTGACGATCTCCGACTTCGGCTGGACGGGGCCCTACGCCGACCGCGCTGCAAGCGAATTCACCTTGCAGGCCTGGGCCGGGTCGACGGGTTTCCGGGGCGATCCGGCCGGGCCGCCGATCGCGATCGGCGGTGATCTCGGGGAGTACATGGGCGGCGCGTTCGCGGCGTTCGGCGCGCTGGCGATGCGCCGCCGTGTCGAGGGCGGCGGACCCGGTGAGCACCTCGACCTGTCGATGCTCGAGGCGATGACCCTGATGCAGAGCAGCGAATGGCTGCATTCGCAGCTGTTGCAGGTTCCGCCGGTCTCCCGCACCGTCGAGGTGCCCTCGATCGAGCCGGCCAAGGACGGCTACGTCGGGATCACGATGGTCACCGGCCAGCAGTGGCTGGACTTCGCCGCGATGGTCGAATGCCCCGAGCTGACCGAGATCCCCCAGCTGCGGTTCCAGATCGGCCGTTGGGAATACCGCGATTTCATCCGTGAGCGAATCGGCCCATGGCTGGCCGAACGCACCGTCGACGAGATCGTCGAACTCGGCCAGCTGTTCCGGCTACCGATCGCGGCGCTGGGTAACGGCTCGACGATCCGCGACATGGCTTACATGAGGCAGCGTGGCGTGTTCATCCGCAACCCAGCCGGTTTTCATCAGCCCCGGACCCCGTGGCTGATGTCGCGATGCCGTCCCGCGCCGTTGCGCAGCGCACCGAGACTGGGCGAAGCTAACAGCGAAACATCATGGAGCAGAAGAGAATCCGCGATCGGGAAGCAGGACCGTCGGCTGCCCCTCGATGGTGTGCGCATCATCGACCTGACCGCGTTCTGGGCGGGCCCGGCCGCCACGCATCTGCTTGCCGCATTCGGCGCAGACGTCGTCAAGGTCGAGTCCATCCAGCGCCCCGACGGCATCCGCTATTCGGGCGGCATGCGCACCGACGTCGACGACTGGTGGGAGTACGGCTGGGTGTTTCACGCCATGAACACCAACAAGCGCTCGGTGACCCTGGACCTGGGATCAGACGACGGCCGCCGTCTCTTCATGTCGCTGGTGGCCGGTGCCGACGTGGTCATCGAGAACTTCTCGCCGCGGGTGATGGAGCACTTCGGGCTTACGGCGGATGCGCTGCTGGCGGTGAACCCGCGACTGGTGGTGGCGCGCATGCCGGCGTTCGGGCTGGAAGGCCCGTGGCGCGACCGGGTCGGTTTCGCGCCGACCATGGAACAGATCGCCGGACTGGCCTGGGTGACCGGGCTGCCGGACGGCCCGCCGGTCGCCCCGCGGGGCGCCTGCGACCCGCTGGCCGGAGTTCACGCCGCCTTCGCCGTGCTGGCGGCGCTGGACCACACCGGGCGCACTGGGGAAGGCCAACTCGTGGAGCTACCGATGATCGAAACGGTGTTGAACGCCACCGCAATTCAGCCTATGGAAGCCGAGGCCTTCGGCCTGACGCTGAGCCGGCGGGGTAACCGCGGACATGGTTCGGCCATCCAGAATCTCTACCGCTGCGCCGGTGACGACGATTGGATCGCCGTGACAGTGGCCACCGACGAGCAGTGGCGTGCGTTGGTTGCGCTGATGGGCCGGCCGTCGTGGTGCGACGACGGGCGTCTTGACACGGTCGCGGGCCGACGGGACTACGCCGACGACATCGATCGCCGGCTGGCCGACTGGTTCGCAGGCCAAGAGCTGGCCTCTGCGGTGGAAAGCCTTGCTGCAGTGGGGATTCCCGCTGCGCCGGTGGTGTCGCCGTCGCTGGTGACGGACAACCCGCAACTGAACGACCGCGGGTTCTTCGAGTCGCTTGAACATCCCCGAATCGGCACGGCGTTGTATCCGCGTCCGCCGTTTGCTCCGCTCACCGGACACTCGCGGTGGCTGCTGCGCCCGTCGCCCACCCTCGGCGAGCACAATGCAGAAGTACTTCGCGGCTTGTGCGGGTTGAACGACGCCGACCTCACCCGGCTGGCATCGGCCGACGTGATCGGCACCAGACCCAAGGGCGTATGACCGAGCGCAACGTCAGACGATGCCGGTGCCCTGGGCCAGCTGGGAAACCCCGACCACTGCGAAGATCGCAATGAGCACCTGGTGACGATGAGCCGACGCCCAGTCATGCAACCGTCGCAGCACCGCTTGTGTTTTCGCCGGCGTGGCCAGATACGCGACGAGGATGACTTCGACGACCGCATATAGCAGGACGAGGTAGGCGGCAGCTGCGCTGACCTGCGTGCTGATCGCGGCTCCCGAGGCCACGATGATTGCGGCGACGAAGAGCACCCCGTCGACTGACACCGATACAAACCCGATCACCCACGCGACCCACAACGACCCGTTCTCCCACGCATCCTGAGCGCGGACGAGCAGCCGCCGGATTGCGATCGGTGTATCGGAGCCGGCCATGCTGGACGGGTTGTTTTCCGGTGTCACCACGCGCGCTCGCTGCCGGGCCAAGTGGCGCACCGTCATCAGCGCGGCGATCGACAGGGCAAACACACCTATCCCGAGTTGGATGTGCCGGACGGTGGAACTCGCGGCCGCGGTGCCCGACTCGTGCGTAACAGATTTGAACATCGGTGTGGAGTGCACGACGACGAGCGGGACAAGCAGGACGGGAACACTCAACGTCAGTCCGCCAAGCCAGTAGGCGAGCAAGTTCAGCACGGGCCGTGGCCGAGAGATGATCAGGAGAGTCAGACCGAGACGCACCGGATGGAGTGCCCCCAGGAGCGCCAGCCCCAATACGGAGCTCCACATGGCCCGAACACTACCTTGTTGCCTCTGTGTTCTCCGTCGGGAGTTTTGAGGTTGGAGTGCTGCGCGGTGCAAAAGGGAGGCGTGAGGAAATTGCGCAATCAGAGCACAACAGATTCACAAGAAATGCTCATTTAGGGTGCGCAACGGTCGCCGATTAGGGTTATCCGACACGCGACGAATTGCTTGGTATCTGACACGCGGCGAATTAACGCGAACGGAGGGCGATATTTTCGTCAAAAGCACATGTTTATCCCGATGTCCAGGGGGTAGCCTCGGGACATGCCGACCAGCAGTACCGCGGTGCGGTCGTCGCTGTTCAGCTTGTTGGGGGGGCGCTGGGGACAACCAACTCGCTCGAGTTCGGTGCCTACTTCTTGCCGGCTGGTCGACGGCGTGCTGCCAGCAGATAGCCAGCGCCGCAGTATCTTTCGTGCGTATGCCGTGGGCGACTCGAGGGTCGCGTCGGTAGGCCCGAGAGGGTGGGTAGGTTCGCCCGGGGCACTGCGGAATTTCCTCTTCGGCGACATTTCCGTTCGGTTATTAGCTAAACGAACGTCAAATAACTTGACGACGAGGAACGGCGCTGCTTATGAGCGGCCTTCGCTCATGTTTTGGTGGTCGACTGGCGGGTGGTTAACGCCGAGGGGCTGTGCGCTGAGTATCTGGACTATGTGGAACACAATTTGGCCCGATATAGGGCCGAACTGTTTTGCATGAAAGGCCGGCGCGGGTTCGCGTATGTGATACATAGATGGGGTTCTCCCTCGCAGGGAGCCCTTCAATGGGGGATGGTACAGGAGCACTTCAATGGAGTTTTCTGGCCGATACTTTCCGCTGACGCGGGGACAGCTCGACATATGGCTTGCGGCTGAAACCGGGCAGTCCGGTGCGAAGTGGCAACTGGGGATGCTTGGGCGGATCGAGGGCACGCTTGAGCCTGATTTGGTTGAGCGTGCAGTCCGGGAAGTGGTGCGCGAGGCCGAACCGCTGAGAGCTGTCTTTTTCGAGGAGGACGGGCGGGTTTTCCAGCGGGCGGTTGATTACCCGGAGGTTGTGCTTGCCCGCTATGACCTCACCGGTTCGCAGGATCCGGCTCGGGACGCCTATCGGCTTTCGGCGTCTATTCAGCGCACGCCAATGCCGCTGACTGGTCCGCTGTTTAAATTTGCGTTGTTCCAGGCAGCGGTCGACGAATTTTATTTGTTCGTGTGCTGCCACCACATCGTCATCGACGGGATCGGCATCGCCCTTGTCTGCCACCGGATCGCGGCGGTCTATTCTGCACTGGCTTCCGGCACGCCGGTTCCGCCGGCTTTCTTTGGCTCGCTGCAAGATCTGGTTGAGTGCGAATCACAATACGAACGCTCCAGCGATTACCTTGACGATCAAGCCTATTGGGCGAGGAACCTTCCCGCGGAAAACCCATCACGCTACCGGTTGGCCCCCATGCCTTCCAGTGATCCGGCCGAGTCTTCAGTACCGGTTCAACTTGACCCAGTCGTCGTTGCCGAACTGCGCCGGCTATCGCAGGCGTTGGGGGTGCGTCGGGCGTCGGTAATTACCGCGGCCTGCGCACTTTTGGTTCGCGGCGGTGACGTCGAGGGCTCGCAGGCGGTGCTCGATTTCCCGGTCAGCCGCCGGGTGCGCCCGGAAACAGCGACGGTGCCCGGCATGTTGTCCGGGACGGTGCCGCTGGTGTTGGCGACGTCCCCGCAGTCTTCGGTCGCGGAGTTTTGCCGGCACGTCGATACGCGGATGCGAGAAGCGCTGCAGCATCAGCGGTTCCCCGTGCATGTTCTGGAGAAAAAGGCGCGCCTCGGCGTTGCTGGGAAGGCGTCGGACCGGGTCATCGTTAACTTCATCCCGACGACGCGGTTAGCGGATTTCAATGGTGCTGCCGGGTCGGGGGCCGTCACCCATTCTGGTTTCGAGGATCAGCTCGAACTATGGTTCATCCGGGCCGGTGAGGAGCTTTTCCTCGACACCGCCGGTCCTCGGCAATTGTTCTGCAATTGTGAAACCCGCGATCTAGTTGAGCGGTTGCAGCGGGTGTTGGTGGCGATGACCGCCGATCCCGGCCGGTCGTTGTCGTCGATCGATGTGCTCGACACCGGTGAGCGCGACCGCCTCGACGAGTGGGGCAACCGGGCGGTGTTGACTCAGCCCGCGACCGCGTCGGCATCGGTTCCGGTGTTGTTCGCCGAGCAGGTAGCCCGCACCCCGGATGCGGTCGCGCTGATGTGCGAAGGCCGCTCACTGACCTACCGGGAACTAGACGAGGCCGCAAACCGGTTGGCGCACCTGCTGGCCGGCCATGGTGCGGGTCCGGGATGGTGTGTGGCACTGCTGTTTTCGCGTTCGGCCGAGGCGATCGTGGCGATCCTGGCGGTTTTGAAGACCGGCGCCGCTTATCTGCCTATCGACCCGGCAGTGCCGGCGGCGCGCATCGCGTTCATGCTCGACGACGCCGCGCCCGTCGCCGCGGTGACCACCGCGGACCTGCGCTCACGACTCGGCGGGTACCACGTGGCGGTCATCGACGTCGACAACGCCGCTATTGACACGGAACCCAGCACACCACTACCCGCGTCGTCCCCCGAGGACATCGCCCACATCATCTACACGTCGGGCACCACCGGCACCCCCAAAGGGGTGGCGGTCACCCACCACAACATCACCCGGCTGTTCGACTCACCCGATGCCGTCTTGCAACCGGAGCCGGGACAGGTGTGGACGCAGTGTCATTCGTATGCCTTCGACTACTCGGTGTGGGAGATCTGGGGTGCCCTGCTGCACGGCGGCCGGCTGCTGGTGGTTCCGGAGCAGGTGACTCGCTCCCCGCGAGATTTCCACGAGCTGCTAGTCAGCCAACGGGTCGGCGTGTTGAGCCAAACCCCTTCGGCGGTAGGTGTTTTAGCGTCCGAGGGGTTGGAGTCGACGACGTTGGTGGTCGCCGCAGAGGCGTGCCCGGCCGAGCTGGTCGACCGGTGGGCGCCCGGGCGGGTGATGGTCAACGCTTACGGCCCCACCGAGACCACGGTGTATGCGTCGATGAGTGCGCCGCTGAGGCCGGGGTCGGGGTCGCCGCCGATCGGGTCGCCGGTGCCCGGGGCGGCCTTGTTTGTGCTCGATTCCTGGCTGCGCCCGGTGCCGGTCGGTGCGGTCGGCGAGTTGTATGTGGCCGGCACGGGGGTGGGGGTTGGGTATGTGGGCCGGACGCCGTTGACGGCGTCGCGGTTTGTGGCGTGCCCGTTCGGTGGCGCAGGAACGCGGATGTATCGCACCGGAGATCTGGTGCGCTGGCGGGTCGACGGTCAGCTGGACTATCTGGGGCGCGCCGACGAGCAGGTCAAGATCCGCGGGTATCGCATCGAACTCGGCGAAATCCAGTCGGTGCTCAGCGGTTTGGAAGGGGTGCAGCAGGCGGCGGTGATCGTCCGGGAGGACCGACCTGGCGGCAAACGCCTGGTGGGCTATGTCATCGGCACCGCCGACCCCGCCCAGGTCCGTGAGGAGCTGGCGCAGCGGCTGCCGGACTACATGGTCCCCGCTGCGGTGGTGGCCGTCGAGTCGTTGCCGCTCACGCCCAACGGCAAGCTCGACAAGCGGGCCCTGCCGGCACCCGAATACACCGGCGGTGCATACCGCACCCCGGCCAACGCTATCGAGGAGATCTTGGCGGGCATCTACGCCCAAGTTCTCGGGCTTGAGCGCGTCGGGGTCGACGACTCCTTCTTCGATTTGGGTGGGGATTCGCTGTCGGCCATGCGGGTGATCGCCGCCGTCAACACCAGCCTGGACGCCGGCCTTGCAGTGCGCGCGGTGTTCGAGGCGCCGACGGTGGCTCAGTTGGCTTCCCGTATCGGTGTGGGCGCGGGCCGGCTCGAATCGTTGCGGCCGGCGGAGCGACCTGCGGTGGTGCCGTTGTCGTTTGCCCAGCAGCGGTTGTGGTTCATCGACCAGTTGCAAGGTCCCTCACCGGTCTACAACATCGCGGCGGCGTTGCGGCTGCGCGGCAACCTGGATACCGACGCGCTGCACCAAGCATTGGGCGACGTGGTCGCTCGCCACGAGAGCCTGCGCACGCTGTTCGTGGCACCTGAGGGGATTCCACGACAGGTGGTCATCCCGGTTGAGCGGGCCGAATTCGGCTGGGATGTCATTGATGCCGTCGGGTGGCCGGTGAGTCGGCTGCAGGATGCCGTTACGTCAGCAGTTTGCCACACGTTCGACCTGGCGACTGCGATCCCTTTGCGTGCAACTCTTTTCCGCGTCAGGGAAGACGAGCATGTGCTGGTGGTAGTGGTTCACCATATCGCCGCCGACGGCTGGTCGCTGAGGCCGCTGGCCGCTGACCTGAGTGCGGCCTATCACAGCAGGTGCGCCGGCCGGGCCCCCGGGTGGGCCGAGTTGCCCGTGCAGTATGTCGATTACACGCTGTGGCAGCGGGCGCAGTTCGGTGAGTTCGACGATCCCGACAGCCCTATCGCCGCGCAACTGGCCTACTGGGAACAGGCCCTGGCCGGGATGCCCGAGCGGCTGGAGCTGCCGACCGATCGGCCTTATCCGCCGGTTGCCGATCACCGCGGCGCCAGTGTGACGCTGGAGTGGCCGGCCGAGCTGCAGCAGCGGGTGCGCAATGTGGCTCGTGAGCACGACGCGAGCAGTTTCATGGTGGTTCAGACCGCCCTGGCAGTGCTACTGGCCAAGTTGAGCGCTAGTTCCGATGTGGCCGTGGGGTTTCCGATCGCCGGCCGTCGCGACCCGGTGCTCGACGAGCTGGTGGGATTTTTCGTCAACACCTTGGTGCTGCGCGTCGACCTGGCCGGCGATCCCACCGTCGCCGAGTTGCTGGCCCAGGTGCGGCGGCGCAGCCTGGCCGCCTACGAGCACCAAGACGTGCCCTTCGAAGTGCTCGTCGAGCGGCTCAACCCGACCCGCAGCCTGACCCATCACCCCTTGGTGCAGGTGCTGTTGACATGGCAGAACTTCCCCGGGTACACGAGCGGACCCGCAGCCGGATTGAATCTCAGGGATCTGCAGGTGACGCCGCTGCCGGTCGACACCCAAACGGCCCGCATGGATTTGGTGATTTCGCTTGCCGAACAGTGGACCGAAACCGGCGAGCCCGCCGGGATCGGCGGTAACGTGGAGTTTCGCACCGACGTGTTCGACGCCTCCAGCATCGAAACGCTGATCGCGCGGTTCGAGCGGGTGTTGGCGGCCATGACCGCCGATCCGGGGCGGTCGTTGTCGTCGGTCGATGTGCTCGACGAGGCCGAGCGCGCCCGGTTGGACCAGGTAGGTAACCGCGCGGTGTTGACCGCAGCGGCACCCGCCACCGTGTCGATCCCGGAGTTGTTCGCCGCGCGGGTGGCCCAGGCCCCGGATGCGGTGGCGTTGGTGTGTGGTGAGCGGTCCTGGACCTATCGGGAGCTCGACGAGGCGGCCAACCGGTTGGCGCACCTACTGGCCGCTCACCGTGCGGGCCCGGGAGAGTCTGTGGCCCTTATGTTTTCGCGGTCGGCCGAGGCGATCGTGGCGATGTTGGCGGTGCTCAAGAGCGGGGCGGCGTACCTGCCGATGGACCCCGCGCTGCCGGCCGCCCGGATTGCGGTCATCCTTGCCGACGCCGCACCAATTGCCGCGATCACCACGGCGGACCTGCGCTCGCGGCTGGACGGGTTGGATGTGACCGTCGTCGACGTCGACGATCCCGCCGTCGCAGCACAATCGGGCACGGCGCTGCCGTCGCCGCGCCCGGACAACGTCTCCCACATCATCTACACCTCGGGCACCACCGGTGTTCCCAAGGGCGTGGCCGTCGGCCACCACCACGTGACCCAGCTGTTCGATTCACTCGACGTCGGCCTGCCCGCGGCGGGGGTGTGGTCGCAGTGGCATTCCTACGGCTTCGACGTCTCGGTGTTCGAGATCTGGGGTGCGCTGCTGCAAGGCGGGCGGCTGGTGATGGTGCCCGAGTCGGTGGCCCGCTCACCGGAAGATTTCCACGCCTTGCTCGTCCACGAGCAAGTCAGCGTTTTGAATCAGACGCCCTCGGCTGTGGCCATGTTGTCGCCGCGGGATTTGGACGGGGTGGCCTTGCTGGTGGGCGGTGAGCCCTGTCCGCCCGAGGTGGTGGATCGTTGGGCGCCGGGGCGGGTGATGATCAACGCCTACGGGCCGAGCGAGACGTGGTATACGGCGTTGAGCGCGCCGCTGAAGCCCGGGTCGGGTGCACCGCCCATCGGATCGCCGGTGCCCGGGGCGGCCTTGTTCGTGCTGGACAGGTTGTTGCGCCCGGTGCCCGCCGGGGTGACGGGCGAGTTGTATGTCGCCGGTCGCGGTGTCACGTATGGGTATTGGCGACGAGCATCTTTGACCGGTTCGCGGTTTGTGGCGTGCCCGTTCGGGGCTGCGGGGCAGAGGATGTATCGCACCGGCGATCTGGTGCGCTGGCGCGCCGACGGGCAACTGGACTATGTGGGCCGCGCCGACGGGCAGGTCAAGATCCGCGGGTATCGCATCGAACTCGGCGACGTGCAAACCGCCCTGGCCGACTGCGATGGGGTGGAGCACGCGGCGGCGGTTGCCCGCGAGGACCGCCCCGGGAACAAGCGCCTGGTCGGTTATGTCACTGGGACGGCGGACCCGGCCGAGATCCGCGCCCAGCTGGGGCAGCGGCTGCCCGCCTACATGATCCCGTCCGCGGTGGTGGTGTTGGAAGCGCTGCCGCTGACGGTCAACGGCAAGCTCGACATCCGCGCCCTGCCGGTACCCGAGTACTCCGGCGCTCGGTATACCGCCCCTACCAACGCTATTGAGGAAATCCTGGCGGGCATATACGCCCAAGTGCTGAGTGTCGAGCAGGTCGGGATCGACGACTCGTTCTTCGACCTCGGTGGGGATTCGCTGTCGGCGATGCGTCTGATCGCTGCGATCAATACCTCGCTGGATGCCGGTCTGTCGGTGCGTGCCGTGTTCGAGGCGCCCACGGTAGCCCAATTGTCGTCCCGCATCGGCGTGGGTGCCGGCCGCCTCGAGCCGTTGCGGCCGGTGGAACGGCCCGCCATCGTGCCGTTGTCGTTCGCCCAGAACCGGTTGTGGATTCTGGACCAATTGCAAGGCCCCTCACCGGTTTACAACATGGCCGCAGCTTTGCGGATGCGTGGCCGGCTCGACGCCGACGCGTTGGGTGCGGCCCTGGCCGATGTGGTGGACCGCCATGAAAGCCTGCGCACGGTCTTCGCGGCTCCCGACGGGATACCTCAGCAGGTGGTGATCCCAGCAGAGCGCGCCGATTTCGGCTGGGACGTCGTCGACGCCGGCGACTGGCCGCAAGGCCGGCTGGACGAGGCCATCAGTCAGGCAGCCTGCTACACGTTCGACCTGGCCAACGAGATCCCCTTGCGAGCAATGCTTTTCCGGATCAGCGACGACGAGCATGTGCTGGTGGCGGTGGTGCATCATATCGCCGCCGACGGTTGGTCTATCACCCCGCTCGTGCGTGATCTGGGAGTGGCCTATGCCAGCCGATGTGGTGGGCGGGCCCCGCAGTGGGCACCGTTGCCCGTGCAATACGCCGATTACACGTTGTGGCAGCGCGCCCAGTTCGGTGAGCTTGACGATCCCGACAGTCCCATCGCCGCGCAATTGGCCTATTGGGAAGAAGCGTTGGCCGGGATGCCCGAGCGGCTACAGTTGCCCACCGACCGGCCCTATCCGGCGGTTGCCGATTACCGCGGGGCCAGTATGCCGGTGGAGTGGCCGGCCGAACTGCAGGAGCAGGTGGCGCGGGTGGCCCGCGAGCAGAATGCGACGAGCTTCATGGTGGTTCAAGCTGCCTTGGCGGTGCTGTTGTCCAAGCTCAGCGCCAGTTCCGATGTGGCGCTGGGCTTTCCGATCGCCGGGCGTCGCGATCCGGCGCTCGACGAGCTGGTCGGATTTTTCGTCAACACCTTGGTGTTGCGGGTCGATCTGGCCGGTGATCCCACGGTCGCCGAGCTGCTGGCCCAGGTGCGGGCCCGCAGCCTGGCCGCCTACGAGCACCAAGACGTCCCGTTTGAGGTGTTGGTTGAGCGGCTCAACCCGACCCGCAGCATGACGCATCACCCCTTGGTCCAAGTGGCGTCGACATGGCAGAACAACGAGCGCGCGAAGCTGGCATTGGGTGACCTCGAGGTTATGCCGCTGCCCACAGAGACCCGCAGCGCCCGCATGGACCTCACATTTTCGGTACGTGAGTGTTTCACCGAGGCGGGTGAGCCCGCCGGGATTGGTGGGGCGGTGGAGTTTCGCACTGATGTGTTCGATGCCGAGAGCATCGAGGTGTTGGTTGCGCGGTTGGAGCGGGTGTTGGTGGCCATGACCGCCGCGCCGTTGCGGCGGTTGTCGTCGGTGGATGTGCTCGACGACGGCGAGCGGGCTCGTCTGGATGAGATCGGCAACCGGGCCGCGTTGGCCCGGTCCATCGCTGCGGCATCGGTTCCGGGGTTGTTCGCCGCACAGGCGGCTCGGACCCCGGACGCGGTGGCGCTCAGCTGCGGTGAGGTCTCGTGGACGTACCGGGAGCTTGATGAGGCTGCGAACCGGCTGGCGCACCTGCTGGCCGGCCACGGTGTAGGCCCGGGACAGTCTGTGGCGCTGCTGTTGTCGCGGTCAGCCGAGGCGATCGTGGCGATTTTGGCGGTGCTCAAAACCGGGGCGGCCTATCTGCCGATCGACCCGTCGCTGCCGACCGCCCGTCTCGGGTTCTTGCTCGACGACGCCGCGCCGATCGTAGCGGTCACCACCGGCCAGCTGCGCTCCCGGCTCGGCGGGTTCGGCGTGGTGGTTGTTGACGTCGACGACCCCCGCATCGATGCCCAGCCCAGCACCGCATTGCCCACGCCCGACCCCGATGACATGGCGTACCTGATCTACACCTCGGGCACCACCGGCATGCCCAAAGGTGTTGCGGTCACGCATCGCAACGTCACCCAGTTGTTGGGGTCGCTGGATGCCGGTTTGCCGGTGTCGGGGGTATGGTCGCACACTCACTCGCTGGCCTTCGATGTGTCGGTGTGGGAGATCTTCGGGGCGCTGCTGCGCGGCGGCATGCTGGTGGTGATACCTGAGGAGGTGACCGGCTCCCCGGAAGACTTGCATGCCTTACTGATTCGTGAGCATGTCGATGTGCTGACTCAAACCCCGTCGGCGGTGAGCGTTTTGGCGCCGGAGGGGTTGGGGTCGGCGGCGTTGGTGGCGGCCGGCGAGGCATGCCCGGCCTCCGTCGTGGATCGCTGGGCGCCGGGGCGGGTGATGGTCAATGCCTACGGGCCGACCGAGACGACGATGTGCGTGGCGATCAGCGCCCCGCTGACACCCGGTTCGGGGGTACCGCCGATCGGGTTGCCGGTGGCGGGGGCGGCGTTTTTTGTGCTCGACGCCGGGTTGCGTCCGGTGCCGCCCGGGGTGATCGGCGAGCTGTATATCGCCGGTGCCGGACTGGGTGTGGGCTATTGGCGGCGGGCTGGTTTGACGGCGTCGCGGTTTGTGGCGTGCCCGTTCGGCCACAGCGGGACACGCATGTATCGCACCGGGGATGTGGTGCGCTGGCGCGCCGACGGGCAGCTCGATTATGTGGGCCGCGCTGATGAGCAGGTCAAGATCCGCGGGTATCGCATCGAACTCGGCGAAATCCAGGCCGCGCTCAGCGCACTCGACGGTGTAAAGCAGGCGGCGGTGATCGCCCGTGAGGATCGCCCCGGCGACAAGCGGCTGGTCGGTTATGTCACCGGCGCCGCCGACCCGACGCAGGTGCGCGAGAAGCTGGCGCAGCGCCTGCCGGGCTACATGGTGCCCGCCGCGGTGGTAGTGCTTGACGCGTTGCCGTTGACGCCCAACGGCAAACTGGACACCCGGGCGCTGCCGGCGCCGGAATACACCGCGGGTGAGTATCGCGCCCCGACCAACGCCGTCGAGGAGATCCTGTCCGGCATCTACGCCCAAGTCCTCGGCCTGGACCGCGTCGGGGTTGACGAGTCGTTCTTCGATCTGGGCGGGGACAGCATTTCGGCGATGCAGGTGGTCGCCCGCGCGCGCGCCGCGGGTTTGATGTGTCGGCCGCGGGATGTGTTCGTCGAACAAAGCGTGGCCCGGTTGGCCCGGGTGGTCAGCACCGCGGGTGCGAGCGGCCCGGTCGACGAGGGGCTGGGCGAGGTCACCGCTACCCCGATCATGCGCTGGCTGGCAGGTATTGACGGGGCGGTGGATCAGTTCAACCAGACCGTTGCGCTGCAAGCCCCCGCGGAAGTCACCGAGGCCGACGTGCTGGTGCTGGTGCAGGCATTGCTGGACCGCCATGGCATGCTGCGAGCCCGCCTCGACGACGACGGCCGCTCGCTTCAGGTGCCTGAGGCCGGCTCGGTCGGTGCCCGCGATTGTCTGCACAGCGTCGACGAGCTGCGCGACGAGGCGCTCATCGAGGCGCGCTCGCAGCTCAACCCGGCCGCCGGGGTGATGCTTCGCGCGCTATGGGTGGCCGACAGCCGCCAGCTGGTGTTGATCATCCACCATCTGGTCATCGACGCGGTCTCCTGGCGAATCCTCTTGGAAGACCTCAACATCGCCTGGACACAGCACCGCAACGGTCAGCCGGTGGCGTTGCCGGCCTGGGGCACTTCGTTTGCGCGGTGGGCATCGCTACTCACCGAGTACGCCCGCCGCCCCGAGGTCGTGGAGTTGGCAGACGCCTGGAAGCAGGCGGCGGGGGCCTGGACCGCGTTGCCGGCGGTGCGCCCCGAGACCGACACCTACCAAACCGCGGGACATTTCTCGGTCTCGCTGGACGCCGAGACCACCCGGACACTCCTGGACGAGGTACCCCCGGCCTTCCACGCCGGAGTGCACGAGATCCTATTGATCGCTTTCGGTTTGGCAGTTGCGCGGTTTGTAGGTAACGGCAGCGCACCGATCGCCATCGACGTGGAGGGCCACGGCCGCCACGAGGAACTGGGCCCGGATGTAGACCTGTCCCGCACCGTGGGCTGGTTCACCACCAAATACCCGGTGGCGTTCGCGGTAGGCCGACTGGACTGGGCGCAGGTGCTTTCCGGTGGAGCGGATCTTGGGGCGATACTCAAGTACGCCAAAGAGCAGCTTCGCGCCCTACCGCACCCGCTGAGCTATGGGGCGCTGCGTTATCTGAATCCCGATATTGGTCTGGACGGGTCGGAGCCGTCGATCGCGTTCAACTACTTGGGCCGGCTGGGCGCCTCGGATGAGGTGTCCGGCGAGGCGTGGCGGATCTGCCCTGACGACATGTCGGCCACCGCGGCCGCCGCGGCAATACCGATGCCGCTCGCGCACGCCGTTGAGCTCAATGCCGGCACCGTCGAAACCGACACCGGTCCGCGACTGCACGCCGACTGGAGGTGGGCGCCGTCGGTCCTCGATGAAACGCATGTAAATCGATTGAGCCGGTTGTGGTTTGAGGCGCTGGCCGGCATCTGCGCCCATGTGCGAGCCGGTGGCGGCGGGTTGACCCCGTCAGATATCGCGCCCGCCACGCTGAACCAGCAGCAGATCGACGAGCTGCAGCGGCAATATGAGATCGCCGACATCTTGTCGTTGACTCCCTTGCAGCGGGGCCTGCTCTTTCACGCCGGCACCGCCCAAGGCAGCGACGACGACATCTATGCGGTGCAGCTGGCAATCACGTTAAGTGGCAGGCTCGATACTCACCGGCTGCGCGATGCCGTGCAGACCGTGGTCGAACGGCATCCGAATCTGTTGGCCCGCTTCTGCGACCGGTTCGACGAGCCGGTGCAGATCATCCCCGCCGATCCGGTAGTGCCTTGGCGCTACGTCGAGCTTGACGGCGACGACCCGCACGAGATGCAGCGGCTGTGTGCCGCCGAACGCGCCGCGGTCTGCGACCTCGCGCACGAGCCGGCGTTCCGGGCGGCGCTGATCCGCACCGCACCTGATCGGCACCGATTTGTGCTGACCAATCACCACATCGTGCTCGACGGCTGGTCACTGGCAATCCTGATGCGGGAAATAATCGCCGGCTACGGCGGACAGCCGCTACCCGCCGCCACGCCGTATCGGACATATGTTGCTTGGCTGGCCGACCGTGACCTCGACGCCGCCCGCGCCGCCTGGCGCGAGGTACTGGCCGGCTTCGACAGTCCGACGCTGTTCGCCCCGCCGGACCGGTTGTCGCTGGGCACCCGTAGCGTTGAATCGTTTTGGGTGTCAGCCCAAACCACAGCGGCCGTCAGCGAGCTGGCGCGCTCGAGTCACACCACAGTCAGCACCGTGCTGCAGGGCGCCTGGGCGCAGCTGCTGTGCTGGCTGACCGGTCAACACGACGTCGCCTTCGGTGCTGCCGTCTCGGGCCGGCCGGCCGAGCTGATGGGCGCCGACACGATGGTCGGCCTGTTCATCAACACGGTGCCGGTGCGGGCGCGCATCACGGCGGCGACCACCACCGCAGAACTGCTCGAGCAGCTGCAGAACATCCACAACGACACACTCGAGCATGAGCACTTGGCGCTCAACGAGATTCACCGCATCACCGGTCAGGACACACTGTTCGACACCGTTTTCGCCTACGAAAACTATCCGCTGGACGCTGCCGCGTTGGCAGGCAACGAGTTGGGCATCGGTGATATCAGCGTTCGCGAATACACCCACTACCCGCTGACAGTGCAAGCTCTGCCTGGCCGTGAAATCGGTTTCCGGGTGGCATACGACACCGATGTGTTCGAGGCGGACACCATCGCATCACTCATCGGGCGATTCGAGCGGGTGTTGGCGGCGATGGCCGCCGAGCCGGCTCGCCGGTTGTCGTCGATCGACCTGCTCGGCACGGCCGAGCACGCCCGCCTGGATGGCTTCTGTCACCGGGCCGAATTGAGCCGGCCGGCGAGCACACCGATGTCGCTTCCGGCGTTGTTCGCCGCGCAGGTGGCCCGCACCCCGGACGCCGCGGCGATCACCTGCGCAGGCCGCTCACTGACCTACCGCGAGCTGGACGAGGCCGCGAACCGGTTGGCGCACCTGCTCACCGAAAACGGTGCGGGTCCCGGACAGGCTGTGGCGCTGCTGTTTTCGCGGTCGGCCGAAGCGATCGTCGCGATGCTGGCAGTGCTCAAGACCGGAGCGGCCTACCTGCCGATCGACCCGGCACTACCGGCGACCCGAATCGGGTTCATGCTCACCGATGCCGCACCGATCGCCGCGGTCACCGCCAGCGGACTGGCCAACCGGCTCGACGGGCATGATATCGCGGGCATCGACATCGACGACCCCGCTGCGCACACCCGGCCCAGCACAGCACTGCCTGCGCCGGCCCCCGATGACATCGCCCACATCATCTATACGTCCGGCACCACCGGGATCCCCAAAGGCGTGGCGGTCACCCATCGCAACGTCGCTCGGCTTTTCGAGTCTCCCTGTGACGGTTTGGAATTGGGACCTGGCCAGGTGTGGACACAGTGTCATTCCTATGCCTTCGACTTCTCGGTCTGGGAGATCTGGGGCGCCCTGCTGCACGGCGGGCGGCTGGTGGTGGTGCCCGAGTCGGTGGCCGGGTCACCGGACGACTTCCACACCTTGCTGGTCGCTGAAGAAGTCAGTGTCTTAAGCCAAACCCCGTCTGCGGTGGCGGCGCTGTCACCGCACGGGTTGGATTCGACGGCGTTGGTGGTGGCCGGGGAGGCGTGCCCGGCCGAGGTGGTGGATCGGTGGGCGCCCGGGCGGCTGATGGTCAACGCCTACGGCCCCACCGAGACGACGGTGTACGCGGCGATCAGCGCGCCGCTGACACGGGGCTCGGGGGCGCCGCCGATCGGGTCGCCGGTGCCGGGAGCGGCATTGTTTGTCCTTGACGGGTGGTTGCGGCCGGTGTCCGTGGGTGTGGTCGGGGAGTTGTATGTGGCCGGCAGCGGGGTGGGGGTCGGTTATGTGCGCCGTGCATGTTTGACCGCGTCGCGGTTTGTGGCGTGCCCGTTCGGCGGCGCGGGGACACGGATGTATCGCACCGGGGATTTGGTGCGCTGGCGCGCCGACGGGCAACTGGATTATCTGGGCCGCGCCGACGAGCAGGTCAAGATCCGCGGGTATCGCATCGAACTGGGCGAAATCCAGTCGGCGCTCAGCGGTTTGGATGGCGTAGCACAGGCGGCGGTGATCGCGCGCGAGGACCGTCCCGGCGACAAACGCCTGGTCGGCTACATCACTGGCACCGCCGACCCGGCGCAGATACGCGACCAGTTGGCCGAGCGGCTGCCCGCCTACATGGTGCCCGCCGCCGTGGTGACACTCGATGCATTGCCGCTCACACCCAACGGGAAACTCGACAGACGTGCCCTGCCGGCACCCGAGTACGCCGGCGCCGACCCTTACCGCGCCCCAGCCACCGCGGTGGAGGAGATCGTGGCCGGCATCTACGCTCAGGTGCTCGGCGTCGAACGCGTCGGGGTCGACGACTCGTTCTTCGACCTGGGTGGGGATTCGCTGTCGGCGATGCGCCTGATCGCCGCGCTCAATAGTGGCCTGGACGCCGACCTCTCGGTGCGCACCTTGTTCGAGGCGCCCACCGTGGCCCTGCTGGCATCTCTTATCGGTGTGGGTGCGGGGCGGCTGGAGCCGTTGCGGCCGATGGAACGGCCACCAGTGGTGCCCCTATCGTTTGCCCAGCAACGGTTGTGGATCCTCGACCAATTCCAGGGACCCTCACCGGTTTACAACATGGCGGTGGCGTTGCGGCTGCGCGGGCGCCTTGATGCCGACGCCCTCGGTGCCGCGCTTGCCGACGTGGTGGACCGCCACGAAAGCCTGCGCACCGTGTTCGGCAGCATCGAGGGGATACCCCGGCAGATCGTTATCCCGTTTGAGCGAGCCGATTTCGGGTGGGACATTGTCGATGCCGCCGAGTGGGCGGAAAGCCGGCTGGATGAGGCTGTCGATGAGGTGGCCCGTCACACCTTTGACCTGTCAGCCGAGATTCCCTTGAGGGCCCGACTTTTCCGGATCGGCGTCGACGAGCACGTACTGGTTGCGGTGGTGCACCATATCGCGGCCGACGGCTGGTCAATCGCGCCGCTGGTGCGCGATCTGAGCGCGGCCTATGCCAGCCGTTCCGCGGGGCGGGCCCCGGACTGGGCGCCGTTGGCGGTCCAGTACGTCGATTACACGCTGTGGCAGCGTAGTCAGTTTGGTGACCTCGACGACAGTGACAGCCCGATCGCCGCGCAGCTGGCCTATTGGGAGGATGCGCTCGCCGACATGCCTGAGCGCCTTGACCTTCCGACCGATCGGCCCTACCCGGCGGTCGCTGATCACCGCGGCGCAAGTCTGGTGGTGGATTGGCCGGCCGAGCTGCAGCAGCGGGTGGCTCAGGTTGCCCGTGAGCACAATGCGACGAGTTTCATGGTGATCCAGGCGGCCCTGGCTGTGTTGTTGTCCAAGCTCGGTGCCAGTTCTGATGTGGCCGTGGGGTTTCCGATCGCCGGGCGCCGCGACCCCGCACTCGATGAGCTGGTCGGGTTTTTCGTCAACACTCTCGTGCTGCGAGTCGACCTCACCGGGGACCCAACCTTCGCCGATCTGCTGGCCCAGGTGCGGCGGCGCAGCCTGGCCGCCTACGAGCACCAGGACGTGCCCTTCGAGGTGCTGGTCGAGCGGCTCAACCCGACCCGCAGCCTGTCCCATCACCCCCTCATCCAGGTGGTGCTGGACTGGCAGAACCTTCCCGAGGGCGGCAACTCGGCCGCGGGGTTGGCCCTGGGGGATCTGCAGGTCACGCCGCTGACCATCGAAACCCGCACGGCCCGCATAGATTTGGCGTTTCACTTGACGGAACGCTGGAACGAGTCCGGTGAGCCCGCCGGGATCGGCGGGGACGTGGAGTTTCGCACCGACGTCTTCGACACGGCCACCATCGGGGCGCTGACCGAGCGGCTGGAGCGGGTGTTGGCGGCGATGACAGCCGACCCCGTCCGGCGGTGGTCGTCGGTGGATGTGCTCGTCGAGGATGAACATACCCTGTTGGACGAGGTCGGCAATCGGGCGGTATTGACCAAACCGGCGACGATGCCGGTGTCGGTCCCGGTGTTGTTCGCCGACCAGGTGGCCCGCACCCCGGATGCCGTGGCGATCAGCTGCCAAGGCCGTTCACTGACCTACCGCCAGCTCGACGAGGCGGCGAACCGGTTGGCGCACCTGCTGGCCGGCCGCGGTGTAGGCCCGGGACAGTCTGTGGCGCTGCTGTTTTGGCGTTCAGCCGAGGCGATCGCGGCGATCCTGGCGGTGCTCAAAGCCGGAGCGGCGTATCTGCCGATCGACCCGGTGTTGCCCGACTCCCGTATCAGGTTCATGCTCGACGATGCCGGGCCGATCGCCGCTATAACGACCGCAGACCTGGCCGGGCGGTTAGAGGGCCACGACGTGCTGGTCGTCGATGCCAACGACCCCGCCGTTGACACCCAACCCAGCACCCCGCTCCCAGCGCCGACACCCGATGACATCGCCTACCTGATCTACACCTCGGGCACCACTGGGGTGCCCAAAGGCGTTGCCATCACCCATCGCAACGTCACTCAGCTGATGGCGTCCCTGGATGCGGGTCTGCCGGCCGCGGGGGTGTGGGCGCATTCTCACTCGCTGGCGTTCGACGTGTCGGTGTGGGAAATTTTCGGCGCGCTGCTGCGCGGCGGCCGCGTGGTGGTGGTGCCCGAAGCGGTGGCCCGCTCGCCGGTGCACTTCCACGACGTGCTTGTCGCCGAACAGGTCGGTGTGCTCACCCAGACCCCATCCGGGACAGGGGTATTGGCTCCGGAGGGGTTGAAATCGACGGCGTTGGTGGTGGTCGGTGAGGCGTGCCCGGCCGAGGTGGTGGACCGGTGGGCGCCGGGGCGGGTGATGGTCAACGCCTACGGGCCGACCGAGACCACGATGTGCGTGGCGATCAGCGCCCCGCTGACAGCGGGATCGGGTTCGCCGCCGATCGGGTCGCCGGTGGCCGGGGCGGCGTTGTTCGTGCTCGACGCCGGGTTGCGCCCGGTGCCGCCCGGGGTGGTCGGGGAGTTGTATGTGGCTGGCGCAGGCCTGGCGTGCGCGTACGTGGGACGCCCTGGGCTGACGGCGTCGCGGTTTGTGGCGTGCCCGTTCGGTGGGCCCGCGACACGGATGTATCGCACCGGGGATTTGGTGCGCTGGCGCGCCGACGGGCAGTTGGATTATCTGGGCCGCGCCGACGAGCAGGTCAAGATCCGCGGGTACCGCATCGAGCTCGGCGAGATCCGTTCCGCACTAACCGGTTTGGACGGTGTCGAGCAGGCGGCGGTGATCGCGCGCGAGGGCCTTCCCGGCGACAAACGCCTGGTCGGCTACATCACCGGCACCGCCGACCCGACCCAGATACGCGACCAGTTGGCTGAGCGGCTACCGGAGTACATGGTCCCGGCGGCGGTAGTGGCGTTGGAGGCATTGCCGTTGACCCCCAACGGCAAACTCGACACCCGCGCCCTGCCGCCACCCGAGTACACCGCGGGTGAATATCGCGCTCCCACCAATCCCGTCGAGGAAATCGTGGCGGGCATCTACGCGCAGGTGTTCGGACTCGAACGCGTCGGCGTCGACGAGTCGTTTACCGACCTCGGCGGAGATTCGCTATCGGCGATGCGGGTCGTCGCCGCGATCAACAGCAGCCTGGGCGCCGATCTTTCGGTGCGCAACGTGTTCGAGGCGCCGACGGTTGCCCAGCTGGCGTCCCGTATCGGCGCAGGCGCAGGTCGGGTCGAACCGTTGACCCCGGTCGAACGGCCCGCGGTGATTCCGTTGTCGTTTGCCCAGCAGCGGTTGTGGTTCATCGACCAGTTGCAAGGTCCCTCACCGGTTTACAACATCGCCGTCGCATTGCGGTTAAGTGGACGACTCGACGCCGATGCCCTGCGTGCGGCGCTGGCCGATGTGGTGGGCCGGCATGAAACCCTACGCACCTTGTTCCTCGCGCCCGAGGGCAACCCTGCACAGGTGGTGCTACCTGCAGAGCAGAGCGATTTCGGGTGGGATGTTGTCGATGCGACCGGTTGGTCGGCAGACCGGCTGGATCCGGCCATCGGCGCAGCCGTGCGTCACACGTTTAACCTGTCAACGGACGTGCCTTTGTGGACAAGGCTTTTCAAGGAAAGCGCTGACGAGCACGTGCTGGTGGCAGTGGTACACCATATCGCCGCCGACGGATGGTCGATCGCGCCGCTGGTGCGTGATCTCGGACTGGCCTATGCCGGCCGGTGTGCGGGGCAAGCCCCGAACTGGGACCCGCTGGCCCTGCAGTACGCCGATTACACGCTGTGGCAACGCGAACAGCTTGGCGATCTCGACGATCCCGACAGCCCCATCGCCGCGCAGGTGGCCTATTGGCAAGATGCCCTGGCCGGAATGCCCGAGCGCCTCGAGCTTCCCACCGATCGGCCCTATCCACCGGTCGCCGATCAGCGGGGTGCCAGCATCGCGGTCGACTGGCCGGCCGAACTGCAGCAACAGGTGACGCGGGTTGCCCGCCAGCACAAGGCGACCAGCTTCATGGTCATGCAGGCCGCCCTGGCGATGCTGCTGTCCAAGCTCAGCGCCAGTTCCGATGTGGCCGTGGGGTTCCCGATCGCCGGGCGCCGAGGCCCCGCACTCGACGAGCTGGTCGGGTTCTTCGTCAACACCTTGGTACTCCGGGTCGATCTGGCCGGCGATCCTACTGTGGCCGAATTGCTGGCCCAGGTGCGCCGCCGCAGCCTGGGCGCCTACGAGCACCAGGACGTGCCGTTCGAGGTGCTGGTCGAGCGGCTCAACCCGACCCGCAGCCTGACCCATCACCCGCTGGTGCAGGTGTTGTTGGCCTGGCAGAACCTGCCCTGGCAGCAGACCAACGCCGCCATCGAGCTGGCCTTGGGCGACCTGGACGTCACGCCGCTGCCCGTCGAAACACAGTCCGCCCGCATGGATCTGGTGGTTTCACTAGCTGAGCGCTGGAACCCGGACGGCGAGCCCGCCGGGATCAACGGGATGGTGGAGTTTCGCACCGACGTGTTCGACGCGCCCAGCATCGAGGCGCTGGTCGAGCGGTTGCGGCGGGTATTGGTGGCGATGGCCGGCGACCCGGCCCAGTCATTGTCGTCGATTGATCTGCTCGACGAACCCGAACACGCCCGCCTGGATGAGTGGGGCAACAGGGCGGCGTTGACCACACCGACGACTGCGCCGGTGTCCGTTCCGGAGTTGTTCGCCACTCAGGTAGCGCAGACACCGGATGCGGTGGCATTGGTGTGTGGGAAGCGTACGTGGACGTATCGGGAGCTTGACGAGGCGGCCAACCGGTTGGCGCACCTGCTGGCCGACCTCGGCGCGGGCCCGGGACAGTCGGTGGCCCTGCTGTTTTCGCGGTCGGCCGAAGCAATCGTCGCGATCCTCGCGGTGCTCAAGACCGGGGCGACCTATCTGCCGATCGACCCGGCGCTGCCCGCGGCGCGAATCGGGTTCATGCTCGACGATGCCGCGCCCGTCGCCGCTGTCACCACCGCAGAACTGCGGTCGCGGCTCGACGGGTTTGCATTGCCGGTTGTCGATATCGATGACCCCCGCATCGAGGACCAGTCCGGAACAGCGTTGCCGCCGCCGGCCCACGATGACATCGCCTACCTGATCTACACCTCGGGCACCACCGGTGTGCCCAAGGGCGTGGCGCTCACCCACCGCAATGTCACCGGGCTGCTCGGATCGCTGGATGCGGATCTGCCGACGACGGGCGTGTGGTCGCATAGTCACTCCCTGGCTTTCGACGTGTCGGTGTGGGAAATTTTCGGCGCGCTGCTGCACGGCGGGCGGTTGGTTGTGATACCGGAGTCGGTGGCCGGCTCACCCGAGGATTTCCACAGTGTGTTGGTTGCCGAGCAGGTTGGTGTGCTCACCGAAACACCTTCTGCGGTAAGTGTTTTATCGCCTGACGGGTTGCAGGCGACGGCGTTGGTGGTGGCCGGTGAGGCGTGTCCGGCCGAGCTGGTGGATCGCTGGGCGCCGGGGCGGGTGATGGTCAACGCCTACGGGCCGACCGAGACGACGATGTGTGTGGCGATCAGCGCACCCCTGACGCCGGGGCAGGGGGCGGTGCCGATCGGGTCTCCGGTGCCCGGTGCGGCGTTGTTCGTGCTCGACGGCTGGTTGCGCCCGGTGCCTGCGGGTGTCGTCGGGGAGTTGTATGTGGCCGGCACCGGTGTGGGAGTCGGGTACGTGCGCCGCGCGCCTTTGACGGCGTCGCGGTTTGTGGCGTGTCCGTTCGGGGCTGGCGGGCAGAGGATGTATCGCACCGGGGATCTGGTGCGCTGGCGCCCCGACGGCCAGCTGGACTATCTGGGCCGCGCCGATGAGCAGGTCAAGATCCGCGGGTATCGCGTCGAACTCGGCGAAATCCAAACAGC
>NZ_LQOM01000048.1 GCF_002101595.1 Mycobacterium celatum
GGTCGTCGGGGTTGCACATGCCGGGGGCGGCGAAGCGGGCGAACCAGGCGTCGAGGTTGGCGCGCAGTTCGGGGGTGGCGGTCAGTTTGGCGATGCTCATGCCGTCGCGGCGTTGTGGTGCCCAGCTAAAGCCGCGGGCGCGGGCGCGGTCCTGGTCGGAGAATTTGCCGTCGGGGTTGATGGTGATGGCGTAGCGGTCGGCGACTTTGGCCAGCTGGTCGGGGCGCAGTTCGGTGGCTTGGTCGGCCAGAAACGCTTCGGCCTTGGCGATGATGGCCGCTGGGGTGTCGGCGGGCAGGTCGCGGATGAAGGTTTGGATGACGCGTAGGTGGTGGGTGTCGAGTTGGCCGTCGCGCCACATGAGCGCGGTGGCGGGTAGTTCGGGTGGCAGGGTTTGGCCGGTCAGGGTGGTGCGCGGGTTCAGTTGTGCGGCGTCGTGCAGGCGGCGGCGGGCTTGGGCGGGGCTGATGCGTAGCCAGTCGGCGATGACTTTGTGGACGGGCCCGCCGATGTCGGAGCGGTCCTCGTGGGCCAGCCCGGCGATGATGTCGTGGCCGGCCACGGCTTGGCGGCGGGCGGCGGTTTCCAGCCGTTGCAGGGCGCGCAACCGCGTCGCGGGCTCGTAGGTGCCGAAGTTGAGTTCACGGATGCGCGCCACCGCCGCGTCCAGCGCATCGAGCGCTGCAGCCAGCTGCGGCGGATCGGCCACGCATGTCGAACACATATTCGAAACACTACCCACGCCCACCGACACGATCGGGCCAGGAAGGAAGGGCTGTGGATGAAGGTCGAACTGTGGACAACTCGACAAGCGCGGCGCGGCCGTTAACGTCGCCGTGTGAGCGAATGGGATAGAGATTCAGTGAAAGCTCTTCGCGGCGCGGTGTTCAGGCACGACCGGTCCGTTGTGGTCGAATTGGTGTGCGGTCGGCTGGGCGATGACATTTTGCAGTTAGCGGGGTATGGGCTACTCGACGCTGTCGCCCAGGGCGTGGAAGATGCGGATCAACTTGCCGCGGAATGTGCAGCGGCTCTTAGACATCGCGGATGGTAAGGCGACGAGGAGCTCGCCGCCCAGCTTCTGGCAGCTAGCCGCCAAGGTGCGACGCCGCTGCTTCGTCCGCTCTCGGTTGATCTTGATGAGCTGGCGTCATTGCTGGAAGGCGACTTGCTGGGAGGAGGCGGCCGGATTGACCTCCGTACGGGCACCTGCTGGCCGGACAGCCTTGACCACGACAAGGATGACACCGAGGAAGACGAGGACCGCTGGCTTTACGTGGACTGCATCGGCTCGGATGAGGGTTACGGGGACATGGAGCTGTTCATCGGAACGGTCGGCGATCCTGGCATCGCCGACCGCCTTGAGATTGCGATCAGCGGGAAGGGAGCTTTCTGGCGTTGCAAAGACGTGCTGTCGCGGTGGCCCGACGAGCTGCAGCGCTACTTCCTGCTGTCCGACGAGCGCAAGCGGGGGCGCACCCGGGCCTGGCTCGCTGGCAAAGGCTATCGGCGGTCAGCGCAGCTACCCAGTGACATGCCGCGAGCGTGCGTTAAACACGGCTGCCAAGCGGCGTGTCTGGCGGGGACACGCACGCTCGCGGCGAGGGGGACCCCCGTTAGGCTGCACCCATGCGGGTAGGAGTGCTGGGGGCGAAGGGCAAAGTCGGGGCGACGATGGTGCAGGCGGTGCAGGCCGCCGAGGATCTGGTCCTGTCCGCCGAAGTGGACGTCGACGACCCGCTGACCCTCCTGACCGACAGCCAGACCGACGTCGTCATCGACTTCACCCACCCCGATGTCGTGATGGACAACCTGAAGTTCTTGATCGACCACGGGATTCACGCGGTCGTCGGAACCACCGGCTTCACCGACGAACGGCTGCAACAGGTCCGGTCGTGGCTGGCCGCCAAACCGGGCACCGCGGCGATCATCGCGCCCAACTTCGCGATCGGGGCGGTGCTGTGCATGCACTTCGCCAAACAGGCCGCACCATTCTACGAGTCGGTCGAAGTCATCGAACTGCACCATCCGCACAAGGCGGACGCCCCGTCGGGCACCGCGGCGCGCACCGCGCAGCTCATCGCCGAGGCTCGAAAAGACTTGCCGCCCAACCCTGATGCCACCAGCACCAGCCTGCCCGGAGCCCGCGGGGCCGACGTCGACGGCGTGCCGGTGCACTCGGTGCGGCTGGCGGGCTTGGTGGCCCACCAGGAAGTGTTGTTCGGCACCGCCGGCGAGACGTTGACCATCCGCCACGACAGCATCGACCGCAGCTCTTTCGTGCCGGGTGTGCTGTTGGCGGTCCGCCGGGTTGCCGACCACCCGGGTCTGACCGTCGGAATTGAATCCCTGCTCGACCTGCAATGACCAGCGCCGTACGTCTCCAGCTGCTGATCGCGTTCATGTGCGTGGCGCTGCTGGTGTACCTGGTGCTGCTCGGCCGTACCGCTGTGCTGCTGATCGGCTCGGGCCGTGCCGCGGGCGTCATGCTGGGCGCCGCGCTGCTGATATTGCCCGTCATCGGGTTGTGGGCGATGGTGGCGACACTGCGCGCCGGCTTCGCCCACCAGAAGCTCGCCCGGCTGATCGCCGACGACGGGATGGAACTCGACGTCAGCGCGCTGCCGCGGCGACCCTCCGGCCGCATCGACAAAGACGCCGCCGACGCGCTGTTCGACGCGGTCCGCAACGAACCGCACGACGACCCGGACAACTGGCGCCGCTGGTACCGGCTGGCCCGCGCCTACGACTATGCCGGTGACCGCGGCCGCGCACGGGAAGCCATGAAGAAAGCCGTCGAGCTGCAGGCGCACGAATGACCAAGAAACTCTTGGTGATTCACCATACCCCGTCGCCCGCCACGCGCGAGCTGCTCGAAGCCGTGCTCGCAGGGGCCAACGACCCCGAAATCGACGGAGTCGAAGTCGTGGTGCGACCGGCGCTGGCCGGAACCGTCCCGGACATGCTCGACGCCGACGGCTACCTGTTCGGCACGACGGCAAACCTCGGCTACATGTCCGGGGCGCTCAAGCACTTTTTCGACACGGTGTATTACCCGAGCCTGGATCACGTGGCGGGCCGGCCATATGGGCTATGGGTGCACGGAAACAACGACACGGTCGGCGCGACGAACGCGGTGGACAAGGTGGCCACCGGGTTGTCCTTGGCCAAAGCCGCCGACGTGCTCGAGGTCGTCGGCGGAATCGATGCCCCGATTCGCGAGCGGGCTTACGAACTGGGTGGGACCCTGGCTGCGACGCTGATGGAGTGATGTGGCATGACAGTGATCGAGATTCCGCGCAGCCATAACCCGTTCCCGACGACGGGTGTGACCCGGGACCGCAACGGCGTCCCGCACTACGACGAACTGCCGGCCACCCTGCTGGACATGCTCGCCCACCACGTCGAAACCCGGCCGGCCAGCGAGGCCGTGGTCGAACTGGGCAAAGGCCGCCTGACCTACCGCGAGTTGTGGGACGCCGCGGCGCGGGTGGCCGGCGGCCTGCGCGCGGACGGACTGCACCGAGGCGACCGCGTGGCGCTGCGCTACCCGGCCGGCCTCGACTGGGTGCTGGCGTTCTGGGGCACCGTCATGGCCGGCGGGGTAGCGGTCCCGGTGAACACCCGCTCGGCCGAACCGGAGGTCGCGTTCATCCTCTCCGACGCCGGTGCCCGGATTGACCTGGCCGCGGACACACCGCTGCCCGACGGCGAACCCTTTGTGGCACAGGGGCTCGACCTCACCGACGTGGCGGCGCTGTTCTACACCTCGGGCACCACCGGACGGCCCAAAGGCGTGCCCACCACCCACGAGGCGTTTCTGACCAACGCCGAAAACATGGTGCGCTGTGTGGGTCTCGGACGCGACATCGGTGACGAGTTCCGCACCCTCATATCGGTGCCGCTGTTCCATGTGACCGGCTGCAACTCGCAACTGCTTGCCGCCGCGTACGTCGGTGGGGCTTCGGTGATCATGCCCGCACTGGATCTCGCCCGACTGATACAGATATTGCCCGCCGAGCGGATCTCCTCCATGGTGACGGTCCCCGCCGTCTACGCTTTGCTGTTGCGGCACAACGACTTCAAAGACGCCGATGTCTCCAGCGTCCGATGGGTCGGCTACGGGGGCGCGCCCATCGCGCCGTCGTTGGTCAAGGCTGTGAAGAGCGCATTCCCGCAGGCCGAGGTGTTCAACGGGTACGGGATGACCGAAACCGCCTCGCTGATGACGACATTGCCCGACGCCGACGCCGTCGAGCACGCCGACTCGGTCGGATACGCAGTGCCCTCGGTGGACTTAGGCGTTGTCCCGTACGGCGACGACCCGGCGGTGGGGGAGTTGGTGACCCGCGGCGCCAACGTGGCGACGGGCTACTGGAACCGGCCGGAAGCCACTGCCGCCACCATCGTCGACGGCTGGCTGCACACCGGCGACGTGGTTCGGGTCGACGACGCCGGCCGGGTGCACATCGTCGACCGGCTCAAGGACATCATCAACCGCGGCGGCGAGAACGTCTCCAGCGTCGAGGTCGAGGCGGTGCTGCTGTCGGCGCCCGGTGTCGCGGACGCCTGCGTGCTGGCAGTGCCCGACGAAGTCATGGGCGAGAAGGTGGGCGCCGTGCTGTTCGGCGAGCAGATCGACGTGCAGGCGGTGCTGGACCATTGCCGAGGTCAACTCGCCGACTTCAAGATTCCCCAATACGTCACCGTGGTCAACGAAGCGCTGCCGCGTAACGCCGGGGGCAAACTGCTTAAAGGCCAACTGCGCGAACAGGTGCAGTGGGGTCCGGCGCTGCGATGACCCTGCTGGTCGCCAATCGCGGCGAAATCGCACTGCGGATCATCCGCACCGCAACCGAATTGGATATTGCCACCGTCGCGGTATACGCCGAGGACGACGCCGACAGCCCGCATGTGCATGCCGCCGACGAGGCCATCGGCTTGTCCGGTGCAGGCCCAGCCGCATACCTGGATCACGCGGCGATGCTGGCGGCCGCCAAGCAGTGCGGCGCCGAGCTGATTCACCCCGGCTACGGGTTCCTCAGCGAGAACGCGAAATTCGCGCGCGCCTGCGCCGCGGGCGGATACACATTCGTGGGACCGGAGCCCGACGCACTCGAGTTGTGCGGCAACAAGTCAGCCGCACGCCGGGCCGCAGCAGAGTCGGGAATTCCGGTACTGGCGGCCACCGACGGGCCGAGCAGCGTCGAGGACATCCGTGCATTTTTCGCCGAGCAACCGCACGGCGTCGTGATCAAAGCGCTGGCCGGGGGCGGCGGGCGCGGCATGCGTACAGTCCGCGATGCCAGCCAGATCGACGATGCGTACCGCCAGTGTGCCGCCGAGGCTCAACTCGGCTTCGGCGATGCTGCGGTGTTCGCCGAGGCCTTGTTCGACAACGCCCGGCACGTCGAGGTGCAGATCGTCGCGACGCCGGAACGTGCCCTTGCGCTGGGCGACCGGGACTGCAGCATCCAGCGCCGCTACCAGAAGCTTGTCGAAATCGCACCGGCGCAAGGAGTTTCGACGGCGCTACGTCGCGACCTGCACAGCGCCGCAGCGGTCTTGTGCGCCCGGGTTGGCTATCGCGGGCTGGCGACGGTCGAATTCCTGGTCGCGGGCGAGCAGTTCGTGTTCATGGAGGTGAACCCACGAATCCAGGTGGAGCACACAATCACCGAGGAGGTCACCGGGATCGACCTGGTGGCAGTGCAGCTGGGAATCGCTCGTGGTGCGTCGTTTCACCAGCTGCGGCTGCCCGCGGGCATCGTCGCCGACGGCACACGAGTCAGCGGTGCTCCTGCGGCGGTGCGCGGCATCGCGATCCAGACTCGGGTCAACATGGAGACCATCGATACCGACGGGTCGGTCGTGCCCGCGGCGGGCACGCTCACCGTGTTCTCGCCGCCGAGCGGCCCCGGAGTGCGCGTCGACACGTACGGACGGCCCGGGTCGACACCGAGCCCGCGCTACGACTCCCTGCTGGCAAAGGTGATCACCCACGTGCGCGGATCGTCGTTCCCCGCAGCGGTGCGCAAAGCGCAGACAGCGCTGGAGGAGTTCGGTATCGAGGGCATCCGCACCAACATCGGGTTCCTGCGGGAGGTGCTGTCGCACATCGGCGTTCAGTCAGGCGTGGTGACCACTGCATTCGTCGACGAGAACCTGCCTGCCCTGGCCGGGGCTGCGATGTCGCACCACTTCGAAGTTCGCGTCGCACCACTCGAGCTGTACCCAGATGAGGAGGTTCTGCGCGCGCAACTGGCCGGCACCGTCGTCGAGGTAGCGCCCGACGGTGCCGAATTGAGCGCGGGCCAGCAGGTCGTCGTGCTCGAGGCCATGAAGATGCAGCACGTGCTGGCCGCGCCTGATGCGCTGCGCACAGTGCGAAACCTGGTGACGCCGGGGCAGGTCGTCGGAACCGGCGACCCGCTGGTGGTTTTCACCCGCATCGGCGCCGGCGCAACCGCAGAGACCGCCGCCAAACTCGACCTCGACCGCAGCCGCGCCGACCTCGACGAGGTCCGTCGCCGGCACCTGCTCACCCTCGACGAGGGCCGACCGACTGCTGTTGCCAAGCGGCACAAGCAGAATCGCCGCACCGCCCGGGAGAACATCGCCGACCTGGTGGATGCCGGCAGTTTCGTCGAGTACGGCGCTTTGGCGGTCGCCGCGCAGCGCAGCCGGCGCTCCGAAGAGGACCTGATGGTCAACACGCCAGCAGACGGTCTGGTCGCCGGGCTGGCCCGGATCAACGGATTCGAGGCCGCGGTGCTGTCCTACGACTACACCGTGCTCGCCGGGACGCAGGGCATGCGCAACCACGCGAAAACCGACCGTGTCTTCGATCTGGCTGCGCGCAAACGCATTCCGGTGGTGCTGTTCGCCGAAGGCGGCGGCGGCCGGCCCGGCGACACTGACGTCGCAGGAGTTGCAGGCCTGGACGTACCGACCTTCCGCGCCCTGGGCGCGCTGAGCGGACGGGTGCCCCTGGTATCCATCGTCTCCGGACGCTGCTTCGCCGGCAATGCCGCGCTCGCCGGGACCTGCGATGTGATCATCGCGACGCCGGACGCGAACATCGGCATGGGCGGGCCGGCGATGATCGAGGGCGGCGGGCTGGGAGTTTACCGCCCGGAGGACATCGGGCCGATCGACGTGCAGCGGCGCAACGGGGTGGTCGGCCTGGCCGCGCGCGACGAGGCGCACGCCGTGTCGTTGGCCAAGCAGTACCTGTCCTACTTCCAGGGCGGCATCGACGACTGGGAGGCACCCGATCCGCGGCTGACCCGACATGTGGTGCCGGAGAACCGATTACGGGCCTATGACGTGCACCGCGCCATCGAATCGGTTGTCGACGTCGGCTCGGTGCTGGAGCTGCGTCCCGATTATGGCGTCGGCGTGGTCACCGCGCTGGTCCGCGTCGAAGGCATGCCGTACGGGCTGCTGGCCAACAGCAGCCATCATCTCGGCGGGGCTATCGACGCCGAGGCCGCCGACAAGATCGCCGACTTCCTGACCTTGTGCCAATCTTCTGGGCTGCCGATGATCTCGCTGTGCGACACTCCGGGATTCATGGTCGGACCGGATGTTGAAGTCGACGCCGCCGTGCGGCGGATGAGCCGGCTGTTCGTACACGGCGCACGCCTGACCGTGCCGTTCGGAATGATCATCCTGCGCAAGGGTTACGGGCTGGGAGCGATGGCGATGGCCGGCGGCTCCTTTCACGCCCCGGAGTTCACCGTGGCCTGGCCGACCGGGGAGATCGGCGGGATGGGCCTGGAAGGTGCTGTGCGGCTGGGGTTTTCCAAGGAGCTGGCCGCCGTGGCGGATCCCATCGAACGGCAGAAGCTGTTCGACAAGCTGGTCGAGGCCGCGTACCAGCACGGCAAGGCGCTCACCTCGGCCACCACGTTCGAGCTCGACGACGTGATCGACCCGGCCGACTCCCGCGCCTGGATCACCAGGCTGCTGACGAAAGGATCTCTGTGTGAAAGTTGACCAGAAGGTTGCCATCGTCACCGGCGGTGGCGGCGGCATCGGCGGCGCGCTGGCCGTGAAGCTGGCACACGAGGGGGCAAGGGTTGTCGTCGCCGACCTCGATAACGAGGCAGCGCAGGCGGTGGCCGACGAGACCAACGCCGCGCGGTCCGGCGCGGCCATCAGTGCGGGCGCTGACGTGTCAGACACCGCCGAGATCCGGCGGCTGATCGAACTGGCGAAAACCGAATTCGGCCCGGTCGTCCTGTATTTCGCGAACGCCGGCATCACCGGCGCGGCCGGCTTGGACGTCAGCGACGCGGAGTGGGACCGGTCCCTCGACGTCAACGTGCGAGCGCACATCCGGGCCGCGCAACTCCTGGTGCCCGGATGGGTCGAACGTGGCGAGGGTTATTTCGTCAGCACCGCCTCGGCGGCCGGCCTGCTCACCCAACTCGGTTCGGCCACCTACTCGGTCACCAAGCATGCCGCCGTCGGCTTCGCCGAATGGCTGAACATCACCTACGGCGATCAAGGAGTGCGGGTGAGCTGTCTGTGCCCGATGGGCGTCAACACCAAGCTGCTGTACGCCGGCGAGCAGTCCGGCGACCCGCTCGGCGATCTCGCCACGAGGGCCGTCACCGCCGCGGGTGACGTGCTGGAACCGGCCGCCGTCGCCGACGCCGTGCTGGCGGCGATCGACGAGGAGCGGTTCCTGATCCTTCCGCATCCCGAAGTGCTGGACATGTACCGGCAGAAGGGGATTGACTACGACCGCTGGTTGCGCGGCATGCGGCGCTACCAGCGCAGCCTGCAGGGAGAGACACGATGACTCGCGCTGGCGACGATATAACACGCAGCGATGAGGTGGGGGCACCTCCCGCTTGCGGGGAGAGCGGCGCTAATGACTGAAGATTTCACCGGCCGCACGGCGATCGTCACCGGCGCCTCGCGCGGGATCGGGCTGGCGATCGCGCAGCGGCTGGGCGAGGCGGGCGCCAACGTCGTGCTCACTTCCCGCAAACAGGACAGCGCGGACGCCGCGGCCGCACAGGTCGGCGGTAACGCGTTGGGCGTCGGCGCCCATGCGGTCGACGAGGAGGCCGCGCAGCGCTGCGTCGAACTCACCCTCGAGCGGTTCGGCAGCATCGACATCCTGGTCAACAACGCCGGAACCAATCCCGCCTACGGGCCGCTGATCGAGCAGGATCACGCACGTTTCGCCAAGACCTTCGACGTCAACCTGTGGGCGCCGCTGCTGTGGACGTCGCTGGTGGTCACGGCGTGGATGGGCGAGCATGGTGGCGCGGTGGTCAACACCGCCTCGATCGGCGGTCTGCATTTCGGGCCCTACATGGGGATGTACAACGCGACCAAGGCCGCGCTGATCCACGTGACCAAGCAACTGGCGCTGGAACTTTCGCCGAGGGTCCGGGTCAACGCCATCTGCCCGGGCGTGGTGCGCACCCGGCTCGCCGAGGCGCTGTGGAAGGACCACGAGGACCCGCTGTCGGCGTCGATCGCGCTGGGCCGCATCGGCGAACCGGTCGACGTGGCGGGCGCCGTGGCGTTCCTGGTATCCGATGCGGCGAGCTGGATCACCGGCGAAGCCATGGTGATCGACGGCGGGCAGGTGCTCGGCGACGCGTCGGCGTTCCGTAGCTGACGGGAGGCACGATGAGTCTGCAACTGGCACATGAATTTTCGCTGTGGGCAGCGTTGAAGCCACCGGTCGACTTCGGGGCGGGCCCGCTGGGGCGGCGCACCTATTTCGAGGTGACCGGCGGTGGGGCCAGCGGTGAACGCTTCAATGCCACCGCGTTCGGCGGGGGCGGCGACTGGATTCTGCTGGGCCCGGACAACTATGCCCGCCTCGACGTGCGTCTCCAGCTCAAGACCGACGACGGCGCGCTGGTGTTCGTGCAGTACTTCGGGCTGCTCGAGATCAACGCCAAGGTCGCCGAGGTGATGGCCCGCGGCGGCAGCACGGCCTACGAAGACCAGTACTTCCGCACGGCACCGCGACTGGAAACCGGCGACGAGCGCTACGAGTGGGTCAACCACAGCCTGTTCGTCGCCCGCGGTCATTTGCTCGAAGGCCCGAAGGTCGAATACGACGTGTACCGCGTGTTGTGAAAGACGGGGCCGCCGCCGTCACCACTGCAGCCGGCGGGCCACCTCGCCGTAGCGCTCGATCCGCTCCTGATTACCCAGGGCGTTGTAGAGCACCAGCCGGGTGGCGATCCCGGCGTATTTCTCGGTGAGCGCATCGGCCAGGCTGTCCCAGGTCGACTCGGTGGCGAACGCGGCGAGGTGCTCGTCGGTGATCTGGGCCGCCATGCCGGCGAGATCCCCGGCCTTCTGCTTTTCCCGGATCCGCGCGGTGGTGCCCTCGAAGCCGGCCTCGTCCCAGATGAACGCGTAATTGGGCGTGCTTCCGTAGAAGGCCAGGCCTGCTCGCGCGGTTTCTCGTTCTTTGTCGCGCTCCTCATCGCTGTCGCCGACGATCGTCAGCTCCGGCACGATCACGGCGATGTCCGACACGGCGCGCCCGGCCTTTGCCGCTCCCTCGCCGATGCTCGGCAACGCGTGGCGGGTCAGGTAGCCGGGGCCGGCGATCGGATGGATGTGCACACCGTCGGCCACTTCGCCGGCCATCCGCAGCATCCACGGATTCACCGCCGCGATATCCACTTTCGGGTCGGGGGCGTCGATGGGGCCCGGGCTCCATTGCGGAGTGATGAAGTCGAGATCGTAGAACTCGCCGTGGTGATCAAGCCGTCCGGTTCGAAACGCCGCGAAGCACGCCTTGACCGCCAGCACGTAGTCGCGCAGCCGCGGGCCGGGCCGCTCGAACGCCGCGCCGTAGCGCCGCTCGATGTGACGGCGTACCTGGGTGCCCAGCCCCAGCCGGAACTTCCCGCCGGTGGCTTGCTGAAGTTCCCACGCCGTGGTGGCCGTGACGAAGGGACTGCGCGGGAACGCCACCGCCACCCCGGTGGACAACTCGAGCCCGGGCGCGGCCTGCGAGGCCACCGCCGCGTTGAGGTAGGCCGTGCGACCCGTCTCGGTGAACAACAGACCGGAGAACCCGGCGGATTGGGTTCGCCGGGCAAGGTCACCGATCTGGCCCAGCGGCGCGGGGGTCGTCATCGCGTCGACGTGCATGGCGGCGGCTAGAGCTTGGCCCCGAAGAAGTCCCGCATCGCCGTCCAGTGCCGCTCGGCGGCGTCGGCGTCATAGGGCGGGTTGTCCGGCACGGCGAAACCGTGCTCGGCGGGATAGGTCTCGATCGTGTGCTCGACGCCGGCCGCGGTCAGCGCCTTGTCGAGCTGCTCGGCGTGCTCCGCGGTGAACGAGCCGTCGTTGCGCGCGCCGGCAACGTAGATGGCGGCCTGAATCTGATCGGCCAAGAGATGCGGGCTGTCGGCGCTGTCGGTGACCAGCCCGCCGCCGTGGAACGACGCCGCCGCCGCGACCCGCTCCGGCTGCCGACCCGCCACCACCAGCGAGGTCCGCCCACCCATGCAGTAGCCGCACACGCCGAACCGCTCACCCTTGACCTCCGGCCGGGCGGCCAGGTAGTCGAAGAACGCCTCGGCGTCGATCGCCATCTTGAGCGGGGTGACGGTGCCGATCATCGAGAACAGACGCTGACGCTCTTTCGGGTCGCTGAACGCGGTGGACATGTCGAACGGCTTCCAGTCGCCGGAGCGGTAGTACACGTCGGGCAGCAGCACGGCGTAACCGAAACCGGCCAGTTTGGCGGCCATCTCGTAGAAGGTGTCCCGCACCCCGCCGGCGTCGGGATACATGACCACGCCGGGCCAGGGACCCTCCCCGTCGGGGGTATACAGGCGGACCGTGCAGTCTCCGTCGGCAGTTGTGACGGTGTCGGTGATGTTCGGCATGGCTTACGTTTTACTCCCCGGCATCAGACGTAGGCTGGGGGCGTGCCGATCGCCACACCGTACGAGGATCTACTGCGGCTGGTGCTCGAGCGGGGAACGGCCAAATCCGACCGCACCGGCACCGGCACTCGCAGCCTGTTTGGCCACCAGATGCGCTACGACCTGTCGGCCGGCTTTCCGCTGATCACCACCAAGAAGGTGCACTACAAATCGGTGGTCTACGAGCTGTTGTGGTTCTTGCGCGGCGACTCCAACATCGGCTGGCTACACGAGCACGGCGTCACAATCTGGGACGAATGGGCTTCTGCCACAGGCGATCTCGGCCCAATCTACGGCGTGCAGTGGCGATCCTGGCCCACGCCGTCAGGCGAGCACGTCGACCAGATCAGTGCCGCGCTGGAGCTGCTGCGCACCGACCCGGACTCACGGCGCATCATCGTGTCCGCCTGGAACGTCGGCGACATCCCGCAGATGGCGCTGCCGCCATGCCATCTGCTCTTTCAGTTCTATGTGGCCGATCAGAAACTGAGCTGCCAGCTCTACCAGCGCAGCGCCGACCTGTTTCTCGGCGTGCCGTTCAACATCGCCAGCTACGCGCTGCTGACTCACATGATGGCCGCGCAATCCGGCCTGGGGGTGGGCGAGTTCATCTGGACCGGCGGGGACTGCCACATCTACGACAACCACGTCGAGCAGGTGACCGAGCAGTTGCGCCGCGAACCGCGCCCGTATCCGGAACTTGTTCTGGCGCAGAGGGCTTCGATTTTCGACTACACCTACGACGACATCGTCATCAAGAACTACGACCCACACCCGGCGATCAAAGCCCCTGTCGCCGTATGAGTCGGCGATGACGGTGAGTTTGATCTGGGCTCAGTCGACCTCGGGGATCATCGGCCGTGCTGGCGGCATTCCCTGGCGGCTCCCCGAAGATCAGGTCCGCTTCAAGGAACTCACGATGGGCCACACCGTGGTGATGGGCCGGCTGACGTGGGAGTCGCTGCCCGCCCGGTTCCGGCCGCTGCCGGGCCGCAGAAATGTCGTGCTGACCCGCCAGCCTGGGTACGCGGCCGACGGCGCGGAGGTTGCCGAAACCATCGAGCAAGCGCTCACCGAGCCGGAGACGTGGGTGATCGGCGGCCAGCAGATCTATGCGCTCGCAATGCCATGGGCCACCCGCTGCGAGGTCACCGAGGTCGAGATCGACCTTCTCCGCGACGACGGCGACGTGCTGGCTCCGGTTCTCGACGAGACCTGGACCGGCGCGACGGGGGAGTGGCTCACCAGCAGCACCGGGCTGCGCTACCGGCTACACAGTTATCGGCGTTGATAGCAGCCGCGGTTCGCGCGTGACATACTCGGCTTGGAGCGGTTTCACCGTTTCTGCCAGGCATTTCAGAAGGGAGAAAGTTCAGTGACAACTGGATCTCAACCCAAGTTCTCTCGCGTGGTGGTTGGCTACGATCCGGTGGCCGTCGATGCGTGCGTCGACGAGTTGATGGCCAGGCAGCAGCTGCTGCTCGACGACATCGAAACCCTAAGGGCCCGCCTGAAAGAATCTTGCGATGAAGTAGCGGCGTTGCGAAAAGAGGTCGCCTTCCTCAACGAGACCTCACCATCGCCACACGCGGTACCGCAGCGCATGGCAAAACTACTGCGGCATGCGATCGACGAGGTGTCTGAGATGCAGGCCGAGGCCAAGGCCGAGGTGCAGGCGCTGGTCGCGACAATCGAGTCTGAGGCTGAGACCGCGCACCGAAAGCACGAGGAGCTGTTGGCGGACATGTCCGCGCAGCGAAGCGCCCTCGAAGCCGAGTGCGCCGAAACCAGGAGCCAACTGGAAGCGGAACTGGCCGCCAAGCGCGCAGAGACGCAGTCGGAGATCGACGACGCGATGCAAAAAGCTCAGCAGGACCGGGACCAGCTGCTTGCCGAGGCCAGGCAGGAGGCTGAGCGTCTTCGCGAGGAAGCGCGCCGAGTGGTCGACGAGGCCAATCAGCAGCGGATCAAGGTCCTGGAGCAACTGATGGACGTCTACCGCGGGGTTGAAACGATTCCGGCCGCTCTGGAGTCGGCATACCAAGATCGTGACAAACCGCCGGAGGCCGGCGTCGTGGTGCCCTTCGAGCAGAAGAGAAGCACAGGCTAGGGTCGTCGGTGCCGTGTCGAGGCACCGGCTGACCGCGGCGCAGGCACGCAGGATAGCCGTTGCGGCACAGGGGTTTGGCGAGCAGCGTCCCGTCGGGAGAGTCGATCGCGCACACTTGCGGCGTTTGATATCCAGAATTCAAGTGCTGCAACTGGATTCGGCGTCGGTAGCGGTGCGCGCGCATAACTTGCCGATCGAAGCGGAGCGCAGCGCGAGGGTTAATGTAACTGCTCTGTTCTGCTCTCGGACAGGCGAATTCAATCGAATCTGCCGCGGCAACGAGCCGTAGGCGTTACCGTTCCGATACCTCATCTTGTTGCGGGAGGTAGCTGTGTTCGACGTCGAAAGCACGTTCGAGGTTCCGAGGGTGGAGCGCCCGAGCCGCCGGGAGTTCGAGGAGCGCTTCCTCTTCCCGCAGCGCCCGGTGATCGTCTGCGGCGCTATGGAGGGCTGGCCCGCGCGGGAGCAGTGGACCAACGACTACCTCAAGGAGAAAGTCGGCGCCCGCACCGTTCGCCCCTCCCAGGCCCACGCGGGCGTCCACCTCTACGACCCGAAGAAGCGGATCAACGACCAATCGCCGCCGATGAAGCTCGCCGAGTACATCGATCTGCTCGCGGGCGGCACCATCTCCGACGGCCAGCTCTACGTCACGCAACTCCCCATCAAGACCGCCCTCCCTGAGCTCTGGCCTGATGTCCGTTTTCCCGCCTTCGTCGACAAGGGCAAGTACGGCGCCGTGAGTCTCTGGTTCGGCCCCGGCAAAAACTTAACCCCTCTCCATTACGACGCCGCTAACAACCTCCTGACGCAGATCCGCGGCCGAAAGCAGCTGATCCTCTGCCCACCTCGGGAGATCACCCGCGTCTACCCCTTCCCCTTCACGTACGTTGGCAACCACATCTCCCGGGTCAACGTCGCCTCCCCGGACCTGACCCAGTTCCCCGCCTGGGCCCAGGCAGACCGTGCTCTCATCGAGCTCGACCCCGGCGAGATGCTCTTCATCCCCACGTACTGGTGGCACGCAGTTTGGGGCGTCGACCAGAACATGTCGATCAGCTACTGGGGGTGGCCCCGCCCCGCCAACTTGCTACAGCACCCCCGCCAGACGGCCCGCGGCCTCAGAAGCATGGTCCACGTGGGCCATCTCGTCGCCGCGAGCATGGTGCAGAGGGTCGCGCGGCGCGCTTGACTCCAAGCCTCGGCGGCCGCGGGCTGCCCGACGAACTGCGCGCGCTCAGCTAGGCCACACCTGTCGGGCAACCCGCTGAAAATTCCCGCCGAGCACCGCGGCCACGTCGGCGTCGGACCAGCCGCGGTCGCGGAGGTGCTCGCCGATCGTGGCGAAGGTTTCCGGCGGCATCCATTGGATGGGACCCCACCGCGTGTAGCTGTCGTCGAAGAACTGCGTGTTGGCGTCCAGTTCAATGACGAAGTCGGCGTAGTCGAACGAGAAGTCGGTACTGATCCCGACGTGGTCTATCCCGACCAGTTCGACGGCGTATTCGAGGTGGCGGGTCGTCGCCTCCAGGGTGGGGGTGTTGGGGCCGAGGAAGATCCCGACGCCGGTGATGCCCACGACGCCCCCGGTGGCCGCGCAGGCGCGGGCCTGGTCGTCGGTGATGTTGCGTGGGTGATCCCACACCGCCCGCATGCAGGAATGGCTGTAAATGACCGGGCCGCTGGAGATTTCGCACATATCAAGGCCGGTGCGGACGCTGCAGTGCGAGCCGTCGGGCACCATACCCGCGGGTGGGCAGCATCGTGCGCACACCGAGATCGACGAACACTGGCACGTTGTCCAGATCGCCCTCCAGCGGCCGCGAGTCTTCCAGGTCGAATGCCACCGCGATGCGGCCCGAGTGGGCGATTGTCGGGACATCCTCGGCTGCGCCGGCCAACACGAGGTCGGGGTGGGCGTCGATCGCATGCCGGAAATGGTTCAAGAGCGCCGACGCGTCGGCGAAGGAGTGCGGTGCATAGCCGGCGTTGACGGACACGAACGCCCCGCTCGGCCGCTGGTAACGGGTCAACTCCGAAATATCGGCGTCGAGCGGCAGCGGTAGGCAGGCGTGTTGATCCCATAGCAGTGGCGTCATGTTCAGCCATCCTTCGCGATCGGCGGGACTGCCGGTGAGAAATCGCTGTAGCAGGCGCCCGATAGGGTGAGCGCCGTGGCCGAGACAGCGCCGCTGCGCGTGCAATTGATCGCCAAGACCGAGTTCTTGGCGCCGCCCGACGTGCCGTGGAGCACCGACGCCGACGGCGGCCAGGCGCTGCTCGAGTTCGCCGGTCGCGCCTGCTACCAAAGCTGGTCCAAGCCCAACCCCAAGACCGCGACCAACGCCGACTACCTGCGGCACATCATCGACGTCGGGCACTTCTCGGTGCTCGAGCACGCCAGCGTGACGTTCTACATCACCGGTATCTCCCGGTCCTGTACCCACGAGCTGATCCGGCACCGGCACTTTTCGTACTCCCAGCTGTCGCAGCGCTACGTGCCGGAGAAGAATTCGCAGGTCGTGGTGCCGCCGGGGATGGAAAACGACCCCGAGCTGCAGCAGATCCTGACTGCCGCCGCCGACGCCAGCCGCGCCACCTACACCGAACTGCTGGCCAAACTGGAAGCCAAGTTCGCCGACCAGCCCAACGCTGTGCTGCGGCGCAAACAGGCCCGTCAGGCCGCCCGCGCCGTCCTGCCCAACGCCACCGAAACCCGCATCGTCGTCACCGGCAACTACCGCGCGTGGCGGCACTTCATCGCGATGCGGGCCAGCGAACACGCGGACGTGGAAATCCGGCGGCTGGCGATCGCGTGCCTGCGCCAGCTCGTCGATGTCGCACCCGCGGTCTTCGCCGATTTTCAGATCACCACGCTGGCCGACGGCAGCGAGGTCGCGACCAGTCCGCTCGCCACCGAAGCCTGAGGCGGCGCAGCCGGAGAAGGCTGGAGGTGGCCATTGGATCGGCGGGAGGCTTGAGGCGGCCAGGTAACCTTGGCACGTGACTACCGGCGGAATCGACGTCCACGCCCGCCTGGGCACCCTGCTGACCGCGATGGTGACGCCGTTCACGCCGGACGGTTCCCTGGACCTGCCTGCGGCCGCGCGGCTGGCGAACCACCTCGTCGACGCGGGCTGTGACGGGCTGGTGGTCTCCGGCACCACCGGTGAGTCGCCGACCACGACCGACGCGGAGAAACTCGCGCTGCTGGGGACGGTGCTGGAGGCGGTCGGGGACCGCGCCCGGGTCGTCGCCGGCGCCGGCACCTACGACACCGCGCACAGTGTGCACCTGGCCAAGGCATGCGCAGCCGAGGGCGCGCACGGACTGCTGGTCGTCACGCCGTACTATTCGAAGCCGCCGCAGAGCGGGTTGATCGCGCACTTCACGGCGGTCGCCGACGCCACCCCGTTGCCGGTGCTGCTCTACGACGTCCCGCCCCGCTCGGTGGTGCCGATTGCCCCCGAGACGATCCGCGCGCTGGCTTCGCACCCCAACATCGTCGGCGTCAAAGACGCCAAGGGCGCCCTGGACATCGGTGGGCAGCTGATCGCCGAAACCGGACTGGTCTACTACTCGGGCGACGACGCACTGAACCTGCCCTGGCTGGCGATGGGAGCGGTCGGTTTCATTAGCGTGTGGAGCCACGTGGCAGCGGGTCCACTGCGAGAGATGTTGTCGGCGTTCAATACCGGCGACATTGCGACGGCCCGCAAGATCAACGCCGCATTGGCGCCGCTCGGCGCGGCCCAAACCCGGCTCGGCGGGGTGACGATGTCGAAGGCCGGCCTGCGCTTGCAGGGCATCGAGGTCGGTGACCCGCGGCTGCCGCAAATGCCGGCGACCAGCGCGGAGGTGGACGCGTTGGCGGCCGACATGCGTGCGGCCTCGGTGCTGAGGTGAGTGCCAGGTGACCTTCAAGTGGACGTAGCCCTCTCCCCGCCGGGTTCCCTGACTCCTGGCGGGTTGCGGGTCACCGCGCTCGGCGGCGTCAGCGAAATCGGCCGCAATATGACGGTTTTCGAGCATCTGGGCCGGCTGCTGATCATCGACTGCGGGGTGATGTTCCCCACCCACGACGAGCCGTCCGTCGACCTGATCCTGCCGGATCTGCGTCACATCGAAGACCGGCTCGACGACGTCGAGGCGCTGGTGCTGACCCACGCCCACGAGGATCACATCGGCGCGATCCCGTTCCTGCTCAAGCTGCGGCCCGACATTCCGGTCGTCGGCTCGAAGTTCACCCTGGCGCTGGTCGCCGCGAAATGCCGTGAGCACCAACTCAAGCCGGTGTTCTTCGAGGTCTCCGAAGGCCAGCGCAGCACCCACGGGGTGTTCGAGTGCGAGTACTTCGCGGTCAACCACTCCATACCCGACGCGCTGGCGATCGCGGTGCGCACCGGCGCGGGAACCGTCTTGCACACCGGCGACATCAAGCTCGACCAGCTCCCGCTCGACGGGCGCCCCACCGACCTGCCCGGAATGTCGCGGCTCGGCGACGACGGCGTGGACCTGTTCCTGTGCGACTCGACCAACGCCGAGATTCCCGGTGTCGGACCCAGCGAAAGCGAGGTCGGCCCGACGCTGCACCGGCTGATCCGCGGCGCCGAAGGCCGGGTAATCGTGGCGTGTTTCGCCTCCAACGTCGATCGCGTGCAGCAGATCTGCGACGCCGCAGTGGCATTGGGCCGGCGGGTGTCGTTCGTCGGGCGATCGATGGTGCGCAACATGGGCATCGCCCGCGATCTCGGCTTTCTACGGGTGGACGATTCCGACCTGCTCGACATCGGCGCCGCGGAGATGATGCCGCCCGAGCGGGTGGTGCTGATCACCACCGGCACCCAGGGCGAGCCGATGTCGGCGTTGTCGCGGATGTCGCGCGGGGAGCATCGCAGCATCACGCTGAGCGCGGACGACCTGATCATCCTGTCGTCGTCGCTGATACCGGGCAACGAAGAAGCCGTCTACGGAGTGATCGACTCGCTGTCCAAGATCGGCGCCCGAGTTGTCACCAATCAGCAAGTGCGCGTGCATGTTTCGGGCCACGCCTATGCCGGCGAACTGCTTTTCCTCTACAACGGAGTGCGCCCGCGCAACGTCATGCCGGTGCATGGCACGTGGCGGATGCTGCGCGCCAACGCCAAGCTGGCCGCCCGCACCGGCGTGCCGGAGGAGTCGATCCTGTTGGCGGAAAACGGCGTCAGCGTCGACCTGGTTGCCGGCCGGGCCAGCATCGCCGGCGCAGTGCCGGTGGGCAAGATGTTCGTCGACGGTCTGATCACCGGTGACGTCGGCGATATCACGCTGGGCGAACGGCTCATCCTGTCATCGGGTTTCGTCGCAGTCACCGTCGTGGTACGGCGTGGCACCGGCCAGCCGGCGGCGCCGCCGCATCTCTATTCGCGCGGTTTCTCCGAAGACCCGAAGGCATTGGAGCCGGCTGTGCGCAAGGTGGAGGCGGAGCTGGAATCGCTACTGGCCGAGCGTGTCACCGATCCTGTTCGGATTGCCCAGGCGGTGCGCCGCACGGTCGGCAAGTGGGTGGGGGAGACGTATCGCCGCCAGCCGATGATCGTGCCGACGGTGCTGGAGATCTAGCCTGCGCGAGCAGACGCAGAATCGCGCCGAGGAGGCGGTTTTAGTGCGACTCTGCGTCTGCTCGCCGTGAGGCGTAGGCGGACCACTCGATCGGCGACGCGGTGAGGTCGCGGCCGGTCGGCTTGACGTACTGTTCGACGATCTGCTCCGGGCCGATCTGTTCGACCAGCCGCCAACCGAACCCGTCCAGGAACGCCGCGACCTCCTCAGGCTGTATTCCGAAGCGCCACAGCTGTTGTCGCTGGCGGACCTTGCGGTAAAGCGACCGCGCGCCATACAGGTTGACGCCGTCGATGAAATCGCGCCGGACATAGGTGAACACCAGCCTGCTGCCCGGCGCCACCGGCCTCAGCCCGTCCAGCGTGGAGCGGACCGCGTCGGCGGTGAGGTACTGGGTCACGCCTTCCCAGATGAAGAAGGTGCGGTACTCGGTTCGATAGCCCTGTTCGGCCAGCATGGTGAGCAGGTCGTCGTGTTCGAAGTCCACCGGCACCAACCGCACCGAGCGCGGCTGTTCGCCCAGCGCCCGCCGCACAGTCGCCGCCTTGCGGGCGATGTTGATCGGCTGGTCGACCTCGAAGACCGGGATGTGGCTGTGCTGAGCGAGATGGTAGGCGCGGGTGTCCAATCCGGCACCGAGAACGACGACCGCGTCGATGTCGTCGCGCGCTTCGGCGAGTTTGTCGGCGATGTAGTGCTTGCGGCAGGCGAGATTGGACCAGAGGCCCGGTCCGCCGCGGTCCATGCCGGCGACAAGCAGACGACGCACCAGCGCCGGCTGTGTCACGGCGACCAGCCATCGCATGCGGCCCGGCAGGAACTTCGCCGCCAGGTCGTCATCCACCAACCGCTGCCCGGGCGGCTCGTGCTGTTCGATGGCCGCGAGCACCATCGGGCCGAAAGCTGTTTGCGCCGCTGGGTTTCGGGCCATCGTCTACCGCTTGTTCAAAAAGCCCGCATCGACCGGCAAGGTGATGCCGGTGATGTAGCGCGCTTGATCGGATACCAGCCAAGCCACCGCGTTGGCGACGTCGTCGGGTGGCAGTACCTGCACCGGCAACGCGTTGCCCATGTCCGGCGGTGAGCCGGTTTCGGCAACCAGGTCCGCCAGCCACTGCCGGATGAACTCGTTGTTGATCATCGGCGTGTCGACACCTGCCGGATGGATCGAATTAACCCGAATACTATGCGGTGCAAGGTGATTAGCGTAGACCCGCATCAACCCGACCAGGCCGTGCTTGGCCGCCGCATACCCGATGGAGCCAGCGTCGGCGCTGCCGATACCGGATAGGCCGGCTGCCGAACTGATCAACACGATCGACCCGCCGTCACCCTGGGCGACCATCGGCGGGATCGCGACCTCGACGGTGTGATGCACGCCGGTCAGGTTGACGTCGATCACGTCGTGCCAGCCGTCGGCGCCGGCCTGCATTGGGGCGATGCCGGCGTTGGCCACCACGATGTCGAGCCGTCCGAACTCGTCGAGGCCGGCCTGCAGCGCATCGGCCAGCGAGTCGCGATCGCGCACATCGCCCTGGCGGGCCACAATGCGGGCACCGATGTCCTCGACGAGTTTGACGGTGGCGGCCAGATCGTCGGCCGTGGCCAGCGGGTAGGGCACGCTGGCGATCTGAGCGCACAGGTCGACGGCGATGATGTCGGCGCCGTCGGACGCCAACCGCAGCGCGTGGGCGCGGCCCTGCCCGCGGGCCGCCCCGGTGATCAGCGCGACTTTGCCTGCTAGCGGGCCGCCCATCAGGGGCGCAGCTGGCCCTTGGCCGGGTCGCCGGCGACCACCGGCTGGAGCATCTTGATGTCCGGGGCGCCGGCAAGATGCTCGCCGGCGTCTTTGAACATCGCCGCCATCGCGGGCGCAGTGCTGTGGGCCTTGAGCGCGTCGGCATCGGCCCACTGCTCGACGAACACGAACGTTTCACCGGATTCGTGCAGCGAGTAGAGCTGACAGCCCGGCTCGTCGTGCACGTCTTTGACCGCGCGCGTGAGGATCTCGCGGACGGTGTCGACCGACTCGGGCTTGACGGTCAGGGTGGCGACGACGACGACGGGCATGCGATGACTCCTCACTGAGTGCAAACCGGAACTGAGCGCAAACCGGACAGGCGTCAACCCTACCCACGTGTCCACCCAAACGGTCAGGGCAGTCACCACGATCGCGGCCGAAGTAGGCCGCGTTCTGACTCCAGGTCGCCACCAATGCGGCGAGCGGGATGACGGCGTCGACGGCGCAGAGAACCCTGCTGGCGGCCGGCACGCCCGCCTGCGGAGCTGGTGATTCGGTCATTTCGGGATGCCAGGACGCGGCGAACCCAGAAACTGACACAATTCTGTGACCCGTGTGGCACATGGTGAATCTGAGGCCAGTGCGACTAGGCTTGGGCTCATGTTGCGTCCTGCAAGTTGGACTGGACTAGCGGGTGAGAGTCCCGTCCCGGTAGGCACCGGAGCGCCGGGTAGCAGGCCCCGGTTCGTCGTCGAGAGGCGGCGGGCTAAGCGGGGTGTCGAAAGCCTCTTTGGAGGGAGCAAGTGCGCGGGCCGTAGTGCCGTTAGGTGCGAGTCCTGCAGCCTCGTCAAAGTCACAATGGAGGAGCCGAGCCGCTCATGTCACGGCGAAGGCCTATGTCTGTCGAGCCCTGGTCCGGGGTTAGCTCGGCGGGTCCTTCCGGGGTACGGGGAGCGGCACGTGCACATAGTTCAGTCGGGAACAGGAGAGACCCGTCTGCTCGGCCTGCGTCGGGCAAAGACCAGGGGTATAAGCCGATGGTGAAAACTCTTGGAGGGCAGCGGGAGTCCGAGGGGGTCGTAGTACCGCTGATCGGCGTGAGAGACACGTCGGGAGGGAAGGGCCCCTGCTTTGATCACGCGCGCGAAGCGGGTAAGCGTGAGGGCATGATCGGGTCTGCCCGGTCCAATTACCCCGGCAGGCCATCGCTTGCCGTAGCCGACGACGAGCCGTTGGTGATGTCGCCGGTGAAAGTGCGACAACTGCAACGTGCGCTATGGGCTGCGGCCAAGCAGTCTGAGGGTCGGCGTTTCCATGCCCTGTATGACCGTATCTACAGGGGTGACGTCCTGTGGGAGGCGTGGTTTGGCGTGTGCAAGAACAAGGGCGCGGCCGGGGTGGATCGGATCACCGTGGCCGCGGTGGAGGACTACGGCGTGGACCGCATGCTGCGTGAGTTGCGGCGTGACCTTCGCGAAGGTCGGTATCGCCCGGCGCCTGCGCGTCGGGTGGAGATCGACAAACCACAGGGCGGTAAGCGGCCGTTGGGGATTCCCACGGTGGGAGACCGGATAGTCCAGGCGGCGGCCAAGATCGTGCTGGAACCGATTTTCGAGGCGGACTTCCTGTCGTGCTCGTATGGGTTTCGGCCGAAACGGTCGGCAACGATGGCCAAGGAACGCTTGCGGACCGGGTTCATCGAGGGTTACCAGTTCGTGGTCGAGTTCGATATTGCCAATTTCTTCGGTGAGATCGACCACGACCGTTTACTCACCGAGGTGGGTAGGCGGGTCTCGGATCGGCGGGTGCTCAAACTGCTGCGCTTGTGGCTGCAAGCAGGGGTGATGGTCGAAGGTGTAGTCGAGCGGACGGTCGCGGGCACACCGCAGGGCGGGGTGATATCGCCGCTGTTGGCCAACATCTTCTTGCATGTGCTCGACACCGAACTGACCCACCGACAGGTGGGTGAGTTGGTGCGTTACGCCGATGACGGTGTGGTGTTGTGCCGCAGTGCGGCACAAGCCGAGCACGCCTTAGCGGCGATCGGGGAAATCCTGGCGTCGTTGGGGTTGCGGCTACATCCGGATAAAACGAAGGTGGTTGACCTGCGGGAGGGCCGGGAGGGCCGGGATTTTCTGGGCTGTCACTTCCGGGCTCGCATGTCGGGGCGGCTATGGGAACAGAAGCGGATCGTCCGCTACTACCTGCACCGTTGGCCGTCCCAGCGCGCCATGGCCCGATTACGGGCCAAGGTGCGTGACCGCACCGGCCGAAATCGGGTCGGGTTCGATATCCGTGACGTGATTGCGGATCTGAATCCGATTTTGCGTGGTTGGGGCAACTACTTTCGCACCGGCAATGCCGCCAACAAGTTCCGCCAGATCGACTGGTATGTGGTGCGTCGGTTGTTCCGTTTGATGGTTAAGAAGCGGGGCCGTAACCTGCGTGCCGGACAAGCCGATCAGTGGACTGAGGCGTGGTTCAACGGACACGGCCTGCACCGCTTGCGTGGCACCATCCACTACCCGAAGGCTGCGTAACCATGTCTAGAAGATCATCGGTCAGCCGTGTGCGGGAAAACCGCACGCACGGATGGAAAGGGGGATGGGGAACCAGGCCTGCATTGCAGGTACTGCGCCCCTGACTACCAATGGCTAGTAAGACCGCCGCGCGATCGCGTGCCCGAACGAGCAGGTCAAAGGCCGGTTCGCGGTCAGCAACCCGGCCTGCCCGCCCGGCGCCGCCGCGCCGCAAGCCGCCGAAGCGACGCCACCCGTCGCATGTCGCCGGCGTGGGCGCCACCGTCGGCCGGGGCGTGCGCGCGACGTGGCTGATGCTGGCCAAGGGCACCGGCACCGCCGCGCGGTCGGTCGGCCGGGCCCGCGACATCGACCCGGGACACCGCCGGGACGGGATCGCCCTGGCGCTGCTGGGGCTGGCGGTGGTGATCGCGGCCAGCTGCTGGTTCGACGCCGCCCGCCCCGTCGGGGCGTGGATCGACTCCGTGCTGCGGCTGTTCATCGGCTCGGGCGTCGTCGTGCTGCCGGTGGTCACCGCCGCGGTGGCGGTGCTGTTGATGCGCACCGAGCCGGATCCCGACGCGCGGCCGCGGCTGGTGCTCGGCGCGGCGATGGTGGCGCTGCCGGTACTGGGCCTGTGGCATTTGTGGGCCGGTTCGCCGGACACCCCGGACGGGCGCCGGCATGCCGCGGGTTTCATCGGTTTCGCGATCGGCGGCCCGCTCTCGGAGGGCCTGAGTGTGTGGATCGCCGCGCCGCTGCTGTTCATCGGTTCGCTGTTCGGGGTGCTGCTGTTGACCGGCACCACGATCCGCGAGGTGCCCGACACGGTGCGCGCCATGTTCGCAACCCGGATGTTCGACGACGGTTACCTCGACGAAACCGAGCCTGAATCCGAAGGCGTTGCGGCCGAAGACTTTTCCGACGGCTACTACGACGACGCGTCCAGCTATGGCGACGAGTCGCAACCCTGGCCGTCCGGCAACGACCCCGTCGCCCCCGACGAAACGCCGACCGTGCCCGAGCCCACCGTCTCGCGCAGCCGTCGTAAAGCCAAGCGGGACACCATGGTTGTCGACCGCGTGGTCGAGGGGCCCTACACGCTGCCGTCGCTTTCCCTGCTGGTCGCCGGAGACCCGCCAAAGCGGCGCAGCGCCGCCAACGAGGCGATGGTCGACGCGATCACGTCGGTGCTGCAGCAGTTCAAGGTCGACGCCGCGGTTACCGGCTGCACCCGCGGGCCCACCGTCACGCGCTACGAGGTCGAGTTGGGCCCGGGCGTCAAGGTGGAGAAAATCACTGCGCTGCAACGCAATATCGCCTACGCGGTGGCCACCGAAAGTGTTCGGATGCTGGCCCCGATCCCCGGCAAGTCCGCGGTCGGCATCGAGGTGCCCAACACCGACCGCGAGATGGTGCGGCTGGCCGACGTGCTCACCGCGCCCTCGACTCGGCGCGACCACCACCCGCTGGTGATCGGGCTGGGCAAAGACATTGAGGGCGACTTCATTTCGGCCAACCTGGCCAAGATGCCGCACCTGCTGGTCGCCGGCTCCACCGGCTCCGGTAAGTCCAGCTTCATCAACTCGATGCTGATTTCGCTGCTGGCCCGGGCCACGCCCGAGGAGGTCAGGATGATCCTGATCGACCCGAAGATGGTGGAACTGACGCCGTACGAAGGCATTCCGCATCTGATCACGCCGATCATCACCCAGCCGAAGAAGGCCGCCGCGGCGCTGGCCTGGCTGGTCGAGGAGATGGAGCAGCGCTACCAGGACATGCAGGCCTCGCGGGTGCGTCACATCGACGATTTCAACGCCAAGGTGCGCTCCGGTGAGATCACCGCGCCGCTGGGCAGCCAGCGCGAATACCGGCCCTACCCGTACGTGGTGGCCATTGTCGACGAGCTGGCCGACCTGATGATGACCGCGCCCCGCGACGTCGAGGACGCCGTCGTGCGGATCACCCAGAAGGCCCGCGCGGCGGGCATCCATCTGGTGCTGGCCACCCAGCGGCCGTCGGTCGACGTGGTCACCGGGCTGATCAAGACCAACGTGCCGTCGCGGCTGGCGTTCGCGACGTCCTCGCTCACCGATTCGAGGGTGATCCTCGACCAGGCCGGCGCGGAGAAGCTGATCGGGATGGGCGACGGACTGTTCCTGCCGATGGGCGCCGGCAAGCCGATCCGCCTGCAGGGGGCGTTCATCACCGATGAGGAGATCCACGCTGTCGTCTCCGCCTGCAAGGAGCAGGCCGAACCCGAATACACCGAGGGCGTCACCACCGCCAAGCCCACCGGCGAGCGCACCGACGTCGACCCCGACATCGGTGACGACATGGACGTGTTCCTGCAGGCCGTCGAGCTGGTGGTGTCCAGCCAGTTCGGCTCGACATCGATGCTGCAGCGCAAGCTGCGGGTCGGCTTCGCCAAGGCCGGCCGGCTGATGGACCTGATGGAGACCCGCGGCATCGTCGGGCCCAGCGAAGGCTCCAAAGCGCGTGAGGTGCTGGTCAAGCCCGACGAGCTGGCCGCCACGCTGGCGTCCATCCGGGGGCTGGGCGACGACGGCGAATCGGACGAGGACTAGGCAACATCTCACGCCAACACCCGGGACTGTGGCGCTCAACACACACGCACGGGGTGAATCCCGCCGAATAGCGTTTTAGTACAGTGCAACTGGAATATGGCACCTCCGACGCACCCACATTTCGTGACCGGTCTCTCGCACGTGCTCTGCATCGACGACACTCCGAACGTTGTCCTCAGCGGGCACCAGCGCTGCCGGTGACCGCTGACGATTCGACAGACCGCGAATGGTGGCCAGGGGCTCTGGCCGCGGGGAGTCGACTCTTTCGTGTGGCCGGATTGCGCAAGGAGACTGCCCCGGCCGACACGGAAGCGTCGCGAAGCGCAGCCGGCGCCGAGGCGGGCACGCAACTGACGGGCGCGGTGGTCATCGTCGCGCTCGTCGCGGCGATCTCAGGCATGCTCTACGGCTACGACACCGGCGTCATCTCCTGGGCTCTGTTGCAGCTCACCGAGGAATTCAGCCTCACCCCGGGCTTGAAGCAGATGGTCGCCGCCAGCATCTTGCTCGGCGCCGTCGTCGGGGCGCTGACGTGCAGCTGGCTTTCCGATCGGTGCGGCCGACGCGGCACATTGTTGATGCTGGCGGTGGTGTTCATCGTCGGCGGGCTGTGGTGCGCCGACGCGTCCGATTCCGCTGTGCTGTCGCTGGGACGGCTGGTCCTGGGCTTCGCGGTCGGCGGGGCGACGCAGACGGCACCGATGTACGTCGCCGAGCTCTCGCCGCCTGCCTACCGGGGACGGTTGGTGCTGTGCTTCCAAATCGCCATCGGGGTGGGCCTCCTCATCGCTACCCTGGGCGGGGTCTTCGACTCGATCTCCTGGCGAGGGGCGATCGGAATCGCGTGCGTACCCGCCGCGATCATGCTGTGGCTGTTGCTGCGCCTCCCGGAAAGTCCGCGCTGGCTGGTCAAGCATGATCATCGAAACGCTGCACGAGCCGTGTTGGAGCGTGTCCGGCCCGACGGCTACGACGTGGACGTCGAGCTGGACGAAGCGATCGAACTCGCGCGCGTCGAACGCACGGCGAGCACCCGCGGGTGGCGCGGGCTGCGCGACGCCTGGGTGCGCCCGGCCCTGGTCCTGGGTTGCGGCATCGCGGTGTTCACCCAGCTCAGCGGCATCGAGATGATCATCTACTACTCGCCGACCATATTGACCAACGACGGCGTGTACAGGTACGTGGCTCTGCAGGTGTCGGTGGGTTTGGGGGCGGCGTACCTGATCGCCCAGCTGGTCGGGTTGGCCATCATCGACCGGGTGGGTCGCCGCCGACTCACCCTCATCATGGTGCCGGGTGCGGCGCTGAGCCTGTTCGTGCTTGGCCTGCTCTTCGTCACCAGCGACAGCGTTCACGAGGTAATCCCGTACATCATGATCTGCCTGATCGCCTTCATGCTGTTCAATGGCGGCGGCCTGCAGCTGATGGGCTGGCTGACCGGCTCGGAGACCTATCCGCTGGCGGTGCGACCGGCCGCCACCGCCGTGCAGTCGGCGACGCTGTGGGCGACCAACCTGCTCATCACACTGACGATGTTGTCGCTGATCAATGCGATCGGGCCCGGGCTGTCGATGTGGCTCTACGCGTTGTTCAACGTGGCGGCGTGGATCTTCGTGTACTTCCGCATGCCCGACCTCACCGGTAAGAGCCTGGAGGAGATCGAGAACAAGCTGTTCGAGGGGAAATTCCGACCGTCGGACTTCACGCGCTGACGTATTCGTTCGGCGAGAGTGCGGCCATCCGCCCGTTCGACGTGTCAGAGGACCAGCAGCATGCGCGAGTTGCCCAGGATGTTCGGTTTGACGTAGCTCAGGTCGAGGAACTCGGCGACACCGATGTCGTAGGAGCGGCACATCTCCTCGAAGACTTCGGCGGTCACCGGGGTGCCCTCGATTTCGGTGAAGCCGTGCTTGCCGAAGAACTCGGTCTCGAAGGTCAATACGAACAGCCGCTTCAGCTCGAGGTCGCGCGCCACGTCGAGCAGCCGGTCGACGATGGCATGCCCGATGCCGCGGCCGGTCATGGCGGGGTCGACGGCGACAGTGCGCACCTCGCCGAGATCGGACCACAGCACGTGCAACGCCCCGCAGCCGACGACCTCGCCCTCGTGCTCGGCCACCCAGAACTCCTGAACGGACTCATACAGCGTCACCAGGTTCTTTTCCAGCAAGATCTTGCCGGCATAGGTGTCCACGAGCCGCTTGATCGCAGGGACGTCGGAGGTTCGCGCGCGACGAACCACCGCCCGTTGGGCCTGCGGATCGCCCACTGCGTTCACGGGTTGCAGAGTATCGGTTTCGGCCCTTCGGCTGATCAACCGATATTCTGATGGCCGTGTCGGGACAGCCTCAAACCGGTCCGCTGGTCCGGCGTGTCCGCGTCACCAATCTTGCGAACATGCTGACGCTACTGCGATTGGTGCTGGTTCCGATCTTCCTGCTGGCGCTGTTCGCCGGCGACGGGCACCAAACCCCAAGTCGCATCGTGGCTTTCGTGATTTTTGTGGTGGCCGTGGTCACCGATCGGTTCGACGGCGCGCTGGCCCGCAACTACGGGATGGTCACCGAATTCGGCGCGTTGGCCGACCCGATTGCGGACAAGACGTTGATCGGCGCGGCGCTGATCGGGCTGTCGATGCTCGGCGACCTGCCGTGGTGGGTCACCGTGCTGATCCTGGTCCGCGAGGTCGGTATCACCACGTTGCGGTTCGCCGTGCTGCGTCGCGGCGTGATTCCGGCCAGCCGGGGCGGCAAGCTCAAAACCCTGGTGCAGGCGATCGCGATCGGGCTATTCGTGCTGCCGCTGTCCGGATCGTGGCATGTGACGGCGTCGGTGGTGATGGCGGCGGCCATCGTGCTGACCGTGGTCACCGGTGTGGACTACGTCGCATCCGCGGTGCGGGACGTTCGCGGACGATCAACGGCCCCGTAGATGGGGAACCAATCCGCGGCCCGGTGGCGTTGACCTAGTTGACCACTGTCAAGCCGGACCGAGGGGAGCACAATGCCGTCACTGCTGCGAGAGGTCATCGGCGACGTGCTGCGCCGGGCCCGGACTTCGCAAGGCCGCACCCTTCGTGAGGTGTCCGACGCGGCACGCGTCAGCCTCGGATACCTGTCCGAGGTGGAGCGGGGCCGCAAGGAGGCGTCCAGCGAGCTGCTGAACGCGATCTGCGACGCCCTGGACGTCTCGCTCTCGGAGCTGCTGGTCGACGCCGGCGAGCAGCTGGCTCGTCAGGAGCCCGCCAAGGCCTCCGCGCTCAGCGCGGCCAACATCGATCCCGACACCAAGGTCGTTATCCCGCCGGTGGTCTCGCTGGCTATTGCCTGACGCACGCTCAACAAGGGTGCGGCGATCGACGCAGACCCGATAAATTGGCGGCAGTAGTCCATCAATCCGAAGGCGGAGCTCACTTATGGCCAATCCGTTCGTCAAAGGGTGGAAGTACCTCATGGCGTTGTTCAACGCCAAGATCGATGAGCACGCCGACCCCAAGGTGCAGATCCAGCAGGCCATCGAGGAAGCCCAGCGCACCCATCAGGCGCTGACGCAGCAGGCTGCGCAGGTGATCGGCAACCAGCGTCAGCTCGAGATGCGGTTGAACCGGCAGCTGGCCGACATCGAAAAGCTTCAGGTCAATGTGCGCCAGGCGCTGACGTTGGCGGACCAGGCCACGGCCGCCGGAGACACCACGAAGGCCACCGAGTACAACAACGCCGCCGAGGCGTTCGCGGCCCAGCTCGTGACCGCCGAGCAGAGCGTCGAAGACCTCAAGGGCTTACATGACCAGGCGCTGCAGGCCGCGGCGCAAGCCAAGAAGGCCGTCGAGCAGAACGCGATGGTGCTCCAGCAGAAGATCGCCGAGCGCACCAAGCTGCTCAGCCAGCTCGAGCAGGCCAAGATGCAGGAGCAGGTCAGCGCGTCGCTGCGGTCGATGAGCGAGCTGGCCGCCCCGGGCAACACGCCGAGCCTCGACGAGGTGCGCGACAAGATCGAACGCCGCTACGCCAATGCGATGGGCGAGGCCGAATTGGCGCAGAACTCGGTTCAGGGCCGCATGCTCGAGGTCGAGCAGGCCAGCGTGCAGATGGCCGGGCACTCGCGGCTGGAGCAGATCCGCGCGTCGATGCGAGGTGAGGCGCTGCCGGCCGGTGGTTCCGGCAATGCGGCCACACCGGCCACTCCGGCGACCGCCGCCGACGCCGCTGCGGCCGAGAAACCCCTCGGTCAGCAGTAGCGATGGCGGTGAAATCGGGTCAGAGCGCCGCCGGGTCGTGGCGCTCGGTCTTGCAGCATTGGTTCGATGTCGCCACCGACCTGTCCGACTTGGTGGCGCGAAAGATCAACGCCGCCACCGATCCTCGAGCCCGGCTGCTGCGCCGACGCCGTCGCGCGTTGCGGTGGGGGCTGATCTTCGCCGGCGCATGCGTGTTCTGGGCGGTGGTGACGGTGTTGCTGGCGGCCTGGGGATGGTTCGCGCTGCTGCTGGTCATCACCGGCTCGATTGCGGTGGGTGCGGCGATTCCGGCGACGCTGTTGCTGCTGCGCTACCGGTGGCTGCGGTCGGTGCCGGTACCGACCCAGCGGCCAGCGAGTAGCCGCCGGCTGCCGCCACCGGGTTCGGCGGCGCGACCCGCGATGTTCGCGCTCGGCGCGTCCGAACGCGGACTGTTTTCGCTGCTGGGTGTGATGGAACGCGGAAACATGTTGCCGGTGGCCGAGATTCGGGATCTCACTGCCGCGGCCAACCGGACCGCCGCAGCCATGGCGGCCACCGCGGCGGAGGTGGTGTCGATGGAGCGGGCGGTGCAGTCCGCTCCGCAGTCCCGATCCCATTTGGTGCCGACGATCAACGCGTTCACCACGCAGTTGAGCACTGGGGTGCGCCAGTACAACGAAATGGTCACCGCCGCAGCGCAATTGGTGTCCGCGGCGAACGGCGACTCCGGTGTGACGACGCCGATGTCACAGCAGCGTTATCGCGACGAGCTGGTGGGTGCGACGGATCGGCTGCTCGGTTGGGCGCAGGCCTTCGACGAACTCGGCGGGCTGCCGCGAGCTTAGACGTCGTGGCTGCGGTACTCGGCTGAATCGGGGCGAGGGCCGAAGCGCTCGGCATAGCGCCGGTGCATGTCGGCGTCGCGTTCCCGGCGGCGCTCGTCGACCAGATCCGGGTCCAGGCCGTGCATCCGCAGCATGTGGCGGCGCCACACCTTGTTCAGCGCATGCGAGAAGTACACGAACGGGATCAGAATCGGCAGCGTCATGCCCAGGTGGACGTCCAGCGTCGTCGGGATCAGCCAGAACGGGGCGAGCACCAACACCGCCGGGACCGCGACCCGAACCATCATCCGGACGGTGGCGCCCTTGCCGGCCAGGTCGTTGCGAACCCAGTCCCGCATCGAGTCGGGCAGCGGATGCCCGTAGCAGTACCGGATGTACTGGATGACGCCCGGCCGGTTGTCGCTCATCGGTGTCCTTAGAAAGATGCCCGCAGCGACGGGACCACCAACGCGGCCAGGCCGCGCGCCGTCGCCTTGAACATGTCGAAGAAGTCGAAGTAGTCGCGCCAGAGGGTGATTTGGCCGTCGTGCACTTCGAACACGCCGCAGACCCAGAACTGCAGCCGCAATGGCCCGAAGGTCAGCGCATCGGTGCGCTCGGTCAGCACCGCAGCGCCGTCGGCGGCGATCCGGTGGATCTTCACGTCGAAGCCGGCTCGGCCCTCCATCCGCCGGAACAGCTTCATTGCGCGGTGCCGGCCGTAGATGGTCGGAAGCCCGACGTTCTGATACACCAGGTCGTCGGCCAATGCGGCGTTCGCGGTGTCGAAGTCCTCGTCGGCCAGCGCGTTCAGGAAGACCTCGACCGTGCGGGTGTTCTCAAGGGTTTGCTCGGTCATGGTTGCCAGCGTAGCTGTGGCACGGTAGGTCCATGCGCGTCGCCGTCGTCGCCGGGCCGGACCCGGGGCACTCGTTTCCCGCGATCGCGTTGTGCCAACGGCTCATTGCCGCTGGCGACACGCCGGTACTGCTCACCGGAACCGAATGGCTCGACGCCGCCCGCGCCGCCGGCGTGCAGGCCGTCGAGCTGGCCGGGCTCGACCCCACCGACGCCGACGACGACCGCGACGCCGGCGCCAAGATCCACCAGCGCGCCGCGCGAATGGCCGTGCTCAACATCGGCCCGCTGCGCGACCTGGCTCCGGACCTGGTGGTGTCCGACGTGATCACGGCCTGCGGCGGGATGGCCGCCGAACTGTTGGGCATCCCGTGGATCGAACTCAACCCGCATCCCCTGTATTTGCCGTCGAAGGGCCTGCCGCCGTTGGGCAGCGGCCTGGCGCCGGGCACCGGAATCCGCGGCCGGCTGCGCGATTCGGTGATGCGGGCGCTGACCGCGCGGTCCTGGCGCGCCGGTTTGAAGCAGCGCGCGGCGGTCCGCGTCGAAATCGGCCTGCCGGCCCGGGACCCGGGACCGCTGCGGCGGCTGATCGCCACCCTGCCCGCGCTGGAGGTGCCCCGCCCGGACTGGCCGGCCGAAGCCGTCCTGGTCGGGCCGCTGCACTTCGAGCCGACCGACCAGGTGCTGCCGATCCCGCCCGGATCCGGGCCGGTCGTGGTGGTGGCACCGTCGACGGCGTTGACGGGGACGCGCGGGATGGCGCAAACCGCGCTGGACTGCCTGGTGCCCGGAGCGGGCCTGCCCGCGGACGCGCGGGTGGTGGTGTCGCGGCTCAACGGCCCCGAGCTGAGTGTGCCGGACTGGGCCGTCGTCGGGCTCGGACGCCAGGACGCGCTGCTGGCACACGCCGACCTGGTGGTGTGCGGCGGCGGGCACGGGATGGTGGCCAAGACGCTGCTCGCCGGCGTGCCGCTGGTGGTGGTCCCCGGTGGCGGCGACCAGTGGGAGATGGCCAATCGGGTGGCGCGGCAGGGCAGCGGGAAACTGATCCGGCCGCTGACCGCCGAGGCGCTGGTCGCCGCGGTCGGTGAGGTGTTGTCGACGCCCGGCTACCGCGAGGCCGCCCGACGGGCCGCGGCCAGCATTGCCGAGGTTGCCGATCCGGTGCAGGTGTGTCGCCAAGCGCTCGCTGGGTAATTTGTAGCGGGTGCGGCTGACGGAGTTTCACGAGCGGGTCACCTTGCGATTCGGCGCCGCCTACGGCGCCTCGGTGCTGACCGATCATGTGCTGAGCGGGTTCGGCGGGCGCACCGCCGCGCAGGCGATCGAGGACGGGGTGGACCCGCGCGACGTGTGGCGGGCACTGTGCGTCGACTTCGACGTTCCCCGCGAGCAGTGGTGAGGGCTTGCCGGCACCCGTTAAAAATCCGTAAGGATTGGCATCCCTTCCGTCAAGAACCCGTATCGGTTAACTCCGCTGTCACAATCGCCTGCTAGCGCGGCCTAACCTCTGAATCGGGTTGGTACCCAACATCATTGAGGAGGAGCGTTATGCCTTTGGCAACTATTCAGCCGAAAACCCTGGCAGCGGCGGCTGTCAATTTGCAGGGGATCGGCTCGGCACTGGCCGCTGGGAACGCGGCCGCCGCCGTCCCGACAACCAGGCTGATTCCGGCCGCCGCCGACGAGGTGTCGGCCCTGACCGCAACGCAATTCGCCGTGCACGGCGCGACGTATCAGGAGGTCAGCGCGCAGGCGGCCGCGATCCATCACATGTTCACGGCTCTCATGTCGGCGGGTGCAGCTATGAGTGAGAAGAAGTCATGTCTTTCGTGACGACCGCGCCCGAAGCGCTGACCGCTGCCGCGGGCAAACTGGAAGGTATCGGCTCGGGGGTCGCCGCCCAGAACGCGTCTGCTGCGGCCCCGACCACGGGCGTGATCCCCGCCGCGGCCGATGAGGTGTCGGCGCTGCAGGCGACGCAGTTCGCGGCATACGGCACGCTCTACCAGTCCGTCAGCGCACAAGCCCAAGCGATCCACGAGATGTTCGTGAACACCCTGGCGACGAGCGCCGGTTCGTACGGTGCCACGGAGGCCGCCAACGCGGCCGCGGCGGCCGCACCGGGTTCGGGGATTCTCGGCTTTTTCACCGGGGAGGGTCAGTACGGGCTCCTGCCCGCTGCGGCGAGCAACGGCGCCATTCTCGGGGCCATGCAGGTGGGCAATTTCGGCTCCGCGGCGTCGGACCTGCTGCAGCTGGGCAGCTCCGGCTTCCTCGCTCCCGGGGCACTGAGTTCCCCCGAGGCGTCAGGTGCCGGGGCCGCCGCTTCGGGCGTCGGTGCACCGGCGGCAGGAGCGGTCGGGTCGCCGGCTCCGGCCGGCGTCGGTGCTGCGCCGGTGCTGGCGGCTGCGGGCCGGGCCTCCTCGGTCGGCGCCATGTCGGTGCCGCCGAGTTGGGCCGGGGAAGCCGCGGCGGCGGCCGGCCCTGCCCCGGCGACGGTGGCGGGGGCCGGCTGGACCGCACCCGCCCCACAAGGCACGCCAGTGGCCACCATGCCGGCCGGGATGCCGGCGGTGGCGTCGGCCGAGCGTGGCGGCTTCGGCTTCGGGGCGCCCCGCTACGGCGTCAAGCCGACCGTGATGCCCAAGCCGGCAGTCGTCTAGCGCTTGCCGACAACCAAATCGCTTGTCAAAGAATGGGATTGAACAGATGGATTTTGCAGCATTGCCCCCTGAGATCAACTCCGCACGGATGTACGCTGGCGCGGGGGCGGGGCCGATGATGGCCGCCGCGGCCGCATGGAACAGCCTGGCCGCCGAATTGGGTTCTGCGGCGTCGTCGTATCAGGCGGTGATCACCGGGCTGACCGGCGGACAGTGGCTGGGCCGGGCGTCGGCGTCGATGGCCGCCGCCGCGGCGCCCTATGTCGCGTGGATGAGTTCCACAGCGGCGGCCGCAGAGCACGCGGCCGGCCAGGCGATGGCGTCGGCAGCCGCCTTCGAAGCGGCCTTCGCGATGACGGTGCCTCCGCCGGTGATCGCGGCCAACCGCGCTCAGTGGGCGGCACTGGTCGCGACCAACTTTCTGGGGCAGAACACGCCGGCGATCATGGCCACCGAGGCCCACTACGCCGAAATGTGGGCCCAAGACGCGGCCGCGATGTACGGCTACGCGGCAGCCTCGGCCAGCGCTGGAATGCTTCAACCGCTGACGGCCCCGACCCCGAACACGAACCCGGCAGGGCTGGCCGGCCAGGCTGCCGCGGTCTCGGGCGCGGGCACACAGTCCGGCCTGTCGCAGCTGGTCTCCACGTTACCCAGCGCGGTGGGAGGGCTGGCCTCCCCGCTGCAGGCATCGGCCGCTTCGCCGGGCGGCTTCTTTTCTGATTTCATCAACTCGACGCAGAACATCGGAATCTGGAACTCGATCCAGACCTACTCGCAGGTGGCCGGCAACATCGCGGCGTGGAACATGTTCGCCGGCATCTCGGCCGGGGTCGGCCTGGCAAATGCCGAGGGTGCGGGACTCGGTCCTGTCGGCGGCGCAGCGGGTATGGCGCCACCCGCGGCGGCCGCGCCGGCGGCCTCGGCCGGTTTCGGTGCGGCGCCGGTATCGGCCGGCTTGGCCGGGGCGCCGGTGTCGGCGGGACTGGGTCAGGCTTCCTCGGTCGGCAGGTTGTCGGTGCCGGCCAGTTGGTCGGCGGCGACGCCGGCAGGCACCGGTTCGCCAACGCTGGCGGGCACCGGGTGGACGGCTGCGGCAGAAGAAGCCGCCCCGGTAGCCACCGTTCCGGCCGGGATGCCGGCGGTGGCCTCGGCCGGTCGCGGCGGCTTCGGCTTCGGCGCGCCGCGTTACGGCTTCAAGCCCACGGTCATGCCTAAGTCGGTCGTGGTCTGATCCGCAACCCTTTATGCCCGGCATGGGCATGATGGGTGAATGTTCGAGCGATTCACCGATGCGGCACGTCGCGCAGTTGTTCTCGCCCAGGAGGCGGCACGCGAACTGCAACACGACCACATCGGCACCGAACATTTCCTGCTGGGGTTGCTGGCCCGTCCCGACACGGTGGCTGCACATGCGCTGGCCGCGTTAGGCGTTTCGGCGGATTCGGTTCGCCGAGCGGTCATCGACCGGGTCGGTGCCGGCACTGAGCAGGCCAGCGGGCACATCCCGTTCACGCCGCGCGGCAAGGGCACGTTGGAGAACTCGCTGCGCGAGGCCCTCGCGTTGGATCACCCGTACATCGGGACCGAGCACATCCTGCTCGGATTGCTCGACGCGCCCGACGGGCTTGGCGCGCAAGTCCTCGCCGAGCGGGTAGGGGACTTGTCGAGGGTCCGCGCGGCCGTCCTCGACGTCCTTCGGGAGGCGCCGCCGGCCGAGCACGGGCCTGCGGAGGAGGGGCGTCGCGCCATGACCATCCGCGTTGCCGACGACCGGCTCACGCTCGAGGTCACCGACCCGGCGCTGGTCGAGCTGGCCCGCGCTGCCGTCGCCGCGCTTGGTGACCAGCTCGACGAGCCGGGTGCGATTCCGGGTGAGCTGCCGGCTGCTTTCAGTCTGGTCACGGTGTGGCAAGCGCTGCGCGACAGCCTCAATGACATCGTGCGCCGCGCGGCACCCCCGCCGTCGGAAGCCGACGCCTGACGCGCATTCGGCGCGCCTCCTTGCTCTCGAACACACGTTCGTTACTCTGGGGCTTGTTCGAACGCTGCGACGCTGGTCAGGCCGTCTTGTCGGTGCCCTTCTCTAGCGTCATGGCCAATTGACCGATACCGGTCAACCGAACACCGACTACAGGAGAAGCACATGGCACAGGTCCCTGACCGCGAGAAGGCTCTCGAGCTGGCGATGGCTCAGATCGAGAAGAATTATGGCAAAGGTTCGGTGATGCGCCTCGGCGACGAGGTACGTCAGCCGATCTCGGTCATCCCGACCGGGTCGATTGCACTGGACGTTGCCCTGGGTCTCGGCGGCCTGCCCCGCGGCCGGATCATCGAGATCTACGGCCCGGAATCCTCGGGTAAGACCACCGTCGCCCTGCACGCGGTGGCCAATGCCCAGGCCGCCGGTGGCATCGCGGCGTTCATCGACGCCGAGCATGCGCTGGACCCCGAGTACGCCAAGAAGCTCGGCGTGGACACCGACTCGCTGCTGGTCAGCCAGCCCGACACCGGTGAGCAGGCGTTGGAGATCGCCGACATGCTGGTCCGCTCCGGCGCGCTGGACATCCTGGTCATCGACTCGGTGGCCGCACTGGTGCCTCGTGCCGAGATCGAAGGCGAGATGGGCGACAGCCACGTCGGACTGCAAGCCCGACTGATGAGCCAGGCGCTGCGGAAAATGACTGGCGCGCTGAACAATTCGGGAACTACGGCGATCTTCATCAACCAGCTACGAGAAAAAATCGGTGTGATGTTCGGCTCGCCCGAAACAACAACGGGCGGAAAGGCTTTGAAGTTCTACGCTTCAGTTCGCCTGGACGTCAGGCGAATTGAGACCCTCAAGGACGGCACCGACGCGGTCGGTAATCGCACTCGGGTCAAGGTGGTAAAGAACAAGTGCCTCGCCGAAGGCACTCGGATCTTCGATCCTGTCACCGGTACGACGCATCGAATCGAAGATGTTGTAGACGGCCGCAAGCAGATCCACGTCGTGTCTGCGGCCAAGGATGGAACGCTGCACGCGCGGCCCGTGGTGTCCTGGTTCGACCAGGGAACGCAGGATGTGATCGGGTTACGGATCGCCGGTGGCACAACCGTGTGGGCGACACCCGATCACAAGGTGCTGACAGAGTACGGCTGGCGTCAGGCCGGGGAGCTCCGCAAGGGAGACCGGGTGGCGCAACCGCGGCGTTTCGATGGATTCGGTGACGGTGCGCCAATTTCGGCGGACCATGCACGGCTGCTCGGCTATCTGATCGGGGATGGCTACGTGGGAGTTAAGACTCCAGTCAACTTCATCAATGTTCAGCAGGCACTCATTGACGACGTGGCGCGAATCGCTGCGACGCTCGGTTGTGCGGCCCATCCGCAGGGGCGTATATCACTTGCGATCGCTCATCGGCCCGGCGAACGCAACGGTGTCCTAGAGCTTTGTCGGCAGGCCGGTATCTACGGGAAGCTCGCATGGGAGAAGACAATTCCGAACTGGTTCTTCGAGAAGGATATAGCCGCCGATATCGCTGGGAATCTGCTCTTCGGCCTGTTCGAAAGTGACGGCTGGGTGAGCTGGGAACAGACCGGAGCGATTCGAGTCGGTTACACGACGACCTCTGAACAGCTTGCGCACCAGATTCATTGGCTGCTACTGCGGTTCGGAATCGTGAGCACTGTTCGAGATTACGACCCGACTCAGAGGCGGCCTAGCATCGTCAACGGGCGACGAGTCCAGAGCAAGCGCCAAGTGTTCGAAGTCCGGATCGCAGGTATGGAGAACGTCGCAGCTTTCGCCGAGGCAGTTCCCATGTGGGGGCCGCGTGGTATGGCTCTTACAAAGGCCATTCCGGAAGCCATGCAGGGACGGCGGCGTGGATCACAGGCGACATATCTGTCGGCGGAGACGGCCGATGCCGTGATCAACTACCTTGGTGAACGCGGTGTAACCGCGCAAGAGGCCGCGGCCATGATCGGTGAAGGTGCTGGGGATCCTCGTGGCGGTATGAAGCAGGTCCTCGGTGCCAGCCGTCTCCGCAGGGACCGTGTGCAGGCGCTCGCGGATGCTTTGGATGACAAGTTTTTGCATGATGTGCTGGCGGAAGAACTCCGGTACTCGGTGATCCGGGAAGTGCTGCCAACGCGGCGAGTACGGACGTTCGACCTCGAGGTCGAGGAACTCCATAACCTTGTCGCGGAAGGGGTTGTCGTGCACAACTGCTCGCCCCCCTTCAAACAGGCGGAGTTTGACATCCTCTATGGGAAGGGCATCAGCCGCGAAGGTTCGCTGATCGACATGGGTGTGGATCAAGGCTTCATCCGAAAGTCCGGCTCCTGGTTCACCTACGAGGGGGAGCAGCTCGGTCAGGGCAAGGAGAACGCCCGAAACTTCCTGATGGAAAACACCGACGTGGCCCTCGAGATCGAGAAGAAGATCAAGGAAAAGCTCGGCATTGGCGCCGTGGTTACCGATGACGAAGTCCTGCCCGCCCCCGTCGACTTCTGACGGGGCGCCGGCCCGCGAGGAGCAGGCGCGGGCGCTATGCCTGCGCCTGCTCACCGCGCGGTCGCGCACCCGCGCCGAACTCGAAGGCCAGCTGGCCAAACGCGGATACCCCGACGACGTCAGCGCTCGGGTACTGGACCGGCTGGCCGCCGTCGGCCTGGTCGACGACGTCGACTTCGCCGAACAATGGGTGCACTCGCGACGGGTAAACGCGGGAAAAGGCAAGCGGGCGTTGGCCGCTGAGCTCCGCACCAAGGGCGTCGACAATGACGTGATCACCGCGGTGCTCGACGGCATCAAACCCGCCGCCGAGCGGGAGCGGGCCGAGCAGCTGGTGCGGGCCCGGCTGCGTCGTGAGCAGCTGAACAACGACGACGATGCACGGGTCAGCCGCAGGCTAGTGGCGATGCTGGCGCGCCGTGGTTACGGCCAGAACATGGCCTACGACGTGGTGAGCACGGAGTTGGCCGCCGAACGGGAGCGCCGCCGGGTCTAGTTCGGCACTCGTGCTCGAAGACGTTGCTGCACAAACCATCAGCCGATGATCGCTGCGACAAAAGATGCATTCGCACAGGTGATCTCGAGAAGAAAGTAGAGCCACACGGGAAACAGTGGCGTAGAAGCATCGACCAAGCGTGACAGGATACGTCCCGCTGCCATTCCGGCGAGTGCGGATCCGACGGTCACCAGGACTCCGGGCCGAAGGTGCGCATCGGACAAGGCGACGAGAAGCGCGGTGCCCATTGCGATACCGAATCCGCCGTAGACGGCCCTGACCTCGGAGCGGGTCTGGGGCGATCACCCCGCAGATGTGCGCATTTTCGCAGCGATGCAACGACTGCAAGAGCAGACGAATCCGCCATTCTCCGCGAGCGCGCTCGCCGTGGAAACCGGGCTGTCCGTCTCTCGGTTCCTGCACCTGTTTCGCTTGGAAACGGGGACAAGTTTCCGCAGATATCGGATGTGGGCGAGGATGCTCCGTGCTGCGTTGTTGTACCTCGAACTTCGAGACCTCACTAGTGCCGCCATGGATGCGGGCTTCGCTAGTCCGTCGCACTTCACTGACACCTTCCACGACATGTTTGGCTTGACGCCGAGCAAATTGCTGGCGGCCGGGGCGGACGTACGCAGTCTCAACTTGCATGCGTCACAAGTGGATTCTTCGCAATCGAACGTCCTCAGGCGCGGCCGATAAGTACTTCGCTGGCCACTTTGTTGGCATCGGTGAAGAACACCCGGGTTGGTGTCCGCCCGGTCTCCCACGTTGGCTATATATGCTTGCTTGACGCGTACATCACCAGCATGGGAGGTGGTCGTGTCGGTGATACAGATCGACCTCGATGGCGAAGTGCTGGCCGCGGTTATGCGGATCGCTGGCGTGCACAGCAAGGAGGAAGCGGTGAACCTCGCGGTGCGCGACTATGTCGAGCGGTTCCAGCGCATCGAGGCGCTGACGCATTCGCGGGAGCACGCGAAGCACTGGGACTACGAGGGCTGGCTCGCGGCGCGCGCCGACGAGAAGTCTGCCCAGACTTGATTCACTCCGCGGCCTGACCGCTCTAGCCTGCCGCCTGCACCACCGGAGCACCCGGCGCACCCTCCGGCTCGATGGTCGCCGCCTCCAGCGGCGGCCGGCGGGTGCGGCGCAGGCGTTGTTCGATTGCGAATGCGACACCCGACAGTGCCATGTTCACCGCGATCATCAATGCGGCGATAACCACAAGTGCGGGAAGGAAATTGCCGTATTGCGAGCCCACCACGGTCCCCTGGCGCACCATCTCGACGAACGTGATCTGGTACCCGATCGCGGTGTCCTTGAGGACCACCACCAGTTGCGACACCAGCACCGGCAGCATCGCAGTGATTGCCTGGGGGAGTAGGACCAGACGCATGGTCTGGGTCCAGCGCAAACCGAGCGCCGCCGCAGCCTCCGACTGGCCGCGCGGCAGCGTGTTCACCCCGGCGCGCACGGTCTCGGCGATCACCGCGCCGTTGTACAGCGTCAAGCCGGTGACCACGCCGGCGAGCGCCAGTTGCCGGCCCGGAACGACGTCGTAAGCTGCGTAGCAAAAGTAGGCGAAGATCATCAGGATCAGCACCGGAATGGCGCGGAAGAACTCCACCACGACCGCGCACGGCCACCGGATCGCCGCGAGCGTCGACAACCGGCCCACGCCGAGCACGACGCCGAGGCCAAGTGCGAGCACGATCGACCAGCCCGCCGCCGTCAGCGTGCCCCGAACCCCTGGCAGCACATACGTTTTCCAGAGGTTAGCGGTGAGGAACGGTGTCCACTTCTCGGCGTCGAACTGCCCCTTGGCGTCCAGCCGCGAATACACCAGCCAAACCAGCAGCGCCCCAACAGCAACCGTGACAGCTGACGCGATCCGGTTGCGGAGCCGTCCGCGCGGGCCGGGTGCATCGAACAGCACCGACGCGCCCGTCACCGCCCCACCGCCCACCGTCGGCCCAGCCAACCGAACAGCAGTCCCAGCGGGAGCGTCAGGACGACGAACCCGATCGCGAAGATGGCGCCCACGCTGATCAGCGCGGCGGTGTTCTCGATCATCGATTTCATCAGCAGCGCCGCCTCGCCGACCCCGATCGCCGAGGCGATCGTCGTGTTCTTGGTCAATGCGATCAGCACCGACCCCAGTGGGACGATGACCGCACGAAAAGCCTGTGGCAACAAAATGATTCGCAGATTCTGGCCGAACGTCAACCCCAGCGATCGCGCCGCTTCGGCCTGGCCCAACGGCACCGCAATAACCCCGGAACGCACCGACTCGCACACGAACGATGCGGTGTACACGGTGAATCCGAGTACCGCCAACCGGAAATTGCTGTCGTCGATCGACGTCGGCGACGCCGAATCGGCCAGCGTTACACCGAGGGTCTGGGACAGCCCGAACGAGCAGAACAGGATGATCAGCGTCAGCGGGGTGTTGCGGACCAGGTTGACGTACACAGCGCCGATGCAGTTCAGTACCGGCACCGGCGCGAGCCGCATGGCGGCCAGCGTCGTCCCGAGTATCAGTGCGCCGACAGCCGACAGCAGACTCAATTCCACAGTGACCCCGAACGCCGTGAAGATCTGCTCGCGATACTCGTTGAACACGGTCAGTACCGATCGACCCTGGGTGGTTTCGGTATCGCAAGACCGGACGCCCCAAAGTTCTTCTCGAAGGCCGCTTTCCACGACCCGTCGCGCTCCATCTTCTCGATCGCGTCGTCGATCTTGTTGCGCAGCGCCGTGTTGTCCTTCTTCAACCCGATTCCGTACTTCTCGGTGGAGAACGGCTTCCCGACAAGCTTGAAGGCGCCAGGGTTCTGCGCGGCGTAGCCGGCCAAGATCACGTCGTCGGTGCTCACCGCGTCGACCGCACCGTTCTTCAGCGCTTCGATGCAGGCCGAATAAGTGTCGTAGCGCTGCAACTGAACACCGGGATACCGGTCCCTGATCAGCTGCGCCGCTGTGGAACCCGCGACCGAGCACAGCTTCTTGTTGCGCTGCAGCGACTGTGGACCGGTGATGCCGGCTTCGCCGGCGCGCACCAGCAAGCTCTGTCCGGCGATCAGATACGGCCCAGCGAAGCTGACCTTTTTCTTGCGAGCATCGGTGATCGAATAGTTGGCGACGACGTAGTCGACCTGGCCATTGCGGATCAGCATCTCGCGTTGCCTGGCCGGGGCCTCGACCCACACGATGTCGCCCGTCGAGTAGCCGAGTTGGCGAGCGACGTAGCGCGCCACGTCGACATCGAACCCGCTCATCGTGCCGTCGGGGTTCTTCATCCCCAGCCCGGGCTGGTCGAACTTCACGCCGACGACGATCTTGCCGCCGTTGCCACCACCGCACCCTGCGGCCAGCGCCACCACCGCGAGCGCAATGACGACAAGCCGCAGCATGGTGACCTTCTAGTGGTTGAGGATCTTCCCGAGGAAGTCTCTCGCACGGGTCGTCTGCGGGTGCTCGAAAAAGGCAGCCGGTTCGCCGTCCTCCAGGATCGCCCCGTCCGCCATGAACACGACGCGGTCGGCGGCGTGCCGCGCAAAACCCATCTCGTGGGTGACGACCAGCATCGTCATACCGTCGGCGGCCAGCGAAGTCATCACTGCCAGCACCTCGCTGATCATCTCCGGATCCAGCGCGCTGGTCGGCTCGTCGAACAGCATCACCTTGGGGTTCATCACCAGCGACCGCGCGATCGCCACCCGCTGCTGCTGACCACCCGACAGCTGCGCGGGGTGCTTGCCGGCCTGGTCGGCCACGCCGACGCGCTCCAGCAGCGCCATCGCAGTGTCGCGGGCCTCGGCCTTGGACAGCTTGCGCACCTTCATCGGCGCCAGCATCACGTTCTGCAGCACCGTCTTGTGCGCGAACAGGTTGAACGACTGGAACACCATGCCCACCTCGGAGCGCAGCCGGGCCAGCGCGCGACCTTCGGGGGGCAGCTCGACGCCGTCGATCACGATGGTGCCGGAGTCGACGGTCTCCAGCCGGTTGATGACGCGGCACAGGGTCGACTTGCCGGACCCGGACGGCCCCAGCACCACGACCACCTGGCCGCGACCGACGTCGAGGTCGATGTCCGAGAGCACATGCTGACCGCCGAAATACTTGTTGACCCCGCGCAACGAGATCATCGGCCCGGTGGCCTCCATGCGCTGTGACCTTACTGGTCGCCGTACCATGGCCCCGTGACTTCGACGGCGCTAGCAGGCCGGACCTACCAGGTCCGCACCTACGGCTGCCAGATGAACGTGCACGATTCCGAGCGGCTGGCCGGGCTGCTGGAGGCGGCCGGCTACCAGCGCGCGCCCGACGGCGCCGACGCCGACGTCGTCGTCTTCAACACCTGCGCGGTGCGGGAGAACGCCGACAACAAGCTCTACGGCAACCTCAGCCACCTGGCGCCGCGCAAGCGGACCAACCCGGACATGCAGATCGCGGTGGGCGGCTGCCTGGCGCAAAAGGACCGCGACACCGTATTGCGCAAGGCGCCGTGGGTGGACGTCGTCTTCGGCACCCACAACATCGGCTCGCTGCCCACGCTGCTGGACCGGGCGCGGCACAACCGCGTCGCGCAGGTGGAGATCGCCGAGGCGCTGCAGGAGTTCCCGTCGAATCTGCCCACCGCGCGCGAATCTGCTTATGCCGCTTGGGTTTCCATCTCAGTAGGATGCAACAACAGCTGCACGTTCTGCATCGTGCCGTCGCTGCGCGGCAAGGAGGTCGACCGCAGCCCGGCCGACATCCTGGCCGAAATCCGGTCCTTGGTCGCCGACGGTGTGCTGGAGATCACCCTGCTGGGCCAGAACGTCAACGCCTACGGCGTCTCGTTCGCCGACCCGGCCCTGCCGCGTAACCGGGGTGCGTTTGCCGAGCTGCTGCGCGAGTGCGGACGCGTCGACGGGTTGGAACGGGTGCGGTTCACCTCACCGCATCCGGCCGAGTTCACCAACGACGTCATCGAGGCGATGGCGGAAACCCCGAACGTCTGCCCGGCCCTGCACATGCCGCTGCAATCCGGTTCGGACCGCATCCTGCGAGCCATGCGCCGGTCGTACCGCGCGGAGCGCTACCTCGGCATCATCGACCGGGTCCGGGCGGCCATGCCGCACGCCGCGATCACCACCGACCTGATCGTCGGCTTTCCCGGCGAGACCGAGGAGGACTTCGCCGCCACGCTCGACGTCGTAAAGCAGGCCCGGTTCTCCGCCGCGTTCACCTTCCAGTACTCCAAGCGCCCCGGCACCCCGGCCGCCGAACTCGACGGACAGCTGCCCAAAGCCGTTGTGCAGGAACGTTACGAGCGACTGGTCGCGCTGCAGGAGAAGATCTCGCTCAAGGAGAACCGCGCCCAGATCGGGCGCACCGTCGAGCTGCTGGTCGCCACCGGCGAGGGCCGCAAGGACGCCCGCACCGCACGGATGAGCGGACGCGCCCGCGACGGCCGGCTAGTGCACTTCGCGCCCGGCGCCAACCAGGTGCGTCCGGGCGATATCGTCACCACAGTGGTCACCGACGCCGCGCCGCATCACCTGATCGCCGACGGCCAGATCCTGAACCACCGCCGCACCCGCGCCGGCGACGCTCACGAAAGCGCCCCGCGCGGAGTAAGTTTGGGAATGCCTGCGGTGCGACGATGAACGCCAAGAACAACGGCGACTTCGACGCGTTCCGCGGCGACATCGAGGCGGCCGAACGCCGCATCGCCCGCGAAATCGAGCCGGGCGCAAGGGCTTTGGTGGTATCAATCCTGGTCTTCGTCCTGCTGGCGTCGTTCATCCTGCCGCACACCGGCGACGTGCGCGGCTGGGACGTGCTGTTCGGCAGTCACGGCTCCGCTGACGCCGCGGTGGCGCTGCCGTCGCGGGTATTCACCTGGCTCACGCTGGTGTTCGGTGTCGGCTTTTCGATGCTGGCGCTGCTGACCCGGCGCTGGGCGCTGGCCTGGGTGGCGCTGGCCGGCTCCGCGCTGGCCAGCGGTGTCGGCCTCCTGGCGGTGTGGTCTCGGCAGACGGTGGCGGCGGGGCATCCCGGTCCGGGCATCGGCCTGATCGTGGCGTGGATCACCGTGATGGCGTTGACGTTTCACTGGACCCGGGTGGTGTGGTCACGCACGATCGTGCAACTCGCCGCCGAAGAGCAGCGCCGCCGCGCCGCGGCACAAAAGCAATCCCGGACGCTGCTGGAAACCCTCGACGACGAGGAGACCGAGTAGCGCCTAGGACTTCAGCGCCTCGGCTGCCGCTTCGGCCCACTGCCGCCACTGTTCGGCGTTGGCTTTGGCTTCCTGGGCTTCCTTGTCGCGCCCAGCGGCCTCGGCTTTGGCGGCCTGGCGCTCGAACTGCTCGGCGCGGGCCTTGAACTGCTCGGCGCGGGCCTGCGCCTGCGGATCGGCCCAGTCCGACTCGCCGGCCTCACGCACCTTCTTCTCGACAGCGCGCAGCCGTCGCTCCAGTTCCGCCGAGCGCTCCCGCGGCACTTTGCCGATCGCATCCCACTTCTCCGCGATCGTCCGCAGCGCCGCCCGGGCGGCCTCCAGATTGCTGGTGTCGATCTTTTCCGCCTCCGCCAGCAGCGCCTCTTTGGCGGCGGCGTTGGCCCGCAACTCGGCGTCCCGTTCGGCCGTCGCGGCGTTGCGCGCCTTGAAGAACGTGTCCTGGGCGGCTTTGAAGCGATGCCACAGCGCGTCGTCGACGTCGCGGGGCGCCCTGCCCGCGCCCTTCCACTCGGTGAGCAGTTTGCGGAACTCGGCGCTGGTGGCGCTCCACTCGGTGGACTCGGACAGCTCTTCGGCCCGCTCGCACAGCCGCTCTTTGACCTCGCGGGCGCCCGCGCGCTCCCGGTCCAGCTCGGCGAAATGCGATCCGCGCCGCCGGTTGAACGTTTCCCGAGCCGCCGAATAGCGCTTCCACAGCGCGTCGTCGGTTTTGCGGTCCAGCCCGCCGATCGTCTTCCACTCGTCGAGAATCGCGCGCAGCCGGTCCCCGGCGGCTTTCCATTGCGTCGAGTTGGCGGCCAGCTCCTCGGCTTCGGCGGCGAGCTCCTCCTTGCGGGCGGTCTGGGCGGCGCGGTGCTCCTCGCGCCGGGCGCGTTCCGCGGCGGCAACCGCGTCGGCGTGTTCGGCGATGGCGGCCAGCCGGGCGGCCAGCGCGTCGACGTCACCAAGCACGCTTGCCGTCGGCAACGTCTCGGCCAGCGCCGCGGCGTGGGCTTTGATCTTGCGGGCATCGCCGGTGCCCGACGCCAGTCGCTCCTCCATCAGCGCGACCTCGGTGCTCAGGTCGTCGAATCGCCGGCCGAAGTGGGCGAATGCGGCCTCCGGGTCACCCGCCTGCCAGGAACCGATCACCCGCTCACCGGAGGAGCTGATCAGCCACACGGTGCCGTCGGGGTCGACGCGGCCGAACCGGCGTGGATCGGTGGCCAGCGGCGCTATCACGGGGTGGGGGGTGGGTCGAGGGCCGGGACGCGGCCCGGGCCGGGGCACCGGCCTGGATTCGTTGCTGCGGGACTCGTCAGCCATCTACACCGTCACCTACCCTTCGCGCGGGTTCATCCCGCGCACCTGCCGCGCATTGCGGCGCCGCCTGCCATGCCTCCCGGAGACATCCCCAGGGTTCCCCACCAGTATTGAAGCAGCTCGGCGGGCGGCGCGCCGCCACCTTTTTGTTGCCAACCTTGGCTAGGACGCCATGTGACAGTGGGTATCTACCCGCCACCGTGACCGGATATCGACGAGGAGAGACCCATGGCAGACGCGGATATCGCCAGTCTGCTTGCCCTGGGTGCGGCGCTGTTCATCGCAATCGGCGATGTCCTTCATCAGCGCTCGGCGCACGAGGTCACCGACGAACCCGTCGGCAACATCGGCCTGTTCGCCAAGCTGCTGCGCGATCGGCGCTGGTGGCTTGGCAGCCTGATATCCGCGGGCGGCTTCGCTTTGCAGGCGGCCGCCCTGGGTCTGGGCTCGGTGCTGTTGGTGCAGGCGCTGCTGGTCAGCTCCCTGCCGTTCGCGCTGCTGGTCAGCGCACGGCTGTCCCGTCGCGCGGTGACTCGCTGGGAGTGGGTGTGGGCGGCGCTGCTGGCAGCGGGAGTGGCGGTGATCGTCACGGTCGGCAACCCACAGGCCGGGCAGTCGCGGGCGACGTGGGAGACCTGGGCGTGGGTGGCCGCCGTGCTGGGGCCGGCGCTGGTGGCCTGTGTGATCGGCGCCCGAATGATCGGTGGCCGGGTGGCGGCGGTCCTGCTGGCGGTGGTGTCGGGTTCGCTGTGGGGCCTGTTCGCGGTGCTCACCAAGGGCGTCGTCGGCCAGATTCCGCACGGCGTCGGCGAGCTGCTGCGCACACCCGAGCTCTACGCCTTGGGGCTGGTCGCCCTGGCCGGCACCAGCTGGCAGCAGTCGGCGTTCCGGGCGGGCGCACTGACGGCGTCGCTGCCGACGATGACGGTCACCGAACCGGTCACGGGGGCCGTGCTCGGCGTCGTCGTGCTCGGCGAGACGCTGCACACCGGCGGGGCCGCGTTCGTCGCGCTGGCAGCAGCGGTCGTGGTGATGGCGGCGGCCACCGTTGCACTGGCCTACAGCGAGGCTGCAGCCACAGCACCCGAGCAACAACCCGCGTAGTTATCAAGGCGCACAACGGATTTCAGTCAGACGACACGCCCGGGCCGCGAATGCACCCCAGTTCCGGCAACCTTTTGTGACACTGGCAGACAACAGCAACCCGCACACCGCGAGGGGGTCCACCCATCACGTACGTCGATATCGCGGCGGTGCTCGCGCTTCTCGCAGCGCTGATCTCCGGGATCGGGGACGTGATCCGTCAGCGCTCCGCGCAGGAGATCACCGACGAACCCGTCGGCCACCTCGAGCTGTTCCGCATGTCGTTGCGCGACACCCGGTGGTGGGTGGGCGGCGTGGCGGCCGCCGCCAGTTTCGGTCTGCAGGCCGTGGCACTGGGCCTGGGATCGGTGGTGCTGGTGCAGGCACTGCAGGTGACCGCGCTGCTGTTCGCGCTTCCGGTCAACGCGCGGCTGACCGGTCAACCGGTGACGCGGCGGGAGTGGATGTGGGCGGTTCTGCTGGCCGGCGCAGTCGCCGTCTTCGTCACCGTCGGGGACCCGGCGGCGGGCTACCAGCGGGCCTCGTTGGGAAGTTGGGCCGTGGCGGCCGCGGTACTGGGCCCCGCGCTGGTGCTGTGTGTGCTGGCGGCGCGGATCTGGGCCGGCCCGGTCGCCGCGGTGCTGCTGGCACTGGTGTCCGCGTCGTCGTGGGCGTTGTTCGCGGTGCTGACCAAGGGCGTCGTCGACGTCTTGCCGGACGGCTTCGGGACCCTGTTGCGCGCGCCGGAGCTGTACGCCTGGGTCGCGGTCGCGTTGATCGGCACGGTGTTTCAGCAGTCGTCGTTTCGGGCCAGCGCCTTGACCGCCTCATTGCCGACGATGACGGTGGTCGAGCCGGCGGTGGCTTCGGTACTCGGGGTCACGCTGCTCGGCGAGACGTTGGACGCCGACGGCCCGGAGATGCTTGCCCTGGCGGCGTCGGTGCTTGTGGTGGTCGTCGCGACGGTCGCGCTGGCCCGCGGGGAGGCAGCGACGATGGCGGGCGGCGATTCGCAGCCGACCGCGACGGGGAGCGCTTACCGACCGGTGGGGGCGGGCACGGCCGGTACCCCGCTTGGCTCGGCGCAATAGAGTGGCAGCAATGTGGAGAACCGATCTTGCAGCGCTGATCGCGCTGTGCGCCGCGCTGGCATCTGCGTTCGGGGATGTCATTCGTCAGCGCTCCGCACAGGAGATCACCGACAAACAGGTCGGCCACCTCGAGCTGTTCGGCATGTCGTTGCGCGATCCCCGATGGTGGTTGGGCGGTGCGGGCGCCGTCGCCAACTACGCGCTGCAGGCCGGGGCGCTGGCGCTGGCGTCGGTCATGTTGGTGACGTCTTTGCAGGTGACGGCGCTGCTGTTCGCCCTGCCGATCTACGCGCGGTTTACCCATCACCGGGTGACGCGCTGGGAATGGACGTGGGCGGCGTTGCTGGCGGTGGCGCTGGCCGTGGTCGTCCTCGTCGGGGACCCGACCGCCGGCCAGTCGCGGGCGTCGCTGGAAACCTGGATTGTGGTGGCCATCGTGATGGGCCCGGCTTTGGTGTTGTGCGTGCTGGGAGCGCGGATCTGGTCGGGCGGTCCTGCGTCGGCGGTGCTGCTGGCAGTGGTGGCGGGTTCGTCGCTGGCGCTGTTCGCGGTGCTGACCAAGGGAGTCGTCGAGGTGCTCGAAGGCGGCTTCGGGGCGGTGCTGCGGGCGCCGGAGTTCTACGCCTGGATACCGGCTGCGCTGGCCGGGATGATCTTTCAGCAGTCGGCGTTTCGGGCGGGCGCGCTGACCGCCTCGTTGCCGACGATCACCGTGGCCAAGCCCGTTGTGGCCTCGGCGCTCGGTGTCACCGTGCTCGGCGAGTCGCTGCGGATCGACGGCGCCGAAGGCTTCGTGCTGACCGCGGCCGTCGCCATGGTCATCGTCGCGACGGTGGCGTTGGCCCGCGGCGAGGCCGCCACCATCGCCGCCGGCACCGGCCGCGACGTGCCGAGCACGCCCGAGCCCACGGCGCCCCTGGGGCGCTAGCGTGCTGGGCGCCATTGCGATCGTCCCGTCGGCGCCGGTGCTGGTTCCCCAGCTGGCCGGGACGGCCGCCGACGAGGTCGCCGACGTTCGGACTGCCGTGATCGCGGCAGCAGCTGCGCTGCCCCCGCAGTGGGTCGCGGTCGGCGTTGGCGGGGCGGAAGTCGTCTTCGGACCGGACAGCGTGGGCACGTTCGCAGGTTTCGGCGTCGACGTGCCGGTGCGACTCTCACCCGAAGCGCAGGGCACACCAACCGAACTGCCGCTGTGCGCGTTGTTCACCGGCTGGGTGCGCGGGCAGGCCCAGCCCGACGCGCGCGCGCAAGTGCGGGTCTACGCCGCCGGCCTCGGCGCCGAAGCGGCACGGGCCTGCGGGCGCCAACTGCGGGCCGAGCTGGAGCAGCACGCCGACCCGATCGGCGTGCTTGTCCTCGCCGATGGCGCCAATACCCTGACCCCCGCCGCGCCCGGCGGCCACCACCCCGAAGACGTCGACGTCCAGCGTGGGCTCGACGAGGCGCTGGCCACCGGCGACCTCGCCGCGCTGGCCCAGCTGCCCGACCGGGCCGTCGGCCGGGTGGCGTTCCAGGTGCTGGCGGGGCTCGCCGAGCCGGCGCCGCGATCGGCCAAGGAGCTCTACCGCGGAGCGCCCTACGGGGTGGGCTACTTCGCCGGCGTCTGGCAGCCGTGAGGCCGCTGGCGATCGTCGGGCCGACCGGCACCGGCAAGTCGCAGTTGGCGCTCGACGTCGCCGAGCAGCTCGGCGGTGAGATCGTGAACGCCGACGCGATGCAGCTCTACCGCGGGATGGACATCGGCACCGCGAAACTGCCTGTGGCGCAACGCCGCGGCGTCCCGCACCACCAGCTCGACGTCCTCGACGTCACCGAAACCGCGTCCGTCGCCCGCTATCAGCAGGCGGCCGCCGCCGACGTCGAGGAGATCGCGGCCCGCTCAGCGGTGCCGGTCATCGTCGGCGGGTCGATGCTGTACGTCCAGTCGTTGCTCGACGACTGGACGTTCCCGGCGACCGATCCGGCGGTGCGGGCCAAATGGGAGCGGCGGCTGGCCGAAGAAGGCCCCGCCGGATTGCACGCCGAGCTGGCCCGCCGCGATCCGGCTGCGGCGGCGTCGATCCTGCCGTCGGACGGTCGCCGCATCGTGCGGGCGCTGGAGGTGGTGGAGCTCACCGGGCAGCCCTTCGCGGCGTCGGCGCCGGACATCGGGACACCCCGATGGGACACTGCAATCGTCGGATTAGATTGCGACACAAAGCTTCTCGATGAGCGGCTGGCCCGGCGCACCGACGCGATGTTCGCGTCCGGCCTGGTCGACGAGGTCGTCGGGTTGCTGGGCCGCGGGCTGCGCGACGGCGTGACCGCCTCCCGGGCGTTGGGCTACGCCCAGGTGGTCGCCGACCTCGACGCGGGCGGCACCGGCGACGCCGCCCGGGAGCCCACGTTTATTGCCACCCGCCGCTATGTGCGACGGCAGCGCTCGTGGTTTCGCCGGGACCACCGCATCCACTGGCTCGACGCGGCCGCCTGCACCGTCGACGACGCGGTACGGGCCTGGCGGCACGTATCCTGAGCTGGTGAATTTCGCCAAGGGCCACGGCACGCAGAACGATTTCGTGCTGTTGCCCGACATGCACGCCGAGCTGCCGCTGACCCCGGCGGCCGTCGCCGCCTTGTGCGACCGGCGCCGCGGACTGGGCGCCGACGGCGTGCTGCGCGTCACCACCGCCGGCGCCGTCCTGGCGGCCGGGGTGCTCGATCGGCTGCCCGACGGGGTCGGCCCCGGCGACTGGTACATGGACTACCGCAACGCCGACGGGTCGGTTGCTCAGATGTGCGGCAACGGCGTCCGGGTGTTCGCGCACTACCTGCGGGCCAGCGGTATGGAGTCGCGCGACGAGTTCGTCGTCGGATCACTGGCCGGCCCGCGGCTCGTGAGCATGCACCACGTCGGCCCGGCCTACGCCGACGTCACCGTCGACATGGGCAAGACCAACGAGCTCGGGGTCGGCGAGGCGATCGTCGCCGGCCGGCCGTTCGCAGGGTTGGCGATCGACGTCGGCAACCCGCACCTGGCGTGCGTGGACGCCGACCTGACCGACGAGGACCTGGCCGCCCTGGACGTCGCCGCGCCGGTCTCGTTCGACCGCGAGCAGTTTCCCGACGGGGTGAACGTGGAAATCCTGACCGCGCCGCACGAGGGTGCGGTCTCCATGCGGGTACACGAGCGGGGCGTCGGCGAAACCCGGTCCTGCGGCACCGGAACCGTCGCCGCTGCCGTCGCCGCGCTGGCGTTCACCGGCGCGACCACCGGCACACTCACCGTGCGGGTGCCCGGCGGCGAGGTCGTCGTCACCATCACCGAGGGCACCAGCTACCTGCGCGGGCCGTCGGTGCTGGTGGCCCGCGGCGAACTCAGCGAGGAATGGTGGCGTGCCGAGCAGCGTTAATTCGGATGCGCGCCGCCGTCGCAGCGGGCACCATCGTAATTGCCTATGACTGAATTTCCCGAACTCACGCCCAGCACCGGCGAATTGGCGCTCGACGACCGCTCGGCGCTGCGCCGCGTCGCCGGGCTGTCCACCGAACTCGCCGACATCTCCGAGGTCGAGTACCGGCAACTACGTCTCGAGCGGGTCGTGCTCGTCGGCGTGTGGACCGAAGGCAGCGCCGCCGACGCCGAGGCCAGCCTCGCCGAACTCGCCGCGCTGGCCGAGACCGCCGGCTCCCAGGTGCTTGAAGGCATGATCCAGCGCCGCGACAAACCTGACGCCTCGACCTACATCGGCTCGGGCAAGGCCCAGGAGCTGCGCGAGGTGGTGCTGGCCACCGGCGCCGACACCGTGATCTGCGACGGCGAGCTGTCCCCGGCGCAGCTGACCGCGCTGGAAAAGGCCGTGCGGGTCAAGGTCGTCGACCGCACCGCGCTGATCCTCGACATCTTCGCCCAGCACGCCACCAGTCGCGAAGGCAAAGCCCAGGTGTCATTGGCGCAGATGGAATACATGCTGCCCCGGCTGCGTGGCTGGGGTGAGTCGATGTCGCGGCAGGCCGGTGGGCGCGCCGGCGGCAGCGGCGGCGGCGTCGGTCTGCGTGGCCCCGGTGAGACCAAGATCGAAACCGACCGGCGCCGCATCCGCGAACGAATGTCCAAGCTGCGCCGCGACATCAAGGCGATGAAGCAGGTCCGCGACACCCAGCGCAGCCGCCGGCTGCACAGCGACGTGCCGTCCATCGCGATCGTCGGCTACACCAACGCCGGCAAGTCCAGCCTGCTCAACGCGCTCACCGGCGCCGGGGTGCTGGTGCAGGACGCGCTGTTCGCCACCCTGGAGCCCACCACCCGGCGCGGCGAATTCGACGACGGACGGCCCTTCGTGGTCAGCGACACCGTCGGCTTCGTGCGTCATCTGCCCACCCAGCTGGTCGAGGCGTTCCGCTCGACGCTGGAAGAGGTCGTCGACGCCGACCTGCTGGTCCATGTCGTCGACGGCTCCGACGTCAACCCGCTGGCTCAGATCAACGCGGTGCGCCAGGTGATCTCCGAGGTGATCGCCGATCATCACGGCGACCCCGCGCCGGAGCTGATCGTGGTCAACAAGGTCGACGCCGCAAGCGATTTGGCGCTGGCCAAGCTGCGACGTGCACTGCCGGGCGCGCTGTTGGTGTCCGCGCGCACGGGCGAGGGCATCGGCGCGCTACGCCGGCGGATGGCCGAGCTCGCCGCCCCCACCGATACCGCCGTCGACGTGGTGATCCCTTACGACCGTGGCGATTTGGTGTCGCGTGTGCATGCTGACGGCCGGGTGCAGCAGACCGAGCACAACAGCGACGGCACCCGGATCAAGGCCCGCGTACCGGTGGCGCTGGCCGCCAGCCTGCGTGAGTTCTCCGCATCCTAGGAAAGTTCCCGTCGAGCGCGTAGGGTGAGGGAGTCGACGGTATCTCGCGCGCGGCGCTAGCCGCGTCGTCGTCGATTCGAATGATTGGCCGGTTCGCGGCCGAGGCAGGAGCGTCGCCATGACGCTACAAATGCGCCCAACTCCAGGCGATCGGCACCCGGTGCCCCCGTACCAGACACCGCGGCTGCGGTTGAAGCCGAAGGCGCGTCCGAGCGGCTACGTCGACGGCGCCTGGTGGCCGCGCAGTAATGAGCTCACCGCCGAGCTTCCGGACCTGCTTGCCGTGCTGTCGGTGCGACTCGGCGCCATCGGCCGGGTGCTCTACAACCTCGATGAATGGCCCAAAGCGCCAGTGAAATTCGCGACAGGCGGTGGCCTGGTGCGACTGGACGGCTTCCAAAACCAGCCGGCACACACGCTGGAAGTGCTTGGCGTCAACCGCAGCAACGTCGTCCTTCTGGTCGTCTCCCCGAACGCCGACACTGATCATGCACACAGCACGATGATGGCCGCCGCTGCGCCGGACGACGACACGAGTGTCGCTGGGCTGCTTGGTATCAGCGCAGGCGACGGCGCGGACCGGTTACGGATCCACGCCGGGCATCTGCGACGCCGGGGCCGCTAGCACCGAAACGATGAGTGCCGAATCCTGATCGTGGGCGTAGGCTCTGTTAACCGGGACCGAAAATGGCCCCAATGTGAAGGGGCTAACAATGGCTGACAAGTCTCCTCGGCAAACGATGTCGAAGAAATCCGGTAAGTCTCTGAAAGAGAAGCGTGCCGACAAGCGGGCCAAGGCAGACCACAGCTCTGCGGTCGAAGTCTCGCTGCATGGCAAGAAGCATTGAGGAACAAGAACTTTCGCTGACATGTCCGCCGGGCCGGGGCTCGGCCGACGGCAGATCCACGCCGTGAGGTATGGTTGCGCCGAACGTTGGTGTCACGAGGAATGACGCCAATACGTCGTGGAACGCTTTATCCGTCGCCCAGGCGCCGGCCGTAGACCGAAAGGTTGCGGCCCGATCCGCCGATTCCGGCGATCAGTGCACCCGCACAAGCTCTTCTTGCGGCGATCGATTTTGCCGACCGGCAATCTCGCCACCGTGTGCGCCAGCGCCGCTTGACGTCTCCGTCGCGGCAGCTCGCACAACCGATGCCCGAAAGGCACTCAACACATGACGACATCCTTTGCTGACCTCGGCGTGCCCAAACCACTTGTCAGGGTGCTCGCCGCCCGTGGTGTCAGCACGCCTTTTCCGATTCAGGTCAGCACGCTGCCCGACACCCTCTCCGGCCGCGACGTACTCGGCCGCGGCAAGACCGGCAGCGGAAAAACCCTGGCATTTTCGATTCCACTGGTGACCCGGCTTGCGGACGGCAAGCGACGCCCGTCGCGCCCGTCAGGTCTGGTGCTCGCGCCGACGCGCGAACTGGCCACCCAGATCTGCGAGGCACTCGAACCGCTGGCTGGGCCCTACGGGCTGAAAGTCACCACGATCTTCGGTGGCGTTTCGCAAACCCGCCAGGAGGCCGCGCTCAGGGGCGGCGTGGACATCGTGGTGGCGTGCCCCGGCCGGCTCGAAGACCTGATGAAACAGCGCCTGATCAGCCTCGACGGCGTCGAGATCAGCGTGCTCGACGAGGCCGACCACATGGCCGACCTCGGCTTTCTGCCCGGCGTCACCCGCATCCTGGCGTCGACGCCGGCCGGCGGTCAGCGGCTGCTGTTCTCCGCGACCCTCGACAACGGCGTGGACAAGCTGGTCAAGCGTTTCCTGCGCAACCCCGTATCGCGCTCCGTCGATGAGGTCAGCGCGCCGCCGGCGGCGATGACCCACCACGTGTTCCACGTCGCCGGAGTCGAGGCCAAAAAGGAACTCGTGCATCGGCTGGCGTCCGGCGCCGGGCGGCGCATTCTTTTCATGCGGACCAAGCACCAGGCTCGCAAGCTCGCGAGGCAGCTCACCGCATCCGGCGTGCCGGCAGTCGACCTGCACGGCAACCTGTCTCAGCCCGCGCGTGAGCGTAACCTCGCGGCGTTCACCGCGGGCCAGACCCGCGTACTGGTAGCCACCGACATCGCCGCGCGTGGCGTACACGTCGACGACGTCGAGCTGGTGGTGCACGTGGATCCCCCCGCGGAGCACAAGGCATACCTGCACCGGTCCGGTCGCACGGCGCGGGCTGGCAGCGCCGGTGACGTGGTCACCGTGGTGCTGCCCGAGCAGCGCAGGGAGACCCAGCTGCTGTTACGCAAAGCCGGGATTGCCGTCACGCCGCAACAGGTCGTGGCCGACTCCGCGGCGGTGCACGCACTCACCGGCGAGGTTGCGCCGTTTCGGCAGCCCGCGGCCAAGGCCACCCAGCCGGCACGAGGTGCGCGACAACGGCGACGCGGCGGCGCCGGAGAACATAGTCATCCTCACAAGCACAGCCGGGCCGAGGCGAGCGCCACCCAGGGTCGGCGGCGGGCTCGTCGTCCCCAGCAGGGTACCCGGGTGACTCACTCGACATCGTAGACGTCTTCGGCAGGTGTTTCCATGACCCGTTGCGCCAGAACGGTTTTGAGAGCATCGAGTCGGCGTTCTTGCTCTGGTGTGCGGTCCTGCGTTCGGGCCAGGTCGATGAATTCCTCGGTGACGAACCCGTCGCGCAGAATCAGTGTCACCGAATTGCCGCCGATGCTCACCTCGAAGACAAAGTCTTCGAGCAACCGGCCACGGTCGGCTTGGACCAGACTGCGGTCCACGCTGTAGCGGCCATCCGCCACGGCACGCGTCACGGCCTCAAAACCGTCCCGGGCGCCCGGCCCGCGGAACGCGGTTCGCACGGCCACCGAACGCCGCTGTGGTGGTGCGTCCGGCGACAGCACTGCGAACGCCCGCTGCATGACCTTGAAGGCGTGCGCCACACCGGCCGGCGAGTACGGCCCGGCGTAGCGCAGCATGTCGGCGAACGAGAACTGCAGCGTCTGTCCGCGTTCTCGCACCTGGATGGTCTCGACCATGCGCAATTCCTGATTCAGCAACGAAGACGCACGAAGTAGTCGATCACTCTAGACGCGCTCCCCGGGCAAGGCTTTGCTGAAGACATGTCGACTGCGGTCACAGTGCCTCCGGCCGGACTGGCCCGAGCGATCGAGCGAATTCGCCACCACACCTGTCGACTCCACCAGCGGTTGGCGCCCGCGCCCGCCGTGATGATGGAGATGATGCATGCCGCCTGGATGTCGCAGGCGATCGCGGTAGCCGCCGAGCTCGGCGTCGCCGATGCCCTTGCCGAAGGACCGCTGCGGATTTACGAGTTGGCAGACCGGGTCGGCGCGGACCCGGACGCGCTGCGCCGGTTACTGCGGGCGTTGATCAGCCGCGGGGTATTCCGTCGGCGTCGCGACGGCCGCTACGAGCTGAATCCGCCTGCGGACACGCTGCGGCGGGATGCTTCGGTATCGATGGCCGGCGCGGCGCGGTTCTTCGGGTCGCGGCAACATCGCGAGCACTGGAGTCTCGGAGCTGGCGATGGCTCCGATCGTCGCGAGCTACGACTTCAGCGCCTATCCCACGATCGTCGACGTCGGCGGCGGGCACGGCCGGCTGTTGGCCGCCATTCTGGCGGCGACGCCGAACATCCGCGGTGTGTTGTACGACCTGCCGCACGTCGTCGCCGCAGCCCCGACGCCGCTACGGGAGCACGGCGTGTCGGACCGGGTGTGCATTGTCGAGGGCTCGTTCTTCGACAATGTGCCCGAAAGAGGGGACGCCTACATCCTCAAGAACGTCATCCACGACTGGCCCGACGAGAAGGCCGCACAGATCCTGCGCAACGTGCGCACATTAGCTCGAGCCGGCGCGACGGTGTTGCTGGTCGAGTTGGTGATCCCGGAGCACAATCGCGAATTCCTCGGCAAATGGGTGGACTTGGAGATGCTGTTGTGTTCGGCGGCCCGCGAGCGCACCGCGGCCGAGTACCGCGACCCGCTCGAGCGGGCCGGATTCCGGATGACGCGGGTGGTGCCGACCGCCTCGCCGGCCAGCATCGTGGAGGCGACGGCGGTTTAGGCGCTACCGGCGGTCCAACCAACCGCCCGGTTGGTATATGTTGGGCGGAAGAGTCCCCATTCGCCGGAGGTGATCCATGGGTAGCGCCATCAAATATGAGCGCACGCTGTTCGAGCCCGAGCATGAACTGTTCCGCGAGGCCTACCGCGCCTTCCTGGACCGCCACGTCGCGCCGTACCACGACGAGTGGGAGAAGGCCAAGATCGTCGATCGCGGGGTGTGGCTGGAGGCCGGCAAGCAGGGCTTTCTGGGCATGGCGGTGCCCGAAGAATACGGCGGCGGGGGCAACGCAGACTTCCGCTACAACACGATCGTCACCGAGGAGACCACCAAGGGCCGCTACAGCGGCATCGGCTTCGGCTTGCACAACGACGTCGTGGCCCCGTACCTGCTGCGGTTGTGCACCGAGGAGCAGAAGCAGCGCTGGCTGCCCAAGTTCTGCACCGGGGAACTGATCACCGCGATCGCGATGACCGAGCCGGGCACCGGCAGTGACCTGCAGGGCATCAAGACCCGCGCGGTCAAGCAGGGCGACCACTACGTGCTCAACGGGTCCAAGACGTTCATCACCAACGGCATCAACTCCGACCTGGTGATCGTGGTGGCCCAGACCGACCCCGACAAAGGCGCGCAAGGCTTTTCGCTGCTGGTCGTCGAACGCGGCATGGAGGGATTCGAGCGCGGCCGGCACCTGGACAAGATCGGTTTGGACGCCCAGGACACCGCAGAGTTGTCGTTCACCGACGTCAAGGTCCCCGCGGAAAACCTGCTCGGGCAGGAGGGCATGGGCTTCATCTACCTCATGCAGAACCTGCCGCAGGAGCGCATCTCGATCGCGATCATGGCGGCCACCGCGATGGAGACCGTGCTCGAGCAGACGGTGCAATACACCAAGGAGCGCAAGGCGTTTGGCCGGCCGATCGGCAGTTTCCAGAACAGCCGGTTCCTGCTGGCCGAGTTGGCCACCGAGGCCACCGTGGTGCGGATGATGGTCGACGAGTTCATCCGGCTGCACCTGGAGGAGAAGCTGACCGCCGAGCAGGCCGCGATGGCCAAGTGGTACTCCACCGAAAAACAGGTGCACCTGATCGATCGCTGCCTGCAATTGCACGGCGGCTACGGCTACATGCGCGAATACCCAATCGCCCGAGCCTATCTCGACGCGCGGGTGCAGACGATCTACGGCGGCACCACCGAGATCATGAAAGAGATCATCGGCCGCGGCCTCGGCGTATAGCACCATCGCGGCGACCCGCCGCGCGCGGCCTCGCCGTCTAGCTCTAGCTCCCGTTGTACCCGTCGTGCGCCCGGTGGGCCCGCTCGAGCAGATCCATCAGCTCGTCGGACTCTCTGATCCGCGCACGGTATTCCATTGGCAGCGCCCGGATTTGACCCTCTTCCCGCAGTAGCCGGGCGAAGATCTTCTCCCGCTCGACGGGGTCCACCTCGTAGTGGCGGTCCAGGTACTCCGTCGCATGCCGGCGGGCGTTGGCGACGGCGTTCTGCACCCGTCCACGCTCGGAGAGCAGCGACGCCGCCGTCGTGACGACCAGAACGACGACGATCACCGTCAGCGAGACGGTGGTGCTCACCTTGCCGACGGGAACCGGCTTGCCGCCGTTGATGAACGGCACGTTGTTCTCGTGCAGTGCCTGCAGCATTAGCTTGACGCCGATGAAGCCGAGAATGCCCGCTAACCCATAGGACAGGTAGATCAACCGGTCCAGCAGACCGTCGATCAGAAAGTACAACTGCCGAAGACCCAAGAGCGAGAACGCCGTAGCGCTGAAGATCAGGTAGACGTTCTGGGTCAGGCCGAACAACGCGGGTATCGAGTCGAACGCGAACAGCAGGTCGCTGCCGCCGACGGCGATCATCACCATCAGCATCGGCGTCATCACCCGTTTGCCGTTCTCGTCAATGAACAACCGGTCGCCGTCGTAGCGATCGGAGGTGCGCAGGAATCGCTTGGCAATACGGATGACAGCAAGGTTTGCGGTGCGGCCCTCCGATGCCGTCGGCCTGACCAGGTTGCCCGCGGTGACCAGCAGGACAACCCCGAAAAGGTAGAACGCCCAACCGAACAGGGTGATGAATGCGGCGCCCAGAAAAATGAATGCGGTGCGCGCCACCGTCGCCGCCACGATGCCGAACAACAGCACTTTCTGCTGGGCGACCCGCGGCACCGCGAAACTGCCGATGATCACCAGAAAGACGAACAGGTTGTCGACGGAAAGGGCTTCGTTACTCAAGTAACACGCGAAATATTCCACGCCCATCGTGGTGTCACCGAAGATCATCACGGCGACGCCGAATAGTATTGCGATTCCCAGATAGGACGCCGACCAGACGGCGGCTTCGGGCAGCGTCGGCGCGTGCGATTTGCGCACGTGGAAGAAATAGTCGAACAACGTCAGGGCGACGAGCACGACGATGGTCAGGGTCCAGACCAATGGGGAAACACCCATGTCCGATGCGTTTCCTCCCGTGGCGTTCCGCGCTGAGCCCCTTCCCGGCACGGTAACGCACCCCTGCTGCACGCGCAGCGCACTCATCCCGCGATACCAACGCAGTCGGGCATCATTTCGACATCGCCTGGATATCTGTTTCCGTAATGTCTGCGATATGACTTCGCGATTCGCATTGCGCTGGCGCAAAGTAGTACAGCCCGGCGACGACGCGGGCTTTGGAGGTGCGGTGAGACGGCAGCAACGACGATTCGGCACGGCGGTGCGGCGCGCGGCGCTCGGTGTGGTGGCCGTGGCGGCGGGCCTGGCCATGGTGCAGGCCCTGGTGCTGCCCACCGCAGCGGCGTCCCCGGAAAGCGACGCCGACGACGCGATCACCGCGGCGTGGGAGGCCGCCGGCGGCGAGAACTCGGATCTCGGCGCTAAGCAGGGCGACGTCTACGCCGTCGGCGCCGGGTTCGCCCAGGATTTCGACCACGGCAAGATCTTTTTCACGCCCCAGACCGGTGCGCGGTCGATGTACGGCGCAGTGCTGGACAAATACGAGTCATTGGGCGGACCCGCGGGCAGCGACCTCGGCTTCCCGACCATCGACGAGGTACCGGGCCTGGCCGGACCAGACAGCAGGGTCAGCACGTTCTCGGCCAGCGACAAGCCGGTGATCTTCTGGACGCCCGAGCACGGCGCCTTTGTCGTACGCGGCGCGATCAACGCGGCCTGGGACAAACTGGGCAGCTCCGGTGGCGTGCTCGGCGTGCCGGTCGGCGACGAAACCTACAACGGCGAGGTCGCCACGCAGCCGTTCAGCGGCGGCCAGGTCTCCTGGAACCGGCTGATCAAGACGTTCACCACGACCCCGCCGGAGTTGGCGCAGCAGCTGGCGGACCTGCAGGTTCCGATCGATCCGACCGCCGCCATCAACATGGCCTGGCGCGCGGCCGGCGGGGCGTCCGGTCCGCTGGGCGCCAAACAGGGCGGGCAGTACCCGATCGGCGACGACGGGCTGGCCCAGAACTTCGCCGGCGGCAAGGTCTTTTTCAGCCCGGCCACCGGCGCCAATGCCGTCGAGAGCGACATCCTGGCCAAATACGAGTCGCTGGGCGGGCCGGCCGGCAGCGATTTGGGTTTCCCCACCGCCAACGAGGCCGACGGCGGCATCAAACCGGCCAGCCGAGTCTGCACCTTTTCGGCCACCGACAAGCCGGTGATCTTCTGGACCCCCGACCACGGCGCGTTCGTGGTACGCGGGGCAATGAAGGCGGCGTGGGACAAACTCGGCGGCGCCACCGGCAAGCTGGGCGCCCCGGTGGGCGATCAGACGGTGGACCGCGACGTGGTCAGCCAGAAGTTCACCGGCGGCAAGATCGCCTGGGACCGCGCGAAGAACACCTTCAGCACCGAGCCGGCCAACCTGGCGTCGTCACTGTCCGGCCTGCAGATCCCCGGACAGAACGCGCCGGCCGCTCCCGCACGGCCAGCCGGCACAGGCGCCGGGCATGCATGGCACTGGTGGTGGCTGTTGAGCATCATCCCGATGCTGCTGCTGATCGGGCTGGTCGCGCTGGCTCCGCGGGCATGGCGGCGGCGCCGCAAAGCCGCCGCCCCGCGCGTCGCGGCTTTCGAACCCGAACCCGAAACGGAGGCCGGCTATGACACCGCTCCGGAGCCGGATCGGCGCTGGGCGTCCGGCGCCGAGGGTGAGCCCGCAACGTCACCGTTCGCCCGCGCCTATCCGCAACCCGCGGAGCCCTCGCCGATGGCCGAGCCCAGCCGCCCGGACGGCGGCTGGATCCCTCGATCCGGCACGGATCCGGACGAAGGCTTGTTGACGGGCGAAACGCGCAGCGCCGCAGTGTCTTCCGAAGTCGGACAGGACGTGGAAGGGGAAGAAGAAGACCCCGACGCCGTGGACACCGCGCCCACGCGGATTCCCACCGAGAGTGAGCTCCGCTCCGGGCGCCACGCGGCCGCCGACGCGGACACCGAGGAGCCCGGCGAGCCTGCCAACCCGGCGATCCACCTGCCGCTGGACGACCCGGACGAGGCGCCGGAGGGTTACCCGGTCAAGGGCAATGCCAGCTTCGGCCTGTACTACACACCCGACAGTGCGCTCTACGACGATGCATTCGCCGAAATCTGGTTCGCCAGTGAGGAAATCGCGCAGGTCAACGGCTTCACCCGGGCCGAGTAGCCGGATCAGATCTTGCGGATGACGGTGACGACCTTGCCGAGCACGGCGGCGTCGTTTCCGGGGATGGGATCGAACGCCGGGTTGTGCGGCATCAGCCAGACCTGGCCGCCGGTGCGTTTGAACGTCTTGACGGTGGCCTCGCCGTCGATCATCGCCGCGACGATGTCGCCGTTGTCGGCGACGTTCTGCTGACGTACGACCACCCAGTCGCCGTCGCAGATCGCGGCGTCGACCATCGAGTCGCCGACCACCCGCAGCAGAAACAGCGCGCCCTCACCGACCAGCTCGCGCGGCAGCGGAAAGACGTCCTCGACGGCCTCCTCGGCGAGGATCGGACCGCCGGCCGCGATGCGCCCCAGCACAGGCACAAAGGTGGGCTCCGGCAAGGCATCCGAGCCTGACACGTCGGTGACCACGGCGGGCCCGGCCGCTTCGTCGGCGCCGCGGACGTCGACCGCGCGCGGCCGGTTCGGGTCCCGCCGCAGATAGCCTTTGCGCTCCAGGGTGCGCAGCTGGTGCGCCACCGAGGACGTCGACGTCAGGCCCACCGCATCCCCGATCTCTCGGATGCTCGGCGGGTAGCCGCGGCTGGTGACCGACGCGCGGATGACATCCAGGATGGTGCGCTGCCGCTCGGTCAGCCCGGAATCCGTGGACCGCTCTCGACGACTGGTACCCGGGTTATCGCTGCGCTCGCTCATAGGAACGAATGTAGACCCAATCGCACCGAAGCTCAAACATGTGTTCGAGGCGTGTCGGCCGTGCGCCGGCGGCTTGTCGGTGTGTCGGGTTAGCGTCCGAATCGGATTGCAACGATTCGATCACACGTTCGTAATTCGAACGGACTATCGATTATGGTTCGAACAGGCGATCGATTCGGCGTCGACGGAAGGGGCACAGATGACAGTCATCGAGACGATCCGGCCGGACCTGCCGCGCCGGGCCCGCCCGGTCCGGGTGGGCCCGGCAGGCAGGCGTGACCTGCGGCCACATGGTCCGCGGCCGACGGCGCCGGCGGTCGCGCCGCCGCGCTACCGGGGCACCGGGGTGTTGCTGTCGAGCGCGCCGCACCGGCCGCGCCCGATCACGCCGGCGACAACGGTGGCGCTGGCCCTGCTCGCCGCGGTCATCACGGTGTGGCTGGGGCTCATCGCCCACCTCGGCGCGGCGGTGCAGAGTGACGCCGCGGGCCAGGTGCCCGACCGGCTTGCCGTGGTGCGCGTCGAGCCGGGGGAGACGCTGTCGCATCTGGCCGCCCGGGTGGCGCCGGACGCGCCGGCCGGTCAAGTCGCCGAGCGCATCCGCCAGCTCAACGGCCTCGGCACCGCGACGCTGGCCGCGGGGCAGACGCTGATCGCGCCGGTCGGCTGACGGCTTTGCCGTGTACTGCCAACCGCGGCAGCCGATCCCGGTGACGCTGGGCCTACCGGGTCGCGCGCGGGTACGCTCGGGATGTTCTGAGGTACCCGGCTATCAGCGCGGCGAAGGAGCGGCCATGCACTGTCCGTTCTGTCGTCACCCCGATTCCAGGGTGGTCGACTCCCGGGAAACCGACGAAGGCCAGGCCATCCGGCGCCGCAGGTCATGCCCCGAGTGCGGCCGACGGTTCACCACGGTCGAAACCGCGGTGCTGGCGGTGGTCAAGCGCAGCGGGGTCACCGAGCCGTTCAGCCGGGAGAAGGTGATCAGCGGCGTGCGCCGGGCGTGTCAGGGCCGCCAGGTCGACGACGACGCACTGAACCTGCTGGCCCAGCAGGTCGAAGACACCGTACGTGCCAAGGGGTCGCCGGAGGTGCCCAGCCACGAGGTGGGCCTGGCGATCCTGGGGCCGCTGCGCGAACTCGACGAGGTGGCATACCTGCGGTTCGCCTCGGTGTACCGGTCCTTTTCCTCCGCAGACGATTTCGAGCGCGAGATCGAGGCGCTGCGCGCGCACCGCAAGGTCTCAACTCCCGGCTAGGCTTCCTGCATGCCGCCCGAGTTGCATCCCGACCTGGAAGAGCTTGCGCCGCTGCTGGGCACCTGGACGGGCCGCGGGTCGGGGATATACCCGACCATCGAGCCGTTCGAGTATCTCGAGGAAGTCGTGTTCGGCCATGTCGGCAAGCCGTTTCTGGCGTACGGGCAAAAGACCAAGTCGGCCAGCGACGGCAAGCCGTTGCACGCCGAGACCGGATATCTACGGGTGCCGCAGCCCGGTCAACTCGAGTTGGTTCTGGCCCACCCCAGCGGGATCACCGAAATCGAAGTCGGCACCTACACGAGGAGCGGCGACGTCATCGAGATGGCGTTGACCGCGTCGACCATCGGCCTGACACCGACCGCCAAAGAGGTCAGCGCCCTGGGGCGCCGCTTCCGCATCGACGGCGACGAGCTGTCCTATTCGGTGCAGATGGGCGCAGTCGGCCAGCCGCTGCAGGACCACCTCAGCGCGGTGCTGCACCGCAGCGGCTAGACGAAGTGCGTCACGCCGTCGTCGACCACCCGGCCGGCAACGCGGACCCACCCCTCGGGATTCCAGGTCGTCTCGATCACCGACCCCTTGCCCTGGACGATCGTCAAGTCGCGGCTGAGGTAATCGGTGATGCGCACCGCCGCCGACCCGGTGGCTTCGTCCTCGGGGACGCCCAGGCCGGGCGCGAACATCCGGGCACGCAGCGATCCGGCCGCCTGGTCTGTCCAGGTCCACAGGTAGTGCTGGATGTCGTCGGGGAAGTCGGCGGGGTCGGCCGCGGCTAGTTCGTCGAGCGATTCGAGATCGTGGATCGCCAGTTCGGGCGCCCACTCCGAGCGGGCGTTGATGGCGGTGACATCGTCGTCGTAGCTGACCTGCACGATGCCGGCCGGCAGTTGCAGGGTGCGGATCGGTGTGCCCCGCTGGCGCAGCCACCACGCCAGCCCCACCGCCGGGTGCCCGGCGAACGCAAGCTCGGTCATCGGCGTGTAGATCCGGGCATGCGCCGTGGTCGAGCCCGGCGCCGGCAGATCGACGAATATCGTTTCGCTGTAGCCCAATTGGCGTGACAGCCGCTGTCGATCACGGACATCCACGGTGCTGGCATCGATGACACCGAGCGGATTTCCGAAGTTGCCGGCCGAGTCGGTGAAAACACGCAACACCGTCACGTCGATGCTCATGGAGTGACTGTACGACGGTGCGACATTCAGGTGGCGCTGCGTTCGTCGGAACCCATGGCGTTCAACACCGCAACCCGGGTGTCGCGCGGACCGGACACCGTCCGCGCGCCACCGCCGTTGCGAAGCAATTCCCGCATCGCCGCGTGGTCGGATTCGGCGGGCTCGGTGGTATCGATGAATTGCTCGACGACTTCGATGAAGCGGTCGGGGTTGTCGTGGAACGGGAAATGCCCGGAGCGCTCGAAGATCTCCAGCCGTGAATTGGGCATTGCGGCGTGCGCCATATAGGCGTGGCTGACCGGTACCACAACATCTTCGGTGCCCCAAATGATCTGCACCGGAATGGATTCCATCAAATAACATCGGTCCAGCACGGTGACCATTTGACCGCGCCAGTCCACCACCGCTCGCAGGGTTCGGGTGAACGCCGAGGAGGCCATCGGCTCGGGCAGGTCGGCCAGCACCCGCAGCACGTCCGGCAGGTCGCGTCCCAGCGCGGTCGAGCCCAACACCAGGCCCGCCGCGCGACCCGCGATCTGCACGGCCGGGAGCACCAACGGCAGGCGCAGCAGCGCCAGCGCTTCGCCGCCCAGCGGCAGCGAGGCCAGTCGCAGCACCAGGTTCACGTCCCCGGTGATGCCGCCGGCCCCGACCAGAACCAGCCGTTCGACCAAATGCGGGAATTGGTACGCGAATTGCATCGCCACCCCGCCGCCGAGCGAATGGCCGACCACGGTGACCCGCTCGATGTCGAGCACGGACAGCAAATCGCGCATCCCGTTGGCGTAGGCGGCGACCGAGTAGTCGGCGCGCGGCTTGTCCGACTGCCCGTGGCCCAGCAGGTCGACGGCGATCACGGTGAACCGCTGCGCCAGCCTGGCGTGCACGGCTTCCCAGGTGGTGGAGTTGTCGCCGATCCCGTGGATCAGCAGAATGACCGGCCCGGAACCGGCGATCCGGTAGGCCCGCCGGTACCCGTGGATGGTGCGGAACTGCAGTGACGGCGTCACCTCACGCACCGGCCGGAGTCTGGTCATGTCGCCAACTTCGTCGTCGGGCCCGTCAGGGCGGACCCGTCAGGCCGGATCGTCGTCGTCGAACTTTTTCTCCGCCTGCTGGGCCAAAAATCGCTCGAACTCGGCACCGAGTTCGTCGCCGCTGGGCAGATCCTCGTCGCGCGTCAGCAGCGACCTGTTCTCCTGAGCGGCGACAAACGCATCGTACTGGCGCTCCAGCGCCGCCACCACCTGGGCCACCTCGGGACTGGCCTCGACCTGCTCGTCGATCTTGGCCCGGATATCGGCGGCCGCTTCTTTGAGTGCCTGCAACGGCAGCTGCAGCGATCCGGTCTTGGCGACCTGCTCCAGCAGCGCCTGCGCGGCGGCCGGATAGTCGGTCTGGGCCAGGTAGTGGGGGACGTGCACGGTGAACCCGACCACCTCGTGGCCGTGCTGGGCCATCCGGTACTCGAGCAGATTCGACGCGCTGCCGGGCACCTGGACCTCGGCGATCCACGGGGTGAAGTCGGCGATCAGCTCGCGGTTGTTGGAGTGCGCCGTCATGGTCACCGGCCGGGTGTGGGGGACCGCCATCGGGATGGTGCCCAGCCCGATGGTCTGCCGGACCCCGAGACGTTCGGCCAGCAGCCGCACCGCGCTGATGAACCGCTCCCACTTCAGGTCCGGCTCCATGCCGGCGAGCAGCAGAAACGGCGTGCCGACGCTGTCGTGCAGGGCGTACAAGCTCAGCTCGGGGTCGTCGTAGTTGGTGAAGTGGTCGGTTTTGAACGTCATCAGCGGCCGGCGCGAGCGGTAGTCCAGCAGCTCGTCGATGGCGAACGACGCCACCAGCTCGGTCTTCAGCGCTTCCTTGAGGTGGGTGGCGGCCAGCCGAATCGCGTGACCTGCGTCGGAGAAGCCCTCCAGGGCGTGTACCAGTACCGGTCCGCGGCCATCCGACGACGACAACTGCGGCGCCGGGAACTCGAGCTCGTACATTCCGTTCTGTTCGGGCTGGTAGTGCTGTCCCTGGTCCGGGGGCTGGTGGTGGCCCATCGATTGCCTCCTCGTCGCGGCGCGGCGTATCGCGCCACCCTCACATAGTCTCTCTCAGATCGGCGGGCAGCACCCGCCTGTACGTCCAAACGCGATGCTGTCAGGCCGCATTCCGCATGATCGGGCATGATCGGCAGCGATGCGCGAAGTGGTGGCGGGCCTGTCGGTCCTGGCCGTGGTGCTGGCGGCGTGCGGGCAGCGGGCGGCGTCCGCACCGATCACCGCCACCTCCGAGCAAGCCGTCGCGCACGGCATTGCTGCAGGCCCGGTCCCGCCCGACCCGCGGGTGGGGGCGATCTTTCTCGGCGGCGGCGACTTGCACGCTTGCACCGGCTCGGTGCTGCATTCGGCCGGAGGCGACCTGGTGTTGACGGCGGCGCATTGCCTGGCGGCCGGGCTGCCGACCGCCTTCGTTCCCGGTTTCTCCGGATCCGCCGCGGCTGCCCAGGCCTGGACGGTCGACACCGTGTACCTCGATCCGCGCTGGTTGGCGGCTCAGGATCCGCGCGCCGACTATGCGATCGCGCGGGTCAGCCGCGCCGACGGCGCCGCGATCGAGGCGCGGGCCGGCTCAGGGCTGTCGCTGGGCAGCGCCCCCGGGCCGGGCACCCGGGTCAGCGTCGTCGGCTATCCGGTCGGTGTCGGCGGCACGCCGATCGGCTGCCAGGCCAGCACCGAGACCACCCGCGGGGGGTATCCCACGCTGCCGTGCGCGGGGCTGGTCGACGGCACCAGCGGCGCACCGTGGATCGCCGGGTCGACGGTGACCGGCGTGATCGGCGGGCTGGACGGCGGCGGATGCGAGGAGAGCGTGTCGTATTCGGCGCCGTTCGACGAGCACACGACCGCGTTGTTGGCGCGCGCCGAGGCCGGCGGCCCCGGTGACGTTGCCCCGCAAGCCCTTAACGACCCGTGCTAACTGCGGAACTGGTTGAGTGCCCGCATCTTGTTGGTGACGTCGAGCGCCGCCACCTTGTAGGCCTCCGAGAACGTCGGATAGTTGAACACCGCGTCGACGAGGTAGTCGACTGTGCCGCCGCAGCCCATCACGGCCTGCCCGATGTGCACCATCTCGGTGGCGCTGGTGCCGAAGATGTGCACCCCGAGCAGCGTGCGGTCCTCGGTGGACGCCAGCAGCTTGAGCATGCCGTAGGAGTCGCCGGCGATCTGGCCGCGGGCCAGTTCCCGGTAGCGGGCCACCCCCACCTCGTAGGGAATCGCGTCCTTGGTCAGCTCGACTTCGGTGGCGCCCACGTAAGAGACCTCCGGAATCGAATAGATGCCGATCGGCTGCAGTTCGGTCATGCCGTCGGTGGGCTCGCCGAACGCGTGGTAGGCGGCCAGCCGGCCCTGGTCCATCGAGGTGGCGGCCAGCGCGGGGAAGCCGATTACGTCGCCGACGGCGTAGATGTGGTCGATCTTGGTGCAGAACTGGTCGTCGACGAAGATCCGTCCGCGGTGGTCGGTTTCCAGGCCGGCGTTCTCCAGGTCGAGGTCCTCGGTCTGGCCCTGCCGCCCGGCGGAGTACATAACGGTCTCGGCAGGGATCTGCTTGCCGCTGGCCAGCGTGGTGACGGTGCCGACGGAGCCGACGTCCACGGCGGTGACCTCCTCGCCGAATCGGAACGTGACGGCCAGGTCGCGCAGATGGAATTTCAGCGCCTCGACGATCTCCGGGTCGCAGAAGTCCAGCATCGTCTCGCGTTTCTCGACGACGGTCACCTTGGTGCCGAGCGCGGCGAACATCGACGCGTATTCGATGCCGATCACGCCGGCGCCGACCACGACCATCGACGACGGCAGCGACTTGAGATCGAGGATGCCGTCGGAGTCCAGCACGCGCTCCTCGTCGAACTCGACCCCGCCGGGCCGCACGGGCTTGGTGCCGGTGGCGATCACGATGAAGTCGCCGGAGACGGTGACGCGTTCACCGCGCGACGCGTCCTCCACCAGGATGGTGTGCGGGTCGACGAAGCGGCCGTGTCCCACAATCAGGTCAATTCGGTTGCGCATCAACTGGTTTCGCACCACGTCGACCTGCTTGCCGATCACGTGCTGGGTGCGGGCCAGCAGGTCGGCCGGGGTGATCTTGTCTTTGACCCGGTAGCTCGCGCCGTACAGCTCGCGCTGGCTCACGCCGGTGAGGTAGACCACGGCTTCCCGCAACGTTTTCGACGGGATGGTTCCGGTGTTGACGCAGACCCCGCCCAGCATTCGGCCGCGCTCGATGACGGCGACCGATTTGCCCAATTTTGCCGCGGCGATCGCCGCTTTCTGCCCGCCCGGACCTGAACCGATGACGACCAGGTCGTACTCCCGCATCGAACCCATGAGTAGACATCTACGCTGATTCGTCAAATCTCGCACGCTGACGCGCGATACACAGTCGCGAGTTCATCCCCAGCCGGCCGATCGCGGGGCCTCGCCGTGCACACCGTGACGGTGCCGGTTGCCAGCGTTCGCCCCATGACAACGCATCGAGCAGACTTTGAACTGAACCGCCCCGGCGCATTGATCGCCGCGCTGCCGGCCGTCTTGGGTTTCGTGCCGGAGAAATCACTGGTGTTGGTGTCGATCGACGGCGGCGAGCTCGGCTCCGTCATGCGCGTCGACCTGTCCGACAAGCTGCCCGACCGGCTCGGTCACCTCGCTGACGTCGCCGCCGCAGCCGATCCCGAGGCCGCCATCGCGGTGCTGGTCGACGCCGACGGCGCCGGCTGCCCAGTCTGCAACGAGGAATACCGTGAGCTGTGCGCAACGCTCACCGACGAGTTGTCGCAGCGCGACATCGTGCTGTGGGCCGCGCATGTGGTGGACCGGGTGGCCCCCGGCGGGCGGTGGCACTGCGTCGACGGCTGCGGTTCGGGCGGGGCGGTCGACGACCCGTCGGCGTCGCCGCTGGCGCTGGCCGCCGTGCTGGACGGCCGGCGCCTCTACGCGCGGCGCGCCGACCTGCAGGCGGTCATCGCCGCCGACGAACAGGGCGGCAGCGCTGAACTGGCTGCGCTCATTGAGGAATGCGCCGCAGCCCGGGACCTCGCCTACCGCGCCGATCCGGTCGGCTGCGGCCGCCGCGACGTCGAAGCGGCGATGGCCGCCGCGGCGCGAGTCGCCGACGGGCACGGGCTCGACGATGAGCAGGTGGCGCGGTTGGGCTGCGCGCTGGCCGACGTGCAGGTTCGCGACACGCTCTACGCGCTGGCCGTCGGCGAGAACGCCGTTGCGGCCGAGTCGCTGTGGGCACTGCTGTCGCGCCGGCTGCCCGCGTCCTGGCGGGCCGAAGCATTGGTGTTACTCGCGTTCAGTGCCTACGCCCGCGGCGACGGGCCGCTCGCCGGGGTGTCGCTGGAGGCCGCGCTGCGCTGCGAGCCCGGCCACCGGATGGGGGGCATGCTCGACACCGCCCTGCAGTCGGGGTTGCGGCCGGAGAACATCCGGGAGCTCGCGCTCACCGGCTACCGGCTGGCCCGCCGGCTCGGGGTGCGGCTACCGCCGCGGCGAACGTTTGGACAGCGGGCGGTTTAAACCTTTTCGACCTTGACGGCGTGGGCCATCTCGTGCGGCAGGGTCACATTCTCGTGGCCCGGTATCACGATGGTCACTCCGCCGGCCGGGTTGGTCTCGACGGTCACTCGGGCGTTGGGCACGACACCGGCGTCCTTCAGGCGGGTGATCAGGTCGATGTCGCCCTGGACGTGCTCGGTGAGCTGGCGCACCACGACCGCGACCGGCGACCCGGCCGGCAACTCGGTCAACCGCACCAGGTTGGCGTCTTCGGCGCCCGACTCGACGCCGAGGTCCAGCAGTCCCGGAATCGGGTTGCCGAACGGCGAGGTGGTCGGGTTGTTGAGCACCTGCACCAGCCGGCGCTCGACGTCCTCGCTCATCACGTGTTCCCAGCGGCAGGCCTCGGCATGCACGTCTTCCCACGGCAGCCCGATCACATCGACCAGTAGCCGCTCGGCGAGCCGGTGCTTGCGCATCACGGCGATGGCCAGCGCCCGGCCCTTGTCGGTGAGTTCGAGGTGGCGGTCGCCGGCGACGTGCAGCAACCCGTCGCGCTCCATCCGGGACACGGTCTGGCTGACGGTGGGTCCGCTCTGGTCGAGCCGTTCGGCGATACGCGCACGCAGCGGCGTTACGCCCTCTTCCTCGAGGTCGTAGATCGTCCGCAGATACATCTCGGCGGTATCAACCAGGTCGTTCATTCCGCACCCTCCGTCGCAGCTCAAGTCTACTTGGCCAGCTGCGTGAATGGTCCGCTAACACACTCGCACGGCTGGCGGCGAGCCGCACGGCAGAAGTATGCCCGCCGCGTCGCGGCGGGCATACTCGTCTCGGTCTCAGCTGGCGTAGGAGCGCAGCCGGTCGGCCCGTTCGCCGTTGCGCAGCTTGGCCATCACCTCGCGCTCGATCTGGCGCACCCGTTCGCGCGACAGCCCGAACAGCTTGCCGATCTGGTCCAGCGTGCGCGGCTGCCCGTCGTCGAGGCCGAAGCGCAGCCGGATCACCTGATGCTCACGCTCGTCGAGGGTGGCCAGCACGCTGCGGATGTCGGTGTGCAGCAGCTCGGCGATCACTGCGTTCTCGGCGGACATCGCTTCGGCGTCTTCGATGAAGTCGCCCAGCGGTGCTTCCTCCTCGGAGCCTACGGGCATGTCGAGGCTGACCGGGTCGCGGCTGTGCTCGAGCAGGTCGTTGATCTTGTCGACCGGAATGCCCGACTCGGCGGCAAGCTCCTCGTCCGTGGCCTCGCGGCCGAGGTTCTGGTGCATCTCGCGTTTGATACGCGCCAACTTGTTCACTTGCTCGACGAGATGAACCGGCAACCGGATGGTGCGGCTCTGGTCGGCCATGCCGCGGGTGATCGCCTGCCGAATCCACCAGGTGGCATACGTCGAGAACTTGAATCCCTTTGTGTAGTCGAACTTCTCCATGGCGCGGATCAGTCCGAGATTGCCTTCCTGGATGAGATCCAGCAGCGGCATCCCGCGACCCGTGTAGCGCTTGGCCAGCGACACCACCAGCCGCAGATTGGCTTCCAGCAGGTGCCGGCGCGCGGCTTCGCCGTCGCGAACCACGGCCTGCAAGTCACGTTTGCGGTTCTCGCCGAGCCGCTTACGGGTGTCCAGCAGATGCTGGGCGTAAAGCCCGGCCTCGATGCGCTTGGCGAGTTCGACTTCGTCAGCGGCGTTGAGCAACGCCGTCTTGCCGATGCCGTTCAGATACACGCGCACCAAGTCCGCGGCTGGGCTTTGAGCGTCCAGATCGCTGTCAACCCGGCTTGTGGTGGCATTTGCCATAGCGGCCTCCCGATCGGCTTGAGCTGTCACGTGGTCCAACGACCAACCCGAGCCAAGAGTTCCCACCGCGCGCCGATCTCACACGCTTTGACGTGCACAAATGTGCTGGCGACCTGTGAAAGTGCTGAGAAACTCCGGCCGGTGGCCGATTACGCCGAACCCGGGGCGTCCGGCGACTCCGGTGGCGGCGCCGCCGCACGGCGCGGCTCGAGTGCGGGGCGCTCGGCGGTGGGGAAGATCGGGGTGCGCCGACGGGTGCTGTCGAACCGCCGGGGTTCATCGGCCCGGCGCGGCGGACGGTCGTTGGCGATCAGAACGGCCATCCACGGCAACGGAATCGACGCGACCAGAATCAGCAGCGAGATCAGGCCGTTGTGCCAGGCGCCGTAGGCCAGCGCGGCCAACACCAGCGCGGGAATCCGGAATGCCATCAACGTCAGGTATTTGCGCACCCGCTCGCGGTGCTGCACCTCAAATGAGGGTGCAGCCGCGGTGATCAGCACCGGCCGACCGTCGTCGTCGAAACCCAGCTCGGGGCCGTGCTTCATCTCTTTACTGTCCCACACTTCGTCGACTCTGTCGTAACGGGTTTCCGGCACAATATGAGGCATGCAGACCCAGACGATCGAGCGCACCGATACCGACGAACGCGTCGACGACGGGACGGGCACCGACACCCCGAAATACTTCCACTACGTCAAGAAGGACAAGATTGCCGAGAGCGCGGTGATGGGCACGCATGTCGTCGCGTTGTGCGGCGAAGTGTTCCCGGTGACCCGGTCGGCCAAGCCGGGGTCGCCGGTGTGCCCGGATTGCAAGCGGATCTACGAGCAGCTCAAGAAGAGCTGACCCTCGCGGCGCCCAGGTCGCGGACACACTCGACGTCCGCTCCGGCGTCGTCGCCGTTGCCGATCCCTGTGCGTGCTTTCAGCCAGCGCCGCAGCCGGTGGGCATGGGTGGCCGGCGCCGGCCACTCCTCCTGGATGGCGGCGTTGAGCTCGGCGCCCAGCATGATCGCGAACCCGCCGAAGAAGGCGAACAACAAGAATGCGATCGGGGTTGCCAGCGCCCCGTAGGTGTAGCCGGTGGCGGTGATCCACCTCAGGTAGACCCGCAGGCCGAGGGTGGCGATCAAAAAGACGACGGTGGCCAGTATCGCGCCGAAGACCAGGCGGTGCGTCGGCAGCGCTTCGGGCAGCGCCACTCGGTACAGGATTATCACGGCGACCATCAACCCGACGATCAATGCCGGGTAGTAGCCGATGTCGAGCCAGCTGTCCGGGATGAATTGTTCGGCCTTACGGGGGCCCTGCACCATCAGCGGCGCCGTGGCGATCAGGAACAGCAGCATCGCGACGTACAGGCCCAGCGCGTACAGCCGCTGCCGCACGGGATGGCGCAGCGGCGTCTGGTCGTGGGCTTCGACCACGGCATCGACGAACGCAGAGATGGCCGACGAGCCGGCCCACAGCGAGATCACGAAGCCCAGCGACACCACTTCGCCGCGTGCGCCCTTGTCGATGTCGCTGATCGTCGGCTTGATGATCTCGTTGACGACGTTGTCGGAAAAGAAGCTGTGCGCCATGGTCACCAGCCGGTGCTCGATGGCAGGCAGGGTGTCCGGACCGAACAGCGGCGCGACGTAGGCGAGGCTGCCGAGCATGCCCAGCAGCAGTGGTGGCAAGGACAGCGCTGACCAGAACGCCGCCTGCGCCGACTCGGAAAAGATGGAGTCATCCCAGCTTTTCGACAGCGTGCGGCGGGTGATGCGCCAGATGTGGTGGCGTGAGGGCTTCGGGATCTGGCTGCTCATGATCAGTCCAGGATTCCTGACGTGGCTTCCCGCCGTGCGGATTGCCGACGGGCGAGTTGTGGGCTACGGCTCCAGCGGGGGGCTGACTTCCAGCACGGCGGCCAACTCGACCAGCTTGGCCTCGTGTTCATTCGCGTGGTGCTGGCAGAAGAGAAGTTCGGCACCTGAGGGCAGCTTGGCACGCACCCGTGCGGCGGCACCGCACCGGTCGCATCGATCAGCCCTAGTCAGTTCCGGACTGGTCAAAGTTGCGTTCATGGCTACTCCGTTCTGGCCTAACCCCACTGTCTCAAATGTTGGGGCGTTTGGCCTTCTTCCCCGAGGGTTTACCCGGTGTGTCGTTTCTCACGCCTGCCCAGTTGGCGGTCGGGCAGGGTGGTTCGGGTGAACTCCGATCCCGCTGTGCTGATGCACCTGTGTTCAACAGACGAGTGGTCGCAGGCACAGGCCCGCGGCGAGCTTCGCCCCGAATCACTGACCGCCGCTGGCTTCGTGCACCTGTCGACGCCCGAACAAGTGCACCTGCCGGCCAACCGGCTCTACCGTGGCCGCACCGACTTGGTGCTGCTACACATCGACCCGGCCAGGTTGACGTCAACCGTGCGTTGGGAACCAGGTGTAGCAACGGATCCGAAGGCGATGCTGTTCCCGCATCTGTACGGCCCGCTGCCGATCGACGCTGTGATCGACGTCACCCGCTACCCGCCGGGGCCCGACGGCATGTTCTCGGCGATGTAGGCGTCGGCTTCGATCTCCACGAGCAGGTCCGGCGCAATGAGCGCCGAGACCTCGACCATGGTGGCCGCGGGGCGGATCTCACCGAAGACCTGTGCGTGTACTTCACCGATCTCGCGCCAGCGCGAAATATCGGTCACGTAGATGCGGGTGCGGACGACATCGGCGAGGGCCGCGCCGGCTTCGTCAAGCGCAATCTCTATGCGACGCAAGCAATCCCGGGTCTGCGTGGCGACGTCTTCTCCGGCGCCGGTTGTTCCCGACACCACCACATGCGGGCCGATTCGCACGGCGCGGGAATAGCCGACGGTGGACTCGAAATCCGAGCCGGACGAGACGAGGACGCGGCGCGTTGGCATGCCGTCAGGCTATTGCACTGCGCCGCAAGACGGCTCAGTCGAGGTAGTCGCGCAGGACTTGTGAACGGCTGGGGTGGCGCAGCTTCGACATTGTCTTGGACTCGATCTGGCGAATGCGCTCACGGGTGACGCCGTAGACCTGGCCGATCTCGTCGAGAGTGCGGGGCTGGCCGTCGGTAAGCCCGAAGCGCAGTCGCACCACGCCGGCCTCGCGTTCGGACAGCGTCTCCAGCACCGAATGCAGCTGGTCTTGCAGCAGGGTGAACGAGACCGCGTCGACGGCGACCACCGCTTCGGAATCCTCGATGAAGTCGCCGAGTTGGCTGTCGCCCTCGTCGCCGATGGTCTGGTCCAGCGAGATCGGCTCCCGGGCGTACTGCTGGATCTCCAGCACCTTCTCCGGGGTGATGTCCATTTCCTTGGCGAGCTCTTCCGGAGTGGGCTCGCGGCCCAGGTCCTGCAGCAGCTCGCGCTGGATGCGGCCGAGTTTGTTGATCACCTCGACCATGTGCACCGGGATGCGGATGGTGCGCGCCTGGTCTGCCATCGCGCGGGTGATCGCCTGGCGGATCCACCATGTCGCGTACGTGGAGAACTTGTAACCCTTGGTGTAGTCGAACTTTTCGACCGCGCGGATCAGACCAAGGTTGCCCTCCTGGATCAGGTCGAGAAACGCCATGCCGCGGCCGGTGTAACGCTTGGCCAGTGACACCACCAGCCGCAGATTCGCCTCCAGCAGATGGTTTTTCGCGCGGTCGCCGTCACGACAAATCCACATCATGTCGCGGCGCTGGGCGGCGGGCAGCTTCTCGCCGCGCTCGGCCATCTCGGCCATCAGCTGGGTGGCGTACAGGCCGGCCTCGATTCGCTTGGCCAGCTCGACCTCTTCTTCGGCGTTGAGCAGCGCCACCTTGCCGATCTGCTTGAGATAGGCGCGCACGGAGTCTGCCGACGCGGTGAGCTCGGCATCCTTGCGGGCCTGACGCAACGCCTCGGACTCGTCCTCGTCCCATACGAAATCGCCTGAGGCTTTGTCCTTTTCGCTTGGCTCGGCGATCTCCTCGTCATCGTCGGAGCCCTCCGCGGTCACCGCGGCCGGGTCAACCTCTGCCTCCGCCTCGTCGGCCGGCTCGACGTCGGTGTCGTCGTCGACAGCGGACACCACGTCTTCGAGATCCTCGAGGCTCAGGTCGGCGTCCAACTCGATGTCTTCGGCCGGCTCGCCGTCGAGTTCCGGCTCGGCGTCGAGCTGATCGACCTCGTCGTCGACCTCGAGGGCATCGGCTACGACCTCGGCGCCTTTGGCGGCGTCCTTGGCCGGTGCGGTCTTCTTGGCGCGGCCACGCGCGGGCGCCGCCTTGGTGGCGCTTTTCGCCGGGGCGCGGCCCTTTTTCGTGGTGTCGGGCACCGCCTTGGCGGTTTTGGCGGGTGTTTTGCTGGCTCGCGTTGCGGTCTTGGTAGCCCGTTTGGCGGGGGCGGAGCCGTTGGCCGACTTGGCCGCGGATCGCTTCGCCCCGGCTTTGGCGGGGGACTTGGTAGCGGTGCGCTTCACCGGCTCATCGGTTGCCGGGCTTGCTTTGGTCGCTGCCACGAAAACCCCTTCGGTCGCCTCAAGTTGTCACGCCGAGCCTTCGGCGCGGTTGGCGTGCGCTACCGAAAATGTCGGCTATGTCGGATGTCGGCCTTGATATCAGCTTGGATGCTCGCCGCTAGTGGTTGGGCGGCTGCCGGTGACCATTGTAACGACACGTAAGGGTGCTGCCGCCCGAGCGCGCAAATTCAGTGGGTGACGTCGCTGGTGGCGGCCATCGCCGCGCCGACGATCCCGGCGGTGTTTTGCAGGGCCGCCGCGACCACCGGCGTCCGGTTTTCCAGCAAGGGCACCCACTTGTCGGCCTTGCGGCTGATGCCGCCGCCGGCGATAAACAGGTCGGGCCACAATGCGTTCTCGAAGGCGACCAGCACCTTGGTCACCTGCTTGGCCCACTTCTTGTAGCTCCAGCCCTTGTTGTCCCGAACCGACGACGCCGCGCGGTGCTCGGCTTCTTTGCCGTCGACGTCGACGTGTCCCAACTCGGTGTTGGGCAGCAGTATCCCGTTGTGAATCAGCGCCGAGCCGATCCCGGTCCCGAACGTGAGCAGGATTACCAGCCCGGTCCGGTCTTTGCCCGCCCCGTAGCGTTCTTCCGCCAGCCCGGCGGCGTCGGCGTCGTTGAGGACGACGATCTCCTGACCGTTGAGTTCGGCGCTGATGATCTCGCGCGCGTTGGTGCCGATCCAGGCCTTGTCGACGTTGGCTGCGGTCTGCACGACGCCCTGGGTGACGACCCCGGGATAGGTCACCCCCAGCGGGCCCGACCACCCGAACTCGTTGACCACCGCTGCAATGGTCTTGGCCACGGCCGACGGCGTGGCCGGCTGCGGTGTGGGCAGCTTGACCCTGTCGCCGATCAACTGACCGGTATCCAGGTCGACGATCCCGCCCTTGATGCCGCTGCCGCCGACGTCGACACCGAAGCCGCGCCGCTGTTGCGAGTCGCTACTGGTCATCGGATCTCCTCGGGCGAGACGGGCCTGTCCGACCACACCCTAATGCGTCGATGCGCGGCCCACCGCCAGATCGCTGTGCGTCGGACACTGTGCTGCGATAGACCGGTGAGCACACCTGACAACCAGCCCGCCCGCCTGCGCGCGGTCGCCGAGGCGTTGGCCGGCGAAGCGGCCGCCTTCGTGCGCCGCCGGCGCGGCGAAGTGTTCGGCGCCGACGCCAACGGCGAGGCGAGCGGGGCGGTGCAGAGCAAGACCACCCCGACTGATCCGGTGACCGTCGTCGACACCGAAACCGAGCGCCTGTTGCGGGATCGGTTGGCGCAACTGCGATCCGGCGACCCGATTCTGGGCGAGGAGGGCGGCGGGCCCGCCGATTCGGCCCCGGCCGGCGCGGTCACCTGGGTGCTCGACCCCATCGACGGCACGGTGAACTTCGTCTACGGCATCCCGGCCTATGCGGTGTCGGTGGCGGCGCAGGTAGACGGCGTGTCGGTGGCGGGGGCCGTCGCCGACGTCGTGGCGGGGCGGGTCTATTCGGCGGCGACGGGACTCGGTGCGCATCTGACCGACGAGAGCGGAACGCGGCGGCTGCGGTGCAGCGCGGTCGGCGATTTGTCGATGGCGCTGCTGGGCACCGGATTCGCGTACTCGCGGCGGCGGCGCACCGCGCAGGCCGAGCTGGTGGCCAAGATGCTGCCGGTGGTCCGCGACGTGCGCCGCATCGGTTCTGCCGCACTGGATTTGTGCATGGTCGCCGCCGGGCGGCTCGACGCCTACTACGAGCACGGTCTGCATGTATGGGACTCCGCGGCCGGGGCGCTGATCGCCGCCGAGGCGGGGGCACGGGTGGTGTTGCCCCGGGGGTCGGAGGGCAGCGCCGGCCTGGTGGTCGCCGCGGCGCCCGGGATCGCCGACGAATTGGTCGCCGCCCTCGGAAGATTCGACGGGCTCGCCCCGATTCCCGACTGAACTCAGCAGCTGCTGGAGTGCACCTTGGTCAGCAGGGCCGGATCGGCCGGCTCGGCACCCGGGCGCAATCCGGCGAGGACGGCGTTGATGTCGTCGCTGTGCGCGAGCGCGGTGAAGTCGGTGCCCAGGGCGAGATCGACGGAGTCGTCGCCGCGGTCGTCGCGGAACAACTCGGTGCACGGCGCCACCAGCCACACCGCGGCGGCGGCGGCCTGACCGGCCTCGCCGAACCGGATCTGGCCCTGGCAGGTCAGCCGGGTGCCCTCATAAATCGGGTCGTTGGCGGCGGTCGGCTGGGCGAAGCCGAGGTCGTGCAGCGCATTGGCGACGTCGGCGGCCTGACCGCCGCGCCCGCTGGCGTTGAGGACACGGATCTTGGTGTCGGCCAGTCTGGCCGGGGCAACGTTGGTCATCGTGCTGCGCGATACCGGCTCACCCAACCGTGGCTTGGCCGGATCCGACTGGCCGGGCGGCGGATTGCACACCGCGGCCTCGTGAACCTCGGGCGGACGGGTCAGCGCGATCGTCCACACCACGGCGGTAGCCACCAGCAGGACGGTCAGCAGGCAGATGGCGGGCCGCGCGTTGCGGCGCCGAAAGGGGCGACCGTGTTTGTCGAAGGCGGTGCCCTCGGTGATTAACGCGACCACACGAGCACTCTAAACGCGATGTTTAGGGCGGGACACCGCGGTCAAATTGTCTGTGTGATGTAAATCACACTTGAAGACAGCGGGATACGGGCACGAATCGTTTGGTGGATGCGTTCGACGCTGGTACAAAGCGTTGCTTGCATAGTTCTCAGAGGGGGAGCGAGGGGAGAGGCCGATGGCTACCGACTATGACGCCCCACGGCGAACCGAGACCGATGACGTTTCGGAGGATTCGCTGGAGGAGCTCAAAGCGCGGCGTAACGAGGCGGCGTCGGCCGTCGTCGACGTCGATGAGTCCGAGACCGCCGAGTCGTTCGAACTGCCTGGCGCCGACTTGTCCGGCGAAGAGTTGTCCGTCCGCGTTGTTCCGAAGCAGGCTGATGAGTTCACTTGCTCGAGTTGCTTTCTGGTGCAACACCGCAGCCGGCTCGCCAGCGAGAAGAACGGCGTGATGATCTGTACCGACTGCGCGGCCTGAGCGGATCAACTGCGCAATGCCGATAGCACCCGCTCCGGGTGGCGGCAGCTCACCAGCCAGTACGGCGTCGGGTCGTCGGGGTCGTCGAGCACGACGAGCACCATGGGACCGACCCAGGCCCGGTGCAGTACGTAGGCCGCGGGATCGAGCTGACGCCCCAGCGCCGCCGACTTGGCCGAGCGGGGAATTTCCGCCGAGCGGGCGATCACGGTGACCGGCAGATGCGCGTCGGCGGCCCACAGTTCGACACCCTCATCACCGGTGGTGACCCGGATCTCCATTCGCCCCAACCACAGCAGCGCGCCGGTGGCCACCGCGAACAGCACCGCGAACGGCAGCCAGTTCGGCAGCGCGGGCACGCCCTGGTTGACCTCCAGGGCGACGATCGCCGCCAGCGCGAAACCCGGCGGCCACCACCACCATGGCACCCACAGACGCTCGCGATACCGCACGCTTTGCGGCGCGACACGCGTACCCGACACGCGGTCAAGGGTAATCTGTGCCCCCGTGTCGACCAGTCTGGCAGTTGTCCGTCTCGACCCCGGGCTGCCGCTGCCCAGCCGCGCCCACGACGGTGACGCCGGCGTCGACCTCTATAGCGCCGAAGACGTCGAAATCGCGCCCGGGCATCGCGTCCTGGTGCGGACCGGCGTCGCGGTGGCCATCCCGTACGGGATGGTCGGGTTAGTCCATCCGCGCTCCGGATTGGCTGCGCGAGTTGGACTTTCGATCGTCAACAGTCCTGGCACCATCGACGCAGGCTATCGCGGTGAGATCAAGGTGGCGCTGATCAACCTCGACCCGGCTACGCCGATCGCCGTGCATCGGGGTGACCGCATCGCGCAGCTGCTCGTGCAACGGGTCGAGCTGGTCGACCTGGTCGAAGTGGCGTCGTTCGACGAGGCCGGTCTGGCCGACACGTCCCGGGGCGACGGTGGCCACGGCTCCTCCGGCGGACATGCGAGTTTGTAATGGCATTCGGTAGGCGCAAAGCCAAAGACGACGAGTCGCGCGGCGCGGAAGTTGCGGCGGCACAGCCGGAACCGTCGGCTGAGCCCCAACCCGCGGTGGAACTCGACGGCCCATTCGACATCGAGGATTTCGACGATCCAGCGGCCGCGGAAGTGGCCCGGCTGGACCTAGGCTCGGTGCTGATCCCGATGCCGGCGGAGGGCCAGCTGCAGGTCGAGCTCACCGAGACCGGCATCCCCAGCGCGGTGTGGATCGTGACACCGAACGGTCGCTACACCATCGCCGCGTATGCGGCGCCGAAAACCGCCGGCCTGTGGCGCGAGGTGGCCGGCGAGCTGGCCGACTCGCTGCGCAAGGACGGGGCCAAGGTGAGCATCCAGGACGGTCCGTGGGGCCGCGAAGTGGTCGGCACCGGGGCCGGCGTGGTGCGGTTCATCGGGGTCGACGGCTACCGATGGATGATCCGCTGCGTGGTCAACGCCGCACCGGAGGCCATCGACGCGCTGACCGCCGAAGCACGAGAAGCGTTGGCGGACACTGTTGTTCGTCGCGGTGATACGCCGCTGCCGGTGCGGACACCGCTGACGGTGCAGCTGCCCGAGCCGATGGCGGCCCAGCTTCGGGAGGCCGCCGCGCAGCAGGCGGCCGCGCAACAGGATGCGTCCGCGCCCACTGAGCGCCGCAGCGCCGCAGGGTCGGCAATGCAGCAGTTGCGCAGCAGCACAACCGGAGGCTAAGCCGCGTCGCCCAGGGCGGCCAGACACGCGGTGCCCAGCGCGGCCGGGTCGGCGCCGATCTCTTCGAGCGTCACGGTTCGCAACGCTGCCCGCGGTGCGGCGGCCGCCCATTCGGCACCGACCTGCAGCGGGTGGATCGGATCGTCGACCGCGGCGGCGACGCCCAGCGGCGCGGCCAACCGCGCCAGCTCCGCACGGCTCGGTGCCACGTACGCCGCCGCGGCGTCCATCGCGTCGGGCAGGTGCGGCCACAGGCGCCGCCATGACCGTGCCAGCTCGTCGCTCAGCCATCGCGGGCTCGACGCCCGCATCTGCGCCGTCGTCGCGGCTAGCCCCTCGCGTCGCAGCTGCTGCGCCGAGTGCCGGGCCGCCAGCGCGGCCGGGGCGCCGTCGGGCGCGCCGGTCCAGGCGGGCAGCGCGGCCAGCACCGCCACCGCGCGAGCCGGATGCCGCAGCGCCCACCCGGTGGCCACCGCGGCCCCGATCGAGACCCCGCCGACGGCGATCGCGCCGCGCCGCGCGGCGTCGTCCAACGCCGCAAGGTAACCGTCGACCAAGCGGCCCGGCTGCGGCGGCGGTGCCACGACCAGCGCCCCGGCATCGCGCAACGGGCCCGCGAAGGCCCGCTCGACGTAGTCGTCGTCGGATCCAGTTCCGGGCAGCACGACGGTCGTCACACCGTGCAAGTCGACACCCACAGGCTCGATACTGCCCGGCGTTTACGGGTACTCCACCGGCACCCCGAGGGGGCCGCATGGCGCTCGGGAACTAACGGGTCTACGGTGTCCGTTGGCATAACGGGATTCGGCTCAGCCGAATTGTTGTGAAGAAGGTGATGGCGACGGCCGAAGGTTATCTGCGCCGGCTCACCCGTCGACTGACGGAGGACCCCGAGCAGCGCGACGTCGAGGAGCTGTCCGACGAGGCGGTCAACACCGGCGCGCAGCGGGCGATCGATTGCCAGCGCGGGCAAGAGGTCACGATGGTCGGCACGCTGCGCAGCGTGGAAGCCAACGCCAAGGGTTGCGCCGGCGGGGTTCGCGCCGAGTTGTTCGACGGCACCGACACCGTCGCGCTGGTGTGGTTGGGCCAACGCCGGATTCCCGGAATCGACTCCGGTCGCACGCTGCGGGTGCGAGGCCGGCTGGGCAAGCTGGACAACGGCACCAAGGCGATTTACAACCCGCACTACGAAATTCAGCGGTGACCTGCCGTCCTGACCGATCGGCGTTACTGACCCAGCTGGGCGGCGTCAGCGGGCTTGTCTACTCCTCGCTGCCGGTGGTCGTCTTTGTGGCCGTCTCCGCTGCCGCCGGCCTGATATCTGCCATCGGCGCAGCGGTTGGGGTGGCCGCAGTCGTGCTGCTGTGGCGGCTGATCCGGCGCGACTCCATCCAGCCGGCGGTGTCCGGGTTCGTCGGTGTCGCCATCTGCGCGGTGATCGCTTACGCGGTGGGGCAGTCGAAAGGCTATTTCCTGCTGGGCATCTGGATGTCGTTGCTGTGGGCGGTGGTCTTCGCGGTGTCGGTGCTGATCCGCCGGCCCATCGTCGGCTACCTGTGGAGCTGGTTCGGCGGACACGACCGCGGCTGGCGCGACGTGCGCGGCGCGGTCTACGCCTTCGATATCGCCACCCTGACCTGGGTGCTGGTTTTCGCGGCTCGTTTCGTGGTGCAGCGGTTGCTCTACGAGGCCGATCACACGGGCTGGCTGGCAGTGGCGCGGATCACGATGGGCTGGCCGTTGACGGCCGCGGCAGCCTTGGTGACCTACATGGCGATCAAAGTCGTGCAACGCGCGCTTGGCGCTAGTGCGCAGGCAGAAGCAGCTGGCGCAGCTCCGCCTCCACCGCAGTAACCGCGACGAACAGCAACTCGTCGCCGCCTTCCAGCGGTTCGTCGGCCTGCGGAACGATGACTCGCGGCCCGCGCAGGATCGTCACCAGCGCCGCGTCGCGGGGCAACTGCAGTTTGCGCACCGGCTTGCCGCCCCATGGCGTGTCGTCGGGCAGCGTGATCTCGACCAGGTTGGCCTGTCCCTTGCGAAACTCCATCAGCCGCACCAGATCTCCGACCGCGACGGCTTCTTCGACCAGCGACGCCAGCATCCGTGGTGTGGACACCGCCACGTCGACGCCCCAGGCGTCGGTGAAGAGCCATTCATTGCGCGGATCGTTGACCCGCGCCACCACCCGCGGCACCGCGAACTCGGTCTTGGCCAGCAGACTCAGCACCACGTTGGCCTTGTCGTCGCCGGTCGCGGCGATCACCACGTCGAACTCCTCGAGGTGTACCGACTCCAGCAAGCTGAGCTCGCAGGCGTCCCCGAGCCGCCAGTGGGCGGCCGGGATGGCGTCGACGTCGAGATGTTCGGGGTTGCGCTCGATCAGGCTGACCTCGTGGCCGCTTTCGAGGAGCTCCCGGGCGATCGAACGGCCGACCGCGCCCGCTCCGGAAATGGCGACTTTCATTTGCGCCGCTCCTCATCCCCGGCTACGCCGGCGTTTTCAACGCCAACTCCGCCGGCGTCTTCGTCGTCGGCGCGTTTCATGCTTCCAGGTCCTCGCTCGGTGGCAGGGCGGCAATGGCCATCGCCTCGGCGGCGCGGCCGGCGATCGCGGCGACATAAACCTGGTCGCCGGCCTGAATGACCGTCTTCGGTTCCGGCAGCAGCCCGCTGCCGAACCGGATCAAGAACGCGACGCGGGCGCCGGTTGCGGCCTCCAGGTCGGTGAGCCGATGCCCCACCCAATCCTCGTGCAGTACCACCTCGACGACGGCGACCGTGCCGGTCGGGTCACGCCATTTGGTGGTTTCGCTCTCTCTGAGCAGAGCGTTGAGCAGACGGTCGGTGGTCCACGGCACGGTCGCGATGGTGGGGATGCCGAGGCGCTCGTAGACCGCCGCGCGCTTGGCATCGTAGATCCGGGCCACCACGCGCTGAACGCCGAAGGTCTCGCGGGCCAGTCGTGCCGAAATGATGTTGGAGTTGTCGCCGGACGACACCGCGGCAAAAGCCTCGGCCTCCTCGATCCCGGCCCGCAGTAACACGTCGCGGTCGAAGCCCAGGCCCAGCACCCGCTCACCGGCGAAATCCGGGCTGAGCCGGTTGAAGGCAGTGCCGTCACGGTCGATCACCGCGACGTCGTGGCCGATCCGGGACAGGCCGTCGGCCACCGAAGACCCCACCCGGCCGCACCCCATCACTACTACCCGCACCCTGAGGTCCTTTCGGCTTCCCCTGCTCGTCGGGCCCCGGCGCCAACCGGGTTGGCCTGCCGATTTGCGCCCGGGACATTCTCGTCTAGGGAACGCTACCGCCAGCGCCCGGTGGGCTTACTCTTGGCTCTCGTGTCCAAACTTTCGACGGCGGCGCGCCGGTTGGTGTTGGGTCGGCCGTTTCGCAGCGATCGGCTGAGTCATACCCTGCTGCCCAAGCGGATCGCTTTGCCTGTATTCGCCTCGGATGCACTGTCGTCGGTGGCCTACGCGCCCGAGGAGATCTTCCTGATGCTCTCGGTGGCGGGCCTGGCCGCCTACTCGTTGACACCCTGGATCGGTCTGGCAGTGGCCGTGGTCATGTTGGTCGTGGTGGCCAGCTATCGCCAGAACGTGCACGCCTACCCGTCCGGCGGTGGTGACTTCGAAGTGGTCACCAGCAACTTGGGCTCCACCCCAGGGCTCGTGGTCGCGAGTGCGCTGATGGTGGATTACGTTCTTACCGTTGCTGTCTCGATATCCTCGGCGATCTCGAACATCGGCTCGGCGATCCCGTCCGTGGCCGACCACAAGGTGTTGTACGCGGTGAGCGCGATCCTGGTGATGACGGCCATGAACCTGCGGGGGGTCAGGGAGTCCGGGGTGGCGTTCGCCATCCCGACGTACGCCTTCATCGTTGGGATCTGCACCATGCTCGTTTGGGGACTGTTCCGGATTTACGTGCTGGGTGACACCTTGACTGCCGAATCCGCTGGATTCCAGATGCATTCCGAGCACGGCAAGGTCGTCGGAGTCGCGTTGGTTTTCCTGGTCGCTCGGTCGTTCTCTTCCGGATGTGCGGCGCTGACCGGTGTGGAGGCCATCAGCAACGGGGTGCCGGCATTTCGGAAACCCAAGTCCCGCAATGCCGCAACGACGTTGTTTATGCTAGGCACGATCGCGGTGACGCTGTTCATGGGGATCATCGTGCTGGCGAAGAAGACTGGGGTGCAGGTGGTCGACGACCCGGCCAAGCAGCTGAGCGGCGCACCGCCGGATTACAACCAGAAGACTCTGGTCGCGCAGGTGGCAGAAGTTGTGTTCGGCAGCTTCCATCTCGGGCTGCTGCTGATTGCCACTGTGACCGCCCTGATCCTGGTGCTGGCGGCCAACACTGCGTTCAACGGTTTTCCCGTTCTCGGCTCGGTGCTGGCGCAGCACAGCTACCTGCCCCGCCAATTGCACACCCGCGGGGACCGGTTGGCTTTCTCCAACGGGATCGTGTTCTTGGCGGTGGCGGCCCTGGCGGCGGTCATTGCCTTCCGCGCACAGGTCACTGCACTCATCCAGCTCTACATCGTCGGTGTGTTCATTTCGTTCACGCTGAGCCAGATCGGGATGGTCAAGCACTGGACCCGGTTGCTGCGCAGCGAAACCGACCCGGGTGCCCGCCGCAAGATGATGCGCTCCCGGGTGGTCAACACCATCGGCTTCGTGTCCACCGGCACGGTGCTGCTCGTCGTGCTGGTCACCAAATTCCTTGCCGGAGCATGGATTGCGGTGGTGGCCATGACGGCGCTGTTCATCATGATGAAAGCGATCCGCAAGCACTACGACGCAGTCAGCCGCGAACTCCAGCGGCAAGCCGCCGAAGACGAAGGCGTGGTGTTGCCCAGCCGTAACCACGCCCTGGTGCTGGTGTCGAAGTTGCACCTGCCGACATTGCGGGCACTGGCCTACGCCCGCGCAACCCGTCCCGACGTGCTGGAGGCGGTCACCGTCAGCGTCGACGACGCGGAAACCCGTGAGCTGGTGCACAACTGGGAAGACAGCGACATCTCCGTGCCCCTCAAGGTCATTGCATCGCCGTATCGCGAGGTGACCCGGCCGGTGCTCGACTACGTCAAACGGGTCAGCAAGGAGTCGCCGCGCACCGTGGTGACAGTGTTCATCCCGGAGTACGTGGTGGGCCACTGGTGGGAACAGTTGCTGCACAACCAAAGTGCGCTGCGGCTCAAGGGCAGGCTGCTGTTCATGCCCGGCGTGATGGTGACATCGGTTCCGTGGCAGCTGACGTCGTCGGAGCGGCTCAAGGCGTGGCAGCCGCACGTGGCTCCGGGCGATGCCCGGCGGGGAATCTTCGATTGACCGAACTGACCCTGACCGTCGGCGCGCCGGCGAACGGAGGCAGCTGCGTGGCCCGCCACGACGGCCGGGTGGTGTTCGTCCGCTATGCGCTGCCCGGCGAACGGGTGCGGGCGCGGGTCACGGCGGACCGGGGCTCGTACTGGCACGCCGAGACCATCGAAGTGATCGAACCATCGGACGATCGGGTGGAATCGTTGTGTCCAATCGCCGGTGTGGACGGTGCGGGCTGTTGCGACCTGGCGTTCGTCCAGCCGGCGGCGGCGCGCGCGATCAAGGCCGACGTGGTGGCCAATCAGCTTGCGCGCCTTGGCGATTACCACTGGTACGGTGTCGCCGAACCGTTGTCGCCGACCGGGCCGACCGGCTGGCGTACCCGGGTGCGGCTGGATGTGGGTGCCGACGGACGCGCCGGTTTTCACCGCTACCACAGCGACGAACTTGTCACCGAGCTGAACTGCGCTCAGCTGCACACCGGGATGACCGACGGTCTGGACGCGCTGGACTGGCCGCCCGGTGTACACGTGCACGTCGCCGTCGACGACGACTGTCAGCGTCATGTGGTGTGCACCGCGCGGCAGGGCAGGCGCACGTCGACCGACGTCATCGAGGGCAGCTACCAGGGTGTGCAGCGGGTGGGCCGCCGCAGCTGGCGGGTGCCGGTGACCGCCTTCTGGCAGGCCCACCGCGACGCGGCGCGGTGCTACAGCACGCTGGTCGCCGACTGGGCCCAACTCGGTCGGGGCATGACGGCCTGGGACCTCTACGGCGGCGCGGGGGTGTTCGCCGCGGTGCTGGGCGACGCGGTCGGTGAGAACGGGCGGGTGGTCAGCGTCGACACGTCGCGGGCGGCGGCGCGGGCGGCGCGCGCCGCACTGTCGGATCTCCCGCAGGTGCATGTGGTCAACGATTCGGTACGCCGGGCGCTGACCGCAGAACACACTCGCGCCGATGTGGCCGTCCTGGATCCGCCGCGCTCAGGCGCGGGCCGCGAGGTCATCGATCTGCTGGCCGCCGCCGAGGTGCCCCGGATTGTGCATATCGGTTGCGAGGCAGCGTCGTTCGCTCGGGACATCGGCTTGTACCGCAACCAGGGCTACGTCGTCGAGAACATCCGGGTGTTCGACTCGTTCCCGTTGACCCATCACGTCGAGGGCGTCGCGTTGTTGACCCGCTAACGCGACGACTGATCGCGCCAGCGTTCCAACAACGCCGGGATCTCACCCAGCAGGAAGGCATAGAAGTCATGCATCCGGGTAAGCCGTTGCCCGGCAATGCTGTCCGGTCCGGTCGCCGCGATTCCGGCTTCGGCCGCGGCTTGCATGGCTGAGATCACGACATTCTGGTTCGTGAACAGCACCGCCCAGGCGTCGTCGCGCAGTCGGTAATGATCCCGTCGGCTACCCGGTGCGGGCACCCGCTCGGCCAGACCGACCGAGGTGAGCATCTTGATGGCGCTCGAGATCGCGCCCGAGCTGGCCTGCAACCGCTCCGCCAACTCGCCCGACGTGATGGTGGTCTGCTCGGTGAACAGCAGAGCTGCCAGCACCCGGGCCGTCATCCGCTGTAATCCGTGGTTGGTGAGCACCAGCGCGAGCTGTTCGGCGGCGTGCTGCGGTCCAGGTCTGTCGGCCATGACGAACCTTCCGCTCATAGAAATTTCAGTAATTTCTGAAGCTTCAGTATAGTTGTCCGCAGCGCTTCGGGAAGTCTGGTCGGAACTAGGCGACACCATCAGCGCGTCCATGACCGAACGTCGGTCTTCGTCGGGCAGCCGATACACCGGCCACGACACTTTCGACACCATCCTGCCTGCCAGCTGGGCCACCGGGCTCGTCCCCACCGTCCCCCGTCGATTCCGTCAACGTTGGCATCGGCTGCCGTTGGTGTCATCCATCAAACCGCTTGCGGGCTGTGGGCTGCGCTCATCGACACACCTTCGGTGAGGCGCGGTTACTGACCGAGAAGGCGTCGCTTCTGTTCTGTGAATTCTTCCTCGGTCAGAATCCCGGAGTCCCGCAGTTCGGCGAGTTCGCGTAGTTCGGCGGCGATTCCCGTTACCGGGCCTCTCGGTGACCTATGCAATGGTTCAGTGCGGGCGCACGGTGTCGACGCCGAGCGTTCCCTGCGGCCCAGTCCGGCGGTGCCGCCGAGGGCGCGGCCGGCCATGCTCGCCAGGGCCATCTCGCTGAAAAGCTGCCCCGAGCCTGCTGCCGCAACCTCCGGGGCCGCGGCGGCCGTGGTCATCGGCAGCGCTGCGGCGACTTGACGGAACGCCGGAGCCGCTGCTGCCCATGACTGCGGAACCGACAACGCACCAACCGAAGCGGCCTGGCCCATGCTCGCGGACACCGGCGGTGGCCACCCCCAGCCTGGAAACGGGGTAAAACCTGGGAAGACGCCTCCGGTGTCGATCTGCGCGGCCTGAAGAGCAACAGCCACCCCGGCCGAATCCACACCGAAAGAGCCGGCCGAATCAATCCCGAATGAGCCGATAAGGTCGGCCCCAAGGCCGGCCGCCGCCATGGTCAACGCGGGGCTGGCGGTGAGGGCCGGTGCTGCCAGCGGTGCGAGCGCATCGACTGGACTCGATGCCGCTGGTGACGCCAGGCTCTGCAGTGTTTGGGGCACTGCAGAGATTGACGAGACAACCGGGGCCACGCGGGTGCCGGCGGCGGTGCCGGTGGCCTGCGCCACCGCTGCGGCCTGACCGGCCGGGCCGCCCGGGTTAGTGGCCTGATCCGGCGGGGTGAACGGCGTCAGCTGCGAGGCGGCGGCCGCGCTGCCGGCATAGCCATACATGGCCGCGGCATCTTGGGCCCACATTTCGGCGTAGTGCGCCTCAGTGGCCGCGATCGCCGGAGTGTTTTGACCCAAGAAGTTCGTTGCCACCAGCGCGGCCAACTGAGCGCGATTGGCGGCGACGACTGGTGGCGGCACCGTCATCGCGAACGCGGTTTCGTAAGCGGCCGCGGCGGCCTTGGCCTGGCTAGCGGTCTGCTCGGCTTGGATTGCGGTGGTGTGCATCCACGCTGCGTACGGTGCGGCCGCGCCCGCCATAGCCGTTGATGCGGGACCCAGCCACCCCCCGGCCAGCTGGGAGATTACCGCCTCATATGAGGCGGCTGCCGAGCCCAACTCCGCGGCCAGCCCGTCCCAGGCCGCCGCGGCGGCTAGCATCGGTCCCGACCCGGGGCCCGCATAAATCCTGGCGGAGTTGACCTCGGGGGGCAAGATCGCGAATTCCATTGCTGCCCAGTTCCTTAGCTGGCCGCGATTGCGTTGGCAGCTTCGGTGGCGGCGTACGATCCCGCGCTCGTGCTCATGGTGGCCACGAATTGTTCGTGGATCGCCACGGCCTGGGAGCTGATCGCCTGATACAGCTGAGCTTGAGCCACGAATCTCGCCGCGGTCAGCGCCGACACCTCATCAGCGGCAGCTGGGATCACTCCGGTTGTCGGGGCAGCCGCGGTCGCGTTTGCGGCGGCCACAGCGGAACCGATGCCCTGTAAGTCGCCGGCCGCCGCCGCCAACGTCTCCGGCTGCGTGGTCACGAACGACATCTCTTCCTCCTAACTTGATTAATTCCTTCCCCCAACCGTTGGCTTCAAATGAATTTGCACTGATGACACCTAATCGTGTGGTCGACCTCGCGGTGTCGAACACGATCTTGCGGTACCACTCGCGAACAGGGTGTTCGTACGTTCGCGGGCGCCGGTGCGACAAGCCAACGGACACGACGAGCGCCCTCCCCCGGGCGGCGCCCCGCGCAGAATGCCACTGCCGGGCGCTGTAATCCGATCGACACACATCGGCGCCCTTGACACTTAGTCTCGGTCGCAAACCGGGCTAATAGCTATCGGGTCTGACACCTATTCGTCGGGGGACGAAACCTGTATGGACAAACCTCTGCGGCCCGGATCAGGCTGGTGGCATGAAGCGTCAGGCAGCGGTCATCGACGCGTTTCGGCAACGAACGAGAATCCCGGCGGGCGGCCTGTTCCGTTGGGTGGTGTTAGTCAACGGTCTGATCTTTACCCTGGGCACACTCGTGTTCGTCGTTTCGCCGGCAACCCTGTCGGCGCCCATCAAGCTGACCGAGATTCCTGTCCTCGGCGTTGGGTTGGCTGTCATGCTGACAGCCAACGCGCTCTTGCTGCGGTCGAGGCTTGCCCCTCTGGATCGGCTCCCCGCGTCGATGTCGCGGGTGGATCCACCCCGGCGGAGCGCCCGCCTGCACGACCGGGGCGACCTACATGACCTCATCATGTCCTTCAACGCGATGCTGGACAGGTTGGAAACAGAGCGGACATCGGCAAGTGCGGCGGCGCTCACCGCGCAAGAGAACGAGCGCCAGCGGATCGCTCGGGAGTTGCACGACGAGATCGGCCAAACCCTCACTGTCGCACTGCTCACGCTCAGACGGACGGTTGATGGCGCACCTCCCGGGATACGCCGCGAACTCGAGGAGACCCAGGAAACGTTGCGCGCCAGCCTCGATGAGGTGCGTCGCATCGCTCGCCAGCTGCGCCCGGACGCGCTCGAAGACCTTGGCTTGCCGAGCGCCCTGCATGCGGTATGCAACGAGTTCGCCCAAGCGACCGGCGTCGAGGTCGTCAAACACATCGCGTCGCAAGCCGACAGGCTGAAGCCCGACATCGAGTTGGTCTGCTACCGCATCGCGCAGGAAAGCTTGACCAATATCGCCCGTCATTCCGGCGCCCACAAGGCCTGGTTGGACTTGCACACGACCTCGGAAGAACTCACGCTGCGAATCGCCGACAACGGCCACGGAGGGGTGGTCTCCGAAGGTGCAGGGATCCGCGGCATGCGCGAACGCGCCCTGCTGGTGAATGCCACCCTGACGATCACCTCACCGAGTAACGGGGGCACCGAAGTCAGGCTGGTGGTGCCGCTGTCGACCGGTTGGAGCAAGTAACGGTGTCCCAGTTGGTGCGCATCCTGCTCGCCGATGATCACGCGCTGGTCAGAAGCGGCTTGCAGAGGATCCTCGATGCCGAACCCGACCTGCGTGTGGTGGCGCAGGCCGCCGACGGATGTGAGGCGCTCGCGGCCATTGACGGTAACCCGGTCGACCTGGCGATCCTGGACATCGCGATGCCGCGGATGACGGGGCTGCAGGCCGCGCGGGAGATAAACCGCAGGCACCCGCAAGTGCGGATCCTCATCCTGTCGATGTACGACAACGAACAATACTTCTTCGAATCCCTCAAGGCCGGCGCGTCCGGCTACGTTCTCAAATCGGTCGCCGACCGTGACCTACTGGAGGCGTGCCGGGCGACGATGCGTGGAGAGCCGTTTCTGTATGCCGGTGCGGTGACCGCGCTGATCCGGGAGTACCTTCGCCTCGCGCAACACGGAGACGGATTGCCGAACACAATCCTTACGCCGCGCGAGGAGGAAGTGCTGAAACTGATCGCCGAAGGTTACTCAGCGCGTGAAATCGCGAACACCCTTGGCATTAGCGCGAAGACAGTGGACCAGCACCGAACAAACATCCTGCAGAAGCTCGGCCTGCACGACCGCTTGGCACTTACCCGTTACGCGATCCGGACCGGCTTGATCGAGCCCTGACGGCCGCCACGGAGTGGCGTTTATCTACCTGCAGACGACATGCTTCCCAAGGCTCCAAAGCGCGGCGCCTAGGCCGCCGATGTAGGCCTTGGCCACGTCACGACCGAAAAGACATCAGGCGACAGTTTGGTGGCACTCAGCCGGATCACGATGGCACACCACAGGTTTCGGTGGCGGAGTTCTCGATTGACATGCTGGCTCACCGCCGGTGCTCACCCGATTTCACCTTTGTCGCAGTGCTTTTGCCGTGTCTGCACGACTAGAGCGCCTGCGCTAACTGCTTGCATACCCGATCAACTCGGCATTGAACCATCCGCGGCCGGATTAGCGTCCATGTCGGCTGCACTTTGTCACGGCGAACTTCCCGGCGCCGGGGGTTTAGGCACGATCGATACGGCGCCTTTGGATTCAAACAAAGCCAGGCGGATATTCTCGGGCGTTTGATGCCCGTGCTCGCGCAGGATCGCGTCGAGGTCGACGCGGGTAATGCCGCATCGCTTCATGTTGGCCTCGTGCAACTGCCCGTCGCGGATCAGCACCCGCACGGGTTTGTCAACCGCGCGGCGCATCCACGGAATGAAGCGAAGGCGAGCGACGATATCGTGCGCGGCGATCAATGTCAGCAGCGCCGCAGCCCCGGTGAACCACGACGTATTCGCGGCGGTAGCGGTGCGGCCGATGACGGCGCCGATCGCGACGGCGGTTACCCAATCGAACGGTGTGAGCGCAGCGATTGTGCGGCGCAGAGTAAAGCGGAAAGCCCCTGCCGCGGTGACAAATAGTGCAAGCGCCTTGAGTGCTGCGTAGCCAGCGGGACGCCATCCATCGAATAACTGCAGCACCACCTCTCGCATCACAACCACCCACCCCGTTGGGCCGAGTCGCCATGAGCGTGTGTAGAGGTTTCCGGGAAACGCGCCTTGCCTTGCACCATTGTGATCTCCTGTCGTTGGGACCGGCACACCGCTAATGCGGTGGTGTAGCGGATCGCCCGGCTTCATGGTCGATAAACGCGGTATTGGCCGCACCGACAGTTGCCGTAGTCGGTTCGCTGGCCATTGGTCACGAACCCCCGTGCCTGCGCTGATAGCATCCGAACGGTGCCGGCGGCGAAAGAGACTGATCCCGACGACACCGGCGGGCGATTGAGCGCATTCATCCGCAGTTCTGACTACGTACGCAAGTGGCTCGTCCTCGGCATCGCGATCGGCGTCATCGCGGGCGCCGGGGCGGTGGTCTTCTTCCTGTTACTGAAATACGCCAGCGAGTTCCTCCTCGGTTATCTGGCGGGCTACCACATCCCCACCCCGGTCGGTGAGGACGGCAACCACGCCTCCTCCGGCTTCCACCGACCGTGGGCCATTCCGTTGGTCACGACAGCCGGTGCGTTGTTGTCAGCGAGCATTGTCGCCTGGCTTGCCCCGGAAGCCGAAGGCCACGGCACAGACGAGGCGATCGAGGCGGTCCACAGCTATCCTGCCAACATCCGCAGCCGAGTGGTGCTAGTGAAGATGGTGGCGAGTGCACTGACCATCGGCTCGGGCGGTTCGGGTGGCCGTGAAGGTCCTACGGCCCAGATATCGGCAGGTTTCGGATCGCTGCTGACCCGAAAGCTCAACTTGTCCGACGAGGACGGCAGGATCGCAGTTGCCATCGGCATCGGCTCAGGCATCGGCGCCATTTTCGGCGCGCCGTTGGGCGGAGCCGTGCTGGCTACGTCGATCATCTATCGAGAAGACCTCGAATACCGCGCGCTGGTACCCGGTTTCATCGCGTCGGCGACGGCATATGCAGTGCTGGGTTCGATCATGGGTTTCGAGCCTCTGTTCGGCTTTGTCGACGCCGAATACCGCTTCGAGTCAGCCTGGCCGCTGCTTTGGTTCGCAGTAATCGGTCTTGTCGCCGCCGCGATCGGCTATCTGTATGCCCGCGTCTTCTATTGGATGGTGGCGTTGACCGATCGACTCCCCGGCGGGGTGCTCAAGCCCGCCGTCGGCGGACTGCTGGTCGGGCTACTAGGGCTGTTGATCCCTCAAATCCTCAGCAGCGGCTACGGCTGGGTTCAAGAAGCGATCACGCGCCAAACGCTGATGACGATTCCGTTGTGGATCGTCGTAGTCCTGCCGATCGCCAAAATCGTTGCCACGTCGCTATCGATTGGTACTGGCGGATCGGGCGGGATCTTCGGCCCCGGCATCGTGATCGGCGCGTTTGTCGGGGCAGCGATCTGGCGGGTGGCCGACGTCTTCGACCTTCCCGGAGTGCCAGACGACCCCGGCATCTTCGTGGTGGTGGGGATGATGGCGTGCTTCGGCAGCGTGGCCCATGCACCACTGGCCATCATGATCATGGTGGCCGAAATGACCGGATCATTCGCGGCGATACCCGGAGCCATCATCGCGGTGGGTATCGCGTCACTGCTGATGTCCCACAGCGGCGTCAGCATTTACCGATCGCAGCGCCTCAATCGCGAAACGGCCGCCGCCGAACGCGCGGACACTTCCGCGCGTGAGTAGCTACCCCGATTTGCCGCCGTGCGCCGCACGCAGTTTAAAGCGGTGACATCGCTTTCTTGATGGCCGCTTGCTGCCGCTCAGAACGCGTCGAAGCCGGTCGGCGTACATACCTCGCCCAGGTTAGGACAGCAGCAAAAGCATAGAATGCCAAGAAGATCCAGAACGCGGGCGTGTCTGTGCCGGTGCTGAGGTACGACTGTCGCAACGCGAGGTTGATTCCGACGCCGCCGAGCGCGCCGAACGCCGCGACGAAGCCGATTACGGCGCCCGACGTCGCTTCCGACCAATGCCTGCGTTCGGCTTCACCGACGGCCAGCAGATGGCTGCGTGCGTCGAAAACAGAAGGGATCATCTTGTACACCGCGCCATTGCCAAACCCGGAAAGAATGAACAGGACCATGAAGCCGCCGACGTAGCCGATCATTGTCAGTGCTGTCGTGCGACCGGGATTGTGGTCGTCGATCGTGCTGACGCCGACCAGCAACGCGGTGGTTAGCCCCATGGCGGCGAAGACGGCGAATGCGACGCGGCTGCCTCCGATACGGTCGGCGAGTCTGCCGCCATAGATTCGTGCTAGCGAGCCCAAAGCTGGCCCGATGAAGGCAAATTCGGCGGAGTGCAGCGCGGCCTGCGCGTGCGTTTGGCCGGCCGCGGCGAAGTTGACTTGTAGTACCAGGCCGAACGCGAACGAGAACCCGACCCACGACCCGAATGTGCCCAGGTAGAGCAGCGCCAGGAGCCAAGTGTCGCGCTCGGAGAGAATCTCGCGCAGATGGCTGATCTCCGTCGGGTGCTCGAGATTGTCCATGAAACGCGCCGCCCCCAGCGCAACGACAGTCAGCAGCGCGAGGTAAAGCCCACAGACCCAGTACGGTTGGCGATGGCCCGCGAAAGCAATCACGAGCAGCCCTACCAACTGGATCACGGGCACGCCCAGATTACCTGCGCCAGCGTTGAATCCCAATGCCGAGCCTTTGAGCCGATGTGGGTAAAAAGAATTGGTATTAGTCATCGACGCAGCGTAGTTGGCGCCACCGCCTCCGGTCAGCGCTGCGCACACGAGGTACGGCCACAACGGCAGGCCGGGATTGGCCAACAGGACGATCGTGCCGGCGGTCGGAATCAGCAGTATCAGGATGGAGAACACCGTCCAGTTACGGCCGCCGAAGTGCGCGATGCCCAACGAATACGGGATGCGTAGGCACGCTGCAACCAGTGTGGCGGTAGCACCGAGCAGGAACTTGTCGGCCGGGGAAAACCCATACACGCTTTGCGGCATGAACAGCACCATCACCGGGAAGAGCGTCCAAATGCCGAAGGCGATGTGGTCGCAGGCGACGATCCAGAGCAGATTGCGACGGGCGACCGCCTTGTTACCGGCCTCCCAGGCTACCGCGTCCTCGGGATTCCATTCCAAAATCTGGTGCGAGCGAGCCATTTTCACCTTTCCGGTGGGTTTCGATGTCACCAGCGCCACGGAGCGCTACGAAGCGCTGCGTGCGCATCGCCAACCAGCAGCTTCGGCGGCCGGACCGAAGACTTTCTGCCCGCGGGATTTCTCGTGGCAATGTGGCATGTGCATGCTGGATCACTAGATAGATGTCGTGTCGCTGCCTGATTCATCGTTTTCGTGCAGTGACGAGCAGGTACTCCCACTCCATGGCGCCGTCCACTAGGTATTGCTGGCTGAGCTCGGTCAGTTGGGCATCGAGGGTGGAAGCCAACACCGGGTTGTCGCCAATATTGCGGTAGGCGTTGATCGTTGGACCGTAATGATTCTTGAAGTAGTGGTGTACAGCATCGGCACTGTCGAACCGGTCGACCCGCAAAGTACTGCGCTTGGTGGTGATATCGGTGACTTGCTCGCCCAGTAGTCCGCACACGTAGTCCTCGCGTCCCCACAGCGCTGCCGGGGGCACACCCGGCAACATGACCGGGCGATATGGCCTGATGGTCGCCAGCATCTGACCGAAGAAACCTTCATGAGTCCAACTGATCAGTCCGATCGTTCCTCCGCGCCGACAGACCCGAACCAGCTCGTCGGCTGCGCGCTGATGATGCGGCGCGAACATGACGCCGATTGCGGATATCACCACGTCGAACTCACCGTCGGCGAACGGCAGGGCTTCTGCGTTGGCTTCCCGCCACTCCAGTGCCACACCCTCTGCTGCAGCCCTTTTTTGGGATCGGTACAGCAACTCGGGTGTGAGGTCGCTGGACACGACGGTGGCACCCGCCTTGGCGGCCGGGATCGATATATTGCCTGATCCGGCGGCGACGTCGAGCACCCGAACGCCCGGGCCGATACCCGTCGCGTTGACTAAAACCGGGCCGAGTGGGGCCATCACCTCCTCGGCCATGCGTGCGTAATCGCCCAGCGACCACACTGCCCGATGGTCGCTGGCCAGGGTGTGATCTTCGCCCGTGTTGGTGTCGATACTCATCGGTCCTCCGGTGATAGGAAAAGGGTTCTCCACGGGCGACATCGTCGTCGCCGCATAAGCGCAACAATCGCCCACCGCGCAGGGTCATGTTCTTTGGCTACAGTAGTACTAGGAAATAGTTTACGTCCACCATAGTGCCCGCTGTTATCCTGTGAATCACCTGTAAAACCCGACAATCGACGTGCGCCGAGAAACGAGTCCCGGAAAAAGGAAGCCACGATGTCCACCGAAAACGCGACGGCTGCCGAGGAGTCAGTGGATGCGATCACCGACGCATTGCTGACTGCGTCACGATTGCTGGTGGCCATCTCGGCGCACTCGATCGCCCAGGTCGACGAGACCATCACCATCCCGCAGTTTCGAACCCTGGTGATCTTGTCCAATCGGGGCCCGATAAACCTCGCCACGCTGGCCGGTCTCCTCGGCGTGAAACCGTCGGCCGCCGGCCGGATGGTCGACCGGCTCGTCAGCGCCGGCCTCATCGACCGCAAACCGCATCCCACGTCACGCCGTGAACTGTTGGCCGCCTTGACTTCCCGCGGACGTAAAGTTGTCGGCCAGGTCACCTCTCACCGGCGCGCCGCAATCGCCGGAATCGTCGAAAGAATGCCACAGTCCGAGCGGCACGGGCTCGTGCGCGCCTTGACCGCGTTTACCACCGCCGGGGGAGAGCCCACCGCCTACCTCGATGACGAGGCATAAACCAATGCACTCAGGTAATGGTGCTTGTCCTGAACCAGGATGATGCAGCGGCCGAACTGGTGTCGGGGCGAGCAACGTTCGGAACCGGATGGTTATCGGCGAGGTGACGTGAGTAGGCGCACGTTCCCCGGGATGATCTGAAAGTCAAAGCAGTTCTGATCAAGAGCGCCAGCGCCGACGCGCTGGTTCGGAAAAGGTAACCCATGCTCAAGGTAGAGCACGACGCTGACGCGTCCAACTAGAACGGCATGGCGGCGGGTAGGTGCTCGACGAGGTCGTGCGTGATGTGCAAGGGCAATCCTCGTCGCTGCGCTGCAGGCCGAATTCGCCGCGCCCGAGGCGTTGACACCTGCTGATGAACGGCGAGATACGGACTTTTCGCCCCGAGCAACTCACCGAGGCATGGGGATGGCTGCGCGCATAACCTCTCGACTCCACGCGCGCTGTGCCGCTAAGCTCCATTTCAGAGACTGCAGGGGCATACAGGATGACATCGAAGCCGATCAAGATGATCAACGCGGCCGACATTTCAAACACGCTCAGTCGAGAACGAAGTACCGCAGCCATAGATAGCCAGCCGAGAGCGCGATGGATACTGCGGCGACCAATGCGCCCTTACGGGTGAATTCCCAAAAGGCGACGGGATAGCCTGCGCGCCGGGCGATTCCGAGCATGACGACGTTGGCGCTAGCCCCGACGGCAGTCAGGTTGCCGCCGAAGTCCGCACCCATCGCCAACGCCCACCACAGCGTGTTCGGGTCGACCGGGCCGGGCATGGCTGCAACCAACTCGGTGACGATCGGCGTCATCGTGGCGACGTAGGGAATGTTGTCGATGATGCCGGATACCGGTGCTGAAATGCCGAGGATGAGCATGACGGTTAATGACTCGTCGCCCCCAGTCAAATCGGTTGCTGCCCGCGCCAGCTCGTCGATGACCCCCGTCTTCACCAACGCGCCGACCATGACGAACAGGCCCGCGAAGAACAGCAGCGTGTCCCATTCAACGTTGGACAGATATTCCGATCGCTGCAGCCCGGAGATCACGATGAGGATGCCGGCGCCCAGCAGTGCCACGACCGAGGGTTCCATGTGAAGCACCGGATGTGCGATGAAGGCGGCGAACACCAGCGCCAAGACGACTCCGCACTTCACCAGCAATCCATGGTCGCGAATGGCCTCGCGTTCATCGAGCGACATGACGTCGGCTACCCGCTCAGGATCAACAGCGAAAGAGCCGCGGAACAACAGCGGCAACAGTGCGACGAAGACGATCAACACGATGACGACGATCGGCGCCATGTGGACAAGGAAGTCGTTGAACGTCAAACCCGCTCGGCTGGCGATGATGATGTTGGGCGGGTCACCGACTAGCGTTGCTGCACCACCGATATTGGATGAGAACACCTCGGCCATCAGAAATGGCGCCGCGTTGATTGCGAGCCTGTCGCACACCAACAGCGTGACCGGCGCGATCAACAACACTGTGGTCACGTTGTCCAGCAATGCTGATCCGACCGCCATGACCACGACGAGCAGGATCATGATCCGTAACGGAGAACCGTTGGCGCGTTTGGCCGCCCAGATCGCGACGTATTCGAAGACACCCGTGTGCCGCAGCACGCTGACGATGATCATCATGCCGAGCAGCAAAAAGATGACGTCCCAGTCGATTCCGGTCGCATGCGAGTAGAAGACGTCGGCGGAGCTGATCACGGGCAACATCGAAACGACCGCCGCGCCGCCCAGCGCTACCAGCGTCTTGTTGAGCCGATCGCTGGCGATCAATGCGTAGGCGACGACGAAAACTGCTACCGCGACAATGCTCATGGGCGGCAGCGCCGTTCGCCGCGGCGCCTTATCGGGACAGCGTCGGAGATGAGCGGCGATTGCTCCAGCATTGGGCCGAGCGCGGTTCTGTCAACGGTGTAGCCCATAGCCCTTCCCTGGTTGTACGACAACGTCGCCGACCAGGCTTCCCGGCACACCGAAGTGTCACGCTATCAGCCGCGGGTACCGGCATGATGCGCTCAAGGTTTGAGGGCCGCAGCAAGGAGGCGCGATGCGGTGATCACGCCGTGCAGCGCGCCGTCCTTGACAACCGCGATGAGCGGGCTTCTGGCCCGTGCCATCATCGCGGCCACTTCGATGATGGTGTCGTCTGCATCGGCGGAGGGCACGTTGAGCAGGTGGTCGGGAAGCACATCGCGCACCGCCTTGCCACCCAGCTTGTCGGCTGCGCGGTCGGCCATTGATTCGTCGATCACACCGGCCAGCGAAGGGTCGTCTTGGACGTAGCGGGGCACGATGAACCGGACGACCTGCGAAGCCGGCAGCACCGCGTATGGCTTACCCGACGAGTCGGTGACCACGATCCCGGGCAGCCGGTGCTCGGCAAGCATTCGGGCCGCATCCAGTGCATTGGAATCGATGGCTACGACCGGGAATTCCTCGGCGATGTCCTCTGCGCGCATACTGTGACGATACGTCGGTTCCGCCCGGAATAAGGGCGTGCGCTGGTTCTCAGCTCAACAGGAAGTAGCGCACCCAGAGGTAGAGCGCCGAGAGGGCCAAGGACATCGTCGTGACCACGACGCCTTTGCGGGTGAATTCCCAAAAAGAGATGGGATTGTCTGCACGCCGGGCGATTCCGAGGATCACGACGTTGGCGCTTGCGCCCACCGCGGTCAGATTGCCGCCGAAGTCGGTGCCGAGAGCAAGGGCCCACCACAGCACGTTCGGGTAGGCATGATCGTTTACGGACGGGAGCAACTCGGCGACGATCGGTGTCATCGTCGCGGCATACGGAACGTTGTTGACGATTCCACTGAAGACTAGCGACACGGCCAGGATCAGCATCGTCGTCAACAGGGCATTGCCGCCGGTCGCTGTGGTAGCCAACCGCGCCAACTGGTTGATGACACCGGTTTTGACCAGCGCACCAACCATGATGAACAAGCCGGCGAAGAACAGCAGAGTGTCCCATTCGACGCTGGACAAATAGTCGGACCGCTCCAGACCCGAGATCACGATCAGGATGCCGGCGCCGAGCAACGCGACCACGGACGGGTCCATATGAAGCAGCGAGTGTGCGACAAACGCAGCGAACACCGCCAGCAAGACAACACCACACTTGATCAGCAGCCCCGGGTCCCGGATGGCTTCGCGTTCCTCCAACGCCATCACATCCGCGACCCGCCCGGGGTCGACCGAGAAGGCGCCGGGAAACAGGCGCGGCAGCATCATGGCGAGGACTCCGATGATGATGATCACCACCGGTGCCAGGTGAACCAGGAAGTCGTTGAATGTCAGGCCGCCGCGGCTGGCGATGATGATGTTCGGCGGATCACCGACCAACGTCGCCGCGCCGCCGATGTTGGACGCAAATGCCTCGGCCATCAAGAACGGCGCGGCGTTGATCTCGAGGCGGTCGCACACCAGAAGCGTGACCGGCGCGATCAACAACACCGTCGTGACGTTGTCCAGTAGCGCCGAACCGAATGCAGTGACCAGAACCAGCAGGATCATGATGCGCAGCGGTGAGCCCTTGGCGCGTTTGGCGGCCCAGATGGCGACGTATTCGAAGACACCGGTCTGTCGCAGCACGCTGACGATGATCATCATGCCCAGCAGCAGAAAGATGACATCCCAGTCGATTCCGGTTTGGGGCGAGTAGAAGATGTCGTCGGAGCGAATAACCGGAAGGATGCACACAACCGCCGCACCCGCCAGCGCTACCAGCGTCTTGTCGATGCGGTCGTAGGTGATCAGCGCATAGGCGATCACGAACACGGCGATGGCGGCAGCGCTCATCGGCTGTCTCGTCGCTCGTCGCTCAAACGGCTCGCGATCAACGTTTCAGGCCGCGCTCACCGAGCGTTGCGGCGGCACTGGGTGTCAAGACCATGGTGTACTCCGGGGTCGCTGGGCAACGTTGCCGACCAGGCTTCCCGGCGCACCGCAGAACAACCTATATCAGCCGCGGAGTTGATGCTCAGCATGCCGGGCCATCCGTGCCGAGCCTGGCTACACTGGCGGGATGCTTGAACAGATCCGCGGGCCCGCCGATCTGCAACACCTTTCGCAGGCGGAACTGCGCGGTCTGGCTCGCGAAATCCGCGAGTTCCTGATCCACAAGGTCGCCGCCACCGGAGGGCATCTGGGGCCCAACTTGGGCGTCGTCGAGCTGACGCTGGCGCTGCACCGGGTGTTCGACTCCCCGCACGACCCGATCATCTTCGACACGGGCCATCAGGCCTATGTGCACAAGATGCTGACCGGTCGCTGCGCCGACTTCGAGACGCTGCGCAAGAAGGGCGGGCTGTCGGGGTATCCGTCGCGTGCCGAAAGCGAGCACGACTGGGTGGAGTCCAGCCATGCCAGCGCGGCGTTGTCGTACGCCGACGGGTTGGCCAAGGCGTTCGAGTTGACCGGGCATCGTAACCGGCATGTGGTTGCGGTGGTCGGCGACGGCGCGCTCACCGGCGGCATGTGCTGGGAGGCGCTGAACAACATCGCCGCGGCGCGTCGCCCGGTGATCATCGTCGTCAACGACAACGGTCGCAGCTACGCCCCCACATTCGGCGGCTTCGCGAACCACCTGGCCATGCTGCGGCTGCAGCCCAGCTACGAGCATCTGCTGGAGCGGGGCCGCACCGCGGTGCGCGGCATGCCGGTGATCGGCGAGCTGGTCTACCACTTCATGCACAGCGTCAAGGCCGGCGTGAAGGACGCGTTGAGCCCGCAGCTGCTGTTCGCCGATCTCGGGCTGAAGTATGTCGGGCCGGTCGACGGCCACGACGAGCACGCCGTGGAGACCGCGCTGCGCAGTGCCCGCGGGTTCGGCGGGCCGGTGCTCGTGCACGTCGCCACCCGCAAGGGCAATGGCTACGGCCCGGCCGAGAACGACGAAGCCGAACAGATGCACTCCTGCGGGGTGATCGACCCGGTGACCGGACTGGCGACGTCGGTGCCCGGCCCGGGCTGGACGGCGACGTTCACCGAGGCGCTGATCGAGTACGGCGCCAAGCGCCGCGACGTCGTCGCGATCACCGCGGCCATGCCCGGCCCCACTGGGCTGGCCGCGTTCGGGCAGCGGTTCCCGGACCGGTTGTTCGACGTCGGGATCGCCGAGCAGCACGCGCTGACGTCGGCGGCCGGTCTGGCGATGGGCGGGCTGCATCCGGTGGTGGCGATCTACTCGACGTTCCTCAACCGCGCTTTCGACCAGATCATGATGGATGTGGCGCTGCACAAGCTGCCGGTCACCATGGTGCTCGACCGGGCGGGGATCACCGGGCCCGACGGCGCCAGCCACAACGGCATGTGGGATCTGTCGATGCTGGGCATCGTGCCCGGTATTCGGGTGGCCGCGCCCCGTGACGCCACCCGGCTGCGCGAGGAGCTCGGCGAGGCGCTCGACGTCGACGACGGCCCGACCGCTATCCGGTTCCCGAAAGGTGATGTGGGCCAAGATATTCCGGCTGTCGAGCGGCGTGCCGGGGTGGACGTTCTGGCGCTGCCTGCCGAAGGGCTGGGCCACGACGTGCTGCTGGTGGCGGTCGGGGCGTTCGCGTCGATGGCGCTGGCCGTGGCCGAGAGGCTGCGCAACCAGGGCATCGGCGTGACGGTGATCGACCCGCGCTGGGTGCTGCCGGTCGCCGACGCGGTGCGTGACTTGGCGACGACGCACAAACTGGTCGCCACGCTGGAGGATAACGGCGTGGCCGGCGGTGTGGGCTCCGCGGTGTCGGCGGCGCTGCGGCGCGCGGAGATCGACGTGCCGTGCCGCGACGTTGGTCTGCCGCAACAGTTCTTCGACCACGCCTCGCGCGGCGAGGTGCTTACCGAGGTCGGCCTGACCGAGCAGAACGTGGCCCGCCAGATCACCGGATGGGTTGCGGCCCTGGGTAGTTCGGTGGCCGAAGCCGAGATTCGCGAGCACCTCGACTAAGGTTCGCCACTAAGCCAGCGCCGCGGCCAAGACCGGAACCACCAGCTCCCGCTGCCAGGCCCGGGCTTGGCCGGCGCGTAGAAACTCGTCGACTGCGGCCTCGCCACCGCCTTCCCAGTCCCAGCACAGCCGTCGCACCAGGTCGGGGGAGATCAAATTCTCCATCGGCACCGACACTCGTTGCGCCACCTCGGCGAGCGCCGTGCGAGCCGCCTCCAGCCGCGCCGCGGCTTCGGGTCTGCGTTTGGCCCAGCGCGCCGGCACCGGAGGGCCGTTGGGCTGGTCGTCGTCGAGGGAATTCGGGTTCTCCCGGGCGGCCTGCAAGGCGGCCAACCACGTCGCGGCGGCGCGGCGCTGCTTGCGCCCGCCGAAGATGGGCAGGGCCAGCAGTTCGTCGACGGTCTTGGGGTCGGCGATGGCGGCATCGATGATCGCCGAATCCGGCAGGATCCGGCCGGGCGCGATGTCGCGCTGCTGGGCGATGCGGTCACGCGCGGTCCACAATTCCCGGACCGCGGCCAGTCCCCGTTGGTCACGCACCTTGTGGATGCCCGACGTGCGCCGCCAGCGGTCGCGCCTCGTCGGCTGCGCAACGAAATTCCGCAGGTACTCGAATTCCTCTGCAGCCCAAGCGGTTTTGCCCTGCTTGGCCAACACGGCGGCGATCGCCTCGCGCAGGTCGAGTAGAACTTCCACGTCCAGCGCCGCGTAGTTCAGCCAGGCGGCCGGCAGCGGGCGTTTGGACCAGTCGGCCGCGCCGTGGCCCTTGACCAAGCCGAGGCCCAGCAGCCGCTGCACCTCGGCGGCCAGATTGACCCGGTCGAACCCGGCCAGCCGACCGGCCAGCTCGGTGTCGTACAGCGCCTGCGGTCGCATGCCGACCTCGGCCAGGCATGGCAGGTCCTGGTCGGCGGCATGCAGGACCCATTCGTCTTCCGCGAGCACCTCGGCGACGGGCCGCAGCACGGCCAGCGAGTCGCCGCCGTGGCTGACCGGATCGATGAGCACGGTGCCGGCACCGGCCCGCCGGATCTGGATCAGGTAGGCCCGGTTGGAGTAGCGGTACCCCGACGCGCGCTCGGCGTCCACCGCGAACGGTCCGCGGCCGCCGGCCAGCCGGTCTGCGGCCGCCTTGATCTCGGTGGCGGTCACCGACAGGTCGGGCACTCCGTCGGCGGGACGAAGCAGCGGTGTGGCTTCGGGTTCCGTGCTGTCGACTTGATCGGGCGCAGGATCGGTCATGTCAGGCGCGGGATCGGGAGCCGAGGTCGGTCACCCCGACCGGCGGCAACCCCGCGGCATGCTCGAGTACCTCGCAAAAAGCCTCGACGTGCGTGCCGATGTCGAGGGTGGTCGCCGTCCACGACGCCCGCAGTTCCAACTGGTGTGCGCGCGGCGGCCCGGAAATGTCGCCGTAGCGCACCGAGGTGGTGGCGGTGACGGTTCCACCGAGCGCGGTGACGTGTTCGGCGCGTGCATCCAGTGCGTCGACCAGCCAGCTCCACGCCACCTCCGGCAGCAGCGGGTCGACGGCTTCGCTGGAGTCCAGGTCGGCCTGGATGTAGGCGACCAGGCGCATGGTGCCGTCCCAGGCGTCGGCGCCGTCGGGGTCGTAGAGCAGGATCAACCGGCCGAACGCGTCACCCTCCGAGCGCTCCGGGACGATCGTGGCGTCGGGGTGTTTCACCTCCGCACCCAGCGCATAGCTGTATGGCGCGAGGCGCTGGGGGGGCCGGATGGGGCCCAGCTCGATTTCGGACCGCACGGTCGCAGCGTTCATTGCCGCCACCGCCTCGCGGAAGGGCACCGGTTCGGCTGAGGTCACGACATTTGACGGTAGACCCAACCGCCGACAGGGGGGAACAGGCGCGCCGTTTCAGTCGCGCAGCCGCCCGGCTACTGGCGGGTATCCGCCGAAAACCGTGCCGGTCGCTTCTCTCGGTGCGCCGCCAGCCCCTCGGCCACGTCGGGCCCGCTGAACGCAAGAAATTCCAGGCCAAGGGAGGTTTCGAAGGCCGGCGCGAACATCCGGTACCAGTGGTTGAGGGCGTGCTTGGTGAACCGGATAGCGGTTTGCGCGCCTTGGGCCAGATCGGCCGCGATGCGGGTCGCGGTGGCCAGCACCTCGTCGTCGTCGACACAGGTCGAGACCAGGCCGATCCGCTCGGCTTCCTCACCGGACAGCGGCTCGCAGGTGAGCAGGTAGTACTTCGCTTTGGCCATGCCGACCAGCAGCGGCCAGCAGATCGCCGCGTGATCGCCGGCGGCCACCCCCAGCTTGGTGTGCCCGTCGATGATCTTGGCGGTGCGGCCGGCCACCGACACGTCGGCGAGCAGCGCTACCACCAGCCCGGCGCCGACCGCGGCGCCGCGGATCGCCGAGACCACCGGCTTGTCGAAGTTGACCATGTTGAGCACCAGGTCGCGGGCCTCGCGCATGATGCGCATCCGATCGGGGAACTCGCCCATCGTTTCCTGGATCAGGTCGAAGCTGCCGCCGGAGGAGAACGCCCTGCCCTCACCACGGACCAGCACCGCTCGCACGTCGGGGTCGCGGTCGATGGCCGGCCAGATCTCGGCAAGGTCCCGGTGCATCTGAGGCCCGACGGAATTCAGCCCGGGCGCGTCGAGAACCACCTCGAGCACACCGTTGGGACCCGATTCGATTCGCAGACTTGGGAACTCGTCGTAATTGACCGGTGGTTGCTGTACTGGCATATCGACGAGGTTACGCAGGCGCCGCCAGGCGGCGGTCATCGGCCTTGATGTCGCCGCGCACGATCCGTTCGGCCAGCCGCGACGCCAGCGCCATGATCGTCAGCGCCGGGTTGGCGCTGCCCTGCGTGGGGCACACCGACCCGTCGGCCAAAAACAGGTTGGGCACCGCCCAGGTCCGCTGATCGGAGTTGACGACGCTGGTCTCGGGATCCGAGCCCATCCGCGCACCGCCGATCAGATGCGCGAACCGCTGGATCGTCAGCACGTCTTGGGCGTCGGCCGCGTGCAGGATGTTGGTGATCACCTTGGTCGAGTACTCCATGTTCGCCTTGTCGTTGTCCGACAGCGAGTAAGCGAAGTGGGCGACGGGAATGCCGTACGGGTCCGTCTCGTCGGCCAGCGTAACCCGGTTGTCCTGGTGCGGCAGCAGCTCGTTGAGCACGCCGATGGTGGCCCAGTGGTTGTAGTCGCGCATGTATTCGCGCAGCGCCGCGCCCCAATGCCCGTCGGCCAGCACGTGTTCGGCCCACCCGATCGGCAGCGGCGACACGGTCTGGATGGAAAACCCGCGGGCGAAGCCGCGATCCGGATCGGTCTCGTAGAACTGCTCCGATGACACCTCCGGCGGTGGTGCCTTGTACATCCGCAACTCCTCTGGCCAGCGGCCCGCGGTTTGCGAAGCGCCCTGCACCATCACGTAGCGGCCGACCTGGTCGCTGTTGTTGCACAACCCGTTCGGGAATCTGGAGCTGGTGGAGTTCAGCAGCAGCCGCGGCGTCTCGATCGAATAGCCCGCTACTACCACCACTTTGGCGCGCTGGAACCGCTCCTTTCCACCGACTTCATCGAAATACGTGACGCCGCTGGCGTTTCCGGCCTCGTCGAGCTCTACCCGTGCCGCCATGCAGTTGGCCCGGACCTCGACGCCGTGGGCCAGTGCGTCGGGCAGATGGGTGACGAACGGGCTGGCCTTGGCGTTGACCTTGCAGCCCTGAAGGCAGTAGCCGCGGTAGATGCAGTGCGGCCGGTTGCCGAACGTGCCGTTGACAATCCCGACCGGGCCCACCCGCATCTCGATGCCGAGTTTGAGCGCGCCTTCCCACAGCTTCAGCGCCGCGGCCGCGACCGGGTGCGGCGAGTGCGGGTAGCGGTGCGGGTCGCCCCATGGCCAGTCCTGCCCGGCGACCGGCAATTCCCGCTCCAGCCGCTCATAGTGCGGCTTAAGGTCGGCGTAGCTGATCGGCCAGTCGGCGCCGACGCGGTCGCGGGTGAACGTTTCGAAATCGCTGGGATGGAAGCGCGGCGTGTAGCCGGCGTAGTGCACCATCGAGCCGCCCACTCCGCGACCGGAGTTGTTCTTGCCCAACTCGATCGGGTCCGATCCGCCGATGATCCGCTTCTGCGTCCAGTACAGCTGGTGCGACCCGGCCTCGTCGGACACCCAGTCCTCGTCGGGGTGCCAGAACGGCCCGGCCTCCAGGATCACGATCCGCCACCCGGCGCGGGCCAGCCGCTGCGCCAGCACCGAACCGCCCGCGCCGGCACCCACGATCACCATGTCGACTTCCTCGTCGTCGGCATAGCGGCGCATGGTGCGCTCGCCGGGCAGGTCGCGGGAATGCACGTCGAGCAGGAAACGCGAATCGTTGTCGCGCGGACCGACGGCGCCCTTCAGGATTCCGCGCCAGAAGTCACCCATCGATGTCGTCCTTCTCGACGGTCTCGACCGGATCCTCGGACGTCGCACCCGGTGTCTCGTAGGGCTCGCGGATGCCGACCCCGCCGAGCCGCATGAAGCCGTGCGGATAGGCGGGCCCGCCGAACCCGATCTCGTTCCACGACCACGGGTGGCTGTAGAAGGCGGACAGCGCGCCGCGCATCACCACCGACCAGGCGCGCGAGACGTTGATCTTCTCCCAGCTGCCGCCGGACAGCTCGGCGTCGGCGAACCGCTGAACGATCGCTTCGCGCGTCTTGGCGTCGGCGGCCGCAAACGACTCCGCGCCGGCATCCCGGGCCGCCTCATCCAAACCGCTCAACACCAGCCGCCAGGTGTCGCGGTCGTCGGGCATGTCGTCGTACTGAAAGCCGTCCAGCCGGCCGTCGGCGAGCTTGGCGTCGACGAACTCGGCCACCGGTATCCGCGGCTCGCCGTCTTGAGCCAGCACGGTGTCGCAGAACGCCCGAAGCGTCGGCTCGGCCGTGGCGTCGAAGAACCGTAGCGGCCCGGGCTCCTCCAACCGGGCCAGCACCACTTTTCGGGTGGCCTCGTCCCAGCTCTCGATCGTGGACAGCACGTCGTAGTCGGGATAGCGGCCGATCATCTGCGGCGTTTTGCCGCGGCGCTGGCGCGGCAGCCACGACGGGTGCAGCGGCTTGCCGTCCGGCCGCAGATTGGGCAGGTGTTTGCCGCTGGCGATGTCGGGTCTGTTCGGCATGCTCACTTCTCGCGGCGCAGGATCGCGGCGAGCAGGCCCATGGCTCCGACGATGCTCATCAGCCCGGGCGCGGCGATCGGGGGACCCATCGGCACGTTGTAGTTGGCCAGCCGCCAGCCGCCGGGCCGCCGGGCCACCCCGCGGGCGTGGAAGTACTGGCCCATCAGGCCGTTCACCGCATAGACCCCCGCCGTGACCGGCAGCCACCGCTTGGCCCAGCGCTTCGAGAACACCCCGGCCACCCCGGCCACCACGACGGGCGGGGTCACCACGATCGGGCTCCACATCCACTTGTTGCCGAAGCTGGCCTTGTAGTGCTCGAGGTAGATCTCGGCGGTCGTCACCACGGCCGCGAAGGCGGTCAACCCCGACAGCGACCGCTCGAAACGGCCATGGGCGATATTGCGCAACGCCCGGTCGACGAAGTACTCGGCCTCCTCGACCACGCCTCCACCAGACTTGTCCATGAGCAACATCGAGCGTCTCCTTTCTGTGGCGACCCGCTGCGCCCGGCTTCGCCGCGCTTGCGATCGCCACGTTCTGCCGTCGGGTTGCGTAGGGCGCATTCCCCAAATCACCGCCGAGCACACGTGCCGTGGCAGCATTGAGCCCAATGAGTAACCGTCGCGACCTTCCCGAGTCGCCGTACCTGGCGGCGGCCACGGGGCGCAAACCGCATCGGGTGCCCGTGTGGTTCATGCGGCAGGCGGGCCGGTCGCTGCCCGAATACCGGGCGCTGCGTGCGGAGCACAGCATGATGGCGGCCTGTTTCGCCGCCGAGCTGATTACCGAGATCACCCTGCAGCCGGTGCGCCGTCACGACGTGGACGCGGCGATCCTGTTCTCCGACATCGTGGTGCCGTTGCGCGGCGCCGGGGTCGAGCTGGACATCGTGCCCGACGTCGGGCCGGTGATCGCGGCGCCGGTGCGCACCGCGGCCGACGTTGCGGCATTGAAACCCCTTGAGCCGCAACGTGTTCAGCCGGTAGCCGATGCTGTCGGGCTGCTGGTGTCCGCGCTCGGCGACGTCCCGCTGATCGGCTTCGCCGGCGCGCCGTTCACGCTGGCGTCCTACCTGGTCGAGGGCGGCCCGAGCCGCCACCACGCCCGCACCAAGGCGATGATGCTGGCCGAGCCGGATAGCTGGCACGCGCTGATGGAAAAGCTCACCGACCTCACCATCGGCTTTCTGCGGGTGCAGCTCGACGCCGGAGTGGACGCCATCCAGGTGTTCGACTCCTGGGCCGGTGCGCTGTCGCTGCCCGACTACCGGCAGTACGTGCAGCCGCACAGCGCCCGGGTCTTCGCGGCGCTGGCTTGCGACGGCGTGCCAATGACGCACTTCGGGGTCGGGACCGCCGAACTGCTGGGCGCGATGTCGGGGGCCGGCGCGACGGTGGTGGGGGTGGACTGGCGAACGTCGCTGGCCGACGCGGCCACGCGGGTTCAGCCCGGTACTGCGCTGCAGGGCAATCTCGATCCCGCGGTGCTGCTGGCCGGCTGGCATGTGGTGGAACGGGCGGCCCGTGCGGTGGTCGACGACGGGCGGCGCGCGGTCGACGCCGGCGCGTCCGGACACATCTTCAACCTCGGCCACGGCGTGCTGCCGGACACCGACCCTGGCGTGCTGACCGAGCTGGTGTCGCTGGTCCACTCACTATGATCTCGTATTGCGTTGTCGGCGGGGGGATTTCGGGCCTGACCGCGGCCTACCGGCTGCGTCAGGCGGCTGGCGACGAGGCGACGATCACACTGTTCGACCCGGCCGACCGGCTCGGCGGGGTGCTGCGCACCGAGACGCTGGCCGCACAGCCGATGGACGTGGGCGCAGAGGCGTTTGTGGTGCGCCGGCCCGAAGTGCCGGCGCTGCTGGCCGAGCTGGGTCTGGCCGACCGCCAACTGGCTACCACCGGCGCGCGGCCGCTGATCTACAGCGGAGGCCGGCTGCATCCGTTGCCGGAACGCACGGTCGCCGGCATCCCGTCGTCGCCGGCCTCGGTGGCCGGGCTGGTCGACGACGCGACGACCACGCGGATCGAAACCGAGCCTCAGCGTCCTTTGGGCTGGCAACCCGGTAGCGACCCCTCGGTGGCCGAGTTGGTGAGCGAGCGGTTCGGCGAGCAGGTGGTGACCCGATCGGTGGATCCGCTGCTCGCCGGGGTCTACGCGGGCTCGGCAGCCACCATCGGGTTGCGCTCGGCGGCCCCGGCGGTAGCGGCGGCCCTCGACCGCGGCGCCGTCAGCCTGACCGATGCCGTGCACACCGCCCTGGCCGCCGTCAGCGACGGGCCGGTGTTCGGTGCGGTGGACGGTGGCTATCGGGTGCTGGTCGACGAGTTGGCGCGGCGCTCCCGGCCGAATTGGGTGAGGGCCGCGGTGAAGCGGATCGAGCCGGGCTGGGTCCTGCACGACGACACCGGCGCCCAGTGGCACGCCGACGCCGTCGTGCTGGCCGTCCCGGCGCCCCGGCTGGCCGACTTGGTCGAGGGCATCGCCCCGCGCACCGCCGCGGCCGCCCGCCGGATCGTCAGCGCGTCGTCGGCGGTGGTGGCACTGGCTGTGCGCGCCGCGTTTCCGGAGAACTCCGGCGTGTTGGTCGCCAGCGGAGAACCGTTGCATGCCAAGGCGATTACGTTGGCGTCGCGCAAATGGGGACGCCGTGGAGGCATGGAGCTGCTAAGGCTGTCGTTCGGGCGATACGGCGACAACCTGGCTGCGAGCGCCTGCGACGACGACCTGCTGGCCTGGTCGGTACAGGATCTGGAGGCGGTGTTCGGCGTCGCCGTCGAGCCAGTGGACGTCCGCGTGCGGCGCTGGATCGACGCGATGCCGCAGTACGGGCCGGGCCACGCCGAAGTGGTCGCCGAGATTCGGGCCGGGCTGCCGCCGACGATGGCGGTCGCCGGCAGCTACCTCGACGGCATCGGCGTGCCGGCCTGCGTCGCGGCGGCGGGTCGGGCGGCGACGCAGCTGCTGAGCGCGGCCGTGGCACGATAGAGCCATGGCCCGCCTGGACTACGACGCCCTCAACTCCACCCTTCGCTACCTGATGTTTTCGGTGTTTTCGGTGCGACCCGGGGCGCTCGGCGAGCAGCGCGACACGATCGTCGACGAGACCGCCACCTTCCTCAAGCAACAGGAAGAACGCGGCGTGGTGGTGCGCGGCCTCTACGACGTCGCGGGCCTGCGGGCCGACGCCGACTTCATGATCTGGACCCACGCCGAGCGAGTCGAAGCCCTGCAGGGCACCTACGAAGACTTCCGCCGCACGACGGCGCTGGGCCGGGCGTCCACGCCCGTGTGGAGCAGTGTGGCGCTGCACCGGCCGGCCGAGTTCAACAAGAGCCACATCCCCGCGTTCCTGGCCGGCGAAGAGCCCGGCGCCTACATCTGCGTGTATCCGTTCGTGCGGTCCTACGAGTGGTACCTGCTGCCCGACGAGGAGCGCCGCCGGATGCTCGCCGAGCACGGGATGGCCGCCCGCGAGTACAAGGACGTCCGCGCCAACACGGTGCCGGCATTCGCGCTCGGCGACTACGAGTGGATCCTGGCGTTCGAGGCCCCCGAGTTGCACCGCATCGTCGACCTGATGCGCGAGCTGCGCGCCACCGACGCGCGACGCCACACCCGCGAGGAGACCCCGTTCTTCACCGGCCCACGCGTGCCCGTCGAGCAGCTGGTGAACGCCCTGCCATGACGACCTCCTTCGACCCCACCGACCCGGCCCGTTTCGAAGAGATGTACCGCGACGAGCGGACGTCGCACGGCTTGCCGACCGCCACCCCGTGGGACATCGGCGGGCCGCAACCGGTGGTCCGGCAGCTGGTGGCGCTCGGCGCGATCAAGGGCGAGGTGCTCGACCCCGGCACCGGACCCGGCCACCACGCCATCTACTACGCCTCCAAGGGCTACGCGGCGACCGGCATCGACGGGTCGGCAGGCGCCATCGAGCGCGCCCGGCAGAACGCCCAAATGGCCGGGGTGTCAGTGAATTTCGAGCTGGCCGACGCCACCAGGCTGGACGGGTTCGACGGCCGGTTCGACACGGTTGTCGACTGCGCCTTCTACCACACGTTCAGCACCGAGCCCGAACTGCGACGGTCCTACGCCCAGGCGCTGCGGCGAGCCACCAAGCCGGGCGCGCGGCTGTACATGTTCGAGTTCGGCGAACACAACGTCAACGGCTTCAAAATGCTGCGGTCGTTGTCGGAGAACGACTTTCGTGACGTGCTTCCCGCCGCCGGCTGGGAGATCACGTATCTCGGCCCGACCACCTACCAGGTCAACATCAGCGCCGAGTCCATCGAGATGATGGCGGCGCGCAATCCCGACATGGCCGCCGAGGCGGAGAAGATGCTGGAACGATTCCGCGCAATGGAGCCGTGGCTGGAGGGCGGCCGGGTGCACGCGCCGTTCTGGGAATGCCACGCTGTCCGTCGTTGACGCCCAGTGGCCAGTTATGACACGCGAACGGCAGAAATGCGTGCAATAACTGGCCGCTCGGCACTTAGGAAGACGGCACCAGCTTCAGGCAGATCGAATTGATGCAGTAGCGCTGATCAGTCGGCGTCGGGTAGCCCTCGCCTTCGAAGACGTGGCCCAGGTGGCTGTGGCAATTGGCGCACAGCACCTCGACGCGGCGCATACCCATCGAGTCGTCGGGCCGCAGTATCACCGCATCGGAGTCTGCCGGGTCGAAGAAAGACGGCCAGCCGCAATGCGATTCGAACTTCTCGCTGCTGCGGAACAATTCCGCGCCGCAGGCCCGGCATTCATAGACGCCCTCGGTCTTGGTGTCGGTGTACTCACCGGTGAACGGCGGTTCGGTGCCGGCCTGGCGCAGCACCGCGAACTCCTCGGGAGTCAGCTTCTGACGCCATTCATCGTCGGTCAGTTGCACACGTGGAGCACTCATACCTCAACGCTAGCGCGCGCAGGTTCGGAAGCGGTCAGCCATGCCGGATCGATCCCGTCGTCCAACCGGTTCTCGGCCTTGGCGTCCAGGTAGCGGAAGTAGAGCACGCAGAAGGTCACGATCAGCAGCAGCGACCAGCCGTAGGTGATCTTCAGGTATTCCAGCGGCCGGCCGATGTACATCCAGTTGAACAGCAGCCAGCGATCCATCGTCAAAAAGCCGTAGATGCCCAGCCAAGCCGGCCAGTTGCGGATCACCGAGTTGGGTAGCACCACGGTCATCAGGAACGGGAACAGCATCATCGAGTAGTAGCCCTGAGCCAGCGACAGCACCAGCCACGACCACAGCAGCAACACACCGGACGACGTGAGCATCCAAAACCGGGGGTCGCGGGTGCGGTAGTAGCGGTACAGCAGCCACAGGCTGCCAATTGCGATCACCGTGAACAGGATTCGCATGAACAGGATCAGCCAGGTCGGCAGCCCGAAGTACACCCCGTTGCCCAGGATCGAACTGTTGAAGTAGTCACGAGTGCCCAGCATGTAGGGCACCGTGCGGGTGAAGAAGTCCATGGGGTGCACGACCAACGGCAGCGCCGCGAGGTTGAACACCGCCGGCACCACCAGACCGGCGCCCACGGCACGCCACTGACGGTTCAGCAGCGGCAGCAACAGCAGCGGCGCCAGCACGGGTTTGACCACCAACGCCAACCCGATCGCGATGCCGGCCCACCACTGGCTGCCCACCTTGCCGTCCAGCAGCCACCGGAAGAACAGCACCTCCAGCAGCAGGATGCAGCCGTTGATGTTGGTGAACACCAGCGTGTTGGTCACCGACTCGGTGCAGAACATCGCCAGCAGCAGCGCCGGAGCCGCCACCGAGGTGATCGTGAAGTTGAACATCCGCAGCAGCAGATACGCCGCCAGCACAATCGCGACGGTGTTGCAGGCGATGAACAGATACCGCGACTCGGTGAACGGCAGGTACCCGAACGGCGCCATGATCAGCGTGCCGCCGGGCGGATACAGGTAGTGCGGGTCGACATAGTCGAAGTGCTCGTTGTAGATGTCCCAGCCGTGCCGGAAGTTCAGCACCGCCCGGTAGACCGGCTTGAAGTCGTCGGTGATGTTGCCGTTCGTGGTCACCACCACGCTGCGGTGGATGATCGCCAGGATCGCGGCCGGCCACAGCACCGACCGCAGCACGGTCGCGACGCTGGGCGCGCTGGTGCGGGGACGAAACAGGGAATCGAGCGCCGTCACCCGCGCAAAATATCAGGCGGGACAGTAGGTGTCGGTGTCGGGCAGCTTGCCGCTCTCCAGGTAGCTGATCAGCGGTGGCACTGCACAGGAGGAGTAGATGGCCGTGCCGTGGCCGATGCCCTGCCACATCACCCGCTTGCTGGCCGCGCCGGCGTTGATGATCGTGGCGGCCGCCGCGGCGACCCCTTCGGAGCCGACGATCGGGTCGTTTTGCACACCGAGCAGCAGCGCATTGACCTTGAGGCTTTTCGGCGGTTGCGGCGGGGAGCTGCTCGGCCAGTGCACGCATTTGACCAAGTTGAGCGCGGCGACGGTGCCGAACTGCGGATAGAGCTTCGCCCAGGCGACCACCAGCTGACGCACCCGATCCGGCGTCGGGCGGTTGAGCGCGTCGCTGCAGACGTTGACGAACTGTCCGTCGGTGGCGCGGGTTGACTCGGCCCGGTTGATCAGGCTCGTCAGCAGGTTGGTATCGCCGGAACGAGCGTTGGCCAGCGCGGTGGCCAGGTCGTTGGTGGTGCCGACGCGGTCGCCGCTGGGGTAGCCCAGGGCGGTCGAGATCGCGTTGGCGAGCGAGGCGACCGACGCGCCGGCGGGGCCGTGGCCGGCACGGGCGTCGGCCAGCAGCGCGCTGACCGCGCCCTTGGGGTCGGGGCCCAGCGGGCAGTTCACCGCGGCACACTGGGCGGCGAATGCGTCCAGGGCATCCTGCTCGCCCTTGACCCGCTGCTCGGCGGCCGCTTCGGCGCCCACGCCCAGCGGGATCGGGGAGTCCAGGACCAGCCGCGACACCCGGTCGGGGTGCGACCCGGCGTAGGTCAGTGCCACCTGGGCGCCGTTGCCGATGCCGAGCAGCGCCAGCGAGGGCACATCCCAGATGCTGCGCAACCGCTCGATGTCGCTGGCCGAGTGCGTGTTGTCGTAGGCGGAGTCGCCCGGCGCGATGGTGTCCGTGCAGCTGGTGGTGGCGTTCTGGGTGACGTCGGCCAGGTTGGCCACCGGGTCGTCACCGGCCTCGAACTGCGCCTGGTCGCGCATCTCCTGACGATCGAACTGGTCCCGGCAGTCCACCGGGCTCGACATGCCAATGCCGCGGCGGTCGACGGCGACGATCGGGTGGCTGCGCAGCACGTCGGCGCCGGCGCGCGACAGCCACACCGGCAGTTGCACCGACGACGGCAGATCCGAGCCGGTGGTGAACACCAGCGGGCCCGCATCGGACGGCGTCTGCACCGATTGGGCGCGGACCACGCCGATGGTCAGTGTCCCCGCCGAGCCGTTGACCGGGTCGAGGTCGGCGTCGTAATTCGCACAGTCGAGCTTGACGCCGGGGGCGGCCGGCACCGCGGCGTCGCCGAACACCCGCGAGGTGCAGTCATGCCACGACAGGTCGTTCTTCGGGGCGGCGATCGGCGGGGGACCGGACGGACGGCTTGTCGTCGCCTTGCCTTGAGGGTGGGCGCCGGAGTTGGTGGCGAAGCGCGGGTTGGCGGCCAACCCCGGCACGCAGCCGGACACCAACGCGGTCACCGCGATCAGCGCCGCGACGAAAGTGGCGTGCCGGCTCATGCGACCACAGTAGGTCTTTGGTGGTGACCCGCTGCGCCCGGCTTCGCCGCGCTTGCGATCACCACGAACGATCAGCTCTTGACGTAGCGCGTGTACAGGTAGCCGTCCTCGTCGGACAGGACGTGCGCGCAGCGCATCGGCGTCTGCACCTGGCCAGGACCGGTCGCGATGCGGCGGGCCTGACCGCCGACCACGCACGGCGCGATCGTCAGGCACAGCTCGTCGAGCAGGCCGCGCTCGACGAAAGAGCTGAACAGCATTGGACCGCCCTCGGTCAGCACCCGATCCAGGCCGCGATCGGCCAACGCCGCCAGCATCGCGGCTTCGTCGACGCGGCCCGGGTCGTCGCGTGAGCAGTCGATGACCTCGGCGAGCCCGGCGAGCCGACGCTGCGTCTCCTCGGCGGCCGCCGTGCAGGTCAGCACCAGCGGCGGCACTTCGGTGCGGGTGAACACCTGCAAGTCGCGGCTTAGCCGACCCGATTTGGTGACGATCGCCAGCGGCGGGACTTCGCTTTGGCCGCGAGCCTGCCGATGCTGCCGCTGGGTGACGCTCGGGCGCGCGCCGGAGTAGCTCTCGATGCGGACCGTGCCCGCGCCGACCAGGATGACGTCCGCGAGTTCGCGCAGCAGGTTGAACAACGCCCGATCGATGGGCCCGCCGAGCTGGCCGGTGGTACCGGCGACGGTGGCGCCGCCGTCGAGGCTGGCGATGAAGTTGGCCCGCACCCACGTCCGCCCGGCCGGGTAGGCGTACAGCTCGGACAGTTCGCCGTCGTCGAGTCGCCGCGTTGACCCGAGCAGGGTGAGGCCCATGAGGTTGATTGCAGCACGTCGCTACAGTGCCTGCATGGGCCGGGTGGGACATCTGGTGGATCGGCACCCGAGCGTCTCTCCGGAGCGACTGATCACGCAGCTGACGCCGCCGCCGACATTCGCCGACGTCAGCTTTGCGTCGTATCACCCCGACCCGGCGGAGCCCAGCCAGGCCGCCGCCGTCGAGGCTTGCCAACAGTTTTGCGAGCAGGCCGTCGAGCGCCGGGCCGGCCGCCGCAAGCTGTTCGGCAAGCGCGAGGTGCTGCCCGGCGTGGGGCTCTATCTCGACGGCGGTTTCGGTGTCGGCAAGACGCATCTGCTGGCGTCGGCGTACCGCGCGATTCCCTACGGCGGCAAGGCCTTTGCGACGTTCATGGAGTTGACCCAACTGGCCGGGGTGTTCGGTTTCGCCGAATGCATTGACCTGCTGGCCGATTACACACTGGTGTGCATCGACGAGTTCGAGCTGGACGATCCGGGCAACACCACGCTGATCTCGCGGATGCTTTCCCAACTGGTCGAGCGAGGTGTGTCGCTGGCGGCCACCTCGAACACGCTGCCCGAGCAGCTCGGGGAGGGCCGGTTTGCCGCCCAGGATTTTCTGCGCGAAATCCACACGCTGGCAAGCATTTTCACCGTGGTGCGGATCGACGGCCCGGACTACCGGCACCGCGACCTGCCGCCGGCGCCCGAGCCGCCGTCCGACGAACAGGTCGCCGGCTGGGCCGCGCAGGTCGACGGCGCCACGCTCGACGACTTCGACGCGCTGTGCGCACACCTGGCCACCATGCACCCATCGCGCTATCTGGCGTTGATCGAAGGCGTGACAGAGGTTTTCCTCACCGGCGTGCACGGCATCGACGACCAAAACGTCGCGCTACGGCTGGTGGCCTTGACCGACCGGCTCTACGACGCCGGCATACCCGTCACTGCGTCGGGGGAGAAGCTGGACCACATCTTCAGCGACGAGATGCTCGCCGGTGGATTCCGCAAGAAGTACCTGCGGGCCACGTCGCGGCTGCTGGCGCTGAGCGCTACAGCTCGCGAACCATGACGTAGTCCTGCTCGACGGCGGCGCCCACCCGAAATGTCCTGGTGCCATTGACCCTAAAGCCGTGATTGGCGTAAAAGCGTTGCGCGCGTTGGTTTCTCTTGTTGACTCCGAGCCATACGCGGCGCCCGCCCAATTCGGAGGCGGCTTGCAGCGCCGCGTCCATCAACGCCGTCGCCACTCCTGTGCCGTGATGTTCGGGCAGCACGTACAGTTTGGAGAGCTCGATGCCGTCATCGCCAACGAGCATGGCGTAGCCCACAATTCGCTCGTCGTGCCGGGCGACGAAAACCACACGGTTGGGATCGGCAAGGTAGTCAGCGAAGCGTGCGGCGCTCAGGTTCGCCTCGATAAACGACGCCATGTCCTCGGCCGTCACCGACGGCGGACATGCTAGCGGAAACGTGCACTCGGCGACCGCAGCGAGTTCGTCGACGTCGGCGGAATCCGCTGGCGCTACAGGTTCCACTGCGCGAGGTGCACGCCCGTCTTCCTGTCCAGCAGGACGACGTTGGAGACCGGGTCGCGGTAGGCGTCCCAGTACACTCCGCCGCGGACGACGGAACCTGCCGGCGCATTGCCCAGCACGACGTCCAGCGCGTCGGGCGCGTCGGAGGGCCGGGGCTTGTACGCGTCGGCGAACGGCGTCACGCCGACGAAGCTGAAGTCGGTTGCCATCTGGGACGGGGTGGGCACCCTGATCGCGTGGATCGCCACATCGGCGCGCTCGACCGTGCTGTCGGGGAAGCTCTTGACCGGGACGCCGCTGCGCTGGTAGCCGAAACCGGGCGGCGGATCGACGGGCTGGACGAAGCTGACGGTGACGTCGGCGATGATCTTGCCGTTGTCCACACGCAGGGTGTCGCCGATGTGACCGATCGGCGCGTCGCCTGCCGACGCACGGGGAGCGGCGACAAGGCTCGCGACAACGATGGTGATCAAGGCAACCAGCCAGCGGTGCATGTTCCCTCCTCGGCGCCCCTCTGCGACCTTCGCATGATGGCACATCCGCGCAGCGCTCAGTCCGGCTTCCCGGACACCAGGGATTCCAGCGCCGCGGTCAGGTCGGCCTCCACCCGCTCCTTGTCGACACCGGCGCGGTCCAGCGGCCCGGCGCCGTCCTCCAGTTCGAGCAGCGCCAGCAAGAGATGTTCTGTGCCAATGTAGTTGTGGCCCAAGCGAAGTGCTTCCCGAAAGGTCAGCTCGAGGGCTTTGCGGGCCGGGCCGCTGAACGGGATCAGCGCCGGCGGCTTCTCGACCGCCGGCGGCAATGTGACCGCCGCGCGGACGGATTGGGCGTCGATCTCTTGCGCCGTCAGCAATTTGGTGGCCAGCGCCTCGGGGTCACTGAGCACGCCCAGCACCAGGTGATCCGGGGTGATCTCGCCGTTGCGGGCCTCGTGCGCGGCGTTCTGGGCGGCGACGACGGCGTTGCGAGCCCGGGGCGTGAAGCGCTCGAAACCCTGGTTGGGGTCGAGTGCCCGTGGCACGAAGCGCTTCTGGGCGGCTTGCTTGGTGACGCCCATGCTCTTGCCGATGTCGGTCCAGGAGGCGCCGGATCGGCGGGCCTGGTCGACGAAGTGCCGGATCAAGTGGTCGGCGACTTCGCCGAGATGCTCGGCCGCCAGGACAGCGTCGCTGAGTTGATCGAGCACGTCGGTGTGCACCTGCTTGATGGCGTTGATCAGCTCATCGAGGCGGACGGGGTGAGTAATGGGTGTCGGGTCGGGCATGCCGTCAACTCTAGGTTGACGCTAATGGTTCGTCAACCGTCGGTTGACGAACTACCGGTAGGACAACCGCGCCCGTGTCGGCCATGATGGAGCGATGAGGCTTCTACCGGTGCTGGTGGGCGTTGCCGCCATGGTCGGGATGGCCGCGCCCGCGCATGCGGACCCGAGCGGCGTCGATGCGCAATTTCTCGCCGCGCTCAACAAGGCGGGCATCACTTATGCAAGCGCGGATCAAGCCGTCGAGGCCGGCAAAACGGCGTGCGAACTGTTGGACCAGGGGCAGTCGGACGTGGAAGTCGTCAAGAGGGTGACGGACCTCAATCCAGGATTCACGATCTCAGGCGCTGCCAAGTTCACCGCGATCGCCGCGAGCGCGTACTGCCCGCAGTACGTGAATGGCGGTGGCGGCGACGCCAGTTAGCTTGGGCTGGAACGCCAACGGTCTGATCGGGCTCGAGCCTAGTATCCGTGGATGGCTATCAATCGACGCAAGGTGCTCGGGGGAGCCGGCCTTGCCGGGGCCGCAGCGTTGGGCGGAGCGGGTGTCGACCGCGCGTTGTCCAACAGCCCTTCCGGCTATCCAACAGTTAAGGACGAGCCAATGACCGACGACGCCGCACGCTTTGGTGATCCCCGGATACCGGCCGAACTCATCACTGACCAATCACACCTCTTCCGGCTCGGGGCGTTGCCCACCACCGATTTCGACGGTGGCTCGCTGCGCCAGGCGCACGAGGACAATTTCCCGATCCTCAAGGGCCAGCAGGCCAGCGTGGTGTTTGTGACGTTGCAGCCCGGCGGTATTCGCGAGCCGCATTGGCATCCGAGCGCGTGGGAGATCAGCGTGGTTGTCAGCGGCGTCGCCACCTGGACGCTGCTTGACCCGCAGGGGCATGACGAGACTTTCGATGCCCATCCCGGCGACGTGATTTTCGCCCCGCAGGGGTCACTGCACTACTTCGAGAACACGGGCAAAGAAGACCTGCACGCGATCATCGTGTTTAATGCCAGCACTCAAGAAGGCAAGGACGACATAGGGATTGGCGCGTCGATCAGCAAGCTGCCGCCGCGCGTATTGTCGGCGGTCTTCGGTGTTCCGGCCGAAACCTTCACCTCGTTCAAGAAGATCGACAAGTCGATCACGATCCTGAAGTAGCGCAGCTACTTATTGTCGCCGCCGCCCTGCATGTACTTGGGGCAGTACGCGACGGACGCGAGCGCCACGAACTTGGCTGCGTCCCGTTGCGAAAAACCGGGATTCGATTGCTGAAGCTGGGCGACGATTTCCGGCGCGCCCTTGCCATCGTCGAGGAGCCCGCACACCGCTTTGGCGTTCGCGACGGCGCTGTCCGAGCTCTGATAGGTGATGCCGGCATTCTTGAGCGCTTCGAGGAAGCCCGCATCGTCGCCGGAAGGCTCGGCGAGCGCGGGTGCCGCCAAGGCGATCACGGCGGCGGTGCTGATCAGTGTGACTAGCCGTCTCATCGGTTGCTTATTGTCGCACCGCGGCCGCGTTGTCGCTCGACGACCGATTCGACGTTCCCGCGAAGTTTGGATGCCCATGAGGCGATGGTGCGCGGTACTGGGATTGAAGTTGATCCTCTACCCGGTGGCCGTCGGGGCGGCGACCAGCGATTAGGCCGCTGAGCTGCTGATAGTTGCCTTTGTGCGTTTCGCGCGTTACGTGCATATGGTGCTCGGGTTTGCATGTATTGTGCACGTATTGTGCACGCCACCCACCCAGGAGCGCCGCTGCATGTCACGTGAGAAGCGATCATTCGGGACCATCCGGCGCCTTCCCTCGAAACGCTTTCAAGTGATGTACACCGGCCCCGACGGCGTGCGCCGCCCGGCCCCGCGAACCTTCGCCGCCCGCATGGACGCCGAGGCATGGCTGATCGCCAAACGCAAGGAGATCGACGCCGAGCTGTGGAGCGCGGCCGTCGACGAGGCCCAGCGCGCCAAGGGCGGCACGTTCGCCGCCTACTCGGCCGCCTGGCTGGCGAACAGGATGGTGGCCGGTCGACCCCTCAAGGCCCGCACCCGAGCCCACTATCAGAAGATCCTCGACGAGCATCTGCTGCCGGTGTTCGGTGATCGGCAGCTCGCAGCGATCCGACCCCAACACGTCCGAGACTGGCACGGCCGGACCCTCGTCGACCGGCCGACGCTGCGCAGCCACGCCTACAGCCTGCTGCGCACCATCCTGGGCAGCGCGGTGCACGACGAGCTGATCGAGGCAAACCCGTGTCGGATCATCGGCGCCGGGCGCGCTAGCCGCGTGCACAAGATCCAGCCCGCCACCGTCGAGGAGCTGACCGCGTTGACTGCGGCGATGCCTGGCCGCCTGCAGTTGCTGGTGACCCTGGCGGGCTGGTGCGCGCTGCGGTTCGGCGAGCTGGTCGAGCTGCGCCGCCACGACCTCGACCTCGACGCCGGTGTGATCCGCGTACGCCGGGCCGCGGTGCGCGTCGGCGGCGCCTACAGCATCACCACACCCAAGAGCGACGCCGGTGTGCGCGACGTTGCGATCCCGCCGCACATCGTGCCGCTGATCGAGGCCCACCTGTCGAAGCACGCGGCCCGCGGGCGTGACGGGCTGCTGTTCCCCGCCGACCACGGCGGCCACCTGGCCCCGTCGACGCTCAATAGGCATTGGTACCGAGCCCGTGCGGCCGCCGGGCGCGACGATCTCAGGTTCCACGACCTACGCCACTCGGGCGCGGTGCTGGCGGCCGCCACCGGCGCCACGCTGGCCGACCTTATGGCCCGGCTGGGTCACTCCACCCCGGCGGCCGCGATGCGCTACCAGCACGCCGCGCAGGGCCGCGACAAGGCCATTGCCGAGCTGCTGTCGAAGCTCGCCACCGGCCAGGGTTAGCGCGCCGCGGCTCGAATCAGGCTGCCCCGCAACGGGATTCTTTCCGAAATCGGCAAACACCCCGCCGTTTCCCGAAAGTCGGAAAACTGCTGCTAGGCATACGGTTTCGGACTGCGACACGCCGATACAGCGTGTTGTCTCACATTGTCTTGCTCGGTGCATCGGTGAGCATTAGACGCACAACGCGAACTGCCTAGGAGAGAGAGCCCCGTGACCGCACTGCCCGATTCAACACTCTTGCAAGAACTTCTGCCGCTCCGAGAGGCTGCCCAACACGCCGGGGTGCACCCCTGCACCGTTCGCCGCTGGGTCGCGGCCGGGCGCCTCACCGGCTACCGCATCGGCCCCCGCCTCGTCAAGGTCGACATGCGCGAACTGGACCGGCTAATCGAGCCAATCACCGGCGGCGCCGGGTAACCCCCGGTGTTCTGAGCTATCCAAACACCAGGTGCCTGGTCAACCCTGACAAGAAAGCACCGCCCTAAATGACCCTCGAAGTTCGCGAGCTGCGCACCGCGTCATTCACGGACCTGCTCGACCGTCTCAACTACACCAGCGCCGAGCACGTGTCCATCACCTATCAGCGGCCCGGCGGCCCCGTCGTGGCCGCCATCGTCCAGGTGCTCGACGCCGCCCGGTATCTCGCCGAGCATGTGCCCGCGGATGCCGACACATGGTTCGGTGTGTGCCCCGTCGCCGGGCCCGCCCGCTGCGGCACTAACGGCACCGCGCAGGACGTAACCCGCCTGTCAGCTTTGTGGGCTGATATCGACTTCAAACACACCGGCGGGCCCGACGGCGCCAATGCAATCATCAGCGCGCTGGCCGGGCTGCTCGGCACGGGCCCGTCGGCAATCGTGTTCAGCGGCAACGGGTGTCACCCATACTGGCCGATCGAGCATGGCGCAGTGTCCGAGCATGGCCGCGGCGAACTGGCCGCGCTGCTGCGCCGCTGGGGGCGTTTCGTGAAGCTGGTCGCCAAGAATCACGGCGCCCACGCCGATTCGGTGTTCGACCTGCCGCGCATCTTGCGCGTGCCTGACACGCCTAACAACAAGACCACCCCGCCGGTGGTCGTCACAGTCGAGCCCGGTAGCGGCGGCCCGCTCACGGTCGCCCACGTCGGCGAGGTGCTCGACGAGCTGGGCATCGCCGAATACGACACCGACCGCCCGGCCGGCGGCCTCGAGCCCGTATCCGACCCCGGCGGCTGGCAGTACGCCGACCGGCCGTGCTGCGACTACGTCTCGGCAATGGTCAAAGGCTGGGGCACCGACAATCCGGCGGCGCGGCACCCGTGGCTGGTGTCGCAGGCCGTGCGGATCGCCGCCGCTTGGCGTAACGGCTGCCTCACCGACCAGCAGCACCGCGAAGCCGTCGACGCACTGCGCCGCCGGTTTGCTGAGCTGTGCGACCGTCCCGGCGACGCCCGCCCGGTCAAGCGGTTCGAGGTGGAGGGCGCCCTCGACTACGGCCGCGACCTGGCCGCCGCCAAGTCCGCCGTCCAGGTGCTCGGCGAGCTGGGCGGCGTCAAACACTTCCACAGTTACCCGAACGGCGATAGGTGTGTGTCCGACGTGTCCGAAGTGTCCGAAACTATGCAAACCCCCAGCTCAGCATCGCCGGGGCCCGGCGGGCATCCGGACACTGCTTCCGGCCCCGCGCCCGGAACAACAGGCGCCACACACTGGGATTCGGACACTTCGGCCACTTCGGACACTGATACATCGGACGTGCTCGGCGGGATGGTTGACGGCGCATGGCTCGACGCGCAAGAGTTCCCGCCGCTTGAGTACACCGTGCCGGGTCTCGTGTCCGAGGGCCTCGGCATCATCGTCGGCCCCCCGAAGGCCGGTAAGAGTTGGTTAGTCGCCGACCTCGCGCTGGCCGCCGCCGCGCGCGGTCTGGCGCTCGGCGCGCTGGCCGTCGATCAGCGCCCCGTGCTGTACCTGGCGCTCGAAGATGGGCACCGCCGCCTACAGAGCCGTTTCCGGCGCATCATGGGCGACGGCCAGCCGATCCCGAAGGACGTGCACGTCATCGTCAAGGCGACGCCAGACGAGGCGCTGGCGATGATCGCCGAGTTTCTGCGCCGGTACACCGCGGCTAAACCGTTCGTCATCCTCGACACCCTCGGCAAAGTGAAACCGCCGAAGCGGGCCGGTGAGGACTCGTATCAGGTTGATTACGCGATCGGCAGCAAGCTCAAAACGCTTGTCGACGAAGTACCGGGCTCGTCGCTGCTCGTGGTGCATCACTCACGTAAAGCCGAGTCAAACGATTTCGTCGACGCGGTGAGCGGCACGAACGGTATCGCCGGGGCGGCCGATTTCGTCGCCGTACTTGCGCGGCAGCGGCATTCGACCGAGGCGACGCTGTCTGTCACCGGCCGCGACATCGTTGAAGCCGAGTATGCGTTGACCGCCGTGCACGGCGTGCTCTGGCGCCTCGATGGCGGCAGCCTGGCGGCTGCTGCCGAGGCAGCCGAGAAGCGCCGCCAGGCAGGCAATTTAGGTGATCGCAGCATAGAGGTGCTGGCGGTCGTAGCGGCCTCGGCCGAGCCGGTCTCGCCCGCCGAGGTCGCAGCCAAGCTCGGCATCGACAACGACACCGCCGGGAAGTACCTGCGCAGACTGGCCGACGGCGGCCACATCGCCAAAGCCGGACGTGGGAAATACGCTGCGGCGCAGCAGTCTCCGACCTGCACAACCTGCGGTGAGCTGATGGCCGCCGGGCAGGTAGACGCTCATCTCGGATGCAAGCCCTTGACCCCCAATCACGCAAGAGGAAGAACTACCCCGTGACTGACATCGCCACCGCTCCCCACTGGTACCGGACGTGACCGTCGAATTGTCACGCGAAGAATTACGCGCCGCGATATATGGCTTGGCAGCCGTCCAGCGTGCCCGCGCTGCGGCCGGGGCGCCTGTGCCACATCCGGTGATAACCGCGCGACAGCACTTGGAAATCGCATACAGATGCGCCATGTCGCCACCGCGACACCAAAACACGGGCCCTGCAGAAGAATCGGAGGAGTGGATCGGAACACGCTTAGCCGCCCAGGTGCTCAACTGGCACCCCCGGCGAGTCCAACGCCACCGCGGCGACCTCGACGGGCACCTCGTCGGCGGCCGCCTAGTGTTTCCTGCCCTAACCGTCCGAGAGTATGCGAAACAGATAGGTACACAAGGTGACTGAACTAGACCCCGAAGTCGAGCAGCAGCTCGCCGACATGCCGGAAGCCGACTTTGACGCTCTCATCGCCCGCGTACGGCCACCCGAGGAACCCGCCGACCCGAAGGCCCGCGCCGCCGCCGCCCTGCGCCGCGAGATGGGTGCCAATGTGCGCGGCAAGAAACCAAGCAAAGAAGCCGCCGCGGCCGCCCTACGCCGCTACGCCAACGGCCGCTAAACCACGAAGGGACACAACAACATGCAATCTTGGAACAGCCCCCGCGAAAACGCTCTATACAACGTGCACCCCGTCCTTAAACAGCTCGCCGACCGCAACATCGACCTACCCGACACCGTCACCGCGGCGGCCGCCACCCTCGCCCGCATCGAGAACAGCCGCCCCGCCGAACCGCCAACCGACGCGATCCGGCGGGCGATCCTCGACGCCGCCGACCAGGACACCCTCGACCGCCTGGTCCTCGCCGAGCTAGGGCACTCCCGGCTGGCCGCCGAGCACCGGCAGGCGATCCTCGACGCCGCGGTCGCCGTCATGTCCGCCATCCGCGCCGAGCACGACACGATTTTCGCGCAGCTCGCAGCATTGGCGCACAAGCAAATCGAGCACCTCGAAGCTGTCGCCCAACTGCCAACAACTGATGTAATGCAGTTGGTGCGCGACGGCAACCACAAAGGCGCGCAGCTCGTCGCCGGAACCGACGCAGCCGCAACTGAACTCGAAGTGCTCTACGATCTGCGCGACGACTTCCTCAGCGGCGGTTTCGACAAGATGACGCTTGGACATGTCGACTGCTCACGCTGGCGCGATCCCGACAAGCCCGGCCGCGGCGCGACGCCAGCCGAGCGTTGCCTCGACGGCTTGATCGAGCAAGAAAACGAGCTTTGGTTTCCGACAAGAGATCAAGCACTCGACGCAGCTCGTCCAATATTCGAAAGAGACAAAGCAAAAGCCGACGAGAACGCCGCGGTCCGGCGGACCCAAAACGCGGCCGCGCAAGCATTCGCGCGCTGAAAGTAGCGACACATGAATGGCGACGACGAACTCGACGCGCGTTTCCTCCTTTCCGCGCGCACAACCATCGACGTGTTGTCGCACCAGCCGCCGAGCCTCGTCGCGCAGCGTGACGCGGCGGGCTCGGCGCTGGCACCCCCTGGGGGCGGACCCCCTCGACGCCCCGCCGCCTCTCAGCGGCATATGCCGATATCTATTCCCGAGCCGGCCCAACATTTGACCCTTGAGGAGCTCTGATGACGACTACACCCCGTGGGCTACGCGCTGCCGGTAAACGGCTGTGGCGGTCTGTGACTAGGGACTTTGACCTCGACGATCATGAGGCGATGCTCCTGCGCGAGGCGTGCCGAACTGTCGACCAACTCGACGATTTGCAGGCCGAAGTCGACGCAAACGGAGCTGTTGTCGAATCAAGTCAGGGTGTTCGCGTGCATCCCGCGGTGGTTGAGGCGCGGCAGCAGCGCCTAGTGCTGGCGAAGATCATGAGTGCACTCGGTCTCCCGAAAGGCGTCGTGGGGGAGGTTGAGGTCGCCGCGTCATGAAGCGAAAGGTGCCCGCGTCGAGCGTGCCGCCGCGCGAGCTGGTCTTGTTTGACCTGGACCGCTGGACGCTGCCAGGGACCAACGGAGACCCATGGGGACCGACACGGGCACATGAGGCGTGGTGTGCGGCGCGCGCGGCATGGGTCGCCGCCGGTGGGACGTGGCCCACTGGGGATGATCAGCGTGAGTTTGAGGAGGCGGCCTACACCCCAGATGAACCGTGGGACGGTCGCTAATCTAACCGTCGTAACGCCTCTGGGCGAAAGTGCGTCAGCTTAGGGTAGCGTCCCAAGGTGGCCACTTTCGTCGGAGCCATCTCAATCAGCGAGCCCCATAACTGGGATCGATGCAAGGCTGTCGGTTTGTGGGGAGTCCCGAAGTACACATTCCGAGTCCGAAGTGTCAAGGCGGGCGATCGACTATTCATTTGGCGGACTCGTGCGGGTTTCATCGCAGAAGCGAGGGTCACCGGGCCCCCGCGCGTGCCGGTGAGCAAGGACGAAGCGCCATGGCCAGGCGGACTAAGCCGTTTCTCCGCGGTGATCCCGATTGCCGTCGTGCAAGAGACATCAACGCCGTACCGGCTAGCCTTTGTGAAAGATCGGCAGGAAGTAACCGGATTGTCGAGTAATTCGCTGAGGTTCGGACTGGTGCCTATTGGCGACGAGGCGGGCGACAACATTAGCGCTGCTCTGACAGCAAGTACCCAGTAAACGCGGTGGCTTCAGACGCCGCCACGACCTCCCTTGCCGCCCTTCTTTTGCTGATGCGCTGATCTGCGCGCGAAGGAGTCTGACCGTACGGCCTGCATGTCGAAGTGTGCGCGTTCTTTCGCCAACCGCTGCCGCTTTGGGGATTGCGATCGGCGCTTTTCCGCTTCTTCCTCGTAGTAGATATCAGCGGCCGACCGAACTCTGGTTGCAAAGATGATGTCGCCCGCCACTAGGACGACGAACTGGCCGTCCGGTTCAACTCGCAGTTGAACGGCCTCGTCGTTGGTGCTTCGTATCAGCTCGCTCATGGTCTTACCGCCTCGACGTCAAACTCATAGAGGCGCTTGTTCGAGTTTCGCTTACGAATGGTGGTTATCTCGATCTTGTCGAAGCCAGCCTCTCGCAACATGTTCCCGTACCAGCGTTCCGCCGGAACCAGGTGACCGTAAAAGGTGCTGTTGCCGACGATGTAAGAAACTGAACCGCCCGGCTTCACATGCTTGTAAGCCGCCTGAAAGTGTTCCCACATGTCGTGGAAGTACTTACCAACGTAGTTGCTTAGCAAGGGGCCGTTCTTGCCGCCGTCCCGCGCGATTAGCTCTCGGACACTGTCCATCTCCTCGTCGACAGGGGTTCCGGTCTCGGAGGGGCGCCAGGTGTTGAGATTCGAAGTTGCCGTCCCCCACGTACCGCCGATTGCCTTCCAGTCCAGTTCGCCCGCGTCTGAGGCGATGTCGAGAAAACGTAGCCAGTACATGTACGGGCGGAGTTCTCGGATGTACGACATGCGGTTAACGTAGGGCGGTGAGGTCAGAAGAAGGTCACACGGCTCGAGTCCATCAAACTCATGCCGAGAATCGCCGCTCTTGATAGTGGCCGAACCTAGCAAATCGAAAGCAGCGGTGGACGTTACGTCCTTTGCTTCCCGCTCAAAGAGGTTGATCGTTAACGCAGCTTTGTCAATGTCGATCAGGCTTAGCGCGTCATCGGTTGGCTTGAACGACATCGATTGATGGTTGAATGCGGCATTGCTTGAGCTGATGAGTGTACGACAGAGCGCAATGTTCATTAGGTCGCTCAGTTGTGGGTTGCCTCCAGCCGAATCGATCGCCTGCCGAATAGCCTTCAAAGCCCGTAACGTGCTGCTGTCCCACCACCTTTCAATCTTGAACAGGTTGGGTTGCCATAGTTCCGTTTCATTCAACAGCTTGTATGCGCCGCGCACGACCTTCTTCACGTAGCTCGGAGCCTCGCCAACGTTGGCGTCCGAATAGTGAGCGGTTTTCGTCCGACCCAGCCAGATGAGGAATGGGTTAATGTCGATCGATTGGCCGAGCAGACCGTGCTCAGCTGCAGCCAACGGTGTAGTCCCGGTCCCTGAGAACGGATCGGTTACAACCGCGCCCTTCGGCAAATGTGCAACGCGATCTCGGACTAGCTGCATCGAGTACGCCGGAGTGAGCCGCAGCCAGCCGTGACGACCTATCCCCATGTTGGCCCTGAACGTCAGGTGCTCGTTCCGGTTGGTGTGGGACACGGTCACTTAGCCTCCAATAGCTTGCGCAGGATCGTCTCGACTTCAGCTCGAAGCTTCGGCGAGTTGCGTTCGAAGAATGCTACGAGGTCATAGCCGATGACTTCGCGCAAGAAGTCGAACGTGCTCTTCAACGGGTCGTCTAGTCCTAAGACGCCGAGCAGCACCGCCCAGTTCCCGATCTTGTACCGCTCGTACACAACCTGGTTGATCTGGCTCGACATGATGACTAATCCCGGTAGGTAACCGTGGCCTAGTGCCTGGCTGGCATTTGCTAGGTCCGCGTTCTGGCGCTTCGAGTCCGCCGACTTATAGCCTTGCCGGACCTCGAACACAGCGCCCTTGAGGTCAACCGTGATGTTGAGCGCACGTTGCTGGGCGCGCATCCAATCGCGGAATCGCTGCTGCCGGTCGCGAGCCTCGATGTCAGCACTCTCGACGCGGCCATCCAGGCTGAGGATGCGTGCTTTTGCGGCCTTGCCGCCTGCGACGACTTCTTCGTCCTGCTCTGAAAGCACCTCATAGGACCAGGTGACTTGATCGGCCGTCAGGCCTAGCTCGTCGCGCAACACCTGTCGGAACAGTCGCTCACAGCCAATTCCGAGTTGGCGATACACCGACGTCATACCACCTGCGGCTTTGTGCGCCGCAAACATCAAGTCGGAATCGAATCCCATCCAGTGATAGAGGGGATCAGACCCGTAAAGCAGCTTGAACCCGTCAAGATCGACGGCGTCCGCGGCCCCCATCTTCGGGAGGTAGTCGGCACACTTCCACAGGGGAGTCAGGAGAAGCTCGCGGTACGTCTCGTCCCTTGCAGGTTCGTCGACAGCCATGCCTCAAATTATCGCGGCTTAGGCCGGAGCCTTCGGAGGCGCGGCTATGGTTTCGCCTCAGGCCCTGTGGCGAGGTCGCCGCCGTAGGGTCAGCCCGGTACCACATCGGGGTCGTCAGGCCGCACTGCAATACTCGTGCATGTTGTTCGCAGTGTGCGACAACGTTGCGAACCCTACGGGACTTCCAGTGGAAGGTGCGATGAGCGACAGCAAGGTGAAGTTCACGGTGACGGTGCATGACGTCGATCTCGCTACCTGGGCGAAGGTGGAGGACGTGTCCGAGGCGGAGGCCGCCGAAGAGTTCGCGATCGTCGCGTCCGAGCGCGTGGCTGACGCTTTGCATGCTCAGTTCGACAACATCACCATCTCGACCACCCGCGAAGATGGTTCTCTTCTCTTCACGGAGCGACCTGGCGATTTTCCGGATTAGCTCCCTGGACAGCGTGAAGGGTAGCTCAGAGTTGTGCACGTATTGTGCACGGGCCGTGGCATACGATCTAAAAAGCAGCTACTAGCTGCGTAAACGCTGTGCGCGGTACTGGGATTGAACCAGCGACCTCTTCCGTGTCAGGGAAGCGCTCTCCCGCTGAGCTAACCGCGCCCGGGTCAAAAAGAAATGGAGGTGGAGACGGGAATCGAACCCGTGTGCACGGCTTTGCAGGCCGTTGCCTCACCACTCGGCCACTCCACCGCTGGGGTTGATGCCACTTGCACCTTCCGAGCGGATGACGGGATTCGAACCCGCGACCCTCACCTTGGCAAGGTGATGCGCTACCAACTGCGCTACATCCGCGAGCCACGGACGAGATCGTCGCCCGTCGCGAAGCACGACGATAGTCCACCCAAGCGGGCGGCACAAATTTCTCGGCAGAGCGCGGCGCGCCTTACCGCGCGCAGGAGCAGCGCGTTCTCCGGAAACCCCGCCACGTGCTAATCTTCGACCTCGTTCGCCTTTCGGCACCGGTCCTGTAGCTCAGCGGGAGAGCGTCCGCCTCACACGCGGAAGGTCGCTGGTTCGATCCCAGTCGGGACCACCAACCGTCTCGAGTCGGCCGTCACCTACGTGGCGCCGCAAACGGTGGCTTCAGTTGTTCGAACATCGGGAAATGACGCACGTTGAGTGTTGCCAACTCGAGGCCCTGCACGTCGGCGGTTGCTGCGATGAGATAGTCGCCGAGTCCGATGGCGTTGTGGCTTCTGCGGTATCGGCGCATCAGATCGCCTGCGCGGCGCGCGATGATTTCGGTCGCGGGCTCCACGTGAAAAGACGCGAGCAGGCGCCACACGTCACGCCGCTCGGCACTTCTCATCCCTCCGATTAATTCGGCGATTGACACCACGCTGATTGCGAGAGTTCCATCCTTGCGGGTTTTGATCAGCCAGTCCCGGGCTCCCGCGACTCCCCGCAAATGGGCGATCAGTACGTCGGTGTCGACAAGGATCACGATGTGCTGCGCCACACCCGGTCGAGGTGCTCCTCTCGGCCGCTGGGGCCGCGTGCGGGCTCCTCGACGTCGCGAAGCGCTCCGAACGAATCGTTGATTGCTGCGAGGTCCGACGCCAAGTCGTCGTCGGCGTTGTTGAGAGCCCGGTTCAGTAGTTGGCGGATGAGCTCGGCACGCGACACCCCTTGCTGTTCGGCAAGCTTGTCGAGGCTTGCCGTCTGCGCTTCATCGAGGTAGATGTTCGTGCGCTTCATACATCACAACATACACCGCATTGATAGCGCCAATGGCGCTCGTCAGAACTTGAACGACGGAATGCTGAAGTGCGGCATCGAGGGCATCTGCGGCAGAGCCGGCGACGGCATGGCCGGAGCCTGTGGCGCTGCGGGTGCCGGCATCTGGGGTAGCTGCGGAATCGACAGGTGCAACGGAGGCTTGGGTGCTGGCATGTTCACCGGCGGCTGGGGCTCAGGCATCTGAATGGGCGTCGGCAGGTGTATCGGCGGCGTCGGATCCTGAACCGGTGGCGTAGGAGCGTGTATTGGTGAGCTCGGCAGCTTCCACGGGGGCGTCGGGTCCTGCACAGGCGGCGTCGGCAAGTGCACAGGCGGGGTTGGATCCTGTACCGGTGGCGTCGGCAGATGTATTGGTGGCGTTGGCTGCTGCACCGGGGGCGTCGGCACGTGCACCGGTGGCGATGGCTGGCGAACCGGGGGAGTCGGTACGTGTACCGGTGGCGTCGGGTGCTGCGCAGGCGGCTGGGGAACCGGCAGGTTGATCGGAAGCTGGGGAAGCGGTGCCTGGACCGGCGCGGGAACCGGGATCCGGATCGGCACGGGTACCGGGACAGGTGCGGGCGCCGGCGCTGCAGGAGGCGGAACCGGCGCAGGCGCAGCAAGCACAGGTGGCGCGGGCACCGCGAGCGGCTCCGGCGGCGCGACGGCATGGACCTGCGCGGGCTGCGGCGCCGGCGCAGCCATGTGGGCCGCTGGCGGCTGCGGCTCCGACACCGAAGCTGCCGGCGGCGGCGCGGGCGCCGACTCAGTCGGCTCGATCAGCCTTTGTACCGGGGCAGGCAGCAATGCGACGGTCGGGCGAATCCCCAGCGCCAGCGCGATTTCCAACGCCAGCGCCGCGGTAACGAAGACGACGGCCAACATGCTGCCGACCAACAACAACGGCCTGCGCCGCTGACGGGCCTGGTCGACCGGAAGAACAGTGGTGTCGGCATCTGCGTCGTCATCGGCGACGGCGCTGTACGCGACATCGTCCGACCCGCCGTCTGAGAGCGTCTCGAAATAGTAGGGGTCCACGACACCAGTGCCGGGATCCTGCGCGTACGCCAGCGCCGCCGTCGACGACGCGAACAACGGCGCATTCGCCGACGCCAGCGCCGCACCGCGAGCCAACGCCGACGCAGGGTCCTCCGGCGCACTCACCGGCAGCCAGGTCGTCGCCTCCAGCGCGGGCTTGATCGGTGCGACATCGATGCCGCAGCCCACCAGGAACAGACCCTCGGGGCGGGTCTCCAGGCCATCCAGGTCGGCGGCCATCGCCGCCAGCTCTCCCGCCACGTCGTCGCTGCGCAGCGGGCGGCGACGCACGTCGGTGACCGAGCCGTCGGAGGCGTCGACGACGGCCAGCGTTGCAGTCTCGGGCTCGACGAACAACATCGCCGTGTGCTCGTAACCCATTGCCTGGCCAACGGTTTGGGTCAGCGCCGCCGCGGCCAAAAACGCCGACACCAGCATAACGTTCTCTATCTTGCGGGCCGCCAGCGCGTCACGCAGCGCGGCGGCATCAACCGGGTCGGTCCACGTCACCCCGGTCGACCTCAACTGGTAGCCGCCTTCGGTGGCGCCTTCGCGCGTGCCGAGGATCGCCGCGATCACCTGATCCGGAGCGCTGTGGGCGGTGTCGATGTTGTCTTCTTCGACCGTGACGCCGTCGGCGTCTTCGCCCTCGACCAGCACCATGCGAATCGTCTTGGGAGCCATCGATACCCCGAGTACGATGTCCATTTCTCCTCCAACGTCTTGTGCTACCAAAGCCGGTCTGTGCGGAGGAGTGCACCGCGCGGGCCGCTACTCACATAGTTTGTCGGTCTAACAGTATTCGACGTTACAACGCCAAAATTAGCGCCAGCTGTGAATTTCAGGCCACCCGGAACTGTTCCAGATCAGCCTGTTTGACGGTCAGCCCGTGGCCGGGCGCGCTCCGATCCGGCCGTAGCAAGCCGCCCGGCTCGGGATCGATCGTGCCGTCGAACGCCAGCCCTTCGATCCGCACGTGATCGTGGAAGTACTCGAGGTGGCGCAGATGCCAGATGGCCGTGCCGACCTGGCCACTGATCTGCGGCGCGCAATGCAGCGACAAGTCCATACCGCGCGCGTCGCACAGCGCGGAAACCTTGAGCACACCGGTGATCCCCAGCGCGCGGGTGACATCGGCCTGCAAGCAGTCCACCGCGCCGGCGGCCAGCATTTGATGGAAATACGGTAAGTGATAACCGTATTCACCCGCCGCGATGTCCATTCCGGGCGGGCCCTGCTCGCACAACTGGTGTAGGCCGTCGAGATCGTCGGAGCTCACCGGCTCTTCGAACCACCGCACGTCGTACTCGGCAAAGCGCCGCGCCCACAGAAGCGCCTGTTTGCGGTTATAGGCGCCGTTGGCGTCGACAAAGAGCTCGACGTCGTCGCCAATGGCCGAGCGGGCGGCCTGAACCCGGCCGATGTCGGCGTCCGGGTTGCTGCCCACCTTCATCTTGACCCGCGGAATGCCGGCCCCGACCCAGCCGCACAGCTGTGCGCGCAACATGTCGTTGTCGTACGAGGTGAACCCGCCGCTGCCGTAGACCGGTGTCGCGTCATGCACCGCGCCGAGCGCCACCACTAGCGGCTCGTCCAAAAGGCGTGCCCGCAAGTCCCACAACGCGATGTCGACCGCCGAGATCGCGCAGGCCACCACGCCGGGCTTGCCCAGGTTGCGCACCGCGTGCTGCATGTCGGCCCACCGGGCCGGCGGCTGCAACGCGTCACCCTCTTTGATGACGTCGGACAGCTTGGAAGCCACGACGGTCGCGACTGCGGTGCCGCCATAGGTGTAGCCGGTCCCTACCTGGCCGCCGGCACGCACACTCACCAGCACGAAGGTGGTCGAATCCCACGCCAGCGTCCCGTCGGCTTCCGGCGCATCGGTGGGAATGGAGTAGGCCGAGACGTCGACGGATTCGACGGCTATCGCGGAGGCGGCACGCACAGTCATGCCGGGTGACTACCCGCAACGCAAACCGGGTATGCCCGACACCGATGGACGTCACCCCGCACGTGTTGCGCGAGTACGCATTGCTTGCCGACGGCGAGCGCGGCATCGTCGTTGGACCGCGCGGCGACTGCTGCTGGATGTGCTTGCCGCGCTGGGACAGTCCCGCGGTGTTCGCGTCGCTGCTGGGCGGGGGCGGCGGGTACGCGGTCGCGCCGGATCACCCGCGGTACGTCTGGGGCGGGTACTACGAGAAGGGGTCGCTGATTTGGCGGTCGCGATGGGTGACCACCGACGGGATCGTCGAATGCCGGGAGGCGCTGGCCTTCCCGGGCGACCCGCACACCGCGGTGGTGCTGCGGCGCATCCGGGCGCTCGACAAGCCGATGCGGATGCGGATCGCGCTCGACATCCGCGCGGAGTTCGGCGCCGAGCGAATGGGTGACCTCGCCCTGCACGACCGGGTCTGGACCGGGCGCTCCGGCCCCCACCGATTCCGGTGGGCCGGGGCGGCCGACGCACAGCGCGGCGACGACGGGTCGCTGCACGCGATCGTGCACGTCGTTCCCGGACACGACCACGATCTGGTGCTGGAGCTATCCGATCGCGAATTGCCCGCGGACGCGGTGCGCCCCAACGACGCCTGGCGCAACACCGAAAGCGCTTGGGCGCAGGCGGTTCCGGAGGTTTCCGGCAGCCTGGCCGACGACGACGCAACAACCGCCTATGCGGTGCTGCAAGGACTGACCAGCAGCGGCGGCGGGATGGTGGCCGCGGCGACGATGTCGCTGCCGGAGCGGGCCGAACAAGGCCGCAACTACGACTACCGCTACTGCTGGATCCGCGACCAATGCTATGCCGGACAGGCGGTCGCCGCGGCCGGCGCCCGCCCGTTGCTCGACGACGCGGTGCGCTTCGTCAGCGAGCGTGTCCTGGCCGACGGGCCCGGCTTGAAGCCGGCCTACTGCGTCACCGGTGATGCGCCGCCCGATGAACAGGACCTTGACCTGCCGGGCTATCCCGGCGGCGCGGTCAAGACCGGCAACTGGGTGACCGACCAGTTCCAGCTCGACGCGTTCGGCGAGGCGTTGCTGCTATTTGCGGCGGCAGCCCGCCTGGACCGCCTCGACGGCCAGCACTGGCGGGCGGCGGAGACACTTGTCGACGCGATCGAGAAGCGGTGGCGCGAGCCCGACGCGGGGATTTGGGAAGTCGACGACCGGCGCTGGGCGCACTCCCGGCTGATCTGCGCAGCCGGACTGCGGGGCATCGGGGAGGTGGCGCCCACCCGGCAGGGCGCCCAATGGCAGCGGCTGGCCGACCAGTTGATCACCGACACCGACTCCGATTGCCTGCACCCGAATGGCAGATGGCAACGCGCACCGGATGATTCGCGCATCGACGCCGCGCTTCTGACGCCGTCGATCCGCGGCGCACTGCCGGCCAACGATCCGCGCAGCATCGCCACGGTCGAGGCGGTACGCACCGAACTGGGCCGGCACGGCTTCGTGTACCGGTTCCGCCCCGACGAACGCCCACTCGGCGAAGCCGAGGGCGCCTTCTTGCTGTGCGGATTTTTGATGGCGCTGGCCGACCATCAGCAGGGCAACGAACTGGCCGCTGTCCGGTGGTTCGAGCGCAACCGCACCGCCTGCGGCCCGCCCGGGCTCTTCACCGAGGAATTCGACGTGTCGCAGCGGCAGTTGCGGGGCAACCTACCGCAGGCATTCGTGCACGCGCTGCTGTTCGAGACCGCGCATCGGCTCGCTGATTCCTGCCGACCGCACGTCGGAACCGGCACCGGAATATCCCGATAGACCGGCGGCGATGGTTTGCCCCGAGGCTCGCCGGGGTACGTAGCCGCCGTGGGTCTTGTTGTGCGCCTGTGGGAACGCAGCCGGCTGTATCAGATCCTGCGACTGGGCGGCTGGGTGGCCTTCGACCTGCCGCGGACGGTGACCGCGCTGGGCGGCCTGTTGCTGCTGGGCATCGTCGTGACGCACGTGTATGTCTTGAGTCGAGCGACGGGGGTGCCGGTCTACTTCGTCGTCTATGTCGTCCTGCTGATCGCGGGCTGCGTGCTGGCCGCCGGCGCCATGTGGGTTGGCGTGAATCCTCGTGTACCGCAGCTGGGTTGGCTGCTTGGGGACCTGGTTGCCGTGGTCTTCCTCGGCCTGTATCTGGCCAGCCGGACCGTCAGCGTGCCGGGCCTGGTGGCCTTGACCGGCCGTTGGGACGTCGCGCCGGGCACCTGGGCGGGCGCGTGCGCGCTGGGCTTCGTCGTGGTGCACATGTCGGTGCTGCTGGGCATCAATGTGGCCTATCCCCAACGACAGAACTGGTGCGACTGATGACGACGTTCGACTACCCGGTCTGGCTGCGGATCGACCACTGGCTCAACGTGCTGTTCCTGACGTTGCTGTTGCGCAGCGGGATCGAGATCCTCGGTACCCACCCCAAGCTGTATTGGCACGACGACAGCAAGCCGGGCACCGAGTGGGCGCGTTTTACCACCAAGGAGATGCCTACGGACAAGCTGTACGACACCCTCGACGAGGAGGAGCATTACAGCTCGATCGTCGCCTTGCCCGGCCACAAGAAGCTGGGCATGGGCCGGCACTGGCACTTTTTCGCGGTGATCGGATGGATCCTTGTCGGCCTGTCCTACTACATCCTGTTGTTCGCCACCGGCCAATGGCATCGGTACTGGCCCTATTCGTGGTCGATCTTCCCCGAGGCCTGGAACGACATCGTCGCCTACATGACGTTCAACCTGCCCCCGCTGCTGCCCGGCGAACCGCTGGATGCCATCCAAAAGCTCGCGTACGCCAGTGTCATTTTTCTGCTTGCGCCGTTCCAGATCCTCACCGGCGCCGCGCAATCACCGGCGGTCGAGGCCCGGTTCCCCTGGTACGTCCAGATGTGGGGCGGACGGCAATGGGCGCGGAGCCTACATTTCTTCGGGCTGGTCGCCTTCCTGGTCTTCATCGTGATCCACCTGTCGATGATCTTCTTCTGGGGCTGGGGCCAGCTCACCGCCGCGATGATCTTCGGCTCGGTCCGTAACATCAACTGGGCCACGTTCTTGTCGTTCGTGATCATCGGCGCGATCGTCGCCGTCCACGTCGCCGCGACGGCATGGAGCCTGAAACGCCCGGTACAAGTGCACAAGGTGCTGGGGGCGGTCAACACCCGCGTCAAGCTGATGCTGTTGCGGCCGTTGGATTCCCGGCAGAACTATCCGGTGAGCAAGCTCTCCAGGGAACACCGCGTCAACGGCAAACCGCCATGCTCGAACGAGTACAAGGTGATGGCGGTACACAACTTCGTCGACTGGCGACTGCGGGTCGGCGGCCTCGTCGAAAAACCGGTGACCCTGGACCTGGACGCGCTGCGCGCGCTGGCCGAACCGGAGACGCAGCGGGTCATGCACAACTGCGTGCAGGGCTGGACCAGCATCGGCCAATGGAGCGGGCTGCACCTGAGCCGGCTGCTCGAAGAGGTCAAACCGCTGCCGCAGGCACGCTACATCTGTTTCCTCACCATGCAGGACAACAGTCGCGACGAGCCCAGCTCCGACGGGCTGGGCCAGTTCTACGAGGTGATGGATCTGGAACTGGCCTACAAGCCGCAGACCATTTTGGCCTACGAGATGAACGGCCAGCCGTTGCCGATCAAGCACGGCGCGCCGTTGCGGTTGCGGGTGGAGACGCAGGTCGGCTTCAAGATGGCCAAGTGGATCAACCAGATCGAGCTCGTGGACGACCATCGCGGGATCGGGATGGGTTTGGGCGGCTGGCGTGAGGACAACATCCATTACGACAAGGATGTGGAGATCTGACATGACGCGCCGCGAGTTGATCCGGCTGGAACCCATCGAATGCGAGAAGGTGCTGGAGCAGGTCATTGCCAAGGGCGGGCACTGCGAGGCTTGTGGCGCAACAGAATTCGATGTCGGCAACGCGCTCTATCTCGGCTTCCTGTTCCTTGACGAGGACGACGACGCCTACATGGTGGCGTTGACATGCCGCAACCCGGACTGCGCCAAGCCGCGAACCGGAATCAAGCTGCGGGAGAGGGATTTTCTCGTTCGCGACGCAGCCGACGCCCGCGCCGCGAGCTGGACCGTCGAGTGGCCCCGTGGCGCCTAGTTTGTTCGGCCGAGCAGACGCAAAAGTCCCCGTTTCCCCCGCGTGTCGGGGACTTTTGCGTCTGCTGCTCGCCAACATGGTTGCGCCAGGTCGAATCGACCGATCAGCTCCGATAGCCCGCGCAGCTCGTCGCACAGCGACTGGAACCGGCGTTCGTCGGCCTCGCTGAGGATGCCCTGCGCGCTGTACTGCACCAGCCGGCGAAACCGCCCGGCCAGCGTCGCGCCCCACCGGATGGAGAAGTCGTAGCTTTCGCCCTCGGCCAGTTCGTTTTTCGCGCCGAGTTCCTTGAGCGCCCGGATCTGCTCGTTGATCAGCTGGAAGTCGTCGTCGATGCCGATCGGCGTGGTCATCGGTCCTCCCGTGTTCACAGGTGCGGCTTGGCGACGCCGACTACGTAGTTGGCGCCGCGCAGGGTGAGGAACACCCGGTGTGGTCCGACTGCCATCCCGGACAGTGGTGCCGATTTCGCTTGACCCGCAGGCAGATTCGCGCGGTAATCCACCACGTGGATCACGTGCATGGTGTCGTTGGGGTAGCCGCCGAAGCTGGCCGTCTCGAGCGTCACCAATTGCCGGTCGGTGGCCGCGTAGATCCGGGTGTCATCGGTACCGAGGTAGCGAATCGGAGACGACGGCAGTTGCGCGCGGCCGGCCACTCCCAACCCTTCGCCGCCACGGAGAGAGTCAACCGCGTAAAGCACACCGTGGTCATGGTCGGCGACATACGTGCGAGTCACCTTCGTGTTGTTGCCCGCCGATACGGCGACATCCATGGCCAGCGTGCCGCGCTCCTTCGGCGGTGACGAGGGTCCTTTGTAGTAGCGGATTCCCGATGGCCCGTACACGTGGTAGTCGATTTCCCGTCCCCGGTTGGACCCGTCGATCGAATCAGCGTGTTCGATCGTGGCGGCGGGCAGCGCGCGGTAGCCGTACTGCTCCACCGGGGTCACCGTGGATCCGTCCGCCGAGAGCGCGAGCAAGATGCGCATGCCGGCATCTTCGGAGAGGTAGTCGGGCGCCGGGCCGGCGTCGAAGTGATCGACGGACTGCAAAGTGGCGATGTCGACGACGGCGACGGCACCGCGCCGCGGCTGCGGCACGAAGACATGCCGATCGTTGCGCTGGCTGATCTGCAGGTTGCGCCCGGCGTCCAGCGGTCCGGACAGGGTGGTGTGCGCCGTGTCCGGGTTCTCGGCGCCGCTGACCTTGGCCAGGCGGTGGTCGTCGGTGAGCCCGAGCAGGGTACGCGTGCGATACGACCACACCGGACTGTGCAGGGCCGCGCCGACGGGAATCAGGGTCACCTCGGGTGCGGCCTCCGGCTGGCTGGGCGACGAACAGCCCGCGACGACGACGGCGCCGACAGCTGTGGCGGCACACCAGCGCCGCAATCCGGTTACCACGTTCGATGCAGTACCCCGGCAACCGCGCCGTTACACCTCTTGCGTTTCGCGGGCCGGGGCGTCGGGTAGCCGTTGGTCGCGCGCACAACAGCCCGTCGCGCAAATCCAGATGATGCAGGAGGAAATCATGGCAGCGCCTGCCGCCAAGACACCGACGGATGTCGTCGAGTTCCTCGTCAGCCAACACGAGCAGATCAAGGAACTCTTCTCCGAGACGCTCAACGCCGCCGGCAAGGACCGCAAGGAGCCGTTCGTGAAGCTCCGGCGACTGCTGGCCGTGCACGAAACCACCGAAGAGGAAATCGTTCACCCGCGGGCCAAGCGGAAGCTGTCCAACGGCAGGGAAGTGGTCGCGGCGCGACTGGAAGAAGAGCACGACGCCAAGAAGGTCCTCGCCAAGCTGGAAAAGCTCGACGTCGCTTCGCAGGAGTTCGCCACTCAACTCGCCGAGTTCCGCGACGCCGTCGTCAAGCATGCCGAGCAGGAAGAGAAGCAGGAATTCGCCAAGCTGCAAAAGGAATTGAGCAGCGAGGAGCGCGAGAAGATGGGACGTGCCGCGAAGCTGGCCCAGGCGATCGCGCCGACGCGGCCGCACGCCGGGGTGGAATCCCAGGTGGCCAACCTGGTGGCCGGCCCGTTCGCCGCGATGCTGGACCGGGCGCGCGACGCCATCACCGGCAAACGCTGAGCCCGCGCCGTGACGGTCATGGCCACCAGCGCGGCGCCTTACCTGCCCGACGACCGAAGCCTGGATTCGCTTGCGGCGGCGGCAAGCAGCTGCCACGGCTGCTCGCTATACAAGGACGCGTCCCAGACCGTCTTCGGGCACGGTCGGCCGGACGCGCCGATCATGCTGGTCGGTGAACAGCCGGGGGACCGTGAGGACGTCGAGGGGCTACCGTTCGTTGGTCCGGCCGGACGGCTGCTTGCGCGTGCGCTGGACGACGCGGGCATCGACCCGGAGCTGACGTATCAAACCAACGCCGTCAAGCACTTCAAGTTCACCAGAAAGCAAGGAAAACGGCGGATACATCAAAAGCCCAGCCGCACCGAAGTCGTCGCGTGCCAGCCGTGGCTTCTCTGCGAGATCGAGGCGGTGCGACCGGAAGTGATCGTGTGCCTCGGCGCAACGGCTGCACAGTCGCTGTTGGGCACGGCGTTCCGGGTCACCGCGCATCGCGGCGAAGTGCTTCACCTGCCTGTCGATCTGGACATGCACGTCGAGCCGGAGCCCCGCGTGGTGGCCACCGTTCACCCGTCGGCGATCGTGCGAGATCGCAGCGAGCGCCGGCAGGAGAACTACGCGTCGTTCGTCGACGACCTCCGCAGTGCACGCAGCGGTTTGGCGGCTGTTTGACCCTGAGTCGCGGGCGCGGGTGCGACCTGGGCGTTGGCATCCGTGCTCCGGAGACGTTGAGCCACTACGGATCTTCGTCGTCTTCGTCGTCGTCGCGGAGGAGTTTTTCGGGGTGGTGGTATCTGTTGGTGCGGGGTTGGCCGTGGTCGAGGTGTGGGGGTGGTATCCATTCGGTGTCGCCGCGCGCGTTCTTGCGGGTGGTCCAGCCTTGTTCGGCCAGCGGGTGATGCCCGCCGCAGCCCAGCGCTAGGTCGTTGACGTCGGTGGTGCGGCATTTCGCATACGGGGTGCAGTGGTGGGCTTCGCAGTGGTAGCCGGGCACCGGGCAGTTGGGGAAGGTGCAGCCGCGATCTTTGGCGTACAACACAATTCTTTGGGCGGGTGAGGCGAGGCGTTTGGTGTGATACAGCGCCAGCGCTGTGCCTTTATCGAAAATTGCCAAGTAGTGAAGTACCCCAAGTTTTGTTCCTATTCGGTTGCGAGGGCCGGGGTTGGCTGGCTCGCGGGGTGTGAGGCGCCG
>NZ_LQOM01000049.1 GCF_002101595.1 Mycobacterium celatum
ACCTCATCCACCACACCCAACGACGACAACAACCCACCCGAAGCAGCCGCCATCCCCACCAACACCCGCTCCAACCGGGCGACCAGTGTGTGGATGTCGGCGGCGCTGAACAGCTCGGTGTCGTATTCGACGCGCAAACCGAGTTCGTTGCCCGGCAGGGCCTGCACGGCCAGCGGGTAGTGGTTGTATTCCCAGTTGTTGAACTCGGTGACTGCCAACCCGCCGCTGTTCGACAGCGCGGTCGTGTCGAGTGGATAGTTCTCGAACACAAACAGTGTGTCGAACAGTTGGTCATGGCCGACGAGGCGATGGATGTCGCCCAGCGCCACATGCTGATGCTCGAGGGTGTGGTTGTGGTCGTGTTGCAGCCGATCCAGCAGGTGTGCCGTGGTGGTGGCCGCGGTCATGTGTGCGCGCACCGGCACGGTGTTGATCAACATCCCCACCATCGACTCGGCGCCATGTAGCTCAGCGGGCCGCCCCGAGACCGTGGTACCGAAAACCACGTCGTGTCGGCCGGTCAACGCGGCCAGCAGCACCGCCCACCCGCCCTGCAGCACCGTGTTGACCGTGACCTGCCGCGCGCGGGCCAACTCGCCCAGCGCCCGCGTGGTCTCGGCGGGCACCGCAAACGAGGCCACACCGCGCCGCCCCGACCCCGACCGGCCCGGCTCGGCCACCAGCGTGGGGGTGTCAAACCCGGCCAACACCTCACCCCATGCAGCGCATGCCGCATCGTGGTCGCGCTCGGCCAGCCAGTCCACAAAGCGGCGATACGGCGTGGCCGGCGACAACCGTTGCCCGCCATAGTCGGCGAAGATCTCTCCCACCACTATCGGCAGCGACCACCCATCGGCCACGATGTGGTGAACCGTCAACACCAACTGGTGCCGCTCATCGCCGGTGCGGATCAACGCCGCCCGAAACGCCGGCTCATCAGCCAGGTCACGGACCGCTGCGCGCTCGACGGCGCATACCCGCTGAATTTCGTCGGGGTCGTCATCGCCGAGGTCCAAGTAGCGCCATCCCGGCGCGCAATCGGCCGGGATAATCTGCACCGGCTCGTCGAATTGTTCGCAGAATCGGGCCACCAGATTCGGGTGCCGGTTGACGACGTTGTGCACGGCCTCACGCAGCCGGTGCTGCTCGACCGGCCCGCTCAATGTGAGATTCAGTTGCAGTACATACAAGTCTTCGCCGCCCTCGAGGGCGGTGCTGGTGTGAAACAGCAACCCCTGCTGCAGCGGCGTCAGCGGCAAGATGTCTGCGATCTGGTAGCGCTGCGCCAGTTGGTCGATGTGGCGCTGGCTCAACCGGGCGGGGGCGATATCCGACGGCGTCAACCCGCCCCCACCACGGCGCACATGCGCGCAGATCCCGGCCAGCGCCTCGAACCACAACCGGCTCAACTCACCGATTTGCGCCTCATCCAGGGCGGAGGGCGCCCAGATCCAGTTGGCCTGCAACTGCGGACCGGCCTCGGTGTCCACGGTGGCGGCGTTGAGATCTACGGTGTGCGCCAACGGCATCGGCAACGCCGCACCGGCAGCGGTCAACGACAAGCCTTCATCGCTGATGCGCCATACCTCGCCGCCGGCCTCGGCGGCCGAAACACCAAGCCGCCCAAGGTAGTTGAAGCCGATCGGCGGGTCCGAGCCGGCCAAATCAACCTCGGTGTTCAGATACCGCAGCACACCGTAGGTCAGCTCGTTGGGCAGGGCGCGCAGCTGCTCCTTGGCGTCTTTGACCAGCATCCCCAGCCCGGCCTCCCCGGCCACCACCTGCCCCCACGACAGCCCAGTCAGATTCAGCGACACCGGATATTTGGTGGTGAACCAGCCCACCGTGCGCGACAAGTTCACATCGGCGCCCAGTTCCTCGTGCCGGCCATGACCCTCGACGTCGATGCCGATCGGCGCGTCGGGGCTGCCGACGAACCGGGCCACCGCCAGCCCGAACGCGATCAACAAAACCTCGTGGGCCCCGGCATGAAAGGCCGCAGGCACCTCACCCAGGAGCATCCGGGTGGTTTCCACATCCAGCGCCGTCGACAGGTGCCCGGCGCTTTCATAGGTATCCACCTCCGGGCGCACTGCCGGCAGCACCGCCGGCGTTGCCGCGACCCGTCGCCACGCCTCCGCCAGTTGCACGACGTGCGATGTGTGGGCGTGCTCGGCCAGCAGCGACGACCACCGCGCAAACGACGTGCCGATCGCGGGCAACACCACCGGCCGGCCGGCCCGGTGCTGGGCCCAGGCACTGTTGAGGTCTTCCAACAGGATTCGCCACGACACCCCGTCGACGGCGAGATGGTGAATGATCAACGCCAACTGGCTGCTGTCAGCCACCCACAGCGCGCTGAGCATCACTCCGGCGCGCGGATTCAACCGGGACCGCGCCGCGGCCACCGCCTGCACCGACAACACATCCACCGACTGCAGGCAGTCGCCGGCATGCACCGACCCGGGCTGCGGGACGGTCAACGACCAACCCGCCGCACCTCCGTCGTCATCGACGCGCGCCCGCAACATGGCATGCCGATCCAGTAGGGCCTGCAACAGCGCCACCACGTCGGCGTCGCGCACCCGAGCCGGGGCCTGCAACAGCATCGTCTGGTTGAACTGCTGTACCGGCCCGGCCAAGCTGGCCAGCCAGCACATGATCGGAGTAGGTACGACCTGCCCGATGCCCTCATCGACCGGGCCAGTCTCACCGTCGGCCAACACAGCCACACCGGCCAGCCGGGCCACCGTCTGCTCGACGAACACATCACGCGGCCGACACAGCAGACCGGCGGCCCGAGCCCGGGCCGCCACCTGCATCGACAGGATGCTGTCTCCGCCGAGTTCGAAGAAGGAGTCGTCGACGCCGACTTGTTCGAGGCCCAGGACTTGGGCGTAGATGCCGGCCAGCAG
>NZ_LQOM01000050.1 GCF_002101595.1 Mycobacterium celatum
CGACTTTCGCAACCGACGTGTTGAAAAGTAATACGCCTGTGCTGGTTGATTTTTGGGCCACCTGGTGCGGCCCGTGCCGGATGGTGGCGCCGGTGCTCGCCGAAATCGCCGCCGAAAAGGCCGGGCAACTCACCGTCGCCAAACTCGACGTGGACGCCAATCCGGAGACCGCGCGTGATTTCCAGGTGGTCTCGATTCCGACGTTGATTTTGTTCAAGGACGGTCAGCCGGTGAAACGGATTGTGGGCGCCAAGGGTAAGGCGGCGCTGCTGCGGGAGCTTTCCGACGTGTAGTCGAGACACCGTCCCAATTTGCCTGGTGTTTTCCCGAAATCGAAGACCGTCTGCGACAATACCGCCAAGCCTGTCAAGCAATGGGCAGGGCTGATCACACCGGCTCACCGGAGGCCTTGGAATGTCGACTCCGCATCGCGGCGCCGGCGAAGCGCTGCGCTGGGGTGACCGCAGCGCAGCGGTCACCGAGATTCGCGCTGCGCTGGCCGCGTTGGGCCATTTGAGCGGTCCCGACGAGGATCTCACCACCGGACGGCATGTCGCGCTCGACCTGTTCGACGAGGAACTCGACCACGCGGTGCGCGCTTTTCAGCAGCACCGCGGCTTGCTGGTGGACGGTGTCGTCGGCGAGGCCACCTACCGTGCGCTCAAAGAAGCGTCCTATCGGCTGGGTGCCCGCACGCTGAGCCATCAATTCGGTGCCCCCATGTACGGCGACGACGTCGCGACGCTGCAAGCCAGGCTGCAGGATCTCGGTTTCTACACCGGGCTGGTCGACGGATACTTCGGGTTGCAGACCCACAACGCGCTGATGTCGTACCAGCGCGAATACGGGCTCTACGCGGACGGCATCTGCGGCCCGGAAACGTTGCGCTCCTTGTATTTTCTCAGCGCGCGGGTCAGCGGCGGGTCTCCGCACGCCATCCGCGAAGAGGAGCTGGTGCGACGGTCGGGCCCGAAGCTGTCCGGTAAACGAATCATCATCGACCCGGGTCGCGGCGGTTCGGACCACGGGCTGATCACACAGAACTCAGCCGGGCCGATCAGTGAAGCAGATATCTTGTGGGACTTGGCAAGTCGGCTCGAAGGTCGGATGACCGCGATCGGCATGGAGACATTCCTGTCGCGACCTACCAACCGCAGTCCGTCGGACGCCGAGCGGGCCGCGACGGCCAACGCCGTCGGCGCCGACCTGATGATCAGCCTGCGCTGCGCAACCTTGGCCAGCCCGTCGGCCAACGGCGTGGCGTCCTTCCACTTCGGCAACTCGCACGGCTCGGTGTCCACCATCGGGCGCATGCTGGCCGACTTCATTCAGCGAGAAGTGGTGGCGCGCACGGGATTACGGGATTGCCGCACCCACGGCCGCACCTGGGACCTGTTGCGGTTGACCCGCATGCCGACGGTTCAGGTCGATGTCGGCTACATCACCAATCCGCGCGACCGGGCGATGCTGGTCTCCACCCAGACCCGCGACGCGATCGCCGAGGGCATCCTGGCCGCCGTCAAGCGGTTGTATCTGCTCGGCAAAAACGACCGTCCCACAGGGACTTTCACCTTCGCCGAGCTACTTGCTCACGAGTTGTCGGTGGAGCAGGCCAGTCGGCTCAGCGGTTCGTAACCGACGAGCCCGCCGCCACCGGCTGCTGTAGCTGTGCGCTCTCCAGGAGTCTTTCCAGCGCGGCTTCGACTTCGGCCTTCCAGCCCAGGCCCTTGTCGAGTTCCAGCCGCAGCCGCGGGAAATAGCGGTGCGGTGCCACCTCGACGAATCCGACGTCGCGCAGAAAGTCGGCGCTGATCACACAGCGGTCCACCGAACAGTCGCCGACCGATTCCAGCACCGGCCGCAACTCGGGGTCGACAGCGTGCGGATCGGCCAACTCGGCGACCTCCGCGGTGCGTCCGAAGGCCTCCAATGCCCGCACGCCCCGGCGGACCAGCTCGTCCACAACGCGGGCGATCAGGCTGTACGGCAGGTCGTCGGCGCCGCGACCCGGCTCCACCCCCATAGACGTGAGTAGGACCGCGTCGGCGGAGACTGGAGCGGTCGGAAACCGGTGGGCCCGCGGCACCGCCCGGGGCGGCGCATAAAGCACATACCCCAGGCATGGTGGTTCGCTGTGCTCACACTCCGCCGGGGGGGCCGTGGCCACCTGCCCGCACGACCCCCATTCCAGCATCACCATGGACAGCCAGGCTTCTTTCTCGAACTCCGGGTCGGCGAGGTGGTCGCCCTTGCGGAGGATCGCCGGGTCCACCTCCCAGAACACGCACCTGCGCGCATGCTTGGGCAGCTGCTCGAAGGCCTCGAGCCGCAGCGGTGTGATTCGAGCAGACACTAGACTCCTGCGCCTCCGTGCGGTGCTGCCGTCGACCCTGAAGCCGATACGCCCAGACAACCCTTCCAGGATAGGAGCATCGGGCCTCGCCGGGCCAGTAACGCGGTGTGGCCGGCGCCGTATCCGTTTGAGCGTCCAAAAGTACTGGGGCGCAGCATGATTCGCAGACAGGCGGATCGACCGGCCAGCTGGGACGACGCCAGTGTCACAGTGACGTAATTACCCGGTGTGTATATTCAGGATTTCGACGAGTTCATCAGGTCGACGATGCGCTGCAAATCGTCCACCGAACCGAACTCGACCACGATCTTGCCCTTGCGTTTGCCGAGGCTGACTGTCACGCGGGTGTCGAAGGCGCTGGAGAGCCGCTCAGCAACGTCCTGTAGCCCGGGCATCTGGATCGGCTTGCGTTTGGGCGCCGCGGGCTTGCCCGCGTCACCGCGATTGGCCAGGGTCACCGCCTCCTCGGTCGCGCGCACCGACAACCCCTCCGCGACGATCCGGGCGGCGAGTTCTTCTTGGGCCTCCGGGCCGCCCTCCAACGACAGCAGCGCGCGGGCATGACCGGCCGATAACACCCCCGCGGCGACTCGGCGCTGGACCGCGATCGGCAGCCGTAGCAGCCGGATCATGTTGGTGATCAGCGGGCGGGACCGCCCGATGCGAGCGGCCAGTTCGTCGTGGGTGACCCCGAACTCGTCGAGCAGTTGCTGGTAAGCCGCCGCCTCTTCCAGCGGGTTCAACTGGACACGATGGATGTTCTCCAGCAGGGCATCGCGGAGCAGGTTGTCGTCACCGGTCTCCCGCACGATCGCGGGTATCGCCGTCATCCCGGCCTGCTGGGCGGCGCGCCAGCGCCGCTCCCCCATCACCAACTGGTAGCGCTGACCGTCCTGGGATGCGCCCAGCGCGCGAACCACGATCGGTTGCATCAGGCCGAATTCGCGGATCGAGTGCACCAGTTCGGCCATGGACTCGTCGTCGAACACCTGGCGTGGCTGGCGCGGGTTGGGCTCGATCAGTGCCGGATCGATCTCGCGGTAGACCGCGCCCATGCCGGCCGCTCCGGGCGCCGTCGGGCCGCCCAGCACCACGTCGGCGGCGGCGTCGCCCATCCGCGGCCCCAGGCCCTGCGAGGCGGCCTCGCCGTCCGTCGGTCCGGTGGGAATCAGCGAAGCCAGGCCGCGTCCGAGGCCGCCCTTCCTGCGCAACGGCTGAGTCATGGTTGCCCCTTCACTGGTCGGTCTCGTTCAGCGAGTTCGCGGCTGGCGTCGAGGTAGCTCATCGCCCCGCGCGAACCGGGATCGTAATCGATGATGGTCATGCTGTAGCCCGGCGCCTCGGACACCTTGACGCTGCGCGGGATGACCGTTCGCAACACCTTGCCGCCGAAGTAGCGGCGCACCTCGTCGGCCACCTGATCGGCGAGCTTGGTCCGGCCGTCGTACATGGTGAGGATGACGGTGGTCACCTCGAGCTGTGGGTTCAGGTGAGCCTTCACCATCTCGATGTTGTTCATCAGTTGCGAGACACCCTCCAGTGCGTAGTACTCGCACTGGATGGGGATCAGCACCTCGGGCGCGGCGACCAACGCGTTGATGGTCAGCAACCCAAGCGACGGCGGGCAGTCGATGAAGACGTAGTCGAAGTCCGACTGGTCCAGTGCGGTCAGCGCGGTCCGCAGCCGGTTCTCGCGGGCCACCATGCTGACCAATTCGATCTCGGCGCCGGCCAGGTCGATGGTGGCCGGCACGCAGAACAACCGTTCGCTGTGCGGGCTGCGGCGAAGAGCGGCGCGCAGCGGCATTTCACCGAGCAACACCTCATACGACGACGGGGTGCCGGAGTGGCGCTCGGTGATGCCGAGCGCGGTGCTGGCGTTGCCCTGCGGGTCCAAATCGATGACGAGTGTCTTGAGGCCCTGGATTGCCAGCGCCGCAGCGAGGTTGACCGCCGTCGTCGTCTTGCCGACCCCGCCCTTCTGGTTGGCGATCGTGAACAGCCGCCGGTGGCTGGGCCGTGGTAACCGCTCGTGCGCGGTGTGCAGCACCTGCATTGCCCGCTCGGCGGCGGCGCCGATCGGGGTGTCGTATTCGGCCGATGTTTCACGTGAAACATTCGGCGCGGGCATCTTGGGAGCTTCGGGCCCGGAGGCAACCGGCCTGCGTGGCGCAGTCATAGGCTCTCCCTGTTCGGCCGGCAGGGCCGCGGGCGCGGGCGCTGCCCCATCGGGGCCGGCTTTCCGCGCTGTGCCACCACCACGGTTGCGGGCGGACTCAAGTAGTTCACGCCACATTTCACCACCCTGACATTCACGGCGCCTAACTCTGTCATCACACGCCGGTGTTCACCGACTTCCTCTGTCGCACGCTCGCCCTTGATCGCCAGCATCCGTCCGCCGGGCCGTAGCAGCGCCAGACTCCAGCGGGTCAGCTTGTCCAGCGGCGCCACCGCGCGCGACACCACCACGTCGCTTCCGCCCACCCTCTCGCGGACGGCGCGATCCTCTGCCCGGCCCCGCAGCACGTCCACGTCGAGTTCGAGCTCGGCGACGGCGTCCCGGAGGAACTCGGTTCGGCGCAGCAGCGACTCGACCAGAACCATGCGGATGTCGGGGCGCGCAATCGCCAACGGCAACCCGGGCAGGCCGGCGCCGCTGCCGATGTCGGCCACCCGCGCCCCCGACTGCAGGAGTTCGGCCACCGCAGCGGAATTCAGCAGATGGCGATCCCACACCCGATCCACCTCGTGCGGACCGAGCAGGCCCCACTCGACACCGGTGCCCGCCAATAGTTCCGCGTATCGCTGGGCGACACCAAGCCGATCTCCGAAGATTGCCGCTGCGGCATCCGGAGGAGTGGCCACCTCGACATGTTTCACGTGAAACATCCTCCGGTCTTCCGGCCGTGCCGCCGTCGCGAACTACACGGGTGTAACTCTGACGGGCCCGTCAGTCGAGCAATACGACGACCCGGCGCGCGGGCTCGACGCCCTCGCTCTCGCTGTGTACCCCGGGCACCCCAGCGACGGCGTCGTGGACGATCTTGCGCTCGAAGGGCGTCATCGGCGCAAGCTCTTCGCGCTCGCCCGTCTCCAGCACGCGCCGGGCGACCTTGTCGCCCAGCGCGGCCAACTCTTCCCGACGGCGCCGGCGCCAGCTGGCGATGTCGAGCATCAGCCGGCTACGCACACCCGTCTTCTGGTGTACCGCCAGCCGGGTCAGTTCCTGCAGCGCGTCGAGCACCTCCCCCTTGCGTCCCACCAACTTGGTGAGGTCGTCGCTCCCATCGATGCTCACCACCGCGCGGTTGCCCTCGACATCCAGATCGATGTCGCCGTCGAAGTCCAGCAGGTCGAGCAACTCTTCCAAATAGTCGCCTGCAATTTCGCCCTCGGCGACCAAGCGTTCCTCCAAATCGGCGTCCGCGGTGGGCTCGTCGTCCGGCGCCTGTTCTTCCGCCGGTTGGTCGTTCGCGTCGCGTTCTGTTGTCCCCGTCATGGCTGTCTCTTCCTCTATCCCGTCGTCGGGCTGCTTTCTGACCCGGCTGCTGCAGACCGGCTTCCGCTCACGCGGGCCGCATCCGCGGGCCGGTCACCGTTTGCGTTTCTTCGGCCTCGCTCCGGGCCGCGGGGTCCGGTTGGCCGGATTGGCCTTCGCGGCCGTCGGCTCACTGGCCTGGCCGTCGGACTCCGCGCTTGCCGCCGCCGACTCGCTCGCCGGCGTCGACGCCCCGTTTCCTGCCGAGGCCTTCTGTGTGCGCTTGGGTTTGGCGCCGGGCGCCGGTGCGTTGGCGGCTCGCCGTTCCAGCGCTTCGCGCTTCTTGGCTTCTTCCTCTTTCTCGATCATGCCGAACACGTAGTGCTGCTGACCGAAGGTCCAGATGTTGTTGGCGAACCAGTACAGGATGATCGCCAGCGGCAGGAACGGGCCGCCGACCACGACGCCGAGCGGAAACACATACAGCGCAAGCTTGTTCATCATCGCCGTCTGCGGGTTGGCCGCCGCCTCGGGGCTCTGTCGCGCAACCGACGCGCGACTGTTGAAGTAGGTCGCGATGCCGGCCAGGATCATCACCGGCAGGCCGACGGCGATCACCGCGGGCCGACTGAACTCTGTGAACGCATCCAGCCCCGTGCGCTGGGTCATGAACGCGCCGATCGGTGCGCCGAACAGGTTGGCATCCAGGAAGTGCGCCACATCTGTTGGGCTGAACACGTAGTTTCCCGTGGCACGGTTCTCGGCGACCGACATGTGCGGCTGACCGAATCCACCCGTCGTGCGGTTGAACGACCGCAACACGTGGTAGAGCCCCAAGAACACCGGGATCTGCGCCAGCATCGGCAGGCAGCCCAAGATCGGGTTGAAGCCGTGTTCGCGCTGCAGCTTTTGCATCTCCAGCGCCATCCGCTGGCGATCCTTGCCGTACTTCTTCTGCAGTGCCTTGATCTGCGGCTGCAATTCCTGCATCTGCCGGGTCGTGCGGATCTGGCGAACGAACGGCTTGTAGAGGATGGCCCGCAGGGTGAACACCAGGAACATCACCGACAGCGCCCAGGTGAAGAAGCTCGAGGGTCCCAGTAGGAAGCCAAATGCCTTGTACCACAACCACATAATGGCCGACACCGGGTAGTAGAAGATGTCCAGGCTGAACACATCAAACAACGGACTCGATCTCCCCTCGCTCGGCTGGGGGGTCCCAGACATCTCGCACGCCGGCCGGCGCTACCCCGCGCTCCGGTATTGGATCCCATCCTCCCCGATGCCACGGAGCGCACTTCGCCAACCGGACCACCGCCAACCAGCCGCCCCGCACCAGCCCGTATTCGGTCAACGCGTCGACGGCGTACTGGCTACAGGTCGGCATGAACCGACAGGTTGCCGGCCGGAGCGGTGACACCATGTGGCGGTAGAGCTGGATCAAGAAAATCGCCGCACGGGCCGCCGTTGCCCCGGCGCCGCGGGCCCATCGAGGCCTCAGCGCAGTCATCCGCGCGATCCCGCCAGCTGACGGATCCGCCTCAGCCCGGCGCGCAACTGCCGCTCCAGCCGCGCCGAAACCGCGTCGCGGCTGCTGGGCAGCGCACGGATCACCACGTGATCGGACCCCAGTTCCGGCAACACCGAGCGCGCCACATGCCGTAGCCGGCGGGCCACCCGATGCCGCTGTACGGCCGAGCCAACCGACTTCGAAATGATCAACCCGACCTTCGGCGGCGCACCCTGCGGACCCGGTAGGGCATGCACGACAAGATCCGGCTGCGCCGCTCGCAGCCCGTGCTTGACCGTCGCATCGAAATCGGTCGACCGCGTCATGCGGTTCTGCGCGGAAAGCACCGCTGTGTCACCAGAAATGGATCAAGCAGTAAGTGAACGGCGTCCTTTACGACGCCGGCTGGACACGATTGCCCGTCCTGCCCGAGTACGCATCCGCAGCCGAAAACCGTGGACGCGGGCTCGGCGCCGGTTGTTCGGCTGGAAGGTCCGCTTGCCCTTCGCCACGGCTCTCTCCTCGTTGCCTGCGGCATCGCTTCCGGCCACGCAACTCGAACGGCCGGACACGATTGCCTTTGGTAGGCTCTGTGTCTCGCTGGTAACCGGCGCGGGCCCCGAACGAACTAGCTCGGATCGCAGCCGTATCGCCGACTTTCGGGCGACTGTTCGAGGGTACTGACGCGGCTTCGCCGGGTCAAACCAGTCCCTTCGCGCAACTCGGACCAACCCAACCATGCGCTCACCCATCATCTTCCGAGAGGCGATCCTTAACTGGTTTCACACCTGCCACGCTGCGTCAAACAATCTGATTGAAGCGCACCAGGAATGTTGCAGAACGGTTGGCACTCGCACGGAAAACTGTTAGCTTCGGGCCATGCCGTTTCAGACTGGAACGGCGCCCGACAACGAAGCGAGGATGGCGAACCGGCTCTCTCCCCAGGCAACCTACGGTGGCTGTCTCGGGCGCCGATTTCGCGTGCCGTCGCCGATAGACTGCGTCGCGATGACGACCGTCCTGTCCACACCTGTGGATAACCATGTGGACAGTCCGTCGTCGCTACCAGTGGTTGTACCGCGACTTCAAGCCAGGGGGATCCGTCGTTGACCGATGATCCCAGTCCAAACTTCGCGACGGTGTGGAACGCGGTCGTCTCCGAACTCAACGGCGAAGCAAACGGCGACGGCACCCCGACCAACGGCGAACCGTATGCCGCGCCCCTGACTCCCCAGCAAAGAGCCTGGTTGAACCTGGTTCAGCCGCTCACAATCGTCGAGGGGTTTGCTCTGCTGTCGGTGCCCAGCAGCTTTGTGCAAAACGAGATCGAACGACACCTGCGCACCCACATCACGGACGCGCTGAGCCGTCGGCTCGGCCACCAAATCGAACTCGGCGTCCGCATCGCCCCGCCGTCGCCGGACGGCACCGACACCGACACCGGGCCGCTGCCCGAGGACCCCACCGACGAGGTCGACGAAGACCGTGAAGCGCTCGCAAGCGCCCACGAGAGCTGGCCGACGTATTTCACCGAACGGCCCCACAGCAACGATGCAGCGACCGCGGGCGGCACCAGTCTCAACCGCCGGTACACCTTTGACACTTTCGTCATCGGCGCGTCGAATCGGTTCGCTCACGCTGCCGCCCTGGCGATTGCTGAGGCACCGGCCCGCGCATACAACCCGTTATTCATCTGGGGCGAATCCGGGCTGGGCAAGACCCACCTTCTGCACGCGGCCGGAAACTACGCGCAACGACTGTTTCCCGGCATGCGGGTCAAGTACGTCTCGACCGAAGAGTTCACCAACGACTTCATCAATTCTCTGCGCGACGACCGCAAAGTCGCCTTCAAACGCAGCTACCGCGACGTGGACGTGCTGCTGGTCGACGACATTCAGTTCATCGAAGGTAAAGAGGGCATCCAGGAAGAGTTCTTCCACACCTTCAACACGCTCCACAACGCCAACAAGCAGATCGTGATCACCTCCGATCGCCCGCCCAAGCAACTGGCCACCCTCGAAGATCGGCTGCGGACGCGGTTCGAGTGGGGACTCATCACCGACGTCCAGCCACCAGAACTGGAAACGCGCATCGCGATTCTGCGCAAGAAGGCACAAATGGAACGTCTCGCCGTTCCCGACGAAGTTCTCGAGCTGATCGCGAGCAGCATCGAGCGCAACATCCGCGAACTCGAGGGCGCGCTGATCCGCGTCACGGCTTTCGCATCGTTGAACAAAACGCCGATCGACAAGGCGCTGGCCGAGATCGTGTTGCGTGATCTCATCGCCGACGCCAGCACCATGCAGATCAGCGCGGCCACCATCATGGCGGCCACCGCCGAATACTTCGACACCACAGTCGACGAACTTCGCGGGCCCGGCAAAACGCGCGCCCTGGCGCAGTCCCGCCAAATCGCCATGTATCTGTGCCGCGAACTGACCGACCTGTCACTGCCGAAGATCGGACAGGCATTCGGCCGCGACCACACGACTGTCATGTACGCGGAACGCAAGGTCCGTGGCGAGATGGCCGAGCGTCGTGAGGTCTTCGATCACGTCAAGGAACTGACGACCCGGATCCGCCAGCGCTCCAAGCGCTGATCTGTCGAAAAATTTTTGTCATCACCGGCTGTGCATACAGCTGTGTGCAACCGACGCAGGCCTTCGTCCTCGCCGCACAGCCTCGTGCACAAGCGCGCCACATCCCCAACCCGCGCACACAAACCCCACAGGCCCCGACAACTTCATCCACACCCCGGTGCCATCCCCATCAGCACCGACAGTCCACCGTCCCCAGGATGCACAGCACCTATTACTGTTACCGGTATCTCTTCGTAGATTCTTCTTCGAAAAGACCGTTGGGGACACACCGTTCCACACCCGCCTATCGGCTCGACGGTCACGGCTTGTCACTGCGATCGATTAGCTTTCAAGATGACGACGGAAGCTCTACGGTTGTTGTTCGACTGCCGTTACGGCCGTCGTGGCGGATTTACAGGCAGTGGCGTTCGTCAGCGGGGTTGGCCGTTGGAGATGAACCTTGCTGTTCGGGGTGATGAAGGGACGCTATGGACGTGGCGACGACCAAGGTCGGCTTGACTGACTTGAAATTCCGCTTGGTCCGGGAAGACTTCGCCGACGCCGTCGCGTGGGTGGCGAGGAATCTGCCCACCAGACCCACGGTGCCGGTCCTGGCCGGTGTGCTGCTGACCGGCTCGGACGACGGGTTGACCATTTCCGGGTTCGATTACGAGGTGTCCGCCGAGGTACGGCTTGCTGCTGAAATTGCTTCGCCTGGAACGGTTTTGGTATCCGGAAGGTTGCTGTCGGATATCACCCGTGCATTGCCGGACAAACCGGTCGACGTCCATGTCGACGGCACCCGGGTGTCATTGACCTGCGGGAGTGCTCGCTTTTCGCTGCCCACGATGGCGGTCGAGGATTACCCGACGCTGCCGACACTTCCCGAAGAGACAGGTGCGTTGTCGGCGGACTTGTTCGCCGAGGCCATCAGCCAGGTGGCCGTCGCGGCCGGACGGGACGACACCTTGCCGATGTTGACCGGCATTCGGGTCGAGATTTCCGGTGAGACGGTGGTGCTGGCCGCCACCGATCGGTTTCGGCTTGCGGTCCGCGAGCTCACCTGGTCGGCGGCCTCCCCGGACATCGAGGCCGCGGTGCTGGTGCCGGCGAAAACGTTGGCCGAGGCGGCGAAGACCGGTACCGACGGCACCGAAGTGCGCTTGTCTCTGGGTGCCGGGTCCGCGGTGGGCAAGGACGGGCTGCTCGGCATCAGCGGTAACGGCAAGCGCAGCACGACACGTCTTCTTGACGCTGAATTCCCGAAGTTCCGTCAACTGCTGCCCACCGAACACACCGCGGTGGCCACCATCGGGGTGGCCGAGTTGACCGAAGCGATCAAGCGCGTCGCCCTGGTGGCCGAGCGGGGCGCGCAGGTGCGGATGGAGTTCTCCGACGATGCACTGCGACTGTCCGCCGGCGCCGACGACGTCGGTCGGGCCGAAGAGGACTTGCCGGTCGAATTCGCCGGTGAACCGCTGACGATCGCGTTCAACCCCACCTACCTGACCGACGGGCTGGGGTCGCTGCATTCGGAGAAGGTGTCGTTTGGTTTCACCACGCCCAGCCGGCCGGCGGTGTTGCGCCCGACATCCGACGACGACCCGCAACCCACCGATAGCGGCCCGTACCCCGCCGTCTCGACCGACTACGTCTATTTGCTGATGCCGGTCCGTTTGCCCGGTTAGCGGTTGGCGTGTACGTCCGTCATCTTGGCTTGCGAGATTTCCGGTCGTGGGAACACGCCGATCTGGACCTGGCGCCGGGACGCACCGTGTTCGTCGGACCGAATGGGTATGGAAAAACGAATCTTATTGAGGCGCTGTGGTATTCGTCGACGCTGAGCTCACACAGGGTGGCGACCGATGCACCGTTGATCCGGGTGGGCGCACCGCGGGCCGTGGTGTCGACGATCGTGGTCAACGAGGGTCGGGAATGCGCTGTCGACCTGGAGATCACCAGCGGGCGGGCGAATAAGGCCCGGCTGAATCGTTCCCCGGTGCGCAGTGCGCGCGAAGTGATCGGCGTGTTGCGTGCGGTGCTGTTCGCGCCCGAGGATTTGGCGCTGGTCCGCGGCGATCCGGCCGACCGGCGTCGTTACCTCGATGACCTGGCCACCGTTCGGCGGCCACGGATCGCGGCGGTGCGCGCCGACTACGACAAGGTGTTGCGTCAGCGCACGGCATTACTGAAGACCGCGGTCGGCGGCCGGTTGCGGGGCGACCGCGGGGTCTTGGACACGCTGGACGTATGGGACGGCCACCTGGCGGCCCACGGCGCCGCGTTGATGGCCGCGCGGATGGAGCTGGTCAACGAGTTGGGCCCCGAGGTGGTCAAGGCGTACGCCCTGTTGGCCCCTGGATCACGGACCGCATCGATTGGTTATCGCGCCAGCATCGACATCGCTTCCGGCGATGGTGCGGACGTGGAGTTCCTGGAAGCTGCGTTGTTGGCCTCGATGGCGCGCCGGCGCGACGCCGAACTGGAGCGCGGTGTGTGTCTGGTTGGGCCGCACCGAGACGACCTGGAGTTACGGCTGGGCGATCAGCTCGCGAAAGGCTTTGCCAGTCATGGTGAATCGTGGTCGATGGCGTTGGCGCTGCGGCTTGCGGCTTATGAATTGCTCCGTGGCGAGGGAGGTGATCCGGTGCTCTTGCTCGATGATGTGTTCGCCGAACTCGATGCGGCTCGTCGGCAAGCCCTTGCCGTCGCGGCGGCTTCGGCCGAGCAGGTGTTGGTGACCGCGGCGGTCGCCGACGACGTGCCCCGCGATTGGGACGCCCGACAAGTCGCCATCACTTTGGCCGAGGACGACCACGGCCGGGTATCGGCGGTGCAGATATGACAGACCGGGACGACGCCACTGCTGCTGCGGGCCCGCCGGAGCACCTGCGCGGGTTGGCAGGGATGGATCTGGTTCGGCGCACGCTGGAAGAGGCCCGCGGCGCTGCGCGCAACCAGGGCAAGGACATCGGGCGGGGCCGCCGGTTACTACCGCCCGGCCGTCGCGTCGCCGGCACGTCCAGCCGACGACGCTGGTCCGGGCCCGGTCCCGACCATCGAGACCCCCAACCGCTCGGCACCGCCGCGCGGGACGTGGCGAAGAAGCACGGCTGGTCGCAGCGGGTCGCCGAGGGCGCGGTGTTCGGGCAGTGGTCCTCGGTGGTCGGCCAGCAGATCGCCGAACACGCCACCCCGACCGCACTGCGCGACGGCGTATTGAGTGTGTCGGCGGAATCAACGGCCTGGGCAACCCAGTTGCGAATCATGCAAGCGCAACTGATCGCGAAAATCGCCGCTGAAGTCGGCGACGGCGTGGTGACGTCGTTGAAGATCACCGGCCCGGTCGCGCCGTCGTGGCGCAAAGGGCCGCTGCATATCGCTGGACGAGGCCCCCGGGACACCTATGGTTGACGAATCGAAGGATCGGCTGAGGGCCGTCAGAAGGGAACGAGTTGCCCCGGCAAGCGTCAGGACGCAGGTAGTTCCGAGAAATTCCGCGCACGGCGCAGACAGCTGTGTAGAAACACCCTCACAGAGTGGGTGCGACCGCTACTTACCGGTAGACTGGCCCAGAACACGCGCGCGGTAGCTGATCGCGTGCCCGCCCCCCAAGGAGACCTTTCCGATCGTGGCTGCCCAGAAGAAGGCCCGCACATCGTACGGCGCAGACTCCATCACCGTCCTGGAAGGGCTAGAAGCCGTCCGCAAACGGCCCGGCATGTATATCGGCTCCACCGGGGAGCGCGGATTGCACCATCTGATCTGGGAGGTCGTCGACAACGCGGTCGATGAGGCAATGGCCGGCTACGCCACCCAAGTCGACGTCAAGATCCTCGCAGACGGCGGAGTCGAAGTCACCGACAATGGCCGCGGTATCCCGGTCGCCATGCACTCCACCGGGATCCCCACCGTCGACGTCGTGATGACCCAGCTGCATGCCGGTGGGAAGTTCGGTGGCGATGACAGCGCCTACGCGGTGTCCGGCGGCCTGCACGGGGTCGGTGTGTCGGTGGTCAACGCATTGTCCACTCGACTCGAGGTCGAGATCTCCACCGACGGCTACGAGTGGTTTCAGCATTACGACCGCTCGGTTCCCGGGACGCTCAAGCAAGGCGAGAAGACCAAAAAGACCGGGACCACAGTGCGGTTCTGGGCCGACCCCGACATCTTCGAGACCACCGAATACGACTTCGAGACCGTCGCGCGCCGGCTGCAGGAGATGGCCTTCCTGAACAAGGGACTGACCATCAACCTCACCGACGAGCGGGTCAGCAACGAGGAGGTCGTCGACGAGGTCGTCAGCGACACCGCCGAAGCGCCGAAATCGGCGCGCGAGGAGGCCGAACAGCGCTCCACGCAGAAGGTCAAGCACCGCACGTTCCACTACCCCGGCGGCCTGGTCGACTTCGTCAAGCACATCAACCGCACCAAGAACCCGATCCACAGCAGCATCGTCGACTTCTCCGGCAAGGGACCCGGCCACGAGGTCGAGATCGCGATGCAATGGAACGCCGGCTATTCCGAGTCGGTACACACGTTCGCCAACACCATCAACACCCACGAGGGCGGCACCCACGAAGAGGGATTCCGGGCGGCGCTGACGTCCGTGGTCAACAAGTACGCCAAGGACCGCAAGCTGCTCAAGGACAAGGACCCCAACCTGACCGGCGACGACATCCGCGAGGGCCTGGCCGCGGTCATCTCGGTCAAGGTCAGCGAGCCGCAGTTCGAGGGCCAGACCAAAACCAAACTCGGCAACACTGAAGTCAAGTCCTTTGTGCAGAAGGTTTGCAACGAACAGCTCACCCACTGGTTCGAGGCCAATCCCAGCGACGCCAAGACCGTCGTCAACAAAGCGGTGTCGTCGGCGCAGGCCCGCATCGCCGCCCGCAAGGCCCGAGAACTGGTGCGCCGCAAGAGCGCAACGGATATAGGCGGGCTGCCGGGTAAGCTGGCGGACTGCCGTTCCACCGATCCGCGCAAATCGGAACTGTATGTGGTGGAAGGCGATTCGGCCGGCGGCTCGGCCAAGAGCGGCCGCGACTCGATGTTTCAGGCAATCCTGCCGTTGCGTGGAAAGATCATCAACGTGGAGAAGGCGCGCATCGACCGGGTGCTGAAAAACACCGAAGTGCAGGCGATCATCACCGCGCTGGGCACCGGAATCCACGACGAGTTCGACATCTCCAAGCTGCGCTACCACAAGATCGTGTTGATGGCCGACGCCGACGTCGACGGCCAGCACATCTCCACGCTGCTGCTGACCCTGCTGTTCCGGTTCATGCGGCCGCTGATCGAAAACGGGCACGTGTTCTTGGCGCAGCCGCCGCTGTACAAGCTCAAGTGGCAGCGCAGTGAACCGGAGTTCGCCTACTCCGACCGGGAACGCGACGGCCTGCTCGAGGCGGGCCAAAAGGCCGGCAAGAAGATCAACAAGGACGACGGCATCCAGCGCTACAAGGGTCTCGGCGAGATGGACGCCAAAGAGTTGTGGGAAACCACGATGGATCCGTCGGTGCGGGTGCTGCGCCAGGTCACGCTTGACGACGCCGCCGCGGCCGACGAGCTGTTCTCCATTTTGATGGGCGAGGACGTGGAGGCCCGCCGCAGTTTCATCACCCGTAACGCCAAAGACGTTCGCTTCCTAGACGTTTAACCGAGGACTAGATGACAGACACCACTCTGCCACCGGGCGGTGACGCCGCCGAACGCGTCGAACCGGTCGACATCCAGCACGAGATGCAGCGCAGCTACATCGACTACGCGATGAGCGTGATCGTGGGCCGCGCGCTGCCGGAAGTGCGCGACGGCCTCAAGCCGGTGCACCGCCGGGTGTTGTACGCGATGTTCGACTCGGGGTTCCGCCCGGACCGCAGTCACGCGAAATCGGCACGCTCCGTTGCCGAGACGATGGGCAACTACCATCCGCACGGCGACGCGTCGATCTACGACACGCTGGTCCGGATGGCGCAGCCCTGGTCGCTGCGCTATCCCCTGGTCGACGGCCAGGGCAACTTCGGTTCGCCGGGCAACGACCCGCCAGCCGCCATGCGCTACTGTCTCTCGCGAGATGCGTTGGTGCGCTTGCCGTTTGGGCAGGCAGTGCGGATCGGCAATGTGGTTTCGGGCGCCCGGTCTAACTCCGACAACGCGGTCGAGCTCAAGGTGCTTGATCGGCACGGCGACCCGGTTCTAGCCGACCGCCTTTTTCACTCCGGCGAACACCAGACCTATACCGTTCGCACCGCCGAAGGGTACGAGGTCACCGGCACCGCGAACCACCCATTGCTGTGCCTGGTCGACGTCGCCGGCGTGCCGACGCTGCTGTGGAAGCTGATCGAAGAGATCCGCCCCGACGACCACGTCGTTCTACAACGGACCCCGCCAGTGGAGTTCGGCCCTGCGGACTGGCACGACGTGATGGAAGCACTGTTGTTGGGCGCCTTCATCAGCGAGGGATTCATTTCCGAGAAGCGTGCCGGATTCAACAATCTGGACCGCAGCTATATCGACATGGTGGTCGCGGCCTACGACGCGGTTGTCGGAGGCCAGCGCTATGTCTCCACCAGGACGATCCGCTCTGGCTCGACACTGTACGAGTTGGATATCCATAATCTGACGGCATTGAAGAAGTCGCGGCTGGGCGGCTTGTGCGGGCAGCGATCGGCGGAGAAGCTCGTTCTTGAATGGCTTTGGCAGGAACCTGCCGCTGTCAAGCGGGCCTTCCTGCAAGCCCTCTTCGAGGGTGACGGATCCTGTTCGGTATTGCCGCGGAACACAATCCAGGTCTCGTACTCGACGCGTAGCGAGCGATTGGCCAAAGACGTGCAGCAGATGCTGCTGGAGTTCGGTGTCATATCGCGCCGGTATCAGCATACGGTCGGCGAGTACAAGGTCGTCATCACCAACCGAGCGCAGGCCGAACTTTTTGCGAGCCAAGTCGGCTTCGGCGGTGCCAAGCAGCAGAAGCTGCTCGGCATCTTGGAAGCGTTTCCACCTTGTGCCGGTCGGGACAACGACCACGTTCCCGGGCTGGCGCGGTTTATCCGCAAGCACTGCGGCAGCCGCTGGGTCGACAAGGACTGGCTGAACCGCCACAACATCGACCGCATCCAACGATGGCGCACCCGTGGTTCTGAAATCCTGTCGCATATCGCCGATCCCGATGTGCGGGCCATCGCAACCGAACTGACCGACGGCCGGTTCTACTACGCGACGGTCACCGCGGTAACCGATGCCGGCGTCCAGCCCGTCTACAGCCTGCGGGTCGACACCGACGACCACGCGTTCATCAGCAACGGGTTCGTCAGCCACAACACCGAAGCGCGGCTGACTCCCCTGGCGATGGAGATGCTACGCGAAATCGACGAGGAGACAGTCGATTTCACTCCCAACTACGACGGCCGCGTGCAGGAGCCCACGGTCCTGCCCAGCCGCTTCCCCAACCTGCTGGCCAACGGGTCGGGCGGCATCGCGGTCGGCATGGCCACCAACATCCCGCCGCACAACTTAAGAGAACTCGCCGAAGCGGTGTTCTGGTGCCTGGAGAACTTCGACGCCGACGAAGAGGCGACGCTCAAGGCGGTCACCAAGAAGGTCAAGGGCCCCGACTTCCCCACGTCGGGATTGATCGTCGGCTCGCAGGGCATCGCCGACGCCTACAACACCGGCCGCGGCTCGATCCGGATGCGCGGAGTCGCTGAGATAGAAGAGGATTCGCGCGGCCGCACCTCGCTGGTGATCACCGAGCTGCCGTATCAGGTCAACCACGACAACTTCATCACCTCGATCGCCGAACAGGTCCGCGACGGCAAGCTCGCCGGCATCGCCAACATCGAAGACCAAAGCAGTGACCGGGTCGGGCTGCGCATCGTCATCGAGCTCAAGCGCGACGCCGTCGCCAAAGTGGTGCTCAACAACCTCTACAAGCACACCCAGCTGCAGACCAGCTTCGGCGCCAACATGCTCGCGATCGTCGACGGCGTGCCGCGCACACTGCGGCTCGACCAGCTGATCCGCCACTACGTCGACCACCAGCTCGACGTGATTGTGCGGCGCACCCGATACCGGCTGCGCAAGGCCAACGAGCGGGCGCACATCCTGCGCGGTCTGGTCAAGGCGCTCGACGCGCTCGACGAAGTGATCGCGCTGATCCGGGCCTCGGAAACCGTCGACATCGCCCGGCAGGGTCTGATCGAGCTGCTCGACATCGACGACATCCAGGCCCAGGCCATCCTGGACATGCAGCTGCGGCGGCTGGCGGCGTTGGAGCGCCAGCGCATCGTCGACGACCTGGCCAAGATCGAAGCCGAAATCGCCGACCTGGAAGACATTTTGGCCAAGCCGGAGCGCCAGCGCGCCATCGTCCGCGACGAGCTCAAAGAGATCGTCGACAAGCACGGCGACGACCGGCGCACCCGCATCGTGGCCGCCGACGGCGACGTCAGCGACGAGGATCTGATCGCCCGCGAGGACGTCGTCGTCACCATCACCGAGACCGGCTACGCCAAGCGAACCAAGACCGACCTGTACCGCAGCCAGAAGCGTGGCGGCAAGGGCGTGCAGGGCGCGGGCCTCAAGCAGGACGACATCGTCGCGCATTTCTTCGTCTGCTCGACGCACGACTGGATCCTGTTCTTCACCACCCAGGGCCGGGTGTACCGCGCCAAGGCGTACGACCTGCCCGAGGCGTCGCGGACCGCGCGCGGCCAGCATGTGGCCAACCTGCTGGCCTTCCAGCCCGAGGAGCGCATCGCGCAGGTCATCCAGATCCGCAGCTACGAAGACGCCCCGTATCTGGTGCTGGCCACCCGCAACGGCCTGGTCAAGAAGACCAAGCTGACCGACTTCGACTCCAACCGGTCGGGCGGGATCGTGGCGATCAACCTGCGCGACGGCGACGAGCTGGTCGGCGCGGTGTTGTGCTCGGCCGACGACGACCTGCTGCTCGTGTCGGCCAACGGCCAGTCCATCAGGTTCTCGGCGACCGACGAGGCGCTGCGGCCGATGGGTCGGGCCACGTCCGGTGTGCAGGGCATGCGGTTCAACGCCGATGACTACCTGCTGTCGCTGAATGTGGTCCGCGAGGGCACGTATTTGCTGGTCGCGACGTCGGGCGGGTACGCCAAGCGCACCGCGATCGAGGAGTACACCGCACAGGGCCGCGGCGGCAAAGGCATCCTGACGATCCAGTACGACTCGCGCCGTGGCAGGCTGGTCGGGGCGTTGATTGTCGATGATGACAGCGAGGTGTACGCCATCACCTCCGGCGGCGGGGTGATCCGCACCGCGGCGCGGCAAGTCCGCAAGGCCGGACGGCAAACCAAGGGCGTTCGGTTGATGAACTTGGGCGAGGGCGACACACTGTTAGCCATCGCACGTAATGCCGAAGAAGCCGCCGTAGCCGACGGCGAGCCGGGCACCGAACCCGGCGCATGAGCTAACGCCGGCCGCCGCCGCGGCCGGATGCAGAGGTAAGGAGCCCGCGGTGACGTCACCGAACGAGCCGGGATACCCCGGACTGGGCGACAGCCCCAACGGGAACGGCACGGTCGATGGCGGGGGCGTGCACCGATCCGAAACCCGCCCCACCCCGCGGCAAGGCTCCGATGCGAGCTCGGACACGGGCGGGGCTCCGCCGTGGCAGCGAGGCGGCACCCGGCCGTCGGCGCCGCAGCAGCGCCCGCAGTTGGAGACCCCGGGCCAGCACGAACGGCGGCCGTCGGGTCACTCCCCCGGTGTCGAGGCGCGACTGACCCGGTTCATCTCGGGCACTGCAGCGCCCGGCGCCAGCGCGATGCCGCAGGGCAGTCACCCGAAGACCCACGAGTCCGACGGCCCGCCCGCCCGCGGCGAGACTCGGCACAGCGAGGCCTACGCCAGCGAGCTGCCCGACCTGTCCGGCGGTGCGCCGCGGCCCGCACAGCGCAAACCTATTCCCGACCGTGGACCGGAGACGTCGTCGACATCGGCCGCGGGCCGCCCGACGAGCCGCATCCACGTTTCCGGCCGGGCTCGCGGCCCGGTGCGGGCCAGCATGCAGATCCGGCGGATCGACCCGTGGAGCACGCTGAAGGTGTCGCTGGTGTTGTCGGTCGCGCTGTTCTTCGTCTGGATGATCGCCGTCGCGTTCCTGTACCTGGTGCTCGGCGGCATGGGCGTGTGGAGCAAGCTCAACAGCAACGTCGGCGATCTGCTGAACAACACCAGCGGCAGTACCGAGCTGGTCTCCAGCGGCACGATTTTCGGCGGCGCGGTGTTGATCGGGCTGTTGAACATCGTGCTGCTCACCGCGATGGCCACGATCGGCGTGTTCGTCTACAACCTGACCACCGACCTGATCGGCGGCATCGAAGTGACACTGGCAGATCGGGATTAGTGCCGGGGCGGTCGAGTGCGGTAATCTCGTCGCTCGGTCGTCCGCGTGCGGGCCTATAGCTCAGGCGGTTAGAGCGCTTCGCTGATAACGAAGAGGTCGGAGGTTCGAGTCCTCCTAGGCCCACAACCATGTGTTCGCCCAGACGCTCCGTGAGATTGCTGTTGCCGCTGGCCGCGCTCGCCGTGGCGGCGGCGGTGGTCCGGTCGCGGCGGAGTGTCGAGGTCTGGCATGTGGCCGCTGACCAAACCGCGGACCGCGGCGAGGGGCCTTAGCTCAGTTGGTAGAGCGCTGCCTTTGCAAGGCAGAAGTCAGGGGTTCGAATCCCCTAGGCTCCACGGTCTTTACGGGCGCGGCTGTACATCCACGCTCGGCGGCCGAGGCGACGGCTCCGGGCGCGACTTGCGGCGGATCATCGAGAATGCCGCCGCACCGCCGGCCAAGGCGGCCACCGCGATCCCGGCAATCACCCACGGACGCTTGCTGCGGCGCTGGGCCCGGCGGGCCTGCTGCAGCGCTTCCGGCAGCCCGGCAACCACCTCCTGCGCCGCGGCCAACTCCGCAGCGATGGTCTCTTGCGCACTCTGCAGATCCCGCGCGAGCCGGCCCTCCTGATAGCGGCGACGCAGGCTCGACGCCCCCGCCTGCGCGGAGTGCACGCCCAGGCCGACGAGGCCGCGCGTGACGTCCACCGGTCCCGCCGCCGTGTAGGCCAGCCCTCGGGTCAGTCGCTGCCGCGGGGTCAACTTCGTCGTCGCGCTCATCTGCCGCCTTTCTGCCGCGAGTGGGTAAAGCTCCACCCTGCCATCATTGGCACGTCTGCGGGCCCGATGCACGGCTACCGGCACCGGCAGGTGAGTGGCCGCAGTGGTGATGGCAGACTGTGATGCCGTGACTACCAGCCCAATTCAGACCGCCACTGCCACGCTGCACACCAACCGCGGCGACATCAAGATCGCACTGTTCGGCAACCACGCTCCCAAGACCGTCGCCAACTTCGTGGGTCTGGCGCAGGGCACCAAGGATTATTCGACAGAGAACGCCTCCGGCGGCACCTCCGGCCCGTTTTACGACGGCGCCGTCTTCCACCGCGTGATCAGCGGCTTCATGATCCAGGGCGGCGACCCAACGGGCACCGGCCGCGGCGGCCCGGGCTACAAGTTCGCCGACGAGTTCCACCCGGAGTTGCAGTTCGACAAGCCCTACTTGCTGGCAATGGCCAATGCGGGGCCGGGCACCAATGGCTCGCAGTTCTTCATCACGGTCGGCAAAACGCCCCACCTGAACCGGCGGCACACCATCTTTGGCGAGGTCGTCGACCCAGAGTCGCAGAAGGTCGTCGACGCGATCGCCGCTACTCCCACCGACCACAGCGACCGGCCCACCGAACCGGTTGTGATCGAATCGATCACGATCTCCTGAACCGCGCTTTCAGGAGCCTGCGTACCCAGCGGCGGTCAGCGCGTCGAGCACCTCCAGAGGGTTGGTGCCCAGGTCCCAGCGGGACAAGAGCAGCAGCCGGTCGTCGACGGTTTCGATTTCCAGCAGACGAGTCTTGCGTCCAATCCGCCGGAACTCGGTGATCCGGACGATCTTGATCTCGGGCCGTCGCAAAAGCTGCGTTCGCAACCACCCGCGAATCAGCAGTCCCTCAGGGGTGATTGCCAGCTTGGGCCGCGCGCGCCACGAAACGCTTGCAAACAAGATCAAACCCACCGCGGCAATACCTGTGAGTACCCTGCCAGGCGCGTCTGTGACCAGAGTCACACAGGCGATAGCCATCACGATACCGACAACGCCACAACCTGCGATTCCGGTCGTGGAGGGTGCCCACTCGGTTTGCTGCACGGGCTGGCTAGACCGTCCTACCTTTGGCGATGCAGTTATCCACAAGCGCTATCAACAATGGGGATGAATCACACGCGTGTGATTGAGTAAGCGACGCGTTGCCAGCCCAGTAACGATACCCACCCCAAATGAATTCATTACGGCACAGGCGACTGCTACCGCCACCGCATGGTGAGCAACAATCCGGTGATCATGAAAGCAAACGCCACCGCGTAGTTCCACGGCCCCAGCTCCGCCATCCAGTCCAGCACGGACGGCGCATTGGGCCCCGTGGCGGCCAACTGGAACACCATCAGCCAGATCAGTCCGATCAGCATCAACCCGACGAACAATGCGACGTACCAGACGCTGGACGGCCCGGCCTTGACCTTGACCGGCGTCCGGCTCACCGGACTGGCAGCGAAGTCGCTTTTCTTGCGGACCTTGGACTTGGGCATCGGTACCTCAGGACAGTCGAGCGGATGCAACGATGAAAGCTGCAAGCATTGTTCGGCTACGAGACTAACCCACCCGAACACCGGCGAACGGGGGCCGATGGCTAAACCGACGACGCGTCTCGCCACCAGCGGCCGCGCGCTGTGGCGCGCAGGTGTTCCGCTGGTGTGTCTGCTGGCCGGATTGCTGCTCGGCGCGACGCACGGGGTGTCCGGGGGCGGTGAGATTCGGCGCAGCGACGCACCACGGCTGGTCGACCTGGTCCGCGAGGCGCAGTCGAACGTCGACGGGCTGTCCAGCGAGCGGGATCGGCTGGCCGCGGCGATCGACTCCACCCACGGCCGGTCGGCGGATGCCGCGCTGGCGGCGATGCAGCGGCGGTCCGCCGAGTTGGCCGGCGACGCGGGCCTGGACCCGGTGCACGGGCCCGGCCTGGTGGTCACGCTCAGCGACGCGCAGCGCGACGCCAACGGCCGCTTCCCCCGCGACGCTTCCCCCGACGATCTCGTCGTGCATCAGCAGGACATCCAGGCCGTCCTCAACGCGTTATGGAGCGCGGGCGCGGAGGCGATCCAGATGCAAGACCAGCGCATCATCGCGACCTCGGCGCCGCGCTGCGTCGGAAACACGTTGCTGCTCAACGGACGTACCTACAGTCCGCCCTACACCATCACCGCCGTCGGCGATCCCGGCGCCATGCAGGCCGCGTTGGCCGCCGCTCCCCTGGTGACCCTCTACAAGCAGTATGTGGTGCGGTTCGGACTCGGCTACACCGAACAGGTCACGCCCGACGTGCGCATCGCCGGGCACACCGAGCCGGTGCGGATGCACTTCGCCCAGCCGGCCGGCCCGGTCAGCTACTGACGCAGCCGGTGTTGCGCGGCGACCCGCTGCGCCCGGCTACGCCGCGCTTGCGATCGCCGTAGGTGTTGCGCGGCGACCCGCTGCGCCCGGCTACGCCGCGCTTGCGATCGCCGCGTAGCCTGTTGCGATGCGGATCCTGGTCGTCGACAACTACGACAGCTTCGTCTTCAACCTGGTGCAGTACCTCGGGCAGCTCGGCGTCGAGGCGCAGGTGTGCCGAAACGACGACGCCCGGCTGTCCGACCACGCCGCGGTAGCCGCCGAGTTCGACGGCGTGCTGCTCAGCCCGGGACCGGGCACGCCCGAGCGCGCCGGCGCCTCGATCGGCCTCGTGCATGCCTGCGCGGCGGGGCGCACCCCGCTGCTGGGCGTGTGTCTGGGGCATCAGGCCATCGGCGTGGCGTTCGGCGGCACCGTGGACCGCGCCCCCGAGTTGCTGCACGGCAAGACCAGCAGCGTCTTCCACACGAATGTCGGTGTGCTGCAAGGGCTTCCGGATCCATTCACGGCAACCCGCTATCATTCGCTGACGATTCTGCCGGAGACCCTGCCGGCTGAGCTCGAGGTGACCGCGCGTACTCGAAGCGGCGTGATCATGGGGGTACGGCACACCGAGCTGCCGATCCACGGCGTGCAGTTCCACCCAGAGTCGATCCTCACCGAGGGCGGTCATCGGATGCTGGCCAATTGGCTGGCCTACTGCGGACACCCCCGGGACGACGCGCTGGTGCGCCGGCTGGAGAACGAGGTCATGAAAAGCACTGCCGCGCTGCCGGCTACTGACCGAACTTCAGCGTGATCGGGCCGTCCTTGTTCACGCCTTGTCCCGCCGCCGGGCTCTGGTAGACGATCCGGTTGTGCTTGTCGCCGCCGGCGTCGACGTCGGCGCCTTTGACCAGCACCCCGGTCCAGCCTAGCGCCCGTAGTTGCGGTTCGGCGTCCGTCCAGAACATGCCGGACAGGTCGGGCATCGTGAACTGGTTGCCCTTGGACACTTGCAGCTCGATCACCGAGTCCACCGGCACCGTAGCGTCGGCGGGCGGATTGGTGCCGACCACCTCGCCGGCCGGGCGGGAGCTGTCCACGGCGGCCTCGGTGAACTTGGTGAAGCCGTACACCGTCAAGTTCTTTTGCGCGAGCTCGACGGTCTGCCCGGCGACGGCGGGCACCTGCTTGGTCGCCGGACCCGACCCGACGATGACGGTGATTTCGTTGGTGATCGCCGAGGTCTGGTTGGCTGGCGGGTTGGTTCCGATGACCCGGTCCTTCATGTCCGGCGTCGACGGCGAATTGACTTGCTTGAACCGCCCGAATCCGGCGGCCTTCAACTTCTTGACCGCCGACGCGTAGCTCAGCGACGAGACGTCGGGCACCTCACGCTGCTCGGGTCCGGTGGACACGTTGATGGTGATCTCGTCGCCGGCACCCACCGAGGAGTTGGCGCCGGGATCGGTGCCGATGACATGGTCGGGCGGGACGGTCGAATCGGGCTTTTGCTGTGTGCGGGTCTTGAAGCCGCGGTTCTGCAGCGTCGCAATCGCGTCGGCGGATGCCTGACCCCGCACGTCGGGCACCTGCACATTGCGCATGTTGCCGCCGAACGTGTTGATCACGATCGTCACGATCACGGTCAGCACGGCCAGCACCGCCACCGCGATCAGCCAGCGGCCAACCGAACCCGCATTGCGGTCCTTGGCGAAGTCGAGTTGCTGACGCGGCAGCGGGTCCGTTTGCGGCCCCACCGGGCCAGAGGGATGCGACGCCATCATCGACGTGCGCTCGGCATCGGTGAGCACCTTAGGCGCTTCGGGCTGCTCCCCGTTGTGCACGCGAATCAGGTCGGCGCGCATCTCCGCGGCGGTCTGGTAGCGGTTGTCCGGGTTCTTCGCGAGTGCCTTGAGCACCACGGCGTCGAGCTCCGGTGGGATGCCCTCGTGCCGCTGCGACGGCGGGATGGGGTCTTCGCGGACGTGCTGATAGGCCACCGCGACCGGTGAGTCACCAACGAAAGGTGGCTCTCCGCAAAGTATTTCGTATAGCACACAACCCAGCGAGTAGACATCGGAGCGGGCGTCTACCGGCTCACCGCGGGCTTGCTCGGGCGAGAGGTATTGGGCCGTCCCGATCACCGCCGCGGTCTGGGTGACGCGGTTGCCGCCGCTGTCGGCAATTGCCCGGGCGATGCCGAAGTCCATCACCTTGACCGCGTTGTTGTTGCTGATCATGATGTTGGCCGGCTTGACGTCGCGGTGGATGATGCCGTGCTGGTGAGAGAAGTTCAGCGCCTGGCAGGCGTCGGCGATGACCTCGATGGCCTTTTTCGGCGGCATCGGGCCGTCGGTGTGCACGATGTCGCGCAGCGTGACCCCGTTGACGTACTCCATCACGATGTAGGGCAGCGGCCCGGCGTCCGTCTGCGCCTCGCCGGTGTCGTACACCGCGACGATCGCCGGGTGGTTCAGCGCCGCGGCGTTTTGCGCCTCACGCCGGAATCGCAAATAGAAGCTCGGGTCGCGGGCCAGGTCCGCGCGCAACACCTTAACCGCGACGTCGCGGTGCAACCGGACGTCGCGGGCGAGGTGAACCTCGGACATGCCGCCGAAGCCGAGGATTTCCCCCAGCTCGTAGCGGTCGGACAGGTGTTGCGGGGTGGTCATTACCGTATCTCGTGTCGATCCAGCGACGCGTGCGTCAACGCGACAGCTGCAGGCTGCGCCTTTTGCCGTCCAGAATTACCTGTCGCCCCGCGATCCGTCCAATTGGACGGCTGTACCGTCGACGAGCCCGCGTTGCTCGGCGAGGGCGTCCCGGTATCGGTGACAGTGGGCGCCGACGGCTGAGGCTGCGTGGTCTCGTCGCGAGAGTTGATGACGATGAGCACCGCGATGATGATCGCCAGTGCGCCGAGCACACCCGCCGCCCACAACAGTGCGCGCTGGCCGGACGAGAACGTGCGGCGCGGCGGCGGTGGTCGGTGCCCGCCCGTCGTCGGCCGTGATCGGCGCGCCGCGGGAGTGCGGCCGCTGGGGTTGGCGACGGCCCTTGCCTTGGCGCCGGACGGGATGGAGGCGGGGGTGGCCCGCCCGGCTGTCGCCGCCTGGTTGGGTCGCGGCGGCCGGCGACCCGCGCGGACGGCCGCTACCGCGTCGGCGAAAGGGCCCCCACTGCGGTAGCGCATGCCCGGATTTTTGACCAGCGTGATCTCGATGAGTTCACGGACATTGGGCGGCAGCTCGCTGGGCAGCGGCGGAGGCGGCTCCTTGATGTGCTTCATCGCCACCGTCAGCGCGCCGTCACCGGTGAACGGGCGACGGCCCGAAACGCATTCGTAGCCAACCACTCCCAGCGAGTAGACGTCACTGGCCGGGGTGGCGTCGTGGCCCAGCGCCTGCTCGGGGGCGATGTATTGGGCGGTGCCCATCACCATGCCGGTCTGGGTGACCGGCGCCGCGTCGACGGCCTTGGCGATGCCGAAGTCGGTGATCTTCACCTGGCCGGTCGGGGTGATCAGGATGTTGCCGGGTTTGACGTCGCGGTGTACCAAGCCGGCGGCGTGCGCGACCTGCAGCGCACGACCGGTCTGCTCGAGCAGGTCCAGCGCGTGCCGCAGCGACAGCTTGCCCATGCGCTTGAGGACGGAGTTGAGCGGCTCGCCGTTGACCAGCTCCATCACCAGGTAGGCGGTGCGGCCCTCGCCGTTCATCTGGGTTTCGCCGTAGTCGTGGACGCTGGCGATCCCGGGGTGGTTGAGCATCGCGGTGGTGCGCGCCTCCGCGCGGAACCGTTCGATGAATTCGGGGTCGGAGGAGAACTCGCTCTTGAGTACCTTGACCGCGACGCGGCGGCCCAGCCGGCTGTCCACCGCCTCCCACACCTGGCCCATGCCGCCGGTGGCGATGAGGCGCTGCAGGCGATACCGGCCAGACAGCGTCACACCTACTCGCGGGCTCATGGTCCTCCCTGCAGGGCGGCCTCGATCACCGCCCGTCCGATCGGCGCGGCCAGCGCACCGCCGGTCGCGGACAGCCGGTCGGCGCCATCCTCCACCAGCACCGCAACGGCCACCTTCGGGGTCTGTGCCGGCGCGAAGGCGATGTACCACGCGTGCGGTGGAGTGTTGCGCGGGTCGGTGCCGTGCTCTGCGGTACCGGTCTTGGATGCGATCTGCACGCCGGGGATCGCCCCTTTCTGCTGTGTGACTTGCTCGGCGCCGACCATCAACTCTGTTAGCTTAGCCGCGACCTGCGGCGACACCGCACGGCGCTGTTCGTGCGGGGTGGCTGTGCTGATGTTGGCCAGGTCCGGCCCCTTGAGGCTATCGACTAGGTACGGCTGCATGGTGACTCCGGCGTTGGCGATGGTCGCGGCCACCAGCGCGTTCTCCAACGGCGTCAGTGCGACGTCCTTCTGCCCGATGCTCGACATGCCCAGCGCCGCGGCATCCGGGATCGGGCCGAGGGTGGACTCGGCGACCTGCAGCGGAATGGGGTCTGGCGCCGCGTCGAAGCCGAACGACTGCGCGGTGCTGCGCAGCGCGTCGGCGCCGGTGAGCATGCCGAGTTGGACGAATGCGGTGTTGCACGAGTGAGCGAAGGCCTCGCGCAGCGACACCGTCGGCTCCTGGCCGCACGAGGAGCCGCCGTAGTTCTCCAGCGTGGCGCTGCTGTCGGGCAGCGGAATCTTGGGTGCCGCGGTGAGCTGCTCGTCCTCGGTGGCTCCCGACTGCAGCGCGGCGGCGGTGGTGATCACTTTGAACGTCGAACCAGGCGGGTAGGTTTCGGCGATGGCACGGTTGGTCAGCGGCGAGGCGGGGTCGTCGCGCAGCCGCTGCCAGGCCTGCGACTGCTCCTCGGCGTTGTGTGAGGCCAGCAGGTTGGGGTCGTAGGACGGCGACGACACCAGCGCCAGGACCTTGCCGGTGGACGGCTCCAGCGCCACCACCGCGCCCTTGCACGGTCCGCCGCAGCCCTGCTGCATGGCATCCCAGCCGGCCTGCTGGACACGCGGGTTGATGGTGGTGTCGACGTTGCCGCCGCGGGGGTCGCGGCCGGTGAAGAAGTCGGCCAGCCGGCGGCCGAACAGCCGCTGGTCGGAGCCGTTGAGCAGCGGGTCTTCGGCGCGTTCCAACCCGGTGCTGGAATAGCGCAGCGAATAGAAGCCGGTCACCGGCGCGTACACCGCCGGCTCGGGGTAGACCCGCAGGAAACGAAAGCGGTTGTCGGTGGCCACCGAATAGGCCAGCAACTGCCCGCCGGCGGTGATCTGACCGCGCTGGCGCGAGTATTCGTCGAGCAGCACCCGCTGGTTGCGAGGGTCGGAGCGCAGCCCGTCGGCGGTGAACACCTGCGTGAGAGTGGCGTTGAACAGCAGCAAGACGATCAGCGCCATCACGGTCAGCGAGATCCGGCGCAGGGAGGCATTCATACCCGCTCGATCACCTCGGTGCTGGCCGCTGCGATCGGCGACGTGTTGCGAGGCCGGGCGCGGAATGGGCGCCGCGCTGCGTGCGAGATGCGCACCAAAATCGCCAGCAGCACATAGTTGGCCAGCAGCGACGAGCCGCCATAGGACATCCACGGCGTGGTCAGGCCGGTCAGCGGAATCAGCTTGGTGACGCCGCCGACCACGATGAACAACTGGATGGCCAGTGTCGAGGACAGGCCCGCGGCCAGCAGCTTGCCGAAACTGTCACGCACCGCAATCGCGGTGCGCAGCCCGCGGATGATGACGATGGTGTACAGCATGAGAATGCCTGCCAGACCGACTAATCCGAGCTCTTCTCCGAACGCGGCGGTGATGAAATCGGTCGACGCCGCGGGCACGGTATCGGGTTGTCCGTTGCCCAGCCCGGTGCCGAAGATGCCGCCGGTGGCGAAGCTGAACAGCGACTGCACCATCTGGTAGCCGTTGCCGTCGGGGTCCGCGAACGGGTCCAGCCAGGTCTGCACGCGTATCCGGACGTGGTCGAAAACGTAGTACGCCGCAAGGCTTCCCAGCGCGAACAAGGCCAGCCCGATGACCACCCAGCTGAACCGCTGGGTGGCCAGATAAACCACCACCAAAAACGATGCATACAGCAAAAGCGAAGTGCCCAAGTCTTTTTCGAAGACCATCACGCCGACGGAGATCACCCAGGCGGCCAGCAGCGGCGCGAGATCACGGGGCCGGGGCAGGTCCATGCCCAGCACATGTTTCCCGGCGCTGGTGAACAGCCCCCGTTTGGCCACGAGCACCGCCGAAAAGAAGATGAGCAGCAAGATCTTGGAAAACTCGGCGGGCTGAATCGAAAAGCCCGGCAACCGAATCCAGATCTTGGCGCCGTTCTGTTCGGAAAACGATGCCGGCAGCAGCGCGGGAATCGCCAGCAGCATCAGGCCGGCCAGCCCGCTGATGTAGCCGTAGCGGGCCAGTTGCCGGTGATCCTTCAGCGTGCTCATCCCGAACGCGAACGCGGCCACCCCGACCACCGTCCACAACATCTGCTGGTTGGCGCTGGGGCCACTGCTGTGGCGGGGGCCGGCGAGGTCGAGCCGGTGGATCATCACCAGGCCCAGGCCGTTGAGCAGGGCCACCACCGGCAGCAGCAGCGGATCCGCGTAGGGCGCAAAACGCCGGATGGCCAGGTGCGCGCCGACGAAGACCGCCAGGAACGCGGCGGCGTAAGTGACCAGGTCCCAACGCAACCCGCGGTCCTGGTTGGCCTGGACGATCGTCAACGCCGCCGCGGTGATCACGGTGGCGAAGCACAGCAACAGCAGTTCGGCGTTGCGCCGGGTCGGCAGCGGAGGTGTCACCGCGACGGGCGGCTGCGGCGCCGTGCTCACTGCGCGCGTCGCGTCCTCGTCGTTGCGCGCTGCATCGCCGCCGGCGCGGGTCATGCCGCCGCCCGGCAATCGGTTCCTGGCTCGGGTGGCGGCGGGGGAAGTGCAGTCACAGTGGGCGCGGTGGTCGTTGGCGACGGACCTTGCGCGGGTTCTTCGGGGCCTGCCGTGCTGCGCGGCGGCGCGCCCGGTTCCGGTGTGCGGCTGGTGGTCGGCGCGGTCGAGGACGGCGAGGTGGCGCGCGGCGGGGGGCACGGCGGCAGCAAGGAGCCGGCGGACAATTGATGAAGTTGCGCGATGGCGTCCTCGAGAGTTCCGGCCGGCAGGCCTGCGGCGACCTGGGCGCGTTCCGATGGACGCAGGTCGGACAGTTTCATCGGTCGGCAGTTCAGCGTGCCTTTGGACTGGCCGTAGTTGATCTGCGACAGCTCGTTGCGGCCGTTGAGGCAGCCGACCAGATACGGCTCGTGCAGCGGAAAGCCCAGTATCGAACCCTGGATGCCGCGCATGATCGACACATTGCCGTTGTAGGCGGCCACGTAATAGTTGCTGCGGATCACGGTGCGGCCGACCGCCAGCCCCGACAGGATCAGCAGCACCACCAGCGCGACGCCGATCGCCATCCGTCGTCGCGATCGCCGCGGGCGTGGGAACGTATCTATTTGTGGCAGAACACGTTTGACGACGCTCTTGCGGGGACTGATCGCCGACGCCCGCCCGGCGGCGGTGTTGGGCCGGGTGAGTTGGTCGTCGTCGCCCGACACCGCGCCCGCGATGATCGGCTGGGTCGGGCCGTAGTTGTCGTCGACGACGTCGGCTACCACGACAGTCACGTTGTCGGGGCCCCCGCCGCGCAGCGCCAGTTCGATGAGGCGGTCGGCGGCCTCGACGACGTCGGGGATCTTCAGCGCTTCGAGGATGGTCTCGTCGCTGACCGGGTCGGAGAGTCCGTCCGAGCACAGCAGGTAACGGTCACCGGCGTGTACCTCCCGCATGGTCAGGGTCGGCTCGACCTCGTGACCGGTCAGGGCCCGCATGATCAACGAGCGCTGCGGGTGGCTGTGCGCCTCCTCCCGGGTGATGCGCCCCTCGTCAACCAGGGTTTGGACAAACGTGTCGTCCTTGGTGATCTGCGTCAGCTCGCCGTCGCGCAGCAGGTACCCGCGCGAGTCGCCGATGTGCACCAACCCAAGCCGGTTGCCCGCGAACAGAATTGCCGTGAGAGTGGTGCCCATACCTTCGAGATCGGGGTCCATCTCGACTTGGGCCGCGATGGCCGAGTTGCCGGCCCGCACCGCGGCGTCGAGCTTGGCCAGCAGATCACCGCCCGGTTCGTCGTCGTCCAGGTGGGCCAGCGCGGCGATCACCAACTGCGACGCCACTTCGCCGGCCGCGTGGCCGCCCATGCCGTCGGCCAGGGCCAACAGCCGCGCGCCGGCATAGACCGAGTCTTCGTTGTTGGAACGCACCAGGCCGACATCGCTGCGAGCCGCATAACGCAAGACCAGGGTCACGGGCGCAACTCGATTACCGTTTTGCCGATGCGAACCGGCGTGCCAATGGGAACCCGTACCGCCGTCGTCACTTTCGCCCTGTCAAGGTAAGTACCGTTGGTCGATCCTAAGTCCTCGACGTACCATTCCGAGCCGCGCTGGGATAGCCGCGCGTGCCGCGTCGAAGCGTAGTCATCGGTGAGTACCAAGGTCGAATCGTCGGCCCGGCCGATCAGCACCGGTTGGCCGCTCAACGTGATCCGTGCGCCCACCAGCGAGCCTTCGGTCACCACCAGGTAGCGCGCGGTGGTGCGCCGCTGCCGCGACGGCAGCAGGGTGCCGCGTAACGCCAAGCCGCGTCGCACCATCACCGCGCCGGTCGGCGCGTAGATGTCGGTCCGCAAAATTCGCAACACCGACCAAATGAATAGCCATAGCAGCATCAAGAATCCGGCGCGCGTCAGCTGCAGTACCAATCCCTGCATCTGGCGTCCTCTCCGTCCTGGCACCGCTCGCTTCGCCCGCGATACCGAGCACATCAGCAACGTCACGATACTTGGACAGCGCTCGACGCGGAGTGAAGCTGGTTAGCTTGGCCCGGCTGTGACCTCAGTGAATATGGACGATGATCTCTGAATGGCCCAGGCGGATCACGTCGCCGTCGGCAAGCTGCCACTCCTGCACGGGTGCGTTGTTGACGGTGGTGCCGTTGGTGGAGTTGAGGTCGGAAAGTAGCGCGACCTGTCCGTCCCAGCGGATTTCCAGGTGCCGACGCGACACCCCGGTGTCGGGCAGCCGGAACTGTGCGTCCTGCCCGCGGCCGATGATGTTGGCGCCTTCACGCAGTTGGTAGGTCCGCCCACTGCCGTCGTCGAGCTGCAGCGTGACCGTGGTGCCGGTGGACCCGTAAGCGCTCTGGCCGTAACCGCCGTAACCAGCGGCCCCTGCCTGGCCGTAGTCGTAGTCGCGGCCCGCCGGTTCGGCGTAACCTGCGGCGGGCGGGGCGTAGCCGCCACCGGCAGGACCGGCGTCCGGGTAGCGGCCGTAATCGGGTTGACCGTAGTCCTGGCGCCCGTAACCCGGGGCGCCTTGGTAGCCCTGGTCGTAACCGCCCTGGTCCGGATAGGGCGCGCGCTGGTCGGGTTGCGCGTAGCCGCCTTCGTCAGGGCGGGCCGGCCCCCGCCCGTAGTCGCCGTAGTCGCCGTAACCCTGGCCGGCGGGTTGGCCGTAGCCGCCTTGTCGATAACCTGCGTCGTAGCCCGGGGCGCTGTAGCCGCCGGCCGGGCGCTGTTCGTAGGGCTGATAGCCGCCTTGCTCGGGGTAGCCGCCTTGCTCGGGGTAGCCTCGCTGGTCTGGGTAGCCGCCGCCCTGGTCCGGGTAGCCCCGCTGCTCCGGGTAGCCGCCCTGGTCTGGGTAAGCGCCCTGCTCGGGGTAACCCCGTTGCTCTTGGTAGCCGCGCTGGTCCGGGTAACCGGCTTGGTCGGGGTAGCCGCCCTGGTCCGGCTGCCTGGGCGGATAACCGCGCTGGTCCGGATAACCACCGGATTCCGGCGGATACGGAGCGCGCGGCTCTTGGCCGCCGCCCCGAGGCTCGTCGGGCCCGCGCCCGTAGGGGTCGTCGTAGTAATCGTCACCGGGCCGCCCCTGCCCCTGGCTGCCGCGATAGCTCGAATTCTCAGTCATCGGTGGTACTCCTGATTCTGCGCGGAACGCATGATCTGATTGTGGCGGGGCGAAATCGCTAATTGTCGGGTGGGGCTCCACGTCGGGGTTGACAGCGCCGCGGGCGCGGAACTGCCCGGTGTGCAGGTTCGACGACTGTTCGAACCGGACGACCACATCACCATACGTTTGCCACCCCTGTTCGCCGATGTATGCCGCCAAGCGCTTAGCGAAAGCGTTGGAAGTCAGAGCCGGGTCGGTGCCCACTTTCTGGTAGTCGTGCATACCGAGGGTAATGATGTATTCGTTCGGAGCCAAAAGGCGATTGCCCTGCAGCGGCCGAATACCGTCGGCCGCTTCTCTACGCAGCATGGCCTCAAGCTCTTGCGGGACGATCGAGCCGCCGAACACCCGGGCAAACGCATCACCGACGGTGGCCTCGAGTTTGCGCTCGATACGTTGAACTAGCCCTTTCTGGCTGCTCATGTTCAGCGCTGCCTCACTCGTTTTGCTGCCTCGCCGCTGCAGGGCGGACGACCTCCCTCGCGTCGCGTCACCCGTGTTCTTCCCAGATGGTATCGGGCCAGCGCAGCTCAGCGGCACCTCCAGAACTCTGAGAATCGCATCTCAGCAGGTCACCGGCGATCGACCCAGGTGCGCCCAGCCCCTCCGGGGCACTGGCGCGATTGGGGAAGCCAACTATTACAGTGGTAGTCTCCACCGGTTGTCTAGGGCGAGTGGCGGAATGGCAGACGCGCTGGCTTCAGGTGCCAGTGTCCTTCGGGACGTGGGGGTTCAAGTCCCCCTTCGCCCACCATCTTGACCAGGCGGGTCGTCGCCGACCGAGGTTCGGTCGCCATGTCCGCAGTATCAAGCCTGATCGAATATAAACGGCAGCAACGACTTCCAGAAGCTGGCGTGTTGGCGCGACCAATCCGGTAGCCAGTTAATTAAGTCGCTCCGATCGAGCAGAATCGCCTCAGCCCGTCGATATGAGGACGCCCGCGGATTCCAGTCCCGACCAGGGCTAAGCGGCCGAGTCATTATGATGCACCCTTACGAGCAGGGGCGGGGGGCCCGATGCGAGTGCGCCAGCGGAAGGTGGAGTCAGTGGGCTGGATTAGCGACCGGTGGCATGACCTGAGCAACTTCGGGTCCACCGCCTGGCTGGGCCTTGCGCTGTGGGTGATCGTCGTCGTCGCTCTGGTGGCGCTGATCTATGTGCGCTACCACCTCGCCCGCATGCGCAAGTTGAGTTTCGAAGACCACCGCCCGCAGGTCACCATGTTCATGGAGCCGCACGCCGCGGACTGGCATCTCGTGGAACTGGTGGTCAGGAACTTCGGTCAACGGACGGCGTATGACGTGCGGTTCCAGTTCAACAACCCGCCCACCGTCGCCGAGTACGAGAACGCCTACGAGGGCATGGTCGACATCACCGAACTGCATCTGCCCGAGGAGCTGCCGGAGTTGGCGCCCGGCCAGGAGTGGCGCACGGTGTGGGATTCGGCCCTGGATCGTCATCAACTTGGTGGTGCTATTGCATCGCTTTTCACCGGAACGGTCACCTACTACGACAGTCCGGCTCCGGAAGGCCGGTGGAGCAATTTCAGAGCGCGGCGACGCAAACCGATCGAAACGAAAGTGGTGCTCGATTGGGGCACGCTGCCCCCGGTGCAGCGGATCGAATTGATGACGTCGCACGACCTGGCTAAGCGCGAGAAGCAGAAGCTGGAGCTGTTGCGCTGCCTGCTGACGTATTTTCAGGTCGCCAGTCAGGAAACCAGACCGGAAGACGTGCGCAGCGAGATCGACCGGATCAAGCACGCGACGCAGGAAATTCGCAATCGGTGGCGCAGCAGACAGCTCGAAGAGCCCACTGACGTCAGGATGCGTCGGCCGCACTCCGGGCGCCCGCCGATCCGCGACGGGGAGCCGGAGCCCGAGCCCAGCCGGCGTCGTACCGAGTTGACGTAACCGGCAGCCGACGTCAACGCGCGCCCGCCTGAATGCCTCCCGTAAAATTTATCTGCCTGACTGGCGCCGACTTGACGTGCTAACTAAGAGCTGAGTAGCCCCCTTAGGGCGGCTGCTACGGTAACCGTGTGACCAAAGTGCCGAGGAATTACCGTCGTAGTTGACGCACCCTGGCGTCGCGGTCGGCATGTCTGCCGGAAGATCGTCTCGCCGCTGTCGGTGGGGTCGTGGGTTGACTTAAGGAGTCGGCGATGAGCGACACCGCGCAGGGTTCGCGCGTGGGGTCACAATTTGGGCGCTATCGCCTTACACGCCTGCTCGGGCGTGGCGGGATGGGCGAGGTCTATGAGGCCGAGGACACGGTAAAAGAACGGGTCGTCGCGCTGAAGGTGCTCTCCCCGGCGCTGTGCCAGGATCCGGTGTTCCGTGAACGACTGCAACGCGAAGCCCGGACTGCGGGCCGCTTGCAAGAGCCGCACGTGGTTCCCGTCCACGACTACGGCGAGATCGACGGGCAGCTGTATTTGGATATGCGCCTGATCCAGGGCACCGATTTGGCGACGTTATTGAAAGAGTCTGGTGCATTGACTCCGCCGCGCGCCGTGGCAATTGTGCGCCAGGCCGCTTCGGCACTGGATGCTGCCCATGCCGCCGGGGTGATACACCGCGATATCAAGCCGGAAAACATTCTGGTCACTCGCGACGATTTCGCTTATCTGGTCGATTTCGGCATCGCAAGTGCCACCACCGACGAGAGGTTGACCCAGGCGGGCAGCGCGGTGGGCACGTGGAAATACGCGGCTCCCGAGCGTTTCACCAATGCCGAGGTCACCCACAGCGTCGACGTTTATGCACTGGCTTGCGTACTTCACGAGTGCTTGACCGGCTCGCCGCCATATCGGGCCGACAGTGCGGGAATGCTCATTACCGCGCACTTGATGGAGCCCATTCCGCACCCGAGTCAACTGCACCCCGGTATTCCGAGTGCATTCGACAAGGTGATCGCTCGCGGTATGGCCAAAGACCCCAAGGACCGTTATGCCAGCGCCGGCGAACTGGCGCAGGCAGCGCTCGAGGCGCTCAGCGCACGGGATCAGGATCGCGCGGGCGACATCATCGAGCGCAGCGAAGAAGCCACCCTTCCCGATCTCGAAGCACGACCCCTTCCTTCGCCTCCCCCGCCTCCGCCGCCAGCCACACCGCCGCCCCCGCCAGGACCCTCGACGCGTCCGGCGAGCGGCACGGAGGCGCCGCCCCGCCCGACACCACCACCACCGCCGCAGCCCGCGGGCCCCGGATGGGGTGGCGGCGGTGCTGCGGGGCCCGTGCACCCAGGTCCCGCGCCGGGCGAAACGTCCCGCTCCGCCCCTTCCTTCACACCGGCTGGGAGCAGCTGGCCGGGCCAATTCGGTGCTCCGCCAACAGGAATCCCCCCACGCCGCCCCGCGCCCCGCAGGCCACGTAAACAAAACCGTCGGCTTCCCCTGGTCGCGGCCGCGGCGGCCGTGGTCGCCATCGGCGGCTTGGTCTGGCTGCTACTCCCCTCGGACTCCTCACCGGGCCCGTCACCCACGCCCGAGCCGACGTCCTCCCCCACCGCTGCGTCGTCGCCGACGGTGTCCACACCGCCGCCCGCCGAATCCCAAGCCCGGCTGTTCGGCATGCTGCCTCCTGGCTACCCGCCCGACGTCTGCAAGCCGATTACGCCGCCAAAAGACGCGTTCGCCAAGGTGTCCTGCGGGAAAAATGTCGATCCGGACGGGCCGCCCTCGGCAACTTACGCACTATTTCCCGACAAAGCGACGGCGCGTGCTGCGTTCGACAGAATCGTCAAGACTTCCGCACCCGTCGACTGCCCCGGCCGAATACAATCACCGGGCCCTTGGCACCGAAACGCCACACCGGACCAAGTCAGCGGCATGCTGCTATGCGCAATGCAGCAGGGCTACCCGGCGGTTGTGTGGACCAATGACGACGAACAGCTGGTCAGTGTGGTCCAAGGTGAGCCGCAAGGGCCAACTCTCGAGCAGCTATATATGTGGTGGAGCACGCATTCATGACGCTTGTCGCCGGCCCGGTTCAATGCGGACGGCGGATACAAGCGGCGCGCGACGCTGCCGGGGCGGGTGGTAGAACAGGGGTGTTAATTAGCGCTGGCGACATCTAGGCTCCACAGAATCGGCATAATGTGCCGGTGTTGGCAGCAATCCGTCGCAGCGAAGCCGCCACCGAAGACGATTGAAGACGAAAAAGGAGTGAATCATCTTGAAGATCAGAACCAGCGCATTGGCAGCAGCAGCCATTGCCGCCGCAGGTGCCATCGGGATCGCTGGCGCATCGTTCGCTTCGGCCGATGAGGGCGCGGCTACCAGCAGCCAGAGTCTGGGCAGCCAGGCGAAGATCGTCAACGGCACCAATGTTCAGGGCTGGACCGTCACCGACCTGAAGCCGAGCTCAGACAGCATTCCGTACCAACCGCACGGCACGCTGTGGGAAGCCACCGCCACCGATGAGGCCATCCAGGGCGGGGCCACGCCGATCGTGTCGAACTTCAACGCGGTGTCGCCGAGTGGCCAGACGTACCACGTCTTGTACCAGGTCGCCACTCCGCAGGGCGTCAACCCGGCCGGTCTTGCGGAGGGCCAAAAGACCAGCGGCAAGATCTATTTCGACGTGACCGGCGACAACCCGAACTCGGTCGTGTACACGGACGGTGGCGGCAACCAACTCGCATCCTGGGTGCAGTCGTCACAGCCGCAAGGCCGAACCGGTGGACGTGCGACACCTTCTCCCGCCGGCAACTCCACCACGCCTGCGCAGACCGGGACGCCGGGGGCGGCTACGCCCGCCGGCAACCCTGCGGCACCTACAGCCACCGGTAGCCAGGGGACGCCGATTCCGGCTGGCAGCCAGGGAACGCCACCGACCGCTGGCGGCGCTGCGACGCCGGCCGTCAGCCCCGCCGCGCCCGGGGCAGCTGGTACCCCGGCAGTGCCTGCTGGACCTGCAGCGCCTGGGGCGGCGGGTAGCCCGGCAGCCCCGGCACAGGGAGCACCTGCAGCACCTGGAGCAGCAGGTGCGCCGGCAGCTCCTGCTCCGGCCACATCCGGCGCGCCGGAGACGTCGCCTGGTGGTCAGCAGCCGGGCGGCAGCCAGGGGACGCCCTCTTCGGGAGGCACGCCAGAGGCGCCCGGTACTGCGGGCAGCCCGGATACGACTGCCGGCAGCCCGACGGCCCCGACACCTGGGGCAAGCCAGGCGACCCCGGCGGGGAGCCAGGGCCAGGGCGGCGCCGGCCGCAACGGCTAAGCCGGGAATCCCTACTTCCCGACCCCGGACAGAATCCGACCCCTGCGGTTATCCGCAGGGGTCGGTTTCATATGCGACGCTTCGCTGCCACCCCCTCGTTTGGCGGCGGGGCGTCGACTTGGTTATGCGGGGACCGGGCAGGCCTTGCGGTCCCTCACGGGGTAGCCGTTGCGCTCGGCGAGTGAGCGGAGCTGGCGCAGCGCAAACGTCCGTGCACGACCCGTTTCAGGAACCACCACTCCGGCCCAAAGGCCTTCTACCCCAGGCAGTTCGCAAGCTTCTCGAGCACAAAGCCAGCGACGTGGGCAAGACCGACAGATCGTCTTGGCCTCTTCGTCGGGGATCGTCGTCCAACGCTCCGGGTCTCGTGTGCACGCACCCAGCGGGAGTTCGTAGAGAGCTGTTGCGGTCATGTGTCCCGTTCCTTCGATAAGTGCCGCGGTCTCACGGCCGATGGTTCAGAAGCGTATAGCACAAACCGTAGCAGTGCAACAGTTACCGCTACATTCCCTGCAACGGTCGGCGCAACACTTTACGAAGGGCACCCCGAACGTCACGTCGGCCATGCCTGGCGGCCGCCTTGCCGCACGGGGCCGGGCTGGCCTGCCGGCGCCATCGCGACGACGACGGCGTCATAGCAGTTCACATGCAGATAGGACGACGCAAGTGGTCGCCGAACGCCCGCCCGGCCGGGGCCGGTGGACAACACATCGGCGACGCCGACAGCGGCGAAGACACGCGCCGGTTTCCGCGGCATAAGCCGTAGCGCTGAGACGGTTTTACGTGCTGCCGCACCCCTTCTCGAGAGACGTGCGTCGCCTAACAAACGTAGCTCCGGCCATAGCGCACAGCGGCGTGCAACGGTTACCATCGAAGCGGCGACCAAAGCCAACCGAAATCCCAAGGAACCCCTCAGATGACCAACGTCGAGCCGACTGCCGACTCAACCCTGTTGATCGTGCAGGACGGCGAGAAATCGCATGCGATCGAGGCCGGTCGCGGGGTGGCGACAATCGGTAGGAACCCAGAGGACCGGGTACAGATCAACGATCCGCGGGTTGCCCTCAAGGTGGAATCCATCGACGGGCAGTGGCGGGTCGTCGACAGCAGTCCTTACGGGATGTTCGTCGACGGATTGCGGACGAGCTCGGTAGCCGTCAAAGGTAGGACAACAGTGCGCCTGGGCGACCCGGCTCAAGGCAGGCCGTTGACCTTCGAGGTCGTCGAGCAGAATAAACCCGGAGACCGGCAGCGGTCCAGCGAGCCCGAAGACCTCGATGTCACTGGCACGTGGCAGATCGATGACCTAGACCCCGGTGTGGTCCGCGCCGGCGCGGCGGCGGCGGCACGTCGCCGCGAGCTCGACATCAGTCAGCGCAGCCTTGCTGCCGACGGGGTCATCAACGCCGGGGCGCTCATCGCTTTCGAAAAGGGTCGTAGCTGGCCGCGGGAACGCACCCGGGCCAAGCTCGAGGAGGTGTTGCGCTGGCCGCCCGGTGCAATTGCGCGCATCCGGGAGGGCGGCCCCGTCCCTGGTGAAGAGGTCACCGAGATTCTGTCCGGCGACGATCAAGTGCCGTTGATCGCGCAGGCCGTCATCGCCGCGGTAGATAGTTGCAGCCTGGCGATCTCCGCCCTGCCGCCGGTGCAGGATCCCGAGTTCACTGGCGGGGTGACATCGATCCTGGCGGACTTGCGCCGACTCGAGGCCGTTGCCGTTCGGGCGACGCAAATCGGCAAGGTCACTCCGCCGTTGATCAAGGCGCTCAGCACGGTACGTCACCACTACGACCAGCTGATGATGCTGGCTGCGACGGCGCCGGGCGCGACGCTCGGGCAGCGGCTGTATGCCGCGCGTCGGCGGGCGAACCTATCGATATCGGAGACCGCGCAGGCGGCAGGCGTAACCGACGACGTGATCGTCCGCGCGGAGACAGAGGAAGCGCTACCTGCCGCGACCGCGGATGCGCTCGAATCGCTGATTGCCCAGATCAGCTGGCGTTGAGCCAGGGCTAAACAATTTGCGTCGCAAAAGCAGCCGCGCACATCGGCATTAGGGTCGCCAATACGACCGCGTTCGGCACTGTCGTATCCAGGCCAGTGACTAGGCGCGTCTTCCGCTTCTCCCCTACCTGCGCCCACACCCTTGCCTGTCCGTGGTTCTTGCCGGGAGACATGTTATTGAAGGCAGCGTTAACTTCGACGTGGTAAAAGTCGGACCAGGAGAATGCTTTCGTGCGGAAGACTTTCCCACGGAAGCCTGAACTCGAAAGTGCAATGAAGCACCCGCCGTCATCGATTGTATACTCCTCTCCCTCGCGCAGGGACCCAAGAATACGGTGGGAGACTTGCGGTTCAATAAACCGACGAGAGATGTCAGCCAATCCTCTCCACGCTGTCTCGTTTTCTGGTACATCTCTCGCCACCGGATTGTCGAAGTTGAGAGTATAGTTATTTCCACGAGAATCATTTACAGAAAACCCTCGATAGATATACATTCCGCTGCCGTAATTATTTGCTGGACCGGGTACACCGATTATTGTCCTGTTCCAGTACGCAACTTGGGTAATATCGCTGAACGCGATCCACTGACCTTGAAGCGTTAGGTGGTCGTTGGTAAGGGATATCGCCCACCGCTGACCATCCCAGAAGCTGGTGATGTAATGACCGTCCGGACCCGGATACCATGGCATGACCGATACCTTCTCATAACTTCGCCCTGGGTGCAGCGACCGTATCGATCCGTTGCAAAGCACACCATCGCATCGTCTGGGCGTGGACCCGTGCATCTAGATCGCGGTGCGGAGGCCACCGCGCGCCGAAGTGGACATCTTTGGGACTAGCGCCGTTATCCCTCCGACTAGCTGGCCCTTTGGCCAAAGCCGCCGTCGCACTCTTTTGGATGAGAGCGATGCTTGAGCGGGATGCCGCCCGCCAAATTCATGCACGGGGGACCATCGGCACGCTGATACGCTGTGATCCGACGAAGGGAGCTGCCCGGTATGGGTGATGGTCCGAATGAGGATGCAGGCCTGCAGAAGTTCTATGACTTATTAGGAGTACCTGAAAAGTTCTCAGAACTGCTGGATCCAGGCGGCGGCAGCGCTTTCCGCAAAAGCGGTAAAGCACTCAATAACCTTAACGATGGTTGGAAAGCGCTCGACCATCTGACGGGTGCGCTGGACGGTAATCCGAAAGACATCGTAGACCTCTTCGGCGATATGGGGAGTGGCCTCGGTAAGGGCTTGAAGCTAAAGAGTCTGCCGGACATGCTAAAGACGACCGGCAGGCTGATGGAGGCCGCCGGGAAGAAAGCTGGAATCGAAGGTCTCGAGCAGTTTGGAAAACAGCTATTCTCCAAAGCGGGTTCAAAGTGGGTAAGCGGTCTAGCTGGCGCGGAGACCCCGATTATTGATGCAGCTTTGTTAGCCCTTACCCTGATGAGCCTCCAGCTGGGCTTTGGAGACCCCGATTCAGGTGACCGATTCGGTAACGGTTCGACACAGTTCCAACAGATTTGCGAAGTATTGGAATCCGCCTTTCCGAACGGTTGGGAAGGCGCGGGGTCGCAAGCGTATACCAAACAGAACACCAAACAACAAGGCCACGCAGAAATCATGGCGCACGCCGACAACATGATGCACGGGATTGTGCAAGAAGAGGCGCGCCAGCTCACCCAGACCCAGACATGCATAGACGTCGCATCGGACTTCCTAATGGTCTGCATTCCCGCAGCCATCGCGATGTATGCCGTACCTGTGGTCGGCCCAGAGATGTCTTTGGCATTCCAAACGGGAGTGGTGGCTGGCGCGATGCCCCTCCCCTACGCACGAATGACCCAGATGGCCTTCCAAGCCATGCAGAACGCGATGCAAGTGCAGCAAGTGATCGGCAAATACAACGAGGTGGCCTCCACCGCGCGCCCAACCGGCGCGCCGTCTGCCTTCTGTCCGTCGCCGGGGACTGATGGCACCCCGGGTGGCCCGGGCAAGTCTGCTACGCCCGGTAGTCCGGGCAAATCGGGTTCGCCAACCGGGCCGACTAAGCAGGGTTCGCCGGGTGAGCCCGGCAGGTCAGGGTCGCCGAGTGGGCCGAGCAAGCCGAGTTCGCCAAGCGGGCCTGGCAAGTCCGGGGAGCCCAGCACACCCGGGACGCCCAGCGCTCCGACCGGGCCTGGCGCGCCCAGGATGCCTACTGTTCCGAGCGCTCCCAGCGCACCCGGCATGCCGAGCCAGCCCACCACGCCCAGCTCACCGGACACGCCAACGTCGCCCGGGACGCCGTCCACCCGCAACATCCCGTGGGTGACCACTACGCCGAGCGGTGGCCCCACGCCGGTAGCGACGGCATTCAGTGGGCAGACAGGCGGAGGCGGGTTGGCAAGCACCACCCCACCGGTGCAGCCGGTTACGCCCGGAGCAGGGCCGGGGCCCAGTGTCCCGAAACCTCCTGGACCACAAACGGTTCCCGGTGCAGGACCCGACACGAGCAAGCTGCCCCCGATGGGGCGCGCGCCCGTTAGCCACGAGGTCGAGACCGATACCGATCAGGTGGAGGAGCGGGCAACCTAAGGTTGGATCGGTCAATCCACCGATACCGCACGCCACCGCGTCGGCGCAGTTGTAAATAAGGCAGTTGTAGATAACGAGTAGGAAGAGGGGGGTCTATCCATGACCGACCCGTTACAAGTCACAACAGAAGAACTGCACGAGCTGTCGAGCAAACAGCAACAAGCCGCGTCTCTAGTCGGAGCAGCATCAGCGGCAGCTCAAGGTGTCAGCAGCTCGATGCTGGTGAACCACGGGGTTATCTGCGCCGGAACTACGGCGGCGGTAATGATGGCCGAACAAACCCGAAGCGCCGCGAGCGCCGGCATGCAAGCGGTATCGACCGACCTCGCGGAAAAGCTGAACATGGCGGCAACTAATTATCAGTGCACCGACCAGCACGAGGCCGGCAAGCTCGACGGACAGATGCACACGAGGTAGACGATGACGAGTTCGTATACGACCGACCGCGCGGGCGCCAACATCGACGACGTTGTCGGGGTGGAGGTGACCATCGACGGCATGTTGGTGATCGCCGACCGCCTGAACTTGGTGGATTTCCCGATCTCATTGGGCATCCGGCCCAATATCCCCCAGTTGGAGCTGCGAGATCTTGTTTGGGACCAAGTGCGACGAGATCTCACCGATCAGGGTGTTCTCGACCTCTACGGCACGCCGCATCCGGCGGTCGCGGCCATGGTCGACACGCTCAGCAGGGCAGACCGGACACTGGAAGCCAGGTGGTGGCGCCGCGACGTCAACGGCGGGACCATGGTGCGGTTTGTCGTGTGCCGCAAAGGCGAACGCCATGTGGTCGCAGCCCGCGACGGAGACATGCTGGTGCTCCAGTTAGTGGCTCCGCAGGTCGGCTTGGCCGGCATGGTGACCACCGTCCTGGGGCCCGCCGAACCCGCCGACGTCGAACCGCTCACCGGAGTCGCCAGCAAGCTTGCCGAGTGCACGACTCCCACCCAGATCGCGCAGTACGGCGTCGCTCCGTCATCGGCGCGCATCTACGCCGACATCATCGCCAACCCGACCAGTTGGGTCGAAATCACCGCAACTGAACGCCACCCAGGCGGCACGACGACGACTACCGATCTGGCAGCCGGTGTTGCGGACTCGCGACAGGGCAGAGTGGTCTCGATTCCGCGTCGCGTCAACGGTGAGCTCTACGGCAGTTTCCTGCCGGGCACAAACGAGAATCTCCAGCGCGCGCTGGAGGGGTTGGTGGGATTCTTGCCCTCGGGTGGATGGTTCGATCCGACCGAGGCCGAGTACTCACAGTAAGGGTTTGGGAAGGAAGCATGGTGGATGGCGTTCCGCCATACGATCTAGAGGGTGACGACGACGATCACGATGATCTGTCCGCCCTAGATTTCTCCGTCGCCGATGACGGCGCCGAGGAGTCCGTGCTAGATGTGTTCGACGAGTATGTCCCGACCGGGGAGGCGGGGGATACTGACGGCGACCTGGACGCCTTCGGCACCCCCGAAGAGGAGGACGACGAGCTTCAATCGCCGCTGTTCACGGTGACCAACCCGCCCGGGACGGTGACGGTGACGGCGTATATGGATGGGCGTGTGCAGCGGATTGATCTGACGGCGAAAGTGACGACTATGAGCGAAGCGCATCTTGCTGAAGAGATACGCGTCATCGCGGACCTGGCCAGGCAGAAGGCGCGGTCCGCGCAGTACGCATTCATCTCCGAGGCTATGCGTGAACTCGGGCAAGACAACGCGACCACACGCGACTTCCTTACCCGCGACCTGAACCTGCCGACGCCAGAGGAAGCAACAGCGGCGACGGCACAGGTCTTCGCGACACGATATGCAGGTGACCATGACTGATCATTTGGCCAATATGTTCGCCAGCGCCGTGAGCATGCTGCCGATGTCGCCGGCGCGGTCCATGGAGCTGTTCACCGAGATCACGAACTATGACGAGTCCGCCTGCGATGCGTGGATCGGTCGGATCAAGTGCGGCGACACCGACCGAGTGACGATGTTTCGGGCCTGGTACTCGCGGATGAACTTCGGGCGACTGGCCGGGGCTGCGGAAATTTCGATGAACGCACTCAACGCAAGAGTCCCGATCGGCGGCTTGTACGGCGACATCACGTACCCGATTACCTCTCCCCTGGCGATCACCCTGGGCTTTGCCGTCAGCGAAGCTTCCGCCGGAAGCTTCGCCGACGCGATGGACGCCTTGGAGAGCGCCCCGGCCAGCGGTGCGGAGTTCCTGGTCTCATGGGTCAAGGCGGTGGTCTACGGCGCAGCGGAGCGCTGGACCGATGTGATCGACGAGGTTAGAGGGTCTTCAACCTGGACCGACAGCTTCCTGGCTGCTGCCGCCAGTGTTGCCCACGGGGTTGCGGCGGCCAACCTGGGTCTGTACAGCGAGGCTGAGCGGCGGCTCACGGAGACGCACGATTCGCCCGCCGGTCAAGCATGTGGACGCGCGATCGCCTGGTATCTGGCCATGGTTCGGCGCGGCCAGGGCAACGAAGAAGGCGCGATACCGCTGCTGGAATGGTTGCAGGCAAACTATCCGGAGCCCAAAGTTGCTGCAGCACTGAGAGATCCGGGCTACCGACTGGTGCCCACCAGCGCCGAAAAGATCGCGGCCCGCAAAGATCCGTGGGACCCGTCCAGCGTTGTCGCCGACACCTCCGGTCAGGAGAAGCTGCTTGCCGAGGCTCAGGCCGAATTGGACCGTCAAATCGGATTGGGCCGGGTCAAAGAACAGATCGAGAGATACCGGGCAGCGACCCAGATGGCCAAAGTTCGTGCCGCCAAGGGCATGAAGGTCGCCCAGGCAAGCAAGCACATGATCTTCGCCGGGCCGCCAGGTACGGGCAAGACGACGATAGCCCGGGTGGTCGCCAATATCTTGGCCGGGCTCGGGGTGATCGCCGAACCAAAGCTCGTCGAGACTTCGCGCAAGGACTTCGTCGCCGAATACGAAGGTCAGTCGGCAGTCAAGACCGCTAAGACAATCGACCGCGCGGTCGGCGGTGTGCTGTTCATCGACGAGGCTTACACGCTGGTACAAGAACGAGACGGCCGCGCCGACCCGTTCGGCACCGAGGCGCTCGACACGCTGCTTGCCCGCATGGAAAACGACCGCGACCGCCTCGTGGTGATCATCGCCGGCTACAGCTCCGACATCGAGCGGCTGCTGGAAGTCAACGACGGGCTGCGGTCACGCTTCGCAACCCGGATCGAATTCGACTCCTATTCGCCCGAGGAGATCCTCGAGATCGCGAAAGTGATTGCCACAGCCAATGACTCGACGCTAAGCATCGACGCGGCCGAGAATCTGCTGGAGGCGGCGAAACTGCTGAGTCAGCGCACATTCGGAGACAAACCGGCACTCGATGTGGCGGGTAACGGCCGCTATGCACGCCAACTGGTGGAATCCGCCGAGCAGTACCGGGACATGCGACTGGCGCAGGCCATCAACATCGACGACCTGGACGTCGACCGCCTGCGCGAGATCAACGGGCAAGACATGGCAGAAGCCATAGCCGCCGTGCATCGACGACTCAATATCGGCGAGTGAGAGATGGCGGGTTTTCGGCTTACCACCAAGGTTCAGGTCAGCGGTTGGAGATTTCTGCTGCGCCGCGTCGAGCATGCGATCGTGCGGCGGGATACCCGCATGTTCGACGATCCGCTCGCTTTCTACAGCCGGGCAGTGGGGTTGGGCATCGTCATCGCGGTGCTGGTCGGGCTCGGCGCCGGCATGCTTGCGTACTTCAAACCACTGGGCCGTCGCAGCGGCGACACGCTGCTCGTCGACCGCACCACCAATCAGCTCTATGTGGTGTTACCGGGAACCGGCCAGCTGCATCCCGTCTACAACCTCACTTCTGCGCGACTGGTATTGGGGAGCGCCAGTAACCCCTCGGCGGTGAAGTCTGCCGAATTGGACAAGATGCCAAAAGGCCAGCGCATCGGGATCCCAGGTGCTCCCTACGCCACGCCGGTCTCAGCTGATACGTCGTCCGACTGGGCGCTGTGTGACACCGTCGCCAACCCCGAGAGCGTTGCTCCCGCGGTCGATACGTCAGTGATCGCAATGCCTTTGGCGACAGACCGGTCCGTCGGTCCGATGCAACCCAATCAGGCATTGCTGGCCTCGTATCACGGCAAGGAATGGGTGGTCACCAAAACCGGCCGCCACGTCATCAACCTGACCGATCGGGCCGTCGCATCGGCCGTCGGGATCCCGGTCACCGCCAAGGCGACTCCCATGTCCGAAGGGATGTACAACGCCATACCCGATGTCGGGCCCTGGCAACTGCCGCCCGTGCCAGGCGCCGGCGCGCCCAATACCGTTGGGCTGCCGGAGAATTTGCTGATCGGGTCCGTCTTCCAAACCCAGAGCGAGTCGGGCCCGCAGAAGTTCGTGGTTCTGCCCGATGGTGTAGCCCGGGTGAACGCGACGACGTCGGCGGCGCTGCGCGCCACCAATTCGTTCGGGTTGATCACGCCTCCGACGATCGAGTCGAGCCTGGTCGCCAGGATTCCCGAACGGGTGTACGCCTCGCCGCTGCCAGACGAGCCGCTGACGATCCTGGCCCGGCAGGATGCGCCCACCTTGTGCTGGTCATGGGAGCGTGAAGCTGGCGACCAGTCGCCGAAGACCGCGGTTTTAAGCGGTCGGCACCTGCCGATTCCGCCGTCGGCCATGAACACTGGCATCAAGCAGATCGACGGAGCTGCAACGGTTTTCACCGATGGCGGGAAATACGTACAACTGCAATCGCCGGATCCCAAACACGGGGAGGCGTTGTACTACATCGATCCCCAGGGGGTGCGCTACGGCCTGCCCGACCAGGAGACCGCCAAAACGCTGGGCCTGACATCGCCTAAGAAGGCGCCATGGGAGATCGTGCGGTTGCTGGTAGACGGTCCGGTGCTGTCCAAGCAGGCAGCACTGCTGGAGCACGACACCCTGCCCCCTGACCCGAAGCCGCGGAAAGTCCCGGGAGAGAGCTGATGACTACCAAGAAGTTCACTCCGACCGTCAAGCGCGGACCACGGCTGACGCCAGGCGAGATCAGTGTCACCCCGCCGGAGGATCTTGGCGTCGAGATTCCTCCGTCGGGCGTCCAGAAGGTGCTGCCCTACGTGATGGCCGGCGGCATGCTCGGGATGATCGCGATCATGGTGTTCACCGGCGTCCGGCAATTATCGCCCTACATGTTGATGATGCCGCTGATGATGATCATGGCGACGGTGGGCTTCATGGCCGGCGGCGGACCGGGCGGTAAGAAAGTGCCCGAAATCAACGCCGACCGTAGGGAGTATCTCCGCTACCTAGCGGGCCTACGCACACGCGTGACGTCGTCGGCCAGTGCACAGGTGACATTCTTCGGCTATCACGCACCCCATCCGGACGACCTGCTTTCGCTGATCGGCACTCATCGCCAGTGGTCCCGCCCTGCCAACGCCGACTTTTTCGCGGCCGCCCGCATCGGGATAGGTTCGGAGCCCGCAGTGGACCGCCTTTTGAAGCCGGCCTTGGGCGGCGAGCTGGCCGGTCCCGACGCCGCGCCGCAACCGCACCTGGAGCCTGTGAGCCACATGTGGGTACTGAAGTTCCTGCGCACCCACGGGCTTGTCCACGACTGCCCGAAACTCGTTCAGTTGCGGACATTTCCGACCATCGCGATCGGAGGCGACCCGGACGGCGCGGCCGGATTGCTGCGCGGGATGATCTGCCATCTGGCCGTGTTCCATCCGCCGGACCTAATGCAAATCCGGGTGCTCACCGAAAACCCGGAAGACCCGGACTGGGCGTGGCTGAAATGGCTTCCGCATGTGCAGCATCAGACCGACACCGATGCCGCCGGGTCGACCCGGATGATCTTCACCCGTCCCGACGGGCTGAGCGATCTGACCGCGCGTGGTCCGCACACGCCGGATGCGGGTCCCGGCGGGCCGCACATCGTGGTGATCGACTTGACCGGAGGATCCGCCGGTTTCCCGGTCGACGGCCGGGCCGGAGTCACCGTCATCACGCTGGGTAACCACCGCGGATCGGCCTACCGCATCAGGGTCGACAAGGACGGCACCGCCGACGACCGCTTGCCCAACCAATCGTTCCGCCAGGTGACGTCGGCAACCGACTCGGTGTCGCCTGAGCAAGCCACCCGCATTGCTCGCAAACTTGCGGGCTGGTCCATCACCGGCACCATCATCGACAAGACCACCCGAGTCCAAAAGAAGGTGTCCACCGAATGGCATCAGCTGGTCGGGGCACAGACGATTGAAGAAGTGACGCCAGCCCGGTGGCGAATGTTCGCCGACACCGACCAGGATCGGCTGCGGATCCCGTTCGGGCATGAGCTCAAGACCGGCGAGGTCATGTACCTGGATATCAAGGAGGGCGCGGAATTCGGGGCCGGACCGCACGGCATGCTCATCGGCACGACGGGGTCGGGTAAGTCAGAATTCCTCCGAACGCTCATCCTGTCGCTGGCCGCCACCCACCATCCGAACCAGATCAATTTGCTGCTCACCGACTTCAAGGGTGGCTCGACGTTCCTGGGCATGGAACGATTGCCGCACACTGCGGCCGTCGTCACCAACATGGAGGAAGAGGCCGAGCTGGTCAGCCGGATGGGCGAGGTGCTGACCGGCGAACTCGACCGTAGGCAAACGATTCTGCGTCAGGCCGGCATGCAAGTCGGTGCCGCAGGTGCCCTGTCTGGCGTGGCCGAATACGAGAAGCACCGCGAGCGTGGCGCCGACCTTCCACCGCTGCCAACCCTTTTCGTGGTTGTCGACGAGTTCGCCGAGCTACTGCAGAACCATCCGGACTTCATCGCATTGTTCGACCGGATTTGCCGCGTCGGCCGGTCGCTGCGAGTCCATCTACTGCTGGCTACGCAGTCGCTCAACACCGGCGGTGTGCGCATCGACAAGCTCGAACCCAACCTGACGTACCGAATCGCCTTGCGGACCACCAGTTCTGCGGAATCCAAGGCGGTGATCGGCACACCCGAGGCGCAATACATCACCAACAAAGAAAGTGGTGTCGGATTCCTGCGCGTGGGCATGGAAGACCCGGTCAAGTTCAAGAGCGTCTACACCGGCACGCCGTACGTTCCCACCGTGCACAAGGACGGTGAAACAAACGGTGAAGCACCCGTGCAGCAGCGCAGACGCGACATACAGATCCATCGATTCACAGCGGCGCCCATCTTTGACCGGGCGGTGATGTCATGACCCGCGCCGGCGACGATGCAGAGCGAAGCGATGAGGAGGAGCGGCGCTGATGACAGTCGAACCGGAACAGCGGGTACTGCGCGAGGTCGTGCTCGACCAGTTGGGCACCGGCGAAGCGATCGCCTACCGAATGTGGTTGCCGCCGTTGAAGGATCCGGTCCCGGTCAACGAACTCGTCGAGCGCGACATCGGACAGCCGCTGCGCTTCCCGCTGGGAATCATGGATGAGCCGCGCCGGCACCGCCAGGATGTCTGGGGCGTCGACGTATCGGCGGCGGGCGGTAACATCGCCGTTGGTGGCGCACCGCAAACCGGCAAGTCCACCTTCCTGCAAACCCTGGTGTTGTCGGCAGCGGTCACCCATTCGCCGCGAGACGTCCAGTTCTATTGCATTGACCTCGGTGGTGGTGGACTGATCTATCTCGAGGATCTGCCGCATGTCGGTGGGGTGGCGACCCGGTCCGAACCCGACAAGGTCAACCGCATGGTCGCCGAGATGAAAGCCGTGCTGCGATCTCGGGAACAAATCTTCAAGCAGTATCGGGTGGGCTCGATCGCGGCTTACCGGCAGATGCGGAACGACCCCAACCATCCCGCTGCGGCAGACCCCTTCGGAGACGTCTTCCTGGTCATCGATGGCTGGCCGGCGTTCATCGCGGAGTTTCCCGATCTCGAACCGATGGTGCAGGACCTCGCCGGCCAGGGTCTGGCCTTCGGTGTCCACACCGTCATCTCCACGCCACGCTGGACGGAACTCAAGGCGCGGGTGCGTGACTACCTGGGCACCAAGGTGGAATTCCGGCTCGGCGATATCAACGAGACCCAGATTGACCGGATGACCCGTGAGATTCCGGCTAACCGTCCCGGCCGCGCGATCTCGCTGGAGAAACATCACCTGATGATGGGAGTTCCGAGGCTGGACGGCGTGCACAGCGCTGACAACCTCGTCGAGGCGATCACGGCAGCGGTGCAGCAGATCGGGACCCGCCACACCGAACAGGCGCCGCAGGTCAGGGTGCTCCCGGAGCGCATCTACCTGCACGAGTTGGATCCGAACCCACCCGGCCCCGACGCCGACTACCGCACCCGGTGGATGATCCCCATCGGGGTGCGCGAGGCCGACCTCTCGGTGGCCTACAACAACATGCAGATGACCCCGCACATGCTGATCTTCGGTGCGGCCAAGTCAGGCAAGACCCGCATCGCCCATGCGGTCGCGCAGGCCATCTGCTCGCGCAACAGTCCCAAACAGGTGCGCTTCATGCTGGCGGACTACCGGTCCGGCCTGCTGGATGCCGTGCCGGAGTCGCATCTGCTCCCGGCGGGGGCAATCAACCGCAATAGCTCGTCGCTGGACGAGTCGGTCAAGGCACTGGCTGAGATTCTGCGGAAGCGCCTGCCACCGCCCGATCTGACGACGGCACAGCTGCGGTCACGGTCCTGGTGGAGCGGGCCTGACATCGTCCTGCTGGTCGACGACTGGCACATGATTGTGGCCGCTGGCGGTGCAATCCCACCGATGGCGCCGCTAGGACCGCTATTGCCGGCGTCGGCCGATATTGGTTTGCACATCATCGTGACCTGTCAAATGAGCCACGCGCATCGCGCCACGATGGACAAGTTCGTCGGTGCCGCATTTGGCGCCGGTTCGCCGACTCTGTTCCTGTCCGGCGATAAGCAGGAGTACCCGTCGCAGGAGATCAAGGTCAAGAGAAGGCCCCCTGGCCAGGCGTTTTTGGTCTCACCGGACGGCAAAGAGGTCATTCAGGCGGCGTATGTCGATCCTCCAGAAGAAGTGTCGGCACCACCCTCCGTGGGCGGTTAGGATCAGTCCGACAGCTTTAAAACCGGAGACATTGGCAATGCCGCCAGACCCCCACAGGTCACCGTCTCCGACAGAAGTAAAGGGGAGGTAGCTAAATGCAACCGATGACATTCGACCCAGCAGCTGCCGGAATTGGTGCGCAGGTTATTGCCAACGCCACTCAGGGGCTGGCCACCGGCACCACTGCTTCGGCGGCGGTGACGGGTTTGGTGCCAGCCGGAATCGACGAGGTGTCGGCGCAGGCCGCAATGGCTTTCGCGTCGGAGGGCGTCGAGACGTTGGCGCTGCACACCTTCGCGCAGGAGGAGCTGGCTCGGGCCGGCGCGGCGTACGTGGAGATCGCCAGCATGTACACGGCGGTCGACGCCGCCGAGGCTGCCACCCTGTTGTAGCGAACCGCTGCCAACCAACCGACGTCCAGAGCAGAGCAGTTAAGCCATGCCACCAGGGCTCCCTGTGGGGATCGCGTTCGTCGCGAATCCGCCGGAGATCAACACCTTCAAGCTGCAGGCCGGTGCGGGCGAGGCGCCCATGCTGCAGGCCGCCGCCGGGTGGGAAGCGTGGGCGGCGGCGTTGGCGGCTCAGGCAGCCGAACTCGCCGCGGCCCTGGCCGCGATGAGCGCTGCATGGACGGGGATGGGCAGCGAACGCGGAGTGTCGGCGGTCATGCCGATGGTGGCGTGGCTTGAAACGCTGGCGATGCAGGCGCAGAAGCGCGCCGCGCAGGCAACGGCGCAAGCAACGTCGTACGTGACTGCGGCAACAACCACGCCGCAGATACCGGAGATCGTGCAGAACCACGTCACGCATGCGGTTCTGGAGGCCACCAACTTCCTGGGCGTCAACACCGTGCCGATCGGGTTCAACGAAATGGACTATGCCCGGATGTGGGACCTAGCTGCCTCCGTGATGTACGCATATGAGGCGGAGACCACGGCCAACGTCATGTTCGAGCCGATCATGCCGATGACGCCGATCGTCATTCCGGGTGTCGGGGAAGGCGTGCTGGGGGCGGCGTTGGGTCAGGCTGCAGCGGGTATGGCCGGCGCCGTTATTCGCGACGGGGTGTTCACCCACGTCACTGGTCAAGCCACGATCGAATCGGTGGGGCTCAACAGCGGCAAGGGTGTCGACCTGGCCAACATGGCGGCCACGGACGCCCAGGGGGCGGCAAAGATAGGTGAGAACGCCGGGCAGACCGCAACGAACCAGTCGACGCAGCAGCAGACCCAGGCCCCGCAGCAGGTGATGCAGCAGGTGATGCAGATTGGCACTCAGGTCGGTTCGCAGGCGATGCAGATCCCGCAGCAGCTCACCCAGATGGTGAGCAGCCCCATGCAGCAGCTCACCCAGCCGTTGCAGCAGGTGACGTCGATGTTCAGCCAAATGGGCCTGGGGTCGAGCGACCACCCCGTGCAGGTGGGCTTCCTCGGCACGTCCCCCGTCTCGAACCACCCGCTGGTGGGTGGGACGGGGCCCAGCGCCGGCGCCGGCTTGATGAGGGCCGCGTCGCTGCCCGGCATGAGCGGGTCGCCGCCGCGTACGCCGCTGCTGGCCAAGCTGATTGACAAGGTCGACACGGTGCCGGCCGCCGTCGAACCCGTGGGTGCAGCTGCCGGAGCCTCGGTGACGGCGGGCGCGGCCCCGGTCGGGGGCAGTGGAGGAGCACCCCCGATGGGGCTCGGCGGCCAGGCCCCGAAATCGGGCGGCACGAAGGCGGGCCTGAAAGCGCCCGCACCACTCGCCCAGGACCTGGGCGAAGAAGAAGGCGACGACTGGTAGTCGCAGACCAAAGACTTCCCGGCCATCCGGGCCGGAAAGACTCGCCATTCCGTGGTGAGGACACAGGAAAAGAGAAAGTAGTCCAGCATGGCACAGATGCAAACCGATGCCGCTGTCCTCGCCAAGGAGGCCAGCAACTTCGAGCGGATCTCCGGAGAGCTCAAGGGCGTCATCGCGCACGTGGAATCGGTCGCGGGTTCCTTGGCCCCGCAGTTCCAGGGCCAAGCGGGTTCCGCCGCCCAGGCAGCGCTGATGCGGTTCCAGGAGGCTGCCAACCAGCAGATCCAGGAACTGAACGACATTTCGTCGAACATCCACACCGCAGGTGCGCACTACACCTCGACGGACGAAGAGCAGCACTCGGCATTGTCTCAGGCAATGGGCCAGTTCTGACCACCACACAGACCGAAAGAACGGAGCTATAACATGAGCGAACAGGTTTGGAATTTCGCCGGCATCGAGGGCGGTGCCAGCGACATCCAGGGCGCCGTCCAGACCACGCACGGCCTGCTCGACGAGGGCAAGGGGTCCCTCGCCTCACTGGCAGCAGTGTGGGGCGGGTCCGGTTCGGAGGCCTACCAGGCTGTCCAGCAGCGCTGGGACAACACCGCCATGGAGCTGAACACGGCACTGCAGAACCTTGCGCAGACCATCAGCGAAGCGGGTCAGACAATGGGACAGACAGAAGCCGGTGTCACCGGTATGTTTGCCTAGAACGGCAGGGCGTGGGGGGCGAGTTCGACCACTGGGGGATCTCGCCCCCCACGTGCGTCCTGTCAACTTCGATTGACTTTTGAGAGGTGCTCATGTCGGCCGACTATGACCGGCTCTTCAACGCCCCGGAAGATGCCCCCGGGGACGCGACGACGCAGGTGGATCTGGAGTCCATCCGACGGTTCCAGGCTCCGATGCCGACGAGCCCGCAGGCGCCCACCGATGCGCCCGTCCCCCCAATGCCCATCGGAGGGCAGGGAGGACAACAATCGGGACAGGCCTGGCAGACCCAGGCCCAGCAGCAACAACCGCCGCGTTCGGAGATGCCGATCCCCCAACCGAATGGGGGCGCCACCGGGATGCACAGGAGCGCAGGCGCCGGCGCACAGTATGAGCAGCCGCGTACACCGCCGCCCCCGCCGCCGCAGATGCAGCCCGCGCCTGCGCCGAGCCAACACTTCGCCGAATCGCAGCCGGAGACCGGATGGAGAGCTGCCCCACCGCCGCCCAGCCAGCCGACCCAGACCTCGGCTGCCACGATCGGCAATCACCGCGCCATCGACGCGCTGTCGCACGTCGGCGTCAAGTCGGCGGTCAAGATGCCGTCGCAACAGGGCTGGCGGCACTGGCTCTACCTCTTGACGCGGGTCAACCTCGGCCTGTCGCCCGACGAACTCTACGAACTGGACTTGCAGATGCGAGTCCGGCGCAACGCCCGTGACTCGTACCAAATCGCGATATTGGGTCTGAAGGGCGGCGTCGGAAAGACGGCCGTGACCGTCGCATTGGGTTCGGCGCTGGCGAAGGTGCGTGGCGATCGGATTCTGGCCATCGACGCAGACCCAGGCGCGGGAAATCTTGCCGACCGTACGGGACGTCAGTCGGCGGCCACCATCGCAGACCTGCTCGCCGACAAGTCGCTGTCGCGGTACAACGACATTCGCGCGCACACCAGCATGAACACCTCGAACCTCGAGGTGTTGTCCTCCGAGGAGTACAGCGTGGCGCGCCGGGCGTTCAACGACGAGGACTGGAAGGGCGCCACCGAGATCGTCTCGAGGTACTACAACCTCGTCTTGGCAGATTGCGGAACGGGTCTGTTCGACTCGGCTACCCAGGCCGTGCTGGAGACGGTATCCGGCATCGTGATCGTGGCGAGCGCATCGATCGACGGCGCCCGACAGGCCGCGGTCGCGATGGACTGGTTGCGCCAAAACGGCTACCAGGATCTGCTTTCTCGGGCATGCGTCGTGATCAACCACGTCGTACCGGGCAAGCCGAACCTGGACGTCGACGACCTGGTGCAGCAATTCGAGCGGCACCTGCAGCCCGGCCGGGTCCTTGTGCTGCCATACGACAAGCACATTGCGTCGGGGACGGAAATCCAACTTGACCTGTTGGGCTCCACGTTCCAGCGCAGGGTCCTCGAGCTGGCGGCAGCCCTGTCCGACGACTTCGACCGGCTCGAACGGCGGTGAGCGCGCCCGCCGCTGCCCCGGCAACGCCGGGCACCACACCTCCGAGCAGGCCGGCGACTACCCGGGTGACGATTCTGACCGGGAAGCGGATGACGGACCTGGTGTTGCCGTCGTCAACGCCGATCGAGGCCTACATCGACGAAACCGTCTCTGTGCTGGCCGATTTGCTCGAAGACACACCGGCTGATGTGTTGGCCGGTTTTGATTTCTCCGCGACCGGCGTGTGGGCCTTCGCCCGCCCGGGTGCTCCGCCGTTGAAACTCGACCAATCACTTGACGAAGCAGGTGTGGTCGACGGCTCGTTGCTCACGTTGGTGTCGGTCGCGCGCACCGAACGGTATCGGCCACTGGTCGAGGACGTCATTGATGCGATCGCAGTGCTCGACGAATCGCCTGAGTTTGATCGTGTGGCGCTGAATCGCTTTGTCGTTGTTGCCCTTCCGGTTGTGATGTTGGCGATCACAGTCGTCTCGCTGCTGTGCTGGACAAAAACCGGACACGCGATTTGGTGGGCTCCTGCGCTCGGTGTTCTGGGTATCGGTCTGCTGGCGGGCAGCGCCATCGCCCGAAGCCGATATGGAAACCTGAACATGGCGGAAAGCCTGCTGGTTGCGGCATTCCCGGTGATCGCCGGCGCGGTGGCGTTGGCGGTCCCGCTACCGCGCGGCTTCAGTTCGTTTGGCGCGCCGCAACTTGCGGGCGGCGCAGCGGCGGTGCTGCTGCTGACACTGGCGACCCGCGGTGGGCCGCGGCGGCGCGCGGAGCTGGCGTCGTTCGTGACGGTTACCGCGATTGCGGTAGTGGGGGCGGCAATCGCCTACGGGTACGGCGCGCAGCGCTGGGTGCCGCCAGTGGCGATACTTTTCGGCTTGTTCGTCGTTACCAATGCAGCCAAACTGACTGTCGCCGTTGCGCGTATCGCGTTGCCACCGATCCCGGCACCCGGTGAGACGGTAGGCAACGAAGAGTTGCTCGATCCGGTCGAGACGCTCGATGCCACCGAAGAAGAATCGTCGACTTGGCAAGCGATCATAGCGTCGGTTCCCGACTCGGCCGCGCGGTTGACCGAGCGCAGCCGCCTGGCCCGGCAGCTGCTGATCGGGTTCGTTGCCGCGGGAACACTGGTTTTGGCGGTCGGCGCCATTGCGGTGGTGGTGCGGGGGCACTTCTTCGTCCACAGCGTTTTGGTGGCGCTGCTGGTGACATCGGTCTGCGGGTTCCGGTCGCGGCTGTACGCCGAAAGATGGTGTGCGTGGGCGCTTTTGGCCGCGGCGGTGGTGATACCCACCGGTGTGATGGCCAAGGTGAGTTTGTGGTACCCCGACAGCGCGTGGGTGATGCTGAGCATCTACATTGTCGCGGGAATCGTCGCGGTCATTGCAGTCGGGGCGACAGCCGGCATCGGTCGTGTTTCGCCGGTGACGAAGCGAATTCTGGAATTGATCGACGGCACGGCGATCGCCGCTATTATTCCGTTGCTGCTGTGGATCGCTAGTGTCTACGACCTGATCCGGAATATCAGGCTCTAAATCGCTGCATTTCGACCTTGGTATGACCGGTTAGGATTTGCTCAACAGAAAATCACAGCGGCGGGGAGGTTAGCGATGACGCATGAGACGCTGAAAGTGGATACAGAGCGTTTGGCGCAGGCCGCGGCGAAGTTAGGCATGCATGCCGACGAGATCCCGACGATTCCACCGGGCTTCAGTGTTTCCGGGAGCGATCCGCTGTCGTCGGCGATCGCCGCTCAGGTACCCAAACTCGAAGAGCCGGTGGTCGGTCCATGACCTTGGACGAACTCAAGGCGGGCGCCAAGCGAGACGTCGCGAATCTCGCTGAAGCCGCACGCCGCTACGCGGGAACCGATCAACGGCTGGGAGACAAATTCAATCAGCAGCAGTTCGACCGGAACGGTCAAGGCCAGCCCGGCGGCGCGCCCGGTAGCGGTACTCCTGGAAGCGCAACATCGGGGGGCGCGGGCCAGTCGGGTAACCCTATGGGCGAGATGATGGGGCAAATGGGTCAGCTGATGCAGATGCCGATGCAAATGGCCTCTCAGCTCGGCCAGATACCGATGCAGATGGCGGGAATGGCCGGAGCTCTGCCGCAGGCCGTGATGCAGGGGGTGCAGCAGTTCAGCCAGATGTCAGGCCAATTCGGCAAAGGGCAAGGGCAGAACAAGGATCCGCTCGCTGATCAACTGCAGGACGACAAGCCGAAGGACGAGAAGCAGAACGACAAGCCCGCGGACGAATCCGGTCAGCAGCCGGGCGCGGCACCCGAGGCGAAGCCACAGTCCGCGCCGGCACCGGTTCACCAAGGCGCCGGGCCGGGTTACCACCGGCTGGAGGAAAACCCAGACCTGCCGAGCCCGCCGTTCTCACCACCAGTTGAGCCGGCACCCACCCAGCACGTACCCTCTCCAGGCGAGATCGATCTGTAGGTACCGCAACAGCGCGGCATTGAGGCTTCCGCACTGGTCGACACCATCAATAGCTGATCGACGCGACACCTTTTCAGCTGGAGGCTAACTCAGCGGTCGGCATCATTGGCGCACGTGACCCGTAGGTCGTGCTGGTACCGTCAACCTGCGACGAAAGGCACAAGCACATGGGGTTTTTCGATGCCATCGGTGACGTTGTCAGCGAGACGGCGGAGAAGGTCGAAAAGGGTGCCGAGTGGGTTGGGAAAGTCGCCGAGAAGGTTGGCCTGGACAAGATCGCCGACGCGGCTAAGTCGGTTTCGAAGTATGCGGGCAGGCTGGCCGTCGCGCCGACGCCCATACTCAGAAACGGTCAGAAGGTTATCGAGAAGATGCTTAAGGCGACCGGCGAGGGTGATCCCGAGCGGGCGGAGTCGTTCGGAAATTCTTCTCGTAAGTTCAAGGCGAGCCACGATACGCTGGCGAAGGCGCATGCTGGGCAGGGTTGGGAAGGCGGCACGGCGTCGAAGGCCTACAACGAGCGGACCGGCGAGCAAGTAAATTGGGTGACGACACTTGCGGACGGCGATAGCCAGGTCGCGACGATCGTGAGCCGTGAGGCCGACCAATTGAATGGCGTTCGAAAAATTTTGCATTACAACCACCAATTGTTGGCCGACGTCGCCTCGCATACCCAGTGGCTTGGAAGTCTCGGCCCAGAAGGAAAAGCCCTGCAGGCCACGATCGAGGGGTTCTATGTCGGGATGGCGATGGACCAGTGCGTGCCCAAGATTTGGCAGATGCACAACGAGGCTAACGCCAACGCCGCCGCGCTACGCCAAGTAACGAATACGATGTATCAGCAAGTGGCCTCTGGCGTCGTAGTCTCGGATTCAAGCAATGACTTCGACCCGCCAGGGGGGTTGTCCTCGAAGCCGGACCCAGGGTCCGGCCAGCCCGGCGATCCGAAGAATCCCGCACCGCCTGGCAGTGATCCTGTGCCCGCACCAGCTGTTCCGTCATCCCGTGGCACGGCGCCGGGGTCCGGCCCCCATGGAGCAAGCGCGTCCGCATCGACTCTCCGAGCTAGCGCACCAGCCCATGCAGCGAACTTCAGCGGTGGCGGCGGCGGGAGCGGCGTGTCGGCGAGTCAATTTTCCCAGACGCCCGGACAGCGCCCGGCGCCCCCGAACCGGGCCCATAGCCCAACCGCGGGCGAGTCGCTACTACCACCGGTTTCGAACGACATCGACGGTGCTTCCTCCGGCACAAGTGGCGAGCGGGCGCCCCTGCGGCCTGTCGACGAAGCATCGGAGAGTCCAAGTTCGTCGCCAAGTACTGATGGATGACCGGAGAATAGGGCAATGACCGATCTGCATATCATCGCGGAATACATCCGTTCGTTGGCCGACTTGCAGGAATACGCGGCCCGTGAAATCGGCGATGCAACCCTAGCCGTGGATAAGGTCGACGAGAAGGTGAGTGCTACGCACGGGTCGATCTGTGCGGTGACCGCCAATGCACTCAAAGAGGCGCAGTCTGAGCGGTTTATTGCGGCCCGTCGGACACAGGAGGCGTCCACGGACCTCGCCGCGAAACTTAAACATGCCGCTGGCAAATACGACGAGATCGACGCCGCCGAGAAGGACAAACTACACGGCCAGATGCGTCCTGGCGGCTGAGTTGACAAGTATCTTGCCGTGCCATTAGCGCCTCACTAGCTAAAAAGGGTCATTGTGAATCAAACATGGGATCCCTGGGACGACGCCGAAGATAGCGATGATGACGCCGTTGGCCATGGCGATCTTGGAGCACTGGACTTTTTTGCCGTTGACGAGCAGCAGCCCCAAGCCGATTCATACACGGAAAGCCTCGCCGCGCAAGAGTTGGAGGAGGAGACTTCGCCGCTCTTCACCGTGACCAACCCATCTGGATCGGTGGCGGTGACGACTGCAATTAATGGATGTGTGCGCCATATCGAGCTCGCGCCGAAGGTGGCGAACATGACGGAACGCGAACTCGCCCAAGAGATCCGGGCGATCGCGGACCTGGCCCGGCTCAAAGCGCTGTCGGTCACGCACACCTTCCTAGTGGAAGGGCTGCGGGGAAGTGGCTATGACGCATCGGTAATGAGCGCGAGTCTGACCCGTGGCCTGGGTATGCCCACCCCGGAACAGGCGGACGAAGCCGCTGCACAAGAATTCGCACACCGGTACGGCCGCGATCCGGATTGGTAGCGAGACACCGCAGGTTGGACGTTAGCTAATCGGCTCCGACATAGCCGCCACAGAACACGAATCCGCCAGCCGATTGCTTCCGGTCGATCGACTTGCCGTCTGCGGTAATGCGGCACGTCAACGGTTCGTCGGACGAGTCCGCCCGCTCACCTGACACGGAGACGAGTTGTTTGCTTCCCTCGCGGACTAGCACCTGCGCCTGCCACGGCGGGCTCACGGTTTGTGGGCGGGATAAGTGACCTTCCGAGTCGTGATATCGGATTTGCACCGAACCCGGGCTGCCGGTGACTTCGTAGGTCACGCTTATTGTTTGCGGCTCACTGTTGGGTCCACCGCGTGTGACGGCATAACCGCCGAGCGCGAGCAGGACTACCGCCACAGCGAGCATGGCACCGGCGACCCAGGGCCACCGACGTCTGCGGGGCCGCGGTGGCGGTGCGGGATACGGAGGGACCGGCACATGCCCCGGTGGGGGGGCGAACTGGCCTGGCCCGTACTGCGGCGGGTACGGCGGATAAGCCGCCTGCGGCCCGCTCTGGCCCGGTGACGCCGGGGAGTAGCCGCCGTCGTTGTCGTGCGCCACCGTCATTCTCCTCGCGCTACCGTGGCCATCAATCGCCATGAATGTATTCGTCGAGCAGCTTAGGCTAAGCCCGCGCAGGGGCGCGTGATGTTCCACGTCACCGGGGATGAGACGATGGTGTCATTGGGCGCCGGTACGGGGGTGAGAGCACCACGTCAAGCACTCGCGAAATTCCGCTATCCATTCGTCTCGTGATGCGGCTTCTCGCCGGCGGCTGTAGTTGTGACGTTCTGTGCTACGACACCGGCGCCGATTCGGCGAGGGCATCAATGACGAGCCCGGCAATGTGGTTCCAGTAAAGCCAGTCGGCGACCGCCGTGCGTTGAGCTTCTGCATGGACGGCGTGATGGGCCTGATAAAGCGTCAAATCTCTAACGTGCGCGACGTATTCCACGAACCGGGCCATGTGCAACTGCTCGCGATCTGTGGAACTCCACGTCAGCGGCTTGAATGCCTCAAACCACAACTTGGCGGACTGGTCGTCTGGCGGGTCGGCATTGACGGGCGCCGGGGGAACCATATCGACCAGGTTCAGATCGCCGACTGTGGCTAGCTGCGAAGCTAATGATGGTGCTACGACTTGGAGCCTGGAACGTCCTTGCATCTTTCCGCTAGCCGGAATGTCGGCCGGTTCGATTACTTTCTTGGGAGCCCCGGGATCGATTCCACTGAACTGGTCGGCAGTGGCAAACACCGCGCGCAATACGGTCCCGTGGTGGGCGGCCCAACCCAACAACGCAGCTACCGGGTATGTGGCCCAGCGGGCGCGTTCCGCGGCTGGGATCGTCTGATCCGCGGTTGCCATGTATACCGGTTCAGGCAGGTTAACTCGATCCGGGATGAAGCCCAGCCCGTAGTTGTTGGCCACGACGATTTCTCCATCAGCGGTCAGCGCCGTCATCCAGAAGAACGTGCTAGCCGTAAGGATCTGAGTCGTCATGTCGGGGGCGTTGAGTGCCGCGGCGATCCGATGTGCCAATGCCATCGGGTCGTGGCCGCCGTGTTTACGGCGGACTGCGTCGGCAGTGGTGGCCGCCAAGATCGCATCACGTTCAAGCCGCGTCGCAGACACCGGCACCGGTGCCGGGGCTGCCGCGTCACCGCCAGTATTGCTGGTCGACGCCGGATGCACCCCGGGACCGCCAGGTCCCTGCACCGGGGTGCCTGGAGTTCCTGGGCCGATCGGTCCGCCGCGATGGCCGCCACCGGACCCTACCGGCGCAGCCTGATGTGGTGTGGGGGGCGGACCCAACGGCGCTGTCCCCGACGAAGAACCGCCTCCGCTAGCCAAGCCCCCGGCAAGGCCACCCAGGCCGCCAGCAAGTCCGCCGAGACCGCCGCTTCCGCCACCACCGCCGTCTCCGCCGCCGTGGCCCCCGCCGCCAACAGCGCGTGTCCCCGAGACCGCCCCCGTGTGCTCCACCGGAGCTGACGGGGCTGGTGGAGCCCCACTGGCGGCCGCCGCCGCAGCCGTCGCGGCGTCGGCACCAGCGCCCGCAGCGGCGGGCAGCACAGCCGGTGTGGCCAACGCTGGCGGCAACCCTGTGTTCGCCGGGCCGCCTGCACTCGCCTTAGCTGCCGCATCTTGGTTCTGTGGGGAACCTGAATCCGCTGCCCGCCGGTCGTCGCCCAGCAAATTCTGCGGTGCACCCGACTGCGCCCCGGTCGGTGCAGTCGGTGCTCCACTAGCAGTGCTAGTCATACCCATGGATGGCGCACCGGATGCTGACGCCGGAGTACTTCCCGGACTTGCAGCTGACGGGGAAAAGCTGGGTGCCGAGGCTACGGGCGGCACGGTAGACCGCCCCGGCGATGGAGCAGGAGCAGGGCCGTTGCCGCCTGCGGGGCCGTTATTGGTGGCGAATGTCTGCGCTGGCGGTTGTTGTGATGGGTCGCCGGGTTGTGTAGCGCCTGCGGGGCCGTTATTGGTGGCGAATGTCTGGACCGGTGGCTGCCCCTGAGTATCGGCGGGTGGTGTACCACCGCCTGGTTTACCCGCAGACGGCTTAGGTGGGGCCGGCATCTGCAGCTTGAGTCCTAATTGGGAGCCTTCGTCGGAGGCTATTTCAGAATTCTCGTTCCACGCAGCGGTTATCTCGTTCTGAATTTTCGTGTCTAAGTCCGCAGCATTATCGCTGAAACCCCTGATTGTATTTTGATGCTTTTGTACGACATCGCTCATCTTGCTCTTAGTATCGTGTACGGCCTTGGCGGCAGATTGATACCACTTCGCAACCGAGTCGAGCTTGTCACGCATTTCTTGCATCTCGTTAAGCCGCTGCTCCAGCACCTTTTCCGCTGCAGTAGCAGCGCTGCCCGACCAAATGTTGTCGTGGAAAATCATATGATGCTCGCGAGCCCAATTTTGGATGACTTGACCTAACTCGGAGCTAGCCTGTGTGAACACCTCACCGCGAGCTTGTAGCTCATCCTCATTAATTTCCGGCCATAAGCCGGATACCATTTCCGTTGCATAGTCACCCGTAGGCTGCGGAATCGTCGTCATCGCCTAACCCCCCACAAACTTACATGCTTCCACGACAATCGCATTAGTCGCGTTAGTAGCTGCGGCCAAATAGCTATCAGACGGAATATAAGTGGGCAAACCCCGAACATAGGCGCGAAGGTATTGCGCTATGAAGGTCGCAAAATCTTGAATAGCTGGGTTACTGCTGCGGTGACCAAGTTGCTCAACGTTGTCCGCGTACGTCGACATCACCGGCTCCACCCCATCGATGATCGACTTTTGGTCAGCGGTCCACTGGGTCGCCGGAGTTCGGGAATCCAGTGTTAACCATGGGGCAGCGTCCGAGTGGTAGCGGTCCGCCAGGGCATTCCAGTTGTCACAAATCGGGTCGCGAGCACTGAGAAATAGTTGCGGATTTGCGGGATCCCTAGGCGTCGCCGGGTGCGATGGCGCTGGCGCTGCGGGAACGGATGGACCCCACGTACTAGCCGACCCTTGTGAAATAGCTTGGCAGACATAATAGATAGCAGAAGAAGCATTCGTGGCGACTAGCGCTAAGTGATCATCCGAAGCAGTGTAGTTACCTAGGCTGTCGGCATAGGCACGCGCGTAGGCGATGAATTGCTCGTAAAACTCACGCACCACGCGATGCGGTGTCTGCCTCGCCAAATGCACGAACTGGTCGGCTGTGTTGCGCATTGCGGTCCCCATCGCCGTATATTGAGCGCGCTGGTCTGGCGACCAATCGGCGACAGGGATCGAAGGGTCGCGGTCATTCCAACCGTTTTTTGCTTGGTTTGCGAACCCGCTGTTGATTGGCGTGAATTTGTCGCAGGTCGGTTCGTCGGTGATGACTGTGACCGGGCCGGTATCGTTAGTACTGGCGACATCCGAGGATGTTTGCGAACCGCGCCCGTCATTGGGACTCCCGCCTGAACCGCCTCGGGTGACAGCGAGGGTCACCGCCACCGCGACCGCAATAGCGGCGATCAGCGCTACCGCTCCTAATGCCCACTTAATACCGTTGTTCTTCTTTGGTGGACCGGATGGCGGCCAGGGATATTGCCCCGGCGTCGGCACGTAAGGAGACGACTGGCCAGCTGGATGAGCGGGCGACTGCCCCGGCGTGGACGGAGGAGGTTGCCACGGGCCTTGCGGTGGCTGGGGCGGCACACTCATACACGCACCTCCTGGTCTTGTTTACTCACAATGCCACCACTTGCAACCCGGGGGCGCCCTCGACTGCTGCCCGATGCTACCCGAGTACCCGCATACCAGCTTAAGAGACGAACCGACCGGTCCGACGCACGAAAATTTGAATCCGGACATGACAAGTGAAATGGCCAACTCGTCGCGAACAGCCATAGGCGCCGCCCCGGCGCGTGATCTGTGGTCATGTGGGACATGGCATTACGCGAAATCATCGGTGGTGCGTCGGCTGTAAAGCCGTGTGACGGTGGTCGCGATGGAAAACTATCCTCAGATAGTTTTCGTCCGCAATACGCATTGATGCCGAATTGTCGTTGGATAACCACCCAAACCCACGGCCGGGCGGGCCATCTCGACCACGCTGCAGATACCCAGCCGTGGGCCACCTTCGTTGCCAGTGGGCAGGGCTGCGGCTGTCAAGTAATCTCGCCGGCCAGGCCGCCAAGCTCGTCGGTGATCTCGGCCAGCACGGCGTTGATCCGTTCCTGGTCGGCCCGGCTCGATGCGGTGGCCTGACCAGTGGCTTTCTGCAAAGCCTCGTTGATTCGTTGCTCGACGATGTCGGCTCCCAGCCGCAGCAATCCATCTTTGATGTAAACATCGGTGAGCCAATGGTGGCCGTTGATGGTCACTTCGACTGTCTTGGATTCGTCTGTAGCAGTGAATGTTTCGTTCTGCATCTTGTACAGCTGGTCGTCCATGACCGACTGCAGTCGCTGCGCCTGATTCAGCACAGCAGCGACGTGTGGGTGCATCTCCTCGGTCACTTCGAATCCTTAGTGTCGGCAGCATCTTTCCGTTTGCGGTTGCCGATCACACCCTCGGTCCACGCCCGATCCTCTTTGTAAAGTTCCTCGTCGGGCGACAACCCGGGGGTGCGACGCTTTTCCTTGCCTTGGCCTTGGCCATGACCGCCCATCGGCATACCACCCATACCACCGCCGCCCATCGCACCGCTTGACGGCCCGGCAGCCCCACCGGCACCGCCGCCGTGTGCAGTGCCAGCGGACGGTGCCACGGCTTTGGCCGTCATCGCAGGACCCAGCGGCGAGGCTCCGCCACCCCCGCCGGCGCCGGCTCCGCCGCCTCCGGCATGGGCCGGTTTGAGGTTCGGCCCCTGCGGAACGTTCGGCGTATGCTTCGCCGCCGCCGGCATGCCGCCGGGCATGCCCCCTGGCATTCCGCCAGGCATCCCGCCACCCTTGCCGCCGCCCTGCTGGCCACCGCTTGGCATGCCGCCGGGCATGCCACCCGTCTGCGCTGCCGGTTGCTGAGCACCGGGCATCTCTGGCGTGCTCGGCATCTGCGGGGTGGGCACCGATGGCATGCTGGGCGCGCCGCCACCTCCACCAGTACCGCCACCTCCGGGGCTGCCCGGCCCTCCTGGCGAGGTGGGTGTCTGCGGAACGCTGTTTGCCTTCTTTATGTCACCCGGCGTCACAGGCGGCAGACCCGAAAGACGCGGTGGGTCATCGGGTTTCACCTGGCTGAGCGAGCCACCACCGTGGTAGTGGGCCATCGCAAAGTCTGAGCGGTATTGATTACGCGCGTACCCGCCCCACGAGTCGGGGTCGAGAACGCTGGCATTTTCGTAATTTGTTACATCCTGCATTGTGGGATGTTCTTGGACAAGTTTATCGTGCGCTGCTTTGAAGGATGCTGCCTGCTTAGCTAGGTCTTTACACTTCGCCTGAACGTCAGTCAGCCAGTTTTGGTGGGCCCGCATCGCGGCGGCGCATTGCTCGGCCGCGTCGCCATACCAATCCGGCGGTGGAGTGAAATGGCTCTTATATGTCTCGAGCTGAATGTCGGCGTATTCAGTCCACTTATCCACCATGCGCTGGACGTTTGACGCCTGCAAGTCCCCCGCGTAAATTACTCTCGCCCTGCTATCCCAAGCTTGCCCGGACCCCGCCATATGCCAGTCCCCCGGGTTTGGATAGGTCCAGTGCTCCACCCCCATGGAATCTGGGATGCCACCGAAGTTGACCGGTTCCGGGGCGACGTTCGCGTTACCGTTTCCGTCAGGGTCGAGCGCGGCTGCGCACTTCTGGTCCTGGTGGTCATACGCGTCAGCCGCGGCTCGAAGTGAAAACGCGAGACGCTGGGCTTCACGCTCCCCCGCCTTCAAACACTGCGTTAGTGAATTCCATGAACAATTCAGCTGGCTGGTCGCGTGGGCGGATATTTCGAGCTCGTCAGGCGTCAAGACGCCACCGGGGATCTCCGGCAAGGGCAAACTGATATCTTCTGCCTTCTTGCGAAGGGATTCGGTTTCGACTTGTACGTTCACGTCGTGGCCTCTCGTGTACCTACTTCTCCAGCGCGGCCTGGTAGCGGCTTTCCTCACGCGGGTGAATGAGCCGAATCGGCAATTGGCGGTGCCGCGGAGTGTCGATGAAATTGTGGCGAAGAATGACCCGGCCTACGCCTTTTTGCGGGCCGAGGTACGTCGTGGCGTTCGGCCACACCACCTTGTTCACTCGACCGATGCGGCCGTTCACATAGCCGGCGAATTCCTTGAACCTCGGTTCGAGCGTGACAACCGCCCCCGCGGCCGCTGAGCGCACCACGAATTGCGTAAACAGCCGGGCGTCACCGAGGTTGATGCTCACGTCGACGTCGTCGAACGGCATGTACACCGGGTAGCGCTCCGTCGTCTCACCAATCAGCACGCCCGCCGACCCGATCGGCAACTGATGGTGCTGATCGCTCACCGGAGCCTCACCTTGCAACGCCGCGCGCTGCCCGCCGAACAGGCACGAAAACCCCCGCGGTGTCTTGGGGTTAGCCAGCGTGGTCAGCAGGACGGTCGACTGGGGAGCCATGCCCGGCACAATCCGCACCCGGGTGATGGTGTGGTCGGCCTGCGCCGACCACCACACGTCCGGCCCACCCGGCGCGGTGTACGCGGCGGTGAACGCGCTGCGCCCCTTGATCGCCGACCAGGTCTCCCTCTCGAAGCTGATCTCGGTTGCCTGATCGAAGGCGTCGAAACTGCGCGCACACCTGGCATCGATGCCGTGGCTTGCCAACTGATCGGCGAGCCGCGTCGTCGACGCGACCAGATACCGGGCGAGCCCGGCAACGCCCGCAGCGCGCCGAGTCGCCGACTTGCGGGTGACCTCGGGATCGGCCCGCAGCATGATCCAGGTCCGCCGGTTGGCCGGGGCGGGGTAGGGGCCGATCACCTGCTGGTAGAGCCCGACCAGGTTCGCCGGAGCGGTCTTACCGACGCGGTAGCCCGCCGATACCACGTCTGCCGCCAGGTTCGGGCAGTGCGCCCAGAGCAATTGCTCCACCAACGCTGTGTCCAGCATGTCGTCGGTATACGCCTGCCCGTTGACCACGACCGTGGGGGTGAACGGCCGGGGGACCACCTCGATGAGCGACACCAGGTGATTGCCCTGCCAACGCACCGCCACGTGATCTCCGGGCATCACGGTGGCGCCTACCGCGGGTTCCGACGGCGCAGGGGGAGCGGTGCGGCGCCGTCGCCGCCACGCGTTCAGCGCCTGAATCCAGCCGGTCAGCCGCCTGCCGCGCACGGTCACCACGGACGCGAGGACCACCAGCACGGCCAGGGTGATGCCCACGGCCGGGTACCCCAGCCGCATCGACGCCGCGACGCAGGCCGGCGCAACCGCCGCCGCCACCAACCCATGTCCGGTGGTGAACCGCAGAGACACCGCGCTCGTCATCGGCGCCTCAACGCACGTCGGCCCAGCGCCCCCAGGCCCAGCACCAGCGCCAGGCCAACGCCTGCCAGGACGACCATCGTGATCGGGCCGCGGTCTGGCGGCGGGATGTACGCCGGGGGCGGGAGCTGCTTGACATTGAACTGAGCGGTCTTGTCGCCGGGCGGAAGATCCCACGTCAGCGCGGCGACGGGATCGATGACACCCGCCCCGACCAGGTCATCCACACCACCACCCGGGTGCCGCGCCGTCGCCGTGATCCGGTTGATGATCTGCGCCGCCGAAAGGTCAGGGAATCGCTGGCGCAGCAGCGCGGCCACCCCGGACACATACGCCGCCGAAAACGACGTACCCGCAATCGGAACCGGCCCGTCCTGGCCTTGCAACGCGTTGACCGGCATTCCGTCGTAGCCCAGCGCGATCACGTTGTCGCCGGGCGCGGCGGCGCCCAACCACGGCCCGTGCATCGAGAAATTGCTGGGCGAGGCGTCCTGGCCGATGCTTCCGACCGTCAGGACCAGCGGGTCATACCACGCCGGGGTGACGATGGTCTGGACCTGTTTCCACCCGCGCGGATCGTTGGGTACCGACGGGTCGGGCGGCGGATTCTGTGTGCAGTCCTGGCCGGTGTTGCCCGCCGCGACGACGATCACCACATTTTTGACGTTGACCGCATAGTTGACGGCCGCGCCCAGCATGGATTCGTCGATCGGTCGGGTCACCTTGATGCACGCCGCTTCGCTGACGTTGATGACGTTGGCGCCCAGGTTCGCGGCGTGCACGATCGCGCGCGCCAAACTGCGCACCGAGCCGGCCGTCGGGGTGCTGTTGGGGTCATTGGGGTCGACGCGCGCGCCGACCGGCTGAAATGCCTCGGACGTCTGGCGCAACGACAGCAGCCGTGCCTCCGGCGCGACACCGACAAATGCGTCCGTGGGCGCCGGCCGGCCGGCGATCAGCGACGCGGTCAGGGTGCCATGCGAGTCGCAATCGGAAAGGCCGTTGCCGCCCTTGTCGACGAAATCGCCGCCCGGCTCGGCCGGCACCCGCGGCGACGCGTTCACCCCGGTGTCGATTACGGCGACCGTCACCCCGGCGCCGGTAGCGAATTTCTGAGCATCGGCGACGTGCAAGAAGACGTTGGACCAGGGCGCGTCGGCGAACTTGGCATCCGGGAATGACGTGGGCGCCGAACAGATTTTGCGCTGCTCCATCGGCTGATCGGGGCCGGTTTCGTCGGGTGGCATTGCGCCCGGGTCGATCACCGGAGGCGTGATCGCCAGTGCGGGCGGCGCGTTGAGCAACGCCAGCGTCACCGCCGCCAGCACTACGGCGATACGACGTATCACCGACCACCCCTTCCATCTGCTGCCCTAGTCAAGCCGGGTCGTCGCACCCACGACAAAGCGCGGCCGCCCGGTAGAGAGCCACATCTTCTCACTCCGCGGCGGCACGCAGGCACTGACGGTAATCGTAAGGCGGCGCGGACCGCGCTCATTCCGGTTTTTCTAGCGCGAAAGGTGCGCTAACCCGTGGGCAGAGACTTTGCCCAACGCAGGATGTCCGGCGTGACCGGATCGGTGATGTCATCGAATTCGGGATGCTTTTTCAGCACGCCGGCCACCATCTCGCATACCGGGACGACGCGTTTGCCGTCGGCGCGGGTGGCTTCGAGCGCTTCTTGCACCAGGATGGTCGCAAGGCCGCGTCCGCCGAACTCGTCGTCGATCTCGGTGTGGTAGAAAACGCGCTGGTTGCCGTGGTCGGCGACGGCGGCGTGTCCGACGGTTTTGCCTTCGACCGCGATGGTGTACTTGCCGTTTTCGGTGTTGACGGCGGTTTGGGCGCCGGTCTTATCGGTGGTCATGTGGCTTCCTTTCTATCCGGCTCTATCCGGCGGCGGGCGCGGCCGCAGGGTGGTCGTCGGAAGGGGAGGAGCGGGCAGCCGCGGCGGTGAGCCACGGTAGCCCGCAACGACGCCGAAACGGTCATCGCCGTCCTCCCACAGCCGGCGGTAGCCGACGATCTCGTCGTGGCTTCGACCGACGAAGTTCCACCACATCACCAACTGCTCTGTGAACGGGGTGCCACCCAACAGCAGGGTACGGGCGGGTCGGTCGCCGACGTTGCGCAGTCGCAGCGACGACCCGCCGGGGCCCAGATAGCCCATGTCGCCGACGCCCAAAGCCCTTCCGTGGATGGCGAGCGCGCCTTGGCCGCACAGTACGACGTGCTCGAACCCCGGCTGGACCTCAAGTGTGACGTCTGCACCGGCCTCCAAGTCGAGTTGTGCCCCCAACAGCGGAGTAAAGGCATGTACGGGTGAGCGACTACCAGCCAGCCGACCGAGAAAGACATGCGCGACGCCCCCGCGCAGCGAAACCGGTTCGGGCACATAGTGGGCGAAGTCGCGGCCGGTGTTGCGATCGGCGTCCGGCAGAGCCACCCACAGCTGCGCGCCGTGCAGAACCGGCGCCGCATCGCGGTTGATCGACACTTCGGAGTGGCAGATTCCGGCGCCCGCGGTCATCGAATTCAATTCCCCCGGCCGGACCAGCGCATGCACACCCGCGCTGTCGCGGTGCTCGATCTCGCCGCTGAACAACCAGCTGACGGTCTGCAGGCCGGTGTGTGGATGCGGCGGTACCACCATGCCCGCGGAACGGCGCACATCATGCGGTCCGTAGTGGTCGGCGAAGCACCATGCGCCGATCAGCGAGCGTTGCCGCTGTGGCAACGTGCGCCGTACACGGATGGCCCGCGGCCCGCCCAGCGGCACGTCACGCGGATATAGCACCTCGACATCGGCCACTTGCGCAGTGGCGCAGGCAATTTCGGCCGGCGAGGTCTCCAAGTTGCTCATCGTCCACCGTTCTGGGGAGCGGATAGGGCCGATACCGCGACACTCCCGCGGACGTCGTTGACCACTGAATTCGTGTCCGGTCGGCGCATGCGAGTGCCATAGGATTCATCGATATGGCCCAAAGCTTGCGAGTCGATCCGGCGGTTCTGAGATCGGCCGCAACCGCGATCGCACAAGTCGGAAGCGAGCTTTCCGGAATGGCCTTGGCGCAGCCGCTGAGCGGCATGACCGGCGCCCTGGCGGGTTTTCAGTGCGGCGCCGGCTGCCAACAGGCCGGCACCGCGCTGGACAACGCGTCCAAACGGGTGGGCAGCGATTTATCGGACCTTGCGGCAAAACTGCATTCAGCGGCCGAGAAATACGAGCAGACCGACAAGCATCTGGGCAGCGAGCTGGACAAAGCCCTGCAAGAGATCGACTGCGAAACCGGTGACGCTCCGCCCGAGGCGGGGCGCGAGACGGGCAATCAACCGGTGCCCATCCCGGTGGATCAGGTGACCTACCACCAGGACAACTTCGCGGCCGGGCCGGACGCCACTCGCGACTACATCAACCAGGCGCTCGACCAACTTGGAATCACCGACCCCGCGGCGCGGCAACGCTGGACCGACGGCTATCTGACGATGGCGTTGCGCGAGTCGAGTTATGACCCGAATGCGGTCAACGATTGGGACGTTAACGCAGAACCGCCGAATTCGACATACAGCGTGTCCGACGGCTACGGAAACGGGTGTTCGCGCGGGATCGTGCAGTGCGTCCCCGGGACGTTCGCGCAGTATCACCAGCCAGGCACTTCGAACGATATCTATGACCCGGTCGCCAACATTGGCGCGTCGATGAATTACGTGATGGGGCACTATGGCGTTTCCCGGGATGCGTCCAATCTGGCTGCTCTGGTTCCGCAAGCGGATCCCACCGCCGGCCCGCAGGGATACTGAGATGTCTCGGCGTGCAGCAGTGCTGGTGGCGATTCTGATAATGGGCACCTCGGTTCCCGCCGCCGCGGCGACCTCGGTTCCCGCCGCGGCCTGGATCAGCACCAACCGGCTCCCACTCGATGACAGCCAGCATTGGCCGGACCTGGCCGGCATTGCAGAAGCACCTAACGACAACGCTTTTCAGGCCGAACTGCTCTGCCGAGCCCGCGCCCCCGACAAGCGGTTGGTGGACGCCGTGGGCGTCGATGCAGCGCGGGCGCGGGTCGACAAAGGCCACAACGAATGGTCGCTGCAGCAGCAGATCGTGCACTACCCCGGCGACCCGTGGCGCATGGGGCAAACCGCGGATCAGTTGTTCACCTCGTTGCAGAACACGCTGACCAACTGTGGGCCAACGGCGCCCGGCGCCCGGGTGACGGTGACCACCCCGCGCTCACATTGCCCGAGCATCCAACGAGGCGGCTGTAGCGAAATAGCTGCCGTCGTCGATATGCCGTCCACCCAAACCAGCGCGCATGTGTATCTGGCGAGTGTCGGCAGTTCGGTCACCGAGTTGGCTGTCTGGTCGACCGGCGACCCGGGTGTGGGGTGGTCGGCACCCAGCGATGAGGACGTGTTTTCGGCGATGAATCCACCACTGTGCGCAGTGTGGGAATGCTGACCAGGGGCGCGCATGTCGTTCCCGTTCACGATTGGCCAGGTCGAGAAGGCGAATTTTGACGCCTTGACGCAGGCCGCACGCCAGGTGGGCGCGCGTCTGCGGACCATGCAGCAGCAGCTGAAGGCCGGACAAGATGCCCTCGACCGACTACGCGGGGGCTGGGAGGGGCAGGCGTCAGACGCGGCCGTCGCCAAAGTCGGGCGCACGCTCGAGCGGCAGCAGCGGATCGTCGACGCGCTGCAGCGGGTCCAAAAAGCGTTGTCCGAGAGCGGATCCCAATTGTCGGCGACGCGGGCCGGCGTTCTGCAGGGCGTCGAGCAGTCCGGTCAGCAGGGCTGGCAGGTGGCGAAGGACGGCGGGCTGTCGGTGCAGGAGGGCAAGGGCTTGGATCGGCTGGCCAAGATGAGTCCGGCGACGGCGATGAAACTGCAGCAGGTGGCCGCGACCAAGTCCCTGAACATCAAGCGGCAGTTGGCCGACCTGGACAAATACGACCGGCAGCTCGCCAAGCAGTTGCGTGAGGCGATCGACGACCTGGAGGGCTAGCCGCGATTCAGCGGGGCGGGCGCAGGACTTTCATCGCGATTCGCTTGACCGGCTCGGGAATCCGGTCCTGCACCGACAACGCGGCCTCGGCGGCCCGTGACCGCAGCGGCGCGCCGCGGCCGAACATCCGGTTCAGCGGTCCGCCGGACGGCTCGATCTCGAAATGCAGCGGCGGGGCGCCCTCCGAGGCACCCAGCGCCTGGGAGATGACGATCCGCTGAATCTCGCTGGTTCCCTCAAAGATGGTGTACAGCTTGGCATCTCGATACCACTTCTCCACCGGGTGGTCGGTGATGTAGCCCCAGCCGCCCAGCGTCTGGATGGCGCGTTCGGTGGCCCGGACCGCGACCTCGCTGGCGGCCATCTTCGACATCGAACCCTCGCCGCGGTCGAACGCGATGCCGTTAGCCGCCATCCAGGAAGCCCGCCACGTCAGTAGCCGGGCGGCGTCGATCTGAGTGGCCAGCTCCGCCAGCGGAAACGCGATGCCCTGGTTGTCGATGATCGGGCCGCCGAATGCTTCACGCTGGGTGGCGTAGGTGGTGGCGTATTCCAGTGCGGCGCGGGCGATGCCGATCGCTTGGGCGGCGACCATCGGCCGGGTCTGCTCGAACGTGCCCAGCGTGGCCGAGCCCGACTTTTGCCCGCCGGCGACCGCCTCGCGGGCCTTGGCCAGCTTGTGCTCCAGTTTCTCTTGCCCGCCAAGCAGATTCGCTTCGGGGATTCGGACGCCGTCGAAGCGCAACTCGGCGGTGTGCGACGCCCGGCAGCCCAGCTTGTCGAGTTTGCGAACCAGCTCCAACCCGGGCGTGCCGCCCGGAACCACGAACAGCGCCTGGCCGCGGTGACCGAGTTCCTCGTCGACGACGGCGTTGACCACATGCACGTTTGCGAGGCCGCCGTTACCGATCCACATCTTGTGGCCGTCGATGATCCAGTCGTCGCCGTCGCGGCGGGCGGTGGTCCGCAGGTTGCGGACGTCGCTGCCGCCCTCGGGTTCGGAGATCGCCAGTGCGGCGAGTTTGAGATCGCCCGGTGTACCGAAGCATTCCGGCGCCCACTCCAGCATCTGCTCGGGGGAGGCGGCCTGCCCGATCGCCGAGAGCGCCAGGGCCGGCATGACGATCGCCAAACCGATTCCGGCACAACCCCAAAACAGTTCCTCCATGAACATCGGCAGCGACAGCCCAGTCGGGTCACCGATCAGGTCGCGATAGAACAGCGGACTGTAGAAACCCTGCTGGGCGGCCTCCTCGAGCACCGGCCACGGGAATTCCTGACGCTGGTCGTACTCGAGTGCGACCGGACGGATCACCGATTCGGCGAACTCGTGGGTGCGCTTGGCCAGGTCATGCTGAGCCGCCGTCGGTGTCAAGTCGAAGGTCATGAATGCGGCCCCTGCCGTCGCGTCGTCCGAACGGACTGTTGCCGCTTTGGGGGTCGATCAAACCCGATCGGTCAGGCGGCTGACTGCGGACCGAGCGCGGTCGGCAGGTGAAACACCGCGGTAGTCACCGGCATGACGTCCTTCTCGCGGCGTGCGAGCAACGCGGCGTTTTCGGGTAGCTGCCTGGAGTTGATGTCGCCGACGGCGATCCGCCGCAACGTGTTGTGGGCCCGGGCGAGCTGTTCACGCTTGCGGTACTGCCCTCCCGGCAGTTTCACGCCCGCCCACACGCCGTACTCCTCCCGGTGCTCGACGGCGTAGTGGGCGCATCGGCGCTGCTGAGCAAGCGGGCAGCGGCGCAGACACAGCAGCCGGGCCTCGGTTGCCGACCGCTCATACGCGCGGGCCTTGGCGGCGCCGTCACCGCCGTGGTCATCGGCATAGCCGAACCATAATTCCGGATTGGCTGAACACGGGTACCCCATCCTGTCGTCCTCCCCTTACGACTGAAACGTAGACGGGAGCGTATACACGTTTCGCCCGGACCGCAAGGAAACGCGACGAACTCGTATATCACCATCCCTGAGAGCTTGGCTGTGTACTATCCGGATATGGCCGGAGCGCTACGGTGAGCCGCGAATCGGCGGGAGCGGCTATCCGAGCCCTCCGCGAGGCGCGGGACTGGTCGCTAGCCGACCTCGCAGCCGTCACCGGGGTCAGCATCATGGGGCTGAGCTACCTGGAGCGCGGCGCCCGCAAACCGCACAAAAGCACGGTTCAGAAGGTGGAAAATGGCCTGGGGCTGCCGCCCGGCACCTACGCGCAGCTTCTGACTGCCCCCGACCCGGAGGCCGAGTTGGCCCGATTGATGGCGTCCACGGCAGCCGAGCCGGCATCCGCCCGACCCGCCGCAGCGATTGTGGTAGACCGGCACAACGACACCGAAGTCCTGGAGAGATACGCCGAAGCTCAGCTGGAGGCGCTCCATACGGTGATCGAGCGTTTACCTGCGAAGACATCGAACGAATATGAGACGTATATTCTTTCTGTGATCGGACAATGCGCGAAGGCCGAACTCTTGGCCGCTAACTCCTGGCGGGTCGCGGTCAACGCCGATGCGGAATCGGCGGGCCGGATCATGCAGCATTTGGAAGCAATCGACGCCACCCGCAGCGCGCTGCTGCAGCGAATGCCGGTGAGCCTGAGCGCGCGATTCGACCTAGCGTGCTCACAGTCTCCGCTGCCGGAAGCGGTCATCGCGGCACTACTCGGGGTCACTGCCGACGAGATGTGGGACATCCGTAATCGCGGCGTCATCCCCCCGGGAGCGCTCCCACGCGTCCGGGCCTTCGTCGAACACGTCGGCAGCTAGGGCAAGACGTGAGTCAGGGGGAGCTGGAGGTACTGCGGCGTGCCCATCAACTGTTCATGGGCAACGTCCCCCGCGCGACCATGACTGCGGTCGAGCGTGAAGCACCGGGGGCCGCGCCGGCCGCCACTGGTGAAGGGGCGCAGCGGTACCGCCTCGCGCTCCACACCGGCCGCGAAGCCGTGCGCTCGGCCGCTCGCACCGACGCCGCGGCTGCGACGGTTTTCGCCGACGCACATCGGCACCACCTTGCCGCCCATGCGCAGACCAAGAGCGTGCTCGACGAGGCCCGGGCCGAGGCTGCGGTCGCGCCGGACACTCCGATCGCACAGCGCGAGGCGACGCGGCGCCGGGTGGTACGGCTACGCGCCCAGCGAGTACACGTGCTGTCGGCTCGCGAGCGGGCACGCCGGCACCGGACCGCGTTGCGGCTGCTGCGTTACCGCGCATCACGGCGGCGGGGCATGGGACTATCGCGGCTGCCCTCACCAAACGGCCGCACCGGGATCGCGGTGCGCGCCGCGCTGTCGCGGCTGGGCCGGCCGTATGTCTGGGGCGCAACCGGACCGGATCAGTTCGATTGTTCCGGCCTCATGCAATGGTCCTACGCGCAGGCCGGAATTCCGTTGAGCCGCACCACGTACCAGCAGATCCACGACGGTATCCCGGTGCCGCGCGCGCAGGTGCGACCAGGGGACCTGGTATTCCCGCATGCAGGCCACGTTCAGATGTCCATCGGCAACAACCTTGTCGTGGAAGCCCCGTACTCGGGCGCCACGGTCAGGATCAGCGCGCTGGGCAACAACGTGCAGATCAGACGCCCACTGCCGTAGTCCGGTCCAGGCTGTTAGCCAGTGAATTGTCGCGGGGTAGCGGCCCGGGTACCGTCGCCCCTCATGGCGGGGCCGCTCTTGCAACACCAGCTCGGGGACGCGGCCGAGGTCATAAGGTGCGCTGAATCCCGTCTGGCACACCAGAATTCGACGATCGCGCAGATTGACCTGCAAGTAGTCAGCGCGATACTGAATGCGCATCTGAAGACGTCAGACGGTCGCGATGCGCTCGACACTTTGCAGAACGAGGTGCAGACGGCCGTGCGGACCCGAACCGACCTGGACACTCCTTCCGGAGCGCGCGATTTCCAGCGCTTCCTGATTACCAAGCTCAGGGACATCCGCACCGTCGTGGCGGACACCGGCCTCGACGATACGTCGAAGTCAGCACTGATGGCGGCGTGGACGTCGCTGTACGACGTCTCCAGGACGGCGAGCGGCGACCAGGGCGACACGCGGTTATCCTCGGCACCCCCAGCCGGTTCGCCGGCGCCGGGCGATGCGGCAGATTTGGCGGACGACGAGCTGGATCCCTACCTCGATTCGCTCCTGGCCGACGACCCCGGCCTCGTCTCCACCGAAACGCCACCGCAAATTGCCACCGCAGCAATGCCGATGCCACCGGCCATGTCAGGGATGCCCAACCTCGGCGGGGGAGGGATGCCGAGTTGGGGGATGCCGGGCGGATTGCCGTTGCCGACCTTGCCACCGGAAATGGACCGTGAACAGCCGGCCGAGCACATCGACGAGGCGCAGCCGGAAGATCCACTGCCGCTCGAAGAACCAGCGCCGACCGAGGGTGACGACCGGGAGTCCGACGACTCGGCGCCCTCGGCCGTGCCGGAGCCTGCGCCGCCCGAAGGGCCGACGACGGTCACGCTCCCGAACGGCGAGACCGTCACCGCCGCCAGTCCGCAGCTTGCCGCCGCGATCAAATCCGCTGCCGGTGGCACACCTATCCCGGAGGCGTTCCGGCAACAGGGAATCACGGTTCCACCGCCCGGGACCGCGGTCGCCGAACCGGTCGACCCGTCGCGGGTCGCGCCGGGCGACATCGGCATGTTCACGGATCGGCACGCTCTTGCGCTGGGCAACGGCAAAGCCCTTCTCAACGGGCAGATCCAGCAGATCTCCACCGTGAAAGGACCCAGCTTCCTCGGCTGGGAGCACCCGCCCGCGCCGGCGGGCGTCGCCGCAGCGACCGAAGGACCGGCACCCACCAGGCCGGCCGCGCCACCACACTGAACGCGCCCAGGAGAACGGATACGTCAAGAGGAGAAACCGGATGTCAGAAAGAATCCGCGTGGTGCCGGCGGAGCTGCGCGCAGCGGCCGACCAGCACCAGCAAATGTCGGACTATCTGCGCACGATCCCGTCGTCGCATCCCGCGATTCAGGACAGCCTCGACTCGCTGGGGCCGATCTTCTGCGAATTGCGCGAGGCCGGACGTGATCTGCTGGACCAGCGGCGGCAGTGCTATGAACAGCAAGCCGACGACCATGCCGGTATCGCGCACAAGCTGCGGACAGCGGCAAACATGTGGGAACAGCACGAGGACGACGCCGCGCACAACCTCGGCAGCGTCGTCGACGACGCTCGATGAGCAACCCGAATCCCGATTTCGACACCGTTCACCCGAGTGGACACATCCTGGTCCGCTCCTGCCGGGGCGGCTATCTGCACAGCCTCAGACTGAGCGCCGCTGCGATGGAAACCGACGCCGAAACACTGGCCCAGGGCATTTTGCTGGCAGCGGACGTGTCCTACCTCAAGGCGGTGCTGGAAGTGCGCGGTGAGATTGTCGCGGCCGGGCACACCCCATCCGCCGAGGTGCCCACCGTTTACGATCTCGACGCGGCGATCGAGAAGTTACGGGCGCATCGACTGCGCCACCGCCCGGTCCGGTCCCGCCTAGGGTAGCCGTGTCGCGCCGGACGCGCCGCTGGGTGCGATACCCGTCGGAGGCTCGATGGGATTGGCGCCAAACAACTCTCGCGCGCGATCGAGCAACAGCCTAACTTCGTCGAGCTGCTGCTGCAGCGCAGAATCAGCCATGACCCCACGCTAGTTAGCCCGCGTGATGCCCACAATTCAGTGTTGGCCGCGCACCGGTACTCTTGGCCGGTGGCGATCTTCGGTCGGATCACGGCGCGTCAGCGCCTCCGGAGAGCGGCTCAGGAATCACTGGCGATTCCGCCCTTCGGCCCTGCGGTTGATTACGCCCCCTGGGTGGTCGGCGAGCTCTGGCCTGCAGAACTGTCCACAATCACACCCGAAAATGCTTCCGTCGCAAGGTATCTGCGAGCTGAACTGGATAAGATAGTCCGTTCGACCAACGAGCAGTTGCGCACGATCCGGGGCGCAGGACCGATGGGGCCGGCCCAGCAAGCAGAAGCGGCCCGAGTCGTCAACAGCGCCCGCGCGTTTGCTGCCGAACGGGTCGAGGCAGCGCTTCGCCAGCTCGACAAGAAGATAGGAGACCTTCCCACCGACAACCTGCCGTCGATCTCGGCCGGCCCCGGCGACGGACCAAGCGCCGAAGATACGCAGCGGCTGCCCATCATCACCGCGGCGCCGGAGGATCCGGCCGACGAGCAGCCGCCGACTCAAGAGGCGGAGGAGGTCGCTGCCCAACCCGAATCCGATCAGGAACGGTTGCATCGACTGGTCGAGTTCATGGCCCGCCAAGAACCCGGCTTGTGCTGGGCGGCGGGGGACCAGGAGAACGGCATGACCGTTGTCGCCACCGACCTCGCCGAAGGCTGGATACCTCCAGGTATTGCGGTACCGCCCGACGTGCGGTTGCTGCCGCCACAGCGCCGCACCGGCGACGTGGTAGCGATTCTCGGTCCCACGACCATCTCGGCGACCTACGCACCGGGCGATCCGCTGGCGTGGTCGTTCGGCTGGGCAACCGAACTCGACCCCGCCGCATATTCGGTGCGGGCCCGCCGGTTGCCGCCCATCGACGGCCTGGGCTGGCTGCTGGCCGGCGCCACACACATGCGCGACGGCCTGCCGCGGATGGTGCACACCTTGGCCAAGGCAGGCGCGGCGAAAACGCCCATCCTGGAAACGGAAATAGAGGAGCTGCGGGCCCACCTGGAAACCGCGCGGGTCCAGCTGCTGGCCCAGTACCCGGAAGTGGACCACGCGGTCCTGCTCAACTGCCTGCTGCTGGCCGCCACCGATGGCATCGCCACCGGAGACCGGCTGACAGCCAATTACCACTTCGCCTGGTACCAGGCACTCAACGCGCCACCACCCCACAAGCGGCCCACAAGGTGAGTTGACGCTGATCGCGGTCGTGGAAATACTGCCACGATGTCGGGGGTGGGCAGCCGCGCAGAACTGAGCGACAACGATCTCGTCGAGGAGGTTCTGCGGGATCTCAGCGAAGCAGCCGACCGATGGGCGGCCGTCGTCGCCGAGGCCGAGACGGTCAGCTACAGCGTCGATTTGGGAGACGCGCAGGTGGTGACCAATGCGGACGGCAAGCTGATCGCGTTGACGTTGCATCCGGACGTGATGGCCGGCTACACGCATTACGAACTGGCCGACCGATTGAATTTTGCCATCGCGGCGCTGCGTGCGGAAGCCGAAGTCGACAACCAGACCCGGTATGGCGGCACTATCCGATGACCCCGGATCCACTGACGCTAAGGGCATTCGAGCTGTTGAATCGCGCCCACAATCTCTACGGCGCCCGGCTGTCGGTCGGACCCGTCGAAGGCCGGGTGGCACCGCCCGGAATTTTCACGGAAACGGCGTACGCGGCACCGGCGACCGCCCGGGCGATCGCCGTGCTGCGTCACGCCGCGGCGACGGACACCGAATTGGACACCGTGGTGGCGGATGCCGGCGCGGACCGTGCCCACGCACGGCATGCCAGTCGGATGATCCTGGACGACGCGCACGCCGACCCGATGCCGGCAAGCGACACCGTCCTGGGCCGACGGGAAGCCATGCGCCGCATGGCCGCTCGGCTGCGCATGCAACGACGAAGCATCCAGCGCTCACGCCGGCATTCGCGGCTGCTGGCCCGACGGCTCCGGCGGCTCGACTACGTACACCGGCGGCGCGGCGCCCGTTCCGCTGCGGGCCCCATCTCGCTCAGCGCGGTGCGACATGAAAGACCTGCTCGCTCGAGTAACCGAACCAGAGAGTACATCTGCGCCGCATTGGATCACCTCGGCATCAATGACCCGGCGGCCCGGCGCAATTGGCTGCACGGATACCAGACGCTGATAGCCCGGGAATCGGGTGGCCGGCCATCGGCCGTCGCCTCCGAGCCGGCCACCGGACCGGGACCACTACAGGCCGACGGCCACCGGCTGGGCTACGCACGCGGCATCACACAGACGATCCCGATCACATTCGCCCGCTACCACCAACCGGGCACGTCGACCAGTATCTACGATCCGGTCGCCAATATCTGCGCGTCGATGAACTATGTGATGCACCGGTACGGCGTTGCGGCTAACGGCCACAACCTTATTGCGCAGGTTCAGCAGGCGGATGCGAACCGATCGCCGAAGGGATATTGATCGTGCCGCTCAATCTGTCGAACCGCGATCAGAACTCGGGCCACCTGTTCTACAACAGACGCCTGCGCGCCGCCATCACCCGGTATTCGGTCCAGATGAAACACGACGACCGAAAACAACAGGCCGCCTTGGTGTTGTCCGTGGTGTTCGCTGTGCTCGGTGCAGGCTGGATGGCGTTGCTGCACTTCATGAAACCCGCGGGCCTGGTCGGTCAGTCGGCGCTGATCGGCGACCGCGATACGGGAGCGGTGTACGCAAAGATCGACGGGCGGCTCTATCCTGCTCTGAATCTGACGTCCGCGCGGCTGGCCGTGGGAAACGCCGGCGATCCGACCTGGGTCCGGGCCGCCGAAATCGCCAGGTATCCGTCCGGGCCGATGATCGGCATCCCCGGGATACCCGACAACCTCACTGTCAGAACAGCGTCGACCTCGGCTTGGTCGATATGCGACACCGCGGCCCCCGGGGGCAGCACCGCGTCACCGGTGGTGACCTCGATCGCCGGGGAGCTGCCCGACGCGGCCCCCGCCGTGCCGATCCGAGCCGACCAGGCCATCCTGGTGACCCATCGGGAGTCCACCTACGTGATCTGGGGCGGGCATCGGTCACGTATCGACCCCGCGGAGCGATCGGTGACGTTCAACCTGGGTCTGGACCCCGGCGTGACACGCGCCATCGGCATCTCCAATGCACTGTTCGACGCCATGCCTGCGACGGAACCGATTGCGGTTCCGCCGATTCCGGAAGCGGGAACCCCGTCGACATGGTTGACGGAAGCGACGGTGGGCAGTGTGCTGGAAACACGCGACGCCAACGGCGTGGTCAACGGCTTCTATGTGCTGCTGTCCGAAGGTGTGCAGAAGATCAACGGCTTCGTCGCAGATTTGTTGCGGACTGCGGATCCGCGCGGCATTGCCGCACCCAGGCTGGTTTCGCCCGGCAAGCTGGTCAACATTCCAACGATCGACAAACTCAACGTCGACTACTACCCGACGGGAAAGCTGACCTTTGTCGATACCGCTGCTAGCCCCGTCACCTGCCTCACGTGGACGAAACAACCCGGCGACCGGCAGGCCGCCATCAGGATCGTCAGTGGTCGGCGCCTGCCGGTGCCGGTCAGCATGGACTCCCACGTGGTGTCGCTGGTGCGCGACGACCGCAGCCTCGATTCGGTGGAAGCCGACCAGACATTAGTGTTGCCCGGCGCAGCGAATCTTGTTGCGACAACCAGCGGTGTCGTCACGTCCGACAGCCGGGAAAGCCTGTACTGGCTTTCACCGCAGGGAGTGCGGTACGGAATCCAGTGGGACAAAACAACCTTGCATGCGCTGGCGCTGAATCCGCGCGGCGCCCTGCAGGCGCCGTGGTCGATCATTCGCACTTTTGCGCCCGGGCCGGCGATCAGTCGGGAAAACGCTCTGGTGGCCCGCGACACCATCGACGGCGGCGCAGTCGCGCCGGTTACGCCATACAGTCACGAAGTGGCCGAAGGTTAGCCGTGTCGAAACGAGGGTTCGTGCCGCCTGCCCGCACGCCACCGCCGATCGTTCCGCCCACCCGGGTGGCGGTAGCTGCGCCGCTGGCGCTGCCTGAGCACGAACCGCGAAACATCCTGCTGATGGTCGCCCTGCCCGCCGTTTTGGTGGGGATCCTGGGAACGCTGGTGGTGATGTACACCTCCGGTGTCCGCTCTTTGCAGTCGGGTTTCTTCCCGATGATGGGGCTGTTCGGTTTCGGTGCCCTCATGGTCAGCGGCCGGTTTGGGCGTGGGCGCCGGATCACGTGGGGCGAACAGGAAAAGCAGCGCCGCGTGTACTTGCGTCAACTCGACGAGCATCGCGATCAGTTGCAGCGCCTCGCGCAGGATCAGCGGGCCAGCCAACTGTTCGTCCATGCCGATCCGCAGCGTTTGGATACCGTCATCGGCGGCCCACGGATGTGGGAGCGCCGGCCCGGTGATCCGGATTTTCTCGACGTCCGCCTCGGGATCGGGGTGCAGCAAACCGGCGACTCAGCGGTGTCGCTGCAATGGCCCGACGTCCCGGTAGGAGAAGAACTGGAGCCGGTAACCGGCGCCGCGCTACGGGATTTCATCCTGGCGCACAGCAAGATCCGTGGCATCGGAAAAGTGCTGAGCTTGCGTTCGAGGCCGGGCTTCAGTTTCATCGGTGATTCAGCCGAACTGCACAGCCTGATGCGTTCGATCCTGTGCTCGCTCGCGGTCTATCACGGCGCAGGCGATGTCAAGTTCTTGGTCGTCACCCGCCGTCCCCAGCAGTGGACCTGGCTGGTGTGGCTGCCGCACAACCAGCATGACGAAATGTTCGATGCCTGCGGGCATCGGCGTTTGGTGTTCACCTCACCCACCGAACTCGAGGAAGCACTCGATACCGAGTTGCACCGCAAGGGGCGAGGGCCGTGGACCCCACCGACGGGGTCGAGCCCGACGTTGACCCCGTCGCCGATGGAACCGCGCCCAGGCTTGGCGCTCGGCCCGCACTGGCTGATCGTCGACGACGCGGCCGGCACGCCCGAGGGTTGGGAGGGGGTTACCGGGCAGAAGGGCATGGCCGGAATCACCGTGCTGCGGTTGGGGACTCGTCCCGGCATCGGGGTGGGCTTCGCCGACGACGAGCGATTCACGCTGCGCGATGGAAGGCTCTGGCACCGCGACGCGTTCTACGCCGTCGCCGATACGCTCACCGACAGCACCGCCAACCGCTATGCGCGAAAGCTGGCACGATGGTCATTGACCAGCGTCGGCGAGCCGCGGGAAACAGACAGCCAGGGCGGGGAACTGCTGCGGGCGCTGGGCATCGGTGATCCCCGCCAACTCGACGTCGACCGGCTCTGGGCGGAAAGCCGCGGGCGCGGCGACCAGAACTGGGCAATGGTACCGGTCGGAGTGAAACCCAGCGGGGAAGTGCAGCATGTCATCCTGCGCGCCAAGGACTTCGGCGGCTTCGGATTCCATTCGGTGGTGATCGGTACGTCCGGCTCCGGCAAGTCGGAATACTTCCTGTCGCTGTGCAGCGGCATCGCGCTGACCCATTCGCCGGAAGCGTTCACTGTAATTTTCGTTGACATGAAGTTCGAGTCCGCTGCCCAAGATCTACAGGGATTCCCGCATGTTGCCGGCTCCCTGTCCAACCTGGGCAACGACGAGCGGCACCTCGCCGAGCGGATGCGCAAAGCCATCAACGGCGAAATAGCCAGGCGCTATCGCCTCTTCAAGGATGCCGGTGCCCGCGACGCCAACGAGTACGAGGAGATGCGCCTGGCCGGCCGTGATCTGGAGCCGGTGCCGATCCTGCTGGTCATCATCGACGAGTACCTGGAGTTGTTCGTCCACCATCCGAATTGGGTCGACCTGGTGATCCACATCGGGCAGGAAGGCCGTGGCTGCAACGTGTTCTTCACGCTGGGCGGTCAGCGACTGGACCTGTCGTCGCTGAGTAAAGTCAAAAGCAACATCGCTTTCCGGGTAGCGCTGCGCGCCGAGACCGCCGAGGATTCCCGCGACGTCATCGGCAGCGATGCGGCGCTGCACCTGCCGTCGAAAGAGAACGGCTACGCGCTGCTCAAGGTCGGGCCGCGAGATTTGGAACAGTTCCGCTGCTTTTATGTGTCGGCACCGTTTGTGCTGCCCCGCAAGACCGACCACCTGAACCGGACCGTCGACCGCAGCTTTTCCAAGCCCCGCCTACTCACCTGGGAATACCAGCCGCTGAGCGCCACAGACAGCGCTGCACTTGCTTCCGGCGAGCCGGAACACGCGGATGAGTTCTTGTTCGACTCCGACGGCTTCCGGAAGAAGAAACTCGTCGACATCATCCGCGAATCGCTGGTCTCTCACCCGGTGCGGCCGCCGCACCAGATCTGGCTTGCGCCTTTGGACGTCAGCGAACCGATCGACGCAGTGGTGGCGCGCTGGCGCGGTAAGCCGTGGACTGTCGGCTACGGGCAGAACCCAGGGCTGGTCTTGCCTGTCGGAGTGGTCGATATTCCCGAGGAGCATGCCCAGCATGTACATGCGATCGACGCAGAGATGGACAACATCATGGTGGTCGCCACGGCGCAGCGCGGTAAGTCGACGACTTTGATGACGCTGATCGTGTCCGCCGCGCTGATGTACCGGCCGGAACGGCTCACCTTCTTCTGCATCGGCGCATCACTGTATCCAGTCGACGACGTCCCGCACGTCGCCTCAGTGGTCAGCTTGACTGACAGCGAGGGCGTTTCGCGCACGATATCCGCGATCGAGGCGCTGATCCTCGCCCGAGAGGTCTCGTTCAAACATCACCAAATCGACATCTGCGAGTTCCGTGAACGACGGTTCGGCGCAGGCAGGGGCGGCACCGATATGAGTGACAAATTCGGCGACGTCTTCCTGGTCATCGACAACTTCGGGGACCTGTATGAGAAGGAGCCCGCCCTTGGTGACCGCGCGATCGCCATTGCCCGGCAGGGACTGTCCTACGGTGTGCACGTCATGAGCAGCGCCAACGCGTGGCTCGTCGGGCAGAAGCAGGCGCTGCTCAACGTGTCGAATGCGCGAATCCAGCTGCGGCTCAGCAATCCGGAGGAGTCGCAGATGGGTACCACCATCGACCAGCGCAAGGCGGCGCGAAACACCTTGGACCGCCCCGGCTTCGGCCTTACCAGACAAGGCCACGAGCTGCTGATCGCGATGCCGGAGATCAGCGCCGCCGACGGCGCGCGAGTGGTGGCGCGCGAGGTCGGTCCTCGAATCGCCGAGCTGACCGGCACACGCAAGTTGGAGAGCCTCGCGAGGCTGCCCGGATCCATTCCGCTGCGCCAGGTGTTGGACAGCTTCGCCGCCACACCCGGGGCCGAGGACAGCCTGGACATTCCCTTCGCGGTCGGTGAAAGCGCCTTGCAGCCCGTATCGCTCCCGATGCGACGATTACCCAACCTACTCGTGGTCGGCCGCCAATTGTGCGGGAAGACGACAACTTTGGCTGCGATCGGCCTGGCAATCGCGAGTCGGCTTGAGCCGGAGCAGGCGCAGATAACGATCATCGATCCGAAGACGTCACTGATTGGCCGGATCCGAGCGCCACACGTACGCACCTATGCGTACACGCCCGACCACATCGACGATGTGATCGCGAAATTGGCGCAGATCATGCGCGACCGGCTGCCGCCCCTGGGCTTGAGCCAGGACGAACTGCTCGACCGGCGCGGCTGGGACGGTCCACACCACTTCGTTCTGATCGACGACGAGCAAGAGCTGCGCCCGCATGGTGGCATCGGAAAGCCCGCCGCCACCGCACCTTTGTGGGGACTGATCGAACGTGGACGTGAAATCGGTCTGCATGTCATCGCCTCGCGTCTGCCGGGCAACTGGGCGGGGGTGTCGGTGATGAACCTGTTCTTGCAGAAGATGACCGATTCGCGTGCGCCCACCCTGTTCATGGACAACGATCCGGCGGCGGTCAAAGTCTTCGGGCGGGTCAGTGCTCAGCAGCTGCCTCCCGGCCGAGGGTTGTTGGTGACGACAGACGGAGCAGTCGAGGGGGTGCTGGTCGGCACCCCTGAAGCAGGTTCTCAATGACAAGGAGATATCGTGTTGCCACTCAACGTAATACCGGGCGCCGTCGATGCGTCGGCGGCGATTGAAGCGGCAATCAGTACGGAATCCGCGGCGGCTACGGCGACTGCCGCGGCCGTGCTCACAACTGTGGCACCCATGGCTGCGGATCAGGATTCGGTCGAATTCGCGGCTGCCTTGAACGCGACGGGTGCCGCCTACCTTGCAGCCGCCGCAGAGCACGTCGGGCAACGTGCGGGATATGCGGGCAGCCAAGCGCTCGCGTCCGGCACCTACGTGGCCACCGAGGCGATCCGCGCCACCAACCTGGCCTAGCCCGGACATCATGCCTGACCCCAGGTGGGCCGGCCCGCCGGAGGCGATCGCGATCATTTTCGAAACCGGTTGTCCGGCCGCGGTGCTGGCGAACAATGCGGCATGGGCGGCCGAATCAGCCTGCCATGAGACATCGGCCGGGCTTTCGGCGATCAACATGGCGGCCACCGCAGCGTTGTGGCAGGGCGTGGGTGCGACCGCCTCGACGGCGGCAGGGCTAGGACTCAACGCCGGGCTACAGATGCTGGTCGGCTGGATCGCGGAAAAGGTCGCGGTTACGCAAGCCGCCGTGGACGCTTTCACCAGCGCGCGGTCCGCCGTGATTCCCTCGGCGGTATGTCAGGCCAACCGCGATGAGTGGGCCACCGCCAACGCCACGAACTTCTTCGGGATACGGACACCCGAGATCGTGGCACTGGACAGCGAATACTTCGGTGAGCACTGGCCGCACAATTCGAGTGTGGGGTGGGCGTATTCGGGTGCGCTGAGCACCCTGATGGCCGCATTGGCAGTCCCGCCGCCCGTTGCCCCGATGGGCGCGTCGCCGGCGGCCCCGGTGGCGGCGGGCGAGGCCGTCGCGCAGGCGGCCGCGCAAACCGGAATGAGCGACGCGATGCGGGCTTCCGGGCAAGCCACGCAGACCGTGAGCGCACCAGCCGATGCGACCGGACAGGTCGGCTCACTCACCCAACCGTTGCAGCAGGGGCTGTCGAGTGCGATGCAGCCGTTGACAACGCTGGTGCAGTCACCGATGCAAGCGGTGCAAGGATCAGCCAGCATGCCTCAAGCGCTGATGCAGTCAGTCACTGGCGTGTTCCCGGCTGCCTTCACCGCTGCGCCCGAAGCCGTAGCCGAGTCCGCGGTCGCCGGAGGTGGGCCCGCAGGAGGGTCAGGAGCCGGAACACCAAGCACCACAGGCGGTATGGGCGCCTACCCGGGTGCGGGGTTGACCAGCTATACCCGTCCCACCAACAGCTTCGAGGCGCCGACCGGGGGGAGGCCGACGGGGTCGCGGGCCGATTCGCTGGGCGCGCTGCGTGAAGTGCATGGGCTGACGACCACGTCGGTGGCGGGCGGCGCAGCAATGCCGCTTTCGGCCGGTCTGCCCGCGCGCGAAGGCGGCGGGCCGGAGAAAAAGTCGATGACTCGCGCACGCGTTTCGGTTGGGCACGGGGAAGACAAACCGGACTGAGGCGCGGTGATCAACCAAGCCGGTTCGTGCATCGATCCGGAACGGCTAACAGCTTGTCAGTGGGTGAAGTGATACGGCGCCGTACGTGCTTAGACTTCGAGCCAACCTCCGGGTCGGAGGTACGCGGAAATGAAAATCTAGGAGCAGGCATGCCAAACGCTACGGTCGTGACACCGGAATTGCTGCGTAGCACCCAGCAGGCCATCGAATCGGCATTGCAGTATGCAACCGCAGTCGCCAACGACTACTTGAGCGGTCACGAAAACGTCATCAATGTGTCGACTTGGCATGGCCAGGCCGGGTTCACGTCGTTGGCCACCGCGGGGCAAATCAACCACGATCTGCAGCAGACGGTGGTCGGCGGTCAACGCTTGGCCCACGGGCTGGGGCAGGCTGCCGTGCTGATGGAAAATCACGAAGTCGATGCGTCCCATGGCTTTACCGGTCTGTTCGGCACACATTAGTCAAGTAAAGGAATCAGAAATATGTCCGACCAAATCACCTACAACTACGGGGCGGTCAGCGGTTTCGCATCAGATGTCGCCTCGCGGGCAGCTCAACTGATGGAAATCCACGACGACATCCAGCACCGCACCCAGGCGCTGGCAGATTTCTTCCAAGGTGCCGGTGCGACAGCATTTTTCGATGCCCAACAACAGATGCTGCACGGCTTGGAGGGCCTGATCCAGACCGTCAGCCAGCACGGCCACGTCGTGAACAACACCGCCGAAAGCGCCCAGGCAACCGACCAGGCGATCAGCCAGGCCTTCATCTGAAACGTGTAGTAAGGCGGCACGGTGTTAACTACCACCGTTGACGGTTTGTGGGTCCTTCAGGTTCTCACCGGTACGGAGGTGATCGCACCGGAGCTGGGACTGCGGCCCCATCTGCCCAGCGGTGAGAGCAGACAAGTGGCGTTGGCTCATCCAGTGACCGCCGAATTGCGTGAACAGGGCGTCGTTGACGCGCGGGGGGAAGTCGATGCTCCTGTCGCGGAGTGGCTCACCGTGTTGTGCCGCCGAGACGTCGCACTGTTTGCCCAGCGCCAAGCACCGGGCGCGCCTGCGGCGGCGCAAACGCTTGTAGCGCGATACGCCGGTTGGTCGGTGGCGATCGAGCGGTCGGCGGAACTGATCCGGATCCGCGGCGCGGGAGCCGCCGTGACCGAGGATGCGGCCGACGCCCTGCTGAGCGCCCAAATCGAGTATGTATGCGGGCCGGCAGCACCGGCGCCGTTACGGCCGGTGACCATAGAGCGCGGAGCACTGCGCGCCGCGGCGACCAGCCCAAAGACGTTGCGCCGGTTCTTGGTTGAGGAACGACTCGACGCCGATCAGGTCCTGCTGCTGATGTCGGCTGTCGAGACCCGGCGCACGGTCCAGACATCAGTCGTGGCGCTCCAATCCGGCACCACCCGGGCACACATCGACGACGGCGCAGTGACGATCATCGACACTCCCGACGGTCGCCTGGTGGCCGAGCATGTGCTATCCGGCGGCAGAACCTGGATGATCGTCGCGCCCGGTACGTCGAGCAGCATTGTGTCGGCGGTGAGCCGCATGATGCAGCGCCTGCCCGCGCAAGAAGAGTGGCATTCACATCGAAAAGTCTTCTAGGGCAATGGCCAAGGCTTCGTATCCGACGCGCTGCGCGGTCGCGGTGGTGTGCGGCGAGCACCTCATTTCTCAGGTGTACCCGGCGTCCGTGCCGATCGAAATGTTCATCGACAGCGTCGTCGAGTTGCTCACCGACGAGCTCAAGCGGCGCGGTGTGCGCGGACTGCCGACCGGCGTGGCCCACGAACTACACAGAGCCGACGGCACCCGACTCGACGGCCACAAAAGCCTCGACGAGCTCGGCATCGAGGACGGGGCCACTTTGGTACTGGTCCCCGAGGCGCGAGGCGAATCCTTTGAACCGCACTATGAGTCGCTGTCGTCCGGCTTGGCGCAGATCGGCAAGACATTGTTCGAACCGGTCACAGCCAAGACCGCCTCGGATACCGCAGTGCTGATTGTCGCGATGGTCGCCGCGATCATTCTCGCGCTGTCGGTGCGGGTCCGGGCCGGCAGCGATTCGCTGGTGCCCGGCATCGTCACCGCAGCATCGGGCCTGCTGGTCGCCGCCGGCATGGCCGCCGTCCGGCTGTGGTGGCCGCATCGCGCCGACCTGCTAGACGGATTCGCGTGGATCGCAATGCCACTGCTGGCGACGAGCCTCGGCGCGGCCGCACCCGGGCCGATCGGAGCCCCTCATCTGTTCATCACGAGCCTCGGCCTCGCGGTGATGTGCTGGGGTACCGGCGCGGCGACGCGGCGCCATATCACTGTGACGGCAACCGTGGTGACCGTGTGCACGGTGGGCGGGGCGGTGGCCGCGGCCCGAATGTGGCGACCCATTCCCGCTCAATGGCTCGGCATGTGCGCGCTGGTCGCACTGCTGGTGCTGTTGACGCTCGCCCCGACCATCACGCTGTGGGCCACCCGAATCCGGCCACCCCATTTCGGATCGATCACCGGGCGAGACCTGTTTCGTCGCAGCGACGGCCTGCCGGCGGACACCGTGTCACCGGTCGACACGGAAGGCGAGGACGAGGCGAACCTCGACTCCACGCCCAGCGGGGCGCAGATCACGGCTGCGGCGGTACTGGCCAACCGGGTCCTCACCGGAATTTGTGTGGGCATCGCGGCGGCGCTGCCGGTAGGGGTGTGGGCAACGCTGATGCCGGAGCTTGGCCGCAGTCTGGCCGCGGCGATCCTTGCCGGGCTGTTCGTGGTGATTTTCATCAGCCGCGGACGGGCATTCGCCGACAAACGGCAAGCCGTCGCGCTGGTGTGCGGCGCTGCGGCAGCGATGTGTGCCGGCGCCGTCAAATATGTTGTGCACCAGCCGGCGCAATCTGTCGAACCGATGGTCTGGGCCGCGCTCGCCCTGGCCGGTTTCGGCTCCGCGGGCCTGACTGCGGCGCTGCTGGTGCCCATCACCCGATTCACGCCGCTGGTGCGGATGGCGACCGAATGGCTCGAACTGGCGGCGATCACCGCTGTCGTACCGTTGGCCGCCTGGACCGGGGGACTGTTCACCTGGGTGCGGATGCGATGACGAAGTGGACGCGCCGTGCCTGGTCGATGACGATGGCAACGCTGATCGCGTTGCTGGTCAATCCCGCTGCAGCGCAGGCACTTCCGGCACCGAGCGTCGACCCTGCCCGCGTGCCGGCGGATAGCACGCCGGTCCCGGACCAGCCCATGCGGCAACGCAATGCGTGCTCCCGGCCGATAACGGTCGCCGACCCGGACGTGACGGCCACCGCCCCGGGCTTCACGATGCTCAACGTCAGCAAGGCATGGCAGTACTCGACCGGCAACGGGGTGCCGGTAGCGGTGATCGACACCGGAATCAATCCGAGCAGCCGATTGCCCGTCGTCGCCGGCGGCGACTACATCATGGGCGGCGACGGGTTACTGGACTGCGACGCCCACGGCACCATCGTGGCCTCGGTGATAGGTGCTGCACCCCAAGGTATTCCGATGCCCGCCCCGATGCCGCCCGCCGCGGCGTATCCGGCTCCGCCAGGCCTGCCGCCTGCCGGTGCGGCACCACCACCGCCGGCTTCGGCCGACCAACCGGAAACCGATGAGCCGGAGAACCCCGAGCTGGCGGCGCCGCCGCAAGATGCCCCCGACGGCGTCGCCGGGGTCGCGCCGCATGCGGTTCTCATCTCGGTCCGCCAATCGTCCCGGGCCTACGAGCCGGTCAGTCCGAAAGCCGGCGACTCCGAAACCCGCAGAAAGGCCGGCACCGTCGGCACACTGGCGAAGGCGATCGTGCATGCGGCCAACATGGGCGCCAAAGTGATCAACATCAGCGTCGCATCGTGTGTGTCGGCGGCCGACCCGTTGGATCAGAGCGCCGTCGGCGCAGCAGTCTGGTACGCCGTCACCGTGAAGGATTCGGTCATCGTCGCTGCAGCGGGAAACGACGGCGAGGAGTCGTGTGTGCAAAATCCCGTCTACGACCCGCTGCAGCCCGCTGACCCGCGCGACTGGCATCAAGTCAAGACGGTGTCGTCGCCATCCTGGTTCGCCGACTACGTGTTATCGGTGGGCGCAGTCGACCACGCCGGCGCGCCGGTCAGCAAAAGCCTCGCCGGGCCATGGGTTGCGGTGGCGGCGCCGGGTGTCGGAATCATGGGCCTGTCACCGCAAACCGCCTGCGCAGTCAACGCATATCCGCCGAACCGTCCCGGCGAGCAGGCCAAGCCGTTTTGGGGAACGAGCTTCTCGGCCGCGTACGTGAGCGGAGTGGCCGCACTGGTTCGCGCCAAATACCCACAGCTGTCCGCCCATCAGGTCGTCAACCGGATCCTGCAGACGGCGCATAACCCGCCGCGCGGAGTCGACAATCAGGTCGGTTACGGGGTGGTGGACCCGGTGGCTGCGCTGACATTCGATGTGCCGCCCGGAGATCGGGTTGCGCCCGGGGCGCAGAGCCGAGTGATTGTCCCCGCTGCCCCGCCGCCGGCGCCGGACCGTCGGGCCACCACCATGGCGCTGGTATTCAGCGGTGCGGTGCTGGCAGCCGTCGTAGTGGCATCGATGATCGCCCGGGCTCGGCGGGCGCGATGACCCCGGCGACCGCGCTGGCTACCGCAACCGGTGTCCTGCTCAGTGATCTTGTCGGATGGGCGGCTGGCGGATACCCCGGAGCGGCAGCCGGTTTGGTGCTGGGAATTCTCGTAGGGGTGGTTCGGTGGCGGCGCCGGCCGCTGTGGTCGTGGGCGATCTTGCGGCTTCGGCAACGCCGGCCGATGGCATGGACCACACCCGCGACGGTGGCCAACGATCGCGCCGGGGGAGGCATTCGATACCAAGACGGCGTCGCTGTTGCCGCGGTACAGGTGCTCGGAAAACCGCACACCCCAACGCTGCTTACTGCCTGCGCCTCGGCTTATACCGAGAACACGCTCGACATCTCCGAGCTGCAGGCGCAGCTGCGGCAAAGTCTTGGGCTGACCATAGATTCGCTGAGCGTCGTCAGTGCCGGCGCGAGGCGGCGCAGTGGCGGCGACTATCCGCGGGTGTATGACACCTTGGTCGGTGCCGCTCCCTATGCCGGACGACGCGAGACCTGGATCATCCTGCGTGTCGAGGCTACTCAAAACGCCGAGGCGCTGCGGTGGCGAAAGTCGCTCGGCACCGCAACGCTCGGGGCCGCACAGCGGATCAGCAATGGCTTGCGGCAGCGGGGGATTCGAGCCAGGCTCGCGACTGCCACCGAAATCGTCGAATTGGAGCGGCGACTCGGACGGTCCGCGCTGGACACGGGCACCCGACGCTGGAGCTCGGTCCGCAGTGACATCGGCTGGTTGACGACCTACTGCTACCAGGCGCACGACATTATTGCCGACAACCTGGCGCAAGCCTGGGCAACGCACGCCGACGGAATAATCCAGAACATCACACTTTTCGCGGACGGGAGCGCGGCGGCAGCCATCGCGGTCCTCAGTACACAGCCGCCGAGGAAGCCCCCATCTCGTATGCTCCGGCGGCTACCCGGAGAGCAGCTGCCCGCCGTGGCGGCCAACCTCTGCGGTCCAAGACCCGAGCTTTGGGGACTGGCTCGGGGACCGTTGCATCGCCCGTTCATCGTTCCGATCGGAGCGACGGGTGTGCTGCTCGGCAAGGTGGCGGGTGGCAGCCGGCTCGCAGTGCCCTTCGCCGACCCGGCCGAATTCAGCCGCGTGCACATCGCCGCCGACGACAATACGGCGAAGCGGATCGTGATCCGGATTGCCGGGACCGGTGAACGCATCACGATCCACACCCGGAACCTTCAGCGCTGGGCCAGTGTTCGGATGCCCGACATCGCCCTAACAGACCAGTCACGACCTGTCGGCGGTACCACGGTCAGCGTCGCCGACGGCACCGTCGTGCCCTCGCCCCGGCCGAGCACGCTTGTTACGATCGGCCCGCCGGGTGAGCCCTGCTGCGGAACTGCCGACGTCGTGATCACACAGGCTGGCCCAATGATGGTGGAGGTGCGCGCAGCCGGCCAGGTGCACACGGTCGAGATCGAGTCGCTTCGCGCCGAAACCCGCTACGTGTCGCCGGCCCCGGCGTGCCGGTCCAGATGACGATCAGCATGTCGATTGTCGCGGCTCGCAAGCGGTTCGACCGGGCGATGTCGTTGCTCGACAGCGACCCAAGAGACGCCCGGGCGTGGTTTCGGGAGGCGACCGAGCTCGATCCGTCGATGGCCGACGCGTGGCTGGGCCGGATTGCCACCGGCGACGAAGTGTTGTCGACGCTGCAGAACCTGCACGCATGCAGTGGCCGGTTGCGCCGGGAAACCAACCGGCTCGGCGTATACCTGTCGGCACCTGTCAAGGCGGGGCCGTACCTGTCGATCACGGTGACCGAGTCGTCCCACGTGGGTCTTGCTCTGGCCAGCGCACTCATCGACCGCCGCCAGTATGAGAAAGCCGCTGCGCTACTTGATGATTCGTCGCTGCTGGACGGCTGGGAAAACCATCAGTGGCAGCAGCACATTCGAGCGTATCTGATGTTCGCTGCGCAGCGATGGGCGGACGTCGTATCCGTCGCGGCGAGCACCTTGCCGCCGCAGGCCGTCATCATGTCAGCGCTCAGCGCGGCAACCAATACATTGGCCGCGCACGCGGCAGCCCACCTCGGACAGGCACGAGTCGCCATTGACTGGACGAATCGCACCGAGCTGCGCCCGGGCGAATTCGAGTTGATCGCCGCAGATTCGGCCTATGTGCGCGGAATGGCTCACCGCCTGCTAGACGAAGAGGACGACGCCCGGATCTGGTTGTCCAAGGCGACAATCAACGGCGCGCTTGTCGAATCCGCCAAGCGGGCGCTGGCTGACCCCGCATTGCAACTCGTAATCACCTCCGAGGAAACGATCAACACGCGCACCGACAAATGGGACGTCACCACCGAACAGTCCGATCAGCAACGAAGCGAACAGGAGAACACCGAGCGGCGCGCCGCCCTCTTGGCGGAGGGGCGCGCCTTGCTCGGCAATCAGGTGGGTTTGGCCGACGTCAAACGCGCGGTGGCCGAACTCGAAGATCAGATCGAGGTGCGGTCGTTGCGGCTGGCGGCCGGCCTGCCGGTGGCCAGTCAGACCAATCACATGCTGCTGGTTGGGCCGCCCGGCACCGGCAAGACCACCACTGCGGAAGTGCTGGGCAAGATTTACGCGGGGTTGGGCATCGTGGCGCACCCCGAGATCATCGAAGTCAAGCGCGGCGACTTCTGCGGCGAATACATCGGGGCGTCGGGGCCCAAGACCAACGAGTTGATCCGCCGCTCCCTGGGCCGGATCCTGTTCATGGACGAGTTTTATTCGCTGGTGGAGCGTCATCACGATGGCCGGCCCGACATGATCGGCATGGAGGCGGTCAACCAGTTGCTCGTCGCACTGGAGGTGCATCGGTTCGACTTCTGCTTCATCGGCGCGGGCTACGAACAGGAGGTCGACGAATTCCTCACCGTCAACCCGGGTTTGGCCGGCCGGTTCAACCGCAAACTACGGTTCGAGTCCTATACGCCCGACGAGCTCGTCGAAATCGCGGTGCGATACGGCACGCCACGCGCCACGGTGATGGAGCCTGCTGCGCGGGAAGCGTTGCGCGCCGCATGCACGGCGTTGCGAACCCATTTAGCACCGGACGGTAGTCACGGCATCGACGTCATGCAGAACGGGCGGTTTGCCCGTAACGTGGTCGAACGCGCCGAACGACTGCGGGATTCCCGGGTCGCCGGTCAGCACCGCGCCGACAACGGCTCGGTGACAGTCGAAGACCTGCAGACGCTGCGCGCACGGGACATCACCCGGGCAGTGATCGAGGCATGCGCGGAAAAGCATGTGCCGCTGATGCTCTAAGTGCGTTGAGTTTACACTCGACGTCTGATTACACGGGGTCGAAGCGGAACACCGTCATCCGGTCAGCGAGCGCCTCGAACTCGTCGGGCGTGCCGTCGCGCACCATGCCGGAGCGCTTCGCGAAGCCGACCCCGACCGGAACTTCGGTCGCAAATGCGCGCAGCACCGGACGCGCCTGTTCTGCGGTCAACTCGACGATCCTGACTTCCCGCGACCGGCGTCCCCGGCTCAGCGTGCCAGTGCCCGCCGCCCGGGCGTTGGCCGCCCAATCCGCGCCGGGATAGCCGGCCACGACATAGAGTTCGCCGTCGACTTCGAACGGCGTCATCGGCGTGCTGCGCGGCTGGCCCGACTTTCGGCCCGGCACCGTCAGCACCATCGCCGGGCCGGTCGGTATGCCGAGCTTCTGAACGGCGATCATCAACTTGTTCATCGGCTTGAGAAAGCGCGGCGGGCGCAGGTCCGTCATGTCACGCCTCATTCGTGAACACCTCACGTCGGTCGGCGACCCACTGAGCGAACGTAACCGCCGGGCGGCCCACGATCTTCTCCACCTCGTGGGTGACCAGTGCCGGCTTGTCGGCTGTCTCAGCGAGCAGCGCGATGTAGGCGTCGGCGAATCCGGCGCCCAGCCCGATCCGAATGAACTGCTCTCGCACCACATCCGAGGGCACCTCGCGGTAGACCAGTGGGCGACCCAGAGCAGTGCCGATGATGTTCACCAACTCCGAGTTGGTGAACGCCTGCGGCCCGGTCAACGGCACCTTGCGGCCGTCGAGCTCGTCGCTCAGCAACACCCGCGCCGCAACGGCGGCAATGTCGCTGTCGACGATCGGGGCGGTCGACGCCCCCGCGCACGGGCCGCCGACCACGTCGCCGGCCCGAATCTGCACCGCCCACATGCCGAGAAAATTCGACGCGAACACCCCGGGCCGCAGGCTCACCCACGCCAGGCCGGACTCGACCGCCAACTGCTCGACCTCCTTGTTGCGGTCCCCGCGAAACCGCGACGGCTGCCGCGAGAAGTCGTCGTCGGCGTTGAGCGCCGACAACGCGACCAGCTTGGTGACGCCGCCGCGTACAGCCGAGTCGACCACGTCGGCCAGCTGCGCACCCAGCGCGCGGGAGTTGAGAAACACCGCCGAGGCGCCTTCGAGCGCGTCGACGGGCGAGGTCACCACCTCGACACCGGCGGGAAAGGCGGCGTCGGGATTGCGGGTGACTGCCCGCACCCGGCAACCGGCTGCGGCTAATTCGTTGACGAGGGGCCGGCCGACATTGCCGGTCGCTCCGGTCACGACGATCGTCATGGTGTGCTCCTTCGTGGAATCGAGAAAGTGCTTTTCACCAAGGACGGGGTGAAGCGTGGGAAAGTTACAGCCGAAATGCGTAACTTTTTCGGCTCCTGGATCGTCGTCGCTACATGACCGCACCACAGTCAGAGCAGCTCGCCGAAGCCTGGCAACGCCACCGCCCCTATCTGGTCAACCTCGCCTACCAGATGCTCGGTGATGTCGGCGACGCCGAAGACGTTGCGCAAGAAGCATTTCTGCGGCTGTCGCGCGTTGACCTGAGCCAGATCGACGACGTCCGCGGCTGGCTGACGGTGGTGGCCGGGCGGCTGTGCCTCGACGAGGTCCGTTCGGCGCGGGCCCGCCGCGAGCATCCGGAAGACCTTGGCCCAGATGTGGCCGCCCTCAACCAATCTCGCCGTGTCGACCCTGCCGACCGGATCACGCTCGACGACGAGATCCGCACCGCGCTGCTGGAAGTGCTGCAACGACTCAGTCCCGGTGAGCGGGTGTCGTTCGTGTTGCACGACGTGTTTGGGGTCCCGTTCGACGCCATCGCCGACACCGTGGGCCGACCCGTCGGCACCTGCCGGCAGCTGGCGCGTCGCGCGCGATCGAAGTTCACCGAGGAGCGGCCGAAGCTGACCGAGGTGCCGCCGGCAGAACATCAGCTCGTCACCGAGAAGTTCATCACCGCCTGTGCCAACGGCGATCTGCAAGGACTGGCCGCGGTGCTGGATCCGACGGTCTGGGGGATTGGCACGCTGCTCGCCGATCCTGCGCCGCCGCCACAGGTCAACCACGGCCCGCACGATGTCGCCACCAACCTGCTGCGCTACCTGGGTCCGGGCGTGACCCTGGTCAGCGGGCCGGCCGGCCAGCCGGTGGTGCTGGCCTTCGCCAACCGGCGGCTCTTCGCCGTGATCGTGCTGAGCATCGGCGGCGGGCTGGTCACCAAGATCGAAGCAACCGCCGATCCGGCGGCCCGCGCTGCGGCATTCTGAAGCCCATGCGATATGTCCGTGAAGAAACCGTGCACGCGCCGGCCCAACGAGTCTGGCAACTGCTCGTCGACGTGGCGGGCTGGCCCAACTGGACCGAGTCGATGCGCGAGATCACCCGCTTGGACGACGGCCCATTGGCGGTGGGCAGCCGCTCGCGCGTGACCCAGCCCAAGGGCAGGCCGATGGTGTGGACGGTGACCGAGCTCGAGCCGCTGCGCAACTTCACCTGGGTCACCCGGCGGCCCGGCCTGTCCTTCGAGGCGCTGCACCTCATCGAGGACACCGGCGACCACGTGCGCACCAGACTGGAGTTCGTCGCGACCGGTCCGCTGGCCTGGCTGGCGTCTCTGCTCGGGGGATCGCGGGTCCGTACCTACGTCGACATGGAAAGCGCCGGACTCAAGCGGGCCGCCGAGGCCGGCTGAGTCCCGTTAACGGACGCGGCGTTCCCGCGCGCCCTCGGGTTCCGTCGCGAAAAACCCCGCGACGGCCGCGGCGATCTCGAGGAAGCTGCGCCGCGTCGCGGGAGCCATCTCATGGCTGACGTCGATCACGCCGCCGGGCCGCAGGTGGGGATCGAAGGGCACCTCGACCACCATCTGACCGCGGTCGAGGAACTGGCGGGCCAGCACCGAACGCGTGCGCTTGTCGGCGTGCCCGTCCGAATCGTTGAGCACCACGATGCTGCGGCGCAGCAGACCCGTCCGGCCATGCGCCGCCAGCCATTCCATGGTCTGCGCGGCGGCCGAGGCCCCGTCGGCCCACGGCGAGGACACCACGATCAGCGCATCCAGGTCGCTCAGCGCCTCCTGAGTCACCGGCGCGTCCATCGTCGAACCGCAGTCGACGATCGAGATCGTGAAATGCCGGTCCAGCCGCAACGTGGCTTCCCGGTAGATCGCCGGGTCGAGCACCCGCCGCGGACCCGCCGGCGGCTCACCGGCCAGCACGTACAGGCCCGCGGAATTGCTGCCGACGCGGGCGCTGACATCGGCGAACGACTGAATGTTCTTGTCGGCGGTCAATTCCCAATACGAGCCGCTGCCCTGCGGGTCGATTCTGCTGCCCAGGCGGCCGAACGCGGTATCGGCGTCGATCGCCACGATGCGGTCCTGGCGGCGCAGCTCGGCGAAGATCGACCCGACGCTCGCGGCGACCGTGGTTTTGCCGACGCCGCCCTTGCCCAGCACGCCGACCTTGTAGTTGCCGTGCAGCGCCGACTTGATGACCGCTTCGAATTCGGCCTCCCGGCGTTCCAGCGGCGACGGGCCGAGGTTGATCAGGCCGCGGGAGGCCTTCCACAGCATGCGCCGCCAGCCGCGGCCGGGGACCGGCCGTCGCGGCGGTTCGGCAGGCGGCGCGCCGACCTCGAGACCGGGCCAGCGATCCGGCTGCGGCACGCCGGTCGGCGGCGCAGGCGAGTGGTGAGGCGGCTGCAACGGCTGATGCGGACGAAGTGGCTGAGGTGGCTGAGGCATCACGCGGGGGGCTCGGGCCGGCGCGTGCGACGGGCGCGCCAAGGGTGCGTCAGGCGGTGCGGGCCGCAGACGGTCCCGCAGGAAGTCGTCGCGCTCGCTCATGAGCTCCCTAGCTCCATCCGGCAATTCCAGGCATGGAATCAGTATCAGCCACCGGCCTGGCTGAAAAGCCCCGGCGCCGGCGCGCCGACCTCGTGCAAACTCGCGTTCCAAGCAGCCCGCCGAGTCTCTCTCCGCGGTGCAGCGGTTGGATCAGCCGCCCCGACAGCAGCGCTGCCACGACTTTTTGGTGAGTTTCGTCACCGGCCGAGCGGCTGGCTGTGATCTGGCCCATCACGCTGGCAGGCGGCAAGCGGCGATCACAGCAAATTGACCGGCGACGGCCCTGGTGGCGGCCCACCGCCAATCCCGGCGTGGTCGGTGCAAATACTCAGCGGCGCAACCGGACCCGGCAAATTCGCTATGGGCGACGGCTGCGTCGGCACGGCATGCCCAACCGACGGGTTAGTATTGACCAAGTTGGCATGTCAGGCGGGTTTTGTCATATCGTTTTACGACTTGTCGAGACCGGGTAAACAGGGCCACCGTTCAGCGCTGCACGGACGTTCCCCTGTCCGGACCATCGCCAGTTGGCGACCAGCATATCGACAAGACCGAAGGAGCCCAGCCCGCATCGTAAAGGGCGCGGCGCCGACGGAGCCGCAAATGAATGCCGCGCAGAAAGTTTTCTGGAAGGTCAGGTGGGAATGGCGCCCAACCGCGTCGGGCTGTACAACCCCGCGTTCGAGCATGACTCGTGCGGGGTGGCCATGGTCGTCGACATGCATGGCCGCCGCAGCCGCGACATCGTGGACAAGGCGATCACCGCGCTGCTCAACCTCGAGCACCGCGGCGCCGCCGGCGCCGAGCCGCACAGCGGTGACGGCGCGGGCATCCTGATCCAGGTTCCCGACGAGTTCCTGCGTTCGGTCGTCGACTTCGAGCTGCCGCCCGCCGGCAGCTACGCCACCGGCATCGCGTTTTTGCCGCAATCGTCCAAAGACGCCGCCGCGGCATGTGCGGCGGTGGAGAAGATCGTGTCCTCCGAGGGTTTGCAGGTGCTCGGCTGGCGCGACGTGCCCACCGACGACTCGTCGTTGGGCGCGTTGGCCCGCGACGCGATGCCCACCTTCCGCCAGCTGTTCATCGCCGGCGCCTCGGGCATGACCCTGGAGCGACGCGCCTACGTGATCCGCAAGCGCGCCGAACACGAGCTGGGCACAAAAGGCCCCGGGCAGGATGGCCCCGGGCGTGAAACCGTTTATTTCCCAAGCCTTTCCGGTCAGACTCTGGTCTACAAGGGCATGCTGACCACGCCGCAGCTCAAGGCCTTCTACCTGGATCTGCAGGACGATCGGCTGACCAGTGCGCTGGGCATCGTGCACTCGCGGTTCTCGACCAACACCTTCCCGTCCTGGCCGCTGGCCCACCCCTACCGGCGGATCGCCCACAACGGCGAGATCAACACCGTCACCGGCAACGAGAACTGGATGCGCGCCCGGGAGGCGCTGATCCGCACCGATGTCTTTGGCTCTTACGAGGACGTCGACAAGCTGTTCCCGATCTGCACCCCGGGAGGCTCGGACACCGCGCGGTTCGACGAGGTGCTGGAACTGCTGCACCTCGGCGGGCGCAGCCTCGCGCATGCGGTGCTGATGATGATCCCCGAGGCGTGGGAACGCCACGAGTCGATGGATCCGGCGCGCCGCGCGTTCTACGCCTACCACGCATCGCTGATGGAGCCGTGGGACGGCCCGGCGTCGATGACCTTCACCGACGGCACCATTGTGGGCGCGGTGCTGGACCGCAACGGCCTTCGGCCGTCCCGCATTTGGGTGACCGACGACGGTCTGGTGGTGATGGCCTCGGAGGCCGGGGTGCTCGACCTCGACCCGTCGAAGGTGGTTCGCCGGATGCGCCTGCAGCCGGGCCGGATGTTCCTGGTGGACACCGCGCAAGGCCGCATTGTGTCCGACGAGGAGATCAAGGCCGAGCTGGCTGCCGAACACCCGTACCAGGAGTGGCTGCAGCGCGGACTGATCCCGCTCGACGAGTTACCGCAGGGCAACTACGTGCGGATGCCACACCACCGAGTTGTCTTGCGCCAGTTGGTTTTCGGATACACCTACGAGGAGCTGAACCTGCTGGTGGCGCCGATGGTCCGCACCGGCGCCGAGCCGATCGGATCGATGGGCACCGACACCCCGGTCGCGGTGCTGTCGTCGCGGCCGCGGATGCTGTTCGACTACTTCCACCAACTCTTCGCGCAGGTGACCAACCCGCCGCTGGACGCCATCCGTGAAGAGGTGGTGACCAGCCTGCACGGCACCCTCGGGCCGGAGGGCGACCTGCTCAACCCCGACGAGAACTCTTGCCACCAGATCGTGTTGCCGCAACCGATCCTGCGCAACCACGAGCTGGCCAAGCTGATCAACCTCGACCCCGACGTGCAGGTCAACGGCCGCCGGCACGGCTTGCGGTCCAAGGTGATTCGCTGCCTGTACCCGGTTGCCGACGGCGGCGCCGGCCTGAAGGAGGCGCTCGACGAGGTGCGCGCAGAGACGTCGGCGGCCATCGCCGACGGCGCGCGGATCATCATCTTGAGCGACCGCGAGTCCGACGAGACCATGGCGCCGATCCCGTCGCTGCTGGCGGTGTCGGCCGTGCATCACCACCTGGTGCGGGAACGCAGCCGCACCAAGGTCGGCCTCGTCGTCGAGTCCGGCGATGCCCGCGAGGTGCACCACATGGCCATGCTGTGTGGATTCGGGGCCGCGGCGATCAACCCTTACATGGCGTTCGAATCCATCGCCGACATGCTCGACCGTGGCGTCATCACCGGCATCGACCGCGAGAAGGCACTGCAGAACTACATCAAGGCCGCCGGCAAGGGTGTGCTGAAAGTAATGTCCAAGATGGGCATCTCGACGCTGGCGTCCTACACCGGTGCGCAACTTTTCCAGGCCGTCGGGGTCTCCGAGGACTTGCTCGACGAGTACTTCACCGGATTGACCTGCCCCACCGGCGGCATCACGCTCGACGACATCGCCGCGGACGTCGCCGCCCGCCACGCGCTGGCGTTCCTGGACCGGCCCAACGAGCGGGCGCACCGCGAACTCGAAGTGGGCGGGGAATACCAGTGGCGCCGCGAAGGCGAGTACCACCTGTTCAACCCGGACACGGTGTTCAAGCTGCAGCACTCCACCCGCACCGGTCAGTACAAGATCTTCAAGGAATACACGAAGCTGGTCGACGACCAAAGCGAGCGGATGGCGTCGCTGCGCGGGCTACTGAAGTTCCGTCAGGGGCTGCGGCCGCCGGTCCCGCTCGACGAGGTGGAGCCGGCCAGCGAGATCGTCAAACGCTTTGCCACCGGCGCGATGAGCTACGGCTCGATCTCGGCCGAGGCGCACGAGACACTGGCCATCGCGATGAACCGGCTGGGCGGCCGGTCCAACTGCGGTGAGGGCGGCGAACACGTCAGCCGCTACGAACGTGACCCCAACGGCGACTGGCGCCGCAGCGCGATCAAGCAGGTCGCCTCGGCCCGGTTCGGTGTCACGTCGCACTACCTGACCAACTGCACCGACATCCAGATCAAGATGGCCCAGGGCGCAAAACCCGGTGAGGGCGGCCAGCTTCCGGGCGGCAAGGTGTACCCGTGGATCGCCGAGGTGCGCCACTCCACCCCCGGGGTGGGACTGATCTCGCCGCCGCCGCACCACGACATCTACTCGATCGAGGACCTGGCGCAGCTGATCCACGATTTGAAGAACGCCAACCCGGCTGCGCGGATTCACGTCAAGCTGGTCTCCGAGAACGGGGTAGGCACGGTTGCGGCCGGCGTGTCGAAGGCGCACGCCGACGTGGTGCTGATCTCCGGGCACGACGGCGGGACCGGCGCCACCCCGCTGACGTCGATGAAACACGCCGGCGCGCCCTGGGAGCTTGGCCTCGCCGAAACTCAGCAGACGTTGCTGCTCAACGGGTTACGCGACCGGATCGTGGTGCAGGTCGACGGTCAGCTCAAGACCGGCCGCGACGTGATGATCGCCGCGCTGCTGGGTGCCGAGGAGTTCGGCTTTGCCACCGCGCCGCTGGTGGTGTCGGGCTGCGTGATGATGCGGGTGTGCCACCTGGATACCTGCCCGGTCGGGGTGGCCACCCAGAACCCGGTGCTGCGGCAGCGGTTCACCGGCAAGCCGGAGTTTGTCGAGAACTTCTTCATGTTCATCGCCGAAGAAGTGCGGGAATACTTGGCGCAGCTCGGTTTCCGCACGCTCAACGAGGCCGTCGGCCAGGTCGGGTCGCTGGACACCACGTTGGCGCGCGCACATTGGAAGGCGCACAAGCTGGACCTCACTCCGGTGCTGCACGAGCCGGAGTCGGCGTTCATGAACCAGGACCTGTACTGCAGCTCCAGCCAGGACCACGGCCTGGACAAGGCGCTGGACCAGCAGCTGATCGTGATGAGCCGCGAGGCGCTGGATTCGGGGACACCCGTTCGCTTTTCGACGACGATCGCGAACGTCAACCGCACCGTCGGCACCATGCTCGGCCACGAGGTGACCAAAGCCTATGGCGGCCAAGGCCTGCCGGACGGCACCATCGACATCACGTTCGACGGTTCGGCCGGCAACAGCTTCGGCGCATTCGTGCCGAAGGGCATCACGTTGCGGGTCTACGGCGACGCCAACGACTATGTCGGCAAGGGTCTGTCCGGCGGCCGGATCGTGGTGCGCCCTTCCGACGACGCGCCGGAAAGCTATGTGGCCGAGGATAACATCATCGGCGGCAACGTGATCCTGTTCGGCGCCACCAGCGGTGAGGCGTTCCTGCGGGGAGTGGTCGGCGAACGCTTCGCCGTGCGCAACTCGGGCGCCCACGCGGTGGTCGAGGGAGTCGGCGATCACGGCTGCGAGTACATGACCGGCGGCAAGGTCGTCATCCTCGGCCGCACCGGACGCAACTTCGCGGCCGGGATGTCCGGCGGTGTGGCCTACGTCTACGACCCGGACAGCGTCTTTCCCGACCACCTCAATACCGAGATGGTGGAATTGGAGAGCCTCGACGGGGATGACGTGGAGTGGCTGCACGGCATGATCCAGGCTCATGTCGACAACACCGATTCCACGGTCGGGCAGCGCATTCTGGCCGACTGGGCGGTGCAGCAACGGTGCTTTGTCAAGGTGATGCCCCGCGACTACAAGCGGGTGCTGGAGGCGATTGCCGAGGCCGAGCGCACCGGCACGGATGTCGACGAGGCGATCATGGCGGCAGCGCATGGCTGATCCGAAGGGCTTTCTGAAATACACCCACCGCGAGACACCGAAACGTCGACCGGTGGAGCTGCGGCTGCGCGACTGGAAGGAAGTCTACGAAGACTTTCCGCACGAGACGCTGCAGCAGCAGGCGACCCGCTGCATGGATTGCGGGATTCCGTTCTGCCACAACGGCTGCCCGCTGGGCAACCTAATCCCGGAATGGAACGACCTGGTTCGCACCGGCCGGTGGCGTGATGCGATCGAACGGCTGCACGCCACCAACAACTTTCCCGACTTCACCGGCCGGCTCTGTCCGGCGCCGTGTGAGTCGTCGTGCGTGCTGGGCATCAACCAGGATCCGGTGACCATCAAGCAGATCGAGCTGGACATCATCGACAACGCCTTCGACGAAGGTTGGGTGGTGCCGTTGCCGCCGGACCGGCTGACCGGCAAGACGGTCGCGGTGGTGGGATCCGGCCCGGCCGGTCTGGCCGCCGCGCAGCAACTCACCCGGGCCGGGCACAGCGTGACCGTCTTCGAGCGCGCGGACCGGATCGGCGGGCTGCTGCGCTATGGGATTCCCGAGTTCAAGATGGAGAAACGCCATCTGAATCGCCGGCTGGACCAGATGAAGGCCGAGGGCACCGAGTTCCGCGCCGGTGTCAACGTCGGCGTCGACATCACCGCCGACCAACTGCGCGCCGACTTCGACGCGGTGGTGCTGGCCGGCGGCGCGACCGCCTGGCGTGATCTGCCCATTCCCGGCCGCGAACTGGACGGCATCCACCAGGCGATGGAATTCCTGCCGTGGGCCAACCGGGTGCAGGAAGGCGACGACGTGCTCGGCCCGGACGGGCAGCCGCCGATCACCGCCAAGGGCAAGAAGGTCGTCATCATCGGCGGCGGTGACACCGGCGCCGACTGCCTGGGCACCGTGCATCGCCAGGGTGCGGTCAGCGTGCACCAATTCGAGATCATGCCGCGCCCGCCGGACACCCGGGCCCCGTCGACGCCATGGCCGCTGTATGAGCTGATGTTCCGGGTGTCGTCGGCACACGAGGAAGGCGGCGAGCGGGTGTTCTCGGTCAACACCGAGGAATTCGTCGGCCGCGACGGTCACGTCACTGCCCTCAAGGTGCACGAGGTGACGATGCAGGACGGCAAGTTCGTCAAGGTCGAGGGCAGCGATTTCGAAATCGAAGCCGACCTCGTGTTGCTGGCGATGGGCTTTGTCGGCCCCGAGAAGTCGGCGCTGCTGACGGATCTCGGGGTGGAGTTCACCGAACGCGGAAACGTCGCCCGCGGCGACGACTACGAAACGTCGGTGCCGGGCGTCTACGTTGCCGGCGACATGGGGCGGGGCCAGTCGCTGATCGTCTGGGCGATTGCCGAGGGGCGCGCCGCGGCGGCGGCCGTCGACCGCTTCCTGATGGGCCGTAGCGCGCTGCCGGCGCCCATCAAACCCACCGCGGCACCACAACGCTAGTCACATTTGACTCAGCTGAAACATTTGATAAATTGCTCGGCGAGTCTTACTCTGTTTGCCAGATGTTAGGTGTCTAATAACCCGATATGGGCGCCACCGCGTGTGGTGCCCCGGTTTGGTTGACCGACCGCAGGAGTGATCACTGTGCACATCAACCCAGTGCCCCGGTCGCGGATGGGGCGAATCGCCTGGTCATGGTTTCGGCACCCGGTTAAGAGCCGCGAGTTTCCGGCCCGCCACGAACGTCTGGTGACCGCAGAAGAACTCCTGCGCTTCGGCGTCTGACGGCGCTTGTTCCTGCCGGGCCAGCGACCCCGCGCGTTTGCTCTACTTAATCAAGCTGTTATCTGGGGTAGTCGGCTCTGTGACCGGGTTCACGTGGTCAGCCCCGAGTCGCGGATGGCTTCGGCCAGCGGTTCGAGCACGGCCGGGTCGTGCGGCGGAGTGATGTACACGATCCCCAGATCCAGGCCCTCGGCGGCCAGCGCGGCGGCGTCGTCCACAACCTTCTGGTAATTACGGTCCTCGCCCAGGCCCAGGTGCGCGGACAGCTTGATTTCTTTGGGGTCGCGCCCGATGTCGGCGCAATGTGCGGCCAGCACGTCGCGCTTGCGGGCGAACTCCTCGGGCGGGCCGCCGACGAAGTTCCAGTGCTGGGCATAGCGGGCGGTGATCCGCAGCGTGCGCTTCTCGCCGCTGCCGCCGATGCAGATCGGCGGGTGCGGCCGTTGCGGACCCTTGGGCTCGTTGCGGGCGGCTTTGAGGTGGTAGTACTTGCCGTCGAAGTCGGTGGTCTCCTGGCTCAGCAGGCTGATCAGCACCTCACACGCCTCTTCGAACCGGTCGAAGCGTTCCCTGATGCTGCCCAATTCGATGCCGTAGGCGCCGGACTCCTCCTCGTTCCAGCCGGCGCCGATACCCAACTCAAGCCGCCCGTCGGAGATGATGTCGAGCGCCGCGGCCATGTTGGCCAGGACTGCGGGGTGGCGGTAATGGATGCCGGTGACCAGCGTGCCCAGCCGCAGCCGCGTGGTGGCCTGGGCGAGCGCGGTGAGCGTGGTCCAACCTTCCAGGCAGGGGCCGGTGGAATCGCTGAAGATCGGGTAGAAGTGGTCGAACGTCCAGCCGGACTCGTAGACGTCGATGTCGTCGGCCGCTTTCCAGACGGCCAACATTTGTGCCCACGTGGTGTTTTGCGGTGAGGTTTTGAACGCGAATCGCATTATCCGACCGTAACTACACTCGACCGCACGATGGAACTCGGTATCGACACCAAGATCACGCTGCTGGCGGCCGGCCTGATCTTTCTGCTTGCGCTGGCTTTGGGAGTGTGGAAGTACCGGCAAATCATGGCCGCCGAGGATCATCGCGCCCACCCGTACGTCGACATCGCGCATCGCGCGGCGCTGCTGTATTCGTTTGCCACGCTGCTGGCGGCGGTTTTCGTCGAGCTGAGCGCCTGGCCGACGCGGGTGAATCTGGTTGCGGCGATGGTGCTGGTGTTCTTCTTCGCCGGCGCGATCCTGAGCTACATCGTGCACGGGGCGCGGCGGGACACCACCAACCAGTTCGAGCATCCCGATCGCGGGCTGGTGGTGTCGATGGCGTTGTTGATAATCGGTGAGATCGGCGGTTTCGCGGTGCTGCTCGCGGGTTTCGTCGCCGGACAGCTGGTCTAGCTTGGCTTTTGCCGCACCGAGGTTCGCGTTTTGCAGAGGAAGTACGAGTAGCGACCTGCAAAGCGTCGATCTCGGCGTCAGACCGCGCCAGGCACACTGGTGGTATGGATCCGGTAGCCGCGCTGCGAGAGATCGCCTACTACAAAGACCGGGCGCGCGAGGACCCGCGTCGCGTCATGGCCTACCGCAACGCCGCCGACATCGTCGAGGGCCTGAGCGAGGCCGACCGGGAGCGCCACGGTCAGGCCAACAGCTGGCAGTCGCTGCCGGGCATCGGCCCGAAGACCGCGAAGGTGATCGACCAGGCCTGGTCCGGACGCGAACCCGACGTACTGGTCGAATTACGCGCTGCCGCAGAGGATCTCGGTGGAGGCGACATCCGGGCCGCACTGCGCGGCGACTTGCATCTGCATTCGAACTGGTCGGACGGCTCCGCGCCGATCGAGGAGATGATGGCCACTGCGTCGGCGCTGGGCCACGAGTACTGCGCGCTCACCGATCACTCGCCGCGGCTGACCATCGCCAACGGGCTGTCGCCGGAACGGCTTCGCAAGCAGCTCGAGGTGATCGACGGGCTGCGTGAGCAGTTTGCGCCGATGCGTGTCCTCACGGGGATCGAAGTCGACATCCTCGAGGACGGCAGCCTGGACCAGGAGCCCGAACTGCTGGAGCGCCTCGACATCGTCGTGGCCAGCGTGCACTCGAAGCTGTCGATGGATTCGGAGTCGATGACCCGCCGGATGGTGCGCGCCGTCAGCAACGAACACGCCGACGTCCTCGGCCACTGCACCGGCCGGCTGGTCGCCGGTAATCGCGGGATCCGGCCGGAGTCCAAGTTCGACGCGGAAAAGGTGTTCACCGCCTGCCGCGAGCACGGCACCGCGGTCGAGATCAACTCGCGTCCCGAGCGACGTGATCCACCGAGCCGCTTGCTGAACCTCGCGCTGGAAATCGGCTGCGACTTCAGCATCGACACCGACGCGCACGCCCCGGGCCAGCTCGACTTTCTCGGCTACGGCGCGCAGCGGGCCTTGGACGCCGGCGTGCCCGTCGACCGGATCGTCAACACCTGGCCGGTCGACAAGCTGCTGGCATGGGCGGCGTCGTGAAGAGTCAGTCGGGTAGGTGCGGCATCTCCAGGCCGGGATCGCGGCCGACCAGGACGCCGCGCGTCAGCGCCGCCTTGCCGTAGCGGTCGCGCACCCGGTCGACCGCCGCGTCGATGGCCGGTGGCCGCGCGTCGGCCGTGGTGAAGGGCAGCAGCAGTTGCTCGGCGCCACTACGGTCGATCTCCGCCACCGCGAACCCGACCAGGGTCAGTCCGCGCTCGGCGATCAGCGGCGCCGCCGACGCGACCAGCCGTCGCGCCGCCGCCAGGATGATCGGTGTCGAGGCGGTCGCCCACGGCAATGTGTGCGACCGGCTGGCCCGGGTGAAGTCGTCGAACCGCAACCGCAGCATCACCGTGCGGCCGGTGCGGCCCGCCTTGCGCATCCGGCCGGTGATCCGGTCGATCAGGGTGATGACGACCGCGTCGATCTCGGCCGCCGAGATGGTGTTGCCAGCCCGCCCCAACGCGCGCTGGGCGCCGATCGACCGCCTGCGCACGGCCGTGCTCACCCGGCGGCGGTCGAGATTGCGGGAGAGTGCATAGAGCTGGTGGCCCATCGCCCTGCCGACCAGCGAGCCGAGCATCGACTCGCTGAGCTCTGCGACGTCGGCGACGGTTTCGATGCCGTGCGTGCGCAGCTTGTCCGCGGTTACCGCGCCCACGCCCCACAACCGGCGCACCGGCAGCGGATGCAGGAAGGCAAGCTCGCGGTCGGGCGGCACGAGCAGCAACCCGTCGGGCTTGGCTTCGCGGCTGGCGACTTTCGCCAGAAACTTCGTCCGGGCGATGCCGACCGTGATCGGCAGCCCGACGCGCTCGCGCACGTCCTCCCGTAGCCGCGCCGCGATCTGCACGGGTGAGCCCGAAACCCGGCGCAGCCCCGACACGTCCAGAAACGCCTCGTCCACCGAGATCCGCTCCACCAGCGGAGTGGTGTCACGGAAGACGTCGAACACCGCGTCGCTGGCCCGCATGTAGGCGCTCATCCGCGGCGGTACCACCACCGCGTGCGGGCACAGCCGCCGCGCCTGTCCGCCGTCCATCGCCGTGCGCACGCCGTAGGCTTTAGCCTCGTAGCTTGCGGCCAGCACCACCCCGCCGCCGACGATGACCGGCCGGCCACGCAGCGTCGGGTCGTCGCGCTGCTCGACGGACGCGTAGAACGAGTCCAGGTCCGCATGCAGGATCGAGGCAACCGATCGCACGAACATATGTTCGCATGCGGCGACGACGTGTCAGCTGGGTTCGTTGTAGATGCTGGTCACCCAGACGTGGACCAGCGTCTCGAGCAACTGCTCGTCGGGAACCGACGGACGCTCGTGGGCGAACGACGTGAGCATGACCTTCTCGTTGAGCAGGTTGAGCGCCGTGGACAGATCGCGGGCCGGCAGCGTCACCGGCGCGGCGCCGCGGGAGCGTTCGGCTTCGATCACCACGGCGATGTGGTCGACCCACTTCTGCATGAACCTCGACCATAGGTCGCCGATGTCCTTGTTGGTGCGCGCCGCGTCGGCGGCCAGCGACACCGCGCGGTGTGACCCGAACGTCTCGACGAACAGATTGATGCCTGTGCGCCACAACGTCTTGATGTCGGCCGGCGGGTTGGCGACCATCCCCTCCAGCGCGGAGTCGGCCTCCACAATCACCCGCTCGAACAGGGTGAGCAGAACGGCGTCCTTGGACGCGAAATAGAAGTAGAAGGTCGGGCGGGACAGGCCGGCGCCCTTAGCCAGGTCGTCCACCGAGATCTCGGCGAGCGGACGCTCCGCCAGCAGCCGCTCGGCGGTGGCCAGGATCGCGAGCTCGCGGTCGTCGCCCGAGGGGCGGGCCGAACGCCGTCCGCGCGGCGCGCGTGCCGGGCTGGTGGTGGTCACAACCGCTACTTTACACGCCGTTGAGTAATTCAACAGTATGTTGACTAAATCAACACCGCGTTGATACCGTCGGTTACATGACCGAACACCTCGACGTTGTCATCGTGGGCGCCGGCATCTCCGGCATCAGCGCGGCCTGGCACTTGCAGGACCGCTGCCCGACCAAGAGCTACGTGATCCTCGAGCGCCGCGACGACCTCGGCGGCACCTGGGACTTGTTCAAGTACCCGGGTATCCGCTCCGACTCCGACATGTTCACGCTCGGCTTCCGGTTCAAGCCGTGGCGTTCGGCCCAGTCGATCGCCGACGGCCCTTCGATCAAGGCCTACATCAAGGAGGCCGCGGCGGAGAACGGTATCGACCGGCACATCCGCTACAGCCAGAAAGTGGTGGCCGCCGATTGGTCGGATGCCGACAACCGCTGGACACTGACCGTGGAGCACGACGGCCAGCAGAGCACGATCAGCTGCTCCTTCCTGTTCGCGTGCAGCGGCTACTACAACTACGACGAGGGCTACTCGCCGAAATTCGAGGGCGCCGGCGACTTCGAGGGCACGATCGTGCACCCGCAGCACTGGCCGGAAGATCTGGACTACGCCGGCAAGAAGATCGTCGTGATCGGATCCGGTGCCACTGCGGTGACTCTCATTCCGGCCCTGGTGAATTCGGGCGCCGGGCATGTGACCATGCTGCAGCGCTCACCGACGTACATCGGCTCACTGCCGGCGGTCGACCCGTTCGCCGAGCGGGCCAACCGGATGCTGCCGGCCAAGGCCGCGCACTTCGCCAACCGCTGGAAGGCGATCGCTTTCGCCACCGGCCAGTACCAGTTTTCGCGGCGGTTCCCCAAAGCGATGCGCAAGACGCTGCTCACGATGGCCAAGCGGCGGCTGCCCGAGGGCTACGACGTCGAGAAGCACTTCGGCCCGCGGTACAAGCCGTGGGACCAGCGGCTGTGCCTGGCGCCCAACGGTGATCTGTTCCGCACCATCCGCCGCGGCCAGGCCGACGTCGTCACCGACACCATCGACCGGTTCACCAAAACCGGCATCAAGCTCAGCTCCGGCGACGAGCTGCAAGCCGACATCATCGTCACCGCAACGGGTTTGAACCTGCAGCTGTTCGGCGGCGCACAGATCCGGCGCAACGGCGTGCCGGTCGAGCTCAACGAGACCATGGCCTACAAGGGCATGATGCTGACCGGCATGCCGAACATGGCGTTCACCATCGGCTACACCAATGCGTCCTGGACGTTGAAGGCCGACCTGGTTTCGGAGTTCGTCTGCCGGGTGCTCAACTACATGGATTCCCGCGGGTACGACACCGTGGTGCCGCAGCACCCCGGCGACTCGGTCGACGAGCGGCCGCTAATGGACTTCACCCCGGGGTACGTGCTGCGGGCACTGGACTATCTGCCCAAGGCCGGCTCGCGGATGCCCTGGCGGCTCAAGCAGAACTACCTGCTGGACCTGCGACTGATTCGGCGCGGCCGAGTCGACGACGAGGCGCTGAGCTTCAGTAGGCAGCGGGCCGCGGTCGCGGCTTAGGCTTAGGCCGCAGCGACGACGACGATGCCGTCGTCGTCGCTGTAGGCGACGTCACCGGGCACAAACGTGACGCCGCCCAGCTCGACGGGTACATCCCGCTCGCCGGCGCCGGTCTTGCTGCTCTTGCGGGGATTGGTGCCCAGCGCCTTGATGCCGATGTCGATGCCCCGCAGCGCCGCCGCGTCCCGGACCGCGCCGTACACCACCAGCCCCGCCCAGCCGTTGGAACGGGCGAGTTCGGCGATGACGTCACCCACCAGCGCGGCGTGCAGCGAACCCGCTCCGTCGATCACGAGCACCCCACCGTCGCCGGGCTCGGAGAGCACCGACTTCAGCAACGCGTTGTCCTCGAAGCAGCGCACCGTGCTGATCGGACCGGCGAATTGCGCGCGGGCGCCGAACTGGCGGAATTGGATGTCGCAGCTGCGGACGTCGGGCCCGATGTCGTCGACGAGGTCGGCGGTGGGCCGGAAAGTCACCGGCACGGTCAGCTGCCGCGCCGCCGTAGTTGGCGCACCAGCAGCAACGCCAGCAGACTGACCGCCACGGCTACCGCGAGCGGCAGCGGCGAGCGACCCCCAGAGGACAGCGCCGGTGCCACCGGGTTGTTGGCTGCTGCCACAGTTGACTTAGCTTGTGCCGCGGCTTCTTTGGCGCCAGTGGCGAGTTGGCCGTTGGTCTCGATCCGCGGCTGTTCGATCGGTTTGACGGGAGCCGGCTCTGCTTTCTTGGCGGGGGCCTTCTTGGCGGGCGCCTTCTTGGCCGGTGATTTCTTGGCCGCCGGCGGCTGGGCCTTCTTCGCCGGCGCCTTCTTGGCGGCCTTCTTGGCCGCCTTCTCGGGTGGCGTGTCCGGTGCTTCGTCCGCGCGGGCCTCGTCGACCGGCGGCGGTGGTGCCTTGTCGGCGGGGGGTGCGGGCGGCGACGGCGGGGTTGGGCCTGCGCCGGGTGCGTCTTCCGGTGCGTTGTCCGGTTGATCCTGCGGGTCTGCCATGCGGCCGCTCCTTTGCAGTTTCTCGTCGCGTACACCGGTCGACACCAACGGTCGAACCCCATCATGCCAGGACGGTCGCGGCGCCCGCCTCGGCCAGGGGCTACTGCCGGTGCCGCAGCGCCCAGAGCGCGGCGCCGGCGACCAGTGCGATCGCGCCGAGCGCGAACGGCCAGGCCGGGACGCCGTCGTCCGCGTGGTCCTCGGGGTGTGCGGGCGGGCCGGGTGTTCCGGTGCCCGCAACGGTGAGCCGAAACGACCACGAACCTGTCACGACATGCCCGTCCGCCGAGGTCACCCGGTAGTTCACCGTGTAGGTGCCGGCCGGACCCAGCGGCCGCAATGCGACGCTGACGACGGCGCCCTGCACCTGCGCGTCCCCGGACGACCACAGGTTGCCGTCCGGCCCGACGACTGCCACGGCTGCGAAGGTGGTTTGCAGCCGCTCGTTGAACGTCGCGCTGACCCGGGCCGGGCCGGCGTTCAGGACGGCGTTCTCGGCGGGGTCGGCCGCCACCCGGGTGGCGTGGGCGGCGGCGGGTCCGGCTGTCAGGGTGACGACGGCGCCCAGCAGCGCCAGCAGCAGGCCCAGCGCCGCGCCCCTCATGTCCTTCGCCGGATCAGCGTCAGCGCGACGCCGAGGGCAGCGACCAGCAGCGCCGCGCCGCCAAGCAACCGGGCAGTGTTGTCGGGCGCGGCCTTGTGCTGACCGGTCTGCGGCGCTGCCTCGGTCAGCGGGCCGGGATGAGCCGTGGGGTGGTGGTGCGGCGGCGAGGCCGGCCCGGCCGTCAATGCCAGGCTGGGCGCCGGATGCTCCGGCTCGCCGCCCCCGGGCAGCGGCGGCTGGTCCCACTTGACCACCGTCCCGTCCGCGTAAGTTTGGGTGGCCGGGAACCTGACGGTGTCCGCGTCGGGCAGCTGCACCGATATTCGGAAGAGTGCGAACTGATCCGCCGGGATGCCGCCGCCGGGCGCGGCCGTCCACGTGACCGAGTGCACGGTTCCCGAAGCGGCGTCGCGATCGAAGACGGCAGTCCAGCCGGGCATGGTTTCGGTGCTGGCCGACGCGACGTCGGGCAGCGCAACCGTCAGCGCGGTGGTCGCCGCGCCCGTCGAGGACTCGTTGGGCACCGAAAACGTGACGATGGCATGACCGCCGCGGACCGGGTTGTCGCTGCTGGCGTGGACATGGGCCGACGCCGGCGCGATGCCGAGTGCCGAGGCACAGTAGAGGCCGGCCGTGGCTGCGGCCGCGACGAGCGGTCGGGGCAGCATGCTCAGGCCAGCCCGAGCCGCGCCATCAGGTCGGCCTCGATTTCGTCGAGCTGTCTGGAGATTGCGGCGTGGGCGGACCGCCGCCGCGGGGCGGGCATGTTTTCGGCGGCGGTGATGGCCGCCGACAAGTCGGCGAGCCGATCGGAGATGGCCGCCGCGAACTGCTTGGTTTCGGCATCGTTGGGCTTTTTCTCCTGCACCGTTCGCAGCGACTGCTCGGCTCCCGCGATGCGGGCCGACAGGCGCGCGCCGTGTCCGGAGAACTGCCCGATCTGGGCCAGCGGAACGCCGAGTTGATCGGCGCGGCGTTGGTCCATCATCCCGCGGGCCGCGATCGCGGCCCGGTACACCAGCGGCACCACGATCGGGGCCAGCAACCGCGAGACGGTCAGCACTCGGCGAATCCGGCTGGGCGACAACAGTTTGCCCTCCCGCGCCGCCTTGAGTTCGGCCTCGGCGACCTTGAGCGCCGCACGGTCACTGTCGCGTTGCGCCCTCAGCTGCGCCTTGAGCGCCTTGGTCTCGGCTCGCTGTGCGGCCTTGAACCGGCGCTCCTCGTTCTTGGCGGCCAGCTTGGCCTCCAGCTTGGCGCGGGCCTTGATCGCACGAGCCTCGGCACGACGCACTGCGCGGCTTTTTCGCTTGCGGAACAGGCCCATTCCCGGCCGCCTCCCCGGTTTCTCGTCGGCTGTCGCGATGCGTGATCGCTGGGCCAACCCTAACCGGAACGGGGCGTCGCTACGTCGCCAGGTCGAAACCGCTAGGCGTCGAGGTGCTCCTTGCGCCGAAGCTCTTCAACACGCTGCACGATGTCCTGTTGCGCCTCGGGCGACAATCCACTGGCGCGCAACGCAATTCGACGAATATTCTCGTCGCGCATCGTGGCCAGCCAGGTCAACTCCTTGTCGAGCTTTTCGTAATACTCGTCGTCGGTGAAGTAGGCCGGCTTGATGCGGAAGAAGTTCGCCAGGGCCGCCATCGTCGCCGCCGACGGGTTGGTGCGATTGCCCGAGCGCAGTTGCGACAGGTAGGGAGCAGACATCGTGATGCCCTCCGCCTTGAGCGCCGCGATCACCTCAGCGGACGTGTGGGGTCCTCGTCCGGGTGGGTAAACCGTGTCGAACAGGCGGTTCAGGCGCGCAGCGAACGTCGTGCTCATCGATATGACCTCCACCAGGGTTGGTAGGACGAATGATTCCAGGCACGTATTTGCTGATCATCGTAGCGACAGTTATGGGATCAACCAAGTGCAAACCTGAGGCGAATTGGCGCCGGCGACCGCAGCCGCCGACGACGGCGTCATCGGAGCGCAGCGCGCGCGTTGTACAGCGGATTCTCATGATGCACCAAGCGAATTGTGACGTGTCGCGTTGCGCTCGCAGCGGCTGGCCGCTCGCGACGGCGGCGCCGGGCGAACAGAGCTCGCGCCGGGCAACCAGCCGGCTACGACGACGCGTGGAAAAGCAGCTTTGCTGTCGGGGCGCCGGTGGCGCTCAGGCGATGCCCGGGGATGCCTCGGGGACGGGCGCGGCCACCGACCGGGCGCGCACAAATCGCACCGCCGCGACGATCGTCGCAACGAGTACCGTCGCCGCGGTCGCCCCGACGGCCACCCAGCGCCAGCCCAGTGCGCCGTCGAAGAGCAGCCACAATCCGAACACCAGGAACAGCAGGCTGGCCAAGACGTGCAAGAGCCCTTCGGGCAGCCGCCGGTGCAGCAGGATCCCCGCCGCGATCGCCAACCCGTCGGCGACGATCATCGCGACCGTGGTGCCGATCCACACGCCGGCCCAGTCGTGATCGCTCGCCAGCGCGACGGTGGCCAGTGTCGTCTTGTCGCCCAGCTCGGCCAGCAGGAACGACGACACCACGGCGAGCAGCGCGAAGCGGGGCTCGCGGACCGGGCGAACGCCGCCGTCGTCGCCGCCGGTGCCCTCCCGCCAGGTCCACACCGCGAACACGAAGAACGCGATCGCCGCCGCGAAGGCCATCGGCTGGGCGGGCAGCGTCAACCCGAGAAAATGCCCGATCGCCACCGAAACGCCGTGTGCCACGCAGGCCGCGATGCCCACCCCGGTCAGCACCACCCACCAGCGATAGCGCAGCGCGTAGGTCATGGTGATCAGCTGTGACCGGTCGCCGAGCTCGGCGAGAAAGACCACTCCGAAGCTCAAAAGAGCGGCTGCGAGCATGTGTGGCGACCTTTCGACGCGTTGTCGACGGACGGGTGGTCCGCCGAACATCGGGCCGAAGGTCTCGCCCACCGACCGATCGGTCGGTTCGCCAGCCGGGCTTGTCGCCAGTATGTCGACTCGACGATTGCGGGCTACTCCCCTTCGATAATCGATACCCAGGCTAGCGGGCGGAATCGATCGGCACCACCGCGTGGGACGAGTTCGGGCGGCCGCATTTCTCGATTCGCCAAGCGGCGGCGTCGAATTCGCACCCCCCGCAACCGCAGGAATGGAAATCCGTTATGCGGCAAGCAGCATCGCCAGGATCGCGGTGTCGGGATGGCTGATGGGGTCGACACCGACGCGGCTCACCATCGAGGTGACGGTGCCGTCGGCTTCGGCTTCGACCCACGCCGCCCGGTGTTCGAGCCCCAGATAGGGCAAGCCGGGGAGCAGCACGCACCCAGATGCCGCGCCCGTGCATTCCGGCAGCGACGGCATGGTCTCGGACGGCGGATGCAACATCAGCAGCGCCGGCGGTTGGCGATCGGCGAAATACCCTGGCTGGATTGCTGATTCGCCGACGACGGGTCCTTCCGCCAGCACCAGGCCGACGCTGCCCGGCGGCGCCGGAGATTCTGGCAATTCCTCACGAGCGCCGAATACCGTTGTAGTGGAAAGTAATCCAGGCAGCGATGCGACTCGGACCGCAACCATCAACAGCTGCGCCCACTCCTTTGTCGAATCAGGCCAGCGGCCCAAGATCACAAAGCCCTTCAGGACGCCGTGTGAATGGAACGGGGCGACTTCGACGGCCCTGCCTGACCCAGTTTCCATATGGCCCTCCGCGATACCTCACTCACAACACCCCGGCGGGTCGATGAGCACAGCATGCGCCAGGTGAGGAGTACCCGCAAGCGGACACGGCCAACCGCGGCTGACCGGCAGAAAAGCAACGGGGCGCCGCGCAAAGCGCGCGACGCCCCGACTCGAGTGCGCTGGATTAGCCGGCAATGAGCCCCTTGGTCTTCGAGGTCGCGGCGTCGTAACGCGCCTGCACGTCGGCCCAGTTGACGACGTTCCAGAACGCCTTGGCGAAGTCGACCTTGACGTTCTTGTACTGCAGGTAGAAGGCGTGCTCCCACATGTCGAGGAGCAGCAGCGGGACGACGCCGAGCGGGAAGTTGGTCTGGTGGTCGTACACCTGGAAGATCAGCAGCTTCTCGCCGAGGTTGTCCCAGCCGAGTGCTGCCCATCCCGACCCCTGCACCGTGGTGGCGGCGGCGTGGAACTGAGCGCGGAATTTGTCGAACGAGCCGAACGCGTCGTCGATGGCCGCGGCCAGCTCACCGGTCGGCTTGTCACCGCCGTTAGGCGACAGGTTCTTCCACCAGATGGTGTGGTTCACGTGGCCGGCCAGGTTGAACGCCAGGTTCTTCTCGTTCAGCAGGATGGTCGACTGGTCGTCCTTGGCGCGTGCTTCCTCGAGTTTTTCGAGCGCGTCGTTGGCGCCCTTCACGTAGGTCGCATGGTGTTTGCTGTGGTGAAGCTCGTTGATCTGACCGGAGATGTGCGGCTCGAGTGCGCCGTAGTCCCAGTCCAAATCGGGCAACGTGTAGACAGCCACTTAAGATTCCTTCCTTCGATGATCGTTGCTGATCTGCTTCTGACGCTCACTCACAAGGTTTCCGCCGGGCAATCGAGCCCAACATGATCAACCCTGCTCCATGACTGCGCGCACCGCAACAACGGGTGCACTGAGTGCATACCCGACGGGCGCGACTTCAGACCAGCACGATGACGGCGAGGACCGCCAGCAAAACAAGGGCGATCAGGCCGGCGCGCACTCCGGCGAGCAGGTAGGAGCGGTTACAGGTAGGAGAACTGCCGTACCAATGCGTTGACGGCGCCGACTGCGGTCCGACCGGTTGCGTCGTCATCGAATGAGCCTGACCTGCACGTCCAACTCGCCCCCAGTGAGATGAGTCACAAACAACTTTGGTGGTCGCGATCATAACGCCTTATGAACCGTCGGGAAAATTGAACCCGCGTCAGGTCGCTGACCAGCGGTTGCCGCCGTAGCTGGACGGCAATCACCCCGGGCGGTCCGCGCGTCGTCGCGCGCCGGCCGAAGGTTGCCGTCCGCGTCCCCGCCCGCGAGATGCTTAGCGCGGCGATAAATTTCGCTCACGCCTTGGTGGGGTTGTCAATTGACGGGCCCGTTATCGCGCTGTTATCCACAGCAACTGCGGCGATGGGCCTATTGAATCGACGTCAATCGCGGTTCGTCGCAGAGCCCCGCTGTGGATAAACCTGTGGAAACTGTGGATAGCCGTTGGTAGCTGGCGGCGTCTTCTGCACGGCCGGCCGGGGCGTGCCAAGATCGACCCATGCTCGGTGAACCGGCGGTTGCGCAGACGGACATCGCCGGCCTGCCGGCCGAATTTGGCTCGGCGTCGGTGTTGCTCGATGTGCGCGAGGACGACGAGTGGACGCGCGGCCACGCCGCCGGCGCCCAACACATCCCGATGGCTGAGGTGCCGGCGCGGCTTGCCGAGATCGACCGCCAGGCCGAGCTTTATGTCATTTGCCATGCCGGTGGCCGGTCCCTGCGGGTAGCGCAATATCTGCAGCAAAACGGTTACCGGCCGGTCAACGTCAGCGGCGGGATGCTGGCATGGGCCGGCGCCGGGCGCCCGGTGATCACCGACGACGGCGGCCCGGGCAGCGTTTGAGGGTTGAGCCGCCGGCTTCGACACGCTTTAAGCTGGTGCGGTGATCCGCGCTGGCGACGATTTGACACTGAGCGATGGGGTGGGGGCACCTCCCGCTTGCGGGGGAGAGCGGCGCTGATGATCCAAGTGTGCTCCCAGTGCGGCACACGCTGGAATGTGCGTGATCGTCAGCGGGTGTGGTGTCCGCGTTGCCGCGGGACGCTGTTGCCGCCGTCCGCCGAGGGGCCGGCGGTCGATCCGCGGTGGAGTGCTCGCAGCGCTGCACCCACCACCAGCCGACGGATGCCGCCGCGGCTGCCGCCGGGTTACCGCTGGATCGCAGTGCGGCCCGGCGCACCACCACCGCCACGGCGCCGGAGGCGGCCCCTGGGGCCCACCCCCCGCTACACGGTCATCCCACGATGGGGATTGGTCGACCGGGTCGAACCGGGTGCGGCGGCGCCGGCGTCGGCTGTGCGACCCGGGCCGTCGGCGGCGCGAGTGCGCACCGCGCTGTTTGCCAGCGTCGTGGTGTTCGGTATCGCGGCGCTGGTGCACGTCGTGCGCTACCTGCTGCTGATCATCAACCGCGGCACCCTGCTCAATCCGTGGGTGGCGGGCGCCGCGGTGTGGCTTGGCGTGTTGGCCAGCGCCGCCGCGATCGCGATGATGATCACCTGCGCGGTGGTGCTGATCCGATGGCTGATCGCGCGGCGCGCGGCCGCGTTCGCGCATTACGGCCTACCCGAGCCGCGTTCGGCGCGTGCGCTGTGGGCCGGGTGCTTCATCCCGCTGGTGAACCTGCTGTGGGCGCCGGTGTACGTCATCGAGCTGGCCGTCACCGAAGACGTGCTGCCGCGGCTGCGCAAACCCATCCTGCTGTGGTGGCTCGTCTGGGTCGTCAGCACGGCGGTATCGCTCTTCGCTATCGCCACCAGCCGGGCGCACGATGCCCAGGGCATCGCAGACAACACCGTGACGACGATATTTGCGTACCTTGTTGCCGCGGCCGCGGTGGCCGCCGTCGGCCGGGTGTTCGAGGGTTTCGAGCGCAAACCCGTCGAACGGCCCGCGCATCGCTGGGTGGTGGTCGCCGACGATCGCGGCGACGCGCCGGGATCGGCTCCGGCTGTTGAGTCGGAGGGCGAGGAACCGGCAGCATAGGGATATGACGCGGGCCGACGAGGTGCTCGCCCGGCACCCACACGTGGTTGCCCATCGCGGCGCGTCGGCAGCTCGGCCGGAACATACGCTGGCCGCGTACGATCTCGCGCTCAAAGAGGGCGCCGACGGCGTCGAATGCGACGTCCGGCTCACTCGGGACGGCCACCTGGTCTGTGTGCACGACCGCCGGCTGGACCGCACGTCCACCGGTGCCGGCCTGGTCAGCACGATGACCCTGGCGGAGCTGCGTGCACTGGAGTACGGGGCGTGGCACGACAGCTGGAGCCCCGACGGCGCACACGGCGACAGCGGCCTGCTCACACTCGACTCGCTCGTCGCGCTGGTGCTGGACTGGAACCGGCCGGTGAAGATCTTCATCGAAACCAAGCACCCGGTGCGCTACGGCGCCCTGGTGGAAAGCAAGGTTTTGGCGCTGCTGCAACGCTTCCGGATCGCCACGCCGGCTTCCGCAGACCGCTCTCGCGCGGTGGTGATGTCGTTTTCGGCGGCCGCAATGTGGCGCATCCGGGGAGCCGCGCCGCTGCTGCCCACGGTGCTGCTCGGCAAGGCCGCCCGCTATCTGGGCAGCAGCGCGGCCACCGCCGTCGGGGCCACCGCCGTCGGCCCGTCGATCGCGACGCTTCGCGAGCATCCCGAGCTCGTCGACCGCGCCGCAGCGCAGGGCCGCGCCCTGTACTGCTGGAACGTCGACCACTACGACGACGTCAGGTTCTGCCGGGAAGTGGGAGTGGCATGGCTGGCGACCCGCCACCCCGGCCGCGTCAAGGCCTGGCTGCAGGACGGTCTGACCGGCGCAGACCTGGACTAAAGCCCCGCCCTACGGGCCGTCGAGGTCCGCCGCCGGCACGGGTGCATCGGCGGCCAGCGCGTCGAACAGGTGGGCCGCCGCGTCGTGGTCCCACACCACGACCGAGCCGGAGTCGTTGCCGGTGAACTCGCCGATCGGCACGGTCAGCGTGGTCGTCGAGCCGCGCAGCGACCAGCCCAACCGGGCAAGGTCCCAGACATGGTCGCCCGCATCGACGGTCAGGGCGTCGGCGGCCGCATGCGGCACCGAATACCAGCGCCACGGGTTGAGCCACACGCCCGGGCTGGCGGCGCGGTGCAGCAGCGCGGACATGAACTGCCGCTGGTTGACCATCCGGTCGAGGTCGGCCCGTGGCGTCGCGCGGGTGCGGACATAGCCGAGTGCGTGGGGGCCGTCGAGCTTCTGACAACCGGCTGGCAGGCTGATGCCGGCCAGCGGATCGTCGATCGGTGTGGTGGGGCAGGCGGTGACTCCGCCGAGCGCGTCGACTAGGCCGGCGAACCCGCTGAAGCCGACTTCGACGTAGTGGTCGAGCCGCAATCCGGTGGCCTGCTCGACCGTCTGCGCCAGCAGTGGCGCACCGCCCATCGCGAACGCCGCGTTGATCTTGTCGCGCCCGTAGCCGGGGATCGGCACGAAGGAGTCGCGCGGAATCGACACCATCGTCGTCGGGGTGGCCGACCCGATCGCCGGCACGTGGACCAGCAGGATGGTGTCGGTGCGGCCGTTGCCGATGTCGCCGCCGGTAGCCAGGGCCTGCTGCTGCTCGACGGTGAGACCCTGGCGGCTGTCCGACCCGACCAGCAGCCAGGTGGTGCCGCGCCCGGGGGCCGGACGGCCCGGATAGTCGGTCAGCACCGGCTGGCGGTGCAGGGTGGTGTCCATCCACAACGCGCCGCCCAGGATGCCGGCGCCGAACAGCAGCACCGCGATCAACAAGCGCAACGAAATCACTTGGCCCCATGCGCGTTTGCGACGCGGCCGTGGCCGGGCGGGGTGCGCCGGCGGTCGGCGGGTCGGCGGACACC
>NZ_LQOM01000051.1 GCF_002101595.1 Mycobacterium celatum
ATCGAGGACCGGGAACGCCGCCGCGCCCCCGGTCACCACCGTGGCCCCGGGCAACGGCGCAACCACTGCACCGGTGGCCCCGGCCAGGCCGGCCGGTCCCCCGCCTGCCGAGGGCGACGAGGTCCAGGTGCTGCGCGGTGCCGCCGCGGCCGTCGTCAAGAACATGTCCGCCTCGCTGGATGTGCCGACTGCGACCAGTGTCCGGGCCATTCCGGCCAAGCTGCTGATCGACAACCGGACCGTCATCAACAACCAGCTCAAGCGCAACCGCGGCGGCAAGATCTCGTTCACCCACCTGCTGGGATACGCGGTGGTTCGGGCGATCAAGAAGTACCCGAACATGAACCGCCACTTCGCAGAAGTCGACGGCAAGCCCAGCGCGGTCACGCCCGCGCACACCAATCTGGGCCTGGCGATCGACCTGCAGGGCAAGGACGGCAAGCGGTCGTTGGTGGTGGCCGGCATCAAGCGCTGCGAGAGCATGCGCTTCGCGCAGTTCGTCACCGCCTATGAGGACATCGTGCGCCGGGCTCGCGACGGCAAGCTGACCGCCGAAGACTTTGCGGGCGTGACGGTTTCGCTTACCAACCCGGGCACCATCGGCACCGTGCACTCGGTGCCGCGGCTGATGGCCGGTCAGGGCGCCATCATCGGCGTCGGCGCCATGGAATACCCGGCCGAATTCCAGGGCGCCAGCCCGGAACGCATTGCCGAACTCGGGATCGGCAAGCTGATCACGCTGACGTCGACCTACGACCATCGCATCATCCAGGGCGCGGAATCCGGCGATTTCTTGCGCACCATCCACGAAATGGTGCTCTCCGACAGCTTCTGGGATGAGATCTTCCGCGAGCTGTCCATCCCGTATGAGCCGGTGCGCTGGCGCCCGGACAACCCGGACTCGATCGTCGACAAGAATGCCCGTGTCGTCGAGCTGATCGCGGCCTACCGCAACCGCGGCCACCTGATGGCCGACACCGATCCCCTGCGGCTGGACAACACCCGCTTCCGTTCTCACCCCGACCTCGACGTGCTGACCCACGGGCTGACGCTGTGGGACCTCGATCGGGTGTTCAAAGTCAACGGCTTTGCGGGCGCGGAGTACAAGAAGTTGCGCGACGTGCTCTCGGTGCTGCGCGATGCCTACTGCCGGCATGTCGGCGTGGAGTACACCCACATCCTCGAACCCGAACAGCAGAAGTGGCTGCAGGAGCGGATCGAAGTCAAGCACGACAAGCCGACCGTCGCCCAGCAGAAGTACATCCTGTCAAAGCTCAACGCTGCCGAAGCTTTCGAGACCTTCCTGCAGACCAAATACGTTGGACAGAAACGTTTCTCACTGGAAGGTGCCGAGACTGTCATCCCGATGATGGACGCAGCCATCGACCAGTGCGCGGAACACGGCCTGGACGAAGTGGTCATCGGCATGCCGCACCGCGGGCGGCTCAACGTGCTGGCCAACATCGTCGGCAAGCCGTACTCGCAGATCTTCAGCGAGTTCGAGGGCAACCTGAACCCGGCCCAGGCGCACGGGTCCGGCGACGTCAAGTACCACCTCGGCGCCACCGGCGTGTACATACAGATGTTCGGCGACAACGACATTCAGGTGTCGCTGACCGCGAACCCGTCGCACCTCGAGGCCGTCGACCCCGTCCTGGAGGGGCTGGTGCGAGCCAAGCAGGACCTGCTCGACAAGGGCCTCGGCGAGGACGGGTTCTCGGTGGTGCCGATGATGTTGCACGGCGACGCCGCGTTCGCCGGGCAGGGCGTGGTGGCCGAAACGCTGAACCTGGCGTTGCTACCCGGTTACCGGGTCGGCGGCACCATCCACATCATCGTCAACAACCAGATCGGTTTCACCACTTCGCCAGAGCACTCCAAGTCCAGCGAATACTGCACCGACGTCGCGAAGATGATCGGTGCGCCGATCTTCCACGTCAACGGTGACGATCCCGAAGCGTGCGAGTGGGTGGCGCGGCTGGCGGTGGACTTCCGGCAGAAGTTCCACAAGGACGTCATTATCGACATGCTGTGCTATCGCCGTCGCGGCCACAACGAGGGCGACGACCCGTCGATGACGAACCCGTACATGTACGACGTGATCGACACCAAACGCGGTGCGCGCAAGAGCTATACGGAAGCGCTGATCGGTCGCGGCGACATCTCGATGAAGGAAGCCGAAGACGCGCTGCGCGACTACCAGGGCCAGTTGGAGCGGGTGTTCAACGAGGTCCGTGACCTGGAGAAGCACGGCGTGCAGCCCAGTGAATCGGTCGAGTCCGACCAGATGATTCCCGCGGGGCTGTCCACCGCGGTGGACAAGTCGCTGCTGGCCCGCATCGGTGATGCCCACCTGGCCATGCCGGAGGGGTTCTCCGTGCACCCGCGGGTCAAGCCCGTGCTGGAAAAACGCCGGGAGATGGCTTATGAGGGCAAAGTCGATTGGGCGTTCGCCGAATTGCTGGCGCTGGGTTCGCTTGTGGCAGAAGGCAAGCTGGTGCGGCTCTCCGGGCAAGACACCCGGCGCGGCACGTTCTCGCAACGGCATTCGGTGATCATCGACCGCAACACCGGCGCGGAGTTCACCCCGCTGCAACTGCTGGCCACCAACCCTGACGGCACTCCGACCGGCGGCAAATTCCTGGTCTACGACTCGCCGTTGTCCGAATTCGCCGCTGTCGGTTTCGAATACGGCTACACAGTGGGCAACCCGGACGCATTTGTGATGTGGGAGGCGCAGTTCGGCGACTTCGTCAACGGCGCCCAGTCGATCATCGACGAGTTCATCAGCTCCGGCGAGGCCAAGTGGGGGCAGCTGTCCAACGTGGTGCTGTTGCTGCCGCACGGTCATGAGGGCCAGGGTCCCGACCACACGTCGGGCCGCATCGAACGCTTCCTGCAGCTGTGGGCCGAGGGTTCGATGACGATCGCGATGCCGTCGACCCCGGCGAACTACTTCCACTTGTTGCGCCGGCATGCGCTCGACGGCATCCAGCGGCCGCTGATCGTGTTCACCCCGAAGTCGATGCTGCGCAACAAGGCCGCGGTCAGCGACATCAAGGACTTCACCGAGATCAAGTTCCGCTCGGTGCTCGAGGAGCCCACCTACGAGGACGGCGTCGGCGATCGCGGAAATGTCAAACGGATCCTGTTGACCAGCGGAAAGCTGTACTACGAGTTGGTGGCCCGCAAGGCCAAGGACAACCGGGACGACGTCGCGATCGTGCGCATCGAGCAGCTGGCGCCGCTGCCGCGACGGCGGCTCAACGAAACGCTCGACCGGTACCCGAACGTCAACGAGTACTTCTGGGTGCAGGAAGAGCCGGCGAACCAGGGCGCGTGGCCGCGGTTCGGCTTAGAGCTGCCCGAAATGGTGCCGGACAAACTGACTGGCATCAAACGGATTTCACGCCGCGCGATGTCGGCGCCGTCGTCGGGTTCGTCGAAGGTGCACGCCGTCGAGCAACAGGAAATCATAGACCTGGCGTTCGGCTGAGCGGTTCTGGGGCATTCCCCGCACGCTCGCGGGGGCCATGTAGGCCGTACCACGAGTACCGGCTAGCCTCATCGGCAGCTACTGATTAAAGGAGTCTCCATGGAGGGGTTTGCCGGGAAGGTGGCCGTGGTCACCGGCGCCGGTTCGGGTATCGGCCAGGCGCTGGCCATCGAGCTGGCCCGCTCGGGCGCGAAGTTGGCGATCAGCGATATCAACACCGAAGGGCTGGCGCAGACCGAGGAGCGACTCAAGGCGATCGGCGCGCCGGTCAAGGCGGACCGCCTCAACGTCGCCGAGCGCGAGGCCTTCCTGGTCTACGCCGACGCCGTCAACGAGCATTTCGGCAAGGTGAACCAGATCTACAACAATGCCGGCATCGCGTTCACCGGTGACATCGAGATCAGCCAATTCAAGGACATCGAACGGGTGATGGACGTCGACTTCTGGGGCGTCGTGAATGGCACCAAGGCCTTTCTGCCGCACCTGATCGCTTCCGGCGACGGGCATGTCATCAACGTCTCCAGCGTTTTCGGGCTGTTCTCTGTGCCGGGGCAGGCTGCCTACAACTCGGCCAAATTCGCCGTGCGCGGCTTCACCGAAGCGCTGCGGCAGGAGATGATCCTGGCCGGTCATCCGGTGAAGGTGACCACCGTGCATCCCGGCGGCATCAAAACCGCGATCGCCCGCAACGCCACGGCCGCCGAAGGGGTCGACACCAAGGAACTGGCCGACTTCTTTGACAAGCGCCTCGCCAGCACCAGCCCGCAACGAGCCGCCCGGATCATCCTGGAAGCCGTGCGCAAGAACAAGGCCCGGGTCCTCGTCGGTCCGGACGCCAAGGTGCTGGACCTGCTCGTGCGGGCGACCGGTTCCGGCTATCAGCGGCTGTTCGCCTCGGTGATGGGCCGGGCGATGCCGTCTACCCGCTAAGTCGTCCACACTGGCGCGAACGTGCGCAAACCCGGGAATTAGCGCGGCGTGTCGACCGGGGACGCGCACGCTCGCGGGAGAAGGTTAGCGTCCCAACGGGTGTTCGCCGATCCACGCGTCGGCCACCGCCTGCGGGTCGGCGCCCTTGGCGACCTGCCGGCGCATGTCGACCAGCGCGGCGGTGTCGAGCACACCGGCCACCTCGTTGATCGCCAGCAGCTGCCGATCGCTCAGTTCGTTGCGGCGATACAGCGGCACCACGTTTTCGGCCTGCACCAGCGCCGGCTTCCCGTCGGCCAGCACCACCAGGTCCCCGGGCACGTCAGGGGCAGCCGTGCTGGTCCACGCCGCCGTCACCTCGCCATCTCGCAGCGCTGCGAACATCGTTGCGCTGTCCGGAAATTCGTGTGGAGGGGGCAGTTGACAGCTACTTACCTTGGCGGGCACGCGGGCGCCGAGGAGTGACGCGACGACCAGGCCGTCGCAATGCCGGGGCAACACGCTCAGTTCGGTACCGCCCCACGCTTTGGCGGTCGACTGGGTTACCGCCAGCGCGGGCTTGTCCTCCGCAGCGGTCGCGTAGTCCCCGGCGGCGATCCCCTCCGGGAGCACGCCGATCATCGCCCGGTAGACCTGCTCGTCGGATCGCACCTTCGCACCTGGCTGGAAAACCTGCAGCACCCGGCCGGTGAATCCGGGGACGACGTTGTACGCGCCGGCGTCCAGCTTGCTCAGCGGGTCGGGCGCCGGCTCGCTGCGCGCCGGGAAACCGTACGAGCGCAGCGCCCCGACATAGACGTCGGCGAGCAGCACCGACATTGCGTCGCGCTGGGATCCGACCACCAGTTCGGACGCCTGGTTGTGCGTGTCGCCGCACCCGCACAGCGCGAGCGCCGCAGCGAGCACCAGCGCGACAAACCTACCGGCGGTCACTCGGCGGTATCGGCGGCTGCTGCCACCGCGGCCGCCACCGCCGGTCCCACCCGCGGGTCCAGCGGGCTTGGCACGATCCGGTCCGGCGCCAGGTCGTCGGCGACGACGGAGACGATCGCCTCGGCCGCGGCCACCTTCATCGCCTCGGTGATCCGGCGGGCGCCGGCATCCAGCGCGCCGAGGAAGACCCCGGGGAACGCCAGCACATTGTTGATCTGGTTGGGGAAATCGCTGCGGCCGGTGGCGACGATCGCCGCGTGCCGGGCCGCCACATCCGGATGGATCTCCGGGTCGGGGTTCGACAGCGCGAACACGATGCCGTCCGGGGCCATCGTCGCGATCAGCTCTTCGGGAACCACACCGCCCGACACACCCAGGAACATGTCGGCCCCCTTGAGCGCCTCGACCATGCCGCCGGTGAGGCCGTCGGGGTTGCTGCACCGCGCCAGGTCGGCCTTGATGGTGGTCAGGTCGTCGCGCCCGGCGTGCAGGATCCCGCGCGAGTCCAGCAGCGTGATGTGCGAAATACCCACGGACATCAGAATTTTCGCGCATGCCAAGCCCGCCGCGCCGACACCGGAAATCACCACGCGCAGCGAGGCCATGTCACGGCCGAGCACCTTGGTCGCGCCGATCAACGCCGCCAGCACCACGATTGCGGTTCCGTGCTGGTCGTCGTGCATGACCGGGCAGTCCAGCGCCTCGATCAGGCGGCGTTCGATCTCGAAACACCGCGGCGCGGAGATGTCCTCGAGGTTCACCGCGCCGAAGGTCGGCCGCAACCGCACCAGGGTGTCGATGATCTCGTCGGGATCCTTGGTGTCCAACACGATCGGGATCGAGTCCAGGCCCGCGAACGCCTTGAACAGCGCGCACTTGCCCTCCATCACCGGCAGCGCCGCCGCGGCGCCGATGTCGCCGAGACCCAGAACCGCGCTGCCGTCGCTGACCACGGCCACCAGTCGGTGCGCCCATGTGTAGCGAGCGGCCAGCGTGTGGTCGGCGGCAATCGCGCGACTGACCTGTGCCACGCCCGGGGTGTAGGCGATCGACAGCGCGCGTTGGGTGTCCAGCGGGGCCCTCAACTGCATGGAAAGCTTTCCGGCCAGGTGCGCCTCGAAGATCTCCTCGTCTTCTAAGACGATGTGCGGGCTTGGTTCGGACACGTCCTTGAGCGTACTGCGGCTCAGATCAGCCCCAGTTCGGTGACCGCCTTGCGCTCGTCGGCGAGCTCGGCGGTCGACTTGTCGATCCGCCCGCGCGAGAACTCGTCGATCTCAAGCCCCTGGACGATGCTCCAGTTGCCGTTCTTGGTGGTCACAGGGAACGACGAGATCAGGCCCTCCGGCACGTCGTAGGAGCCGTCGGAGACGACGGCCATCGACACCCAGTCGCCGTCGGGGGTGCCCAGCAGCCAGTCGCGGGCGGCGTCGATCGTCGCCGAGGCGGCCGAGGCGGCCGAGGAGGCGCCGCGCGCGTCGATGATGGCCGCGCCCCGCTTGGCGACGGTCGGGATGAAGTCGTTTTCGATCCAGGCCTGATCGCCCACGACCTCGGCTGCGTTCTTGCCCTTCACCTCGGCGTGGAAGATGTCGGGGTACTGGGTGGCCGAGTGGTTGCCCCAGATCGTCATCTTCTTGATGTCGGTGACCTTGGCCCCGGTTTTCTTAGCCAGCTGCGAAATGGCGCGGTTGTGGTCCAGCCGCGTCAGCGCGGAGAACCGCTCCTTGGGGATGTCGGGCGCGTTGCTCATCGCGATCAGCGCGTTGGTGTTGGCCGGGTTCCCGGTCACGCCGATACGGACGTCGGCGGCGGCAACCTCGTTGAGGGCCTTGCCCTGGGCGGTGAAGATGGCGCCGTTGGCCTCGAGCAGGTCGCTGCGCTCCATGCCCGGGCCGCGCGGGCGCGCGCCGACGAGCAGCGCCAGGTTGACGCCGCTGAAGATCTTGTTGGGGTCCGCGCCGATCTCGACGCCGGCCAGTAGCGGGAACGCGCAGTCGTCGAGCTCCATCACCACGCCCTCGAGCGCCTTGAGGGCGGGCTCGATCTCGAGCAGCCGCAGCTCGATCGGGCGGTCCGGGCCAAGCAGCGAGCCGCTCGCCAGGCGGAACAACAGGCTGTAGCCGATCTGGCCGGCGGCGCCGGTGACGGCGACCTTGAGGGGTGTTGTGCTCACGTCGGTTGCTCCTTGGGCAGTGTTGCGTCGGGTCGAAACTAGCGCACGGACGCGCGACGGAAACCTCGGGTCGCCTGCTGCGACTCACGGGCGCTGATCTGGCGCGACGCGTAGCATTGCCGACGCTTGGCCCGTACTGCGCTGCAACGGAGGTGACGCGATGCCGTCGTTTCGCGCGTTATCACCATCGCTGCGACCGGCCGTGCGCGCGAAGGTCGGCGAGCCGGCCACCCCGTCGGTCCAGTCGCCGATCGAGCGGGTCATGGTCGACTGCGGCGTCTACGTCGAGGGTGTGCGCCTGCCCGGCGTGTACACGCACGCGACGGCGCTGGCCAAGGTGCGGGAGGTCGAACAGGGCGGCCAGAACGCGTTCGTCTGGATCGGGCTGCACGAGCCCGACGAACACCAGATGCAAGATGTGGCAGACGTTTTCGGGCTGCACCCGCTGGCAACCGAAGATGCCGTGCACGCCCACGAACGGCCCAAGCTGGAGCGCTACGACGAGACGCTGTTCCTGGTGCTGAAGACGGTGAATTACGTTCCGCACGACTCGGTGGTGCTGGCCCGCGAGATCGTCGAGACCGGCGAGATCATGATCTTCGTCGGGAAGAACTTTGTGGTCACGGTCCGGCACGGCGAACACGGCGGGCTCTCCGAGGTGCGCAAACGCATGGACGCCGACCCCGACCATCTGCGGCTGGGACCCTACGCAGTGATGCATGCGATCGCTGACTACGTGGTGGATCACTACCTTGAGGTGACCAACCTGATGGAGACCGACATCGACGCCATCGAGGAGGCGGCGTTCACGCCCGGTGAGCGGACCGACGTCGAACCGATCTATTTGCTCAAGCGCGAAGTCGTCGAGCTGCGCCGCTGCGTCAGCCCGCTGTCGGTTCCGTTTCAGCGGATGCAGACCGAGCACAAGGACCTGATCTCCAAGGAAGTGCGGCGCTATCTGCGCGACGTCGCCGACCACCAGACACAAGCCGCCGACCAGATCGCCGGATACGACGAGATGCTCAGCTCGCTGGTGCAGGCCGCGCTGGCTCGGGTCGGCATGCAGCAGAACACCGACATGCGCAAGATGTCGGCGTGGGCCGCCATCATCGCCATGCCGACCATGATCGCCGGGATCTACGGCATGAACTTCGAGTACATGCCGATCCTTCACAAGACCTGGGGTTACCCGGTGGTGCTCGTCGTGATGGCGACGATCTGCCTGGTCCTGTACCGCACCTTCCGGCGCAACCGCTGGCTATAGTCCCGCGAGCAGACAGAGAATCGCGTTACCGCAGCCGAATTCATGCGATTCTGCGTCTGTTCACGCAGAAGAGGCGCGGCGGTTTGGCGAAAGGACGTCGACGCCGTCGGCCCGCCACGCCTCGCGCATGGCGTCGGCCCCTTTGAGTCGCACCCACGCCGCCTCGGTCGCGGTAATCGGTGTCGCCGACAAAAAAGTCACCGGCTCGCGCGGCGACTCCAGCGGCAGCTCGCCGATGTCGCTGCGGCCCAACAACACCGCGGTGAACGGCGCCGGCCCGGACGCTTTCGCCCACAGCGGCGAGCCGAGGTCGATCAGACCATCGGGCACCAGCACCACGCCCTCGACCGCCGGCGTGGCCGCCACGACGGCCAGGCTACGGGCCAGCCCGGTAATCGGTCCCGGATCACGCAGGCGCAGAACGACTTCGGCACGCGGACCCCGCAACGGATCGGCGACCATCGCGGTCGGATCGACCATCGGATGCCGCGAACAACCCAGCGACACGTAGTGGACCACGCCGTCGCTGCCCGGCGGGAAACGCAGCACCTCGATGGGCTCGGTGCCCAGAAAGGTCACACTCGCGACATCGGGCTGCGCGTCGGCAAAGTGCCCGCACAGGTGTGTGCGGACTTCAGCCAGAATCTGTGTCACTCGGCGGAACAGTCAGGTTGACACCGGAATCGGCGTCGAAGATGGCCAGTTTCAATGTGTCGAAAGCCAATTCGAGCGACTGTCCTTTTGCGGCCTTCGACGCCGACGGAACCCGCGCGACGAATTCGTGTTCGACGCCGTCGGATTCCTCCTCCGCCTCGGCCAGCTGCTTGGAATGCACGGCGGCGCCCTCGGTGGTGAAGTACACGTACTTGTCGGCGCCCAGCGACTCGACCATGTCGACCTTCACCTCGAAGAGCAGCGCGCTGAGGCGCTGATAGGCGTCGATCAGCGCGGCGTCCTGCAGATGCTCCGGGCGGATGCCCACGATGACGTTCTGCGGTGTCGGGTGCTGCGCCAGCACATCGTAGACCGGCTGGGTCAGCGTCACCTCGCCGAACGGCAGGCTCACCCCGGTGGGCGTCATGGTGGCGGGGAAGAAATTCATCGCGGGCGAGCCGATGAAGCTGGCGACGAACAAGTTGGCCGGCCGCTCGTAGAGTTCGTCGGGAGTGCCGATCTGCTGCGCAACACCGCCTCGCATCACCACCACCCGGTCGCCCAGTGTCATGGCCTCGGTCTGGTCGTGGGTCACATACACCGTCGTAGTACCCAACCGCCGCTGCAGGCGCGCGATCTCGCCGCGCATCTGGACCCGCAGCTTGGCGTCCAGATTCGACAGCGGCTCGTCCATCAGGAACGCCTTGGGGTGACGCACAATAGCCCGGCCCATCGCCACCCGCTGGCGCTGGCCACCCGACAACTGGGAGGGCTTGCGATCCAGAAAGTCAGTCAGATCAAGGATTCTCGCGGTCTCCTCGACCTTCTGGGCGATCTCGGCCTTCTTCATCTTCGCCAGAGTCAGCGGAAAGGCGATGTTCTGGCGCACCGTCATATGCGGGTACAGCGCATACGACTGGAACACCATCGCGATGTCGCGGTCCTTGGGTGCCTTGTCGTTGACCCGCTCGCCGCCGATCCGCAACTCCCCCGACGAGATATCCTCCAGCCCGGCAATCATATTCAGCGTCGTGCTCTTGCCGCAGCCGGAAGGCCCGACCAGGATGAGGAATTCGCCGTCGGCGATGGTGATGCTCAGATCCTTCACGGCCGTCGCGCCGTCAGGGTAACTCTTGGTCACCCGGTCCAACACAATCTCGGCCATCGAGCTATCCCTTCACAGCGCCAGAGGTCAGTCCGGCAACTATCCGTCGTTGGAAGACTAGAACAAAAACGATGATCGGGACGGTAATGACCATCGCGCCGGCCGCGATCGATCCGGTCGGCTCCTCGAATTGCGAACTTCCGGTGAAGTTGGCAATGGCCACCGGTGCGGTGATCGCCGCCTTGGTGGCGGTCAACGACAGTGCGAGCAGCAGGTCGTTCCAGGCGAAGATGAACACCAGGATTGCGGCAGTCACAATTCCCGGCGCCGCCAGTGGAACGATGACCCTGCGGAACGCCTGGCCCGGTGTGGCGCCGTCCATCTTGGCGGCCTTCTCCAAATCCCAGGGGATCTCTCGGAAGAATGCGGACAGAGTGTACAGTGCCAGCGGCAAAGCGAAAGTGATGTACGGGATGATCAGGCCCGGCCAGGTGTCGAACAGGCCGACCGCGCGTTCGATATCGAATATCGGTGTGACAAGCGAGATCTGCGGAAACATCGCGATCAATAGCGCGGCGCCGATCAAGAGCCCTTTGCCGGGGAAATCCAACCGCGCCACCGCATAAGCCGCCATTGCACCGATGACGACCGCGATCACGGTGGTAATCGCGCCGATACCAATCGAATTGATCAGCGCCGAGCTGAAGAAGTTTCCGCGGAAAATGGCGCGATAGTTGTCAACGGTCACCGATGACGGAATCAGCTTGCCGTCTTTGACCGTTGATGTCGGCTTGAGCGACAGCGACAAGATCCACAACACCGGAAACAGCGCATAGATCACCACCAACGCGTCGGCCACCACCCAACCTGCCGTGCGCGCGGCACCGGCCCGCTCAGCCACGGCCCTCACCTCCCGGTGCCGCAGCCCCGAACACCTTGACGAAGATGAGCGCAATGACCGCCACGCTGAGGAAGATCAGCACCGAAATCGCCGAGCCCAGGCCCACATTGAAGCCCTTGAACAGGTTGTCGTAGCCCAGCATCGACACCGAATCGGTGTTGTTGGAGCCGCCGGTGAGCACATAGATGTTGTCGAAGATCCGGAAGGCATCCAAGGTGCGGAACAGCAGCGCCACCAGGATCGCCGGTTTGATCAGCGGCAGAATGATCTTGAACAGCCGTCGCCAGGCACCCGCGCCGTCGACCTGGGCGGCCTTGAGCAGGTCGTCGGGCACCAACGCCAACCCGGCCAGCAGCAACAGCGCCATGAACGGTGTCGTCTTCCAGACCTCGGCGAGCACCACGATGCAAAGCGACGGAATCTGCTGGGTCAGCGGCGCGCTGCCCTGCGGCAGCAGGTTGGCCAGATACCCGGTGCCGGGCGTCCAGGCGTAGTACCAGCTGTACGACGCGGCCACCGTGACGATGCCGTACGGAATCAACACCGCCGTGCGCACCACGCCCTTGCCGAGCAGGCTGCGGTGCATGATCAGCGCCAGCGCCAAGCCCAACACGAACTCGAGCGCCACCGAAACCACGGTGATAGCCAGCGTCACCACGAACGCCGTCCACCACAGGCGGTCGGTCAAGATGGTTTGGTAATTGGCCAGGCCGGCGAACTTGGCGTCGCCCGGTGTGGCAAAACTGAAGCGCTGCAAGCTCAACCACACCGCGTAACCGATCGGGTACGCCGTCACGGCCAGCATCAGAAGCACCGCGGGCGCCACCAGGGTGAACGCCAGGCGGCGCTCCGAACGCCGGCCCTCGGTCGCGGTGGTCGCGGTCATGGGATCAGGCCCTTCCCGTCGATGGCCTTCTGCACCTGCTCGGTGAGCGTGTCGGCGGTCTTCTCCGGATCGATCGCGGTGATCGGGGCCAGCGTTGCCGAGATCCGGGTCGACACCGCTTGGTAGAGCGGTGTCTCCGGGCGCACGGCTGCGTCGGTGAGTTGCCGGCGAATCACGTCGTACATCGGATACTTCGCCTGGAACTGCGAATCGGAGTACAGCGACGAGCGCACCGCGGGCAGGCCGCCCTCGATCGAGACGTATTTCTGGTTGGCCAGACTGCGCAGGCAGCGCACGGCCTCGAAAGCCTCCGCCTTGTGGCGAGTTGTCTTGGCCACCGCCAGATTCAGTCCGCCGATCGTCACCTTGGCCGGCCGACCGGGTTGCACACCGGGATAGGGCGCGAAGCCGAGCACCGACTTGGCGGCCTCGTAGGCCGCGCGGAACTGCTCGTCGGTCGGATCGAAACTCCCCACGCTGTCGATGCTGCCCGCCAGGTCCGGACGCCTGTTGAGCGGCAGGAATCCCACGCCGCCTTTGACGGCGTTCTCGAGCATGGAAGGCAGCACGAACGGCCAGTTGACCTCGAGCGCGGCTTTGCCTTGCTCGAGCGCCAATCGCGCTGTGCCCTCGTCGGTCTGGGTGATCGACGGGTCGGCACCGGGTGCGGTGGCCACCGACTTCATGGTCTGCAGAGCCTTGACCGTCGCCGCGCGGTGGACGGGGGTGTCGGTCAGCGTGACCGCCTTGCCGTCGTCGGACAGCACCTGGCCGCCGGCACTGGCCAGCAGCGTGTTGAACCACACCACCAGCCCCTCGTATTGCTTGGCCTCCACCGCGATCCAGCTCGGTTTGCCGGCGTCGTGCAGCCGCGTTGCCTCGGCCACCATGCCATCCCAGGTGGTCGGCGGTTTATCCATCAAATCCGCGCGGTACCAAAGCAATTGGGTGTTCGTCGTCAGTGGTGACGCGTAGAGCTTGTGTCGACGGCGGGCGGTCGCGAGCGGACCCGGCAGCGTGTCGGAGGTGGCGTCGGCCTCGGCCCGGCCGGCGGGGTCGTCGGACAGCGGCAGCGCCCAGCCGGCGTCGGCGAACTCCGCGGTCCACACCACGTCGATGGCCATCACGTCCAGGGTGCGGTCGTTGCCGGTGAGCCTGCGGGCCAACTGCAGCCGCTGGTCGTCCGCCGACCGGGGCAGGCTGAACTGCCGGATGGTGAACCGGCCGCCGAGCTGGTCGGTGCAGCGCCGGGCGAGCGCGGTGAATGTCGCGGTGTCGTTGGCCGGCGAGTAGAGACTCACCACCAGACCGTCGTCGGCCGATCCGCACGACGACACCGAAGCGGTTGTCAGCGCCGCCAGCACGGCCGCGGCCAGCCGCCGCGCGCGCCCGCGACTCGGCCCGAGCTCACGGTGGCGATCCGCTTCACCCGGCTTCGCCGCGCTTGCGATCGGCCCGAGCTCACGGTGGCGATCCGCTTCACCCGGCTTCGCCGCGCTTGCGATCGCCACGGCACCTGCCTTTCTCCGGTTCCCCGCGGCAGAACGGTAGAACCAGCTACGCGTGAGATGCAACACGCCCGGTATGCGTGCCACGTTCGAGAGCGGTCAGATCGCCAGGCGGGCGAGAAGGTCGCGGGCTTTCTCGGCATTCTGCGGGTCGCACAGCACGTCGTAGCGGCCGGCGACCAGTTGCATCGTCGAACTGAAGTCGCGGGTGCCGCGCGCCATCGCATACGGGACCGCGGAGGTGATCAGGCCGAAGAAAACCCCGGCGATCAGGCCGGTGGCCAGCGCGGCCCACGGGTTGGGGCTGAAAAACCCCAGCACCAAGCCGATGAACAGCCCCAACCAGGCGCCACTCAAAACGCCACCGCCGAGGACCTTCGGCCAGGTCAGCCGGCCGGTAACCCGTTCGACCTGCATCAGGTCGACCCCGACGATCGTCACCTGCTGCACCGGGAACTCTTGCTCGGACAGGTAGTCGACGGCTCGCTGCGCCTCCGCATAGGTGGGGTACGACCCCACCGGCCAACCCTTGGGCGGGGTCGGCAGTCCGGGCGCGCTGCGCCGGCCCGCCGCCGGGCCGGAGGGGGCGCCACCGGGAACCTGTCCGGGCTGGAAAGGGCTGGTCATAGTTCTATTCTCCTCTGCCGGCGTACCAAGTAGCAGCGGGCCGCTGTCGATCTTCTACCAGCACATACGGTAGATCTCGGTGCGCCGCTTGCGTCGCAGGCGGGCTCTGCCAGTTCCGGCCGCCGACCGTCCGCATCGTTTAGGTTGAACAGCATGACAGTTCCCGGCGGCGACTCCGGCGAGAGAACGCCGGAGGGGCCGAATCCGCCGTCGGGCTATCCACCGCCGATGCCGCCAGGCTACGGCGGGGTCCCGGGCGGCTATCCGGAGTATGCAGGCGCCCACGGAGAACAGCCCGGCACCAACACCCTGGCGATCGCCGCCTTGGTCGCCTCGCTGGTAGGCCTGCTGTGCGGCATCGGCTCAATCGTGGGCATCGTGTTGGGCACCGTCGCCGTCAACCAGATCAAGCGGAATCCGCAGCAGGGTTACGGCCTGGCCGTCGCGGGCATCGTCGTCGGCATCGCGACGCTGGTGGTCAGCCTCATTTTCTTCATCACTGTGCGGCTGCACTAGCGACATGACCGGCCCCGATCAGCCGTACCCGGGCGGAGAGCAACAGCCGTGGTGGAACAACCCGCCCGCGCCGGTCGACCCGAACACGCCGATGAACTATCCGGTGTATCCGCACGCATATCCGCCGCCACCGCCGTATCCGGGTGGCCCCTTCGGTTACGGCGGCCCGCCGGGATACCCCTACGGACCTGCGGGAACCAACGGTCTGGCGATCGGATCGCTCACCACGTCGATCGCCGGGGTCGTCTTGGGGGTGCCGCTGACGTTCTTCTGCTACCTCGGGCTGCTGATCCCACTGGTCGGCGTTGTGCTCGGTGTCGTCGCGCTCAACCAGATCAAGCACACCCACCAGCAGGGCCGCGGGCTGGCGATCGCCGGCATCGCGGTGGGCGCCGTCACCTTCGCGCTGCTGGTGCTGGCCATCATCGGGCTCTTGCTCGTGGGTCTGAGTGCCCTGACCCGGTCCTGAGGGGCTAGTCGGTAGGCGGAACGAACGGGTCCGACTGGCGTTGCATACCCGCCGCACGCCCCTTGGCCGCGATCACCAATGCCATCTTGCGGCTGGCCTCGTCGATCATCTCGTCGCCGAGCATCACCGCGCCGCGGGCGCCACCGGCACTCGAGGTGTGCCATTCGTAGGCTTCCAAGATCAGCTCGGCGTGGTCGTACTCGTCCTGGCGCGGGCTGAAGATCTCGTTGCCGGCCGCGATCTGGTCTGGATGCAGCACCCATTTGCCGTCGTAGCCCAGCGCCGCCGACCGGCCCGCCACCCGCCGGAAGGCCTCGACGTCGCGCACCTTGAGGTAGGGCCCGTCGACGGCGGCAATGCCGTGCGCGCGCGCCGCCACCAGAATCGTCATCAGGGCGTGGTGGTAGGCATCGCCGACGTCGTAGCCCTCCGGCTGCTCGCCGACGACCAGCGTGCGCATGTTGAGGCTGGCCATCAGATCCGCCGGACCCAGCACCAGGGCCTGCACCCGCGGGACAGCAGCGATCGCGTCGACGTTCAGCAGGCCGCGGGCGTCTTCGATCTGCGCGTCGATGCCGATGCCGCCCACCGGCAGTCCGTGGGTGGTTTCCAACTGGGTCAGCAGCAGATCCAGGGCGGTGACATGTGAGACGTCGGAGACCTTCGGCAGCACAACGACATCGAGTGTGGCGCCGGACGCCGCGCCGACGGCCGAGACCACCTCGATGACATCGGCGTGGGTCCACGGCGTCGTCCAGCCGTTGACCCGCACGCCGCGCAGCTGCCCGGCCCACCCGGGCCCGGCGAGCGCGGCGGCCACCCGGGTGCGGGCGGATTCCTTGGCTTCGGGGGCGACGGCATCCTCGAGATCGAGAAAGACTTCGTCGGCCGGCAATGCTTTGGCCTTGTCGATCATCTTCTGGCTACTACCAGGGACCGACAGGCAGGTCCGGCGGGGTCGATAGGCGTTATTCACAGTTTCACTCCTACAGTTTGAACCATGACGTCGATCAACCGGGTGTACGTGGCACGGCTGGCGCGAATGCTGGTGCTCGGCCCGATGGGCGAGTCGCTCGGCCGGGTGCGCGACGTCGTCGTCAGCATCAGCATCGTGCGTCAACAGCCGCGTGTTCTCGGCCTTGTCGTCGAATTGCCTTCGCGCCGAAGGATTTTCGTGCCGATTGGACGCGTCGCAGCAATCGAGCCCAACGCGGTGACGTTGAACACCACCAGCGTGTCGCTGCACCGGTTCGAGCAGCGGCCTGGCGAAGTGCTGGTGCTGGGCCAGGTGCTGGACACCAAGGTGCGGGTCAACGATCCCGAACTGCCGCAGCTGGCCGACACCGATGTGGTGATCACCGATCTCGGCATCGAACAGACGCGAACCCGCGACTGGATGGTGACCCGTGTCGCCGTCCGCAACTCGCGGCGCCTGGGCCGGCGCGCCGGCGTCTACGTCGTCGACTGGCACAACGTGATCGGCCTGACCCCGTCCGCGCTGGCGATGCCCGGGCAGGGCGTGGCGCAGCTGCTGCACCAGTTCGAGGAGTGGCGGCCGATCGAGGTGGCCGACGCACTGCGTGAGCTGCCGCCCAAACGGCGCTACGAGGTGGTCAAGGCGCTCGACGACGACCGACTCGCGGACATCTTGCAGGAGTTGCCCGAGGAGGATCAGGCCGACGTGTTGAGGCAGCTGGGTCCCGAACGAGCGGCCGTTGTGCTTGAGGAGATGGACCCCGACGACGCCGCGGACCTGCTCGGCATGATGAATCCCACCGAGGCCGAGGTGTTGCTGCGCCGGATGGATCCCGACGAGTCCGATCCGGTGCGACGTCTGCTGACCCACTCGCCCGACAGCGCGGGCGGCTTGATGACGTCCGATCCGGTGGTGCTCACCCCGGACACCTCGGTCGCCGAGGCGCTGGCCCGGGTCCGCGATCCCGACCTCACCCCCGCGTTGTCGTCGCTGGTTTTCGTGGTGCGCCCACCGACCGCCACCCCGACCGGTCACTACCTCGGCTGTGTGCACCTGCAGCGGCTGCTGCGCGAGCCCCCGGCCGCGCTGACCGGCGGAATCATCGACACCGACCTGCCCCGCTTGAGTCCGGACACCTCGCTGCCCGCACTGACGCGCTACTTCGCGGCGTACAACCTGGTCTGCGGCCCGGTCGTCGACGAACAGAACCACCTGCTGGGGGCGGTGACGGTCGACGACGTGCTCGACCACTTGCTGCCGCACGACTGGCGGGCCAGCACCGACGAGCCGGCGCTGGGCGTCGCCGGAGGATCGTCGTGAGCAAAACGTCGGCGCGGGCGCGGCTGTACACGCCGCGCACATCACGCACGCTCGCCCCGCGGGTGGATCCCGAGGCGGTGGGGCAGGTCACCGAATCGGTTGCCCGGTTCTTCGGCACCGGCCGCTACCTGCTTATCCAGACCGTGGTGGTAGTGGCCTGGATCGCGGTCAACGTGTTCGCGGTCAAGCTGCGCTGGGACCCTTACCCGTTTATCCTGCTCAATCTGGCGTTCTCCACCCAGGCCGCCTATGCGGCGCCGCTGATTCTGCTGGCCCAGAATCGTCAGGAGAACCGCGACCGGGTGGCGCTCGAAGAGGATCGCCGGCGCGCGGCCCAGACCAAGGCCGACACCGAATACCTGGCCCGCGAGCTGGCCGCGCTGCGCCTGGCGATCGGCGAGGTGGCCAAGACCCGCGACTACCTGCGCCATGAACTGGAGGGTCTGCGAAACCTGCTGGAGGATCGCCAGCCGGACACCGCCGCGCCGGTGGGCACGGGTGACGGCCTCGACCGCCACACCCACAAATCCTGACCGGGATCGCACCCGCGCGGAATCCGCGATTACATAGTCCGCCATTGCCGCCACAGCGGTCACAACTGTTATGTATGGTGACTTAGTTCACGAGGCCCACACCGGGCATCGGGAGCGCCCGGATAAGGCTCGAATACTCAAGGACGGTCGAGTGCGCATAGGGGGACGCTGGGATGCACACCCGGCCCTTGCAACGGTGCGACGGCAGCTACGCCGTCTGACCAAGACCTCGGTATTCGGTGCGGCGCTGCCACGGCAGCTCAGCGGCGTGACCCAGACCCCGGTATTCGGTGTGATCGTGATCGTCGCACTCGTGTTCGCCGGAGCCGTCGGCGCCGCCGCTCCGCCCTTCCGCGCGCCGGCTCCCACGGTGCGCGGCACCGGCATCACCCCGGTTGCCGCGGTCGTGCCGGTCTCCAGCGACCCGGCGGGGCCGATGGTCGTCTCACTCGTGCGTCCCCTCAAGGCGTTCCACATCGCAGCGGCCACGGTGTCGGCGCCGCCGCCCACGGTCGTGGTGAATTCACCTGGCGCCCTGGGAATTCCGTCGATGGCTCTGTCCGCGTACCGCAACGCCGAGCGGATGATGGCCAACGCCTACCCCAACTGTGGGATCAGCTGGAACCTGCTGGCGGGGATCGGGCGCATCGAATCGATGCACGCCAACGGCGGCGCCACGGACGCGCGCGGCACGGCAGTGCGCCCGATCTACGGTCCCGCGCTGGACGGCACGCTGCCCGGAAACGAGGTCATCGTCCAAAACAGTGCGCCGGGCCGGGTCACCTTCGCGCGCGCGATGGGGCCGATGCAGTTCCTGCCCGGCACCTGGGCGCGGTACGCCTCGGACGGCGACGGCGACGGCGTCGCCGACCCGCAGAACCTGTACGACTCCACCCTGGCCGCGGCGCGCTACCTGTGCAGCGGCGGCTTGGACCTGCGCGACTCGCAGCAGGTGCTGTCGGCGATCCTGCGCTACAACAACTCGATGCCGTACGCCCAGAACGTGCTGGGCTGGGCGGCCGCCTACGCCACCGGTGTGGTGCCGGTCGACCTGCCGCCGCTCACCGGCGCCCCGCCGCCGCTCGCCGACATGCATCTGGAGCATTTGGAGAACGCCGAGGGCATCGGGCCCGGGTTGCCGCTCAACATCCACGGCCTCCCCTCGACCGACCCGCTGGCGCAGATGCCGCTGATCGATCTCAGCCAATCCGCTGCTCCCGGCCAGCAGCCGATGTGGCCGTGGGCGCAACAGCAGCAGCTGCCGGCTCAGCGCTCGTCGAGCTGCACGGTGATCTGCATCGGGCCGCAGGAAGCGGCGCCCGCGCAGCAGCCGGGACAACCGCCGTTGCTTGCGCCGCCAGGGGTGGCGCCGCCTGGATCACCGGCAGGCCCGCAGGTCGCACCCCCGCCCGCCGCGCCGGCTGCACCTGGTCCGCCACCGGCTGCGCCCGGTCCGCCGCAGCCGGGCGCACCGCAGCCGCCGACGGCGGCCAACCCGGCGTCGGGTCCGGGCCCCCTGCCAGGTCCGGCCGGCTGACCGCCGCCGCCTACACTCGGCGGTGATGTCTCAAACCGCTGACTCCGATCTGACCGCCGCGATCCGCGCTGCGCTGGCCAAGGTGATCGACCCCGAACTGCGGCGTCCGATCACCGAACTCGGGATGGTCAAAGGCATCGACGTCGGGCCCAACGGCGCAGTGCACGTGGAGATCTACCTCACCACGGCCGCGTGCCCGAAGAAAACGGAAATCAGCGAGCGGGTCACCCGGGCGGTCGCCGACGTGCCCGGAACCGGCGCAGTCACCGTCGGCCTGGACGTGATGAGCGACGAGCAGCGCACCGAGCTGCGCAAGCAGCTGCGCGGCGATGCCCGCGAACCCGTCATCCCGTTCGCCCAACCGGGGTCGCTGACCCGGGTGTACGCGGTCGCCTCCGGCAAGGGCGGCGTCGGCAAGTCGACAGTGACGGTCAACCTGGCCGCGGCGATGGCCGCGCGCGGTTTGTCGGTGGGGGTGCTCGACGCCGACATCCACGGCCACTCGATCCCCCGGATGATGGGCACCACCGATCGGCCCACGCAAGTCGAATCGATGATCCTGCCCCCGATCGCCCATGACGTGCGGGTGATTTCGATCGCGATGTTCACCCAGGGCAACACGCCGGTGGTGTGGCGCGGGCCGATGCTGCACCGGGCGCTGCAGCAATTCCTCGCCGACGTGTACTGGGGCGATCTCGACGTGCTGCTGCTCGACCTGCCACCCGGCACCGGCGACATCGCCATCTCCGTGGCACAGCTGATCCCCAACGCCGAAATCCTGGTCGTGACCACACCGCAGCACGCGGCCGCCGAAGTCGCCGAACGGGCCGGCAGCATCGCGTTGCAGACCCGTCAGCGCATCGTCGGCGTGGTGGAGAACATGTCGTGGTTGATGCTGCCCGACGGTTCGCAGCTGCAGGTGTTCGGCGAAGGCGGCGGCCAGCAGGTCGCCGAGCGGCTGTCGAGGGCGGTCGGCGCTGACGTGCCGCTGCTGGGGCAGATCCCGCTGGATCCTGCGCTGGTGGCCGCCGGCGACTCCGGTGTGCCGATCGTGCTCAGTGCACCGGATTCGGCCGTCGGCAAGGAGCTGCGCCGGGTCGCCGACGCACTGTCGTCACGGCGCCGCGGGCTGGCCGGGATGTCGTTGGGGCTGGACACGGCCCAGCACTAGACTAGACGACTGCGAATCCTTGGCTTCGAAAGTGAACTGGGGGCGGGATTTTCGCGATTCCACCGCCCTGGCTTCACACTCGACGCCAAGGATTCACACTCGACGACCCTAGGTCGCGTCTACGTCGAACGGTGCGGGGCCGTCGGCAGGGGGTGGCGACGGCTCGGGAGACGACGGGTAGGCGGGCGGCGGCGGAACACCTTCCTCCACCCGGTCGAACCTGCCGGTGAACAGCGAATCGTCGCCGTCGAACAGGTGCTTGGTCAGTGCCGCGCGCGGCGTCATACCGCGTAGCTTCTGCAACTCGCTCAACGGCTCACGCAGATCGTCGAATTCGGGTCCGATGTCCTGGCGCAGCTGCTCGGTCATCCCACTGAGGTAGTCGCGGGCCTGGCGAAGAGCGTTGGCGCTCCAGCGAATTGCGCCCGGGAGCCGCTCGGGACCGAGGACCACCAGCCCGACCACCACGAGGACGAGCATCTCTCCCCAGCCGACGTTGGCGAACACCTAACTGTTGTCCGGACCCGGTTTCACCGTCAGCGTGACATGCCGCCCGTCGCGCACCACCTCGACCGGGGCGTCCTGTCCAATGGTCAACTGCCGCACTGCAACAACCATTTCGTCGGCGTCGGCGACGGGGCGGTTGCCGACCTTGACCACGACGTCGTTCTCCAAAATGCCGGCCTGCTGCGCGGGGCTGCCGGCCTTCACGTTGGCCACCTGAGCGCCGGAGGCAATCGCGTTGCTCACCGACCGGGTGCTCAGCCCCAGCGTCGGGTGCACGATCTTGCCGTCCTTGATCAGCGTCTGCGCGACTTCTTTCGCCTCGTTGACCGGGATCGCGAAACCCAGCCCGCTGGCGCTGTCGGACAGCGACTTGCCGGCCGTGTTGATGCCGATCACCTGCGAATCCATCCCGATCAGCGGGCCGCCGGAGTTGCCGTGGTTGATCGAGGCGTCGGTCTGCACCGCGTCGATGACGGTGTCGGTGTCCGAGCCGTCACCCGACAACGGGATCGGGCGGTGCAGCGCGCTGATGATGCCGTGCGTCACGGTGCTGCGCAGCCCGAGCGGCGCACCGGCGGCCAGCACCTCGTCGCCGACGCGCACCTTGTCGGAGTCGCCGAGCCGGGCCACCGTCAGGTTGTTGACGTTGTCGACCTTGAGCACGGCCAGGTCGGTCTTGGGGTCGCGGCCGACCAAGTTGGCGGGCACTTCCTTGCCGTCGTTGAACACGACGCTTGTCTTCCACTGGCTGGGATTGTTGGCCGCCTCGGAGATGACGTGGTTGTTGGTCACGATGTAGCCGCGGCCGTCGATCACCACCCCGGAGCCCTGCATGCCCTCCTGGTCGCTGACCGATTCGATCGTCACCACCGAGTCGGCGATCGCAGCGGCAACTTTGGCGAACCGGCCGGCCGGCTCTTCCTTGTTACCGCTGGTGGACAGCGTCACCTTCGACGTGGTGAACGCCTCGGCGACCTCGGCGGTCTTGCGCCCGATCCAGCCGCCGGCCAGCCCGATCACCAGTGCGATCGCGGCCAGGATGGCCAGGGCCCGGTAGGAAACCTTGCTCCCGAACAGCACGTCGCGCACCCCGAGCTTGCCGCCGAGCCCGGCGGCGCCGCGCGGCGGAGCGGGCGCCAGCGCGGGGCTACCGAGCGCGGCGGCCGCGCCCGGGTCGCGCCACGGGTCGTCTGCCCCCTCGAGCTGGTCCTTATCCTTTTCGCTGTCCAGCGCGCCGGCGTCGGTGGGGTGACGCTGCAGCGATTCGGCCTCCGGGAACGGCCGGCCGAAGGCCTCTTCGAGCACGGGGTCGGCCGGCTCGTCGTGCGGGGTGAATTCGCTTTGGTTGCGGTACTTCTGCGGGCGTACCGCCTCCGCCACAAACGAGCCCTGTACGCCGTTGGGGCGGCCGAACGTCTGCTGCGACGCCGGGTCGACCGGTGGCCGCGAAACGGGTCGCGGCGCCAGCCGGTGGCCGCCGTACTTGTCTTGGTCGGAGGTCACGTCATCCTCTTCCGAGCGCTGGAGAAACACCCGCTGTGGGTACGAGCACGGCGTCTGACACCGGCTAATCCACCCTACCGGCGCTTACGCCGGTCACGCGCGCTGCCGCCGGCCAACGGGTCGGAGAACGTGTCGTCGGGGGGCGACTGCGGGATCTGGGACAGCAGCCCCAGTAATGAGCTGGGGATACTGATCGGGCTGGAATCGCGCAACGCGGCGCGCGCTCGGCTCTGATCCTCGACTTCGGTGGCGCACTCGGGACACAGCGAAATGTGATGGGCCGCGCGCAGGTGTGCGGTCATCCGCAGCTCGCCGTCGACGAACGCCGCGATGGCCTCGGTTGACAGGTGTTCGGTGGAACCGAACTGGCGGGGTGCGCCGACCGGCGCGTCGCTCTGCGAGGCAAATTGGGAGGGAACCCAGGAGAACGCGCGGCGGAACACATGTCCCCGGTCGACCATCGCCAAGCTCCTCTCGGTATCGCGCGGATGCGCGGCACTACCTCGAATGTAGCGCGCTACCCCGGTGCGCAATACCACTGAACAGCCCGGAAGGTCGAGTGTCGTCAGGCTGGGTCGCCCGGTGAGCCGAGGTCCAGGGAACGCTCGGCATGCTCGGGGTGCGCCGCCAGGTAGTCGCGCAGCGCCTGACGTCCGCGGTGAATGCGGCTTCGCACCGTGCCCAGCTTCACGCCGAGGGTGGCGCCGATCTCCTCGTAGGACAGGCCCTCGATGTCGCACAACACCACGGCGGCCCGGAACTCCGGCGGCAGCGAATCCAGCGCGGCCTGCAGATCCGCACCCAGGCGGGCGTCGTGGTAGATCTGCTCGGGGTTGGGCTCGTCGGCGGGCACCCGGTCGTAGTCGTCGGGCAATGCCTCCATCCGGACACGGCCGCGGCGGCGCACCATGTCCAGGAAAAGGTTGGTGGTGATGCGGTGCAACCAACCCTCGAAAGTTCCCGGCTGGTAATTCTGCACTGAGCGGAACACCCGGATGAAGGTCTCCTGGGTGAGGTCCTCGGCGTCGTGCTGATTGCCGGACAACCGGTAGGCCAGCCGGTAGACGCGGTCGGCGTGCTGGCGTACCAATTCGTCCCACGACGGCATAGCGGCCTTGTCACCGGTCGCGTCGAAGATCGCGGTTCCGTACGGCTCGTCGGATGGCTCGACCCAGTCGGCGTCGCGGTAGCGCTCTGGGTGCGACATGCTCGCCGGGCTCATCAGGGTGGTGATAGTCAGATCCTCCGGATTGGTCCTGCCGTCATATGGCAGTGCGTCACCGCGGGCAACGCCGAGACTCCATGCTGTATTCCCGGCCCAGCGTCCTCCGCGATCCATGTACATACCGTTGCCTATCGGGGTGTGGCCGGCATGTGACGCGACTGAGCTTTCGCTGAGAAACCCGGCCGGCGCCGGTTTGCGCTGCGATTTTGCCTACCGATGCGACCTCGCCGTGCGGGCGTGTCGGCTTGTCAGGGGCGCGCCTGCCTGACCGCGGCAGGGGTTGGCTCTACGCTGCGGGGCATGGCCAGCACCGACCACCCAACCGGCCAGGCGGCCCAAACCAGTCGGGCCGCGGCCATCTATGCCCACGCCGAGGAGTCGATCTCCGAGGACGCGGTTTTGGCGGCGGCTCGCGAGCGCGCGGTGGACATCGGCGCGGGCGCGGTCACTCCCGCGGTCGGAGCGCTGCTGAGCCTGCTCGCCAAGCTCAGCGGCGGTAAAGCCGTCGTCGAGGTGGGCACCGGCGCCGGGGTCAGCGGGCTGTGGTTGCTGTCCGGGATGAGCGACGACGGTGTGTTGACCACGATCGACATCGAGCCCGAGTACCAGCGCATCGCCAAGCAGGCGTTCAGCGACGCCGGCATCGGGCCGTCGCGCACCCGGCTGATCAGCGGCCGCGCGCAAGAGGTGCTGACCCGGCTGGCCGACGATTCCTACGACCTGGTGTTCATCGACGCCGACCCGGTCGACCAGCCGGACTACGTCGTCGAGGGGGTCCGGCTGCTGCGTTCCGGCGGGCTGATCGTCGTCCACCGGGCGGCACTCGGCGGACGGGCGGGCGACCCCGCCGCCCACGACGCCGAGGTCACCGCGGTGCGCGAGGCGGCGCGGCTGATCGCCGAGGACGATCGCCTCACGCCAGCGTTGGTGCCGCTGGGCGACGGCCTGCTGGCCGCCGTTCGCGACTAGTCACTGCCGAGCAGACGCAGAATCGCCCATTTCGTGCCGAAATGAGGCGATTCTGCGTCTGCTCGCGCGTCCATACTTGACCTGGGCTGAACGCGCGTTTAGTGTACTGAACATGCGTTCAGCCGACTTGACCGCAACGGCGCGAATCCGCGACGCCGCGATCGAGCTATTCGGGCAGCAGGGTTTCGGCGTCGGGTTGCGGGCGATTGCCGACGCCGCCGGAGTGAGCGCGGCGCTTGTCATCCATCACTTCGGTTCCAAAGACGGGCTTCGCAAAGCCTGTGACGACTACGTCGCCGAAGAGATCCGCAGCGAGAAGTCCGAGGCGGTGCGGTCGAACGATCCGGCAACCTGGTTCGCCCAAATGGCCGAAATCGAGTCCTACGCGCCGCTGATGGCTTACCTGGTGCGCAGTATGTCGTCCGGCGGTGACCTAGCGAAAATGTTGTGGCGCAGAATGATTGACAACACCGAGGAGTATCTCGAAGAGGGCGTGCGGGCCGGCACCATCAAACCCAGCCGCGATCCGCAAGCCAGGGCGAAATATCTGGCGATCACCGGCGGCGGTGGCTTCCTGTTGTATCTGCAGATGCACGAAACCCCAACGGATCTGCGGGCTGTGCTGCGCGACTACGCGCGCGACATGGTGCTGCCGGCCCTCGAGGTCTCCACAGAAGGCCTGATGGCGGACCGGACCATGTACGACGCATTCCTCGCACAAGTCGAAGCTCACGCCGACGAAAGAGAAGCACATGCCAGCTAACCAAGCGCCTATCGAAATCCGTGGTCTAACAAAGAATTTTGGTGCGGTTCGGGCGCTGGACGGTCTCGACCTGACGGTCCGCGAGGGTGAGGTGCACGGCTTCCTGGGACCCAACGGCGCCGGGAAGTCGACGACGATTCGAATTCTGCTCGGCGTCGTCAAGGCCGACAGCGGAACCGCGTGGCTGCTCGGCGGCGACCCGTGGCACGACGCCGTCGAGCTGCATCGACAGATCGCTTATGTGCCGGGCGATGTGACCCTGTGGCCCAACCTGACCGGCGGTGAGACGATCGACCTGCTGGCTCGGATGCGCGGTGGCCTCGACGAGAAGCGCCGGGCGGAACTGATCGAGCGATTCGACCTGGACCCGCACAAGAAAGCCCGCACCTACTCGAAGGGCAACCGGCAGAAGGTCTCCCTGATTTCGGCGTTCTCGTCGTATGCGCGGCTACTGTTGCTCGATGAGCCGAGTAGCGGCCTGGACCCGTTGATGGAGAACGTATTCCAGCAATGCGTGGCCGAAGCGCGGGACCGCGGCGTCACCGTGCTGTTGTCAAGCCACATCCTCGCCGAAACCGAAGCCCTGTGTGAGCGCGTGACGATCATCCGGGCCGGCAAGACGGTCGAGAGCGGCTCGCTGGAGTCGATGCGTCATCTCAGCCGCACCTCGATCAAGGCCGAAATGATCGGCGACCCTGGAGATCTCACCAGAATCCGTGGCGTCGAGGACGTCAGCTTCGACGGCAACACCGTGCACGCTCAGGTCGACAGCGAAAGCCTCGGCGAACTCATTCGGGTGCTCGGCGACGCCGGTGTTCGTAGCCTGGTCAGCCAGCCGCCGACTCTGGAAGAGCTGTTCTTGCGCCACTATGGCCACGACGGACAGCACGGGCGCAGCCAGCAGGAGGTGCGGGCATGACCGCCACGCTGGAACGGCCGACACACAAAGCGCCGCAACGTGGTTCGGCCTTCACCGGAACACTCGGGATGCTGCGGCTCTACGTGCGCCGCGACCGGATTGTCCTTCCGCTGTGGGTGTTGCTGTTGTCGGTACCGCTGGCCACCGTGTACGTCGGCAGCATCGAGAAGGTCTACCCGGACCAGGCCGCGCGTGACGCCTTCGCGGCGTCGATCATGGCCAGCCCCGCCCAGCGGGCGCTCTACGGAGAGATCTACGCAAACAATCTCGGCGCCGTCGGTATCTGGAAGGCCGGGATGTTCCATCTGCTGATCGCCGTGGCGGTGATCCTCACGGTCATCCGGCATACCCGCGCCGACGAGGAGACCGGCCGCGCCGAGCTTCTCGACTCGACCGCAGTCGGCCGGTATGCCAGCCTGACCGCTGCCCTGCTGCTGTCGTTCGGCGCGTCGATCGCCACCGGCGCCATCGGCGCCGCGGGGTTGCTCACCACCGATGTCGCGCCGGGCGGGTCGCTGGCGTTCGGCGCGGCGCTGGCCGCCTCCGGCCTGGTGTTCACGGCCGTGGCCGCGGTTGCCGCCCAGCTGTCGCCGAGCGCTCGATTCGCCCGCGGCGCAGCCTTTTCGGTGCTGGCCGCAGCGTTCACACTGCGTGCCGTCGGCGATGCCGGCTCGGGAACCTTGTCCTGGCTGTCGCCGCTCGGGTGGTCCCTGCAGGTCCGGCCCTACGCGGGCGAGCGGTGGTGGGTGCTGCTGCTGCATGTGGCGACGACGGCGGTGCTCACCGTGGTGGCCTACCGGTTGCTCGCCGGCCGCGACGTGGGCGCCGGGCTGATCCCCGAGCGCCCGGGGCCGGCCAGCGCCGCACCGGCGTTGCAGGGTGTCGGCGGACTGGCGTGGCGGCTCGACAGAGGCTCGCTGGTGCTGTGGACGGTCGGTTTGTGCCTGTACGGGTTGTTGATCGGCAGCATCGTGCACGGCATCGGCGACGAAATCGGCGGCAGCGCCTCGGTCCGCGACATCGTCGCACGGATGGGCGGCACCACTGCGCTCGAGCGGGCCTTCCTCGCGGTGGCGTTCTGCATGCTTGGGATGGCGGCGGCGGCGTTTACCATCTCGCTGTCGCTGCGTCTGCACCAGGAGGAGGCTAGCCAGCGTGCCGAGATGCTGCTGAGCGGCGCGACGAGTAGAACACGTTGGCTGGCAAGCCATTTGGTGATCGCGCTGATCGGACCCGCCGCTGCCTTGCTGGTTGCCGGGCTGGTCGCCGGATTCACCTACGGTATAGCCGCTCACGACATCGCCGGTAAGTTGTCCACGGTGATCGGGACCGCGGCCGCGCAGCTGCCGGCAGTGTGGCTGCTGGCCGCGGTCACGGCCGCGCTGTTCGGCCTGGCGCCGAGGTTCACCCCGGTGGCCTGGGGGGTGCTGGTGGCGTTCGTCGCGTTGTATCTGATCGGCTCGTTGGCGGGCTTTCCCCAGTGGCTGCTCGACCTCGAACCGTTCGCGCACGTTCCGCGGGTGGGCGGCGACGACTTCACCGCCGTTCCGATGCTGTGGTTGCTGACGATCGATGCGGCGTTGATTGCGCTGGGAGCGATAGCATTCCGTCGCCGCGATCTGCGCAACTGAAGGAGCATTGGCATGGAAACCTTTGCCAAGACTGCACTTTCAGCCGCGCTGGGACTGACGGCCTTCGGCCTGATGCTGTTCTTGCCGGCCGGCACGTTCCATTACTGGCAGGCGTGGGTGTTTCTTGCCGTGTTTGCGGTCACCACCTGGATTCCCAGCAACTATCTGATGCGCACCAATCCGGCCGCCCTGGAACGGCGCATGCATGCCGGGCCCATGGCGGAAACCCGAATGCTGCAAAGAATTGTCATCTCCATCGCGCTGATGTCCATGGCCGCCACGATCGTGCTCAGCGCGCTCGACCACCGCTTCGGCTGGTCGTCGGTGCCGACGACGGTGTGCCTGGTCGGCGATGTCCTGGTCGCGATCGGACTGGGTATCGCCATGCTGGTGGTCATCCAGAACAGTTATGCCGCAGCCAATGTCACCGTCGAGTCAGACCAGGATGTCATCACCACCGGCCTGTACGGCCTTGTCCGCCATCCGATGTACACCGGCAACGTGATCATGATGGCGGGCATCCCCCTGGCGCTCGGCTCGTACTGGGGACTTATGTTGCTCATTCCGGGCATTGCCGTGCTCGCCATTCGCATTCGCGACGAAGAAGAGCTGCTCACCCACGAGCTGACGGGGTACCGCGAGTACACCGATCAGGTGCGCTACCGGCTGGTGCCCTACGTGTGGTGACGGCCGAACTTCCGCCGCGAGCGTGCGTAAACCCGGTCACTTGTCCGGCGTGTCGGCCGCGGACACGCACGCTCGCGCGGGGGAAGGGGGCACGCTCGCGCGGGGGAAAAGGGCGCGCTAAATCCAGACGCCCTTCCCGACGGCGACCACACCGCCGGCGCTGATCGCGAAGCGCTCGCGGTCCTTTTCCAGGTCCACCCCGACCATCTCGCCGGGTCCCACGACGACGTTCTTGTCCAGGATCGCGTGGCGCACCACCGCGCCGCGACCGACGCGGGTGCCGGGCATGATCACGCTGCCCTCCACGATCGCACCGTCGTCGACGACGACGTTGGACGACAGCACCGAGTTGCGCACCGAGGCCGCCGAGATGATGCTGCCCGCGCCGACCACCGATTCCTGCGCCGAGCCGCCGTTGACGAACTTGGCTGGCGCCAGGTTTTCCGTCGCCCCCCGGATCGGCCAGCGCTTGTTGTAGAGGTTGAACACCGGATGCACCGACACCAGGTCCATGTGCGCGTCGTAGAACGCATCCAGGGTTCCGACGTCGCGCCAGTAGGCCCGGTCGCGGTCGGTGGCGCCGGGCACCTCGTTGTCGGAGAAGTCGTAGACCGCGGCCATGCCGTCGGCGACCAGTCGCGGGATGATGTCGCCGCCCATGTCGTGGTCGGAATGGTCGTCCTCGGCGTCGGCGCGGATCGCGTCGATGAGCACCTTGGTGGTGAAGATGTAATTGCCCATCGAGACGAAGGTGGATTCGGGGTCGTCGGGGGTGCCGGGCGGATCGGCCGGCTTCTCGACAAAATTGCGGATGCGCCCGGAATCGTCGGCGTCGAGGCACCCGAACGCCGACGCCTCCGCGCGTGGCACCCTGATCCCGGCCACCGTCGCCCCTGCGCCGCTGTCGATGTGGAACCGGACCATCTGCTCGGGATCCATCCGGTACACGTGGTCGGCGCCGAAAACCACGATGTAGTCCGGATCCTCGTCGAAGATCAGGTTCAGCGACTGATAGATCGCGTCGGCCGAGCCGGTGTACCAACGCGGGCCGAGCCGCTGCTGCGCCGGCACCGGCGTGATGTACTCGCCAGCCAGACCCGAGAGCCGCCAGTTCTGCGAGATGTGGCGGTCCAGGGAGTGGGACTTGTACTGGGTGAGAACGCAGATCCTCAAGTAGCGGGCGTTGACGAGGTTTGACAGCACGAAGTCGATCAGGCGATACGCGCCGCCGAAGGGAACTGCGGGTTTGGCCCGGTCCGCGGTCAGCGGATACAGCCGCTTGCCCTCCCCACCGGCCAGGACGATGCCCAGCACGTGTGGCGCTTCCCTCATGGTTCAAACCTATCGGCCGCTCCGCAGCGCTGCCAGGCCAATCGCGCGATTGACAACGCTGACGGACTGTCCGTCAAGCAATTTGAGCTACCGTGCCGAATATGCGGGTGGCGATGATGACTCGGGAGTATCCGCCCGAGGTGTACGGCGGCGCCGGGGTACACGTCACCCAGCTGGTCGCGCACCTGCGCAGCCTGTGCCGGGTCGACGTGCACTGCATGGGGGCGCCCCGCCCGACGGCCGCGGCGTATCAGCCCGATCCCCGGTTGCAGGGCGCCAACCCGGCGCTGTCGACGCTGTCGTCGGATCTGCTGATGGCCGACGCGGCCGCCGACGCCGACGTGGTGCACACGCACACCTGGTACACCGGCTTGGCGGGACACTTGGCCGGCCTGCTCTACGACATCCCGCATGTGCTGACCGCGCATTCGCTGGAGCCGTTGCGGCCGTGGAAGACCGAACAACTCGGCGGCGGCTACCGGCTGTCGTCCTGGGTGGAACACACCGCAGCGACGGCCGCCGACGCCGTCATCGCCGTCAGCTCCGGCATGCGCGACGACGTGCTGCGGCTCTATCCGGCACTGGACCCCAGCCGGGTTCATGTCGTGCGCAACGGGATCGACACCGACGTGTGGTACCCCGTCGGGCGCGACCCAAACGAGTCGATCCTGGCCGAGCTTGGTGTCGACCCGCACCGGCCGGTTGTGGCGTTCGTCGGGCGGATCACCCGTCAAAAGGGCGTTGCCCATCTGCTGGCCACCGCGCACCGGTTCGACGCCGACGCGCAGTTGGTGCTGTGCGCCGGGGCGCCCGACACCGCCGAGATCGCCGCCGAAGTCACAACTGCGGTCACCGACCTGGCCCGCACCCGAACCGGGGTGTTCTGGATCCGGGAGATGCTCCCGATCAGCAAGATACGTGAAATACTATCGGCTGCAACGGTTTTCGTGTGTCCATCGGTCTATGAACCCCTAGGAATCGTCAACCTGGAGGCCATGGCCTGCGCGACGGCGGTGGTGGCCTCCGACGTCGGCGGAATACCGGAGGTGGTCGCCGATCACGTCAGCGGGCTACTGGTGCACTACAACGCCGGCGATCCCGCCGGTTATCAGGCGGATCTGGCCGAGGCGGTCAACGCCTTGCTCGCCGATCCGGCGAGGGCGGAGCGCTACGGTCAGGCGGGACGCCAGCGCTGCATCGCGGAATTCTCCTGGGCACACATCGCCGAGCAGACGTTGGAGATCTATCGGAAGGTCTGCGCGTAACGGTTAGCTGGTGACGCCCTTGAGTTCGTCACCCAGCGCGGCGGCTTCGTCGGGCGTCAGCTCGACGACGAGTCGGCCACCGCCTTCCAGCGGTACCCGCATCACGATGCCGCGCCCCTCCTTGGTCGCTTCCAGTGGACCGTCACCGGTCCGGGGCTTCATCGCCGCCATCGAGTGCTCCCTCCAGCTTCGAACGGGCCCGCCGTCGCGGACCTGGTCGGCGCCGGGCACGCGCCGCCAGTGGAATCCCGGCCATACCCGGCGTTGAACTGCCAATTCACTCCCCCATTGTTCCCTATGGGCGACGAGGGGGTGCACAAGACCCGGGTTCGACGTGTCTTAGCCGGTGATCGGCGCCACAAAACAACTGCGCAGGTGGTCGTCGACCATCCCGGTCGCCTGCATCAGGGCATAGGCAGTGGTCGGTCCGACGAACCGGAAGCCGCGCCGCTTCAATTCGCGCGCCATCGCAGTGGATTCCGCAGTCGCCGAAGGTACTTCGGAGGGGTCGGCGGGCCTTAAAGAAACGTGTCGGGGCGCCGGCGCGAACGACCACAGCAGCTCGGAGAGGCCTTCGGGTCCCAGATCCGCGGCGGCGCGGGCATTGGCGATCGTCGCCTCGATCTTGGCGCGGTTGCGCACAATCGACTCGTCGGCCATCAGCCGGGCCACGTCGGCGTCGGTGTAGCGCGCGACGGTCTCGATGTCGAAGCGAGCGAACGCGCGCCGGAAGTTTTCCCGCTTGCGCAGGATCGTCAGCCACGACAGGCCGCTCTGGAAGGCCTCCAGGCTCATCCGTTCGAACAACGCCACCCCGCCACGCAGCGGCCGGCCCCACTCGTTGTCGTGGTAGTCGCGATAGAGGTCGCCGACAGCCCAGCCGCAGCGGACCAGCCCGTCGTCACTCACTCCGGGCCTTTCTCCTCAGCGACGCGCATGGACGCGAGTTGGCCTCGCAGCAGGTCGAGTTCCTGGCCGAGCCGATCCAGTACCCAGTCCACCTCGCTGGTCTTGTATCCGCGCAGCACCTGGGTGAACTTGACCGCGTCGACGTCGGCGCCGGTGACGCCGGACGCCGGCAGCACCGTCGCCGTCGTCGCCCGTGGCAGCGGCGGCAGCTGCTCACCGCGGCCGAACAGCAGGCTGGCCACACCGAACAGGACGATCGCGACCAGGATCAGTACCACCAGATAAAGCAAGACCAACGCCACGTCCCCGATATTGCCTCATGCCGCCGACGTCAGCGCAGTCGTCTCTGGTGGCCACCCGCTCCGCCCGGCTCCGCCGCGCTGACGATCGCCACGGTGTTCATCGGGGGGCGGTCGGTCAGCGACACCGGCGAGGTGCGCGGGACATAGCCGTCTCCGTCGACGAAGAACTGGGTCAGGCCCACGCCGGAGTCGGGGATGCCGCAGCGCGAGAGCAGCGTCGCGACAACCTGGCGGCTCATCGGCCCCAGCTCGGCCAGCGGCCGGTTGCGGTGCGCCCGCACACCGAGGTTGACCTGGGCGATCGCGTCCAGCCCCAGCCGGTCGTACGTGTCGACCAGCAGGCCGATCTCCACGCCGTAGCCCGGCGCGAACGGCAGCGACATCAGCAGCTCGCGGGTGGCGGCGTATTCGCCGCCGAGCGGCTGCAGCACACAGCTCAGTTCGGGCCGCAGCGCCGCCAGCAGCGGGCGCGCCACCAGTTCGGTGACCCGTCCCCCGCCGGTCGCGGCCCCACCGTGCAACGGCCGCCGGTAGAAGCTTTTCACCAGGTGAACGCCGTCACCGGTGAGCAGAGGGCCGACCAGCCACGGCACGAACATCGGGTGCGGGTCGATCAGGTCGGAGTCGACGAACACCACGATGTCGCCGCTGGTGGCGGCCAGTGAGCGCCACAACACCTCGCCCTTGCCGGGGCGCGGCGGGACGTCGGGCAGGGCCTGTTCGCGGGTGACCACTCGGGCGCCGGCGGCGATCGCCCGGATCTCGGTGTCGTCGGTCGAGCCCGAGTCGAGCACGATCAGCTCGTCGACCAGCCCGCCGACCACCGGCGAGATGCTGTCGACGACCGATTCGATGGTGCCTTCCTCGTTGAGAGCGGGCAGCACCACCGAGATGGTCCGCCCGGCCTTGGCCGCCACTAATTCGCCGACGGTCCAGCTCGGGCGTATCCAACTGCGATCCGACAGCCAGGTGTCACCCGGCAGGGCAGCGAGAAGCTCTGTCACGCCAGTCCTCTCACTGTCCGCGCCGGCGGCCGTTGGCCGTGGATCGACGCCACCATTTCCAGCACCCGCCGGGTGGGCCCGACTTCGTGCACCCGGAACATCCGGGCGCCGGCCGCGGCGGCCAGCGCGGTGGCCGCCAGGGTTCCCTCCAGGCGTTCGGTCAACTGCACGCCCAAAGTCTCCCCGACGAAGTCCTTGTTCGAGAGCGCCATCAACACCGGCCACCCGGTGTTAACAAGATCGTCCATGTGACGCAACAACGCCAAGCCGTGGAAGGTGTTCTTACCGAAGTCGTGGGTGGGGTCGATCAGTACCCGGTCGCGGGCCACGCCGGCCGCGACGGCCTTCTCGGCGGCGGCGGTGACTTCACGGATGACGTCGTCGACCACGCCGCGGGTGCTGGTCCCGTAGCTGACCCGGAACGGCCGGGTTCGTGGCGGCGCGCCGCCGGTGTGCGAGCACACCAGGCCGGCCCCGAATTCGGCTGCAACAGAGGGCATTTCGGGGTCGACGCCGCCCCAGGTGTCGTTGATCAGGTCGGCGCCGGCGCGGCAGGCCTGCCGGGCGACGGCCGAACGCCAGGTGTCGACACTGATCAGCTGGTCAGGGTACGCGTCGCGCAGCCACTCGATGAACGGCACCACCCGCGCGGTTTCGGTGGCGGTATCGACAGCTTGCCCCGGTCCGGCCTTGACCCCGCCCACGTCGACGACGTCGGCGCCGTCGGCGATGACCCGGTGCGCGGCGGACTTGGCCGCGTCGTCGGTGAAGGTGGCGCCGCGGTCGTAGAACGAGTCCGGGGTGCGGTTGACGATCGCCATGATCAGCGGACGATCACCGGCGACCGGGTGGCCGCAGAGCGTTGACTGCACCCGTCTATGGTGCCCGCCCCGCCTAGCCGGCTGCTGTCCGGGGATCGCGACTGAGTTCGCGAGCGTGCGGCTAGCTTCACGTTCGGCGCCGAGCGTGCGGCTAGCTTCACGTTCGGCGCGAGAAGCGGCAACTACCCCTGCGGTCGCTTACCGGCCGCCACCTCGTCGGGGTAGTCGTCGTAGAACGGCACATAGCCCTCGTCGCGGCCGGCCAACACGTACAGCGGGTCCTCGATGCCCGGGCCGTAGGCCTGCTCGCGCAGATCGACCTTGCGACTCTTGAACGTCGTGGTGTGCTCCATCGAGTCCACCACCCGCACGAACAGCGGCAGCGCGTACACCGGCAGCCGGTCGTACACCGTGCGCGCGAGCGCCTTGCCGTCGAACTCGGCGCCGTCGCGCAGCTTGACGGCAGCCATCCCGGCCCGGCCGCCGGTGCGTGGGATCTCCACGCCGAAGACCGCAGACTCCTCGACCGATTTATCGGCCGCCAGCGCCGCCTCGACCTCGGTGGTGGCGACGTTTTCGCCCTTCCACCGGAACGTGTCGCCGAGCCGGTCGACGAACGCGGCGTGCCCCATGCCCTGCGGGCTCATCACGTCACCGGTGTTGAACCAGCAGTCGCCGTCGCGAAAAGCGTTGCGCACCAACTTCTTTTCGCTGGCCGCCGGGTCGGTGTAGCCGTCGAACGGCTGCAGTTTGTTGACCGGGCTGATCAGCAGGCCCGGCTGTCCGGGCGGCACCCGGCGCACCCGGCCGTTCTCGTCGCGCAGCGGGGCACCGGTGTCGGGGTCGTACTCGACGTAGGCCAGCGGCAGCGGCGAGATTCCGGTTGTCTTGGGCACGTTGAAGATGTTGATGAACGCGGTGTTGCCCTCGCTGGCGGCGTAGAACTCGCACACCCGCTCGATGCCGAACCGGGCGGTGAACTCCTCCCAGATCTCCGGGCGCAGGCCGTTGCCGGCGATCAGCCGCACCTTGTGCGCGCGGTCGGTCGGCTTGGGCGGCTGGTTGAGCAGATAGCGGCAGACCTCGCCGATGTAGATGAACGCCGTCGCATCGTAGGCGATCACGTCGTCCCAGAACTGCGACGCCGAGAACTTCTCGCCCAGCGCCAGCGTCGCCCCGGAGTTGATCACCGACGACACCGCGACCGTCAGCGCATTGTTGTGGTAGAGCGGCAGGCAGCTGTACAGCGTGTCGCTGCTCTTCAGCCGCAAGCCCAGCCCGCCGAATGCGGCGAGGGCGGCCAGCCAGCGCCGGTGGGTCATCACGCTGGCCTTCGGGTGGCCCGTGGTGCCGGAGGTGAAGATGTAGAACGCGGTGTCCTTGGCCAGCACCGCCGAGGCCGACGGCGGGTTGGTCGTCGGCGCGGTGGCGGCCAGCCGTTCCAGCTCCTCGATGGTCAACGGGTCGATGGTCGCGCCGCATTCGCTGACGGCGTCGACGAAGTCGGACTCCGAGACCAGCACCTTGGCGTCGAGCAGGCCCAGGCTGTGGGCCAGCACCTCGCCGCGCTGGTGGTAGTTGATCATTCCGGCGATCGCGCCGCACTTGACGACGGCCAGCATCATCAGCACCGCGTTGGGCGAGTTGCGCAGCATGATCCCGACGACGTCGCCGTGGCCGACACCGCGTGCGGCCAGCACCGCGGCGTAGCGGTTGGCGGTCGCGTTGGCCTCCCGGTACGTCAGCCGTTGGTCGCCGAACCGCAGGAACACGCGGTTGCCGTAGCGGGCGGCGCGGTCCTGGAACACCTTGCCGATCGACGTCTTGGAGGTAGGCCTGGCCCCCAGCCCGGTCAGCACGCCGCGCGCCATCACCGGCAGGTCGGCTACTACACCCGGCACCCGGCTGGCGATGTCGAGCAGACCGACCGATGTGTGTTCAGACACTGTTTCCCCTCTGACGAACTTGGCGGCCAGCCTAGCGGCGACCGCAAGCGCGGCGAAGCCGGCCGCCGCGGGTCGGCGCCAACGGACCCAGCGCGGGCGTTTCAGCCGGGTGCACAGGCGGCCAGCGCCGCGTTCACCTCGTCGACCACCACCAGCCGGTCCAGCGCGGCCTGCGACACGTAACCGCTGTCGACCAGCCCGTACAGCCAGGCCCGAAGCCCGTCGAAGTGGCCGCGGGGGTCGAGCATCACCACCGGTTTGTCGTGCATGCCGAGGTATGCCCCGGTCCACGCCTCGAACAGCTCCTCGAGGGTGCCGATACCGCCGGGCAGCGCAAGGAACGCGTCGGCCCGGTCCTCCATCACCTGTTTGCGTTCGCGCATGGTGTCGGTGACGATCAGCTCGTCGGCGTCGGTGTCCGCGAGCTCGCGGTGCACCAGCATTTTCGGGATGACGCCGACGGTCCACCCGCCGCGCGCCCGCGCCGCAGTGGCCAGCGCTCCCATGGCCGAGACGTTGCCGCCGCCCCACACCAGCGTCCAGCCGCGGTCGGCGATCGCCTCGCCGACTTGGGCGGCCAGCGCCAGCAGCTCCGGGTGGGTCGGCCCGGACGCGCAGTACACACAGACCGCCCACTGATTGCCAGTCACACATCGAAACGTAATCCAGATTGCCGCGGTGCGTATTTGGGCCTATCGCCGTGCCAGGGACGCGGCGGGCAATAAAATCCGGCGATGCCGACTGGGTGGGTTGCCGCGCCGGCCGAAGCTGTGCTGGATCAGGTGGCGGCCGCCCTGGATCGCTCCGGTGCCGTGCTGGTGGGAGCCGACGGCGCCGGCAAGACGCCGACCGCTAGGGCCGCCGCGGAGAGGTTCACCGCGCGCCGGCCTTCGAAGGTTCGATGGGTCACGGGCACCCCGTCGCTGCGGATGGTTCCGCTCGGCGCGTTCGCCCGCCTGGTCGAGGTGGCCGAGATCGGGAGGCCCGCCGCGCTCCTGCGCGCCGCGCACGACTCGCTGGTCGCCGGCGGCGACGATCTTCTGGTCGTGGTCGACGACGCGCACGAGCTGGACAGCCTGTCGGCCAGCCTGGTGTACCAGCTGGCGTTGAAGCGCTCGGCGCGGCTGATCGTCACCGCCCGCTCGGAGACGAAGCTGCCCGATGCCGTGGCCGCGCTGTGGACCGACGACCTGCTCACCCGCATCGACGTCGAGCCGCCGGACCGGACTGCCGCGGTGCCCAAGCTGGTCGACGAATATCTGAGCGGCCTGGCGGCCCCGGTTCGCAAGGCGCTGGACTACCTGGCCGTAGCCGAACCGCTGCACCGCAGCGAACTGGCTGTGCTGGCCGGTGACGAGGCCGTCGAGCAGGGCTATAAGGCAGGCGCGCTGGCATCCGACGACGACGGACTGGTCTATGCGGGCCATCCGCTCTACACCGAGCGGGTGCGCGCCGCGCTGGCGCCGGCCGACGCCCGGGCGCTGCGCACAGCGGTCGTCGCCCAGCTGTCGACCCGTCGCTCCGACCACATCACTGACCAGCTGCGGCTCGCGGCGCTCGCGATCGAGAGCGACGCACCGTACGACGACTTCTCGGGCGCCGCCCAGCAGGCGCTGAGGCTCGGCGAGTTGGCCCTGGCCGAACGGCTAGCCCGCGCGGCCCTGGATCAATCGGGCGGGCTGGCGGCGCGGTTGACACTGGGCTACGCGCTGGGCTGGCAGGGCCGCGGCCGGGAAGCCGGCGAAGTGCTGGCCGCGGTGGATCCCGACACCTTGACCGACGCCGAGCTGATGGCGTGGGCGCTGCCGCGGGCGGCCAACCAGTTCTGGATGCTCGACGAACCGGAGCGCGCCACCGCGTTTCTGCACACCACCCGCAACCGGATCTCGTCGCCGACGGCCCGGGCCACCCTCGACGCGCTGGCGGCGACGTTCGCGATGAACGCGGGCACCCCGCTGAGCGCGTTGCGGATCACCGGCGAAGTGCTGGCATCGCCGCACGCCGACCAGGTCGGCGTGGGCTGGGCAGCATCGACGGCGGCACTGTGCTCGGCCCGCGTCGGGCGGTTCGGCGACGTCGAGGCGCTCGCGGGCCGGGCGCTGGCCGGTGAGCATCCCGGCCTGCTGCGGTTCACCAGCGGTTTCGCGCTGGTCACGACGCTGGTGATGGCGGGGCGGCCGGATGCGGCGCGCACGGTGGCGCAGCGCTACACCGATTTCGCCGAGCTGCAGCAGCCGGGCCGGGCCATCGGTGAGGTGCTGGTGGCGTACGCAGCCATCGCCCAGGGCGACTTCGAAACTGCCGTAACGCTTTTGGAGCCTGCCGCCGAGGCGCTGGCGCGCACCGGCTATTCGTGGGGTCCGCTGTCGCTGATGCTGCTGGCGCAGGCGCTGGGCCAGCAAGGTGAACAACTCGCGGCGGCAAAGGTTTTCAGCCAGGCGGAGTCACGGCACGGCCTGAAATCGGCGTTGTTCACGCCCGAATTGGCACTGGCCAGAGCGTGGTCGAAGGCGGCGCGCGGCGACATGACGGCCGCAGTCGACGCCGCCCGCGAGGCGGTGCAGGCTGCCGAACGCGGCGGGCAGTCGGCGATCGCGCTGCGCGCGCTGCAAGACGCCGCCCGCCTCGGTGACACCCGGGCCGTGTATCGCGCCGAGCGGCTGTCCGTGGAGGTGAACTGTGTGCTGGGCAGGCTCACGCTGGCGCACGCCCGCGCGCTGGCGGCGGGTGACTCCGCGGCGCTGGCGGAAGTGGCCGCAGATCTGGCCGATGCGGGACTACATCCCGCGGCCGCCGACGCAGCCGCGCAGGCCAGGCGCGGTCAGCCGGTCAGGTAGCGGCGCAGCATCTCGACGGCGGCGCTGATCTGCTCGACCGGTACTCGCTCGTCCCGGCGGTGCGCCAGGTTGGGATCGCCCGGCCCATAGTTGACCGCCGGGATGCCGCGGGCGGCGAACCGCGCCACGTCGGTCCACCCGTATTTCGCCCGGACTCGCCCTTCTGCGGCATCGACCAGCGCCTTGGCGGCGGGTTTGGAAAGGCCGGGCAGCGCGCCGGCGGCGCTGTCGGTCTGTTCGATGCGCACGTCGAGCCCGTCGAACACGTCATGCACGTGCGCAAGCGCAGCGTCCGCCGACCGGTCCGGCGCGAAGCGGAAGTTGACCGTCACCGACGCCGCGTCGGGGATGACGTTGCCGGCCACGCCGCCGTCGATGCGCACCGCCGAGAGCCCCTCGCGGTAGGTGCAGCCGTCGATCTCGACGTCGCGGGCCTGATAGGCCGCGAGCCGGTCCAGCACCGCGCCAAGCTTGTGAATCGCGTTGTCGCCCAACCACGATCGCGCCGAATGCGCGCGGGTGCCGGTCGCGTGGACGACGACACGCAGCGTGCCCTGACAGCCCGCCTCGATGTAGCCGCCGGTGGGTTCGCCGAGGATGGCCACGTCGGCGTCCAGCCAGTCCGGCAACTCACGCTCGATGCGGCCCAAACCGTTTGCCGCGGACTCGATTTCCTCGCAGTCGTAGAACACCAGGGTCAGGTCGTGGGCCGGTTCCGGCACAGTGGCTGCCAGGTGCAGGAAGACCGCGTCACCGGACTTCATGTCGACGGTGCCGCAGCCGTGCAGGATGTCGCCGTCGCGGCGGCTGGGCACGTTGTCGGCGATCGGGACGGTGTCGAGGTGCCCGGCCAGCAGTACTCTTGACGGTCGGCCCAGATGCGTGCGGGCCAGCACCGCGTCGCCGTTGCGGATGATCTCGAAGCGGGACGTCTGGGTTTGTAACGCCGCCTCGACCTCGTCGGCGATGCGTGCCTCGTCCCGCGACTCGCTGGGGATGTCGACCAATGCCGCGGTCAGCTCGATCGGGTCCCCGCGTAGGTCCAGCACGCTTCCAGTATGCCGAGCAGACACAAACGCCCCGTTTTCACCGGCGTGTCGGGACATTTTGCGTCTGCTCGGCCGGGGAAAGTAGCGTTGCCATCGTGACTGGAGCTTCGGGTATTGGGGTGGCGACGCTGGCCGCCGACGGGTCGGTTCTCGACACCTGGTTTCCCGCACCGGAACTGATCGACGGCGGCGAGAGCGGCACCGTGCGGCTGTCGGTCGCCGAGGTACCCGACGAGCTAGCCGCCCTGGCGGGACGCGACGACGCTCGCGGCACCGAGACCGTCGCGGTGCGCACGGTGATCGGCTCGCTGGACAACAAGACCACCGACGCCTACGACGCGTATCTGCGGCTGCATCTGCTCTCGCACCGCCTGGTGGCGCCGCATGGACTGAACGCCGAAGGCTTCTTTTCTGTGCTGACCAATGTGGTGTGGACGAGCCAAGGGCCTTGTGCTGTCGAAGGTTTCGAGATGGTGCGGGCGCGGCTGCGCCGTCGCGGGCCGGTCGCCGTGTACGGCGTCGACAAGTTTCCCCGGATGGTCGACTACGTGTTGCCGACCGGAGTCCGGATCGCCGACGCCGACCGGGTCCGCCTGGGCGCTCATCTGGCGGCGGGCACGACAGTGATGCACGAAGGCTTCGTCAACTACAACGCCGGCACTCTGGGCGCCTCGATGGTCGAGGGTCGCATCTCGGCGGGGGTGGTGGTCGACGACGGCTCCGACATCGGCGGCGGCGCGTCGATCATGGGAACTCTGTCCGGCGGTGGGACCGAGATCATTTCGGTCGGCAAGCGCTGCCTGCTCGGCGCCAACGCGGGGCTGGGCATCTCGCTCGGCGACGACTGTGTCGTCGAGGCCGGGCTGTACGTCACGGCCGGCACCAAAGTCGCCATGCCTGACGGCAGTTCGGTCAAGGCCCGTGAGCTGTCCGGCGGCAGCAACATGCTGTTCCGCCGCAATTCGCTGACCGGCGCCGTCGAGGTGGTCTCCCGCGACGGCCAGGGCATCGCCCTGAACGCCGACCTCCACGCCAATTGACTCCCACTTTGCCGCGAGCGTGCGTGTCCCCGCACGACACGCCGCGGTGAAACCCGTTTTTGCGCACGCTCGTGCCGGGGGCCGGGACCTACATCAGCTCCTTTTTGAGCACCTTGCCCATCGCGTTGCGCGGCAAGCTGTCCACCATCCGTACTTCACGCGGGCGCTTGTGCACCGAAAGTTGCCCCGCCACATAGTCGATCAACGTTTCAGAGTCCGCATCGCCGACGACGAAAGCCACGATCCGCTGACCCAGGTCCTCGTCGGGCAGCCCGACCACCGCCGCCTCACGCACACCGGGATGCCCAAGCAGCGCCGTCTCGATTTCGCCCGCGCCCACGCGGTAACCGCCCGACTTGATCAGGTCGACCGACTCACGGCCCACGATGCGGTGCATACCGCCGGAGTCGACGACCGCGACGTCGCCGGTGCGGTACCAGCCGTCGGCGTCGAATGCCTCGGCGGTGGCGTCCGGCCGGTTCAGGTAGCCGTCGAACAACGTGGGACCGCGAACCTGAAGGCGCCCAATGGTCTCGCCGTCGTGCGGTACCGGGCCGCCGGCGTCGTCGACCAACCGCGTCTCGACCCCACGCAACGGCAGACCCACCCAGCCGGGGCGGCGTTCGCCGTCGGCGCGGGTGGACAACGTGATCAGCGATTCGGTACTACCGTACCGCTCGACGGGCGCGTGCCCGGTGAGCCGAACCAACTGGTCGAACACCGGCACCGGTAGCGGTGCGCTGCCGGACACCAGCAGCCGCGCCGATCGCAGCGCCTCGGCCGCGGCCGGGTCGGCCACCACCCGCGACCAGACCGTCGGCACCCCGAAATACAGCGTGCCGCCCGCCTCCGCATAGCCTGCGGGCGTTGGTTTCCCGGTATGCACGAAGCGGTTTCCGACCCGCAGCGAGCCGAGCAGCCCCAACACCAGACCGTGCACATGAAACAACGGCAACCCGTGCACCAAGACGTCGTCGGCCGTCCACTGCCACGCTTCGGCCAGCGCATCCAGGTCGGCGGCGATCGCCTGCCGGCTCAGCGGCACCCCCTTGGGCGGGCCGGTGGTGCCTGAGGTGTAGATGATCAGCGCGGTGGACTGCAGCGGCGGCTCCGGATAGCGGTGCCACGACCGGGCATGCAGCCGCACCGGAATGTGCGGCAGGCCCTCCGCCTCGTCGGGCGCCTCCCCCAGCCAGGCCTGCGCGCCCGAATCGGTGAGGATATGCCGCCGTTCCGCCTGCCCGACGTCGGCGGGCACCGGCACCGCCGGAACCCCGGCCAGCAGGCAGCCCGTCACAGCCAGCACGGTCGCAGCCGTCGGCGTGGCCAGCACCGCGACCCGATCCGCACCGCCGACCCGTTCGGCCACTGACGTCGCGGCGCCGACCAGATCGCTGCGGCTCAACGTGACGTCGCCGACGCTGACCGCGTCGCGCGTATCGACAGCAGCGGCGGGATTCAGCGAGGCCAGCAGCACGTGAGCGAGGTTACCTGCCTCGGCCACCGCTTCAGGACAACGCTGATCTCAACTTGGTTCGCCGCAATCGCCGGAAACTCAAACCCCTGCGGCGTTCTAGGCAAAGCGGGCCCGTGACCCGCTCGCCGCGCTTCGATCGGGCGGCCAGTCGGGTCGCGGAAACAGCGGCCGCAGTGTTGCCGGCGGCCGGAACGGGGCCCACTCGCCGCGCGGCTGCGCCAGCCGGTCCGCGATGGCCCACAGCACAGCGGGGTTGTGCCCGTAGCCGAAGTGGCTGCCGATCACCGAGATGTTTTCCGCTTGCGGCGACCGCAGATCCAGACACGCCTGCCAGGCGACCACACCGTCGTATCGGGAGTAGATCGACGTCGCCGGCACCGGCAGCGGTTCGGTTTCCAGATCCACTGGCGCTCTGGCCCGTTCGACGTGCAGATGGGAGAAGCGGTTGAAAGCCGCGCTGGCGCGAGTCTGGTTTCGGTCGGCGAGGCGAAATGGGGTGCCGAGAGTGATCACCTGGCGCACCGACGACGGGCGGCGCCGGGCCATGCCGCGCGCATAGATGCCGCCGAGGCTCCAGCCGATCACGCTGACCGGAGTGCCGTATCGGGTGTGCAGGTCATGCAGGCGCTCACCCATGCCCGCGACGGCTTGGGCCGTCGGACCGATATTCCGGCCCAGCCGCCAGCCGTGCATCCGATATCCGAGGCCGCGCAGAATGCGTCGCAACGCCAACGTCGATCCGTCGCCGGCCAGCAGGCCGGGCAACACCAGCACCGGATGGCCGTCGCCGACCGGCAACGCGCGCCGCAACGGCAGCGCACCGAGCAGCAATCCGAACTCGACCGCCGCGCGGCCGGGGTCGGTGAGCGCAAGGTGCCAGGGCGGGCCGCCTGATCGCCGCGGGCGCTCGACGGGTTGAAACACCGGCTCCATAAATGCCAGCCTGCCACCGGTCCACCTGCCGCGCCGCAAGTTCAAGGAAACGGCGACTTGGCGAGACGCCGTGCAGATGACATCATGAATTGCATCAAGTGATGCTCTTTTAGATGCGCGGGAGACCTGGATGAGGACGACGGTGACCATCGACGACGAACTCCTGGCCCGTGCGAGTGAGCTGACTGGTATCACCGAGAAGTCCGCGCTGCTGCGCAACGGATTGACGACCCTGATACGCGTCGAAAGCGCCCGCCGACTTGCCGCTCTCGGCGGGTCGGACAAGAAGGCCTCTGCGGCGCCTCGGCGCCGGGGCTCCGCCGGGTGATCCTCGTCGACACTTCCGTGTGGATCGACCATCTCCACAAAACGGACCCCGGATTGGTCACGCTGCTCGAAGCGGACGAGGTCGGGTGTCACGAATCCGTGATCCAGGAGTTGGCTCTCGGATCGATCCGGCAGCGCACCGTGGTCTTGGATCTGCTCGACAACCTCTACAGGTTCCCCGTCCTCGGTCACGCCGAGGTCGTGGCGCTCGTCGACCGACGCCGACTGCATGGCCGTGGACTGAGCGCGGTGGACGCCCACCTGCTCGGCTCAGTGTCAATCAGCGGCGGCGCACAGCTGTGGACGCGCGACAAGCGGCTGCGTTCTGCCTGCCGCGACGCCGGCGTCTCCTACGTCGACGAGTCCGGATAAAACGCAATCCTTGGGGGTATGCCGCCGCGATGGGAACACACGTACAGACCGGCACGATCACCACGCAGGTGCCGGCCCGGCTGGACCGCCTGCCCTGGTCGCGGTTCCACTGGCGGGTGGTCGTCGGATTGGGCGGGGTCTGGATTCTGGACGGCCTCGAGGTCACCATGGTGGGCAACGTCGCGGCCCGGCTGACCGAGCCCGGCAGCGGAATCAAGATCAGCATCGCTCAAATCGGCGTCGCCGCAGCCTTCTACATTGCCGGCGCCTGCAGCGGTGCGCTGTTTTTCGGTCAGCTGACCGACCGCTTCGGTCGTAAGAAGCTGTTCGTCACCACGCTGGTGATCTATCTGGCGGCCACCGCGGCGACGGCGTTCTCGTTCGCGCCGTGGTACTTCTTCGCGGCGAGGTTCTTCGCGGGTGCGGGCATCGGCGGCGAGTACGCCGCAATCAACTCCGCGATCGACGAACTGATCCCCGCGCGGGTCCGCGGCCGCGTCGACTTGGCGATCAACGGCTCGTTTTGGCTGGGATCAGCGTTGGGCGCGGCCGCCGCGCTGCTTTTCTTGAACACGTCCATTTTCCCGATCGGCATAGGGTGGCGAATCTCGTTCGGCATCGGCGCCATCTTCGGGTTGGCGGTTCTGGTGGTCCGCCGCAGTGTTCCCGAAAGCCCGCGCTGGCTCTTCATTCACGGCCGCGAAGAAGAGGCCGAGGAGATCGTCCGCGGCATCGAAGACGAGATCGAGCAAGAGACGCAGGAATCGCTGCCGGAGCCGGAGGGATCGCTGACCGTCCGCCAGCGCAAGACCATCTCCCTCGCCGAGATCGCCAAGGTGGCCTTCACCCTCTATCCCGGCCGCGCGGTCCTCGGCCTTGCGCTGTTCATCGGCCAGGCGTTCATGTACAACGGCGTCACTTTCAACCTCGGCACCCTGTTGAGCGGGTTCTATTCAGTGGCCTCCGGCATGGTCCCGGTGTTCTTCATCCTGTGGGCGCTGTCCAACTTCGCCGGGCCGGTACTCCTCGGGCCACTCTTCGACACCGTCGGGCGAAAACCGATGATCTCGCTGACATACCTCGGCTCCGCCGCGGTGGCTGTCGTGCTGGCCGGTATCTTCGTGAGCCAATTCGGCGGCGTCTGGACGTTTCTCGCTGTGCTCATGGTGTGCTTCTTTTTAGCCGGTTCCGGTGCCAGCGCCGCATATCTGACGGTCAGCGAGATTTTCCCGATGGAGACCCGGGCCTTGGCCATCGCCTTCTTCTATGCGGTCGGCACCGCGATCGGCGGCATCACCGGTCCGCTGCTGTTCGGCGACCTGATCGAGTCCGGGGACCGGCATCAGGCCGCCCTGTCATTTCTGATCGGTGCGGCCGTGATGGCAATCGGCGGGGTGGTCGAACTGATCTTGGGCGTCAAGGCCGAGGGCCAGAAACTGGAGGACCTTGCGATGCCGCTGACCACCGCGGATGCCCCATGACGCCGTGGGCGTGCCAGCTGGCCGGGCACCGGCCGCGTTTCCGCGTCGACGGCGCAACGATGCACTGGGAATGCGAACGTGGCTGCGGACAAGCCAGCGGCAGCAAGACATATCCCACCGCCGAGGATGCGCGCCGGTTTGCCGCGGCGTTTGACCGCACCGGCGCGTTGGGCAAGCGGGCGCCGCTGATCGGACTGCTGCCACTTCGGTTGTGGCACACCGTCGTCTCGGCGAACAGACGCAAAAGCGGCCAAAACCCTAGGCTGTAGGGGACTTTTGCGTCTGCTCGCGGGACGCCAGAGCCCGCAGCAGGAACATCAGGTTGGCCGGTCGCTCGGCCAGACGTCGCATGAAGTACCCGTACCACCGAGCGCCGAACGGCACGTACACCCGCACCCGGTTGCCGGCGTTCGCCAGCCGCCGCTGCTCGCCGTCGCGGATGCCGTACAACATCTGGTATTCGAAATCGGCGGCGTCCCGGCCGGTTTCGCGTGCCATCGCCGCCGCGGCGTCGATGATCGCCGGATCGTGCGAGGCCACCATCGGGTATCCCGATCCGGCCATCAGCACCCGAAGGCAGTCCAAGTACGAGGCGGTGACGGCTGCGCCATCCCGGTAGGCCACCGACGCGGGCTCGTCGTAGGCGCCTTTGCACAACCGCACCCGGGCGGAGGCAAAGTCGCGGCAGTCGCCGAGCGTGCGCCGCAAATAGGCCTGTAAAACAACGCCCAGCCCAGGGAATTCGCCCCGCAGATCGGAAACGATCGACAACGTCGAATCGGTGGTCGTGTGGTCTTCGGCGTCCACCGTCACCCAGGCTCCCACCCGCTGCGCTCGCGCGCAGATGGTGTGCGCATTCTCCCGGGCGATCTTTTCGCCGTCGCGCTCCAGCGCCTGGCCCAGCGCCGAAAGCTTGAGCGACACCTCCAGCGGACGGGCACCGTCGTGCACAGCATCGGGCCGACTGCCCAGTGCATCGAGCAGGTCGAGGTAGGCCTGCATGTTCGCGGCGGCGGCGTCGACGTCGGCGACGTCCTCACCCAGGTAGTCGACGCTGACGAAGCATCCCGAATCCCGCAGCGCGGCAACACTGTCCAGCACACAGCCGAGCGTCTCCCCCGGCACGAAGCGGTGGACCACCTTGCTGGTCACCGGTAACCGCTGCGCGGTGCGCCGCAACCAGTCGGAGCGGCTGGCCGCCAAGATCGCAGGCCGTACCGTCGCGGCGAACAGGCCGGGTTTGATGGGGGCGACCCGTCCCCCGCAAGCGGGAGGTGCCCCCACCGCCCGGCTCCGCCGCGCTGGCGATCGCCCCATCAGTCCGCCGCCATATGCGGATACGTGTGGTCGGTGGCCGGCACGAACGTCTCCTTGATGGTGCGCGCCGACGTCCAGCGCAGCAGGTTCAGCGGCGAGCCGGCCTTGTCGTTGGTGCCCGAGCCCCGCGAACCGCCGAATGGTTGGCGTCCCACCACCGCTCCCGTCGGTTTGTCGTTGACATAGAAGTTGCCGGCCGCGAACCGCAGCCGTTGCTGCGCGGCCAGCACCGCGTCGCGGTCATCGGCGATCACCGCCCCGGTCAGCGCGTAGCGCGATCCGGCGTCGATCACGTCGAGGATCCGCTCGTACGCGTCGTCGGGATAGACGTGCACCGACAACAGTGGCCCGAAGTACTCGGTGGCAAACGCTTCGTCGGTCGGGTCGTCGGACAGCAGCACCGTGGGACGCACGAAATAGCCTTCGCTGTCGTCGTATTCGCCGCCGGCAGCGATCGTGACACCGGCCGCGCCTTTCGCCCGTTCGATGGCGCTGACGTTCTTGGTAAACGCCCGCCGGTCGATCAGCGCCCCGCCGAAATTGGTGAAGTCGGTGATGTCGCCGTACCGCAATTCGGCTGTGGCAGCCAGGAAGCCGTCGCCCATCTTCTGCCACACCGAATGTGCGATGAACGCCCGCGACGCCGCCGAGCATTTCTGGCCCTGGTAGTCGAACGCGCCGCGGATCAACGCGGTGCGTAGCACGTCCGGCTGCGCCGACGCGTGCGCGACCACGAAGTCCTTGCCGCCGGTCTCGCCGACCAGCCGCGGATAGCTGTGGTAACGCTCGATGTTCGAGCCCACCTCCCGCCACAAATGCTGAAAGGTGGCCGTCGACCCGGTGAAGTGGATGCCGGCCAGCCGCGAATCAGCCAGCGCCACATCGGAAACCGCGTACCCGTCGCCGGTGACCAGGTTGATCACCCCGGGCGGCAACCCGGCCGCCTCGAGCAGTTGCATCGTCAGATAGGCCGCCAAGGTCTGAGTGATCGACGGCTTCCACACCACGGTGTTTCCCATCAGCGCCGGGGCGGTGGGCAGATTTCCCGCGATCGAGGAGAAGTTGAACGGCGTGATCGCGTAGACAAATCCATCCAGCGGCCGGTAATCGGTGCGGTTCCACTCGCCGGGACCGCTGATCGGCTGCTGTGCGAGGATCCGGCGGGCGAACGCGACGTTGAACCGCCAGAAGTCGATCAGCTCGCAGGGCGCGTCGATCTCGGCCTGGTACGCGGTCTTGGATTGGCCGAGCATGGTTGCGGCCGCGATCTTTTCCCGCCACGGCCCGGCCAGCAGATCTGCGGCCCGCAGGAAGATTGCGGCGCGTTCGTCGAACGGCGTTGCCGCCCAATGGTTCCGCGCGGCCATGGCGGACTCGACGGCCGCGGTGGCGTCGGCGTGCGTCGCGTTGGTCAGCGTGCCCAGCGTGGCGGTATGCCGGTGCGGTTGCACGACGTCGATCCGCTCGCCGTCGCCCATGCGACGCTTGCCGGCGATGACGTGCGGCAGCTCGATCGGGTTATCGGCCAGCTCCCTCAGTGCGTCGCGCAGCCGGCTGCGTTCCGGTGAATGCGGCGCGTAGTCGTGAACCGGTTCATTGGCGGGCAGCGGAACATCGGTGATCGCGTCCATGCCCTCAGGATCCTCGCCACCGAGCGCAGGGCCTTTGGCGGATCGGACAACCAGTAAGCCCACAGACAGTAGAATCAGACAATATGCGGGCCACCGGCGTCGGGCTGGGCCAGCTGTTGCTGGCGCTGGACGCAACCATGGTCAGCCTGGTCGACGCCCCGCGCGGGCTGGACCTGCCGGTGGCTTCGGCAGCGTTGATCGACTCCGACGATGTGCGGCTGGGGTTGGCGACGGGCGCGGATTCGGCCGACGTGTTCTTTCTGCTCGGCGTCGGCGACGACGAGGCGCAGCGCTGGATCAGCACGCAGACAACCGCGCCGGTGGCCATCTTTGCCAAAGAGCCGTCCGCTGCGTTGGTGGCCCGTGCCGCGAAGGCCGGGTCAGCGGTAGTGGCCGTCGATCCGCGGGCCCGCTGGGAACGGTTGTACCGCTTGGTCAATCACGTCTTCGAGCACCACCGAAGCGACCCCCGCTACGACTCCGGCACCGACCTGTTCAGTCTGGCGCAGTCGGTGGCCGACCGGATCCACGGCATGGTCAGCATCGAGGACGAGCAGTCGCATGTCCTGGCCTACTCGGCGTCCAACGACGAGGCCGACGAATTGCGGCGGCTCTCGATCCTCGGTCGCGCCGGTCCGCCCGAGCATCTGGAGTGGATCAGCCGCTGGGGCATCTTCGATGCGCTGCGGGCCGGCGACGAGGTGGTGCATGTCAAGGAGCGCCCGGAGTTGGGCCTGCGGTCGCGGCTGGCGATCGGCATCCACCAGCCGCCGGTCGACGCACGGCGTGCGCCCGCATTCGTCGGGACCATCTGGGTCCAGCGCGGCTCGCGGCCGCTGGCCGACGACGCCGACGAAGTGCTGCGCGGTGCCGCGGTGCTGGCCGCACGGATCATGTCGCGACTGGCGGCCCGGCCCTCGACGCACGCGCTGCGGGTCCAGCAGCTGCTGGGCCTGGCCGACAAAGAACGCCTCGACATCGGCGACATCGCCCACGAACTCGGCATTGTTCCCGACGGCAACGCCGCGCTGGTCGGCGTCGACTCCGCCGATCAACACCCACGACTGCCCGACATAGTTGCATTGAGCGCCAGCGCTTTTCGCGCCGACGCCCAAGTCACGTCGAGCGGCTCGCGAACATATGTGCTGCTTCCCCCCGCCGCCAAGCCCACGTCGGTCGCATCCTGGGTTCGCGGCACCGTCGGCTCGCTGCAGTCCGAGCTGGGGTTGCGCCTGCGCGCGGTCATCGCAGCACCCGTCGCCGGACTGGCCGGGATGGCCGCGGCACGCACCGAGGTCGACCGCGTGCTGGATAGCGCTGCGCGCCATCCGGATTCGATCGATCAGGTCAGCTCGCTGGCCGAGGCGCGCACCACCGTGCTGCTCGACGAGATCGTCACGCTCGTCGGTGCCGACGAGCGGCTCGTCGACCCACGGGTCCGCGAGCTCCGTACCCGTGACCCGGCGCTGGCCGAGACCCTGCGGACCTACCTGGACAGCTTCGGCGATGTCGCCGCGGCGGCGCAGCAGCTGCACGTGCATCCCAACACCGTGCGCTACCGGGTCCGCCGGATCGAACGGTTGCTGTCGACGTCGCTGGCCGATCCCGATGTGCGGCTGGTGCTTTCGCTGAGCCTGCGCGCTACCGAGCGCTAAACCGCGTCGGCTGGTCGGCGATCGTCGCGTCATGTCCCGCGCCGGCCGTCATGGTGGCGGCCTCCCCGCGGGCCAGGCCGACTGTCGCCACGATCACCATCACCGCCGCAGCCACCAGCAAGAACCACTCCGGCCCGTCGGCTTCCAGCGTCTCCTTGAGCACGATGATCCCCAGCGCCGTGGCCACCACCGGCTTGGCCACGGTGATCGTCGGGAGGGAGGCGGTCAGCGCGCCGGCCCGAAACGCCGACTGCTGAAAGATCATCCCGACAACCGCGGCGAGTATCCAGGCATACAGCTCCGGTGTACGCAGCAACGCCCCGGCCCCGTGTTCGAGCACGTCGACAATTCCCTTGGTCAGCACCGCGAACAGCGCCAACGCCGAACCCGACACCGCCGCCAGCAGCACCGCCGCGGCCGGACGATCCGACCAGATCCGCGCGCCCAGCACGCACAACGCCAAGGCCGGGCCCATGACAAGTGCCACGATGATCCAGGTTCCCAGCGAGCCCCGCGACTGCCCGGCGGTCGGATCACCGACAGTGACGAGGAGAGCCAGTGCCGCCGCCAGGAACACCGCCCACATCCACTCCCGCCGGGTTATCCGATGACGGGTCACCCGCGCGTAGATGGGCAGGGCGAACAGCAGCACGGTCACCTGCAGAGCCGTGACCAGCATGACCGAACCTTTGTCGAGCGCAGCTGCAAGCAGGCAGTAACTGGCGACATCACCCAGACCGCCCAGCCACCACCGGACGTCGCGCACCAACATCCCGAACAACGCCAAGTGGCCGACCGGTTCGTCGGTGATCTGCTGCGCGATCCGCTGACGGACTACGCTGCCGATCGCAGCGGCCAGCGCGGCGCACAGCGCAAGAAACCCCGCGATATCCGTATTCGACATCTGACCTCCTTGCCGACGTCTACGCCCGGAAGCCGTGTTCCTTCCGGCGTGACTCTAGTGCTCACAGTGTGCTCGGCGAGCTTCGCGGCGAAACCGCGAAGTCTAGGCAGCCTCAGAGCGGAAACTTGGTGTCGGTCAGCTGCTCGGACAACTCCCAGAGCGCCGCCGCGGTGCCTGACCGCTTCGCCGGCCAGTTGCGCCAGGTCGGCTGACTGGGACCGTAAAACGCGAACCGCGGGCCGACGTAGGTGTCGCCGGGCAGATCCTGCGACACCGCGTACAGCGTCTGCCGGGCACCGAAGTCGGCATCGGTGGACACCACCCGGTCGACGGCCAGCACCACCGCATCGCTCACTGTGCGCCCGGACTGGCCTTGCAGGTTGGTATGCGACCAGCCCGGGTGGGCGGCCAGCGCGCGCAGCGAAGTGCCTGCACTCTCCAAGCGCCGCTGCAGCTCGCTGGTGAACAGCAGGTTGGCCAGCTTCGACTGGCTGTAGGCCAGCCACCGCGAATACGGCCGGGACTGCCAGTTCAGGTCTTTGAGGCTGATGTAGCCGAACATGTGCATCAGCGACGACACCGTCACCACCCGGTCGGTGAGCCTGGGCAACAGCAGGTTGGTCAGCGCGAAATGGCCGAGGTGGTTGGTGCCGATGTGGCGCTCGAAGCCGTCGACCGTCAGCGCGTGATCGACGGCCATGATCCCGGCGTTGTTGACCAGGACGTCGACGGCGTCCACACCGTCGGCAAAAGCGCGCACCGACGACAGATCTTCCAGGTCGAGTCGACGCACCTCGACGTCTCCGGTCATCCGGCCGGCGGCGGCCTCACCCTTGTCGGTGTTGCGCACCGCCAGGATGACGCGGGCACCGACGCGGGCCAACTCGCGGGCGGTCACCTCACCCAGCCCTGCGTTGGCACCGGTGACGATGACGGTGCGTCCGGCGAACGAGGGCAGGTCTGCTGCGGTCCAACCAGGCATGGCAGACACAGTAATGAGGCCCACTGAGCGTGGAACACCGGCGCTGGTCAGCCGATTGCCCGGCGAAAACGCTGTCGCAGGTATCGTCCTGGGATGGCGCGCGGATACGCCTGCGCCCCGGTCCGCTCGCTGAGGAGTATTCATTTGGGAAGCGATGTGCCCGCCCGGATGTATCTGGGTGTGATCGTCAACCCGCGCGCACGCAAGAATCTGGCCGCGCGGGGAGATCGCAGCGCAGAGCTGCGTCGCATCGTCGGACCGTGGGGCGAGGTGCACGAAACCGAATCGATCGAGGAGCTCCGCAAGGTCATCGAGGACCTGCATCCACGGGTCACCCACCTGGTGGGTGACGGCGGCGACGGCGCCCTGCACTGGTTGGTCAACGAAATGCAGCACTGCGTCAGCGATCCGGAACAGTGGCCGGCATTCGTGCCCACCAACGGCGGTAGTGTCAACGCCGTCGCGCGTAAGGCGCGAGTACGCGGCCGCGCCGACGCGATCATCCGCGCACTGACCGCTGCCGCGGCGAAAGGTCGGTTCCCGCCCGAAATGTCGCTTGACACTTTGGAGCTCGACGGTGCAACCGCGGACGGCGCGCCGTTTCATCGCCTGTGCTTTGGGCTCGCCGCCGGAGGTGTGGGCAACCGGTTCTACGACAAGTACTACGCCAACCCCGATCACGGCCGTGCAGCCGTCGCGCGGGTGATCGGTCGCACGTTCGGCGACTACATCACCAACAAGGTCGCTCCCGGCCACATGGACAGGGAAAACTGGGCGGCCCACCTGTTCGCTCCGACCCATGCCCGCGTCGTCATCGACGGCGAGGAGGTCCCGACGCGGACGCACCGCGTGCTGCACGCCGGCGCGATCGACCTGCGCATCGGCGGGCCATTCCGGCTGTTCCCGAAGGCATCCGAACCGGGTGCACTGCATTTCCAGGCCGGTGAGATCAGGCCGTCGAGCATCGTCGTGCAGCTTCCCTCGGCGCTCACCTACGGCAGGCTCCGCGGCAGTCGGGTCCGCGACGTCAACGGCAAGGAGATGATCATCGAGGCCGACGACGAGCCGCTGTCGCCGATCATCGACGGCGAGCGTTTCGACGGCATCGTCAGGCTGGTGGCCCGCGCCGGGCCGCGCATCCGTGTCGCCCCCGTGGCGCACGGGTCCTGAGCGCTGGGCAGCCCGCGATTCACCGCCGAGCGCGAATGGTGCGGATGATCTGCGCAGAGAGCTTCGGGTCGCTCAGCAGTTGGTCGACGAGCGCGACCAGGACCTCTTGTCCCGTGACGCGGGCCAGTCCCAGTCGGTCGGCGGCTTCTCGCTGCCAGATGTCGAGCGCTCGGTGCTGAGCGGGTGAAAGGTCGACTGTTCGTCGTGTGCGGCCGGCGCGTGTTCGGCCGATGGCGAAGGGTTCGGTCGGCGCCGCCGCGACCGCGGGTGCAATCGGTGCGACGCCTGCGGGGCGTGCGCGAGGCCGCCCGTCGTCGCCATCGATACGGTCGGCACCGCTCATCGTCGGCCTCCTTCGGCAACGTATGTCAGTAGTCCGTATCTCAGTACATTATGACTTCTGTAGCGACGCTGGGTCCATCGCCGGGCCACCGGCCCCACTGCGACGACGCGCCGCATCCGTCACCACCAGCCGCGCACGCCGACGGCGGTTGCCGCCCTTTCGGCTTTGTCATGCGGTGTTTGCTGAGATGTCGGGTTTCTGGCGATATTCCGGACCGCACCGCGGACCTTTGTCCGTATATTTCTATCGACAGGTCGTCAATAAGGAGCTGGCAGGCCGAACCTGGAAATGAAGGGTCTCGAAATTATCATGGATTACGGATATTCGCGGTTCAGTACTCCAGTATCGGCGTATTCACAGAAGTCGAGCCTGTGAGCTGGTTATTTAGGATATACTGAGCTACTGATCCCCGTACCCACAGATAATATGTGCTTATTTTCAGTCTGTTTTCGTGACCAGAAACACAGCGACACACCGGCCGTAAATAACCGCCTTCGTGCCAACCTGGGAGATCGTTGTGAGTTCAATGTGCACTAGCCAAAAAATCCTGATTAAACTTTGCCAGACATTGCTTAGCAGCGCTACGATCGGCTGTATCAAAGTGAAGTTGTTCTATTGATTGCAGTGAAGAGCCTGGAAGGGAGAGTGACTCTGAAGATGGAGACGCTTATCGATTACCTCGACATGTGGGAAGCGCGCAAACCGGACCAGACCCTGTACCGGTTCGTCGACATCGAGGGCCGCGAGCTCGAGCACTACACCTACCAGAGCTTCGCCGAGCGGACGCGCGAGCTGGCCGCCTACCTCTCGGCGGAGGCCGGCCTTCAGCCGGGTGACCGGGCGCTGCTGGTCTACCCCCCGGGCCTGGAGATGGTCGCGGCGTTCTACGCGTGCGCGCGCCTCGGCGTGATCGCCGTTCCAGTCAGCCCTCCCCTGCCGATGTCGTTCGAAGCGGGGCTGGCCAAGCTCGGCTTCATTGCGCGGGACTGCCAGGCCAAGGCCGTGCTGTCGACCAAGCAGCTCGAGTACGACTTCCGCTCGCTGCTGGGCAATCAGCAAGGCGGGCTGCCCTGGGCCGACGTCGCGCAACTTCCGGACCTGCCCTGGTTCGCGACCGATGCCACGCAGGACTTCGGCGGTGCTTCCGTTGTCGACACTCCTGGTCCGGTGCTCTTCCTGCAGTACACCTCCGGCTCCACCAGCGATCCCAAGGGCGTGATCGTCAGCCACGCCAACGTCATCGCCAACGCCTCGGCGTTCAGCGGCAAGGAAGTCGCGGTCAGCTGGCTGCCGCAGCACCACGACATGGGCTTGATCTCCGCCTACCTGTTCATCGTGGTGCTCGGCGGGACCACGCACGGGATGTCACCGGCCGACTTCCTCCAGCGGCCGTCGGCCTGGCTGCGGCTGATCAGCGAGGTCCGCGCCACCCACACGCCGGCGCCGAACTTCGGCCTCGAGTACTGCCTGCGTGAGGACAAGCTTCCCGCCTCCGAGCTGGCCGGCCTCGACCTGAGCAGCCTGGACAGCATCGTCGTCGGCGCGGAGCCGTTGCGGGACAAGACCTTCGCACGTTTCCGGGAGCGCTTCGCCCCCTACGGTCTGCGGCCCGACGCGCTGACCGGCGCTTACGGCCTGGCCGAGAACACCCTGGGAGTGACGCTCAAGGGGCGCCAGACCGTGACCGTGAACAAGCGGGCGCTGGAGCAGAATGTGGTCCGGGTCGAAAAGGCCGTGCCCGAGAACAACAACCAGACCCCGCTGGTGAGTTCCGGCAAGCCCGTCGCCGGAAACGTGATCCGCATCGTCGATCCGCAATCGCGAGAGGACCTGGCCGAGGGCCGGATCGGCGAGATCTGGGTGGACGGAGCATCCAAGGGAGGCGGCTACTGGCGCCGTCCCGAGCTCAGCGCGGAGACGTTCGAAGCCCGCATCGTCGGCGACGACGAGCACACCTATCTGCGGACAGGCGATCTTGGCTTCCTCTACGAGGGCGAGCTGTTCGTCTGCGGCCGGCGCAAGGATCTGATCATCGTCCGCGGCGTCAACTGCTACCCGTCGGACATCGAGTCGGTCGTGGAACGCTCCTCCGCACAGATCCGCGGCGGCTGCGTCGCCGCCTTCTCGGTCGAGCGCGACGAGCAGGAGTCGCTGGTCGTGGTCGCCGAGGTGCGCGACAAGGACGCGCTGCCCGATGCCAAGATGCTGGCGCGGGCGATCCGCAGGCACTGTCACATCGATCCGCAGACCATCGTGTTCTCACCACCGCGCAGCATTCCCAAGACCACCTCGGGGAAGATCCGGCGGGCGCACACCCGCCAGCTGTGGCTGGACGGCAAGCTGCCGGAGCTGGCGAGCCACTCCCACCACGCGCCCGAAGCGCCGGGAGCCGGCGCCGGCCCGCTGGAACGCTTCCGCTACCTCATCGAGAGCTACGACTTGACCGGCCAGGAGGACTGCTCCTTCGCCGATCTGGGCATCGACTCACTGGCCCTGGCCGAACTCCACACCGACTTGCAGGCCTTGCTGAGAGAGCACGGCGCCGGCGAGCTGGCCAAAGAGGTCAACACGCGGCTGCTTCAGCGCCTGACGGTTGCCGAGTTCTTCCAGATCATGCGGCAGTTCGGAGAGGGGGCCGAGCTGCCGCTCCAGACCTTGCGGCAGACGCTGGACCAAATTGCCGCCGAGTACGAGGAATACGAGACCCGGCAGATGCGTGCCGACGCGCAACTGCCCCTGCCGGCCCTGCCGCCGGCGCGCGAAGGCGTGCCGACCGACATCCTGCTGACCGGCGCCACCGGGTTCCTCGGGCCGTTCCTGGTCAGCAGCCTGCTGGCGCAGACGTCCTACACCGTGCACGCGCTCGTGCGCGCCACCGATGCGGCGCACGGCCTGGACCGGATCATCGCCGGGCTGCGGCAGGCCCACCTGTGGTCGGCAGGCCTGGAAGCCGAGGTCCGCGCGCGGGTGCGGGTGATCTGCGGCGACCTCGCCGAGCCGCACCTGGGCATCGGTGAGGAGGCGTTCCAGCAGCTGGCCGAGAGCGTCGACGCCATCGTGCACAACGGTGCCCTGGTCAACTACGTCCGCACCTACGACGCCCTGCGGCCCACCAACGTGGCCGGCACGCACGAGCTGCTGCGGCTGGCCATGACCTCACACCGGAAGGCGTTCCACCTGGTCTCCAGCACCTTCATCTACGGCTGGAGCACCATGCCGGTGGTCGGCGAAGATTATGCGAACGAGGAGATGAGCGGCCTGGACTTCGGCTACTCGCAGACTAAATGGGTCGCCGAGCAGCTGGTGCTGGCAGCGCAGCGCCAGGGTCTCGATGTGCGTATTTATCGTCCGTCGCTTATCTCCCCCACCAGCGCGGGCTTCGGCAGCCAGGACGACATCCTGGTGCGGCTCACCGCGTTCATGATCGAGCACGGGCTGGCCGTCGACGCCCGCAACCAGATCAGCCTGCTGCCGGCAGATTTGATCGCCGATCACGTCGTCGCGCTGATGGGCCTTCCGGCCGAGGCGGGCACGGTGTTCAACTTGACCGCCGACGACTACTACAACCTCACCGACATCACCCGGATGTTGTCCGAACGGCACGGCTACCGCTTCAGCTACCTGGACATCCCGTCGTTCACCGACGAGGTGAACCGCCGGTGCACGCCGGGCGATCCGCTCTATCCGCTGGTCGACTTCCTCACCCGCTCGGCGGGCAAGATCCAGGCAATGCGGGACAAGCGCTACGACAACAGCCAGTACCGGCAGGCGCGCTCGCTGGCCAAGGTTCGTCGCCGCGAGCCGGCGCTGGCCGACACGGTCGACGACCTCGTCCGGTTCCTGCGCCGCGAGCGTCTGATCACCGAGGCGGAGAGCGAGGCGCGGTGCAGCGCGTAACTAGACTGGGAGATTGCGATGTTCACCGTCGATGACCAGGCAGCGGGCCCGCACGACGAGACGCTCGATCACGAGCGAATCGTCCTGCAGGCGCGCGACGTCGACTTCGACTGGGCGAGGCTGCCGTTCTACTACGTGCCCAACGAGGTCTTCGCCACCCACTTCTGCAATGTCCTGCATCTGCTGCTGCCGGCGGGCGAAGAGTGGATCGTCGACGTCTTCAAGCGGGCGTTACCGCTGATCCGCGACGACCAGCTGCGGCTGGACGTGCAGGGGTTCATCAGCCAAGAGGCCATGCATTCCCAGGCGCACGCCGGTGTGGCCGAGCACCTGACGGCCAAGGGCATCGATCTCACGCCGTTCACCAGCCAGATCCGTTGGATGTTCGACAAGCTCATCGGGGACCGCCCCTGGTGGAGTGCGCGACGACGGCAGAGCTGGTTGGCAGAGCAGGTGTCGATCGTGGCCGCGCTCGAGCACTACACGGCCATCCTCGGCGAGTGGATTCTGGACACGCCGCAACTCGATGAGCTTGGCGCCGACCCGGTGATGCTAGACCTGCTGCGCTGGCACGGCGCCGAGGAAGTCGAACACAAAGCGGTTGCCTTCGACACCATGAAGCATCTGCGCGCCGGGTACTGGCGCCAGGTGCGCACCCAGTTGCTGGTCACACCGGCGATGCTGTGGTTGTTCGCACGCGGCGTGCGGTTCATGTACTCGATCGACCCGCACCTGCCGCCGGGAACCAAGCCGCGCTGGCGGGACTACTTCGACGCGGCGCGCCGCGGTTTGGTGCCCGGGCCGTTCGAGTTTCTGCGGGTGATCGGCGCCTACTACAAGCCGAGTTTCCATCCGTCGCAGCTGGGCGGGGTCGGGCGCGCGGTCGAGTACCTGGCCCGCTCCCGCGCTGCCCGCGCCGCGCACTGAGCACTCATGACCACCTCCTCTGTGACCGCGTCGGACGGCGTTTGTTTGGCGGTGCACGCCTACACCGAGATCGACGCACGGCGGCCGACCATCCTGGCCATTCACGGCTACCCCGATAACCACCACGTGTGGGACGGCGTTGCGGAACGACTTGCCGACCGCTACAACTTTGTGGCCTACGACGTGCGCGGGGCCGGCGAGTCGTCCAAACCGGCGAACAGGTCGGCATACCGCTTCCCCCAACTGGTTTCGGACATCGCCGCGGTGATCGACAGCCTGGGGGTCGACCAGGTTCACCTGGTGGCCCACGACTGGGGCTCGATTCAAGCGTGGGCCGCGGTAACCGACGAGCCGCTGATGGACAGGGTCGCCTCGTTCACGTCGATCTCCGGGCCGCACCTGAACTACGCGGGCAAGTTCCTGCGGTCACCGCGCACGCCACGCGCCGTGGCCGACGTCGCCAAACAGGTCCTGGCGTCCAGCTACATCTGGTTCTTCCTGTGCCCGGGTCTGCCGGAATTGACGATCCGGTCCCGGGCGACGGTGAAAGTCTTTGACGCCGTTGAACGTATCGGCCGGTCGAGTACCCGGAGTCAGCGCCCTGCGCCATACCGGTCGACTCACGACTACCTCAACGGGCTCAACCTGTACCGCGCCAACATGCCCGCGCCAATACTGGCGCCGCCGGAACAGTTGCCGGAAACACGGGTTCCGGTGCAGGTGCTGGTTGCGCGCAAGGACTACTTCGTCTCACCGCCCTTGCAGCGGTTCACCGGCTCTCTCTTGCCGGGCGGCAGGGTCGTCCCGATCGAGGGCGGGCACTGGGTGGTGACGTCGCGTCCCGACGTCATTGCCAGGCTCACCGGCGAATGGGTGGACCTGGTCACCGCGGGCGCAGCGGGCGATTCGGTCGTCAACACCGGATCCCGTGATGTGGTAGGCAAACTCGCGCTGGTCACCGGGGCCGGCGCCGGGATAGGCCGGGCCACCGCGGTGGAGCTGGCACGCCAGGGTGCGGCCACCGTCGTGGTGGTCGACCTTGATGTCGACAGCGCCAACGACACCGCCGAGGCCGTCCGGGCCGCCGGGGCCGAGGCCGCGGTCTACCAGGTCGACGTCAGCGACGAGACGGCAATGCATGAGCTTGCCGCACAAGTACACGACAAGCACGGTGTGGTCGACATCCTGGTCAACAACGCCGGGATCGGGATGGCCGGCCGGTTCCTGGAGACGACTCCGGAGCACTGGGACACCATCATGGGGGTCAACGTGCGCGGTGTCATCAACGGCAGCCGGGCGTTCGGCGCCCAGATGGTCGAGCGCGGCCAGGGCGGAACGATCATCAACGTGTCGTCGGCGGCGGCGTTCTTGCCGTCGAAATCCATGGTCGCCTACGGCACCACAAAGGCCGCGGTGCTCGCATTGAGCGAATCGCTGCGCGCGGACCTCGCCGACGAGGGCATCACGGTGACGGCGGTGTGCCCGGGTTTCGTCAACACCAATATCGCCAAAAGCACTGTATACACTAACCTTTCGACCGAGCAGCAGGAACGCGCCCGGCAGAAGGCCGACGCCGCCTATCGGCGTCGTAACTACACCCCGGAAGCCGTCGCAAGAGCGATCGTCAAGGCAGTCCGGACCGGTCCGGCGGTGCTGCCGGTCGCGGCCGAGTCCAGGGTGGGCTACGCACTGCGCCGCATCAGCCCGTCGCTAGTGCGGCTGTTCGCGAGATTCGACCTTCGGCAGATGTGAGCGAGACGACTGTGGCGCAAGGTATTTGGAGCAGTAGACCCGCCGACTTGTACGGCCGGCGCAAGCGCGACCGCGCGCTGACCGCGCTGTACGGCGTGGGCACACTGTTCGGCGGCCTGGCGTCGGCGTCGCGGTGGACCCCGTCGCGGGTGGCGCCGGTGCAGCGCACGATCCACGCGGTGGTCACCAAACGCGAAGTGCTGGCCCCCGATGTGGTGGCGCTGACGCTGGCGGATCCCGATGGTGGACTGCTGCCGTCGTGGACACCCGGTGCACATATCGATGTCCGGCTCCCGTCGGGACGGCGTCGGCAGTACTCGCTGTGCGGTCCGCCCGGCCGGCGTACCGACTACCGCATCGCGGTGCGCCGCATCGCTGACGGCGGTGGCGGCTCGATCGAGATGCATGACACCTTCGACGTGGGTGACACGCTGGTGTTGGAAGGTCCGCGCAACGCGTTCTATCTCGTCACGGACGAGCGTGAGGTGTTGTTCGTGATTGGCGGTATCGGGATAACGCCGATCCTGCCCATGGTTCAGGTCGCTCAGCAGCACGGAATCAATTGGCGCGCAGTGTATGCCGGCCGCACCCGCCAGTACATGCCACTGCTGGACGAGCTGGTGGCAGTGGCGCCCGACCGGGTCACGGTGTGGGCGGACGACGAGCGCGGCCGAATCCCCACCGCGGCGGACCTGCTCGCGGACGCGGGGCCGGCGACCGCCGTCTACGTCTGCGGCCCGACCGGCATGCTGGAGTCGGTGCGCGCAGCGCGTGACGAACATGCCGATGCGCCATTGCATTACGAGCGGTTCAGTCCGCCGCCGGTGGTCGACGGTGTTCCCTTCGAGCTGGAGCTCGCGCGGTCGCGGCAGGTGGTCAGCGTGCCGGCGAACCGCTCGGCGCTGGCCGTCATGCTCGACCGCAACCCGGCCACCCCGTACTCGTGCCAGCAGGGGTTCTGCGGAACCTGCAAGGTCAAGGTGCTGGCCGGCGAGGTAGAACGCAGAGGGCGCGCCGCGGAGGGCGATGACGAAATGTTGGTCTGCGTCTCGCGAGCCAAGGGCGATCGTGTAGTGATCGACGCTTAATCTTCTGCCGACTGTGCGGTTTCATACGCGACACACCGCGAAGAGCGTATGAGGACACACAGTCGGTGCATCGGTTGGGCGGTGACGAAACGTCAAGTCGCTGATGTAACCCTCGAGCGCACGTAGATCTCAGCGAGGAACTGCTCGACGGCCACCGCCGCGTGCTGGGCACGCACCGAACCGAAGATGTCGAAAGCGTGCTGCGCGTAAGGTAATTCGGCATACGCGACGGGAGCCTTGCTGACCCCGCGCAGCCGCACCGCGAAAGCCCGCCCCTGTTCGACCGGGATCAGCGAGTCGTTACACCCATGCAGCACGAAAAACGGTGGCGCTTCGGAACTGACGTGGCTGATCGGCGAGGCGGCGCGGAGAGCCTCCGCAGTTTCGTTGCGCGACAGCTTGAACACGTACTTGCCCAGCGTCGGCGTCATCAGTGGATGCAACGAATCGGAATAGGTGAAGTCGTAGACGCCGTAGAACGGGACCGCCGCTCGCACGCTGGTGTCAGCATCCTCGAAACCGGGTTGGAATTGCGGGTCATTCGCGGTCAACGCGGCCAACGCGCTCAGATGCCCACCTGCTGACCCGCCGGTGATCGCAATCCAGTCCGGGTCCCCGCCGTACTTGGCGATGTGCTCCTTGATCCAGGCCAGTGCACGTTTGACGTCGACGATGTGGTCGGGCCAGGTCGAGCGCGGGCTGAGCCGGTAGTTGATCGCGACACAGACCCAGCCCAATTCGGCCAGATGACTCATCAACGGATACGCCTGGTGGCGTTTACTTCCCAGCATCCACGCGCCGCCGGGAACCTGCAGTAGCACCGGGGCCTGTCCGCCGCGATCCAAATCTGGACGCCGCCAAATGTCGAGGTGGTTCCGGGAACCGTAAGGGCCGTAGCTGATGTTGGTGTCGTGCGCGTAGTCACCGTAGACCCGCATCATGCGGATGACGCCCGGTGTCTTGGCCGTGCCTGCGCCCGCCGGCCGCTTCCAAAGGTCGCCCGATTCGGTGCGACGGCCCGCACCCAACCCGACATCCAGTGCGGCCGTGAGCGGCCGGTCGGACTGGCGACCGATGCGATGCAAGCCCAGCAGCCCCAGCCACGACACCGCCGACACCAGCCAGCTGAACCAGCGCACCCGTGGCGAGAGCCTGCGGGTCACCGCGGCAAGCGCCGCGAGTTGGCCACCGAGAACCTGCAGCGGCAGTTCCGAGGCGAACACGCCGTAGGCGAAGGCGAACAGCGAGGGGTAGCCGCGCTTGCTCAGCGGGCGGTAGCCGTTGGCGGTGAACGCCAACCCCGTCAGGGACCCGAAGACAGCTGCCAATTGCTTCACGACGGCCACTTTAAGCGGCCACGCCGGATCCACTGTTGCTGGCGGGTCCCGAAACCCTCTTGAACCACTGTAACCACTTGCGCCACTGTGGTTTTGCTTGTGGGTTACTGGTGGCAGTTGTCCCCTCGGCCTGATAGTATTCGAACATGCGTTCGGATAGTCGGGAGGAGATCGTCGAGGTCTTCGACGCGCTCGAAGCCGACCTCAAACGCGCCCTAGACCTGTCCTTCGACGTGCTCACCACTCCGGAATGCCTGGCCATGCTGGAGCGCTGCGAAACCATCCGCCGGCGACTGCCCGCCGTGGAGCATCCGCTGATCAACCAGCTGGCCGAACAGGCCAACGACACCGAGCTGGGCGGCACACTGCGCTTCGCGCTGGCCGAACGGCTACGCATCACCCCGGCCGAAGCCAGCCGGCGCATCCACGAGGCCGCCGATCTGGGCGACCGACAGGCGCTCACCGGCGAACCGTTGGCGCCGCGGTTGCCCGCCACCGCCGCCGCCCAGCGCGGCGGACAGATCGGCACCGCTCATGTGGCAGTGATCCGCAGCTTCATGCACCGACTGCCCGGGTTCGTCGACGCCGAAACCCGCGAACACGCCGAAGCCCACCTGGCCGAATTGGCCGGGCAGCATCGCCCCGACGACCTAGCCATGTTGGCCCAGCGGCTCACCGACTGCCTCAACCCCGACGGCGACTTCACCGACGACGACCGGGCGCGCCGACGCGGCCTGACCCTGGGCAAGCAAGGCCCCGATCTCATGTCACACCTAAGCGGCTGGATCACCCCGGAACTGCGCGCCACCCTCGAAGCCGTGTGGGCCAAACTCGCCGCCCCCGGCATGTGCAACCCCGCCGATTCGGCACCGATTGTCGACGGCACCCCTTGCGAGGAGACAGCCCGCCGCGACACCCGCAGCACCGGGCAGCGCAACCACGACGCCCTGCTCGCGGGGCTGCGGGGGTTGTTGGCCTCCGGAAACCTCGGGCAGCACAACGGGCTACCGGCCAGCATCATCGTCACCACCAACCTCAAAGACCTCGAAGCCGGCACCGGACACGGCCTCACCGGCGGCGGAACACTGCTACCGATGTCCGATGTGATCCGGCTGGCCTCCCACGCCCACCACTACCTAGCCATTTTCGACAAAGGCAAAGCGCTAGCGCTGTATCACACCAAACGCTTAGCCTCGCCCGCCCAACGAATCGTGCTCTATGCGAAGGACCGCGGGTGCACGTTCCCGAATTGCCCCGTACCCGGCTATCACTGCGAAGCCCACCACTGCACCCCCTACGCCCAATGCCACACCACCGACGTCAACGACCTCACCCTAGGCTGCGGCGGCCACCACCCCATCACCGAAGACGGCTGGACCACCCGCAAACTGAAAAACGGCGACACCGAATGGATACCACCCCCACACCTCGACCACGGCCAACCCCGCACCAACCGATACCACCACCCCGAAAAGCTCCTTAGAGCCGATGACGACGAAGACGACGACGACCCGTAGGCCTTGTGCGTCCGAGCACACAAGCACATGCTTGGAATGCCCAAGCATTTGATTGGATGACGCCGTGGCCGACAGCACCCGCGATCGGATCCTGAACGAGGCGCTGCGGCTGTTCGCCGAACACGGTTATGCCGGCACGTCGGTCGCCTCGATCGAAGAAGCGGCCGGGCTGTCGCCGCACTCCGGAGCCCTGTACACCCATTTCGGGTCGAAGCAACAGGTCATGGCCGCCGCCGTCGAGCGGGCTATTCAGACCGCAGATGCGAGTTTCACGCTCGCGCCGATGCTGTCGCTGGGCAACCTCGAGGCCGAGCTGACGCTGGTTGCCCGTGGCTCGCTGGTGCTGATGACCAACTGGCGCAACCTGATTCGCGTGATGGCCAAGGAAGGCGACCGGTTCCCGGAGGTGATGGCCGACGCCCGCGACCGGCTATTCGCCCGGTCGCGGCAATTTCTGGCCAAGTGGCTCCAAGACAAAGCACCGCAAGACGATTCAGTAGACCGCGACTTCGAAGCGATCACCGCAATCTGGCTCGGTGCGATCGAGAACTATTGGATCGCAACGTCTATCCACAATGATCGTCCGCTGGGAATCGACGAGGACCGATTCATTCGCCAGTGGGTCCGCACACTGATGACCGCGATCGGAGCGCCCACATGACCCACAGTGTCTTCGATTTGAACGATCCGGCCGTCATTGCCGACCCGTACCCGCACTATGCCCGGCTGCGCGACACGGCGCCGGTGTATCACAGCAACGATCCGGATCTATGGATCCTCAGCCGCCACGACGACGTGGCGGTCGCGGTGCGCGATGCACAACGGTTCTCCTCGGATCTCGGCACAGCCTCACGCTTCGACGACAACCCGTTCAACCCCACCATGAAGATCCCGCACCGGCTCGCGGGTGCGCTCGGACGCGTTGTGCCGCTTCGTACCCTGCTCACCAGCGACCCGCCCGAGCACACGGTGCTGCGCCGCAAAGTGAGCCGGGCGTTCACCCCGAGACGTATCGCCGCGTGGGAGCCGCGCATCCGGCAGATCGCCGAGCACCTCGTCGACGACATCGCCGCAAAAGCCGGGCCGGGTGATCTGGTCACCGATCTGGCATCCCCGCTACCCACAATCGTGATCGCCGAGATGATGGGTATCCCCGCCGATCGTCACGACGACTTCAAGCGCTGGTCGGACAATCTGGTCAACGGGCTACTCACCGGCGGCAGCTTGACCAAGATGCTTGCCAGCGCCGCCGAGATCTCGTTGTTCTTCGCACGAACCGTGCGCAAGCGGCGCCGAAATCCCGGCGACGACCTGGTCAGTCTGCTGATCACCGGCGACAATGACGCACTGAGCCTCGCCGAACTCATCAACTTCTGCGTCCTGCTGCTGGTCGCCGGCAACGAGACGACCACGAACCTCATCTCCAACGCCATGCTGGCGTTGTTCGAGCGCCCAGATCTGTGGCGGCAGATCACCGCCGACCCGGCGCTGGCGGCGGCCGCCGTGGAGGAGACACTGCGCTTCGACGGGCCCGGCCAGGGCCTGCTCCGGATTACCACCACGGACGTCACCGTCGGCGGTACCACGATCCCCGCCGGCGCCAGAGTGCTGCCGCTGATCGGCTCCGCCAATCGCGACCTCCGCCACTGGGAAGACCCCGACGAGTTCCGGCTCGACCGAGAGTCCAACGAGCACCTTGCGTTCGGGTCCGGAATCCACTTCTGCATCGGCAATGCCCTGGCCCGCATGGAAAGCCGGGCGGCGATCGAGATGCTCGCACGTCGGCTACCACACCTAGCGCCAGGCGGGACTCCGACGCGGATCGCCGGCCCGGTACTGCGCGGACTTCGCCCGCTGCCGGTCGTCGTCGAACCCTCGGCCAGCCGGCGCGACCCCCGGATCGTGATCGTCGGCGCCGGCATGGCGGGCATCGCCGCCGCTCATACCTTCCGGCAAGCCGGGTTTACCAACTTCACGATTCTGGAAAAGGCTTCCGACGTCGGCGGCGTCTGGCATTGGAACCGCTACCCGGGTCTGCGATGCGACGTGCCGTCGCACACTTACCAGTTCGCGTTCGCGCCAAAGCCCGACTGGAAACACGTCTGGGCCACCGGCGAGGAGATCCGGCAATACCACCGCGACCTCGTCGGCCGCCTGCACCTGGGTCCACATCTTCGGCTGGACTGCGAGGTCACCTCGGCAGCGTGGACGGAAAACCGATGGCAGGTGTGCACCGCCGACGGTGACACGATCGACGCCGACTTCCTGGTCGCCGCAACCGGTGTCTTGCACCATCCGTCGATCCCGGACATTCCCGGACTGGACTCGTTCGCCGGGCCGGTGGTGCACACCGCCCGCTGGACAGAAGTCGGCACCGCCGGCCGACGCGTGGCGGTGATCGGCAGCGGATCCACTGGCGTACAAGTCTTTTCCGCACTACAGCCCGACGCCGCGCATATCACGCATTTCGTCCGCACCCCGCAGTGGGTGATGTGGATGCCGATGGGTCTGCGCCAACCCCGCGTCGTCGGTCGGCTGCTGCAAGCACTGCCAGGGCTCGCCTGGACCGTCGACCGTGCGCAGCGCGTCGGTTCCGATCTCGTGGTCGACCTGGTTACCCGGCCGACCTGGCGGAGACGCCTGGCCCAGCGCTACGCGCGGATGTGCCTTCGAGTGCAGGTGCGGGACAAGGACCTTCGCGCTCGCCTCACCCCCGGCTACCAGCCGTTCTGCAAACGTCAGGTGGTCTCCGCCAGCTACTACCGGCGGATCGGCAAGCCCAACGCCAGCTTCGTCACCGAGGCCATTGCCGCGGTCACCCCGACCGGGATACGAACCGCCGACGGCGTCCACCATGATGTCGACATCATCGTGCTGGCGACCGGGTTTCAGGCGCACAACTACATGCGACCAATGAACCTGCGCGGCCGCGACGGCCTGTCGATCGACGACGCCTGGTCAAAGGGACCGCGCGCGTGGGCGATGACCGCAATCCCCGGATTCCCCAACCTGTTCACCATTTTGGGCCCCAACTCCCCCTCCGGGTCGATGTCACTGCAACACGTCGCCGAACTGACCGCGCACTACGTCACCGGATGGCTGCGCCGATTCCGCGACGGCGAGATCACCGCCGTCGAAATCACCGAGGAAGCCACCAACCGCTTCGCCGACGACATTGCGGAAGCAATGAGACCAACAGTCTGGAATACCGGCTGCAACTCCTGGTACTTCGCCGACGACAACCACATCGACCTGTGGCCCTTCGACCGCAAGCGGCTGACCACGATGCTCACCGAGACCTGCGACCACGACTACAACCTCACTTCCTGAAAAACCTGTTGCCGAGGCTTGCGCAACCCCCCGCCACGGGGCGCATCATCGGGACATGGACGAATCAGCCAAGGTGATAACCCGTGGTTGGTTGGCCATGCTCGTCGGCACCGCCCTGCTCGCCGGCGGGCTTATCGTGCTGTGCTTGCCCGTCTACCTCGACGCACACGACCGGTGGGGCATCCAGATCAAATGCGGCAACGGCTACTACACCCAGTTGCTGCAGGCGACGGTCAGCGATCAAGAGCCCGCGCAGCATTCCAGGCCGGTCACCAACTACGTGGACCAATGCAAGAGCGCCCTGCTGCACCGTCGCGTCTGGGCGATTCCGTTGACCGCTGCCGGCACCCTGATCGTCATCGGCGAACTGGCGGCGTGGATGCGCGGCGATTCCCCGAGTGTTCCAGAGCCCGGGTCTCCGGAACCGGCGAGTGCGCGGCCGGCCGCCCTCCCCGAAGAGCAATTCCACGAAGCCGCCGCGCTGGATCGCCGCTACCGGTCACATCGGCCGCCGGCCCACGACACGACGTTGTGATCCCGGGGAGCGGCTGACATTACGTGATAAACGCAGCAGTCCCGCAGTGCAATCCAGTTACGCGACGACGACGTTGAGGAACGCCTGAGTGGGCGAGCGTCGATGATTTCTTCGAGCAACTGGACGACATTCGGCGGCAGGCATGCTTTGACACCGCCCCTTCGGAGCCACTTCCGGCGGCGGAACGAAGGCGTCAGGTGGCCCGATTGCCTCCGCGCTTGTCGGTTCTCGGCTGGTCCGACGGCCGCCCGCCGGCGAGTCGACCCAACGTGGTGACTCCCGGGAGGCTGGACAGCGCCTTGAATACGTCGTTGCCGGTCGCGACCAGCGCCTCCAGCTGTGGCAGCAAGCGGTCCATCGTTCGGAGCATAGGGTCGGCAAGCGCGATGTACCTTTCCGCGCGATCGATCGTTGTGTTGAGGCGCTCGGTCGCTACCGCGAGGTTCTCCACGAGATCCGGCAGCTGTGCAGCGATCTGAACCGAAGCCGGCGGAATTCGCATCGCACCGCTGGCGACCGACTGCGCCGTCTCCACGGCGGCCTGAGCGGCGGATTTGATGTCGCCGGGTTTCGGAACCTTCGGGTTCGGCGTCATGCCACTAAACTCTGCCACTGATTGGCGCACGACGTGAACGAACAGCCCTGCTACGCCGATTCCACCGGTTCTTCGATCACCTGGTACACCGGGTCGACCATCGACATCGGACGATTGCCGCCGCCGCGCACCTTTCCGGTGATGCGGAGCAGTTGGCCGGGCTGGACGTCGTCGCCGCGCCCCGGGTGGAAGGTCACCCGTATTTCTCCGCTGTCGTCGCCGATGACGATCCACCGAAATGTCTGGCGGCGCTTGGTGATGTCCTCGACCTGACTGACCCGTCCTTCGATGGTGGCCCGCTGTCCCTCGATGAGCCCGCCCACGGGAACCACCGCCGGCGGCCGTTCGGGGTGTTCGTATTGCTGGACCGTTTGTTGTTCCCCGCGGGAGATCCGCGCTTCGATCTTGTCCAGTTTGCGCGCGATCCGCTGCTCGAAGAGATCGGGGAACGCCTCCGCGATCCGGGATTGCACGTCGTAGGGCACGATGGTCGCGGCCGCGTCCGGGATCCGGCTGATGGCCCGGGCGATCTTGTCCGCGGTGCGGTCATGGAGCAGTCGCCCCAGCAGCGGCGCGTAGGTGCGACGTGGCAGCAGTACCGTCACGTTGGTGTCGGGATGCTCGCTGAGCGCCCGAAGCACCAGTTCTTGTGCCCCGCGGGTGATCTGGCGATCCGGACAGTCCACGACGCGCAACCGGGTGTCGAGTTCGAAGCGGTCCCAGCGCTTGCGCAACTGCGCGGCGTAGGCCGCGTCCACCATGAAATGCACCGCGATCAATTCGTCGGCGCGCAACCCTCTCCCGTAGCGCAGCGCCTCGATCACCGCCAGGTCGACGGAGTTGACGAAGACGAACACCCGGTGCCGCGCGTACTTGACCAATTCGGGGCGGTCGGTACGGAACATCTCGAGAATCGCGGCCTCGGCGCGGTATTCCTTGTTGAGCCGCATCAGCGCCAGCACCATCAACGGGAAGACCACTACCACCAGCCAGGCGCCTTCGGTGAACTTCGCCACCGCGAAGATGCCGACGATGATCGTCGACAAGATCCCGGTGGAGAGGTTGATCGCCAGCTTGTGCCGCCAGCCGGGCTGGCGGTGCGTCAGATGGTGTTTGGTCATTCCGTAGCCGGCCATCGAGAACCCGGTGAACACACCGATCGCGTAGAACGGCACCAGTGCATTGACCGAACCACCGGTGGCGATCAGCAGCGCCACCGACAGCGCGGTGAGCGCGATGATGCCGTTGGAAAACACCAGGCGATGACCGCGCTTGGTCAGCTGCCGCGGCAGAAACCGGTCCTCGGCAACGAAGCTCGCCAACGCCGGGAAACCGTTGAAACTGGTGTTGGCGCCCGTGAACAAGATGGCTGCGGTCGACGCCTGGACGAGGATGTACAGGGCGTTGCCGATCACCCCGTGACCGAACACCGCCCGGGCGATTTCGGAGAGCATCGACGGGTATTCGTCGACGTACGGGGTGGAGTGGGTGACATGGGCGAGGTAGGCCACACCGGCCAGCAGGAACCCGAGGATGCAGGCCATCGTGGTGAGGACGCGACGCGCGTTGACGCCCTGCGGTTTACGGAAGACGTTGACCGTGTTGGAGATGGCCTCGACGCCGGTCAGCGACGATCCCCCGTTGGCGAAGGCTCGCAGCAACACCAGGATCGTCGCACCCATCACCAGCCCGTTGCCCTGGTGAACCGGCACCGCTCCGGGAATGTGCTGCGGGTCGTATGTCGGTAAGCCCCAGAAGATGTGGCGGATCACCCCGGTCACGATCGTCAACGCGATCATGACGACGAACGAGTAGGTCGAGATCGCGAACGGCAGGCCCGCCTCCCGCAACCCGCGCAGGTTGGCGTAACAGATCACAAGCACCACGGCCACCGTGATTTCCAGGCTGTAGGGACCGAGCGCGGTTATCGCCGACACCACCGCGACCGTGCCCGCCGCCGACTGCACCGCCACGGTCACCACGTAATCGATCAGCAGTGCCGCGGCGGCGATCTGTGCCGTCCGGGGCCCGAAGTTCTCCCGGGCAACCACGTACGAGCCACCGGCGCGGGTGTAGGCCATCACCACCTGCCGATACGATGCGGCCACCAACACCAGGATCAACAGAATCACGCCGGTGATCGGCAGCAGCAACGCGAACGCGGCCAGGCCCGCATGTGGCAGCAGTTCGATCATGATCTGCTCGGGACCGTAGGCGGTGGACGAGATCGCGTCGGGCGAAAGGGCGCCCAACGCAACAGGATTCGAGAGCCGCTCGGAACTGAGCTCCTCGGTGATCAGCGGCTTGCCGAGGAAGATTCGCTTGAAGACGTCGGTGATCGACAGCGGGATGCGCGGCTGCCCGGCGGGCGACGTCATCAGTCGGTGACCAGCGCGCCGTCGACGAGCTCGTCGAACCGCTCGATCGCCTCGTCGCTGTCGGTGTCGATGCCGCGCAGCGGCCCGCGGTCGGCCAAGTATCGCTGCGCGTACAACCGGGCGACCAGCGCCTTACGGTCGGCCGCCCTGGTTTCGCGCTCCCAGGCGGCCTGCTCGGTGAGCAACGCGCCCGCGTACACGTCGCCCATGAATTGCGCGAGCGGGAATAAACGCGCTTCGGCCACATCGCCTTCCAGCTTGGTCCAGGCGGTGATAGCCGCATCCAGATCCGCGATGCGCCGGCTCACCAACTGCGTCGTGGCGTCGTCGTCGGACACCGACACCGCGTCGTGCAAGCGCTCCAGCAGCGGCTGGTGAGCCTGGATCTTCTCGATACCGCGACGCACGTCCAAGCACAGGATGTTGTCGGGCCCCTCCCAGATGGTGTTGACCTGCGCATCGCGCAATATCCTTGCCACCGGCCAGGTTTCGATGTAGCCGTTGCCGCCGTGGATCTCTATTGCGTCCGAGGCCATTGTGATGCCCAGCCGGCACACCTTGAGCTTGGTCACCGGCACGGCGATACGCTGCCTGACTGCCCGGGGTTGTCGATGGTTGGCGAAGCCGGTGCCGTCGAACACCAGCGCCAACGCGGCTTCGACGTCGACGATCATCTCGGCCAGCTTGCGCCGCATCAACGGCTTGTCGATCAGCGCGCCGCCGAACGCCTCTCGCCGCCGGGCGTAACACAGCGACTCGACCAGCGCCCGGCGCGCGTTGCCGACCGCGAACAGCGCGATACCCAGCCGCGCGGCGTTGGTCAGCTCCATCATCCGGCCCAGCCCCCTCCCGTCGTGCGAGCCTTCATCGGACGGTTCGCCGGACAGTAGGAATGCTTCGGCGTCAACGAATTCCACCTCACCGGAGGCCACCGACCGGGTGCCGAGCTTGTCCTTCAGCCGCCGGATCCGCACACCGTTGCGCGACCCGTCGCGACGGGTCCGCAGCACCAGGAAGTTCGCCACGCCGCGGCCGGAGTCGGGCGCACCGTCGGGTTTGGCCAGCACCACGAACACCTGGCCGTCGCAGTTGGACGCAAACCACTTGAAGCCGTTGAGAAGCCAGCCGTCGCCGTGCCGCGTCGCCGTCGTCTCCAGCGCGCCCAGATCCGAACCTCCGGTGCGTTCGGTCAGCAGCTGGGCGGTCTCGCCCTCCCACTCGCCCGTCTCGAACTTGGCCAGCACATGCTCGCGGACATCGGCCGGCGCGTACGCCGCGACCAGCGCCTTGACCATGCCGCCGCCGGTACCCAACGCGCAGCCCATGCCGATGTCGGCCTGGTCCAGCAGATAGTTGGCCGCGAACAGCGGCAACGACGGATTGACCCCGGCCCGCCGGGCGTCGTCCTTGAGCTTTTTGTGCGCGTCGAGCACCGCCCGCTTGGATTCGGTGAACGACGGCGGCTGCACCACCCGGCTGACGTCGTGGCCCCAGCGGTCGTAGCGCTCGAGCCGCGCCGGGTTGCGATCGGTCTCCTCGGCCCACCGCGCCACCGGCCCGCCCATCAGCTCGCCGATGCGGTCCAAATGCGGCTCGACCACGGCCAGCTCGTCGGGTTGCAGGTAGTAGGCCATCGTGAACTGCAGGCTCGGATCGGTGCGATACCAGTTGAGCCCGACCGCGCCGGTGTAGTTCTCCGTGCGATAGCGCTCGGATTTCTCTGGCGAGCTGAACGGCAGCCGGTCCACGGCCTCGACGTCGTAGTCGCTCATCCTGCGACCGTATTACAGCCGGGCGGCCGCCGCGGCGATCCGTTCATCGGTGGCGGTCAGCGCCACCCGCACATGGCGTGCGCCGCGGGGGCCGTAGAACTCGCCGGGCGCGACCAGGATGCCGCGCTGAGCCAGCCAGCCGACGGTGTCGCGGCAGGGCTCGCCGCGGGTCACCCACAGATACAGGCCGGCCTCGGAATGGTCGGCGGTGAAACCCGCCGAGCGGAAGGCGGGCAAAAGCAATTCGCGCCGCAGACGGTAGCGGTCGCGTTGCTCGCGCTCGTGCTCGTCGTCGTCGAGAGCAGCGACCATCGCGGCCTGGACCGGGGTGGGCACCATCATCCCGGCGTGCTTGCGCACCGCCAGCAGTTCGCTCACCACGTGCGGATCGCCTGCGACGAAGCCCGCCCGGTACCCGGCCAGCGAGGAGCTCTTGGACAGCGAATGCACCGCCAGCAGACCGGTGTGGTCGCCGTCGCACACCGACGGATGAAGGATCGACAGCGGCTCGGCGTCCCAGCCGAGGCCGAGATAACACTCGTCGGAGGCCACCAGCGCGCCGCGCTCGCGCGCCCAGCCCACGACCTTGCGCAGATGATCCACACCGAGCACTCGCCCGGTCGGGTTGCTCGGCGAGTTCACGTACACCAGCGCCGGGGTCTGCGGCCCCAATTGGGTGAGCGAGTCGGCGTGCAGCGTCTGCGCCCCGGCCAGCCGCGCGCCGACGTCGTAGGTCGGGTAGGCCAGCTCGGGCACGACGATCAGATCCGCGGCGCCCAGGCCCAGCAGCGTCGGCAGCCACGCGATCAGCTCCTTGGTGCCGATCACCGGGAGCACAGCCGTCTCGGCCAAGCCGGTGACGCCGAAGCGCCGGCTCAGCGCCTTGACGGCGGACTCCCGCAACTGCGGCGTGCCCGCGGTGGTGGGGTAGCCCGGCGAGGCACTGGCGCCGGCAAGTGCCTCCCGGATCAGCGGCGCGACCGGGTCGACGGGTGTGCCGACGGACAGGTCGACGATGCCGCCGGGGTGCGAATCGGCCAGTGCGCGTGCTTCGCTCAGGGTGTCCCAGGGGAACACCGGCAGCAGGGCTGACACGGCCGACCGGCGCCGGCGGATCACTTTCTCGCTCAGTCGCCCTCACCCTGTGGCGGCAGATCCTTGACCACCTGCGGGTCGTTTTCGGTCATGCCGACCTTCGCCGCGCCGCCGGGGGAGCCGAGTTCGGCGAAGAAGTCCGCGTTGATCTGCGTGTACTGGCTCCACTGCTCGGGCACGTCGTCTTCGTAGAAGATCGCCTCGACGGGGCAGACCGGCTCGCAGGCGCCGCAGTCCACGCATTCGTCGGGGTGGATGTACAGCATCCGAGCGCCCTCATAGATGCAGTCGACCGGGCACTCCTCGATGCATGCCTTGTCCTTGATGTCGACGCAGGGTTCGGCGATCGTGTACGTCACGAAGGTCTCCTCCAAGTGCTGTTCAATGACGCGGATCCGTTGGTTACTGATACTAGACGTTGCATCTAACACACCCGCCGCGCCACCCGCTATGCACCCCGGTGCAGTGCAACTAGTTGCATAGGCTTCGACCGGCCCCCTATGCTGCCCTGGTGGCGCTTCCCCACGCGATCCTGGTCTCCTTGTGCGAACAGTCCGGGTCGGGCTACGAGTTGGCCCACCGATTCGACCGCTCGATCGGGTACTTCTGGACCGCGACCCATCAGCAGATCTATCGCACGTTGCGCGCGATGGAGGACGACGGCTGGGTGCAGGCGACACACGTGGTCCAGCAGGGTCGCCCGGACAAGAAGGTCTACACCGTTTCCGAGGCCGGACGTGCCGAACTGGCCCGCTGGATCGCCGAACCGCTCACCGGCAGGGGCAGCGCGCTGTCGGACACCCGCACCCGCGACGTGGCCGTCAAGGTGCGCGGCGCAGCCTACGGCGACGTCGCCGCGCTGCGCACGCAGATCGCGACGCTGCGTGCCGAACACGCCGAATTGCTGGACGCCTACCGGGGATTCGAGAAACGGCAATTCCCCGATCCGTCGAAGCTGCGCGGCGCCGCCCTGCATCAGTACCTGGTGCTGCGCGGCGGTATCCGCGCGGAGGAGAGCGCAGTCGACTGGCTCGACGAAGTGGCCGCGGCGCTATGACGTATCCAAACCTGTTGTCGCCGTTGGACCTCGGGTTCACCACCCTACGCAACCGCGTCGTGATGGGGTCGATGCACACCGGGCTGGAAGACCGCGCCCACCACATCGACCGGCTGGCCGAGTATTTCGCCGAACGCGCCCGCGGCGGCGTCGGGCTGATCATCACCGGCGGCTACGCACCCAACCGCACCGGCTGGCTGCTGCCGTTCGCCTCCGAGCTGGTGTCCTCCACCGAGGCGCGACGGCACCGGCGCATCACTGCGGCCGTGCATGACGCCGGCGGCAAAATCCTGCTGCAGATCCTGCACGCCGGACGCTATGCGTACCATCCGCTTTCGGTGAGCGCGTCGTCGATCAAAGCGCCGATCAACCCGTTTCGGCCGCGGGCGCTGTCGTCGCGCGGTGTGCAGAGTACCATCTCCGATTTCGCCCGCTGCGCCTCGTTGGCCCGCGAGGCGGGCTACGACGGTGTCGAAATCATGGGCAGCGAAGGCTATTTGCTCAACCAGTTTCTGGCGCCCCGGACCAACAAGCGCACCGACGCCTGGGGCGGCAGTGCTGCGAATCGGCGTCGGTTCCCGGTGGAAATCGTGCGCCGCACCCGCGCTGCCGTCGGTCCCGACTTCATCGTCTGCTATCGGATGTCGATGGCCGACTACGTCGAGGACGGTCAGAGCTGGGATGAAATCGTCGCGCTGGCAACCGAAGTCGAGGCAGCCGGGGCGACCATGATCAACTCCGGGTTCGGCTGGCACGAAGCGCGGGTTCCGACGATCGTCACCTCGGTGCCGGCCGGCGCGTTCGTCGACATCAGTGACGCCGTCGCCGAACACGTGAGCATTCCCGTGGTGGCGTCCAACCGGATCAACATGCCGCAGGCCGCCGAACAAATCCTGGCCGACACGCGGATACAGCTGATCTCGATGGCCCGGCCGCTGTTGAGTGACCCGGAGTGGGTGCTCAAGGCCGCTGCTGATCGCGCCGACGAGATCAACACCTGCATCGCGTGCAACCAGGCGTGTCTGGACCATGCGTTCGCGCATAAGGCGGTGTCGTGTCTGCTCAACCCGCGGGCCGGCCGCGAAACGCAACTGGTGCTGGCCCCGGCCCGACGTGCTCGCACAGCGGCGGTGGTCGGGGCGGGGCCCGCCGGGCTGGCCGCCGCGGTCAACGCCGCGCAGCGCGGCCATGCCGTCACGCTGTTCGAGGCCAACGAGTTCATCGGCGGCCAATTCGACCTGGCCCGACGGATTCCCGGCAAAGAGGAATTCAGTGAAACGATCCGCTATTTCACCACGATGCTTGCCAAACACGGTGTCACTGTGCGGCTCGGCACCCGGGTGGCCGCCGCGGATTTGACCGGCTACGACGACGTCGTGCTGGCCACCGGTGTGGCGCCGCGGATTCCGCCGATTCCCGGCATCGAGCATCCCATGGTGATGACCTACGCCGAGGCCATCACCGGCGTCAGGCCCGTGGGTACGAGTGTGGCCGTGATCGGCGCCGGCGGTATCGGCTTCGACGTCAGCGAGTTCCTGGTCACCGGCTCCTCACCGACACTCAACCTCAAAGAGTGGAAGGCCGAATGGGGTGCGGCCGATCCGCAGGAAGCCCGCGGCGCGCTGGTGGCGCCGATTCCCGCGCCGCCGGCCCGCGAGGTGTATCTGTTGCAGCGTAGCAAGGGCCCCCAGGGCAGACGACTGGGCAAGACCAGCGGGTGGGTACACCGTGCGTCGCTGAAAGCCAAAGGCGTGCAACAGCTTTCCGGGGTGACCTACGAACAGATCGACGACGACGGGCTGCACATCAGCATCGGGCCGCGGCGGCAGCTTCTCGCCGTGGACAATGTCGTGATCTGCGCCGGCCAGGAGCCGGTCCGTGACCTCGAAGAAGACTTGCGCCGCAACGGGATTGAGCCGCATGTGATCGGCGGTGCAGCGCTGGCCGTCGAGCTGGACGCCAAGCGAGCCATCCGCCAGGGCACCGAGCTAGCCGCCCGGCTGTAGCCCCCATTTTGCGCGAGCGTGCGTGTCCTCGGCCGACACGCCGAGCGTGTCGCCGGGATCCCGCACGCTCGCGGCTACCCGCTGAACAAGCCCACGGTTGTGCCCTGGGCGCTGGCCGCATCCGCGATCGCTTTAGTCGCTTCGGGCGCCGGCGTCGTGGGAGCCAGCGCCAACGGCTTGTTCAGGGCATACAGCTGGAAACGGTAGTGATGCACTCCGCTGCCGGCCGGCGGGCACGGCCCGAAATACTCTGGCTTACCGGCGGAGTTCAGACTGACGCTCGCTCCCGGCGGTAGTGGCCCAAGCTCTGTGGTCGCCGTCGGGATGCCGGTGACCACCCAGTGGATATAGAGCCCCGAGGGCGCGTCGGGGTCGTCGACCACCAAAGCCAGCGACTGGGCGCCGGTCGGCACGTTGTCCCAGCGCAGCGGCGGCGGCACATTGCGGCCCTTGCAAGAGTATTCGACCGGGATCTGCGTGTTGTCGGCGAACGCGGGACTGCTCACACCGAGCTTGGCGGCTTTCGACGGCGTCGGCTGGTTTTGCGGATTCTCTTTAGCTCCGCTGCATCCGGGGAGCATCAGGATCAGCACCGCAAGAGCGGCCAACGCCGGTCTCATGAGCGTGTGTATACCCGCTCTCGGTCAGCGAGTAAAGGCCTGGCCCTGGCGCCATCGCCCGCGAGCGTGCGCAAACCCGTATGTCAGCCCGGCGTGTCGGGCCGGGGACACGCACGCTCGCGGCAAGAAGAGGCCCAAAAACGTTACGCGGCCAGCGGCGCGTACGTCGTGGTGCGCTGGCGGGCGGGACGCCCGATGCCCTCGGCGATCGCGACCAGCTCCGCGACGGTCTTGGCCGAGCCGTGTTCCGAACCGGCCATCCGGGAAATGGTCTCCTCCATCAGCGTGCCGCCCAAGTCGTTCGCGCCGCCGTTGAGCATCACCTGGGTGCGCTCGACCCCGAGCTTCACCCAGCTGGTCTGGATGTGAGAGATCCTGCCGTGCAACATGATCCGGGCCAGCGCGTGCACCGCGCGGTTGTCGCGGTGGCTGGGCCCCGGGCGCGACGCGCCGGCCAGATACAGCGGCGAACTCTGATGGACGAACGGCAGTGGCACGAACTCGGTGAATCCCCCGGTGCGGTCCTGGATTTCGCGCAACACGTTGAGGTGGCCCACCCAATGCCGGGGATTGTCGACGTGGCCGTACATCATCGTCGAGCTCGACCGCAGCCCCACCTCGTGCGCGGTAGTCACGATCTCGATCCACATCGAGGTGGGCAACTTGCCCTTGGTGAGCACCCAGCGCACCTCGTCGTCGAGAATCTCGGCGGCGGTGCCGGGGATGGTGTCCAGCCCGGCCTCGCGCAGGCTGATCAGCCACTCCCTGATCGAAAGCCCGCTCTTGGTCACCCCGTTGGCGATCTCCATCGGCGAGAACGCATGCACGTGCATCGACGGCACCCGCGCCTTGACCGCACGCACCAGGTCGGCGTAGCCGGTGACCGGCAGCTCCGGGTCGATGCCGCCCTGCATGCATACCTCGGTGGCGCCGGCGACGTGCGCCTCCCACGCCCGGTCGGCAACCTCGGCCGTCGACAGCGAATACGCGTCGGCATCACCCTTGCGCTGGGCGAACGCGCAGAACCGGCAACCGGTGTAGCAGATGTTGGTGAAGTTGATGTTGCGGTTCACCACGAACGTCACGTCATCGCCGACAGTGTCGCGACGCAGCGAATCCGCTAGCGCCGCAACGGCGTCCAGCGCCGGACCATCCGCACAAGCCAACGCCAGATATTCGGCGTCGCTAAGGCCGGCCGGATCACGTTCGGCCGAGCGCAGCGCGGCCAGCACGTCAGTGTCGATGCGTTCGGGCGCGCGGGCGGCCAACTCGTAGACATGCGCGCGGATCGAATCCCAGTCACCGAAAGCACTATCCAGGTCGCTGCGGGCCTCACTGGCACGGCCCTGCACGTCGATCGCCGCGTGCAAATCCACCCGGCCACTGGAACCCACGTCGTCGGGCTCCTGCCACGGCAACCCGACCGGGTTGACGTCGCGCGCCCAACCGGTGGCCGGATCTGCCAGTGCCGCAACATGTTCGCGTACCCGCGGGTCAATCCACGCGGCCCCGGCCTGTACGTACTTAGGCTGCGCGGTCAGCCGCTCCACCAGGTCGTAGCCCGCCTCGGCGGTCACGGCGGCCAGCTCATCCAAGGCGGGCCAGGGTCTTTCGGGGTTGACGTGGTCGGGGGTCAGCGGTGACACGCCGCCCCAATCGTCAACGCCTGCGGCGATCAGAGCCAGGCATTCGTCGCGCGACACCAGGTTCGGCGGCGCCTGGATGCGCATTCCCGGGCCGAGCACCAGGCGCGCGACGGCCACCGTCGCCAGGAAGTCGTCGATACCGGCGTCGGGCGTCGCGGCCATCGCAGTGTGCTCTTTGGCCCGGAAGTTCTGCACGATCACTTCCTGGACATGCCCGAACTCCTTGTGCGACTTGCGGATCGCATGCAACGTCTCGGCACGCTCGGCCAGCGTCTCGCCGATGCCCACCAGCAGACCGGTCGTGAACGGAATCGAGAGGCGCCCCGCGTCGGTCAATGTGCGCAGCCGCACCGCCGGGTCCTTGTCCGGGCTGCCATAGTGGGCCAGCCCGCGGGTTTCGAACAGCCGCCGCGACGTCGTCTCGAGCATCATGCCCATCGAGGGCGCAACCGGCTTGAGCCGCGACAGCTCCGACCAACTCATCACCCCGGGATTCAGGTGCGGCAACAGCCCGGTTTCCTCCAGCACCCGGATCGCCGTCGCGCGCACATACGACAGCGTGGAGTCATAGCCGCGCTCGTCGAGCCATTGCCGCGCCTCCGGCCAACGGTCTTCGGGCCGGTCGCCGAGCGTGAATAACGCTTCCTTGCAACCGAGTTCGCCACCACGGCGGGCGATGCCGAGGATTTCGTCGGGTTCCAGGTACATGCCGGCGCCCTGCGCACGCAGCTTGCCCGGCACGGTGACAAACGTGCAGTAGTGGCAGGTGTCGCGGCACAGGTGAGTCACCGGAATGAACACCTTGCGCGAGTAGCTGACCGGCAGCCGGCCATTCGCGCCCCGCCGTCCCGCCGATTCCAAACCCGCGTCGCGCACCCGCGCCGCGCTATGGCACAGATCCGCCAGATCCTCGCCGCGTGCGGTCATCGCGATGGCGGCCTCGTCGACGTTCAGCGCCACCCCGTCACGGGCCCGCCGCAACACACGGCGCAGCGCAGACGACGGCACCACAGGGGTCGGCAGGTCATCCGGGGTCAGCGGCACGTTGGTGTAACTTCCGCCCGGTCGAATTTCATCCGCGGTCCTGCCATACGGGCAACAGTAATCCCGGGCCGCACCGCTAGGTCTGCTCCCCCGACCTATGCGCCCGCCGCCGCCACAGCACCCACCCGGGTGGCAGCGCACCGAGCACGATCAGCAGAAGCGCGCTGTAGGCCATTACTCCGCGGCCACCCAGAAGGACGTCGTCACCGGGGCCGCCGAACGTCATCGCCGCCACCGTCAGCAACCACGTCCACAGCGGCAGCGCGGCCACCCGCGCCGACGTGGTCCACCGTCCGGCGGCCCAGACCAGGGCCGCGTTGACCAGGCCACTGATCAACGCGCTGATCGGAAACGGAACGGAGCCGATGTAGGCCGGCAGCAGCAGCGCGCCGGTGATCGCGGAGAGAACGCCGTCGACCGCCAGCAACGTCAAGACCACCAGACGAATGGCGGGATCCGTCGCGCCGGTGTCGTCGACTGGCCCGGCGCTCGGCTTGGTGGCGGTCAGGTGGGAATGCTGTCCAGCTGCGCGACCAGCGATCCGATTACCCACTGGAAGCTGTCAAGTCGGTCCTGCCAATGCTGCTGGTTGTAGTCCAGATCAGGATCCATCCCAAGTCCTTCCGCGGCTGCTTGGTCAGCAGCCTACCGGGTGGCCGACTCGGCGAGATCGAGTCCGGCGAGCAGATCGGTCTCCCAGCCGCGTTCGTCGCGCTTTCCGGCAGTGCCACTGGCCAGAACATAGTGCTCCTGGCCGAGGATGGGCAGGGCGAGATTGTTCGACAAGGCGCACGCCCGCCCGGTCGGGCCGACGACCACCTGGGTGGCGTGCGCGGCCAGCGCCGCCCGCTTGGCCGGCAGCGCGTGCTCGGCGTCAACGACGGCGTCGATGTCCTCGTCGGCGTAGCCCATACCGTCGAAGTCGGTGGCCTCGCCGGCTGGCACCGTCCATTCCGGCCGCAGATCCTCGGGCGTCAGCGCGGCCCAGCCCGCCAGAAAGGCGCTCCTGGCGATCACTGTCCAATAGAGCTTCGGCACCGACCACGGCGCGCCGGGGCAGTCGTCGGTGGCGGCAGCCGCGACCGCGGCGGTGGTGACGACGTGGGTGTGGATGTGGTCGGGGTGCCCGTACCCGCCGTCGGGGTCGTAGGTCACCACGACGTGCGGGCGCAGCTGGCGGATCAGCGCGACGAGGGCGCCGACGGCTTGGCGTTCGTCGGCGTCGACGAAACGCCGCTGCCGGCGCGCTGGCGTGCCGGCCATGCCGGAATCACGCCAGCGTCCCGCGCCGCCCAGGAAAATCGGTTCGCCGACGCCGAGGGCTTGCAAGGCCGCGGTGAGCTCGGCGATGCGGTAACCACCGAGCTGGTCGGCGTGGTCGACGGTCAGCTGTGCCCAGCGGTCGCCGATGACCTCGCCTTCCTCGCCGAGCGTGCAGGTGACGACGTGCACCTGCGCCCCGCGCGCGGCGTAGTGGGCGATTGTGGCGCCGTTGGTCAGGCTTTCGTCGTCGGGATGCGCGTGCACGAACAACAGTCGCGGCGTCTCCGGCATGCAGGCACCATACCGAGTGCAAAACGCTTGGGCCGCAGCCGGAGTCCGAACAACCGTCCGCAAAGAGAAACGCCACCGACTACTATCGGGGGATGGCCCAGCAGAGCAGCACCGTCCGCACCCGTCGGCGCGGCAAGGAACTCGAGCACGCGCTGTACGACGCTGCGCTGGCCGAACTGACTGCCGTGGGCTATGCCGGGCTGACCATGGAGGGAATTGCCGCGCGGGCCCGGACCGGCAAGGCTGCGCTGTATCGCCGTTGGCCCAGCAAGTATGCGCTGGTGCAGGACGCGCTGCGGTACGCGCTGCCGCCGCTGCCCGAGCCGCGCGACGATCGATCGGCCCGGGAAAATCTGCTCGCCGTGTTCACCGCTCACTGCGATGTGCTGGCCGGCAAGACCGCGTTTCCCAGCCTGGCGATCATGGGCCAGCTCATTCACGAACCCGAACTGCGCGCCATCTTCGCCGACGCCGTGGTGGCGCCCCGCCTGCGGATCATCGAATCGATCCTGCGCGCCGGCGAACAAAACGGCGAAATCGACTCCGCGGCGCTGACTCCGCTGACCGCGCGGGTCGGCCCGGCGTTGATCAACCAGCATCTGCTGCTCACCGGCGCTCCGCCGAACAAGCGCCAACTGATTCGCATCGTCGACACCGTGATCCCGCTCTCGGCAGCGGTGCGCGTCTAGCACTAAATAACTTGCGCAGCAACGTAATTACTGCGCAGTCTTCACCCACTGCCCGGCGTCGCCGACGATGCCGACCGGCACCGCACCGGACAGGCTCACATTAAGCACGCTCGGACCGGCCGCAACGATCGTGGTGTCCTGCAGGATCGGCAGCACCGTCGACATGTTCCACAGTCGCGGCTCGACGGCGTTGATCACGTCGTTGATGTTCTTGGTGCCGCCCAGCGCGGCGTCGATATTCGACTGGATGCTGTGGTCGCAGATGCCGGTGATGTTCGACGGCGCCTGCACCAGCGCCCCGGGCTCGGGTGTGCGGCTGGCCGTGGTCGGCGTCGTGCTTTTGGCGGTGGGGGCCGGTGCCGGCCTGGATGTCGGCGACGTGTCCGACGCCGGGGCCGGCGGCGGGGCCGACGTCGACACCGCCGTCGCCTCCAGCGCGGGGCAGCCGTACCGCGAGGCCAGCAGCGTCGCCAGGTTTCCGCCGGCTTGGCGCCACCCGACGATGGCGTCGACCCGGTTGTCGATCAGCGCGTCGCGGTACAGCACAACCGGGTCCAGGCCCAGCACGGTCGCGGCGATGCCGACGTTGCGCAACTGGTCGGCCGCGGTGTTGGCGACGGCGACCGCCGTCGGGTCGTTCGACGCCACACCGATGACCAGGGACAGCTGGTTTCCGTCCTTGCTGATCCGCCCGCGGGTGACCTCCGGCGGCCCGGTGGTCGCCGGGGCGGCTCCATCCGGTGGCGTCACCGCCGGCGAAGTGTCGTTTTCGATCTGGTACCCGGCCGCCTGCAGCAGCCCCAGCGCCGTCGCCTGGCTCATCGCCGGCGGCGCGGTCGGCACATAGCCGGGGTCACTCGGCGAGCGGATCTGCGCCTGGTCCAGCGTGACGGTATTGTCGCTGCCGGCGCCCACGGCGGCGAGCAGGTCGACGTCGAGAAGCCCGAAAATCGCTTTGCGCACTTGGGAATCCGCCAGCTTGGACACGTTCGCGCGCAGCGTGAGCTGCATGACCCGCGGCGTCATGATCCGGGCGGTCCGCACGTCCGGGATCGCCGACAGCTGCGCGAAGGCCGCCGAACCGCCGTGCACCTGAGCCACCTGGGTATCGCCGTTGCGGATGGAATCGGCCAGCGCCGCCGGCGCCCCCGCCCGCCGGAACAGGATCAGGTCCGGCTTGGCCGGCGGGCCCCAGTACCGGTCGTTGCGGGCGAGCAGGATTTCGTCGCGCTGCGGGTCGATGTTTTCCACCCTGAACTGTCCGCCGGTGACCGGCAGGGCACGCACCAGCCCGGCGGGGAAACCGCCCGGCACGTCCTTGACGATGTGGGCCGGCAGGATGTTGCTGAACAGCTCCCGCCAGGCCGGATACGGCCGGGAGAACGTGACCACGGCCTGCTTGCCGCCGTCGATCGACTGCACGCCGGTGATCAGGTCGTAGCCGGCCGGGTCCACCACACCGGGCTGGCCGACCATCTGGCGCCACAGGTACCAGAAGTCGTCGGCGGCAATCGGCGCGTTGTCGGTCCACGACGCCTCGGGCCGGATCTTGTAGGTGACCGTGAACGGGTTGTCGTTGGTCACGTCCGCCGACACCAGCAGCGTCGGGTCCATCTCCCAGCGCGACCCGGTCGGGGTGTTCGGGTCAGGCACGGGCCGGAACGCGCTCGGCAGCACCAGCGCACTGATCGCCGCGTTGACCGCCGACAGATCGGACACCAGGTGCGGATTGAAACCGGCGCCAATCGAGTCGATGCCCATGATGATCTGCGTGACCCGATGCGGCGGCGGAGCGGTGCTCTTCGACGTCTCGGTGCTCTGCGGCGCCGGCGGCGGGCTAACCGTGCAGCCCGAGACCAGCAGCGCCAACGACGAGATCAGCGCGCCGATCCGGAACCGGGTGCGGCGGGCTGGTTTCGGCACGCCCCACAGGGTATCGGGATGTGGTCTGGGCGATAGCCCCATCTACGCCCGGGCCTTGGCGCGGGCGCGGCTGCGGGCCCGAGCGGTGGCGTTCAGTTCGACCTTGCGGACGCGCACCACCTCCGGTGTCACCTCGACGCACTCGTCGGGCCCGCAGAACTCCATGGCCTGCTCGAGGTCGAGCTCGATCGGTTTGGCCAGCGTCTCGATGACGTCGGCGGTCGACGAGCGCATGTTGGTCAGCTTCTTCTCGCGGGTGACGTTGATGTCGAGGTCTTCGGGCCGAGGGTTGATGCCGACGACCATGCCCTCGTAGGTGTCCTGCCCGGGCTCGACGAAGAACTGCCCGCGGTCGGCCAACTGCAGCAGCGCGAACGGCGTGATGGTGCCGGAGCGGTCGGAGACCAGCGACCCGGTGTGGCGGGCCCGGATCTCGCCGGCCCACGGCTTGTAGCCGTCGAACACCGCGTTGCCGATGCCGGTGCCGCGGGTCTCGGTGAGGAAGTCAGTGCGCCATCCGATCAGCCCGCGGCTGGGAACCACGAAATCCATTCGTACCCAACCTGTTGCGTGGTTGGCCATCTCCACCATGCGGCCCTTGCGGGCGGCCATCAGCTGGGTGATCGCGCCGACGTACTCCTCGGGGCAGTCGATGGTCAGCGCCTCGAACGGCTCGTGCAGCTTGCCGTCGATGGTCTTGGTCACCACCTGCGGCTTGCCGACGGTCAGCTCGAAACCCTCCCGGCGCATCTGCTCGACGAGCACGGCCAGCGCCAGCTCGCCACGGCCCTGGACCTCCCAGGCGTCGGGGCGGCCGATGTCGAGCACCCGAATCGACACGTTGCCTACTAGCTCGGTGTCCAACCGCGACTTGACCATTCGCGCAGTCAGCTTGTGCCCGGGCACCTTGCCCGCCAGCGGCGAGGTGTTGGTCCCGATGGTGACCGAGATCGCCGGCTCGTCAACAGTTATGCGCGGCAACGCTTTCGGTTCCACAAGGTCGGCGAGCGTATCCCCGATCATGATGTCCGGGATGCCGGCGACGGCGACGATATCGCCGGCGACGGCCTCCTCGGTCGGTGAGCGCTCGACGCCCTCGGTGGCCAGCAGCTCGGTGATCTTCGCAGTGCCGGGACCGATCTCGCGCAGCCAGGCCACCTGTTGGCCCTTGCGCAGCCGGCCGTTGTAGATGCGGACCAACGCCAGCCGGCCGAGGAACGCCGACGCATCCAGGTTGGTCACCAGCGCCTGCAGCGGCGCGTCCGGGTCACCGGACGGCGGTGGAATGTGTTGCAGCAGAACGTCGAACAGCGGATCGAGGTTGTCGCCGTCGGGCACCTGCCCGTCGGCGGGCTGCACCGTGCTGGCCACCCCGGCGCGCCCGGACGCGTACAGCGTCGGCAACCCGAGTGCTTCCTCGGCGGCCTTGGCGGCCTCGTCGTCGAGATCCGCGGCGACGTCGAGCAGCAGGTCGTGGCTGGCCTCGACTACTTCGGCGATCCGGGCGTCGGGCCGGTCGGTCTTGTTGACGACGAGAATCACCGGCAGATGCGCGGCCAGCGCTTTGCGCAGCACGAACCGGGTCTGCGGCAGCGGACCCTCGGAGGCGTCGACCAGCAGCAGCACCCCGTCGACCATCGACAGCCCGCGCTCCACTTCGCCGCCGAAGTCGGCGTGGCCGGGCGTGTCGATGACGTTGATCACGGTCACGCTGCCGTCCGGGTGGTGGCGGTGCACGGCGGTGTTCTTGGCCAGGATCGTGATGCCCTTTTCCCGCTCCAGGTCGCCGGTGTCCATCACGCGTTCGGTCAGGCCGCCTCGTTCGTGCAGCGCTCCCGACTGCCGCAGCATGGCGTCGACCAGGGTGGTCTTGCCGTGGTCGACGTGCGCGACGATGGCGACGTTACGGAATTGCACCGGGCGATTCTGCCAGGCTGCCGGCTTCTCGCCCAATCTGGCCGATGCTGAGCCGTTCGACCTCTTCGGCATGCATCGCGGTCAGCGCCTCGAGGCGCTCGGCACCGTCATCGGTGAGCTGCAGGCGGATCACTCGGTGATCGTCGCTGTCGCGCACCCGCGCCACCAGCCCGGCGGCCTCGGCCCGCTGGATCAGCTCACCGGCGCTGTGGTGGCGTAGCAGCAGGTACTCCGCGACATCCCCGATCGTGGGCCCGCGCCGGTCGGCATGGCCGCGGATCGCCAGCAGCAGCTGGTGCTGCATGGGTGTGAGGCCGGCAGCCTGGGCCTGCTCGGCGCTCCATCGCTCGAACCGGCGCAACTCGGTCCGTAGCCGCAGCAACCGTGCGTAGACGTCGTCGGGCAGACCCATATCTGCCACGATATGACGCTCGAGCTACCAGCCGCGGCGTCGCGGCGCCGAGCCCACCAGCTGGTTCTTCTCCCCCGCGTCGCGGCCGCGAACCGCGTCGCGGCTGCGGTAGACGATGTAGGGCCGGAACAGGTAGGCGACCGGCGCACTGAAGGCGTGCACAAGCCGGGTGAACGGCCACAGCGCAAACAGCGCCAGTGCGATCGTCGCGTGCACCTGGAAATACAGCGGCGCCTGGATCATCAGGTCGCCACGCGGGTCCAGGATGAAGATCGACCGGAACCAGATCGACACGTTCTGGCGGTAGTCGTGTAGCTCGCCGTAGTGCGTCGCGCCCATCAGCGTGCAACTCATGCCGGCCACCATCGCGGCCACCAGCACCGGGTACATCAGCTTGTCGCTCAGGCTGGTGGCAAGGCGCACCGGTCCGCTGCGCCATCGCCGGTAGATCAGCAACCCGATCCCGATCAGCGCGGCGATGCCGGCGGGAACGCCGAGTATCAGCGCCTGCAGGTGGTAGAAGTGGTCGCTCATCCCGATGTCCTCGGTCACCCACTCGGGAATGCACAGGCCCACGACGTGGCCCATGATCACCACCAGGCTGCCGAAATGGAAAAGCGGGCTGCCGATCGACAGCAGCCGCGATTCGTAGATCTGTGAGGAGCGGCTGGTCCAGCCGAACTGGTCGTAGTGGTAGCGCCACCAGGTGCCGACCCCGGCGATCGACAGCGAGACGTAGGGCGCCACGTCCCAGAAGACCTCGAGCAGTTTGGTATTGGCCAATTCAGTTCCCGCCGGTTCGCTTGGGTGGCACGGTCAATGTGAACGGTTGCAGCCCAACGGCTTCGGCAGGCGGACCGGATTCGGCGAGCCGACGCGCGCGCTGCACGTCCTGGTCGGTGACCGGCGGCAGCGTCTCACACACGGCGGCGATGGCGTGGGCGTAGGGTGACTGCGCTTCGGTCAAGGCTTGCAGGAGCACGTCGATGGGCACTCGATGCTCGATCAGCAGCCGCCGGCCCGCCTCGGGGTCGACGGTGGCGGCGAACTCCAGCACCACCGGCAAGTGGTCCGGCGCTTCGCTTTTCGGCGGCTCGACGCCCGCTTCGCGGTAGGCGCTCGCGAACGCCAGCATCTCGCGGCCGCGGTTGCGAGTGTCGCCGGCGGTCCAGTAGGTCAGATACATCGTCGAGCGGCGGCGCATGTCGAAGGTTTCGACATAGTCGGCGGCGGCGGCCAGCGGGTCGGCGGCCCGCAACGCAGTAACCGTGCGCGCCAGCAGCTTTCGCGTCGGCCCGTCGATGTGGCTCAGCAGCCCCTCGACGGTGTCGAGCCGCTGGTCGCGGTGTTCGTCGGGATAGGCCAGCAGCAGAGAGGCCGCCTGCCACACCAATCGGTCGGCCAGCGCGGGCCCCCGCGACCTGCTCAGCAGCTTCATTGCTTTTGCTCTTCGGGAAACATCCCGGCCGGCACGCCGCCGCCGTCCCAATTCAGCAGGTTCATCCGCGAACGTGGACGCGTCGCGTGGAAGCTTTCGACAGCGACCGGCACAGGACCGTCAGTCGGGCTGGCGAACGGACCCCCCTCGTACATCCCCGGACCGCCGTCGCCGGACAACGAGCATTCCAAATCGTGCGCCGCCGCGGGGATCTCGCCGGTGTAGGCGGTCGGGATGACGTAGCGCTCTTCGTATTTCGCGATAGCAAGCAGCCGGTACATCTCGTAGATCTGCTCTTCGGTCATGCCGACGGATGCCGGAATGTGTGGCTGGGTGTCGCGGCCCAGGTTGATGTCGCGCATGTAGGAACGCATCGCGGCCAGCCGGCGCAGCACGTCGTCGACGGGCTTGGTGTCACCGGCGGTGAACAGCTCGGCCAGGTAGGCGATCGGGATGCGCAACGCCTCAATGGCGCCGAACAAATTGCCGACGTCTTCGCCGTCGTGGCCGTCGCGGCTGACCGCGTCGACCACCGGCGACAGCGGCGGGATGTACCAAACCATCGGCATGGTCCGGTATTCCGGATGCAGCGGCAGCGCCACCTTGTAGGTGTTGATCAACGCGTAGACCGGCGATCGCTGCGCGGCCTCGAGCCAGTCGTCGGAAATGCCTTCCGCCTTGGCGGCCGCGATCACCTCAGGGTCGTTGGGGTCCAGCAGGATTTCACACTGCGCCTCGTAGAGATCGGCGTCGTTTTCCACCGACGCCGCTTCCAGCACCTTGTCGGCGTCGTAGAGCACCAACCCGAGGTAGCGCAGCCGGCCCACGCAGGTTTCCGAACAGATCGTCGGCAGACCTACCTCCATGCGCGGGTAGCACAGCGTGCATTTTTCGGCCTTGCCGGTCTTGTGGTTGAAATACACCTTCTTGTAAGGGCATCCCGACACGCACATCCGCCAGCCGCGACAGCGGTCCTGGTCGACCAGCACGATGCCGTCCTCGCTGCGCTTGTACATCGCCCCCGAGGGGCACGACGCCACGCACGACGGGTTGAGACAGTGCTCGCAGATCCGCGGCAGGTAGAACATGAAGGTTTCTTCGAGCTTTTCCTTGACCTCGTCGCTGACCTTCTTCAGGATCGGGTCCTTGGCCATGGTCTGCGCCGAGCCCGCCAGGTTGTCGTCCCAGTTCGGGCCCCACTCGATCTTCATCGGCTCACCGGTGATCTGGCTGCGCGGTGCCGCTGTCGGAAGCGTGTCGCCCAACGGTGCCGAGGTCAGGTTCTCGTAGTCGTACGTCCACGGCTCGTAGTAGTCGTTGATCCCCGGCAGCCTGGGGTTGGCGAAGATCCGCAACAGTTTGGCCAGCCGCCCGCCGTCGCGCAAGCGCAACCGGCCCTTCTTGTCGCGGATCCATCCGCCGCGCCAGCGGTCCTGGTCCTCATAGGTACGCGGGTAGCCTTGGCCCGGCCGGGTTTCGACGTTGTTGAACCAGACGTATTCGGTGCCGGGGCGATTGGTCCAGGCCTGCTTGCAGGTCACCGAGCAGGTGTGGCAGCCGATGCACTTGTCGAGGTTCATCACCATCGCAAGTTGAGCCATGACCTTCATATCAGTACGTCACCTCTTGGCTGCGGCGGCGCACCACGGTCACCTCGTCGCGCTGGTTGCCGGTCGGGCCCATGTAGTTGAACGCAAACGCGTGCTGGCCGTAGCCGCCGGCCAGGTGACTGGGCTTGATCCGCACCCGGGTCAGCGCGTTGTGGTTACCGCCGCGTTTGCCGGTGGTCTCGCTGCGCGGTGTGTCGACGGTGCGTTCCTGCACGTGATAGACGAACACCACCCCGTCGGGCATCCGGTGCGACACGATCGCCCGGCAGACGAAGACACCGTTGGTGTTGACGGCTTCCACCCAATCGTTGTCGCGCACATTGATTTTCGCTGCGTCGCCCGGGCTCATCCACATGGTCGGTCCGCCCCGCGACAGCGACAGCATGTAGAGGTTGTCCTGATAGGTGGAGTGAAACGACCACTTCGAGTGCGGGGTCAGATACCGCACAGTCAAACCGATCCCGTCCTCGGTCGGGCCGAGCTCCGGCTGACCGAACAGCCGTGTCATGTCCAGCGGCGGACGGAACACCGGGAGATGCTCGCCGAGCTCCTCGACCCAGTCGTGGGCCAGGTAGAAGTGCATCCGCCCGGTGAGCGTGTGAAACGGCTTGAGGTTTTCGATGTTGACGGTGAACGGCGCGTAGCGGCGCCCGCCCGTCTCGCTGCCCGACCACTCCGGGCTGGTGATCACCGGGACCGGGCGCGCCTGGGTGTCGGCGTAGGTGACGCGTTTTTCCTCACTGCCCTCGGCGAGGTAGGCCAGCCGCTGCCCGGTGCGTTTTTCCAGCTCGCGGAAACCCTCCACGGCCAGTCGCCCGTTGGTGGTGCCCGAAAGCAGCAGCACCACGTCGGCCATCCGCTGGGCCGTGGTGATCGCCGGGCGGCCTTGGCCGGCACCGGAATTCATCACCCCGAACTTCGCGGCAAGTTCCTTGACCTCTTGATGAGGATGCACGGTGTAGCCCTTGACGGTCAGCCCGAACTTGTCGACCAGCGGGCCCAGCGTCTGCCACTTGTCGTAGATCGCGGTGTAGTCGCGCTCCACCACGGTGAGCTTTGCCATCGTCTTGCCCGGCACCGGCGTCTCGCCGGTGTGCAGCCAATCCCGTTCCGTGCCATCGGGATAGGCCATCGCATCCGGGGTGTCGTGCTGCAGCGCGGTGAGCACCACGTCGGTGCGCGTGCCCAGATGCTTCTTGGCCATCGCGGAAAAGGCGCGGGCGATGGCGCCGAACGCGTCGTAGTCGGTGCGGGTCTCCCACGGCGGATCGGTGGCCGCGCTAAACGAATGCACGTACGGGTGCATGTCGGTGCTGGACAGGTCGGCCTTCTCGTACCAAGTCGCCGCCGGCAGAACCAGATCCGACACCAGCGTCGTCGAGGTCATCCGGAAGTCGATCGACATCAGCAGGTCGAGCTTGCCCTCCGGAATCTCCCGGTCGCACGCGACATCGACCGGCCGCACCCCGTCAGCCGGTGGGTCGCCCAGCACGTTGGAGTCGGTTCCCAACAGGTGCTTAAGGAAGTACTCGCCGCCCTTGCCCGACGATCCGATCAGGTTGGCCCGCCAAACCGTAAGCACCCGAGGCCAGTTCACCGGATTGTCCGGGTCGGTGACGGCGAGCTTCAGTTTCCGCTGACCGAGCTGTTCGGCCACGTACTCGATCACGTCGCGTCCTGCGTCGCGTGCCTCGTCGGCGACATCGAGGCTGGAGCGGTCGAACTGCGGATAGAACGGGCTCCAGCCCATTGCCGTCGACGACGCCAACAGGTCCATGGTGTGCTTGCCGGCGAACCGTCCCCGGCCCAGCGGGCTGGCCAACTTGTCGGCTCCGTAGGCGTCGTAGCGCCACTGGTTGGTGTGCACATACCAGTACGACGCGCCGGGCACCTGCCGCGGCGGACGCACCCAGTCGGTGGCCATCGCCATCGTCTGCCAGCCGGTCAGCGGGCGCACCTTCTCCTGGCCCACGTAGTGGGCCCAGCCGCCGCCGTTGCGTCCCATCGACCCGGTCAGCATCAACAGCGCCAGCACCGCACGGTAGATCGTGTCGCCGTGGAACCACTGACAGATACCGCTGCCCATGATGATCATCGACCGGCCACCGGATTCCTCGGCGCTGCGGGCGAATTCGCGTGCGACGCGGATGACCTGCCCGGACGACACCCCGGTGATCGTCTCTTGCCAGGCCGGCGTGTTCGGGTAGGTGGCGTCGTCGTAGCCGGTGGGCCATTCGCCGGGCAGCCCGGGCCGCGCAACCCCATAGTGCGCCAGCATCAGGTCGAACACCGTGCACACCAAGTGATTACCGACCTGGCGTACCGGCACACCGCGCGTCACCGTGGTGCCTTCGCCGTTGATCGTGTCGAAGCTCGGCAGCGAGACGAGCGCGGTCCTGCGATCGCCGTTGGTGGCGGCGGGATGTTGCACGGTGAGCGCCGGTACGACGCTGCCGAGGTCGAGATTCCACTTGCCGACGCCGTCCTCGCCGTAGCGGAAACCCAACGAGCCGTGCGGCACCACCACGGTGTCGGTGGCCTCGTCCAGCAGCGCCGGCTTGAGGGCCGCGTTCTCGACGGCCTCGCCGATGTCGGCCGCGGTCAGATTCTTGCCCGGCACCAACGTGTCGCCGCGCTGTTCCAACTTGATCAGGAACGGCAGGTCGGTGTATTGGCGGGTGTAGTCGAGGAAGAACGGAACCTGCTGAGCCACATAGCATTCCGAGAGGATGACGTGGCCCATCGCCATGGCCAGCGCCCCGTCGGCCCCGGCGGCGCAGGGAATCCACTCGTCGGCGAACTTGGTGTTGTCGGCGTAGTCCGGGCTGACCGTGACCACCTTGGTACCGCGATAGCGGGCCTCGGCCATCCAGTGCGCGTCCGGTGTGCGGGTGATCGGGACGTTGGAGCCCCACATCATCAAATACGCTGCGTCCCACCAGTCACCGGACTCGGGCACGTCGGTCTGGTCACCGAAGACTTGCGGTGAGGCCACCGGCAGGTCGGCGTACCAGTCGTAGAACGACGTCATCGGGGCGCCGATCAGCTCGAAGAACCGCGAGCCGGCGGCGTACGAGACCATCGACATGGCCGGGATCGGTGAGAAGCCGGCGACCCGGTCCGGCCCGTAGGTCTTGATGGTGTGCACGTGGGCGGCGGCGATCATCTCGGTGGCTTCGGCCCAGGACACCCGGACCAGACCACCCTTGCCGCGGGCCCGCTGGTAGCGCCGACGGCGTTCGGGGTCGGCCTGGATGTCGGCCCAGGCCAGCACCGGGTCGCCTAGCCGGGCCTTGGCTTCGCGGAACATCTCGACCAGCACGCCGCGCGCGTACGGGTAGCGAACGCGGGTCGGCGAGTAGCTGTACCAGGAGAATGAGGCGCCGCGTGGACAGCCCCGCGGCTCGTATTCGGGCCGTTCCGGGCCCACCGATGGATAGTCGGTCTGCTGGGTTTCCCAGGTGATGATGCCGTCTTTGACGTAGATCTTCCACGAGCACGACCCGGTGCAGTTGACGCCGTGCGTCGAGCGCACCACTTTGTCGTGGCTCCAGCGGTCCCGGTAGAAGACGTCAGCCTCCCGACCGCCACGGCGGGTGACCGTGCGCAGGTCGGCGGAGAACTCGCCAGGCGTGAAGAAGCGGCCGCTGCGCTCCAACAACTCCTCGAGAGGGCCTCCGACGTGGGGCGTGACAGTCAAGGAGGACCTCCTCACAAGTAGCGGCGCGCCTCGTCGCTCGGTTGTGGGCGTAGTGCCCCGTCGTCGTGTCTCCCGGATTGGTCAGCGACTCGACGACGATCTCGCCGACCCGTCCGACCAGCCTCGGCGTGGCCATCACCCTCGGCGGCCCGCACGCTGGTCAGCAACCGGCCCCCAGCATAGGTCGTAGGGATCGCCACAGCCACGCTGTCGACCGAGAGGGTGTTGATAGCCGCCCCCCGATCCCTGCCCGCGCGTGCTCCGGCATTCGGCGAGGTCGCCGCTCCCACGCGTTACAGGAAACCATCCGGCGTACTACCAACACGAGAAGTAAAGGTTAATGTTTCGTTTAGTTTTGTAAAAACGGAATGACGGCGCCTTGCTTCGATTGTTCTGTGACTTTCCTGCAAATCACCTGTGAATTTTTTGGTGCCTTGGAATGTCGTCGATCACCGGCGTGCGAGCGCACGAGCCAGCGCGGGCAACCATTCTCGGTCGGCGGGCACCCAGTCGATGTCATGCAACTCGGCCAGAGTGATCCAGCGCAGCGCGCGATGGTCATGCGGGTGGGGTTCGCCGCGCAACAGACTCACCCGATACGCCCGCAAGATCGTCGTCGCATTCAGCGCCACATCGCCGCCCAGCCGTTCGCCGACCGCGACGGCGACGCCGAGTTCCTCCGCCAGTTCGCGGGCCAGCGCGTCGGGTTCGGTCTCGCCTGCCATCACCTTGCCGCCGGGCAGTTCCCAGCGCCCGGCCAGCTCCGCGGGCCGATGCCGTTGTGCCACCAATACCGCCGCGTCCGAGATGACGGCACCGGCCACGACGATCTGGTTCCGCATCGTCGTGACGGTATACCGTCGGTATATGGCTATGCGGCCGTAGGGTTGCCACACCCAAATGAGGGTTTACCTGAGGTAGTACTGGATAGCTACTACGTGGCGGGTAGTGCCGTCGCCTTCTGGGTGGATGGCCTGCCGTATGGCCAGAGCCTGTCGCCGTGGCTTGGGTTCACCAAGGCGTTTGGGCGCAACGTGCGGGTGCGCCTCGGTGGAGGGTCGGCCTAGGGGAACCGCCAACGACGTAGCTGAACACTCGCACCGTGGCGGGATGCCGCTTATGACAGCGGGTTGAAGGTCAGGCTCCACTACCCCTCGGTGTTGGAGACGTGGAACGTGGTGCGCCCGGTGGCGCGGTAGGTGGTGGTGCCGGAAACGCCACTGGATGGGTCCTGCCCTATGGCATCGATCAGGGCAATGCCGTCACTGCCGTCTGCCTGCACCGGCGCCACGATCAGCGTAAAGCTGGATGCCTGGTAGGTGACGGTGTAACCGTGGGCTACCAGGTCGGCCGTTTAACCCTGCTCGCCGCTGCCGGTGATGGTAACCGGCACCGCTGGCACCGAAGGGCTGGAAACGGTACTGATGGGCGCCCCGGTATCACTGACTATCCCGTGATAGTTCTTGTCGGTGTCGGTTATCGGGGCACAGGCGCTGAGTGCAGCTACCGCTGCCCCGATGGTAGCGGCCACCAACACCGACGCCTTTTGCCGTGTCAACGAAAACCCCTCCTTATGAGTGGACGTTGGTACACCCGAGCGCGCTGACAGATTAATCGGTGACCGGCACTCGCGGCGGCAGATCGACGAATGCCTTGTCCCGCCACACTGCCACCTTGCGTTCGGAGCCGTGCGGCGTTCTCAGCGGGCCCGGCTCTCAAACCCGGCTTGCATATGCGATGCCGAGGTTGAGCCACTGAGTGGTGGCGCGGTGCAAAGTTTTTCCGGGCTTATGGGTGACGCCGGCGAAGGTGGTTTGGATTTGTACCCCCGTTTAAACTTCGGTTCCCCCTCGGGCCCCCTACCCGCTTGGGCGCCGGAAAATGCACCCATGACTTGATTAACGGCTGGCGCGCCCGGCGAATGCGCCGCGACGGCACGACCTACCGCGACAATGCCGCCACCGTCGAAGCCAGGCTCCCGTAGGTTCGCAAGGCGTTACGCGAAGCTCACAAGGTCGGACGACGGCGCGAGATGCGCCAGGAGATCCGCGACGCTGGCGGACTGGGGACGTGGTGGGACTTGGACGGGACTGCGAATCGCCCCTCGAAGGAGGGCAACGTCAGGCACCATAAGCGCCGTGGCAGATCCATATGACAAGCTCCACGAGACCCGTGAGAAGAGCGAGGCCGGGCTCAACGCCATCTTCGATGACATACACCCCAATGAGTCGCCGCTCGCATACGGCATCAAAGCAAGGGTCGGCGACGAACTCATCGTCGGAGTGCTAGACGGTCTGGTGCACGCGCTAGCCGAATTGGAAAAACGAAGCGGCGGTTGAGGCATCCCGCCGCCGTTCACGCCAGCCAGTAGCCCAAGGCGATGATCTCGGCGACGGAGGCGATGCCGCCTGCCATGCCGACGGCGACTGCGCCATGCGGGTACAGCCGGTCGATCATGGTTGACCGCCTGTGATGTGCCGCTGCGCTTTGCCGATGGGGCGCGCGATTGAGCTGGGCGGTGGCGCCGGGGGTGGCGGTGGTAGCTGTGACCATGCGCGGCCGTCCCAATACCGCTGGTTACCCGCCGGGTCTGGGTACCACCCCGCAGGCGGCAACACGGGTGGCGGCAGTGGCGGCGGTAGCGCCGCCGCGGCGGCAGAAGGTCGAGCCGAGGGAGTACATATCACTACGATGAGCCCGATGAGCCCGAGCAACCCACCCCACGCGAGGCCGTAGCCCCAGCCGCGGCCCTTGGCGTTGCTGATGCCGCCCGCCGCGACGGCGAAGACGATCCACCACAAAATCAAAAATTCCATCTCGCCATCCCCTTTCTCGGCTGACCGCTCGCCACCTACTACCACATTTTAGGCGGACGCGGTGGCACTTCGCAGATAATTCATTGCGCCACAATGGGTTTCCAGATGCGGAACGGCGTCGGTGTAACGCACGCCTTCATACTCCGCGGGGGCCTGATTTCGCCGAAAACCCTTACGCATAATGTGGGGTCACCGGTACCATGAATTGCTGGGAATCCCCTGGTGGCTATACCGGTATTGTCAGGCGTATGGCTGTGTTAACGGATGAGCAAGTAGACGCCGCACTGCCCGAACTCAACGGTTGGAAGCGCGAGGACGGCGCCCTGCGCCGGTCGATCAAGTTTCCGTCGTTCCTCGACGGTATCGACGCCGTGCGCCGGGTCGCCGAGCACGCCGAAGCCAAGGATCATCACCCTGACATCGATATCCGTTGGCGGACAGTGACTTTCGCGCTGGTAACGCATTCGGCTGGCGGCATCACGCAAAACGACATCGACATGGCGCGCGATATCGACGGGATTATCGGGGACTGACCGTCCGCCGTCCCGTCGTTGCGATCCACGCCAGGGTCGCCAGCGTCGCAACGATGTACACCAGCCCGGCCCAGGCCAGATACCACGGCCGGTCGCTCTGCCAGATGGTCGGCTGGGCGAAGCTAAGCAGCCACGGCACGCCAACGAGGGTGAGCACCAGCCAGCCCCACCCAAGGATGCGGGCGCCGCGAAGCTCCGACAGCGGGCCGTGAATCAGCCAGATCATCAAGGGCACCAACCACACCCAGTGATGCGTCCACGAAATCGGCGAGAGCAGCAGCCCGAACAACTCGACGACCAGCAGTTGGCCGAGTCGGTCGTTGTCGAGCGCTCGCCAGGCCAGGACGGCCAGTAATGCGGTGACCGCGATACCGGCCAGCACCAGCGGGCCGTAGCCGGCGTCGTGCCCGACGATGCGGGAGATGCCGCCGCGCCAGGACTGGTTGAACGACGTACCGATCGGACCGACGCGTTTGGTGTCCCGCAAGAGATCGGCGAAGTAGTAGCGGGCCTGGTCGCCGACCACCAGCGCCGACACCGCGACGGTGCCCAGGAAGACGACGGCCGAGAACACCGCGGCGCCCCATCGCCGGGCACCGACGAAGTAGAGACCGGTGATCGCCGGCGTCAGCTTCACCCCCGCCGCCGTGCCGACTAACAACCCGGACAACCACCATCGGGTGGTGTAGACCGCGCACAACCCTGCCAGCACCAGCAGCACGTTGACCTGTCCGTAGTCAAAGGTGCTGCGCAGCGGCTCGATCCAGATCGCCACCGCCGTCCAGAGCATCGCGACTCGATGGCCTTCGCGGGCCGCCACGCCGAGCAGTCGCTGGCTGACACGCACCACGCCGTATAGCGCGGCCATGGTCCCGACCTGCCAGCAGAAGGCGACCACGCCGAACGGCAGTAGGTGCAGCGGATAGAAGACCACCGCCGCGAACGGCGGATAGGTGAACGGCAGCGGGAAATCCGGCGTCTGATCGGCGTAGACGTAGCTGTATAAGCTGCCGGGATGGTCGAGGGCGGCGGCGCCGCCGATGTAGACGTGCAGGTCGACGAAGTTGGCGCCGTTGGGAGTCAGGTACGTCCAGGCCAATCGGGCGGCGACGCTGAGTACCAGCAGCAACGGCCCGGCGGCGTGCGGCGCAATCGCCCGCCGACGGGTGGTCGGTGCCGCCGGGGCGGCCGAGGTCGTGTCTACCTGCCCGACTGTAGCGAGGCTTGCGTGGCGGCGGCCTTCTCGCGGCGGCGGGTCACCGCCACCGCTCGGTGCCGTAACGATCGAATAACCGCCACACGTGTCACTTGAGTCACTCTGACATCACGCGAACTATCAGGCCCGGATGTGTCGTCGAGACCCAGGGAGAGTCATGCCAACCTTTTGGACATTGTTACGTGCCGGCGCCGTCGTCGTCGGTTCGTCGGCCGCGTTGTTGACCGGCGGGATTGCCCATGCCGACCCGGCGCCGGTGCCGGTTCCCGACATCGGGCAACAGCTCGTCGGCACCGCCGCCAATGCACCGCAAATGCTGCAGAGCGTGGCATCGGCGCTCGGGGCTCAGCCGCCCGCGCCGCCGCCGCTGGCCAGTGCCGGTATCCAGGTACCGCAACCGCCGACGGGATCGGTGCCGGGCGCAAGTTCCGTTCCGGGAACCGGCTCGCTCATCCCGGGCGCAAACTCGCTGGTTTCGGGCGCGACCACTCCCGTTTCGGGTACGGCGCCGGCCGCGCCGGGGACAACGGGCATCCCGGGGCTTACCCCGGCAGTTCCGGCGACTGCACCGGCGACCGGGCCCGCGCAGATGATGCCGCAGGCACAGCTCAACCTGCCGCAGGTGCCGTTCAGTCCGGTGCCGCTGCCCCAGCACCTGTCGCTGCCCGGTGATCTGGCGTCGCTGGCCCCGGGCGGTGTCCCGGTGCCCCGCGGCATCCAACAGGGCACGACAGCGGTATCCGCTCCGGGCACAGCGGCTGGCACGTCCAGCAACCCACTGCTGTTCCCGTTGTCCGCCCTGCCCTGACACCCACGGTCGGCCGGTCAACGCTCGGTTGGCCGGCCGACCACAACCAACGATCGGGAGAAACACCGTGGTACGCACTTGGAATCTGGTCAGTGGCATCGCTGCCGCAGCCGTCGCATCGACCGCCGCATTGGGCCTTTGCCCGAACGCCGCTGCCGATCCCGCAGCACCTCAGCCGTTGCCCGCCCAGCAGATGCCTGGGCTGCCGGCACTTACCCAGTTGAGCCCGATCATCCAGCAGGCCGCCGCCGACCCGCAGCAGGCCCAGCAGCTGTTGATGGCCGCCGCGTCGGCGTTCAGTCACAGTCCGACGGCGCCCGAAGAGTCCAAAAGCGTTGCTTCGTCGGTGAATCAGTTCGTGCAGGACCCGACGGCGCACACCCCGCCGGTCGGCGTGGAACCTGGTGCTCAAGCACATCTGCCGACGGGTATCGACCCCGCGCATGCGGCAGGCCCGGCACCCGAGGCGGCGCCGGCACCCGCTCCGACGCCGGCCGTCACGCCGATAGCGGCACCTGTGCCCGCTCCGGCCCCGCCCGCCGAGGCGCCGGCTCCGGCTGCGGCCCCGACCTACAACCCGGACAGCCCGCCCACGCAGGACTTCATGTACCCGTCGATCGGCACGGGCTGCGCGGCCGACGGCGGCAACGTCATCGCCACTGCCCTTTCGGTCGCCGGGCCGGCCAAGATCCCGACGCCCGGACCCCAACCCGGTCAGACCGCCTACGTGTTCACGGCCGTCGGCACCCCCGGGCCAGCCGACGTGCAGAAGCTGCCGTTGAACGTCACCTGGGTCAACCTGACCAACGGCAAGTCGGGCAGCGCCACGCTCAAGCCGCAGCCGGACATCAACCCCGACGGGCCGACGACGTTGACCGCCATCGCCGACACCGGTTCGGGCAGCATCATGTCGACGATCTTCGGGCAGGTCACCACCAAGGACAAGCAGTGCCAGTTCATGCCCACCATCGGTTCGACGGTGGTGCCCTAACCGCATAATGCCGAGTGGCTACTTATGACACGCTTTTCGCCCCCTCTCGCGTGCCATAACTGGCCACTCGGCGCGCTATTAGTAGGCCATGAACAGGATGGCGTCGCGGTCGTACTCCAGACCGGGATGAACGCTGGCCAGGTGCGCCTGGGTCAGTTCGACCAGTTCGTCTTCGTCCTTGCCGACGATGGCCTCTCCGCACGGACACGTCAGGTGTGTCTTCACTTCGCCGCCTTTCCCTTCATCTGCTTCTTGTAGGACCGAACCTGCTCGAGCGAACCGGCGTCGACGATGTCGGCGACCGACATGTGGCTGCCCGCCTTGCCGTAGTCACCGGCCGCTTCCCGCCAGCCGGGCGGTGTCACGCCGTACTGCTTGCCGAGCAGCGCCAGGAAGATGCGCGCCTTCTGCTCGCCGAATCCTGGTAAGCCTTTGAGCCGTCGCAGCAGCTCCGCTCCATCAGGGTCGCCGGCGGTCCACAGCGCGGCCGCGTCACTGTTGTAGCGGTCGACGATGATCTGCGCCAGGGCCTGGATGCGTTTGGCCATCGATCCCGGAAAGCGGTGGACCGCAGGCTTTTCCGAACACAATGCGGCGAACTTGTCCGGGTCGTAGTCGGCGATGTCGGCGGCGTCGAAGCCGCCCATCCGGTCGGCGATTTTCTTCGGGCCCGCGAACGCGGTTTCCATCGGCACCTGCTGGTCGAGCAGCATCCCGACGAGCAGTGCGAAGGGGTTCTCGCTCAGCAACGCGTCGGCGGCCGGGTCCTGGGCAAGCTGCAGCTTCGGCACCCGCATAGTCTAAAACTGTGTCGGGTGAGCCGTACTGCGGCCGGGCATAAGTGCTAGCCGTGGTCGGCGTACGTGTGGGCCAGCGCGAAAAACGTTGTGCGCTAACCGCTCTTACGGCGAAATTCCCGGCGGTTCTCCACCGGACCGTGGGTCCGTGACTGCTTGGCGCCGCCGTCCTTGTGCGCCGATCCGCCGGCCGACTTTGCGTTCTTGCGGTCCAGGGCTTCGCGGAACTTGCGTTTGGTGTCGTCCTCGGCCATGACGGCAGCGTACGCGATCAGCGCATGCCCGGCGGCATGCCGTAGACGTGGCTGATCGGCATCGTCAGCAGCACCCGCCGATCGGTGACCATCGCCTGGCGATACTCGTCCCAGTCCGGATGTTCACCGGCGATGTTGCGGTACAAGGTGATCAGTCCCTCGACAGTGGCGTCGTCGGGCGCGGCCGCCGGCGGTGTCAGCTCCGCGGTCCCTTCGGCGACGGCATAGGACCACCCGTCGTCGGAACTGACCAGCAGCGACGCCCGCGGGTCACGGCGCAGGTTGCGGGTCTTGGCCCGTGGCTCGGTGATCGACACCTGCACCGCGTTGCGCCGGGCGTCGAAGTAGTACTGCACGTTGGACAGCTGGGGGCGTCCGTCGCGTTTGATGGTGGCCAGCACTCCGATCGAGTTCCCGGCGATCACGGCCAGCAACTTGTCGTCGAACACTTGGCGTCCCATGCCGAAAGCCTAGTCCCGCCAATCCGCCGGCAGACCCCGATTCGGCTAGCATCACCGCGTGAGAACGGTTCATCCTTGCCGCCGCAGGCTTTTCAGGGTCGGCGCATGACGCGGTATGCGGCGTTCCTGCGCGGGGTCAATGTCGGCGGAGTCAACCTCAAGATGACGGAGGTGGCCGCGGCGCTGACGGATGCCGGGTTGGCGAACGTGCGCACGATCCTGGCCAGCGGCAACGTCCTGCTGGAATCGCCCGAGGATGCCGATGCGGTGCGCGCCACTGCCGAGACCGCACTACGGCAAAGGTTCGGCTACGACGCGTGGGTGCTGGTGTACGACATCGACACGGTGCGCGCCATCATCGATGCCTACCCGTTCGAACCAGAATTGCAAGGGCACCACTCCTACGTCACGCTGGTCGCCGATCCCGACGTGCTCGACCAAGTGGCCGCGCTGACCCCCGGGCCGGCGGAGAAGATCGCCCGCGGCGACGGCGTCATCTATTGGCAAGTAGCCAAGGGCGACACGCTGAACAGCACCATCGGCAAGACGATGGGCAAGAAGCGCTATAAGTCGTCCACCACCACCCGCAACCTGCGCACGCTGGCTAAAACCGTCGTGCGGTGACCCGCGACAGGTAGGGTCAGCGTCGATGAGCCTCGCCAAGCTAACCCCTAGCCTGACCGGTGTTTCCGAGACCGCGCTTCTGACGCTGCACGCGCGCGTCGGGGAGGCTCGCCGCCCCGACGGGGTCATCGACGACCCGGTGGCTATCTCGCTGGCGGACTCCATCGATTTCGATTTCGCAAAGTTCGGCCCGCTCCACCAGGGCATCGCACTGCGCGCATTGGCCTTCGACATCCACACCCGCAGCTACCTGCAGCAGCATCCGTCGGCCACCGTGGTGGCGCTGGCCGAGGGCCTGCAAACCAGTTTCTGGCGTTTGGACGCCGCCATTCCGGATGCGCAATTCCGTTGGCTGACAGTCGATTTGCCGCCAGTGGTCGATCTTCGCACGCGGCTGCTGCCGGAATCGTCCCGCATATCGATGTGCGCCCAGTCGGCGCTGGACTACAGCTGGGCGGACCGCGTCGACGCGTCAGACGGCGTGTTCGTCACCGCCGAGGGCCTGCTGATGTACCTGCAACCCGAGGAGGCGTTGGCACTTATCGGGGAGTGCGCCAAGAGGTTTCCCGGCGGTCAGATGATGTTCGACCTGCCTCCGACGGGATTCGCTTGGTTTACCCGACGCGGGCATTGGAGCTCGTTGCACTACAAGATGCCGCCGATGCCGTTCAGCATGTCGGTCGCGGAGACCGGCGATCTGGTCAACACGGTGCCGGGAGTCCGTGCGGTGCGCGATCTGGATTCGCCGCAGGGCCGCGGGCGGGTGTTCAACTCGCTGCTGTCGATGACCTACCGAACCCGCGCCCTGGCCGCACTGCGTCCGACGCTGACGTTGTTGGACTTCGGCTAATCGTCGAACGCGGCCTCGAGGTAGCGCAGCGCCTCACCCTTGCCTAGTCCGAGCCCGCGTGCCACGTCGGCATACGCGCGGGCCGCGGCGGCCATCGCGCTATCCGACGGGTCGGCACGGGCGACGAATGTGCCGAAGCGCCGGCGGGTTTCGACGATTCCGGCCGCCTCAAGCTCACGGTAGGTGCGAGCAACGGTGTTGACGGCCAGGCCGAGTTCGCCCGCCAGTTCCCGCACAGTGGGCAGTCTGGTGCCGGGCGGTAACGTGCCGGTTCGAATCGCCTCGATGATCTGTGTCCTGATCTGGTCGAACAACGGCCGGCCCGCGTGCTCGTCGATCCGTAGCCACTCCCCCAACCGCACCTGGCCAGTCTATGTTGGGGGTGTGCGAGTAACGGTGCTCAGCGGTGCGGGAATCTCCGCCGAGAGCGGCGTGCCGACGTTTCGCGACGACAAGAACGGGCTGTGGGCCAAGTTCGACCCCTATGAGCTGTCCAGCACGCAGGGATGGCTGCAAAATCCCGAACGAGTGTGGGGATGGTATCTGTGGCGGCATTACCTGGTGAGCCGCGTCGAACCCAACGCCGGGCACCGCGCGGTCGCCGCCTGGCAGGACCACGCCGAAGTCACCGTCGTCACCCAGAACGTCGACGATCTCCACGAGCGCGCCGGCAGCAAGCCGGTCCACCACCTGCACGGCAGTTTGTTCGAATTCCGTTGTGCCGCTTGTGATCAGCCCTACAGCGGCGAACTGCCCGAGATGCCCGAGCCGGCCCTGGAAGTCGAGCCGCCGACCTGTTCCTGCGGCGGGCTGATTCGGCCCGACATCGTGTGGTTCGGTGAGCCGCTGCCCGAGCAACCATGGCAGCGGGCGGTCGAGGCGACCGCGGCCGCCGACGTGCTGGTCGTGGTGGGCACCTCCGGCATCGTCTATCCGGCCGCCGGCCTGCCGGACGTGGCGCTGGCCCGCGGCGCGGTCGTGATCGAGGTGAATCCGGAGCCGACGCCACTGTCGCCCAGCGCCACGCTGACCGTGCGGGAATCCGCCAGCAAGGCACTGCCGACGCTGCTGCAGCGCCTGCCCGCCCTGCTCGATTAGCTAAGGCCGCCGAAACTGCGCACAGATCGCGATTGGTGCACAGATCTCCGCCCGCCGCGGGGCATCCATACCTACGACATTGGCCTGCGCGCCGACGAGATCAGCGTGGTCGCCAGCCTGCCGGTGACGACACCCGAACGCACGGCATTCGACATCGCTCGCCGCGGTGCACACGGTTCCGCAGTGGCACACCTTGACGCCCTTGTCCAAGCGACCGGGGTCAAGTGCCCGACATCGCCGACCGACATCGCGGGGCACGTGGCCGCAGACAGCTCGTCGGCCTTCCTCGGCCGACCACCCAAATTGAGGTCATGAATCCCGACGCCGGGCAGAGGTACTACCTCGACATGGGCTGGGAGGCTGTCATGATCGCTGTGGAGTACGACGGTGAGCAACACCGGCTGGATGGCTGGCAATACACCAAAGACATTCGACGCCTCGAGGCGCTGGAACGGCTTGGCTGGATCATCATCCGGGTGGTCGCCGGCGATCACGCGGCCGACATCATCCGTCGGGTCCGCGATGCGCTGGATTCTCGACGCGCGAGCCTGCGGTAGCGGCGTCGAACCTGCACACAGTGCGTGCGTGGCGCGTGCCGGCACACCATGAGCGCAGTCTCGGCGATACAACCTAAGGCCGCCGCGCGCGGCCCAGCGCGAACTCCGCTACCGGCAGCGGCACCCACGCCGGAAAGGTCGCCTCCCGCCGGGCATCGTCCACGTCGAATCCGGCGCCGATGATCGCCCGCTCGGTGTCGCGGTGGGTGTGACAGTTCCCCAACAACCGAGGCCAGAGGGTCGCGTCGGCCAGCCGCTGCAGCTTGCCGCGCCACCCGTCGCTGGCCACATGCTCGAGATACCGCAGCTGTCCACCCGGACGAAGCCGCGAATGTAGTTGCCGCAGTACCGAATCGGGATCGCCCACCGAGCACAGCACCAGCGAGCACACCACGGCGTCAAATGGTTCGTTGGCGGCGAAGTCCTCCACCGTCGCGTCGGTCACCTGAACCGGAACCGGCGCCTCGGCCGCTGCGGCCCGGGCTCGCTCGGCCAGCCGCGGCTCGGGCTCGACGGCCACCACCTGCTCGACGGACTCCGGGTAGAACGCGAAATTGGTCCCGACGCCGGCGCCGACTTCCAGCACCCGGCCCGACAATCCGGCCAGGTTCTCCCGCCGCAAGGCACGGATCTGCTCGGTTTCGTGCGCCGCGATGGTAGGCCAGATCCGGGCGAAAAACGGGTTGTCGACCGTCGTCGCGGATGTCATAAACCTGAACCCTCCGAACGTCTCTCCGGCATCAGCCACTCCAGGGTCTGCTGCGGCGTGGCGTCTGCTCCGACCAATCCCGCCACGATATGCCCGCAGGACACCGCGCGCATCACCCGGTCGGCGAACGCTTCCACATCGCCGAACGGCAGATGCGGCTTGGCGATCAGCAGCGCCACCACGCCGTGCGCGGCGCTCCACAGCTGCAGGGCAACCGTGGTCGGGTCGCCGGGCGGGTAGATGCCCTCGTCCATCAGTGTCTGCACCGTCCCGCAGATGTGTTCGAACGCCGAACTGGCCAGGGCGATGTCGACGTCGCTTCCGGACCGCCACTCGCCCATCGTGGCGATCCGGTACAACCCCGGGGTCTGCAGGGCGAATCGGACATAGGCCAGGCCCTGCGCACGCAGCACGTCCGCGGTGGAGGGCTGCCCCGCCGCCACCCGCTGCATTTCCAGATCCAGTTTGGCGAAGTAGCGCGCGCACACCGCGTCGAGCAGGGCGTCCTTGTCCTCGAAATGCAGATAGATCGACGGCGACGTCACGCCGACGCGCGTTGCGCCACCGCCCGGATCGAGACCGCCTTGGCTTGCCCGGTTTCCAGTAGTAGGCCGGTCGCCGCGTCCAGGATTTCCTCACGAAGCTGATCGCCCGAACCACGGGGCGCCCGGCGGCGCCGAACATCGGCCACGCTAACCATTTTCGGTCACCGAAGCGTGATCGCTGTGCCGCACCGCCGTGCCGGCCAGTGGCAGAGCGCTTCGGCGGTGCCGCCCCGGGGCGGACCGGGGCGGCGCGGTAGCCACCTCGCTGATCCCGAACCGCTCATGCAGCCACCCCAACGGTTTGGGCGCCCACCAGTTCCACCGTCCCAGTACATGCATGAACGCCGGCACCAGCACCATGCGCACCAGGGTGGCATCCACCAGCACGGCAAGCGTCAGCCCGATGCCGAACATCCGCATGAACGACACCTGCGCGGCGATCAGCGCCGCAAACGATATCGACATCACCAGCGCAGCGGCAGTGATCACCCGGCCGGTGCGCGCCAGCCCCAACGCAACGCTGTTGTCGTTGGCCCGCCGGGTACGCGGTGAAGCCAGCCAGTACTCGCGAATCCGCGAGACCAGGAACACCTCGTAGTCCATCGACAGGCCGAACGCGATGCAAAACAGCAACACCGGCATGTTGGCCTCCAAGGTGCCGCTTGACGTTGTGCCGAGCGCGCCGAGGTGGCCGTCCTGGAAGATCCAGACAAGTGCGCCGAACGCCGCCGTCAGCGATAACACGTTGAGCACCAACGCTTTCAGCGGCAACACCACGCTGCCGGTCAGCAGGAACAGCAGCACGAAGGTGATCGCCGCGATCAGGCCGAGCACCAGCGGGAGGCGGGTCATGATCGCGTCCACGCTGTCGCGGTTGATCTGCGCCAGCCCGGCCATGTCGACGGATCGACCGGCCGGGCCGGGCACCTGGTGCAGTCGGTCGAGCTGGACAGCGGAGGCCTGCGAGAACAACGGCGCGGTGCTGTTGACGGTCAAAAACGCACTGCCGTTGGCCACTCCGGCGGGCGCCGCGGGGGGCCCTGCCCGCTTCCCGGAAATGAAGGTCGCGGTCGGGGTGGTCACCGCCGACACGTCGGGCACCCGCGACAGGTCGGCGGCATAGCGGTCCAGTTCGGCCGGATACAAACCACGCGCGTCGGGGACGACGACGGGCACCGCAGTCGCCGAGTCGTCGGGGAAGTCGGTGCGCAACTGGTCACCGACCTGATGCGCCGACGCCGAACTCGGCAGCACCCGGTCGTCCGGCGAGCCGAACTTCACCCCGAGGAACGGGACGCCGAGCAGTAGCAGCAGCGCGACGACGGCCAGACCGATCGGCACGGCCCGGCGCATCACGAACTTGGTGGCGCGGTACCAGAAAACCTGATCGACCGGTTTGCGCGCGGCGGCCGGGCGACGCAGCACGCGGCGCGCCAGCCGGCGTACGTCCAGGGAATCGAGTCGCGGCCCCAGCAGGGCGATGGCCGCCGGCGTCACCATGATCGCCGCGGCCGCGACCAGTGCGACGGTTGCCACACCGGCGTAGGCGAACGACTTCAGGAAGTAGCCGGGGAACAGCACCATCACGGCCATCGACAACGCGACGGTGGTCGCCGAGAACAGCACTGTGCGTCCCGCGGTGGCCATGGTCCGGACCAGCGCCTCGTCGCGTGGTGTCCCGTCGGCCAGCTCGTCGCGGTAGCGGCTGACGATCAGCAGCGTGTAGTCGATGGCCAGCGCCAGGCCCATCGCTGTGCTCAGGTTGAGCGCGAAGATGGACACGTCGGTGCTGAAGGTGATCAGGCGCAGCACCGACATGGAGCCGACGATGGCGAGCGCGCCCAGCGCCATCGGCAGCGCCGCCGCGAGCAGCCCCCCGAACACCCAGACGAGGACCAGGAAGCTCAGCGGAATAGCGATCGACTCCATCAGCAGCAGATCGCGCTCGTTTTGCTCGTTGATCTGGGCGTACACCATCGCCACGCCGCCGGCGCGCACGCTGACGCCGTCGCGGTCGTGGACGACTTGCTCCGAGAGCGTCTTGGCGTATTTCTGGGCGTTGTTTTCGCCGCCCTTGAGATTGGCGACGATCAGCCCGGACCTGCCGTCGGTGCTGACCAGCCCGGCGGCGGCCGGCGGCGGCGACGTCCAGGGTGAGGTCACATTGAACACCAGTGGCGAGTGCTTCAACTCCTCGGCGATGTCGGTGCCGACCCGGCGGGCCTGTTCGCTGGCGGCACCGGCCGGCGCGGTCACCACGACCAGCATCTTCTGGTCACTCTGGCCGAACTTGTCGGTCAGCAGCCCGATGGCTCGCGACGCCTCCGATGTCGGGTCCTGGAAGCCGCCCGCCGAGAGGTTCTTGGCGACGGGGATGCCGAAAATCGCGGCCGCCAGCAACACGAGCGCGGCTACCGCGAGGACCTTCCCCGGCGCGGCAAGGGCCAGTCGAGCGGTTCGCTGAAGCATGCGCGTCCCCTCACCGGAAATAGCTGCGGTAACTTACCGGCGGTAAGTAATGGGTACGGCCTGGTCGCCCGGTAGTTAAGACGATGGGGCGCCCGGGATGGTTCACCGCAACGCCGACACGATTCAGGACGTCGCGCCGAGCTTAGGGCTTATACACCTGCCAAATAAGTGTCATTCCGGATTTCCGGACTAAAAATCCAATCCACCAGACCGACAGCCGACCCTACCGGGCGGTAAGAATTGCCACCATTTTCCGAATCGTGACTCAACGATTCCTTAATGGTGACCCATACGCTCATGAACATGTGGATCGACGACTCAAGTGCCGACGTCATCAAGGTTGATTTCGAGGCTCTCTACCACGGCGACGTGTTGGTGGAAGGCGAGACCTCGGAGCAGCTCGACGAGTGGCATCCGCTGCCCGCAGCGGTTTGACGGCGACGAGCGCGGCGGCCGCCGCGCTCGTGATGAGGTGAAGTTCCCCTCGATGCGTTGCTTGTCGATATTCCTATTGCTTTGGTCCCCGCCTAACTTTTTGGTGGCGACCCGCTGTGCCCGGCTCCGCCGCGCTTGCGATCGCCACTAAGCGGGGATCTTTTCTTCTTCGTCGTCGGCGACCATGTCGGCCAGTCGGCCCGTGATCAGGTCTTCGGCCTCGGCGACGATCCGCGCCACCAACTCCCCGACCGTCGGGATGTCGTTGATCAGGCCCATCGCCGTGCCCACCGACCAGATGCCGGCGTCGAGGTCGCCGTCGTCGAACACCTTGCGGCCCCGCACGCCGGCCACCAGCTCCTGCACGTCGGCGAATTGGCCACCGCGGTCGAGGATTTCAACGACCTCGCGCGACACCGCGTTGCTGGCCACCCGCGCGGTGTTGCGCAACGGGCGGAAGATCAGCTCGGTGTCGCGCTCGTCGCCGGCCACGATGGCTTCCTTGACGTTCTGGTGGATGCACGACTCGACCGTGCACATGAACCGCGACCCCATGTTGATGCCGTCGGCGCCCAATGCCAGCGCGGCCACCAGCCCGCGGGCGTCGGCGAACCCGCCCGAGGCGATCATCGGGATGTCGATCTTGGCGGCGGCCGCCGGGATCAGCACCAGACCGGGAATGTCGTCCTCGCCCGGATGCCCGGCGCATTCGAAGCCGTCGATGCTGATCCCGTCGACGCCGAGGCTTTGCGCCTTGATCGCGTGGCGCACCGAGGTGCACTTGTGCAGCACTTTGATCCCGTTGTCGTGGAACATCGGCAGGTGCGGCGCCGGGTTGGACCCCGCGGTTTCGACGATCTTGATGCCGGCGTCGACGATCACCTGCCGGTATTCGTCGTAGGGCGGCGGGTTGATGGTCGGCAGGATGGTCAGGTTGACCCCGAACGGCTTGTCGGTCAGCTCGCGGGTCTTGGCGATCTCGGTGGCCAGGTCCGCGGGGGTGGGCTGGGTCAGCGCGGTGAGGAACCCCAGTGCACCCGAATTGGCTACCGCCGCAACAAGTTCCGCGCGGCCGACCCACTGCATGCCGCCCTGGACGATCGGGTGCTCGACCCCGAACGCCTCCGTGAACTTCGTCGTCAGCATCAGCGCGGCGCCATCCGGATCGCGCCGTCCAGCCGGATCACCTCGCCGTTGAGCATCGGGTTCTCGACTATGTGCACGGCCAGCGCGCCGTACTCCTCGGGTTTGCCCAGCCGGCTCGGGTGCGGCACCTGCTTGCCCAGCGACTCCTTGGCCGGCTCGGGCAGCCCGGCCAGCAGCGGGGTGTCGAACAGGCCGGGCGCAATCGTGACCACCCGGATGAGCTTGCTCGCCAGGTCGCGCGCAATCGGCAGGGTCATGCCGACCACGCCGCCCTTGGACGCCGAGTAGGCGGCCTGGCCGATCTGTCCGTCGAACGCCGCCACGGAGGCGGTGTTGATGATGACGCCGCGCTCCTCGCCGATCGGCTCTGTCTTGGCGATCCGCTCGGCGCCCAGCCGCAGCACGTTGAAGGTCCCGATCAGGTTGATGTCGACGACGATGCGGAAGAGATCCAGCGGGAAGACGCCGTCCTTGCCCAGCACCCGGATCGCGTTGCCGGTGCCTGCGCAGTTGACCACGATGCGCAGCGGTCCCAGCGACTCGGCGATATCCAGGGCCGCTGCCACCGCCTTCTCGTCGGTGACGTCGGCGGGCGCGAAACGTGCGCGGTCGCCGAGCTCGCGGACGACTTCTTCGCCCTTGAGGTCGAGCACGACCACCTGGGCGCCGGCGTCGAGCAGCCGCTTGGTGGTGGCCAGGCCCAGGCCCGACGCACCGCCGGTGACGAGTGCTACGGCGTCTTTGATCTCCACTCGAGCTTCCTTTCCTCCGGCCGACGGCTGGGCCGACCTACTGGTTGGTTGGGGACTATACCCAGTCGCTGAAGACGGCTTCGGTGTCGGCTCCCGGCTGCCCCGGCGGTCGCGGCTGGTCGGGGACCGTGCGGGAAAACCGCGGGGCCGGCCGCGGCTGCAGCCCGCCGTCGGCCTGGTAGAAGGTGTTGCGCTCGGTGACATGCGGCTCGGTCTCCACCTCGCCGAACGCCAGCACCGGTGTCACGCAGGCATCGGAATCGGCGAACACTTTGGCCCAGTGGTCGCGGTCCTTCGAGGCGAACACCTCGGTGAGCCGGGCCCGCAGCTCGGGCCAGCGGGTGCGGTCGTTCTGGCCGGGCAGGTCGGCGGCGTCCAGGCCGAGGCCCTTGAGCAGTTCGGCGTAGAACTGCGGCTCGATGGCGCCGACCGCGACATAGCGGCCGTCGGCGCATTCGTAGGTGTCGTAGTACGGGGCGCCGGTGTCCAGCATGTTGGTGCCGCGCTCGTCGGACCACATTCCCAGCGCGCGCATCCCCCACATCATCTGGATCAGCACCGACGAGCCGTCGATCATCGCCGCGTCGATGACCTGGCCCTTGCCGGAGCTCTGCCGCTCCCACAACGCGGACAGGATGCCGACCAGCAGGAACATCGACCCGCCGCCGAAGTCGCCGACCAGGTTCAGCGGTGGCACGGGCCGCTCGCCTTTGCGCCCGATCGAGTGCAGCACGCCGTTGAGCGAGATGTAGTTGATGTCGTGACCGGCCTGCTTGCTGCGAGGTCCGGTCTGGCCCCAGCCGGTCATTCGGGCGTAGATCAGCCGTTCGTTGACCCGGGCGCAGTCGTCGGGACCGAGGCCCAGCCGTTCGGTGACTCCGGGGCGGAACCCTTCGATCAGCACGTCGGCCTTGGCGACCAGCTTGAGCACCAGGTCGCGTCCCTCGTCGGACTTCAGGTCGGCGGTGACGAAGCGGCGGTTGCGCAGCATGGGGTCCGTGCCACCGGCGCCGGGCCGGTCGATGCGGACGACGTCGGCGCCGAGGTCACCGAGGATCATCGCGGCGTGCGGGCCCGGCCCGATACCGGCCAACTCGATAACCCGTAGCCCTTTGAGCGGTCCCGCCATCTCACGACCTCCTTGTCGATGCCTACCGCTCGCATCTTCGCAGCCGCGCTCGAAGCGGCCGCATCCCGGTCACTTATGGTGATCCGCATGTTGGATTCAGCCGCCCTGACGCCCGTCGCGGGCCTGTCTGTCACGCGCGCCGACGAGGTGTTGTCGGTGACCATCGACCGCCCCGACAGCCTCAACTCGCTGACGACGTCGGTGTTGGCCGGCATCGCCGAAGCGATGGAGTACGCGGCGACCGACCCGCGGGTGAAGGTGGTGCGACTCGGTGGCGCCGGGCGAGGCTTTTCCTCCGGCGCGGGCATGAGCGCCGACGACGTGTCCGGTAGCGGCGGGCCGGGAACCGAGATCATCGTGCAGGCCAATCGTGCGGTGCAAGCGATCACGGCGCTGCCCCACCCGGTCGTCGCCGTCGTACAGGGACCCGCCGCCGGTGTAGGGGTCTCGCTGGCGCTAGCTTGTGACCTTGTATTGGCTTCGGACGCAGCGTTTTTCATGCTCGCCTTCACCAAGATCGGGCTGATGCCCGACGGCGGCGCGTCGGCGTTGGTGGCCGCCGCAGTCGGGCGCACCCGCGCGATGCGGATGGCGCTGCTGGCCGAACGACTGCCCGCCGCCGACGCGCTGGCGGCCGGATTGATCAGCGCGGTCTACCCCGCCGACACCTTCGAAGCGGAAGTGGAGAAGGTGATTTCGGGACTGCTGGCCGGGCCCGCGGTGGCGTTCGCCAAAACCAAGCAAGCCATCAACGCCGCCACCCTCACCGAGTTGCAGCCCACACTGCACCGCGAGTTGCAGGGCCAGGCCAAGCTGCTGCGCTCACACGACTTCCTCGAGGGCGCAACGGCTTTCCAGCAGCGGCGCACGCCGAACTTCACCGACCGCTAATCGCGCCGAACGTGTACTGAGGGCGGGATTTGCGCGATTTTTCCGCCCTGGATGCACGCTCGGCGTCTAGAAGCCGAATATCGGCGGCAGCGCCAGCAGCACGACCAGGCTCCACACGAAGTGGGTCAGGATCGGCGCCAGGACTCCGCCGGTCGCGCGGCGCTCCAACACGCACACCGTCCCGAGGATGATCGCGGCGAATCCGAGCATCAGGTTCTGGCTGGCCAAGGTGGCGACCACATAAATGGTCGTCGAGATGAGCACCGGATGGTGGCGGCCCAGCGCGGTGTAGAGCGCGCCGCGGTAGAACAACTCCTCGGCGATCGCCCCGAGCAACGCGATGGCCAGCGTCAGCCGCCACGAACCCTGGTCGGCGAATTGCATGACGAGCGTGATCAATTCAGCAACCGGCGGGATCTGCTTGGCAATGAGCCCGCCGAGCACGAACACCCCGCCCAGCACCAGACCGGTGGTGCTGCCAGTGATCACCGGGCGCTGATTGCGACCGCGCCAGCAGATGCCGCCCAGATGCAGCGGCCCCGACGCCAACGCTCCGAACAGCCACACCGCACTCAGCGCCAGCGTCAGCCAGTAGAAGCTCGCCTCCCCCGGGTGGCGCCGCATCGACAGACCCAACAGCACCGCGCCGACTACCAGCACGACAGCGACGACGACGCGCCGCCGTCGCACCACTGACGGTGGTTCATGATGTGGCACAGCGACATTCGTGATTGCGCGGCGGATCTCCTGCAGCGCGCTGGTGCGGGGACGGGTACTCAGGTCGGTCATGCAGAACGCACCTTCGGGGTCAGAGTGATCAGCATGTCGAGGCCGGTGCGTAATGCACCGGCGATCGGGCCCGGGACGCTGTCGACGAGCCCGAGACCGGGCCGCGCAATGGACGGTGTCACGGCCTGGGCGAGCCGCCGGATGCGCAGCGCGTCACCGCCGGCCCACACCGGGTCGCTGTCGGCGAGGTGATGCGGGTCGGCCAACTCGTTGACCGGCTTGGACTCGCGGCTCGACAGCGACCGTTTGATCGCTTCCTCGACGCCGATCAGGCCGCCCGGCGGGTCGGGCACCAGCTCGCGCAGGCCGGTGCCCGAGGCACACATCGGATGGTCCAGCGACTCCACCAGATCGGCGGCCAGCCCGTCGGGCACGGGCAGGGCGAGCGCGCTCACGCGCGACGCCACCGACGTATCCACTCCGCGCACCGGCACGCCGGTGTGCCACTGACCACTGATCCGGGCATACGTTTTCAGCAGCGCGCTGTAGGAGGTGGTGTCGGGGCCGGCGATGTCGTATGCGCCCGGCGGTACCAGCCTCAAATCGGCGGCTGCGACCAGATAGTGCAGCACGTCGCGAATGGATATGGGGTCCACCGGGTTGTCCATCCACGGCGGTATCGGCATCAGCGGGAACCTGTCGCCGACATAGCGCAGCATCTCGAACGATGTCGAGCCGGCGCCCAGGATCATCGCCGCGCCCAGCCACACCACCTCCGGGCCGCCGTCGATGGACAGGGCGGCGGCGACCTCGGCCCGGCTGGTCAGGTGCTCGGACAGCACGTCGTCGTCGGGGACGAAGCCGCCCAGGTAGACGATCCGCCGTACCCCGGCACTCTTGGCGGCGGCCGCGACGTTGGCCGCCGCGGCCTCGTCGACGCCGCGGAATCCGGGCTGACCGATGGTGTGCACCAGGTAGTAGACGACGTCGAGCGGCCGGGCAACAGTCAGCGCCGCCCGGGCGGACGCGGGATCGGTGGCGTCCAGCACGACGGCCGAGACCTCGTCGCACCAGCCCAATCGGCCCAGCCGTTCCGGGTTACGGGTGGCGGCCGCGACCTCGTGGCCCTCCGCAAGTAGCGCTGTGACCAGGCGCGATCCGACGTAGCCTGTTGCGCCGGTCACAAGAATCCGCACAAGCCCAACCTATCGATCGCGGCGGGTGCGCGGGGGCGATTCTGTCAGCCGGCCGAATCGCGGTGCAGGGCCGGTGGGCGCCACCGTAAAAGTGCAGCGCGCGGCATTCCACTCAGCGCGATTTGAACCAACGAAGGTCCAATAGCGTGCCTCCCTACATGGATACGATGACGGGATGCGCCCGGTGACCCCCCCTGGCGTGCGGACATCGGCGGACCGCACGGCAACGAGCCCCTCTCTGGCAGCGGCGACCATCGAATTTCCGCCGCACTACAACACCCAAGACGACATTTCCTCGGCGGTGACCGGCTTCGCCGGCGAAGAATTTCAGCGGTTCACCGCCAGCAGTGGTGTCAAGCACCGCCACCACGCGCTCCCGCTGCATCGTTACGGCGAGCTGAGCGGGTTCACCGAGGCCAACGACGCCTTCGTCGACGTCGCCCTGGACCTGGGCGAACGAGCGCTGCTATCGGCTTTCGACGCCGCCAAGATCAAACCTTCCGAGGTCGACATCATCTTCTCCACGACGGTGACCGGTCTCGCGGTGCCGACACTCGAAGCCCGACTGGCCACCCGAATCGGCCTGCGGCCCGACGTCAAACGCCTCCCGTTGTTCGGGCTGGGCTGTGTCGCCGGCGCCGCCGGCGTCGCCCGCATGTACGACTACCTGCGCGCCTATCCCGACCACGTCGCGGCGCTGCTTGCGGTCGAACTGTGCTCGCTGACGATCCAGCGCGACGATCATTCGGTGGCCAATCTCGTTGCCTCCAGCCTCTTTGGCGACGCCGCGGGGGCCGTCATCGCCAAAGGCGCCAACCGAACACCCGCTGGGCCAAGGGTGCTGGCCACCCGCAGCCGGATCTACCCGGACACCGAAGACGTGATGGGCTGGCGGATCGGCACCGAGGGCTTCAAGATCGTGTTGTCGGTCGAGGTCACCACCGTGGCCGAGAAATTCCTGGGCGACGACGTCCGCAATTTCCTCGCCGACCACGGGCTGACCACCGACGACATCTCGACCTGGGTCTGCCACCCCGGCGGACCAAAGGTGATCGACTCGATCGAAAACGTCTTGGACCTGCCTGCCGACGCTCTTGATCACACCCGAAACTCGTTGCGCGTCAACGGTAATCTGTCGTCGGTGTCGGTTCTGGACGTGCTGCGGGCCAACATGGCCGACCCGCCGCCGCCGGGCTCGTTCGGGTTGATGATCGCCATGGGTCCAGCATTCTGCTCGGAACTCGTGCTGCTCGGCTGGTAGGCGTGTACTACCTGCTGATCCTGGCGATCGGCATCGAACGGCTGGTTGAGCTGATCGTCTCCAAGCGCAACGCGCAATGGGCTTTTGCCAACGGCGGCAAGGAGTTTGGTCGCAGCCACTATCCGGTAATGGTTGCCGTGCATGCCGCGCTGCTGATCGGCTGCGGGGTGGAGGTGTGGGCGCTGCACCGGCCGTTCTTCGGCTGGCTCGGCTGGCCGATGCTGGTCGTGGTGGGGTTGAGCCAGGCCTTGCGCTGGTGGTGCGTGACGACTTTGGGCCGTCGGTGGAACACTCTGGTGATCGTGCTGCCGCAGGAGCCGTTGGTGCGACGTGGTCCCTACCGCTGGCTGCATCACCCGAACTATGTGGCGGTGGTGACCGAAGGTGTGGCCCTGCCGTTGGTGCACACGGCATGGCTGACCGCCCTCGGATTCACCGTGGCCAACGCGCTGCTGCTGAGGGTGCGGATCCGGGTCGAGAACGAAGCGCTGGGCTATGTATGACGCCGACCTGCTGATCGCCGGTGGCGGGCCGGGAGGATTGGCCGCCGCGTTACATGCTCGACGTCTTGGGCTTTCGGTGATCGTCGCCGAGCCGCGCGAGGAGCCGATCGACAAGGCGTGCGGCGAGGGACTGATGCCCGGCGGCCTGGCCGAGCTGGCCTCGCTGGATGTCGACCCCGCCGGCCTGCCGTTTCGCGGCATCGCGTACGTGAGGGGGCGCCGCCGAGCCGAGGCACACTTTCGCCGCGGCCCGGGCCGCGGTGTGCGGCGCACGACACTGCATGCCGCCTTGGCGGCGCGCGCCAAAGAACAAGACACCGAATGGATTTCGGCCCGAATCACCGGCGTCGAGCAGGACGCCACCGGAGTGACCGCGACCGGCGTGCGGGTGAAGTGGTTGGTGGCCGCCGACGGACTGCACTCGGCGGTTCGCCGCGCAGTCGGGATCAGGGCCATGGCGGGTAGACCACGACGCTACGGGGTGCGCTGGCACTTTTCGGCGCCGGCATGGTCGGACTTCGTCGAGGTGCACTGGTCCCCGTGGGGCGAGGCGTACGTGACGCCGGTCGAGCCCGACCTGGTGGGCGTGGCGATCCTGTCCACCCGCCCACCCGAACTCGCCTGGTTCCCGCGGCTGGCGCGTTGCTTGCAGGGCGCCAGCCGCGGACGGGCCCGCGGCTGCGGCCCGCTGCGCCAAGTCGTCTCGCGCCGTGTCGCCGGGCGGGTGCTATTGGTCGGCGACGCTGCCGGATACGAGGACGCGCTGACCGGCGAGGGCATCAGCCTGGCGGTCAAGCAAGCTGCCGCAGCCGTGAACGCGATAGTCAACGAGGCCCCGTTGTCCTACGAGGACCAGTGGCGACGCATCACCCGCGACTACCGTCTGCTGACCCGCGCGCTGGTGCTGGGTACGACGCCGCGCGTGGCGCGGCGGGCCATTGTGCCTGCGGCCGCAGCCCTTCCCGGTGTTTTCAGCCGGGCAGTCAACACGCTGGCGCGCTGACTTATGGCGCCGACCCGCTGCGCCCGGCTTCGCCGTCCTTGCGATCGCCGCTAGCGCGCCTTCCACACCGGCTGGCGCTTCTCGGCGAAGGCCAATGGACCTTCCTTCGCATCCTCGGATTTCAGCAGCGTCGCGAATTCCCTTGTGGTGCGCGCCCAGCCGGGCTCCTCGTCGGGTATGACGCCGTCGTCGGCGCCGTAGGCGATCCGCTTGCTGGCCTGGATCGACAACGGCGCGTTCACCGTGACCCGGGCGGCCAGCGCCAGCGCGGCGTCCAGCACGGTGCCGTTCGGAACGACCTGGTTGATCAGCCCCCACTTCAGCGCATCCGCCGCACTGATCGGCTCACCGGTGAACAGCATCTCGAGTCCCACCTTGCGCGGCAACTGCTGCACGATCCGGAACACCCCGCCGGCGCCAGCGATCAGCCCGACCTTCACCTCCGGCAGCCCGAACGCGGCGCGCTCCTCGGCCACCACCAGGTCGCTGGCCAGCGCGAGCTCCGTCCCGCCGCCCAGCGCGGTGCCGTTGACCGCGGCAATGGTGGGCTTGTCGATGAAGTGGTGCACGTAGCCGGCAAAGCCCCACTCCCCGTGGTCGGGGTGATACAGGTTCTCGCGGCGCGCGATCGCCTTGAGGTCGGCTCCGGCGCAAAAGGATTTGTCACCGGCGCCGGTGATCACCACTGCGCGCACCCCGGGGTCGTGTTGCGCCTGTTCGAGCGCGTCGCCGACACCGGTACTGACGGCGCCGTTGACGCAGTTGCGGGCCTCCGGACGGTTGATCGTGATGACCACGACGTTGCCGCGGCGCTCGGTGAGCACCGCGGGTTGGCTCACAACAGCTCCACGATGGTGGCGTTGGCCTGGCCGCCGCCCTCACACATGGTCTGCAGTCCGTACCGAATTCCCTTGTCCCGCATGTGGTAGAGCATCGTGGTCATGATGCGAGCGCCCGATCCGCCGAGCGGATGACCCAATGCGATGGCCCCGCCGTTGGGGTTGAGCTTCTTCTCGTCGGCGCCGATGTCCTTCAGCCACGCCAGCGGCACCGGCGCGAACGCCTCGTTGACCTCGAACACGCCGATGTCCTCAAGCTTGAGACCGGACTTCTTCAGCGCCTTCTGGGTCGCCGGGATCGGCGCGGTCAGCATGATCACCGGGTTGGCACCGGCCAGCGTGGCGGTGTGCACCCTGGCGATCGGCTTGAGCCCCAACGACTTCGCCTTGTCCGCCGACATGAACAGCAGCGCCGCCGACCCGTCGGAGATCTGGCTGGAGTTGCCGGCGTGAATCACGCCGTCCTCCTTGAATGCGGGTTTCAGTTGGGCCATCTTCTCCATCGGCGTGCCGCGGCGGATGCCCTCGTCCTTGAGGACGGTATTGCCGTCCTGGTCCTTGATCGCGACGATCTCATCGTCGAACGCTCCCGAATCCTGTGCGGCCGCGGCTTTTTCGTGGGAGCCGAGGGAGAACTCGTCGAGGGTCGTGCGGTCGAATCCCCACTGTTCGGCGATCATCTCGGCGCCGATGCCCTGGTTGGGGATCGCGCCGTCGTAGCGGTCCAGGAAAGCTTGGGGGAACGGCCGGCCGCCGTTGGCCAGCGAGGAGCCCATCGGGGTTCGTGACATCGATTCCACGCCACCGGCGACGACGACGTCGTAGTGCCCGGCGATCACACCGGCCGCGGCGAAGTGGATCGACTGCTGGCTGGAGCCGCACTGACGGTCGACGGTGACACCGGGCACGGTCTCCGGCCAGCCGGCCGTCAGTAGTGCGGTGCGGGCGATGTCGAGGGCCTGCTCGCCGGCTTGCATCACGCAGCCCCAGATCACGTCGTCGACGATCTCCGGGTCGATCCCGGCCTTCTGCACGAGTCCGTTGAGCACCTGCGCGGACAGGTCGGCGGGGTGTACGCCGGACAGGCCGCCGTTGCGCTTCCCGATCGGTGAACGAACTGCCTCGACGATGACGGCTTCAGCCATGGGGGTCTCCTTTGACACGAGGGTTGTGCCTCGATTGTTGACCAACCCGTTGGACGGCTCGCCGCGGGGGTGCTCTGCCGGCGGGTAGCGTCGCCGCCATGGCACGTGTCGTGATCATCGGCGGCCACGGCAAGGTCGCGCTACACCTGGCCCGCATCCTGAGCGACCGCGGTGACGAGGTGACGTCGGTCTTCCGCAATCCCGGCCACAGCGACGACGTGGCAGCGACCGGCGCCACGCCCGTCGTCGCCGATATCGAGTACCTCGACACCGATGCGCTGGCCTACCTGCTCGCCGGGCACGAGGCCGTCGTGTTCTCCGCCGGCGCCGGTGGCGGCAACCCGGCACGCACCTACGCCGTCGACCGGGACGCCGCGGTCCGTGTCGTCGACGCCGCCGGGCAGGCCGGCGTGCGGCGATTCGTGATGGTGTCCTACTTCGGAGCCGGGCCGAACCACGGTGTCCCCCAAGACGACCCGTTCTTTCCGTATGCCGAGGCCAAGGCCGCGGCGGACGCCCACCTGCGCGCCAGCGACCTGGCCTGGACGATTCTGGGGCCCGGCCGGCTCACCCTCGACCCGGCGACCGGCCGGATCGCGGTCGGTGGCGCGCCGCACGGCCGCGAAGTCCCGCGAGAGGACGTCGCCCTGGTGGCGGCGGCCGCACTGCACGACGACTCGACGATCCGCCGGACCATCGAGTTCAACACCGGCGACGTGCCGATCGCCGAGGCGATCGGCACCGGGTAATCTCGACTGCGCAGCTGGTCTGCCGGCACGAATGCCGGCATCGAGCGATGTTGAGAATGCGTCGCGAGAGGGAACCCGGTGAGAGTCCGGGACTGTCCCGCAGCGGTATGCAGGAACGACCGCCGTCATCAGCACTGGTCGAAAGACCGGGAAGCGACGGCCAGTAGGAGCACCACGGGTGCGCGCCTGCGAGTCCGAAGACCTGCCGGCTGTGCCGGGCGCGCCGCGTCCGGCGGCTCATCGCCTCGTGGAATGGGCGTTCGGCCGCAACGGTTGTAGTTGCCGTGCGTCCGTCTGGCGATGACCACCATGTCGAGTGAAGGACGAACACGTGACTGCTCAACCGTTTACCGCCACCGTCACCGGCTCCCCGCGCATCGGCCCGCGCCGCGAACTCAAACGCGCGACCGAAGGCTACTGGGCCGGCCGGACCAGCCGATCCGAGTTGGAATCCGTCGCCGCCACACTGCGCCGCGATACCTGGTCGGACCTGGCGGCCGCCGGCCTGGACTCGGTCCCGGTCAACACCTTCTCCTACTACGACCAGATGCTCGACACCGCGGTGCTCCTCGGCGCGCTTCCAGAGCGCGTACACGGCGTCGCCGACGAGCTGGACCGCTACTTCGCGGCGGCCCGCGGCACCGACGACATCTCTCCGCTGGAGATGACCAAGTGGTTCGACACCAACTACCACTACCTGGTACCCGAGATCGCGCCGGGCATCCGGTTCACGCTGAATCCCGACAAGGTGCTGTCCGAGTTGAAAGAGGTGCGCGAGCAAGGGATTCCGGCGCGTCCGGTGGTCATCGGACCGATCACGTTCCTGCTGCTGAGCAAGGCGGTCGACGGCGCCCGCGCGCCGATCGAACGCCTCGACGAGCTGATCCCGGTCTACACCGAGCTGCTGTCGCTGGTGGCCGACAACGGCGCCGAGTGGGTGCAGCTCGACGAGCCGGTGCTGGTCACCGACATCACCGCCGACGCGCCTCAATTGGCCGAGCGGGTCTACACCGCGCTGGGGTCGGTCAGCAGGCGGCCGGCGATCCACGTCGCCACCTACTTCGGTGACCCCGGCGCCGCCCTGCCGGCGCTGGCGCGCACACCCGTTGAGGCGATCGGCGTCGACCTGGTCCGCGCCCCCGACACCGCGGTGGCCGCCGTGCCTGAACTGGCGGGCAAGACACTGGTGGCCGGAATCGTCAACGGCCGCAACGTCTGGCGCACCGACCTCGAGGCGGCGCTGGGCAAGCTGGCGACCCTGCTCGGGTCGGCGGCCCATGTAGCGGTGTCGACGTCGTGTTCGACGCTGCACGTGCCGTATTCGCTGGCGTTGGAAACGGATCTCGACGACAACCTGCGCAGCTGGCTGGCTTTCGGCGCCGAGAAGGTGCACGAGGTGGTCACGTTGGCGCGGGCGCTGCGCGACGGCCGCGAGGCCGTCGCCGACGAGATCGCTGCCTCCAATGCCGCGGTGGCGTCGCGCCGCTCGGACCCCCGGCTGCACAACGGGCAGATCCGCGCCCGCATCGACTCGATCGTCGCTTCCGGCACCCAGCGGGGCCCGTCGGCGGAACGCCGGGCCAGCCAGCAGGAGCGGCTGCAGCTGCCGCTGCTGCCGACCACCACGATCGGCTCCTACCCGCAGACCCCCGTGATCCGCAAGGCCCGCGCCGCGCTGCGGTCCGGCGAGATCGACCGGGACGAATACGTGCGGCGCATGAAGGCCGAGATCGCCGACGTCGTCGCGTTGCAGGAGCGGCTGGGCCTCGATGTGCTGGTGCACGGCGAGCCGGAACGCAACGACATGGTGCAATACTTCGCCGAGCAGCTCGACGGGTTCTTCGCCACCCAGAACGGTTGGGTGCAGTCCTACGGCAGCCGCTGCGTGCGCCCGCCGATCCTCTACGGCGACGTGTCACGCCCGCAGCCGATGACGGTCGACTGGATCACCTACGCGCAGTCGCTGACCGACAAGCCGGTCAAGGGCATGCTGACCGGTCCGGTGACGATCCTGGCGTGGTCGTTTGTGCGCGACGACCAGCCGATGGCCGAAACCGCTCAGCAGGTCGCGCTGGCGATCCGCGACGAGACGGTCGATCTGCAGTCGGCGGGAATCGAGGTCATCCAGGTCGACGAGCCCGCGCTGCGTGAGCTGCTGCCGCTGCGCCGCGCCGCCCAGGATGAGTACCTGCGCTGGGCGGTCGGGGCGTTCCGGTTGGCGACGTCCGGGGTGGCCGACTCGACCCAGATCCACACGCATCTGTGCTATTCGGAGTTCGGGGAAGTGATCGGCGCGATCGCCGACCTGGACGCCGACGTCACCTCGATCGAGGCGGCGCGCTCGCACATGGAGGTGCTTGACGACCTCAACGCCGTCGGGTTCGTTAACAGCGTGGGACCGGGGGTCTACGACATCCACTCGCCGCGGGTGCCGAGCACCGACGAGATCGTCAGGTCGCTGCGGGCAGCTTTGAAAGCCGTTCCGGCGCAGCGGCTTTGGGTCAACCCGGACTGCGGGCTCAAGACCCGCACGGTCGACGAAGTGACGGCGTCGCTGGAGCACATGGTCGCCGCGGCGCGACAGGTGCGAGCGGAGATATAGCCGCTTTCCCCGCCGAGAGTGAAGTTGGGTTCACACTCACGCTCGACAGTGAACCCAGCTTCACGCTCGGCGGTCGGAAACGCGCGGCGCAGACTCCACATGCACGGGCACGTCGTCGTCCCAGGGCTGGCGGACCACCATGTCGGCGACCCGGACGTGGCCGCGCTCGAATTCGCCTGTGGCCGCGTCGACTAAGCGGTACTGCTGGGTTTGGCGGTGGATGGGCTGCGCGTCGAGCAGCACGACGCGCACCTCTCCCGGCTCGAAGTGGCAGCGCTCCTGCATCGCGGCGATCAGTTGCTCGTTGTGCATGTGGCCGTCGCCGAAGTTCCAGCCGATCGCGGTGGAACAGATCCGCTCGCCGTCGGTGATGACGTAGTCGTCCTCGTTGTGGCCGGCCATCGCTCGGTGGGCCAGGGTGAACAGGGCACGCCCGTGAGTGTTGAAGCCGCGGAAGGCATATCCCATGTACATCAGGATCGGTGCCCGGTCCTGGCCGTAAAACCGCTCCATCTGCGCCTTCGGCATGCTGGCGATCGCGACGAGGCCGCGCGCGATTTTCTCGTCGGCCGACGGCTTGACGCACCACAGCGTGGTGTCCCAGTTGCCGGCGTAGTAGCGCATCCCGGGCAGGAACGAGATCTTGCGCGGAAACAGATTGCCCAGGGCGACGACGCCGGCGATCACCACGAACAGGATCGCCACCAGCACAGGGTGTTTCAGGTCTCGCAGGCCGAGATCCGCGTAGGCGACGAACAGCGACAGCACGCCGAAGATCATGAAGACGTTCCACTCCAGCGGCACGCCCATCGGAATCGCGGTCAGGATGCCGAGGTGGAAGCACACCATCACCGCCGCTGCGATTGCGGTCGGCCAGCCGCCGTGGCAGAAGAACAACACAAGCGGCACCAGCATCTCGATCGCGGTGCTGGCATGGGCCAGAACGCGCGACACCCGCCCGGGCCGCAGGTCGTCGGGAAAGTGCTCGAAGAACGCGCGCTTCATCGGCTTCGCCCGGACGAGCGGATTGTTGGACATCATCGTCGAGATGACGAACGGGAAGTGCTTGTTGAGTTTCGATGTGGCCGCGCCCATCCAGATGACCAGGAACACGACTTTGGACGCGACGATCAGGTCGGCGCCCCCGAACAGGAACGTCACCGCCATCGACGCGTACACCTCGCCGCGGGCGGCCAGGAAGATCACCTTGTCGCGAAGGCCGAGAACGGCCAACAGGCCCAGGATCGCCCAGATCTGCCACATCGGCAGCAGACCGACAGTGGTGCCCAGCGTCGGGACCGGGCCGGTGCCGTCGGAAAACAACGCCCAGAGCGTCATCACCAGCAGCGCCGCATACAGCGCGGCGTCCACCGGGGTCCGTGCGGTGCCCGCGGTGAGAGGGATGCGGCCGGGCCACGGTGGCAGCCGGATGGTGCCGGGTCGCAGCCAGTACAGGATCGAGCCCATCGGCGGGAAGAACCGGTTGTTCAGCGGCCCGAACCCGCAGCCGAGCCCGACGACCTCGAACAGCATGGTGTAGAGCACGACCTTCTCGAACACGATGGGCTCCGACCACCAGGAGCCCACGGCGGTGAACCCGTCGATGCCCTTGGTGGCCAGCGCGAACAGCCAGCCGCCCAGGATGTACAGCAGGATTTTGACCACGTAGAACAGGTGCAGCGCGACCGGCGTCCCGAAGCCGACCTCGGCCCAGTGCTTGGCCATCGGGCGGATCTTCTCGGAGCGCGTCCCTTTGCTCCATTCGGCCATGTCGATCTGCGGCAGCTCGGGCTTGAGAAATCCCATGGCCGACAGATTAGAACGTGTTCTAGAAGCAAGTCGAGAAACCGGGGTGTCGCGCAGCACGGTTCAATGCCCTAGCGATCTGGGCGCAGGTGGGTAGGTCGAGACGGCAGCAGATCTCCCGGGACGGTGGAGCACCGGTGGCCACGTCGATGCCGTCAATGACCAGCGTGGGCGATGGGTAGGCCCCTTCGAGCTCTTCGACCCTTACCGCAAACCCGACGTGCTCCAGGCAGTCCTCGAGGGTGTCGCGCAGTTGTCCCGTCAGCGGACAGTCGGGGACATGCAAGATCTGGACTCGAATTGGGTCCCGGGCGGGACTGTTCATGAGTCCAAGCTGTCCAGCAATGGGCAGGCCCGCTCAGCTGGGGGTCTGGCGCAAGTGGCAATGAGCGTCCTCAGCGATTCCCGCATCGCTTGCAGGGAAGCGATTTTTGCATCCAGGCCGGCGACCTTGTGCTCGGCCAGCTCCCGGGCCGCATCACAGGACTCCGGCCCACCTTCGGCCAGGTGAAGCAGCACGTCGATCTCGGCCAGGCTAAAGCCCAGTTCCTGTGCGCGTTTGACGAACCGCACCCGGCGCACGACCTCGGGCCCGTAGCTGCGATACCCGCTGACCGTGCGGGGTGGATCGGGCAGCAACCCGCGTCGCTCGTAATAGCGCAACGTCTGGGCGTTCACCCCGGCCTGTTGGGCGACCTCCATCGTTCGCATAACCGACGGTAAACCCTGTACCCCAGTGCAGGGTCAAGGCACTCGCGCCGTCCATCCCAGCTCGCAGCAGACAGCAACGGCGATATCGAAAAGCTCGCGGACCGGGCGAACCTCCCCGTCGGGGTGAGCATTGCGCCAGTCCTCAGCAGCATTCGCGGAGGCGAAGAAATGACCGTGCTCGCACAATGAGCCGCGAATGTCATGTGCGCCGCAGCATAGGTTGACATGGGAAATGACTGTCGTCGGCGGGTCGACCGATCTCACCGCCTCGGGGGTGACCTCCAGTCGGATCGATTGGCCTGTTGTGGGACAGCTTGATTCGACGAAGGCACGCCGGCCGAGGATCGGGGTGAAGATCAACGTGTCGGCAGCACAGAATGTGTATAACACTCGGCCGTCGACGATGTAGCGATGTCGGGTCGACCGCTGCGTCAGTCCGAAGCCGAGCAAGCGCCCATCCTCGTCCCAATCCGTTCCCGGCTGTGCGCGCAGCCACGACTCGATCTCCTCGACGGGAACGCCGGACGCGGCCGCCAGCCGTTCCAGCGCAACCGGTCTGCCCTCGGCCACTAACCGGATCATCGGAACCATGAACCGTGCAACGTCGTGCCGGATGAATGTGGCGATGGTCTTGCGCAAATCGTCCATTTGCCCAGCGTCCACCCGATACCGCAGTACAGAGTCAAGACCCAAAGCCTTGACTACTACCGTTCGTAGTAGTAGAACGGATTGTGCACGCCGACTTCGGCACCTGATCAACGAACGGTGATCGTCATGATCGACCACATCGATCAACCCCGAGACAATCTGCGTTGGGCGGCAATCGCATTCGCGGTCGGGTTCGCCGTGCACGGTCTGGATCATCTGCGCCGCGGTATGTCGGCATCACCACCGTTCATCATGGTCGGCGGCATGGCCCAGATGCTGTTCGTCCTGTTGGCGATCGTGATGGTGCTGAAGCAGCATGCCCGCGCACCGCAGGCCGCGATCATTGTGGGGTTCGGCAGCGCATTGGTGTTCACTTATGCGCACCTGCTGCCGACGGTGTTCCCGGGCTACCAGGACAGCTTCGTCTCGCCGCCGCACATCAACGTAACCTGGTTTTCGTGGTTCAGCGCGCTGACCGAGATCGGTACCGGACTCGTTTTCGCGATGGCCGGCATCAGGGAGGTGAACAGTGTCAGGAATCCTGTTCTTTGATGGCGCTTGCGGAATGTGCACGCGCTCAGTGGAATTCATCCTGAGGCACAATCGAACCGGCCAGATGCAGACGGAGCCGCTGCAGGGCCCGGGAGTCGCTGAGCGCCTGGGCATTCCGCGGTCACAGCTGCTGGATTCGGGTCGGTGGTTGGACTCGTCCGGAGCCGTCTACTCCGGTGCAGAGGCCATGAACGCCGCGGTGTCGGCCGCGATCGGCACCAGGTTGCCGCTGATGCTGTACCGCATCCCCGGTATCCGGTTCATCGAGGAAGCGATCTACCGCTGGGTTGCCGGACATCGCTACCGATTCCGCGGGACAACCCCGTACTGCGAGTCACACCCCGCTGCGTGCTGAGTCGAGCGCCCGCTGCGGCCGGCCCGAGTACTCGGACAGCGGGCGGATGAGCGCATTGGATCCGGCCTGCTCGATGATGTGGGCTGTCCACCCGGTGATGCGGCTCATCACGAACAGCGGTGTGAACATTGGGATGTCGAAGCCCATCAGGTAGTAGGCCGGGCCGGTCGGGAAGTCGAGGTTCGGTTTGAGCCCGGTTGCCGCGAACATTTCGCGCTCTAGCACGTTGTAGATGTCCAGCCAGCGCCGCCCGTCGCGGACCTCCGCGACCCGGGTCAGGGCCTGTTTCATCGTCGGCACCCGCGAATCGCCGTTCTTGTAGACGCGGTGGCCGAAGCCCATAACCTTTTCTTTGCGGGAAAGCTTGCCGTGCAACCATTTCGCCGCGTTGTCGGCATGGCCGATTTCGACCATGTCGTGCATGACGGCCTCGTTGGCGCCGCCGTGCAGCCGACCCTTGAGTGCACCGATCGCCGCCGTGACCGCACTGTAGATGTCGGACTGTGTCGAGGTGACTACTCGCGCCGCAAACGTCGAGGCGTTGAAGCCGTGTTCGGCGTAGAGGATCATCGACTGCTCGAACGCCGAGACGACGACCGGTTCGGGCACCTCGCCGAAGCACATTCGCAGGAAGTTCTCCGCATACCCGAGGTGGCTGTGCGGGGCGATCGGCTCCAGGCCGCGACGGCGGCGCATATCGGCGGCCACGATCGTCGGCAACACCGCGAACATCCTCAATGCCTTGGCGTAGTTGGCCGATTCGGCGCTGTCGTCCTCGTCGGGATCCTCGGCGCCCAGGTAGCTGATCGTGGTGCGCACGACGTCCATCGGGTGGCAGTTGTCGGGCAGCTTCGCCAGCAGCGACAGCATCGAGCGGTCCAGCCGACGGCTGGCGCGTTCGCGTTGGCAGAACAGCGCCAGCTCGGCGTCGGTGGGCAGTTCGCCGTGCCACAGCAGATAGGCGACCTGCTCGAAACAGCAGTGCGTGGCCAAGTCCTGGACCGGGTAGCCGCGGTAGGTCAGCGAATTGGTCTCCGGCACCACCTTGGAGATGGCCGTGGTGTCGACGACGACGCCGGCCAGACCCTTGTGAATCATCGGTTTCCTTCCGCGATGTCGTTGTCGAACTGGGTGTAGTCGGCGTAGCGCAGCAACTCGTAGAGCCGGCGGCGGTGTTGCATCTTCCCGAGTAGGCCGAATTGTGTGCCGGTCGTGTGGATCTCGCGCAGACCGGCTTCGACGGCGAACATCGCCAGCCGCAGTGTGGTGACCGGGTAGATGACGACGTTGTAGCCGATGTCGGCCAGTTGCTGGGTACTCAGCAGCGGCGACTTGCCGAACTCGGTCATGTTGGCCAGCAGCGGCACGTCCAGCGCGGCGCGGAACCGCTCGAAGTCGGCCGCCTCGGTCAGCGCCTCGGTGAAGATCAGGTCGGCGCCGGCGTCGGCGTAGGCGCGGGACCGTCCGAGCGCGGCGGAAATCCCCTCGACGCCGGCGGCGTCGGTCCGGGCGCAGACGACGAAATTGGGGTCGCGTCGCGCCGCTACGGCCGCCCGGATCCGCTTGACCATCTCGGCCTTCGGGACGACGTCCTTGCCGTCCAGGTGGCCGCAGCGCTTCGGGTTGACCTGGTCCTCGAGGTGGCAACCTGCCAGACCGGCGTCTTCCAGCATCGTGACGGTGCGTGCGACGTTGAGCGGTTCGCCGAATCCGGTGTCGGCGTCGATCAGCGTGGGTAGTTCGGTGGCGGCTGCGATTTGCGCACCACGAGCGGCCACTTCGGAGAGCGTCGTCAACCCGACGTCGGGCAGACCCAGGTCGGCGGACAGGGCCGCGCCGGACACGTACACGCCGTCGAATCCGATGTCCGCGACCAGCTTGGCCACCAGCGGCGAGAACGCCCCCGGAAAACGTTGCAGCCGCCCGGAATTCAGCCCGTCACGAAAAGCCACCCGTTTGTCGGCGGCACTTTTTGCCGCAACCAGCAGTCCGTTCACTGGAAGATTCCCGACGGGACGGTCGGCGCCTTGTCCAGAACCTGCGGGTCGACCAGCACATTCAGCGCGGCCAGCGTGCCGGGCTTCATGTCGGCGAGGCCGTCGACCGCGGCCAGGAATCGTTGCTGCTCGGCGGGTTTGACAACACCGTCGGCGAGCTCGGCGAACTTGGCGACGTACTGTTCCCGCCCGAAGGGCCGCGCACCCAGCGGGTGGGCGTCGGCGACAGCGAGTTCGTCGCTGATCACCTCGCCGCTCTTGAGCGTCACCTCCGCGCGGGCGCCGAACGCCTTCTCCGCGGGATCGGTCGAGTGGTAACGACGGGTCCACTCCGGGTCCTCGACGGTGGAGATCTTGTGCCACAACGCAATCGTGTCGGACCGGTGGGCCCGCTCCGGCGCGTAGGAGTGTTCGTGGTGCCAGCTACCGTCCTGCAGCGCGACCGCGAATATGTACGGCAGCGAATGATCGAGGGTTTCCCGCGACGCGTCCGGGTCGAACTTCTGTGGGTCACCGGATCCGGTGCCGATCACCACGTGGGTGTGGTGGCTGGTGTGCAGCACGATCGACGCCACCTGGTCGAGGTCGCCGATGCGTTGGCGCAGCCGGCGGGCCAGGTCGATCGGTGCCTGGCTTTGGTATTCCGCCGAATGCTCTTTGGTGAAGCTGTCCAGGATCGCGCGTTTGGGTTCGCCGGGCGCGGGCAGCGGCACGTGGTAGGTGTGCTCGGGGCCCGACAGCAGCCAGGCGATGACCCCGTCCTCGCCCTCCCAGATCGGCGCGGGCGACCGCTCGCCGCGCATCGCCCGGTCGACGGCTTCGATGGCCACCTTGCCGGCGTGTGCGGGCGCGAACGCCTTCCAGCTGGAGATCGACCCCTTGCGGGACTGGCGGGTGGCGGTGGTCAGATGCAGCGCCTGCCCGATGGCCTGGTAGATGGTGTCGGTGTCCAGCCGCAGCATGGTGCCGATGCCGGCGGCCACCGACGGGCCGAGATGCGCGACGTGGTCGATCTTGTGCTCGTGCAGGCAGATTCCGCGGGCCAGGTCGATCTGGATCTCGTAGGCGGTGGCGATGCCGCGGATCAGGTCGGCGCCGCGAATGCCGAGCTGCTGGGCGACGGCCACCAGCGGGGGGATGTTGTCGCCGGGATGGGAGTATTCGGCGGCGAGAAACGTGTCGTGGAAGTCGAGTTCGCGTGCCGCCACACCGTTGGCCCACGCCGCCCATTCCGCCGAATAGCTGCCGTCGACGCCGAACACCGTTGCGCCGGGTCGGGACCGGTGTGGCAGCGCTTGGTGACGGGCGACGGTCACCGGGCGGCGCAACACTGCCGCCGCGCTGACCGCGGCGTCGTCGATGATCCGGTTGAGCACCATCGCCTCGGTTTCCGGTTCGACTTCGACCGGGTCGACGGCCACCTCGGCGATCTTGTAGGCCAGATGCTCGGTGAGGGGGAAGTCGTCGGCGCTGCGCCGGGTCCGGACCGGATGCGTGATCATATCCGCACACTATGCAACGCCGGTGATGAACGAAAGTCCCTGGATGTGCATAATTTTGCATCCTCTGCTAGCACTAGTTGCGGATATTGTGAACACGCGCGGGAGTACGGTGTCTACGTGGCGAAGTTGTTCTCCGGGGCCCGTCTGCGGCGTTTGCGGGAGGAGCGCGGGCTGACCCAGGCGGCGCTGGCCCGCGCCCTGGACTTGTCCACCAGCTACGTCAACCAGTTGGAGAACGACCAGCGCCCGATCACCGTCCCGGTGCTACTCGCCCTCACCGAGCGCTTCGACCTGCCGGCGCACTACTTCTCCTCGGATTCGGACGCTCGGCTGGTCGCAGACCTGTCCGAGGTGTTCACGGCTACCGCCGCCGAAAGCGTGAGCCGCGGGCAGGTCGAGGAGCTGGTTGCCCGGATGCCGGAGCTCGGTCGCAGCCTGGTGGCCGTGCACCGCCGCCTGGCCGACGCCACCGAGGAACTGGAGGCGTACCGCTCGCGGGCGATCACCGAGCCGTCGCTCCCACTACAGGGCCCGATGCCCTTCGAAGAGGTCCGCGATTTCTTCTACGACCGCAACAACTACATCGGCGACCTTGATCTCGCGGCCGAGCAGATGTTCGCCGATTGCGGGATGCGGATCGGCGGGCTGGACATCCAACTCGCCGAGCTGATGCGGGACCGGTTCGGCATCACCGTGGCCGTCGACGACGGTCTGCCCGAGACCACCAAGCGTTCATTCGATCCGGCCACCCGGGTGCTTCGGGTGGCGCACTGGCTGCGACCGGGCCAGCGGGCGTTTCAGATCGCCACCCAGCTGGCGCTGGTCAGCCAGTCGGAGCTGATCTCGGCGATCCTCGCCACCGACGACCAGCTCAGCCCCGAAGCCCGCGGCGTCGCTCGCATCGGGCTGGCCAACTACTTCGCCGGCGCATTCCTGCTGCCGTATCGCCAATTCCACAGCGCCGCCGAAGAATTGCGCTATGACATCGACCTGCTGGGCCGCCGCTTCGAAGTCGGCTTCGAAACTGTCTGTCATCGGCTGTCCACGCTGCAACGCCCACAGTGCCGCGGGGTGCCGTTCATCTTCGTCCGCACCGACAAGGCGGGCAACATCTCGAAACGCCAGTCCGCCACGGCTTTTCACTTCAGCCGGGTAGGCGGCAGCTGCCCGCTGTGGGTGGTGCACGACGCGTTCGCCCAGCCGGGCCGGATCGTCACCCAAGTGGCCCAGATGCCCGACGGTCGGTCTTACTTCTGGATCGCCAAGACCACCACCCCGCAGGGCCGCGGATATCTGGGCCAGCACACCAGCTTCGCGATCGGCCTGGGATGCGACCTGGCCCATGCGCACAAGCTGGTCTACTCCACCGGGGTCGCAGTCGACGACCCGGGCACCGCGGTTCCGATCGGCGCCGGCTGCAAGATCTGCAACCGCCCGGCCTGCACGCAGCGCGCGTTCCCCTACCTAGGCGGGCACGTCGCCGTCGACGAGAACACCGGCAGCAGCCTGCCCTATTCACCGACTGTTTGAGCGGCGGCCGGAGGATACTGACGGCAATGGTCGGGCAGCCCCAGACGCGCTACGCGGAAGGCCGTCGGCGGCGGTCCGATGGACCTGGTCATCGTTGCGGGTTGGGTCTCGCACGTCGACATGCTGTGGGCCGATCCCGGTTGGGTGACCTTCGTCGGAGAACTGGCTTCGTTCGCACCGGTGATTCTGTACGACAAGCGCGGCACCGGGCTCTACGACCCGGTGGATTCGGTGCCGACGCTGGATGGTCGCGCCGACGACTTGCGGTCAGTACTGGACGCAGCCGGCTGTAATCAGGTGGCATTGCTGGGGTTTTCTGAGGGCGGGTCGATCAGCATGCTGTTCGCCGCGACCTATCCGCAGCGAGTCCGCGCGCTGGTCCTGCTCGCGACTTTCGCCAGCGGGGTACTTGACGACGATGGTTCACCGGGCCGGACGAAGTGGATCGAGCTCATGACTCGCGTCCGGTCGACCATCGACCACTGGGGTGAGGGACAAACCATCGATTGGGCCGCGCCAAGCCTTAGTGGTCTGGGTCGGAATTTCGGTGACGTATTTGCGTGTGGCGTTTAGGCGGCTGGCGTCAGCTGAGCGTTCTCGTG
>NZ_LQOM01000052.1 GCF_002101595.1 Mycobacterium celatum
ACCCACCCCGGGTGGAAAAGTAGGACACCGCCGAACACCCACAAAAAAGGGCACCCACAAGGTGCCCTTTTTTAATTTGCAGAAATTGCGCTTGACCGATGCTTAATTATGGCGCCGTTGAATGTACCCGTATCCTTTGATCCAGGGATGTAATCGGAGGTGAATGGCACGAGTGGACACGCACAACGGCCGGGAGGAACGGGGACGGCGGCGCGGGCCGCGAGGGCCCCAATCGGGCCCGGGCCGGGCGCGCCGAGCCCAGCCGCAACCCCCGCACAACGACGACAACCGCGCTACACCGCCGGTCCCACCCGACATCGAGCCGCGCCAACTCGCGCCCGAAATCCGGCGTGAGCTCAGCACTTTGGACCGGGCCACCGCCGATGCCGTGGCCCGCCACCTGGTCGCTGCCGGTGAGTTGCTCGACGATGACCCGCAAGCCGCGCTGGAGCACGCGCGGGCGGCCCGCGCCCGGTCCGGCCGCATCGCCGCGGTCCGCGAAGCGGTCGGGATCGCGGCTTACCGTTGCGGCGACTGGGCGCAAGCCCTGGCGGAGTTGCGGGCCGCCCGCCGGATGGGCAGCAAATCGTCGCTGCTTGCGCTGATCGCCGATTGCGAACGCGGTCTCGGCCGGCCCGAACGCGCCGTCGAGTTGGCGCGCGGCCCCGAAGCGGCGCAACTCAGCGGCGATGACGCCGATGAGCTGCGCATTGTCGCCGCGGGCGCCCGCGCGGACCTCGGCCAGCTCGAACAGGCGCTGATGGTGCTGTCCACCCCGCAGCTCGATCCGGCGCGCACCGGAACGACCGCCGCCCGGTTGTTCTACGCCTACGCCGACACACTGCTGGCCCTCGACCGCGGCGACGAGGCGCTGCAGTGGTTCCTGCGCGCCGCGGCCGCCGATGTCGACGGTGTCACCGACGCCGAAGACCGGGTGAGTGAGCTCGGCTGACGTGGGAACGCTTGCGCAGGACTACGATTGCCTGCTTCTGGACCTCGACGGCACGGTGTTTCGCGGTCACCAGCTGACCGACGGCGCGGTGGAGTCGCTGGACAAGGCGCCCGGCCGCAAGCTGTTCATCACCAACAACGCCTCCCGTAGCGCGGACGAGGTGGCGGCCCATCTACGCGATCTCGGCCTGGACGCCACCGGCGACGCCGTCGTCACCAGCGCGCACACCGCCGCCCACGTGCTGGCCGGCCAGCTGCCCCCCGACTCCCGCGTGCTGATCGTCGGCACCGAGTCGCTGGCCGACGAGATCGCCGCGGTCGGATTGCAGCCGGTGCGGCTGGCGCAGGACAAGCCCGACGCCGTCGTGCAGGGCCACTCGCCGCAAACCTGCTGGACGGACCTGGCCGAGGCCGCGTTGGCTATCCGGGCCGGGGCGCTGTGGGTGGCAGCCAACGTCGACCCCACCCTGCCGTCGGAGCGCGGACTGCTGCCCGGCAACGGGGCTATGGTGGCCGCGCTGAAAACCGCCACCGACGCCGAACCGCAGATAGCCGGCAAACCGGCGCCCGCGCTTATCGAAGATGCGTTGGCGCGCGGCGACTTTCGCGCACCGCTGGTTGTCGGGGACCGGCTGGACACCGATATCGCCGGGGCCAACGCGGCAGGGCTGCCCAGCATGATGGTGCTCACCGGGGTCAATTCCGCGCGCGATGCGGTGCATGCCATACCTGCACAACGGCCCACGCATATTGGCCACGACTTGCGCTCCCTGCACCAGGAGACCGACGTGGTCGCGGTAGCGCCACAGCGGGCCTGGCATGTCGAGATTCGAGATGCAACGCTGACCGTCAGCAGCCGCGGTGACGACGAGGGCGGCGACGGCTTGTCGATTGTTCGTGCCGTTGCCAGCGCGGTGTGGGACGCGGATACCGACGACGGCCCCGTCACCATCAAGGCGGGCGACGACACCGCCCGTAACGCCCTGCAGCGCTGGTCCCTGGCGTAAATCGGCTAGCGTTAGGAGCGCAATGACTATGGAACCTGATCAGATTCGCGCCCAGATCGACGCTGTGCTCGCCGAGCTGCCCGAGCTTGACGACGACGTGAACGAGCTTGACGAGGCCAAACTCGAGGAAATAGCGCGCCGTCTTTCCGAGGCGCACGACACGCTGGTGCGCGCTCTGGAGATGGCGGAGAAGGGCTGACTGCGTGCCACGGCGTGCCCGTGTTGACGTCGAATTGGTTCGGCGCGGACTGGCGCGATCCCGCCAGCAGGCCGCCGAACTGATCGGTGCCGGCAAGGTGAGCATCGACGGCATGCCGGCGGTCAAACCCGCCACCGCAGTCGCGGTCACCGCGACCCTGCGTGTGGCCGACGATGCCGACCGCGCCTGGGTGTCGCGTGGTGCCCACAAACTGATCGGTGCGCTCGACACCTTCGGCATCAGCGTCGAAGGCCGTCGCTGTCTGGACGCCGGCGCGTCAACCGGTGGATTCACGCAAGTGCTGCTGGACCGCGGAGCCCGTGAGGTGATTGCCGCGGACGTCGGCTACGGCCAGCTGGCCTGGCCGCTGCGCTCGGATCCACGGGTCGTCGTCGTCGAGCGAACCAATGCCCGGAACTTGTCGGCGGCGGTCATCGGCGGCCCGGTCGACGTGATAGTGGCCGACCTGTCGTTCATCTCGCTGACGACGGTGTTGCCCGCGCTGGCTGAGTGCGCGTCGCCCGGCGCCGATATCGTTCCCATGGTGAAGCCGCAGTTCGAGGTGGGCAAAGGCCAGGTCGGAGCCGGCGGAGTGGTACACGATCCGGCGTTGCGGGCCGACGCCGTACTCAGCGTGGCGCGAACCGCCGAAAAACTGGGCTGGCACACGATCGCCGTCACCGCCAGCCCGCTACCGGGGCCGTCGGGCAACGTCGAATACTTCCTGTGGCTGCGCACGAATCAAGGCTTGTTGGACGATGCGCTGGTGCGCGCAGTGACCGACGCCGTCGCCGAGGGGCCGCAATGACCAAGGAACGCACTGTTCTGCTGGTGGTGCACACCGGCCGCGAGGAGGCGACCGAGACCGCGCGCCGTGTCGAGAAAGTGCTGGGCGACAACGGCATTGGGCTGCGCATGCTGTCGGCCGAGGCTGTCGACCGGGGATCGCTGCACTTGGCGCCCGACGACATGCGCGCGTTGGGCGTCGACATCGACGTGGTCGACGCCGATCCGCGCGCCGCCGACGGATGCGAACTGGTGATTGTGCTCGGCGGCGACGGCACGTTCTTGCGAGCTGCCGAGCTGGCACGCAATGCGAGCATTCCGGTGCTGGGCGTCAACCTGGGCCGCATCGGCTTCTTGGCCGAAGCGGAGGCGGAGCATATCGACACCGTGCTCGAGCATGTCATCGCCCGGACCTACCGGGTGGAGGAGCGGTTGACGCTCGACGTCGCGGTCCGCGCCGGGGGCCGCGTCATCGACCGCGGATGGGCGCTCAACGACGCCAGCCTGGAGAAGGGTCCGCGACTGGGAGTCCTCGGCGTGGTCGTCGAGGTCGACGGCCGCCCGGTGTCGACGTTCGGCTGCGACGGGGTGCTGGTGTCGACACCGACCGGATCCACCGCGTACGCGTTCTCCGCCGGCGGGCCGGTGCTGTGGCCGGACCTGGAGGCAATCCTGGTGGTCCCCAACAACGCTCACGCGCTGTTCGCCCGGCCGATGGTGACCAGCCCCGACGCCACCGTCGCGATCGAAATCGAGGCGGGTGGGCACGACGCGCTGGTGTTCTGCGACGGCCGCCGGGAGATGCGGGTGCCCGCGGGCGGAAGGCTCGAGGTGACGCGGTGCGAGACGGCCGTGAAATGGGCGCGATTGGACAGTGCGCCGTTCACCGACCGTCTGGTGCGAAAGTTCCGGCTGCCGGTCACGGGCTGGCGCGGGCAATAGCCGTGCTGACCGAAATACGGATCGAGTCGCTCGGCGCCATCAGCGTCGCGACCGCGGAGTTCGACCGCGGCCTGACGGTGCTGACCGGCGAAACCGGCACCGGAAAGACCATGGTGGTCACCGGGCTGCACCTGCTCGGCGGCGCACGCGCCGACGCCACCCGGGTGCGTTCCGGAGCCGGCCGTGCGGTCGTCGAAGGTCGTTTCAGCACAGTCGATCTCGACGAGACCGCGGCATCACGCATCGACGGGATACTCGACGCCGCCGGGGCCGATCGGGACGAGGACGGCAGCGTGATCGCGTTGCGTTCGGTCAGCCGCGACGGGCCGTCACGCGCCTACCTCGGCGGCCGCAGCGTGCCGGCCAAGTCGCTGAGCGGTTTCACCGCGGAATTGCTTACCCTGCATGGGCAGAACGACCAGCTGCGCCTGATGCGGCCCGACGAGCAACGCGCTGCGCTCGACCGGTTCGCCGACGTCGGTGCGCGGCTGGAGCGATACCGCAAACTGCGCGACGCGTGGCTATCGGCGCGACGTGACCTCATCGACCGCAGCGACCGGGCACGCGAATTGGCGCAGGAGGCCGATCGGCTCAAATTCGCGTTGCACGAGATCGACATGGTGGACCCGGCGCCCGGTGAGGACGACGCGCTGATCGACGACATTCGCCGCCTCTCCGAACTGGATGCGTTGCGGGAGGCGGCCGCACGTGCCCGTGCGGCGTTGTCCGGAGCTGCCGAGGACACCGCGGAATCCGGGCCCGCCGCGGCGTCGGACTGCCTGGCCCGGGCCAAGGCGGCACTGGAGTCGACCGATGACACCACGCTGCGCGGGCTGGCCGATCAACTCGACGAGGCGCTGACGGTGGTCGACGATACCGCTCGGGAACTTGGCGCATACCTGAGCGAACTCCCCGCCGATGCCAGCGCATTGGACACCAAGCTGGCCCGTCAGGCCGAGTTGCGCACGCTGACCCGCAAATACGCCGCCGACATCGACGGAGTGCTGGCGTGGGCCCGCGAATCGCGAGAACGGCTGGCCCAGTTGGATGTATCCGAAGAAGCATTAACCGGGCTGCAGCGCCGCGTCGACGAATTGGCAGCCCAATTAGCCGACGCTGCAGCGGATCTCAGCAAGTCTCGCGGCCAAGCAGCCAAGCGACTGGCCAAAGCGGTCACCGCTGAGCTGTCCGGCCTCGCAATGGCCGACGCCGAATTCACGATCACGGTGACCACGCTGTCGGCCGGTGGCGACGACGCCGCCGCGCTGACGCTGCCTTCGGGAGCGCGCGTGCACGCCGGCGGGGACGGCATCGACCAGATCGAGTTCGGCTTCGCCGCCCACCGCGGCATGACGGTGCTGCCGTTGTCCAAGAGCGCGTCCGGCGGCGAGCTGTCCCGGGTGATGCTGGCCCTCGAGGTGGTGCTGGCGACATCGCGAAAACAGACGGCGGGCACCACGATGGTGTTCGACGAGGTCGACGCCGGCGTCGGTGGCCGGGCGGCGGTGCAGATCGGTCGCCGGCTGGCGCGGTTGGCCCGCAGCCAGCAGGTGATCGTGGTGACGCACCTGCCGCAGGTGGCCGCCTACGCCGACGTGCACCTGATGGTGGACAGCACCGGGCGGGACGGCGCCAGCGGGGTACGGCGTCTCGACGGCGACGAGCGGGTGGCCGAGCTGGCCAGGATGCTGGCCGGGCTCGGTGAGTCCGACAGCGGCCGCGCCCACGCCCGCGAACTGCTCGAGGCCGCGCAATGTGATCGGATCGCGGCCTCCTGACCACTTCTTTGCTTGTGACAGATGTGACAAGATTCAACTTCTGAGGCTCCTGTTACGGCGCGCCTCCACGTCTGACCGCGGGTTCGCCGACAGAATCGCCGCATGAGGATGTCAGCGCTTTTGTCCCGTAACACCGAGCGGCCGGGTGTCGTCGGTACCGCCCGCGTCGACCGCGACATCGACCGGCTGCTGCGACGCGTATGCCCCGGCGACATCGTGGTGCTGGACGTGCTGGACCTGGACCGGATCACCGCCGACGCGCTCGTTGACGCCGAGATCGCCGCCGTCGTCAACGCGTCCCCGTCGGTGTCGGGACGCTATCCCAATCAGGGCCCAGAGGTGTTGGTGGCCAACGGTGTCACGCTCATCGACGAGACCGGCCCCGAGGTCTTCAAGAAGGTCAAGGACGGCGCCAAGATCCGGCTGTACAACGGCGGGGTCTACTCCGGCGATCGGCGGCTGGTCCGGGGCACCGAGCGCACGGACCACGAGATCGCCGACCTGATGCAGGAGGCCAAGAGCGGCCTGGTTGCGCACCTGGAAGCCTTCGCGGGCAACACAATTGAATTCATCCGCAGCGAAAGCCCGCTGCTGATCGACGGAATCGGCATCCCCGACATCGACGTCGATTTGCGCCGCCGGCACGTAGTGGTGGTCGGCGACGAGCCGCAGGCCGAGGAAGACCTCAAGCGCCTCAAGCCGTTCATCAAGGAATACCAACCCGTGCTGATCGGCGTCGGCACGGGCGCCGACGTGGTGCGCAAGGCGGGTTATCGCCCGCAGATCATCGTCGGTGACCCGAGCCAAATGAGCGCCGACGTCCTCAAATGCGGCGCGCAGGTGGTGTTGCCGGCCGACGCCGACGGCCACGCGCCCGGCCTGGAGCGCATCCAGGATCTCGGCGTCGGTGCAAGGACATTCCCGGCCGCCGGTTCCCCCATGGACCTGGCGCTGCTCCTGGCCGATCATCACGGCGCCGCATTGCTGGTGACCGCGGGGCATACCGCCAACATCGAGACGTTTTTCGACCGGACCCGCCAGCAGAGCAACCCCTCGACGTTCCTGACCCGGCTGCGGGTGGGGGAAAAGCTGGTGGACGCCAAGGCGGTTGCCACGTTGTACCGCAACCGGATTTCGGCCGGTGCCATCGCGTTCCTGGTGTTGGCGATGCTGATCGCGATCAGCATCATGCTGTGGGTCTCACGTACCGACGCCCTGGTGATGCACTGGGTCGTGGAGTACTGGAACCGATTCTCCCTCTGGGTCCAGGGCTGGGTCAGCTAGAACAGTGATCTCCCTACGGCACCACGCGATTTCGCTGGCCGCAGTGTTCCTTGCGCTGGCGGTCGGAGTCGTCCTGGGCTCGGGCGTGCTGTCGGACACATTGCTGTCGGGACTGCGCGAGGAAAAGCGCGATCTGCACTCCCAGATCAACTCACTGAACGACCAGAAAAACGTCTTGAATGAAAAGCTCACCGCGGCAAACGCTTTCGATGCGCAGATGGCGGGGCGGATTGTTCATGACGCGCTGACCGGCAAGTCCGTCGTCGTCTTCCGCACTCCGGATGCACACGACGACGACGTCGACGCGCTGTCGCAGGTCATCGGTCAGGCCGGGGGAGCGGTCAGCGGCACGGTGTCGCTGACGCAGGAGTTCGTCGACGCCAACTCCGCGGAGAAACTGCGTTCGGTGGTGAACTCGTCCATCGTGCCGGCGGGTGCCCAGTTGAGCACCAAGCTGGTGGACCAGGGCTCGCAGGCCGGCGACCTGCTGGGCATCGCACTATTGATCAACCGGGATCCTGCGGTTCTGCCCGTCGACGACACCCAGCGCGACACCGTGCTGGCTGCACTGCGCGACACCGGATTTATCGCCTACCGCGACCAGCACATCGGCGCATCCAACGCCGCGCTGGTGATCACCGGCGGCGGCCTCGGCGACGACGCCGGCAACCAGGGGGCGACCGTGGCGCGCTTCGCCGCGGGACTGGCCCCGCACGGTTCGGGCGTGGTGCTGGCCGGGCGCGACGGGTCGTCGGTCGGAACGGCCGCGGTCGCAGTGGCCCGCGCCGACGCGGGCGTCGCCTCGGCGATCAGCACCGTCGACGACGTGGACGCCGAACCCGGGCGGATCACCGCCGTCCTGGGGCTGGCCGACCTGGTCAACGGCGGACGCACCGGCCAGTACGGCATCGGTCACGGCGCCGGCGCCCTCACGGTCGCGCAGTAGCGGCGGCCGGGCGTGTCAGCGACCGGTCCGCGAGGTCAGTGTTAGGGTGGGGTTCCGTGGGTCGGAAGCCAACCCTGCGCCGTCTTCACGGAGGTTGCTCTTTTGCGTAAGCATCCGCAAACCGCCACCAAGCACCTCTTCGTCAGCGGCGGCGTCGTCTCCTCGCTTGGCAAAGGGTTGACCGCCAGCAGTCTCGGACAGTTGCTGACCGCGCGCGGGTTGCAGGTGACGATGCAGAAGCTCGATCCCTACCTGAACGTCGACCCGGGCACCATGAACCCCTTCCAGCACGGCGAGGTTTTCGTCACAGAGGACGGCGCCGAGACCGATCTCGACGTCGGTCATTACGAGCGGTTCCTCGACCGTGACCTGTCTGGTTCGGCGAATGTCACTACCGGACAGGTGTATTCGACGGTGATCGCCAAGGAACGCCGGGGCGAATACCTCGGTGACACCGTCCAGGTGATCCCGCATATCACCGACGAGATCAAGCGGCGGATCCTGGCGATGGCCGAGCCGGACGCCGACGGCAACCGTCCAGACGTCGTGATCACCGAAATCGGCGGCACCGTAGGCGATATCGAGTCACAGCCGTTCCTGGAGGCGGCACGTCAGGTGCGTCACGACCTCGGCCGGGAGAACGTCTTTTTCCTGCACGTGTCGCTGGTGCCCTATCTGGCGCCATCAGGCGAATTGAAGACCAAACCGACCCAGCACTCGGTGGCGGCGCTGCGCAGCATCGGTATCACGCCGGATGCGTTGATCCTGCGCTGTGACCGCGACGTTCCCGAGCCGCTGAAGAACAAGATCGCGCTGATGTGTGACGTCGATATCGACGGCGTCATCTCCACGCCCGACGCGCCCTCGATCTACGACATCCCCAAGGTGCTGCACCGCGAGGAGCTCGACGCGTACGTGGTGCGCCGGCTCAACCTGCCGTTCCGCGACGTCGACTGGACCGAATGGGACGACCTGCTGCGACGGGTGCACGAGCCGCACGAGACCGTGCGAATTGCTTTGGTGGGCAAGTACGTCGACCTTTCCGATGCCTACCTTTCGGTCGCCGAGGCGCTGCGCGCCGGCGGGTTCAAGCACCATGCCAAGGTCGAGATGCGCTGGGTGGCCTCCGACGACTGCGAAACCGCAAGCGGCGCCGCGGCAGTGCTGGGCGACGTGGACGGTGTACTGATCCCCGGCGGGTTCGGTATCCGCGGTATCGAAGGCAAGATCGGCGCCATCAGCTATGCGCGGTCCAGGGGACTGCCAGTGCTGGGCCTGTGTCTTGGTTTGCAGTGCATCGTGATCGAAGCCGCTCGTTCGGTCGGCCTGACGCAGGCCAACTCCGCCGAGTTCGACCCGGCAACGCCAGACCCCGTCATCTCCACGATGGCCGACCAGCAGGACATCGTCGCGGGCGAGGCGGATCTCGGCGGCACCATGCGGCTCGGCTCCTACCCCGCGGTGCTCGAGCCGGATTCCATTGTCGCGCAGGCATATCAGTCGACACAAGTGACCGAGCGACACCGACATCGCTACGAAGTCAACAACGCCTACCGCGAGAAGATCGCCGAAAGCGGGCTGAAATTTTCCGGCACGTCGCCCGACGGCCATCTGGTCGAGTTCGTCGAATATCCCGCCGAGACTTACCCGTTCATCGTCGGCACCCAAGCGCATCCCGAACTGAAGAGCCGGCCCACCCGTCCGCACCCGTTGTTCGCTGCATTCGTGGGGGCGGCGCTGGACTACAAGGCGGCCGAGCGGCTGCCGGTGGAGATCCCCGAGCACCGGGCCAACGGCAACGAACACCGCGACGGCGTCAGCGCCTCACTAGCCGAACCCGTGACCCGTGGGTGAGCACGTTTTCGAGACCACGTCGTCCGAAACACTGCACACCGGAAAGATATTCGCGCTTCGCACCGACCATGTCCGGATGCCTGGCGGTAAAACGGTCACCCGCGAGGTGGTCGAGCACTACGGTGCGGTTGCCGTCGTCGCGCTGGACGACGAAGGCAACCTCCCACTGGTCTACCAGTACCGCCACCCGTTCGGCAGACGGCTGTGGGAGCTGCCGGCAGGCCTGCTCGATGTCGACGGTGAGTCGCCACATCTGACCGCGGCACGGGAACTGCGTGAAGAGGCGGGCCTGCAGGCCGAGACTTGGCACGTGCTGGTCGATCTCGATTCCACGCCCGGATTCAGCGACGAGTCGGTGCGGGTCTACCTGGCCACCGGTTTGGCGCAAGTGGACCGACCCGAGGCGCACGACGAAGAGGCCGACATGACGTTGCGCTGGTTTGCCCTCGACGAGGCGGTCCATCAGGTGTTCAGCGGTGAGATCGTGAATTCCCTTGCAGTTTCCGGGATTTTAGCCGCCCACGCGGTGCGCCGCGGTATCGCCGAGCCGCGGCCGGTGGACGCGCCTTGGATTGACAAGCCGACGGCGTTCGCGAAACGACAGGCCGCACGATGACGACGTTAGCGCCGCCGCTGGAGTCACAGCTGCAGGGTTATCTCGATCATCTGACGATCGAGCGGGGGGTGGCGGCCAACACGTTGAGCTCGTACCGTCGCGACCTGCGTCGCTACTCCGAGCACCTGGCGCTGCGCGGCATCGACGATTTGGCCAAGGTGACCGAGGACGACGTCAGCGACTTCCTGGTGGCGCTGCGGCAGGGCAACCCGGAGGCCGGTGTGTCGCCGCTGTCGGCGGTGTCGGCGGCGCGGACGCTGATCGCGGTGCGCGGCCTGCACCGGTTCGCCGCGGCGGAAGGGCTGGCCGAACTGGACGTGGCGCGCGCGGTCAAGCCGCCGACGCCGGGGCGCCGGCTGCCGAAAAGCCTATCTGTGGACGAGGTTTTGGCGCTGCTGGACGGTGCCGGCGGCGACGGTCCCTCGGACGGGCCGCTGACGTTGCGCAACCGGGCGCTGCTGGAGCTGCTGTACTCCACCGGGGCCCGGATTTCCGAGGCGGTGGGACTCGACGTGGACGACGTCGACACGCACGACCGGTCGGTGCTGCTGCGCGGCAAGGGCGGAAAGCAGCGGCTGGTGCCGGTGGGGCGTCCGGCCGTGCAGGCCCTGGACGCCTACTTGGTGCGGGGGAGGCCGGACCTGGCGCGGCGTGGGCGCGGCACACCGGCGATCTTCCTCAACGCCCGCGGCAGCCGGTTGTCGCGGCAAAGCGCCTGGCAGGTACTGCAGGACGCCGCCGAACGGGCCGGCATCACCTCGGGGGTGTCACCGCACACGCTGCGGCATTCATTCGCCACACATCTGCTGGACGGCGGCGCCGACGTGCGGGTGGTCCAGGAGCTGTTAGGCCACGCCTCCGTGACGACGACGCAGATCTACACGCTGGTGACCGTGCATGCGCTGCGCGAGGTGTGGGCCGGGGCCCACCCGCGGGCGCGCTAACCCCTCTTTGCCGCGAGCGTGCGTGTCCACGGCCGACACGCCGACACGAAACCCGGTTCTGCGCACACTCGCGCAGCGCTTACCCCAGGTACTCCGACTCCAGCACCAGATCGGAGATCAGGCTCTGGTATTCGAGGTGCGCCTTGTGTTCGTTGGTGTTCCACAGCGTGCCCTGCTGGCGGCGCATGTACTCGCGATACTTCGGCGCGCCGGGCACTTTAACGTTGTCGGCGACCACGATCGAACCCGGATGCAGCCAGCCGCGGTCCACGATGCTCTGCAGATCGGTCAGGTACGCGTCCTTGTCGTGGTCGAGGAATAGAAAGTCCAGGGCGCCCGCGGTAAACCCGTGCTCGGTGGCCAGCGTCTCCAGCGTGCGGCCGCCGTCGCCGATCGTGCCGACCACGCACGTCACCCGGTCGGCGACCCCGGCATGCGCCCAGATCTCCCGGGCGTTGACGGCGTTGGCCTCGGCGAGCTCGACGGAATACACCTTGGCGGCCGGGGCGGCCCGGGCGATCCGCAGCGCGCCGTAGCCGCAATAGGTGCCCAGCTCCAGCGCCAGCTTCGGGTCGGCGCGCCGGACCGCCGCGTCGAGCAACTTCCCCTTCTCGTCGCCGACGTTGATCAGCAGCGACTTCTCGTAGGCGAACCGGTCGATGGCGGCCAGCACGTCGTCGATGTCGTCGGCTTTCGCGTTCTTCAGCACGTAGGCGACGGCGGCGGCCTCACGCCCGTCGCCGATCTGCCCGGTCGTGGTGATGTTGCGGGCACCAGTCGCCATCCGCCAGACCGACCACCGCAGAAACGGGATGCGTTGTTTGAGGCCCATGTGGCACCACGCTAGTCGTCCGGTGAATTCGCTGGTTACCTTGCCTGCGGGTCTTCCGGCGCGACCACGCAAAACCGCTACACTTTCCTGCGATGTCCGCCATTACCCGAACGCTCTGGGCATGAGCCGCGCCGACGACGATGGTGCCGGCGTAGCCGGGACGCAGGAGCGGCGCTAATGACCGACGACGCCGACAGCAGCGCCGAGGTCGGCCTGACCGGGCGGCCGCCGCGGACAATTCCCGAACCCAAACCCAAGACCGCGCACGGCCCGGCGAAGGTCGTCGCGATGTGCAACCAGAAGGGCGGCGTCGGCAAAACCACGTCGGCGATCAACCTGGGGGCCGCGCTGGCCGACTACGGCCGCCGAGTGCTGCTGGTGGACATGGATCCGCAGGGTGCGCTGTCCGCGGGTCTGGGCGTGCCGCACTACGAACTGGACCACACCATCCACAACCTGCTGGTCGAACCGCGGGTGTCGATCGAGGACGTGCTGGTCCACACCCGGGTCAAGCACATGGATCTGGTGCCGTCGAACATCGATCTGTCGGCGGCCGAGATCCAGCTGGTCAACGAGGTGGGCCGCGAGCAAACGCTGGCGCGTGCCCTGCATCCCGTGCTGGACCGCTACGACTACGTGCTGATCGACTGCCAGCCGTCGCTGGGTCTGCTGACCGTCAACGGGCTGGCCGGTTCCGACGGCGTCATCATTCCCACCGAGTGCGAGTACTTTTCGCTGCGCGGTTTGGCGCTTTTGACCGACACCGTCGACAAGGTGCGTGACCGGCTCAATCCCAAGCTCGAGATCAGCGGCATCCTCATCACGCGTTTCGACCCGCGCACCGTCAACTCCCGCGAAGTGATGGCCCGGGTGGTGGAGCGGTTCGGCGACCTGGTGTTCGACACCGTCATCACCCGGACGGTCCGCTTCCCGGAGACCAGCGTGGCCGGCGAACCGATCACGACATGGGCGCCGAAATCGACCGGTGCGCAGGCCTACCGCTCGCTGGCACGCGAGGTCATCGCCCGGTTCGGCGCGTGAGCAACCCGGACACCGCGACGCACAACGGCTTCCAGGTCAGGCTGACCAATTTCGAGGGGCCGTTCGACCTGTTGCTGCAACTGATCTTCGCGCACCGCCTCGACGTCACCGAGGTGGCGCTGCACCAGGTCACCGACGACTTCATCGCCTACACCCGGGCGATCGGCCCACAGTTGGCGCTGGACGAGACCACCGCGTTCCTGGTGATCGCCGCGACGTTGCTCGACCTCAAGGCGGCGCGGCTGCTGCCGTCCGGCCAGGTCGACGACGAGGAGGATCTGGCGCTGCTGGAGGTGCGCGACCTGCTGTTCGCCCGGCTGCTGCAGTACCGGGCGTTCAAGCACGTCGCGCAGATGTTCGCCGAGCTGGAGGCCGCCGCGCTGCGCAGCTATCCCCGGGCGGTGTCGCTAGAGGACCGGTTCGCCGGGCTGCTGCCCGAGGTGATGCTGGGCGTCGACGCGGAGCGGTTCGCGCAGATCGCCGCCGCCGCATTCACCCCGCGGCCGGTGCCGACGGTGGCCACCGAGCATCTGCATGAGCTGATGGTGTCGGTGCCCGAGCAGGCGGGTCAGCTGCTCTCGCTGCTGGAGTCACGCGGGATCGGGCAGTGGGCGTCGTTTTCCGAGCTGGTCGCCGATTGCCGGGTGCCGATCGAGATCGTCGGCCGGTTCCTGGCGCTGCTCGAACTGTATCGGGCCCGGGCGGTAGCATTCGACCAGTCAGAACCGCTTGGTGTGCTCCAGGTTTCATGGACCGGAGAACGGCCGACCAATGAAGACCTGGAAATTCGAGATCAATGAGCGAGCAACCATCCGATGCCGACCTGGGCATCGACGTCGCGACCGCACCGGAGCTGCCCGATGACGAGCTGGGCGCGGTGCTCGAGGCGTTGCTGCTGGTCGTCGACACCCCGGTGACCGTCGAGGCGCTGGCCACGGCCACCGAACAGCCGGTGTACCGGATCGCCGCCAAACTGCGGCTGATGGCCGACGAGCTCACCGCCCGTGACAGCGGTATCGACCTGCGCGAGGCCGGCGGCGGCTGGCGGATGTACACCCGCGCCCGCTACGCGCCGTACGTCGAGCGGCTGCTGCTGGACGGCTCCCGCTCGAAGCTGACCCGCGCCGCGCTGGAGACACTGGCGGTGGTGGCCTACCGCCAGCCGGTGACCCGAGCTCGGGTGAGCGCGGTGCGCGGGGTCAACGTCGACGCCGTGATGCGCACCCTGCTGGCGCGCGGCCTGATCACCGAGGCCGGCACCGATCCCGATACCGGCGCGACGACGTTCGCCACCACCGAGCTGTTCTTGGAGCGGCTGGGGTTGTCGTCGCTGGCCGATCTGCCCGACATCGCGCCGCTGCTTCCCGATGTCGACATGATCGATGATTTGAGCGAGTCACTGGACTCCGAACCACGATTCGTCAAACTCTCCGGCGCCCCCGAGCCGGATCAGCCGCTGGCGTTCGACGTGGACCAGGAATGACCGACGGTGTGCGCCTGCAGAAAGTGTTGTCGCAGGCCGGAATTGCATCACGGCGGGTCGCCGAAAAAATGATCACCGACGGCCGGGTCGAGGTCGACGGACAGCTGGTCACCGAATTGGGCACCCGGGTCGATCCGGACGTATCGGTGATCCGTGTCGACGGGGCGCGGATCGTCCTCGACGATTCGATGGTGTATCTGGCGCTCAACAAGCCGCGCGGCGTGCATTCGACGATGTCGGACGACCGCGGCCGGCCCTGCATCGGCGATCTGGTCGAGCATCGGGTGCGGGGAAAGCAGAAGGAGAAGCTTTTCCATGTCGGCCGGTTGGACGCCGACACGGAGGGCCTGATCCTGCTGACCAATGACGGTGAGCTGGCGCACCGGCTGATGCACCCCTCCTATGAGGTGCCCAAGACATACGTGGCGACGGTCGCCGGGTCGGTGCCCCGCGGGGTCGGCAAGAAGCTCCGCGCGGGAATCGAATTGGACGACGGGCCGGCGTCCGTCGACGATTTCGCGGTGGTGGACACCGTCCCCGGCAAGACGCTCGTGCGGGTGACGTTGCACGAAGGTCGCAAACGCATTGTGCGACGGCTGTTGGCCGCCGCCGGCTTCCCGGTGCAGGTATTGGTGCGCACCGAAATCGGCGCGGTGTCACTGGGACAGCAGCGGCCGGGCAGCGTACGCCCCTTGGGCCGCAATGAGATCGGCGAACTGTATCGGGCGGTCGGCCTGTGAGCGTGATTGTTGCCGTGGACGGACCCGCTGGAACCGGAAAGTCTTCGGTGTCAAGAGGTTTGGCGCGCGCACTGCGTGCGCGTTATTTGGACACCGGCGCGATGTATCGGATCGTGACGCTGGCGGTGCTGCGGGCCGGAATCGACCCCGCCGATGAGGCAGCGGTCGGAGACGTTGCGGCTGGGGTGCAGTTGTCAGTCGGCTACGACCCGGAGGCGGACCGCTGTTGCCTTGGCTCGGAAGATGTTTCGGTCGAGATCCGCGGTGACGAGGTAACCCGGGCGGTCTCGGCGGTGTCGTCCGTTCCCGCGGTACGGGCCCGACTGGTAGATCTGCAGCGTTCGCTGGCGGACGGCGGCAGCATCGTGGTCGAAGGTCGCGACATCGGGACCGTGGTGTTGCCCGACGCCGACGTGAAGATCTTCCTGACCGCATCAGCCGAGACACGCGCGCGTCGGCGCAATGAGCAGAACATCGCCGCGGGCCTGCCCGACGACTATGACGGCGTCCTGGCCGACGTACGCCGCCGCGATCATCTGGATTCGACGCGGGCGGTCTCGCCGCTGCGGGCCGCTGACGATGCGGTGGTCGTGGACACCAGCGAGATGACCGAAGACGAGGTGGTCGCTTATCTGCTGGAGTTGGTTGAACAACGAAGCGAGGCGATCCGGTGAGTGCAGACGGCACCTGGAGCGACGAAAGCGACTGGGACGTCGAGGCTTCCGGGCCGCCGCCGGTTGTGGCGGTGGTGGGCCGGCCCAATGTCGGCAAGTCGACGCTGGTCAATCGGATCCTGGGCCGCCGGGAGGCGGTAGTGCAGGACGTTCCGGGCGTGACCCGCGACCGGGTGTCGTATGACGCGCTGTGGACCGGGCGGCGTTTCGTTGTGCAGGACACCGGCGGCTGGGAACCCGACGCCAAGGGCTTGCAGCAGTTGGTGGCCGAGCAGGCGGCGGTGGCGATGCGCACCGCCGACGCGGTGGTCCTGGTGGTGGACGCGGTGGTGGGCGCGACCGCGGGCGACGATTCCGCGGCCCGGATCTTGCGTCGTGCCGGCAAGCCAGTGTTCTTGGCCGCCAACAAGGTTGACGGCGAGCGCGGCGAGGCGGACGCCGCGGCCCTGTGGTCGTTGGGGCTGGGCCAGCCGTATGCGATCAGCGCGATGCACGGCCGCGGCGTGGCCGACCTGCTCGACGACGTGGTTGCCGCGCTGCCGCAGGTGGCCGAATCGGCGGCGACGTCCGGCGGCCCGCGGCGGGTGGCTCTCGTCGGGAAACCCAATGTCGGTAAGAGTTCACTGCTGAACCGGCTGGCGGGGGATGAGTTGGCGGTGGTGCACGAGGTTGCCGGTACGACGGTCGATCCGGTGGACTCTCTGATCGAAATAGACGGCAAGGTCTGGCGTTTCGTCGACACTGCTGGTTTGCGCCGCAAGGTGGGGCAGGCCAGCGGACACGAGTTCTACGCGTCGGTGCGCACCCACGGCGCGATCGATGCCGCCGAGGTGGTGATCGTGTTGGTCGACGCGTCGGTGCCGTTGACCGAACAGGATCAGCGGGTGCTGTCCATGGTCATCGAGGCCGGGCGAGCGCTGGTGCTGGCGTTCAACAAGTGGGATCTGGTCGACGAGGATCGCCGCTATCTGCTGGAGCGGGAGATCGACCGCGAGCTGGTTCAGGTGCGCTGGGCGCAGCGGGTCAACATCTCCGCGAAGACGGGCCGGGCGGTGCAGAAGTTGGTGCCGGCGCTGGAAAGTGCTCTGGCGTCATGGGATACGCGGATCTCGACCGGTCGGTTGAACACCTGGATCAAGGAGGTGGTGGCCGCGACGCCGCCGCCGGTGCGCGGCGGACGGCAGCCCCGTATCCTGTTCGCCACCCAGGCAACCGCGCGCCCGCCGACGTTCGTGCTGTTCACCACCGGCTTCCTCGAGGCCGGCTACCGGCGATTCCTGGAGCGACGACTGCGCGAGACGTTCGGTTTCGAGGGCAGTCCGATCCGCATCAACGTCCGCGTGCGCGAGAAGCGGGGCGCTCGGTCACGCTGATCCCGGCGGGTCGTGGTTGGGTTTGTAGCGTTCGGGGTGGTGGTAGTTGTTGGTGCGGGGTTGGCCGTGGTCGAGGTGTGGTGGGGGGATCCATTGGGTTTGGCCGTCGGCTGTTTGTATTGTGAGCCAGCCGTTTTCGGCGATGCCGTTGTCGGGTTTGCAGGCCAGGGTCAAATCGGTGATGTCGGTTTTGCCGCCGCGGGCCCAGCTGGTCATGTGGTGGGCTTCAGACCAGTAGGCGGGCACGTCGCAGTTGGGGCGGGTGCAGCCGCGATCTCTGGCGTAGAGCACGATGCGCTGATCGGGTGAGGCGATGCGTTTGGTGCGGCCCAGATACAGCGGGCGGCTGTCGTGGTTGTCGAAGACCGCCAGGTAGTGGTGGGCGTGGCTGGCCATGCGGATCAGATCGCGCATCGGCAATAGGGTGCCGCCGGCGGTGACGGCATGCCCGCTGGCTGCGGTGAGCTCTTGCAGGGTGGTGGAGACGATCACGGTGACGGGCAGGCCCTTGTGCACGCCGAGTTTGGGGTCGCCGAGTTGGCCGCGCACCAGGGCGTTGAGGGCGTCGTGTTGGCGTTGGGCATGCCCGCGCGCGTCGCTGCGGGCCAGCTCCTCGGGCGCCTCGCCGGCGGTGCAGGGGTGGGGGTCCTCGGGGTTGCACATGCCGGGGGCGCTCC
>NZ_LQOM01000053.1 GCF_002101595.1 Mycobacterium celatum
GGCCGGAACCCATGAGACCAACACCGTCTCGATGCTGGCCCGCGACCAAGCCGAAGCCGCCAAATGGGGCGGCTGACAAGCTAACCCGGACAGAGGTGCGTTGTCGCGTCGGCGATGATCCGATTGGCTTGCGCGGCAGAGTAGGGCGCATTGCCGGCGCGCACGATCGTGTTGGCGATGTCGTCCGGTGACTGCCCATAGCCCAGGGCGCTGCATACTTGGTTGCCCATCGCTATGGCGTAGCCGCGGTTGGTGTACCCGATGCCGTCGCGGTTGAGCGCGTTGATATAGCTGTTCTCGTCGGCGGCGGCGGACGGCGCGGTGCCAATCGCGGTGGCCGCAAAGACGCCGCCGAGAACCGCGGCGAGGTGTTTGCGCATCATGCCCCCTTCATGGGCAATTGTGGGTCTCCGAGTGTAGTGAGCCGCGAGCCGACGAGTCAGCAAATGCACAAATCGTTGGACGGCGCAGATAGGCTCAGGCCGTGTTGATCGCGATCGAAGGCGTCGACGGCGCCGGCAAACGGACGCTGTCGAACGGCCTGCGCGCAGCCTTCGAGACATCCGGCAAGTCGGTGGCCGCGTGCGCGTTCCCCCGCTACGGGCAATCGGTGACAGCCGACGTCGCCCACGAGGCACTGCACGGGCAGCATGGCGACCTGGCGTCGTCGGTATATGCCATGGCGATGCTGTTTGCGCTGGATCGCGCCGGCGCCGTCGAGCACATCCGCGAGCTGTGCCGCGACCACGACGTCGTCATCCTGGATCGCTACGTGGCATCCAACGCCGCCTACAGCGCGGCCCGCCTGCACCAGGACGCCGACGGGGAAGTGGCGGCCTGGGTGCACGAGATGGAATACCGGCGGTTGGGCCTGCCGATGCCGGATTGGCAAGTTCTGCTTGGAGTTTCGGCGGAACTGGCCGGCCAGCGCGCCCGGCAGCGGGCTGCTCAGGAAGCCGACCGCCAGCGCGACTCCTACGAACGCGACGACGACCTGCAGCGTCGAACCGGCGCGGTGTACGCCGGCTTGGCCGCCGCCGAGTGGGGCGGGCGATGGCTGGTGGTGGACGCCGACGTGGACCCCGTGGAGCTTGCTGCCCGGCTGGGCGCCTGCTGAACTGGAAGAAACACGGGTGTGGGAACTGAGTTTTGTCGCGAACTGGTGACACCATGGACACCATGAGGCAAAGGATTCTCGTCGTCGACGACGACGCTTCGCTGGCCGAGATGCTCACCATCGTGCTGCGCGGCGAAGGTTTCGACACCGCGGTCATCGGTGACGGCACCCAGGCGCTCACCGCAGTGCGCGAGCTGCGCCCCGATCTGGTGCTACTGGACCTGATGCTGCCCGGCATGAACGGCATCGACGTGTGCCGGGTGCTGCGCGCGGACTCCGGTGTGCCGATCGTCATGCTCACCGCCAAGACCGACACCGTCGACGTGGTGCTGGGGCTGGAGTCGGGCGCCGACGACTACATCATGAAGCCGTTCAAACCCAAGGAGCTGGTGGCCCGGGTGCGGGCACGGCTGCGCCGCAACGACGACGAGCCCGCCGAGATGCTCTCCATCGCCGACGTCGACATCGACGTGCCGGCGCACAAGGTCACCCGCAACGGTGAGCAGATCTCGCTGACTCCGCTGGAATTCGACCTGTTGGTGGCGCTGGCACGCAAACCCCGCCAGGTGTTTACTCGTGATGTGCTGCTCGAACAGGTGTGGGGATACCGTCACCCAGCGGACACCCGCTTGGTGAACGTGCATGTCCAGCGTCTGCGGGCCAAGGTCGAAAAAGACCCGGAGAACCCGACCGTTGTCCTGACCGTTCGAGGAGTGGGATACAAGGCCGGCCCCCCGTGATCCGCGCCGGCGACGATGCAGAGCGTCGCGATGGGGAGGAGCGGCGCGAATGATCTTCGCCTCGCGGCGACGCATTCGCGGTCGTTGGGGCCTGTCTGGCCCACTGATGCGGGGCATGAGTGCGTTGAGTCGAGCCGTAGCCGTCGCCTGGCGCCGTTCGCTGCAACTGCGGGTGGTGGCACTGACTCTCGGAATGTCCCTCGCCGTCATCTTGGCCCTCGGCTTCGTGCTGACCAGCCAGGTCACCAACCGGGTGCTCGACGTGAAGGTCCGCGCGGCCACCGAGCAGATCGAGCGGGCCCGCACCACAGTCAGTGACATTGTCAGTGGCGAGGAGGCGCGCTCGCTGGACTCCAGCCTGCAGCTGGCCCGCAACACGCTGACGTCGAAAACCGACCCGACGTCCGGCGCCGGGACGGCCGGCGCGTTCGACGCGGTGCTCGTGGTGCCCGGCTACGGTCCGCGGCCCGCGGCCGCCGCCGGGCCCGTCGACCAACTGCCCGGCGCGCTGCGCGAATTCGTCAAGGCCGGGCAGGTGCCCTACCAGTACGCGACCGTGCACACCGAGGGCTTCTCCGGCCCGGCGCTGGTCATCGGCAGCCCGGCGTCGTCGCGGGTGACCAACCTGGAGCTGTACCTGATCTTCCCGCTGGCCAACGAGCAAAGCACGATCGCGCTGGTGCGCGGCACCATGACCACCGGCGGCGTGGTCCTGCTGGTCCTGCTGGCCGGAATTGCGCTACTGGTCTCCCGCCAGGTGGTGGTACCGGTGCGGGCGGCCGCGCGAACCGCCGAACGCTTCGCCGAAGGGCATCTCTCCGAGCGGATGCCGGTGCGCGGCGAGGACGACATGGCCCGGCTGGCGGTGTCGTTCAACGACATGGCCGAAAGCCTGTCGCGGCAGATCGCGCAACTGGAGGAGTTCGGTAACCTGCAGCGCCGGTTTACTTCTGACGTCAGCCACGAATTGCGCACTCCGCTGACCACCGTGCGCATGGCGGCCGATCTGATCTATGACCACAGCGAGGACCTCGATCCCGCGCTGCGGCGGTCCACCGAGTTGATGGTCAACGAGCTGGACCGGTTCGAGACCCTGCTCAACGACCTGCTGGAGATCTCCCGCCACGACGCCGGTGTGGCCGAATTGTCGGTCGAGGCAGTCGATTTGCGTTCGACGGTCAACAGCGCGCTGGGCAACGTCGGACACCTGGCCGAGGACGCCGGTGTCAAGCTGATCGTCGACATGCCGCCCGAGGAAGTGATCGCCGAGGTCGACGCCCGCCGCGTCGAGCGCATCCTGCGCAACCTGATCGCCAACGCCATCGACCACGCCGAGCGCAAGCCGGTGCGGATCCGGATGGCCGCCGACGAGGACACCGTCGCAGTCACCGTGCGCGACTACGGAGTTGGGCTGCGGCCCGGCGAAGAGAAGTTGGTGTTCAGCAGGTTCTGGCGCTCCGACCCGTCGCGGGTGCGCCGATCCGGCGGAACCGGGCTGGGTTTGGCGATCAGCGTGGAGGACGCGCGGCTGCACCAGGGCCGGCTGGAGGCGTGGGGTGAACCCGGCAAGGGTGCCTGCTTCCGGCTGACGCTTCCGCTGGTGCGCGGGCACAAGGTCACCACCAGTCCGCTGCCGATGAAACCAGTTGACCGCGACCGCAAGGAGCGCCCGGTCCGTCAGCGCGAGCACGCCGAAAGAGGCGCGTGATGCGGCGGCTGGCCGCGCTGCTGTTCGCGGTGGCCGTACTGGCGGGCTGTGCCGGCGTGCCGAGTTCGTCGGCGCCGCAGGCCATCGGCACGGTCGAGCGGCCCGCGCCGTCGAACCTGCCCAAGCCGAAACCGGGGATGGACCCCGATCTGTTGCTGCGCGAATTCCTCAAGGCCACAGCTGATCCCGCCAACCGGCACTTGGCCGCCCGGCAGTTCCTTACGCAAAACGCTTCGAACGGCTGGGACGACGCTGGCAGCGCGCTGCTGATCGACCACGTGGTGTTCGTGGAAACCCGTGGCACGGACCGTGTTTCGGTGTCCATGCGGGCCGACATCCTGGGTTCGCTGTCCGATATGGGGGTCTTCGAGACCGCCGAGGGCGTACTGCCGGATCCCGGTCCGATCGAGTTGGTCAAGACGCCCGGAGGCTGGCGCATCGACCGCCTGCCCAACGGAGTGTTCTTGGACTGGCAGCAATTCCAGGCCACCTACAAACGCAATACGCTGTACTTCGCCGACCCCACCGGCAAGACCCTGGTGCCCGACCCGCGCTACGTCGCGGTGTCCGATCCCGATCAGTTGGCCACCGAGCTGGTTTCCAAGCTGATCGCCGGCCCGCGTCCGGAGATCGGCAAGGCCGTGCACAACATGCTCGGCCCGCCGGTGCGGCTGCGCGGACCGGTGACTCGCGCCGACGGCGGCAAGACCGGTGTGGGCCGTGGTTACGGCGGGGCGCGGATCGAGTTGGAGACCCCGACGGTCGCCGACCCGCACAGCCGGCAACTGCTTGCGGCGCAAATCATTTGGACGTTGGCCCGGGCAGACATCAAGGGCCCGTACGTGATCAACGCCGACGGTGCCGCACTGGACGACCGGTTCGCCGACGGGTGGAAGACCTCCGACGTCGCCGCCACCGATCCGGGGGTGGACGAGGGCGCCGCGGCCGGGGTACACGCGCTGGTCGGCGGGGCGATGGTGTCGCTGGACGGACAGCGCTCCGCACCGGTGGCGGGCGCATTCGGCCGGCCAACGAATCAGGCGGCGGCCGCACTGTCCCGCAACGGGCACCGGGCAGCGTCGGTGGTGACGCTGCGCCCGGGCGCGCCCGATGCGGAGGCGTCGTTGTGGATCGGCGATCTGGGCGGCGAGGCAGTGCAAGCCGCTGACGGGCATAGCCTTTCGCGGCCCAGCTGGTCGCTGGATGACGCGGTGTGGGTGGTGGCAGACGGCAATAACGTGCTGCGCGCGATCCAGGAGACGGCGTCCGGGCAGCCGGCGCGCATGCCGGTGGATTCGGCCGCCGTGTCGAGCCGCTTCCCGGGCGCGATCACCGAGCTGCAGCTGTCGCGCGACGGGACTCGGGCCGCGATGGTCATCGAGGGCCAGGTGATTCTCGCCAGTATCGAGCAGACGCAGGCCGGTCAGTTCGCGCTGACCTTTCCGCGGCGGCTCGGCTTCGGCCTGGGCTCGTCGGTGGTGTCGCTGTCCTGGCGCACCGGTGACGACCTGGCGGTCAGCCGCACCGACGCCCAGCACCCGGTGTCCTATGTGAACCTCGACGGCGTGAATTCTGATGCGCCCAGCGGCAATTTGCAGCTTCCGGTGTCGACGATCGCGGCCAACCCGTCGACGATCTACGTCGCCGATCCGCGCGGGGTGTTGCAGCTGTCCGGTTCTGGTGCCGAAGGCCCGCAAGGCTGGTTGGACGTCGCGCCGTTCATGGTGGGCGGCGCCGTGCCGGTGTTGCCGGGATAGGTCGGCCCGTCGCCTGCGACGAGTGGCCAGTTATCACACGGAAAAGTGCAAAAAGCGTGCGTTAAGTGGCCGCTCGCGGCGCATCGTGAGGCATCACGCCTGTTGGACCGCCCCGTCGCCCCCAAGAAATTGGTGTCACTTGGCGGTTTGCGGGTGGGGTAGCGTTTTATGGTCGTTCGTTCAGGGGAGGTGCGATGTCCGAATTGCGGGTGACCCCGGAGCAGTTGACGCACGCCTCTGCGGAGTTCGGTGCGGTGGCGCAGGAGTTGCGTGCGGGTCTGGGGTCCATTGATGACGAAGTCGGCAAATTGTTGGGTGGCTCGTGGACGGGTGAGGCGTCGTCGTCGTACGACGCGGTCTGGCGTGAATGGCATGAGGGCGCGACCAAGGTGCTGCATGAAGTACCCCAAGTTTTGTTCCTATTCGGTTGCGAGGGCCGGGGTTGGCTGGCTCGCGGGGTGTGAGGCGCCGGTG
>NZ_LQOM01000054.1 GCF_002101595.1 Mycobacterium celatum
TTGAGGGAACCATGACACGTAATCGTACAAAAGTGTGGGATCTAAATTACGTCACTGTAATTATGTCGCAGACCACTTAGTCGATGCGGGTGGATCCCGAACTTCTGCGTGGGTTTGCCAGTCAGGTCGACGCTGCTTCGACTACGATTGGGGCTGCTCACGTGGGGCGCACAGTGTCGACGGCCGGCGACGGACTTCCCGGTTCGACGACGCAGTGGGCGGCACGCCTTGTCGGCGACTACCTTGCCTCGGTCGAGGGCAAGATCGCCAAGAATGTCAGCGACATGGGGACGGCCGTGCGTGGTGCCGGTGATCGATACGAGGTCGAAGACGACGCATTGGCCGCGAAGTTCAAGGGCATATTTCACTGATGCTGCCGTCCCGATCGCGGTTGCAAAGCTGGAACCCGGGCTCGCTGTCGCTGGCTGGGTCCGCGGTTAGCACCGGAGGCGGATCGGTGTACGGCGCAGTACGCACGCTTGATGACGAGTGCGACAGGCTGCCCGAGGCGCGGACTTGGCAAGGTCAGGCCCATGACGCGGCGACAGCCATGTTTCGTCGGGCGACTCAACACGCGTCCAAGTTCAAGACCTGCACCGACGGGGAGGCGTCGGCCTTGGAGAAGGGCGACCACACGATTGGAGCCGCCCGCCAGGCACTCTTGAGGAAGGCCGATGAGGTCGATCAAGGCGAGTTGCAAGTGACCGACCAATGGGTGGTGCTAATCAAGCCCGCGCGCATGTCAGCGGAGAAGGCGGCTCAGCTGCAAGAGCAAGCCAACCAAGAACAAGCGGAGATCAACCGGCTTTTGATCGCGGTCGGTGATGCCGACGACGGCACTGCTGCAGCGATACAGGCCGCCGCCAAGGACCTTGGCTTCCAACCGCCCGACCGGAATTCGCCGTTTTATGGCATGAAGCAGGGCGAGATACCGCCTGGCGACGAAGTGCCAGACCCTCGGTTGCCAGCGGGTCGGGTGCAGCAGGAGATGATTCGCGACCAGGACATGGCGACGACGGTCCGTGACACCCGCGAGTACACGGACACCGACGGGCACCGCCATAAGACGTTAACAATGCTGGACGGCAGCAGGCACGAAATCTCCGAATGGGGCACCCTTGATCCATCGGTCAATGACATTTATTACGACAAGAATGGTAAACTGATTTCGGATACTTTGTCGCAGACTCAATATAACGGAGTTAAGGCGACTACGATCAAATTTGGGGATGGAACGACCGTTGCAATGACCTGCACACCAGACGGAAAGTGCGCGGGCGGCGTAACAACTGCCGATGGTAGACATGGCGTCTTGCCAGAGGAGTTCTTTAGCCATCCGGCGCTCACGACAGTAGGCGGAGCTCTCACCGGATTGGAAAAGCAAAGTGAGCGTGGAATTCCGCAGCTTACCCCAAAGTCGGTGGAGAATGTCGGGAAAGCTGCCAAATTTGGGGGAGCGACTCTAGGGATCGCGACTGCAATCTACGATACGGTGAAGGCGCCTACACTCCGCGAAGCTTGCGTTGCAACGTTTTCGGGAGCTGCCGGAATCGGTGGCGGGGAAGTCGGCGGAACATTGGCGGCAGCAGGAATAACGGCGTTGGGCAATCCAGAATTAGCTCCTGTGTTCGCTATGGGAGGGAATATGCTTGGCGGATGGACCTTCGGGTACGTTGGCGGCATAGTCGGTAATGTGGTCTGCCGCCCGTGAAGCTACTCATGGTTGCGTTCCTCTGCGTGATATTTTTTGGTGGCATAGGACTCCTTTGCTCGACATGGGCTGTTATCAGCATAGCGCGTGGCGAATTCTTAACCGGTATAGTAGTTCTGGGATTTGCGATGTTTTCTTTTGGGCTGGTTGTCCCTTTCGTCAAGGTCCTGCCGCAGAAGATAATCGCGCGCGGAGCATTCGATGCCGCGGGAACCACGATCTGGCCCGATAGAGGTATTGACATTCCTGTTCAATTGTCGTTGGTCGGCTTGGTCGTTGCTATGGCGCTCTTTGCGACGTTCGCACCGCTCGGCGAGCTGGACATACCGACGCCACACACGATGCGGTATTACTTGCCATTCATTAGTGCGGCTGGCGCAGTGGCCGGCGCCCCGATCGTGTGGCGGAATTTCAAGCGCGGCGCGACCAAGTATCTGCGTCTAACGCCGAAGGGATTCGAGATCGCGCAGGGTTGGTCGCCGTCGCGCGGTGAGTGGGAGCAGATTGAGGATGTCACCGACAAAGTGCCTGGACAGGCTACGCCGGCAGAGAGCGCAGTCGTCATAGTGATGGCTGACGGACATGCGACGACACTAGCGGCGGGTTCGTTCACTCCCAATGGACGTGCGTTGCGCCAGTTGGTGCGCTTCTACTGGCAACATCCCGACCGTCGCGGCGAACTCACCGATGGCCGAGCTCTTGAGCGGCTTCGCAACGAAGACTTTAAAGTCAGCCGGTAAGCGCCGGCAGGTTGCCCTGTGATCCGGTGTCCGGCTGCCCCTGAGCTTTTGAGCGGAAGGCGACACACCAAATGCACGATGGACCGGCTGGCACGTTGAGAACAGACGCTGCGTCGCACCGATCACAGCGCCGGTGGTGGGTCATCGGTCTGGCAGTTGTAGTCGCCGTAGCGGCGCTGGCCGCTGGAGCATTTATCGTTGTCGGCCAAAGGGTCGACGGTAAATCTCAAGCCTCATCGATACCTGGGGTTCCACAACAGGTGTTGTTGACGTCCTCGATGAGACAGCAACCGGTACAGGGGTGGAAGATCAGTGCTACCCAACTGGGGTTACCTCCAGGCACAGTTGTCAAGGCACTACGGAATGTGGGCGACCGAGGATACTTTCTCGGCATCACGGCCAAAGGCTGGTGGCTAGTCGGCATCGATGTCGGCATTGGGCGTCGCCTGTTTGCGCCGGTCCCGTTGGGCACAGCTGAAAATGCCTTGGGCATCGACTGTTTCGTCAACGGACCTATCGATGTTTTGTGCATCCGCGACGAGCGTGATCCCAACCAACAGGCGCGGACATGGGTTGTAGACGCGCAAACTGGAAACATAGTCTTCGACGCTGTTAGCGATCTACGAATGCGGCCAGCTGAAAAACATCCTCAGGTGATCCAAGTCGGCAATTATGTTGTCGCAGAGGCGGGCAGGTCGGGCGTTCATGGTGTCGGACGGCACGCCGAGCTCACTTGGTTCGTTCCTGGTGATGGGGTATTGAAACAATCCGAGGCGTGGGGCCGAGACGTTGCGCCTCAGACGCTCGCTGTCCAAGGTGGCGCCGGCTTGGGGGACGTCGTGTTTTCGGTCTCGGACGGCAAGCTGGTGAAACCATCGTTGCCAGACAGCTCGCAGTTGGGGCGCGCGATCGTCTATCCCAACGGTTTCGGGTACGAGTACACCGGTCCTGACAAGTTAGATCGAGTTGCGTTCTTCGACAACTCGGGGGCGAGATTGAGTCGACCGGAGCTGACTGGCACTCTTCGCACCGGCTCTCTCGACGTGCCGATGATAGAGACTGAGTCGAAAGATATCGTTATGACCCTCGAAGGCCGACAACTTGTCGAAATTCCCAAATCAGAACTGACGCCTTACGCGCGCCGCATAGGAGCAAGGTTGTTCATTGCAAGCGATGAACAGCAACGTGATTGGCACCAATATGACCTCCGTACCGGAGCAAGCGGTAAGACGTGCGAGTCGGACCTCGGATTCGGCTACCTCGGATCCGATGGCGCAGTAGCCATAATCGCAGACGGCTCATCAGCTGGGGCAATAGATCTCGCGACATGCGACCCACTATGGGCACTGCCGCACGAGACACGAGAGTCGGCCATCGAGGTGTGGAAGGTCAACACCACACTTATCCAACGGACCAACGACGACCTCTTCTCCCTGGTAGCTCCGAAGTAAAGCCCTACGGGATCAGACAAACCGACGCTAAGACTACCGCGAGCGTGCGCAAAACCGGGTTTTGCCGCGGCGTGTCGGCCGGGGACACGCACGCTCGCGCGCAAAAGGGACTATGTGCCGAGGCAGACCGAGGCTTCGGCGGTGTAGCACAGGAAAGTCATGGTCTCCTGCATGTACAACTGCACGGTGTCGGCGTCGTGGGACAAGTAGCCGATCGCCAAGTCGGTGCCCAGTTGTAAGTCGAAATCGCCACCGCGAGTGGTCAATACGAATGCGCCGTCGATCGCGGGCGCCCAGATGATGTCGCCGTCGACCAGCCGGTGCAGATGCTCGCGGATCGGGTAACCGTGTTCGGTGGTCTCGCTGACCTTGGTGTACGCGTCGGCCGACAACAGCACCGAATATGGGCCGTCCACACCGGCCAAGCGCAGGCCCGAGAGTGCCTGGGAGATGACGTCGGGAAAGTCGCGGGCGTCTTCGGGCAGGGTCAGCGCGGGGTTGGAGCTCGCGCTGCGGATGCCTTCGATCGACGCCGCCGGATAGCCCTCGAAGATTGCCCGGTCTTCCACGAACGCAAGCTTTTTGGCGGCCGTCTTGACCGGATCCCAGTCGGCGTCCTGGGCGCCGCGTTCCACGTCGTCGATCTCCGCACGCGACAGCGTGAACGGAACCCGCAGCCGCACAAGCGGTTTACTGGCTCGAAGGTGTGCCTCCACGCCGTCGGTGGGCGCCTTCACGTCCTCCAGCCGCCCCGTGCCCACCGCCGCCATGGTCGGCCCACCCGGCCCGCTGACGTCGACCACCCGGCGCCCGGCGATGTGGCGCTTGAACGTCCGCGTCGCCTCCTGTTCGATTTCGGCCCAGGCGGCTTCGGTGATCGGCGCCAGCTCGCGGTAGAGGTTGTTCATTGCGGATTTCCTTTCAGACTGCCGATCGCCAGTGATCCATCCGCCGAACCGGAATCCACCGCGGGCGCGGCCGCACCCGGAAGCGGCGGCGGATCGTCCAAGAAGTCGACGGTGGGAGTAAAGAACATCCCGCCGGTGACCGCGGTGGAGAAGTCCAGAATGCGGTCGGTGTTGCCCGGCGGGTCGCCGAGGAACATGTTGCGCAGCATCTCTTCGGTGACACCCGGACTGCGTGAATAGCCAATGTAATACGTGCCGTATTCGCCCTTGCCGACCTCGCCGAACGGCATGTTGTGCCGCACGATCTTGAGTTCGTTGCCCTCGTCGTCTTCGACCTTGTTCAGCGCAAGGTGCGAGTTGGCCGGCTTGTCGTCGTCGTCGAATTCGATGTCTTCCAGCTTCGTTCGGCCGAACGCCCGCTCCTGCTCGGTGACCGACAGCGAATTCCAGCCCGCCATGTCGTGGACGTACTTCTGCACGTGCACATAGCATCCGCCCACGAACTCTGGGTCCTCGTCGCCGACCTGCGTCGAGCTCGCGGCCAACGGTCCGTCGGGATTCTCGGTGCCGTCGACGAATCCGAGCAGATCGCGGTTGTCGAAGAACCGGAAGCCGTGCACCTCGTCGACAACCGTCACCGCGCCGGCCATCGCGTCGATCAGCCGAGTGGCCAGCTCGAAACAGACATCCATGGTCTCGGCCCGGATATGGAACAACACGTCGCCCGGTGTGGCCGGAGCGACGTGCCGTGGGCCGTGCAGTTCGACGAACGGATGCAGTTCGGCGGGCCGCGGACCCGCGAACAATCGGTCCCAGGCGTCGGATCCGATCGAGGTGACCACCGACAGTCTTTTCGCCGGATCGCGGAATCCGATGGCGCGCACCAGCCCGGAGACGTCCGGCAGCGCGTCGTGCACGGTCTCCTCGCCGCCTTCGTTGATGGTGACGACAAGAAAGATCGCGGCCGGTGTCAACGGAGCAAGAACCGGTTGCGGCTGCACCGGGATCTCTAAGGCCACGAGTTCGACCCTAACGTCCCGGCCGGTGCCGTGATGAAAGGATTGGGGACATGGCGGCGACGGCACCAGGGCTGTGCGAATTTATCGACGCGTCGCCGTCGCCGTTCCACGTCTGCGCGACCGTGGCCGAACGGCTGCGCGCAGCCGGATACACCGAACTGGCCGAGGCCGACGCATGGCCGCGCACGGGCGGCCGTTTCTTCACCGTGCGAGCGGGCTCGCTGGTGGCCTGGAACAGCGGCGCCGACGGCCCGTTTCGGATCGTCGGCGGCCACACCGACAGCCCCAATCTGCGGGTCAAGCAACACCCCGACCGTCAGGTCGCCGGGTGGCAGATGGTCGCGCTGCAGCCCTACGGCGGAGCTTGGCTGAACTCGTGGCTGGACCGCGATCTCGGTGTCAGCGGGCGGCTGTCGACAAGCGACGGCACTCACCGGCTGGTCCGGATCGAGGAGCCCATCCTGCGGGTGCCGCAGCTGGCCATTCACCTGGCCGAGGACCGCAAGTCGGTCACGCTGGATCCCCAGCGTCACGTCAACGCGGTATGGGCGACGGGTGAGACGGAGTCGTTTCTCGACTACGTCGCCGAGCACGCCGGTGTCGATCCCGGCGATGTGCTGGGCTTCGACCTGATGACCCACGATCTGACGCCCTCGACGGTGTCGGGGGTCAATGGCCAGTTCGTCAGCGCGCCGCGGCTGGACAACCAGGCGACCTGCTATGCGGCGACGGAAGCCTTCCTGGGCGCGCCGCCGAGCGGACACCTGCCGGTGCTGGCGCTGTTCGACCACGAGGAGGTCGGCTCCACCTCTGATCACGGCGCCAACTCCGAGCTGCTGCTGACGACGCTGGAACGGATCGTGTTGGCGGCGGGCGGCGGTCGCGAGGACTTCCTGCGCCGTCTCCCCGGCTCGATGGTGGCCTCCGGCGACATGGCCCACGCCACCCATCCCAACTACCCGGACCGCCACGAGCCCGGCCATCAGATCGCCGTCAACGCCGGACCGGTCCTCAAGGTGCAGCCCAACCTGCGCTACGCCACCGACGGCCGCACCGCCGCGGCGTTCGCCTTGGCGTGCCGGCAGGCCGGCGTTCCGCTACAGCGTTACGAGCATCGGGCCGACCTGTCTTGCGGCTCCACGATCGGCCCGATGACGTCGGCCCGGACCGGCATCCCGACCGTCGACGTCGGTGCCGCCCAGCTGGCCATGCACTCGGCGCGGGAACTGATGGGCGCCCACGACGTCGCCGGCTATGCGGCGGCTTTGCAGGCGTTCCTGTCACCCGCCTGACCTACGTTACGTTCGACTACACTGATCCCGCGAAGCTGGCACGGCTGGTGGGCCGAGAGGTTCGACGGTAAGGCGCAGGAGCTGATCCCGGGCCAATTCGTTGCCGTGATCCGGCCCGAAGGACCACGACTCGGTTTTCAGAAGGTGCCCGATCCCAGGCCGGGAAAGAACCGGGTGCACTTGGATTTCAGCGCCGCCGACGTGGACGGCGAGGTTGCGCGGCTGACAGCCGCCGGCGCCACCGAGGTCGACCGGCACAGCATAGGCGACAACTTCCGATGGGTGGTCATGACCGACCCCGGCGGCAACGCGTTCTGCGTCGCCGGAAACTAGCGACAGCCGCAGGGCGTGGCGCCCCGGCTCCCGTCCGATCGACATGCAAACGTCGACGGCGTGCGCTGGTCGCACGAAAGTCGACTGTGAACTGACGGCTTCCACTGTGAAACCAGGGCGGAAGAACGGCGCCGGCGCCGCCGTGGGTTACCACTCGACGCCAAGGATTCACACTCGGCCAATGAGCGAGTCGGCGAGGTAACTAAGCTGTGTCCGTGACGTCCGGCCTCACCCACGCGGTGGATACCGTCGAGCGGGCCGCAGCCACCCCCGATCAGCCGCAGCCGTTTCGCGAGCTGGGCCTCAAAGACGACGAATACCAGCGCATCCGCGACATTCTCGGGCGCCGGCCCGCCGACGCCGAGCTGGCCATGTACTCGGTGATGTGGAGCGAGCACTGCTCCTACAAGTCGTCCAAAATCCACCTGCGCTACTTCGGCGAGACGACGACCGACGAGATGCGGGCCGGGATGCTGGCGGGTATCGGCGAGAACGCCGGCGTCGTCGACATCGGCGACGGGTGGGCGGTCACCTTCAAAGTGGAGTCGCACAACCACCCGTCCTACGTCGAGCCGTATCAGGGCGCGGCGACCGGGGTCGGCGGCATTGTGCGCGACATCATGGCGATGGGCGCCCGCCCGGTCGCGGTGATGGACCAGCTGCGCTTCGGCGCGGCCGACGCCCCGGATACCCGGCGGGTGCTCGACGGCGTGGTCCGCGGCATCGGCGGCTACGGCAACTCACTGGGGCTGCCCAACATCGGCGGCGAAACCGTCTTCGACGCCTGCTACGCCGGCAACCCATTGGTGAACGCGCTGTGCGTGGGCGTGCTGCGCACCGAGGACCTGCACCTGGCGTTCGCGTCGGGCACCGGCAACAAGATCATCCTGTTCGGCGCACGGACCGGGCTCGACGGCATCGGCGGGGTGTCGGTGCTGGCGTCGGACACCTTCGCGGGTGACGAGTCCGGTCCGGGACGCAAAAAACTGCCCTCGGTGCAAGTCGGCGACCCGTTCATGGAGAAAGTGCTCATCGAGTGCTGCCTCGAGCTCTACGCCGCCGACCTGGTGATCGGGATCCAGGACCTGGGTGGAGCCGGATTAGCCTGTGCCACATCGGAATTGGCGTCTGCTGGCGACGGCGGCATGGCCATCCAACTGGACACCGTGCCGCTGCGGGCCAAGAACATGACGCCGGCCGAAGTCCTCTGCAGCGAGTCGCAGGAGCGGATGTGCGCGGTGGTCGCGCCGGAAAACGTGGACGCGTTCATGGCGGTATGCCGCAAATGGGACGTGCTGGCCACTGTGATCGGCGAGGTCACCGACGGCGACCGGCTCAAGATCACCTGGCATGGCGAGACGGTGGTCGACGTGCCGCCGCGTACGGTGGCCCATCAGGGTCCGGTCTACCAGCGGCCGGTCGCCCGCCCGCACTCGCAGGACGCGTTGAACGCCGACCGGTCCACCCGGTTGCCCCGACCGGCCACCGGCGACGAGTTGCGCGCGACTTTGCTTGCGCTGCTGGGCAGTCCGCACCTGTGCAGCCGGGCGTTCATTACCGAGCAATACGACCGCTACGTGCGCGGCAACACCGTGCTGGCCGTGCACGCCGACGGCGGCATGCTGCGCGTCGACGAAACCACCGGCCGCGGCATCGCGGTGTCCACCGACGCGTCGGGCCGCTACACGCTTCTGGATCCATACACCGGTGCCCAGCTTGCGCTGGCCGAGGCATACCGCAACGTCGCCGCCACCGGCGCCACCCCCGTCGCCGTCACCAACTGCCTCAACTTCGGCTCCCCGGAGGATCCCGGCGTGATGTGGCAGTTCGCCCAGGCGGTCCGTGGGTTGGCCGATGGCTGTGCGGCGCTTGGCATTCCGGTGACTGGCGGCAACGTCAGCTTCTACAACCAGACCGGCTCGACGCCCATCATGCCCACCCCGGTCGTCGGCGTGCTAGGCGTCATCGACGATGTGAGCCGACGCCTGCCCACCGGCATGGGCACCGAACCCGGCGAGTCGCTGCTGCTGCTCGGCGACACCCGCGACGAATTCGACGGTTCGATCTGGGCGCAGGTCACCGCCGATCATCTGGGCGGGCTGCCGCCGCAGGTGGATCTGGCCCGCGAAAAACTGCTCGCCGAGGTGCTGACCGCCGCCTCCCGCGACGGGTTGGTGTCGGCGGCCCACGACCTGTCCGAAGGCGGCCTTGCGCAGGCCGTGGTGGAATCGGCGCTGGCCGGCGAAACCGGTTGCCGCATCGTGCTTCCCGAGGGCACCGACCCGTTCGTGATGTTGTTCTCCGAGTCGGCGGGCCGGCTTCTGGTGGCCGTGCCGCGCACTGAGGAAAGCCGGTTCGTCTCGATGTGCGAGGCGCGCGGGCTGCCCGTCGCCCGTATCGGCGTCGTCGATGCAGGGTCGGATTCGGTGGAGGTCCAGGGACTGTTCACGGTGTCGTTGGCCGAGCTGCGCAGCACGTCCGAAGGGGTGCTGCCGCGACTGTTCGGGTAGCCCATGAGCGCTTCAGTCGACGACGTCACCACCGAAGCGTTACCGACCCGCGGCAGGCACCCGCTGCTCGTGTGGGCATGGAGCCTGCTGCGGCTGAAGTTCGTCGGTGTGGCGTTCGGCGCGTTGTTCTTCTGCTTGTCGTTGACGCCGTCACTGCTGCCCCGGGATTGGCTGTTTCAGGGGCTGATCGGCGGCATCAACGCGGCGTTCGGCTACGGACTGGGCGTTTTGATCGGCAAGACCGCCTACCGCGTCGTGCTGCGCAACGCCGGCTGGTGGCCGCCGCCGGCGCGGGTGCTGTTCTGGATGAAGGCGTCGGTGGTCGCCATCTCGCCGACGGCATGCGTGCTGATGCTCGTCCCCGCCGCATCCTGGCAGCGGCAGGTGTCGGCGCTGATGGGTATCGAAGGGCCGACGACGCCGGCCTACCTGCGGACCCTGATGGTCGCGATCGCCGTAAGCGCGTTGCTGGTAGCGGCATTTCGGGCCGTGATCGACGCTATCAAGCTGCTAGCCCGAATGCTGATCAGACGCTGGCACATCCACGACGAGGTGGCGTTGTTCATCGGCACCGCGATCGTGGTGGCGCTGCTGGTCACCCTGATCAACGGCGTCCTGGTGCGCGGATTCTTCGCCGGAGCCAACAAGATCTTCGAACCGCAGAACAGCGAAACACGCGAAGGCCTGACCCAGCCGACCCTACCCGAAAAGTCAGGCAGCCCAATGTCATTAGCACCGTGGGACACGCTGGGTTATCAGGGCCGCAACTTCGTCGCCACCGGCCCGCACGCCGCCGAGCTCACCCGGATCAACGGCCGGCCCGCCCGGGAACCCATCCGGGTGTATGCGGGGCTGCACACGGCCGAGGACGACGCCGGCCGCATGAAAGTCCTTGTCCGCGAACTCGAACGCACCGCCGCCTCCGACCGCAAGGTGCTGGTCATCGTCCCCACCACCGGCACCGGCTGGATCAATCCGGTGGCCGCCCGCGCGATCGAGATGATGTACAACGGCGACACCGCGATGGTGGGTGTGCAGTATTCCTATCTGCCGAGCTGGATTTCGTTTCTGGCCGACCGGCAGAAGTCGAAGGATTCCGGGCGGGCATTGGTCAACACCGTCCACGACTACTGGCAGCAACTGCCGGCCGATCACCGCCCGAAGCTGGTGCTCTACGGCGAAAGCCTGGGTTCGATGGCCGGGCAGAGCGCATTCGGTTTCCTACCGGATATTCCGAGGATGGGTTTCGACGGCGTGCTGTGGGTCGGTCCGCCGCACGAAAGCCCGCTATGGCATGCGCTGATGGTACGACGCGACCCCGGCACCCCCGAGGTGCTACCGCGTTACGACAACGGGCGGACCGTGCGGTTCTCCGAGGCCGTCACCAGCGACGACGTCGCCCGCATCGCCGCGCCTCCGTGGGACGGCACCCGAGTGCTGTTCCTGCAGCACCCGTCTGACCCCGTCGTCTGGTGGTCGCCCGACCTGTTGTTCTCCCGGCCCGACTGGCTGGTCGAACCGCCCGGCCAGGATCGCACCGCGGCGATGAGTTGGTATCCCGTGGTGACGTTCTGGCAAGTCAGCGCCGACCTGACCGATGCCGAGAGCATGCCCGGCGGCCATGGTCACAACTACGGCGACATCGTGCTCGACGGCTGGGCCGCGGTGGCCCCGCCGGAGGGCTGGCAGCCAAGCGACACCGAACGCATTCGGACTGCGCTGAAACAGACCGAAAGCGCCGACGGACCCGAACACTGATGCGCTCCAATGGTTTTCGGGCCGTTTCGCTGGCGGGGGCTCTAATCGGCTGGAGCTTTGTCGGTCCCCGGGTCCGGATGCCGTGGCGTATTGTGGCGCAATCCGGTCTGGCGGGGCTGCTGGTCCTGGTGACCCGTGCGCCGTTGGGGCTGGCTCCGCCGCGGCTGTGGGCGGGATTGCGGATCGGGGTCGCGGCGGCGCTGCCCGCGGCGACCGGTGTCGCGAGCACGACAGCGGTGCCGGTGGTGCGGTTGTCGATGGCCGACCGGGAGCTGCCGCGGCCGACGCCGCTCTGGCTGCTGCTGCGGATACCCGTGGGCACGGTCTGGGCAGAGGAGGCCGCGTACCGCGGGGCGTTAGGTGCTACGGCCAGAACAGCTTTCGGTGAAACACGTGGACGGCTGTTGCAGGCAGCCGCGTTCGGGCTCTCGCATATCGCCGATGCCCGCGCCACCAGCGAACCGGTGCTGCCCACGGTGGTGGCCACCGGCATCGCCGGCTGGGTATTCGGTTGGCTCGCCGAGCGTTCCGGCAGCCTGGCGGCCCCGATGCTGGCACATCTGGCGATCAACGAGGCCGGGGCAGCCGCGGCGCTGGCGGTGCAGGCGTATGGCCGCGCGTCGTAAAGCCGACCCGGCCCAGACCCGGCAAGCGGTCCTGGCTCTCGGGGAGTGGCTGCGCGACGACAGTCGGCCCGCGCCCGACCGCGCCGAATTGGCTGCCGCGGTGCGGCTCACCGCCCGGACCCTGGCCGAGCAGGCGCCCGGCGCCAGCGTCGAGGTCCGCATTCCGCCGTTCGTTGCCGTCCAGTGTGTCGCCGGGCCGCGGCACACCCGCGGCACCCCGCCCAACGTCGTCGAAACCGATCCGCGCACTTGGCTGTTGTTGGCCACCGGGCTGCTCACGGTTTCCGACGCCCAGGCCACCGGCGCACTGCGCCTGTCCGGTTCCCGGGCCGGCGACATCGCGGCCTGGCTACCGCTCGTGAACTTGTGACTCTTGTGGCGCACGCGACGGCTGAAACCTCCTGGAACGATCCTTCGCGTAAAGCCGTTAGCACAGTGCGCAACACGCTCGTCCGATTCGGTGACTCGACGGTCGTCCCCGTAGACTCCGTTACGTCACCAATCGCGCCCCAGGGAGCCGCCACACCGTGACCGCCCAGCAGCCGCTGCCCGAGGAAAATCCGCCCGGCGAAGAGTGCGGCGTATTCGGTGTATGGGCGCCCGGCGAGGAAGTCGCCAAGCTGACCTACTACGGCCTGTACGCATTGCAGCACCGCGGGCAAGAAGCCGCCGGCATTGCGGTCGCCGACGGGTCGCAGGTGCTGGTGTTCAAGGACCTCGGCCTAGTCAGCCAGGTGTTCGAGGAGCAGACACTGGCGGCCATGGAAGGCCACGTGGCGATCGGGCACTGCCGCTACTCCACCACTGGCAACACCACCTGGGAAAACGCGCAACCAGTGTTTCGCAACACCGCGGCAGGCACCGGGGTGGCGCTCGGACATAACGGCAACCTGGTCAACAGCACCGCGCTGGTCGGCAGGGCCCGCGACGCCGGGCTGATCAACACACGGGTGCCCGGCGCGGCCACCACCGACTCCGACATCCTTGGCGCACTGCTCGCCCACGGGGCGGCCGATTCCAGCCTGGAGCAGGCGGCCCTGGAACTGCTGCCGACCGTGCGCGGGGCGTTCTGCCTGACGTTCATGGACGAAAACACCCTCTACGCGGCCCGCGACCCGCACGGGGTTCGGCCGTTGTCGCTGGGCCGGCTGGACCGCGGCTGGGTGGTGGCGTCGGAAACCGCTGCGCTGGACATCGTCGGCGCCTCGTTCGTGCGGGACATCGAACCCGGTGAGCTGCTGGCGATCGACGCCGACGGGGTGCGCTCCAGCCGCTTCGCCAACCCGACCCCGAAGGGGTGCATCTTCGAATACGTCTACCTGGCGCGTCCGGACAGCACGCTCGCCGGCCGGTCGGTGCACCGCGCGCGGGTGGAGATCGGCCGCCGGCTGGCCCGCGAATGCCCGATCGACGCCGACCTGGTGATCGGCGTTCCGGAGTCGGGCACTCCGGCAGCGGTGGGCTATGCGCAGGAGTCCGGCATCCCGTACGGCCAGGGCCTGACGAAGAACGCCTACGTGGGGCGGACATTCATCCAGCCCTCGCAGACCATCCGCCAACTCGGCATCCGGCTCAAGCTCAACCCGCTCAAGGAGGTCATCCGCGGCAAACGGCTCATCGTCGTCGACGACTCGATCGTGCGGGGCAACACCCAGCGCGCGCTGGTGCGGATGCTGCGGGAGGCCGGCGCCGTCGAGGTGCACGTGCGGATCGCGTCGCCGCCGGTGAAGTGGCCCTGCTTCTACGGCATCGACTTCCCGTCGCCGGCCGAGCTCATCGCCAACGCCGTCGAGGACGAAGACGAGATGCTCGAGGCGGTACGCCATGCCATCAACGCCGACACGCTGGGCTACATCTCACTGCGCGGCCTGATCGCGGCCACCGAGCAGCCCACCTCGCGGTTGTGCTCGGCCTGCTTCGATGGCCAGTACCCGATCGAACTGCCCAGCGAAACGGCGCTGGGCAAGAACGTCATCGAGCACATGCTGGCCACCGCGGCACGCGGGGCGGCGGCGCAGAGCGCCGAGGTATCCCCGGAGGCCGAGGAGGCATCCGTGCTGCGGCACCCGTAGCCGATGGCGGCGTGGGTGCCGACCGGTAGCCTTGATCGCGATGACTGCAAAAGACCCCGGTAATCAGGGCATTACCTACGCTGAAGCAGGGGTAGACATCGAAGCCGGCGACCGCGCCGTCGAACTGTTCAAGCCGTTGGCGTCGAAAGCCACCAGGCCCGAGGTCCGCAGCAAGCTGGGCGGTTTCGCCGGATTGTTCGCGTTGCGCGGCGGCTATCGGGAGCCGCTGCTGGCGGCGTCCAGTGACGGTGTGGGCACCAAGCTGGCCGTCGCTCAGGCGATGGACAAGCACGACACCGTGGGCCTGGACCTGGTCGCGATGGTCGTCGACGACCTGGTGGTCTGCGGCGCCGAACCGCTGTTCCTGTTGGACTACATCGCGCTGGGCCGAATCGTGCCCGAACGGCTCAACGCGATTGTCGCCGGCATCGCCGACGGGTGCATGCGAGCGGGCTGCGCATTGCTCGGCGGCGAGACCGCCGAGCACCCGGGCCTGATCGAACCGGACCACTACGACATCTCGGGCACCGCCGTCGGCGTGGTCGAGGCCGACGACGTGCTGGGCCCCGAGCGCGTCAAGCCCGGCGACGTCATCATCGCGATGGGATCGTCCGGACTGCATTCCAATGGATATTCGCTGGCCCGCAAGGTCCTGCTGGAGATCGACCGGATGAACCTGGCCGGCTATGTCGAGGAGTTCGGCCGCACACTGGGCGAAGAGCTGCTCGAGCCCACCCTGATCTACGCCAAGGATTGTCTGGCCCTGGCCGCCGAAACCCACGTCCGCACCTTTTGCCACATCACTGGCGGCGGGCTGGCCGGCAACCTGGAACGCGTCATACCGCACGGGCTGGTGGCCGAGGTCGACCGCGGCACCTGGACGCCGGCGCCGGTGTTCGCGATGATCGCGCAGCGTGGACGCGTGACGCGTGCGGAGATGGAGAAGACGTTCAACATGGGCGTCGGCATGGTCGCGGTCGTCGCGCCCGAGGACACCGACCGGGCCCTGGCAATCTTGACCGCGCGGCACTTGAACTGCTGGGTGCTGGGCACCGTCAGCAAGGGTGGAAAAGAAGGCCCCCGAGCCAAGCTCGTCGGGCAGCACCCGAGGTTTTAACCAACGGCGCTAGCGACGCCACTCGTCTTCGTCGGCCCAGGGGTCGCTCGGAAACGGCTCCCCCCCGTCGCGCTGGGCGGCGTCGTCGGCGCTCGACCCGGACAGCTCGCGCTGAAGCCGCTCGAAATCGGTCTGCGGGGTGCTGTACTTCAGTTCTCGAGCAACCTTGGTCTGCTTCGCCTTAGCCCGGCCGCGGCCCATGGGGGAACCCCCTCGCGCAATAACGGAGCGGCCCAAGAGAAGGCGGCTCCGATCTGTCAGTGAATTTATTGTCCTATCGACAGTTTACCGTGCCCCGCGGGTGCGTGCTGGCCTGCCCTACCCACCGGTACGACGGTCACCGGCTGGTGCCGCGCAGCCGCTCGACGGCCGCCCGTCCGGCGCCCACCGCATCGGGCGGGGGCATGGAATCGGGATCGATCACCGCGGTCACGCCGGCGTCGGCGCCCGTGACCAATTCGGTGTCAGCGGGTAACCCGCGTTTGAGCAGCGCCAGCGCCACCGGGCCGAGGTCGACATGGTCGACGACGGTTCCCAGCCGGCCCACCGAGCGCCCGTTGGCCTGCACCGCATCGCCCGTGGATGGCCGATCCGCCGAGCCGTCGAGGTGCAAGAGCACCAGCATGCGCGGCGGTTTGCCGAGGTTGTGCACGCGCGCGATGGTCTCCTGCCCCCGATAGCAGCCCTTGTCCAGGTGAACCGCGCCCAGCCCCGGGCCGCCGATCCAGCCCACCTCGTGCGGAATCGTGCGCTCGTCGGTGTCGACTCCGAGCCGTGGGCGCACGGCCGCCACCCGATGCGCTTCGTAAGCCCACACCCCGGCTGGCCGAATCTTGGCTTGCACCAAGCGGTTTCGCCACTCTGGCGCCTCATCGCGCGGCACCACCAAGTCCAGCTCGACCTGGCCCGCCTGCGCGCTGGGCATCCGCCGCAGGAAGCCTCCGCCCGGGAGCGCCGCGGCCGTCATCCCGGCGGGCAATGCGTCGACGCCGAGAGCGTCGAGAACCGGTCGCTCGGCCAGCCGCGGACCCAGCAGCGACAGCACCGCGAGGTCGGCGGCAGCGGGACTCACGTCGGACCAGAACACCATCTTGCGCAGGTAGTCCAGCAGCGGCTCGCCGCGCCAGGGCTCGGTGTCGAGGTAGGTGATGCCGCCCAGCTCGGTCTGGATCCAGTGGTCCTCGACGCGGCCCTGCCCGTCCAGGCTGAGGTTCTCGGTGCTGGCGCCGTCGGGCAGCTCGCTGACGTGCTGGGTCGAGATGCTGTGCAGCCAGGTCTGCCGGTCGCCGCCGGTCAGCGTGATCACCTTGCGATGCGAGCGATCCATCAGCACGGCGTCGGATTCAGCCGCGCGCTGCTCGCCCAGCGGGTCGCCGTAATGCCAGGTCACACCGGCGTCCGGACCGGTCGAGGGGGCGGGAACTGCAGCCACATCTCAACTCTACGGGCCCGCCAAGGCCGCCCCGGCCCCGCGAACGTGAAGCCAGTTTCACAGTCGTCGACGAGGGTGAACCTAGCTCTACAGGCGCCGCGATAGGCTCATGCTTCATGACAGACCACCCGGGCGTGGTCGTCACGCTCGACGGCGAGATCCATCCGCCGGGGACGCCGCTTCTGTTCGCCGACGATCTGGCCGCGGTGCGTGGCGACGGCGTCTTCGAGACCCTGCTGGTCCGCGACGGCCAGGCGTGCCTCGTGGAGGCGCATCTGGACCGGCTGACCCTGTCGGCCAAGCTGATGGACCTGCCGGAGCCTGACGCGGCCGCTTGGCGGCACGCCATCGACGTGGCAGAGCGCAGCTGGGCGGCCGATACGAGCGACGAGGGCGCGATGCGGTTGGTCTACAGCCGGGGCAGGGAGCGCGGTTCGGCGCCGACGGCGTACGTGACCGTCAACCCGGTCGCGGCCCGGGTGGGCGCCGCACGCCGTGACGGGGTCGCCGCGATCACCCTGCCTCGCGAACTGCCCGCCACCGGCGTCGACGCGATGCCCTGGCTGCTGGCCGGCGCCAAGACCCTGTCGTACGCGATCAATATGGCCGCGCTGCGGCACGCCGGCCGGCGCGGCGCCGGCGACGTCATCTTCGTCAGCTCCGACGGCTATGTCCTCGAGGGCCCGCGGTCCACGGTGGTGATCGCCGCGGAAAATCGTTGCCTGCTGACGCCGCCGCCGTGGTATCCGATCCTGCGGGGCACTACTCAGCAGGCGCTGTTCGAAGTCGCCCGCGCGAAAGGCTACGACTGCGACTACCGCGCCCTTCGGGTATCGGATCTCTTTGATGCACAAGGGATTTGGCTAGTGTCGAGTATGACGTTGGCTGCGCGTGTCCACACCTTGGACGGCCGGTTGTTGCCGCCCGCGCCGATGGCCGCCGAATTCGCCGAGCTGGTTGACGCCGCGATTCTCAGCGATCGCTGAATTCAGTTGTGGCTCCGGCCGGTTAGCGGTACGGTCGGCCGTACACAGGGAAGGAGGTGGTCCGCAAATTGATTGGCTTATGGACTTGTGAGGTGGCTGCGCGTTAAGCGCGAGCGGCTGGAATCACCTGCGCGCGCTGGCGAATTCCCCGCAGTCACCCGGCCCCCGAGCCTCCGGTCCGTCCAACCAGGAACTACGGCTCGGGGGCCGTCCCATCTCTGGACCTGACCGCTAGCCCGCGAAGCGGGAGAGCCGTGCCGACAAGTGCGGCACCAGCCCGCCGTCGGCGTCCACCCGTTCTTCGACGTAGGCCAAGTCGCCGCCCTCGACGATGCCGTAGAGCCGCTTGGCGCCCCCGACCAGCACGCCCGTCTTACTGCACGCCAGTGCGTCGGTGACCAACTCCCACGACGACTGGTTGCGTGGCCGGCCGTAGAAGAGCTCGACGTAGCCCGCGGAGTGGGCCAGCAGCAGCTCGATGGCCTGCGACTCCCCTGCGTCGTTGGGGTCGACGACGAAGCGCCAGAAGCCGGTTTCCCGCAGGTCGTGACCGTCGTAGTCACCGGAGTCGGTGAGCCGCCACGACCGGGCCTCCCAATTCAGGTAGTCGCCGCCGTCGTGGCTGACCACGATCTGCTGGCCGAACCGGTAGTCGCCGTGGCTACCGCGACCCTCGCCTTCACCGCGCCATACGCCGACCAGTGGCAGCAACGCCAACAAGGCGTCGTGCAGGTTGGCGCCCTCGCGCAGGTTGGCGGTGTCGGCGGGGCCAGGCAGGTCGTCGAAGACCGGGATGTTGCGTGACGCGGTCACCTTGGCGCGTTCGGCGGCGGCCGCCAGCGCTCGATCGCCAGAACCGGTCCGGTCACTCACGACTCGTCGGTGATCAGCCGATACAGCGCATACAACGCGAACCAGGTGATGACCACCACGGCCGCGACCAGCATGATCTCGAAGAACAGCACCACGGCAACGAGTCTAGTGCGTCAATCCCACCGATATTCTCGGGCGACCCGCGGCGAGCATGCACGCTCGCTGGGAAACGAAGGCCCGTCAGGCGATCTTGACGTCCACCTCGTGGATGCCGGCGCCCGACGGGGTCACTACCGCGTCGCCGTTACCGGCTGCCGACAGCGCGCGCAGCGTCCAGGACCCCGGAGCGGCGAAGAACCGGAAATCACCGGTGGCCGACGCAACGACCTCGGCGGTGAACTCGTCCGAGGAGTCCAGCAGCCGCACGAACGCGCCGCCGACCGCCTGGCCGTCGCGGTCCACCACGCGGCCGGTGATGACGGTTTCCTTCTCCAGGTCGACACTGGCCGGCAACGTCTGTCCTTGCTTCGGTGCAGAGCACATATCAGCTTCCCAACTCGATCGGGGCCCCCACCAGGGAGCCGTATTCCGTCCAACTGCCGTCGTAGTTCTTGACGTTTTGGTGTCCGAGCAGCTCGCGCAGCACGAACCAGGTGTGCGACGACCGCTCACCGATCCGGCAATAGGCGATGGTCTCCTTCGACCCGTCCAGGCCGGCGTCGGCGTACAGCTTGGCCAGCTCTTCGTCGGACTTGAAGGTGCCGTCCTCGTTGGCGGCTTTGCTCCACGGCACGTTGATCGCGCCGGGAATGTGACCGGGCCGCTGGCTTTGTTCCTGCGGCAGGTGTGCAGGCGCCAGGATCTTGCCGGAAAACTCGTCGGGGGAACGGACGTCGACCAGGTTCTTGACGTTGATCGCGGCCAAAACCTCGTCGCGGAATGCCCGGATCGAGTTGTCGGGCTGCTTGGCGCTGTAGGAGGTGGCCGGACGGTTCACCTTCTCGCTCGACAGCGGGCGGCCGTCCAGCTCCCACTTCTTGCGGCCGCCGTCGAGCAGCTTGACCTTGTCGTGCCCGTAGAGCTTGAAGTACCAGTAGGCGTAGGCGGCGAACCAGTTGTTGTTGCCGCCGTAGAGGATCACGGTGTCGTCGTTGGAGATGCCGCGATCACTCAGCAGCTTGGAGAACTGCTGGGCGTCGACGAAGTCGCGGCGGACCGGGTCCTGCAGATCGGTACGCCAGTCCAGTTTGACCGCGCCGGCGATGTGGCCGGTGTCGTAGGCGCTGGTGTCCTCGTCGACTTCGACGAAGACGACGCCAGGCGTGTCGAGATTGCTCTCGGCCCAGTCAGCGGAGACTAGGACGTCGGAGCGTGCCATGGTGTGGATCCTTTCGGTTGGTTACGCAGACGCGCGACGAGCGGGTAGAGCTGGCAGCCCAGGCAGATGCCGAAGGCCGCATTGAGGAAGGCCGCCGCCAGTGCGGCCGCGGTGGCGACGGTCCCGACCAGGGGAGCGCCGGCGGCGAATCCGGCCACGCCGACGGCGGCGAAGACGAATCCGACCAGTTGGGCGAACTTCAGCGGGGCCACCGGCTCCCGCTCGCGGACCGGGCCCAGGCGCGGCGCCACCACGTTGGCGAACACCACGCCGTAGGGGTGCCGGCGAGGCCCGGCCCAGGCGCCGATCGCGAACGCGACGGCCTGCAGGCCCAGGATGACGGCGGCGGCCGGCGCGCTGATACTGGCGACAATCAGCGTCGTCACCAACACCGTGGTGGTGACCCAGGCGACGAATCGCGGTCCGCGAACGTCCACCTGGGCGGTGGTGGTGGTTTTCACTGATGTTGAGGACATATAGCTGCTCCTGTTGAGAACGGGAAGGGATGGAGGCACGCCACAAGGGCTGCTTCCGAGAGCGGCGCGGGACGGCGCTACTCAGCAGCTACAACAACAACAGCAGCAACCCGCGGTGCGGCACAGATCGACTGCGCGGCGCTTGGTGAGCACGAGCTCGAGGCGGGCGGACACGTCGGACAGCTTACCCAATGGCCCGATGGTCAAGCCAACAGCGGGGTCAGGGCCGAGCGGAGGTCCTCGGCCTTGGGAACCCCGGCGCTGCGGTACCGCTGCCGGCCGTCGCCGTCGAAGATGAACGTCGTCGGCAACGACAGCACCGAAAGGCGGCGCGCCGCAGCCGGGTTGGCATCCATGTCGATCTCCACGTGCGCCACGTCGCCGAGGTCCTCGAGATCACGGCAGACCTGGCTGACCACGCGGCGCACCCGGTCGCACGGCGCACACCAGGGGGCGCTGAAGTGCACGACGGTCGGCCCGTCCGGGGACAAGCCGAGGTCACCGGTGTAAAGGCCGGCATCGACGGCCCGCAACACGCCGGCGCGGCGGGTCACCAGCCAGCCGACGAGCACCGCCAGCGCCAACGCGGCCACGACAGCGACCAGTGCAGTAGTCATGCCTGGTTGAACCCGTCGAGCGTGATCGTTACTCCCTGGGTGATGCCCTCGATGATCACGTCGGAGCCGCGGGCGCCCTGGCTCGTCGGCGCCACCCCGAACGGCAGCCGCTGGTCGGGCAACCGCTGGCTGAACGCCGCCAGCACCGCTTCCCGCTTGTCGTCGGGCACCTTCTGATTGGCCGTGTCCGGCCCGGTCAGCACGCCTGTCGGAGTGAACACCAGGGTGGTCCGGTCGGCGCCCGCGATGGACAGATCGACCGCGACGCTGACCCGCTTGTCGAAGTGGGCCGATTTCGGGGTGCCGGTGAACACCAGTCCGTGGCTGCCGGAGATCCCGGACTCGGTGGTGCCGCCAGTGGCGTCGTTGGTCTCCTGCGCCGGCGCCTCGACCATCAGATCGGTGATCCCCATGTATCGGCCGAGGTGCACCGAGTCGATGATGATGCGGCTCTCCAGCTTGCCGATCGGCAGCTTGGCATTGGGCCGGACCAGCCACGATGCATCGGCCAGGCCGATGGAGTGCATGGTGGCCTCCAGGGTGGCCTTGCCCACCTTGGGATGGTCGACGGCGCTGGCCTTGATCTCCACTTCGTCGTAGTGGCGTCGCATGGCCTGCGGGATCACCGGGAACCCCAGGATCGCGACGAAAGGATCCGAACCCAGGTGCGCAGTGTCGCGCAGCGTGCGGGACAACCGGTATTCGGCGTAGATGGTGGTCCCGAAGTCAATGCCGACGGCGCCGATGAGCACGAGCACGATGGCCAGACCGGCCCCTGCCGCACCGATCAGCACCCTGCGCATCCGCATATTGTTGCCTACCTGTGCCGTGTGGTGATCGCGAGCCGGCGAGCCGTCGAAGCGGGTCGCCGCTGAACAGGCTCTGCATCGTCAACAGGCGAAACGCCAGGTCGCAAGTTATCGTTAGATGACCTGGCCGCTAACTACAGATCTCGTCGTGAATCCGGGAGATGCCTTTCCCACGACGCTGGAGGGGCTCGTTTGGATCTATTGCTGCTGACCGCGGAGCCGCATCCCGACTCGGTCCTGCCGTCGTTGTCGCTGCTCGCCCACACTGTGCGGACAGCGCCGGCCGACGTGTCGTCGCTGCTGGAAGCGGGCAGCGCGGACGTCGTGCTGGTCGACGCGCGCAACGATCTGCCGGCGGCGCGCGGTCTGTGCCGCCTGCTGGGCACGACGGGTCGCTCGATCCCCGTCGTCGCGGTGGTGAGCGAAGGCGGGCTGGTGGCGGTCAACGCCGACTGGGGGCTCGACGAGATCCTGCTGCCGGCCACCGGGCCCGGCGAGATCGACGCCCGGCTGCGACTGCTGGTCGGCCGGCGCGGCGGCCTGGCCGACCAGGAGAGCGCGGGCAAGATCACCCTCGGCGAGCTGGTGATCGACGAGGGCACCTACACCGCCCGGCTGCGCGGTCGCCCGCTGGACTTGACCTATAAGGAGTTCGAGCTGCTGAAGTACCTGGCGCAGCATGCCGGCCGGGTCTTCACCCGAGCGCAGTTGCTGCACGAGGTGTGGGGCTACGACTTCTTCGGCGGCACCCGCACCGTCGACGTACACGTGCGACGGCTGCGGGCCAAGCTCGGGCCGGAGTACGAGTCGCTGATCGGCACCGTGCGCAACGTCGGTTACAAGGCGGTCCGCCCGGCCCGTGGCCGGCCACCCGAGCCCGACCCCGCCGACGACGAGGAGCCGGGGCTGGACACCGACCAGGACCCGCTCGTCGACCCGCTGCGCAGCCAGTGACCGACTGGCGCTCGGAGCTGACTGCGGACGAACAGCGGCAGGTGCGTGAACTCGTCACGGCGGCAACCGAATTCGACGCCGTAGCACCTGTCGGTGAGCAGGTTTTGCGAGAGCTCGCGCATCGGCGGACCCAACATCTGGTGGTCAAGCGTGCCGACGAGGTCGTCGGCTATCTCAATCTCACTGCACCGCAAGACGAATCGGGCATGGCTGAGCTCGTGGTCCACCCGCGCGCGCGTCGACGCGGCATCGGCACCGCGTTGATACGCGCCGCATTGTCGAAAACCGATGGGCGAAACCGTTTTTGGGCGCATGGCACGTTGGAGTCGGCCCGGGCGACGGCGTCGGCGCTGGGCCTGGTGCCAGTGCGCGAACTCATCCAGATGCGCCGTTCACTCAAGGACGTCGCGGCGCCCGCTGTGCCCGACGGCGTGCGGATCCGCACGTATGCCGGTGTCGGCGACGACGACGAGCTGTTGCGAGTCAACAACGCCGCGTTCGCCACGCATCCCGAACAGAGCGGCTGGACGCCGGCCGATCTGGCCGAGCGACGCGCCGAAGCGTGGTTCGACCCCGAGGGACTGTTTTTGGCCTTCGACGAGACAACCGACAAGCTGCTGGGCTTTCACTGGACCAAGGTGCATCCGGAGGAGACCGGCCTGGGCGAGGTCTACGTCGTCGGCGTCGATCCGGCAGCGCAGGGCCGCGGGCTGGGCGGCGTGCTGACCGCGGTCGGGGTCACATACCTGGCGGATCGGCTGGCAGACACGCCGGCTCCGACGGTGATGCTGTACGTCGAATCGGACAACACGGCCGCACTGCAGACCTATCGACGGCTGGGATTTATCCAGCACAGCGTCGACACCGCCTATGCTGCGGGGGTTCCCTGACCTGTTCACCCGGTGTTCACGGATAACCGGCAGGCTCCTTCCCCGTGCACACTGCGCTGCACGACGTTCGAGAAAGGACGCGCTACACGGTGGGTAAAGCGTTGATCGCGGCGACGGTCTTGAGCCTGGTATTGGCCGGCTGCGGCAGCGACAACAACATCGGCGCCCCTGCCACGTCGTCCGCCGCGATCGACTGCGGCGGCAAAGACGCCCTGACCGGCGAGGGGTCGACCGCTCAACAAAACGCCATCGCGTTGTTCAACCAGGCCTGGACCCGGTTCTGCCCGCGCAAGAACGTGTCGTACAACCCCACCGGGTCGGGCGCCGGACGTGAGCAGTTCGTCGCCGGGCATGTCGATTTCGCCGGATCGGATTCGCCGCTGACCGCTCAGCAGACCGAGCCGGCGACCAAGCGCTGCAACGGGAATCCGGCCTGGCACCTGCCGCTGGTGTTCGGGCCGGTGGCGGTGGCTTACCACCTGGACGGCGTCAACCCGCTCGTCGTCAACGCCGACGTGCTGGCCAAGATCTTCACCGGTGCGATCACCAATTGGCGTGACCCGGCGATTGCGGCACTCAACCGCGGCGTCACCCTGCCCGACACCGACATTGCGCCGATCTACCGGTCGGACTCCTCGGGCACCACGGACAACTTCCAGAAATACCTGGCCGCCGCGGCACCGCAGAGCTGGACCAAAGGAGCCGGCAGCGAGTTTCAGGGCGGCGTCGGCGAGGGGGTGCAGAAGTCTGCTGGTGTGGTGCAGGCCGTGCAGTCCACGCCCGGCGCCATCTCCTATGTCGAGAAGGGCTTCGCCGATCAGGCCTCGCTGACTTACGCCCAGATCGACGACGGCGGCGGTGCGGTGGCGATAAGCGACGACGCGGCCCGCAACGCGATCGACGACGCCAAGTTCGCTGGCGCGGGCAACGACCTGCGGCTGGACCTGAACTCCCTCTACGGCACCAAAGCGCCGGGCGCCTACCCGCTGGTGCTGGTCACCTACGAGATCGTGTGCTCGAAAGGCTACGACCCGGGCGTTTCGACCGCGCTCAAATCCTTTCTGACCGCGGCCGCCGACTACGGTCAAAACGGTCTTTCGCCGGCCGGATACATCCCGCTGCCGGACAGGTTCAAGCAGCGCCTCGTGGCGGCGATCGGTGCGATCCAGTAAAAACCGATGGCGATGGGATCGAAGTGACAACGCCAAATCCGTCCGACGCGGGTTCGGGCGAGGTCGTCGCTGCGCCGGTTCCCGAGCCGATCAGCCCGCCCACCATCCCATGGGGCAGAAGCAAACCCCGGCTGGGCGATCGCGTCTTTCGCGGGCTTTCGGAGGGTTCGGGTGTCCTGATCGTCGTGCTGATCGGCGCGATCGCGGTGTTTCTGTTGTGGCGCGCCATCCCGGCGCTGGCCCGCAACAAGGAGAACTTCTTCACCTACGGCGGCAACTGGGTCACCACCGACACCTCGGCGATGCACTTCGGCATCTTCGACATGCTGCAGGTCACGGTCTTCGTCGCGTTGTTCGCGTTGATGCTGGCCATGCCGGTGGCGCTGGGCATCGCAATCTATCTCACCCAGTACGCGCCGCGGCGGGTGGTGGGACCGCTGGCCTACATGGTGGACCTGCTCGCCGCGGTGCCCTCGATCATCTACGGCGTATGGGGCCTGTATGTGCTGGCCCCGCGGCTGCGGCCGATCGCGACGTGGCTCAACCACCACCTGGGGTGGTGCTTTCTGTTCGCCAACGGCAACGCGTCGGTGGCCGGTGGCGGCACCATCTTCACCGCCGGGATCGTGCTGGCGGTGATGATCCTGCCGATCATCACCGCGGTCACGCGCGAGGTGTTCGTCCAGACGCCGCAGTCCCACATCGAGGCGGCGCTGGCGCTCGGCGCCACCCGCTGGGAAGTGGTCAAGACGACGGTGCTGCCGTTCGGCCGGTCCGGCTACATCAGCGGCGCGATGCTGGGGCTGGGCCGCGCGCTGGGCGAGACCGTCGCGCTGCTGATCATCCTGCGCGGCACGCAATCGGCGTTCGGCTGGTCGCTGTTCGACGGCGGCTACACTTTCGCCAGCAAAATCGCAGCCACCGCCTCGGAATTCAACGACCAGTACAAGGCCGGCGCGTACATCGCCGCTGGCTTGGTGCTGTTCCTGCTCACCTTCTTGGTCAACGCGTTAGCTCGCGCGGCGGTCGCGGGTAAGGGAACTCGATGACGTCGATCCTGGACCGCCCGGTCAAGGCGCGCACATTCGCCGGCACCAGCCTGCGGCGCCGGGTCGCCGACAACGTCGCGACCGTGCTGGTGACGCTGTCGATGGCGGTGGCGCTGGTCCCGTTGCTGTGGGTGCTCTACTCGGTGGTCGCCAAGGGATTCCGGGCGATCACGTCCACTGTGTGGTGGACACACTCGCAGGCCGGCATGACAGCGTTCGTGACCGGCGGCGGCGCTTACCACGCGATCGTCGGGACCGTGCTGCAGGGACTGGTGTGCGCGGCCATCTCGATCCCGATCGGCGTGTTCGTCGCGATCTACCTCGTCGAATACGGGGCGGGCACCGGCCTGGGCCGGTTGACGACGTTCATGGTCGACATCCTCACCGGCGTGCCGTCGATTGTCGCGGCGCTGTTCATCTACGCGCTGTGCGTGGCCACCCTGGGTCTTCCGCGATCTGGTCTGGCGGTGTCGCTGGCGCTGGTGTTGTTGATGCTTCCGGTGATCGTGCGGGCCACCGAGGAGATGTTGCGGATTGTCCCGGTGGATTTGCGCGAGGCCAGCTACGCGCTCGGCGTACCGAAATGGAAAACCATTGCGCGAATTGTGATTCCGACGGGCCTGTCCGGCATCATCACCGGCATCATGCTGGCGCTGGCGCGGGTGATGGGCGAGACGGCGCCACTGCTGATTCTGGTGGGCTATTCGCAAGCGATGAACTTCGACATGGTCAGCGGCTTCATGGGCTCGCTGCCCGGTATGATGTATGACCAGACCTCGGCCGGCGCAGGAGCCAATCCCGTCCCGACCGAACGACTGTGGGGCGCTGCGGTGACGCTTATACTGCTGATCGCCGTGATCAATGTCGGGGCCAAAGTGGTCGCGAATATCTTTGCGCCTAAGAAATTCTAGGCAGGAGCAGCGGTGGCTAAGCGGTTGGACCTCAAAGACCTCAACATCTATTACGGGTCGTTTCATGCGGTCGCCGATGTGTCGCTGTCGGTGCTGCCGCGCAGTGTGACCGCCTTCATCGGGCCGTCCGGCTGCGGCAAGACGACCGTGCTGCGCACGCTCAACCGCATGCACGAGGTCATCCCCGGCGCCCGGGTGGAGGGCACGGTGTTGCTGGACGACGACGACATCTACGCTCCCGGTATCGACCCGGTCGGTGTGCGCAGGGCGATCGGGATGGTGTTCCAGCGGCCAAATCCCTTCCCCACCATGTCAATTCGCGATAACGTGGTGGCCGGGCTGAAGCTGCAGGGGGTACGCAACCGCAAGGTCCTCGACGACACCGCCGAATATTCGTTGCGCGGAGCCAACTTATGGGACGAGGTCAAAGACCGGCTGGACCGGCCCGGCGGCGGGTTGTCCGGCGGACAGCAGCAGCGGCTGTGCATCGCCCGGGCTATCGCCGTGCAGCCCGACGTGCTGCTGATGGACGAGCCGTGCTCGTCGCTGGACCCGATTTCGACGATGGCGATCGAGGAGCTGATCGCCGAGCTCAAGCAGGATTACACCATCGTCATCGTCACCCACAACATGCAGCAGGCCGCGCGGGTCAGCAACCAGACAGCGTTCTTCAACCTGGAGGCCGTCGGAAAACCCGGCCGGCTGGTGGAGATCGACGACACCGAGAAGATCTTCTCCAACCCCACCCAGAAAGCCACCGAAGACTACATTTCCGGCCGCTTCGGTTAGCGCTCGCGGTCTAGCTGGACGGCACCGTGTCGTCTTCGGGGAACCGGCCGGTCGCCTGGAAAATGACGCGGCGCGCTACCTCGACGGCGTGGTCGGCGAAGCGCTCGTAGAACCGGCCCAGCAATGTCACGTCGACGGCGGCGGCCACGCCGTGCTTCCACTCGCGGTCCATCAGCACGGTGAACAGGTGCCGGTGCAGGTCGTCCATCGCGTCGTCTTCTTCGCGGATGCGGGCCGCCTTCTCCGGGTCGCGCGATAACAGCACCTCCTGTGCGCTGTTTCCCAATTCGACTGCGACCCTGCCCATTTCGGCGAAGTAGCCGTTGACCTCCTCGGGCAGGGCATGCTGGGGGTGGCGCCGTCGGGCGATCTTGGCGACATGCAAAGCAAGCGCGCCCATCCGGTCGATGTCGGCGACCATCTGGATCGCGCTGACGATCGCGCGCAGGTCACCGGCGACCGGTGCCTGCAAAGCCAGCAGCACAAAAGCGCTTTCCTCCGCACGGGCGCTCAGCGTCGCGATTTTCTCGTGATCGGAGATGACCTGTTCGGCCAGCACCAGGTCGGCCTGCAGCAGTGCCTGCGTCGCACGTTCCATCGCGGCCCCGGCGAGCCCGCACATCTCGCCAAGCCGCTCGGAGAGCCCGGAAAGTTGTTCCTGGTAGGCGGTCCGCATGTTGTCAAGACTACGTTCTCAGCCGGGAAAAGCCAGGAAGCCCGACCTGAATTGGCGGTGAATGCCAATTACGGCTATTCGCAGGTGGTGTCGGCGGCGTTGGTGACCGTCAAGTCCTCGGGAAGCTTGGTCGGCGTGCTGCTGGCGCTGCGGTCGATCTGCACGCTGACCGACGAGCCGCTGGGCGGCGGAGCCGAGACAGCCCGGAAGTCCGGGCCGAGGACAACCTGCACAACCTGCTCAATTCCGGTGACCCGCTCCACCTTTGAGCTGCCGAACGACGCGGCCACCGTCGCGGCGGCCTGCTCGTTGCCCGGCGAGAAGAACACCGTCGTCGATTTCAGCGAGCTGGGGTAGTCGTCGGGCTCCTTGACCTTGAAGCCGTACTGCTGCAATTCAGCGGCGGCGGTGGCGGCCAGACCCGACTTGCCCGTCGAGTTGGAGACCTGCACGGTGATCTCCTGCGGCGATGCCGTCACCGCCTGCACCTGCTCGGCGTGCGGCGCGGTGCTCGGGCTGGGCTGCGCAGCTTGGCTGGTGCTCGACTGGGCTGTCGGGGCCGAAGTCGCGTTCTTGTCGTTTTCGCCGGGCAGCGGATCGTCGTTGATGATCGCGTCGAAGAGCGCGCGCATGTCGGTGGTGCGCGGCGGCTCGTTGCCATTCTCGTCGGTTTCGCCGGTCGGGACGGTGACGAAGGTGATGTGGCCGGCCGACACGCCTTGCACCGATTGGCCGAGGTCGACGAGGTCCTTGGTCTTGACGTTGTCGACGTAGCTGTCGCTGATGAACATATTGACGACGTTGTTGAGCTTGCTCATCGAAAAGAACGTGTCGCGCGAAATCAGCGAACGCAGCAGCGACGACAAGAACCGCTGCTGGCGTTTGATGCGCCCGTAGTCGCCGTTGTTCTCGGTGGTGACGTTGCGGGCCCGCACGTAGTTCAGCGCCGTCGTCCCGTCGACGACCTGACGGCCGGCATGGTCGAGCACCGTGCCCAGCTCGGCGTCCTTCAAGGGGCTGGTCGTGCAGACCTCGACCCCGCCGAGCGCGTCGACCATCTTGGCGAAGCCGGCGAAGTCGATCGCCATGAAGCGGTTGATGGACAGCCCGGACAGCTTCTGGATGACTTTGACCAGGCACTTGGGACCGCCGAAGGCGTACGCGGAGTTCAGTTTGGTCTCGGTGTAGACGTAGCGAGGTCCGTAGGTCCCGGTGTCCTCGTCGTAGAGCGGGCCGTAGGCGCCGGTGTCGGGGTTCCAGGCCTCGCATTTCATCGGCGTGATCGCCAGGTCGCGCGGAAACGACACGGCGACCACGCGTTTACGGTTCGCCGGGATGTTGACCAGCATGATGGTGTCGGATCGGGCGCCACCGGCGTCCTCGGTATCGCCGGCGCCCATCTCGCCGTTCGCCCCGGCGCGGGAGTCGACGCCGACGATCAGGAAATCCTCATCGCCGTACTGGCCGCTGGGGTCCATGATGTCGTGCGAATGCGGGTCGAGCGCGCTGACGTTGTTGAGCCGGTTGTTCTTCGACGCGCTCCACTGGTACGCCCCGCCGGTCAGGGCCAGCGAAAGCACGGCGATCAACGCCGCCACCGCGCGGCCGGCCACCAACAGCGGGCGGCGCTTGCGTTTCGGTGCGGGCTCCGGGATTTCGGCGGCATCCGGGTCTCCGACGATCCGGGCCGGTGGCACCCGGCCCGACGCCGGGGGTAGCACCGTGGTTTCTTCGACGGCGGCGAGACGCCGTGGGCGGGGCGCGAGGTCCAGGTCCGGCAGCTCAGAGGCGTACGCCGACGACATCGGTGGGGCGTAGGAGTCGAAGTGGTAATCCGGCTCGTCGTCGGGCTGCGGCGGAAGCTCGTCTGGCCGTTCGATTTCCGGCTCGGCGCGGTGGCGGCTGCGCCGGGCCGGGGGCGGGCCGCCGACCTTGGCGATCAGGTCGGCGACTGTGAGTCCGCCGTCGGTGTGGCACCCGCTCGAGTTTTCGTCGCGGTGGGTGCGTGTGACCGGCGGCGCCGGCCGGCGAGGGGCTGCGACGGCGCCGCGGGGCGATGTCCCGAACCGTTCCCACGGCGCGGCGGGTAGCGACCGCGGCGAAGTTCCGGTAAGCCCGATGTCGTCACCGTTGAGGGCGGCGGCGTGCGGGCGGCCCGGAGTGGCGTTGTTGCCGTCACTCATGTCCTACCGGCCTCCGAAACTCTGATGAGGTGCTCGACGGGTTCGTGCGCATACGTCAGGGCAGTGCTCGCGGTGGCGGCACCACTCATTCGCGCTCCCCCGGGGGTCCACCGGAGCGCGTTGCAACAAGTTCCACATCGTAGCCAGACATCGGCCGAAACGCGATGTCGAGATCGTTGCGGTTCAGCCACCGGAGTGCATGATGTCCGCCCGGGCCGGCACGGTGCAGTCGTCGCGGTCGGACAGCCAGCCGTCGGGCAGTGCGACCCGCGCCGGCGAGCCCTGGCGGCCCCGCGGCCCGGTGGCCGCCTCCGGGAAGGGGACGGCCGGGTCGAGCTGGTCCAGCAGACAGTCAAGCTGGTCGAGTGTCTTGACCAGCGCCAGCGACCGTCGCAGCTCCGAGCCGGCAGGAAAGCCGTGCAGGTACCAGCCGATGTGCTTGCGGATGTCGCGCATGCCCTTGTCTTCGCCGAAGTGGGCGGCCAGCAGCGCGCCGTGCCGGCGGATGATGTCGGCGACCTCGCCGAGGGTCGGCGGCGTGGGCGGCGGTCCGCCGGTGAAGGCGGCTGACAGCTCGGCGAACAGCCACGGCCGGCCCAGGCAGCCGCGGCCGATGACGACGCCGTCGCAGCCGGTGCTGGCCATCATGGTCAGGGCGTCGCTGGCGTCGAAGATGTCGCCGTTGCCCAGCACCGGGATCGTCCGCACCTGCGCTTTGAGCGCAGCGATCTGCTCCCAGTCCGCCGCCCCGGAGTAGCGCTGCGCGGCGGTGCGGGCATGCAGCGCCACCGCGGCGGCACCCTCGGCTTCGGCGATGCGGCCGGCGTCCAGGTGGGTGTGGTGGTCGTCGTCGATGCCGATCCGGAACTTGACCGTCACCGGGATGTCGGTGCCCTCGGTGGCGCGCACGGCCGCGGCGACGATCTGTCCGAACAGCCGCCGCTTGTAGGGCAGCGCCGCCCCGCCGCCGCGACGGGTCACCTTGGGCACCGGGCAGCCGAAGTTCATGTCGACGTGATCGGCCAGGTCCTCGTCGGCGATCATCTTCACCGCCGCGTAGGTGGTGGCCGGGTCGACGGTGTAGAGCTGCAGCGACCGCGGCGACTCGTCGGGGGAGAACGTCGTCATGTGCATGGTGACCGGATGCCGCTCGACGAGCGCCCGCGCGGTCACCATCTCGCAGACGTAAAGCCCGCTGATTGTCCCGACGAGTGCCTGCTCGAGCTCACGGCACAGCGTCCGGAACGCAACGTTGGTCACACCCGCCATCGGTGCTAACACCACCGGGCTGGCGAGCGTGATCGGCCCGATGCGCACCGGCGGCTACCGCCGGCTCATCGTCAGCGTGCCTGCGGTGGTGTGCAGCTCGCGCGCGGTGACCCGCTTGCCCGTGCGGGCTTCCCGGTCGAGTTGGCGCTGCTTGGACACCTCGAACTTCTCGCAGGCAACCTCGAGCTCCTTGATCAGCAACGCGAGGTCGTCACGCATCTTGGCGGCCTCACCGGTGAAGTCGTCGCGCTCGAAGATGCGCCACTTCTTCAGCACCGGCATGACGACGTCGTCGAGGTGGATGCGCGGGTCGTATACCCCGCCGACGGCGATCATCACGGCCTTGCGCCGGAACTCCGGCACCTGGAAACCGGGCATCTGGAAGTTGCGCAGCACCCGGTGCAGCGACTTCATCGCCTGGTTGGGCGCGATCTCCAGACCGGCCTCGCTGACGTCGCGGTAGAAGATCATGTGCAGGTTCTCGTCGGCCGAGACCTTGGCCAGCAGCTGGTCGGCGATCGGGTCATTACACGCCTTACCGGTGTTGCGGTGCGAGATGCGGGTGGCGAGCTCCTGGAAGGTGACGTAGAGGATCGAGTCGAAGAGGCTCTCCGCGAACAGGTCGCCCTGGTGGTTCTGGCCCGGGCTGAAGCCCCGGTTCACCACCTCGAGGCGCAGCAACTCCAGCTCGACGGGGTCGACCGCCCGGGTCACCACCAGGTAGTCGCGCAGCGCGATCCCGTGCCGGTTTTCCTCGGCGGTCCACCGGTTGACCCACTGGCCCCAGGCGCCGTCCATCCCGAAGTTCATCGCGATCTCGCGGTGATAGGACGGCAGGTTGTCCTCGGTGACCAGGTTCTGCACCATCGCCACCTGGGCGACGTCGGAGAGCTTCGACTGCCCCGGCTCCCAGTCCTGCCCGCCCAGCGCGTAGTAGTTCTTTCCGTCCGACCACGGGATGTAGTCGTGCGGGTTCCAGTTCTTGTGCATGGACAGATGCCGGTTCAGGTTCTTCTCGACGACCGGCTCGAGCTCGCGCAACAGGTGCAGGTCAGTCAAGTCAGCCGACATGGCCCCTCCAGTTATCTGTGTCTGTTGGTAGCAGTCAATATATCTGTGTACGCCGGTAGCATCAAGTTCCCGCCAGCGCGTCTGAACCGAGTCGACTGCTAGACCGCGGCGCGGCTGAGCAGCATCTCTACGCAGTAGTCGATGAACTGCTTGCGAGTGGCCGCCAGCCGCCCGTCCAGGTACGCGGTGAACAACGCGGTGAGGCCGCCGATCAAGCTGGTGGCCACCATGTTCTGCATCACCGGGTCGCCGATCCGGGTCAGCTTGCGCTGCAGCAGCTCGATGAAGTTCGGCATCCATTCCGCGCCGGAGCGTGTCAGCACCGGCTCCACCTCGGGTGCCAACAGCAGCACGCGGCCCCGCACCGGGTCGTCGACCATCAGCGCAACGAACTGCTCCACGGCCTCGCGAGGTGTGTTCGCCGACGTCAGCGTCGACATTGCCCGGGTGCAGACGTCGTCGTACACCGCGCGCACGAATTCGTCTCGGTCAGTGAAGCTTTCGTAGAAGTAGCGTTCGGTCAGCCCGGCCTCGCGACACACCGCCCTAACGGTGACCGCCGGGCCGGCTTCGCCGCCGAGCAATTGCACTCCGGCAGCGACGAGTTTGTCCCGGCGCAGGGCCTGGCGATCCTCAAGGGGAACACCGGACCAGCGGCCCCGTCGTTGACCGGACGACACATCGCTCCTAAGGTTTAGGTTGACAACGCATGTAGTCAGTATGGCTGAGATCAGACAGGAAACTTCATTAGTGACTCAAGATACGTCTGAGGCGCGCCCGCTGACCAGCGAAGGCGGGCCGGCCGAGGGGGTGGCCTCGGGCTGCCCGGTCTCGCCGACGGGATACGACGCGCCGCCCACGCCGCTCGGCCCGGATTCGCTCACCTGGAAATACTTCGGCGACTGGCGCGGCATGCTGCAGGGCCCGTGGGCGGGCTCGATGCAGAACATGCATCCGCAGCTGGGCGCGGCGGTCGAAGACCACTCGACGTTTTTCCGGGAGCGCTGGCCGCGGCTGCTGCGCTCGCTCTACCCGATCGGCGGCGTGGTGTTCGACGGCGATCGTGCGCCGACGACCGGCGCCGAGGTGCGCGACTACCACGTCGACATCAAGGGCGTCGACGCGCTGGGCCGCCGCTACCACGCACTGAACCCCGATGTCTTCTACTGGGCGCACGCCACCTTCTTCGTCGGCACTTTGATTGTGGCCGAACGGTTTTGCGGCGGAATCACCGAGGCGCAAAAACGGCAGTTGTTCGACGAGCACGTCGAGTGGTACCGGATGTATGGCATGAGCATGCGGCCGGTGCCCAAATCCTGGGAGGACTTTCAGCTCTACTGGGACCACATGTGTCGCGAGGTACTGGAGAACAACTATGCCGCGCGCGAGGTGCTCAACCTGACCGAGTTACCCAAACCACCGTTCGCGCAATGGCTTCCGGATTGGTTGTGGGCGGTGCAGCGTAAGCTGATGGCACCGTTCTTCGTCTGGTTCACCGTGGGCCTCTACGATCCGCCGGTGCGCGAGCTGATGGGCTATACCTGGTCGTCCCGAGACGAGTGGCTGCACCGCCGGTTCGGTGACGTCGTTCGCCTGGTCTTCGCCTTGGTGCCGCGGCGTTACCGCAAGCATCCGCGGGCCCGGGCCGGGTGGGACCGTGCTACCGGCCGCATCCCGGCTGACACACCGCTGATGCACACCCCCGCGCGCAACCTGCCGCCGGCCGACGAGCGCGGGAACCCAAAGCACTACTGCCCCAACGTTTAACCCGCGTCAGTGGGCGTGGCTGTGCGCCTCCTCGAGCCCGGCCTGGTGCACGTGCTGATGAGTGTGCTCGGTGCCGTCGTCGTGGGCGTGGGCATGCTCGTGTTCGACGTGCTCGTGCTCGTGCGTGGTGTGCGCGTGCGTATGAGCGACGCCGCCGTGCTCATGTTCGTGTGAGTGCGGCGCTTCGTGCGGGTGGTCGTGGTGTGACATGATCCTTATCTCCTTTGTTGCGTTGTCTTTTCGGCAACGATCTGCAGTCCGGCCTCAGCGCGGTGATGCGGCGGAACGCCCGGACCGGCATGCTCGGCATTGAAGACGGCGTCGGTGACGAGCTGGCACACGTGATCGTTTTCCAGGCTGTAGAAGATCGTGGTGCCTTCGCGTCGAGTGCGGACCAGCCGCGCCATCCGCAGCTTGGCGAGATGCTGCGAGACCGACGGGGCCGGTTTGCCCACATGCTCGGCGAGTTCGTTGACCGACATCTCCCGATGGGCAAGCGACCACAGCACCTGCACCCGTGTGGGATCCGCCAGCATGCGGAACACCTCGGCCACCAGGCGGACCTGATCGTCCGGCAGCCGCATATCCCTATTACTTGCATGCATACGCAGATAGTAGCGCACTGCGAGTCTGGACTGTCAGTCCCCATCCGCTACAGATAACTAGCTGATCTATATTATTGAAAACCTCAGATGGGAGTACCGGAATGCGCACCGACAGCGATACCTGGGATCTGGCGAGCAGCGTCGGCGCGACGGCGACGATGGTTGCCGCCCAGCGGGCGCTGGCGGCGTCGGCGTCGCTGATCGACGACCCGTTCGCCGCGCCGCTGGTGCGTGCCGTCGGCTACGACGTCTACACCCGGCTGGTGGACGGGCAGATCCCGGTCACCGGGGACTCCGAATTCGACCCGGACCGGATGGCCCGGGGGATGGCGGTGCGAACCCGGTTCTACGACCGCTTCTTTGTCGAGGCGACGGAGAGCGGCATCCGTCAGGCGGTGATCGTGGCGGCGGGCCTCGACGCGCGGGCGTACCGCTTGCCGTGGCCGGCGGGAACCGTCGTCTACGAGGTCGATATGCCTGAGGTGATCGATTTCAAGACCTCGACGCTGGCCAAGTTGGGCGCCGAGCCGACGGCGGAGCGGCGGACCGTGGCCGTCGACCTGCGCGACGACTGGCCGGCGGCGCTGCGGGCCGCCGGATTCGACACGGACGCCGCCGCGGCGTGGAGCGCCGAGGGCCTGGTGGTGTATCTGCCGCCGGACGCCCAGGACGCGCTGTTCGACAACATCACCGCGCTGAGCGCTGCCGGCAGTCGACTGGCATGCGAATTCGTGCCGGACACAACAATTTTCGCCGACGAGCGGTGGCGGGCGCATCACGAGCGGATGAGCGGGCTCGGGTTCGACATCGACTTCAACGAACTCGTCTACCACTTCGAGCGCAGTCACATCGTCGAGTACCTGACCCGGCATCGCTGGCAGGTGTCGCACTGCACGGTCGCGCAGCTGCATGCTGCAAACGGTTTCGTCTATCCCGACGACGACGTCGCGGCGGCTTTCGCCGACGTCACCTATCTCAGCGCGGTGCTCGGCGGTTAGTGCAGCTGCGGTAGGACTTTCGTGCGGTAGAACTCGATCGCCGTTTTCGGGTCCTGCTGCCCGAAGTGCATGAACGGTATCGCCCCGGCGTCGAGAACGGACTGCACTGCTTTGACGTGGACGGCCGGGTCGGTGCCGGTGGTCCAGCCCTTGATCACCTTGTCGAGCGGGTTAGCTTCGGCCGCACGCTGGATTTCGACGGGGTTGGGTTGGTCGACGGCCCCGCCGGTGAAGCGCCACAGCTCGGCGGCCCGGTTGATCTCGGCCTGGTCGCCGACCACGGCGAACATCTCGGCCCGCTTGCCCAGCGTCGCGGGGTTGCGGCCGGAGTCCTTGGCGCCCTGGGTGAATGCGGCGACGAGCTTCTGGTCTTTGACGTCGTTGGCCTGACAGATCCAGCCGTCGCCGTATTGACCCGCCAGGTGTGCGCTTTTCGGGCCGCCGGCGGCGACGAAGATCGGCGGGGGCTTTTGCGGCAGGTCGTAGATCTTGAGCTGGTTGGTCTGAAAGTATTTGCCCTGGAACGAGATTCGTTGACCGGTCCACAGTTGCCGGATGAGCTGGATGGCCTCGATGAGCCGGTCGTGGCGCTCGCGGTAGCTGCCGAACTGGGTGGTGGCGGCCTGTTCGTTGAGGCGCTCGCCGGTGCCGACGCCGAGGAACACCCGCCCGGGGTAGAGCGCTTCGAGCGAGGCGAAGGCGTGCGCCACGGTCGTCGGGTGGTAGCGGTAGATCGGGCAGGTGACGCCGGTGCCGAACGGGATGTGGTTGGTGCGCTGGCCAACCAACGCCAGCGTGATCCACGGGAACATCGCGTGGCCCTCGTTGTCCTGCCACGGCTGGATGTGGTCGCTGGCCCACAGGTAACGAAACCCGGCCTGCTCGGCGGCCTGGGCCTGCTCGACCAGCTGGGCGGTGGGGAACTGCTCGTGGGAGAGCACGAAGCCCACGCCCGGGCCCGACGGCGTGGGCGGGGCAGTCGGCGTGGTTTCGGGCTTTGAGCTGCACGCGGCGGCAATGCCGGTGGCGCTCAGCCCTGCGGCGATCAGACCGAACGAGCGGCGTGATATTCCTCTCATCGCCTAGGGGTACCCAGGTTTACCTACCTGTCGTTTGCGCGCAGTAGCTTTCAAGATCCTTTTGTGTATAGCCCCGCGTGGCAATGCCCCCGACCGCCGACTGGTTCGCGGCGATCTGGGATGTCGGGTCGAACTGGCCCCACTTGGCGCCGGTCATCCATCAGCGATGAGCCCGCGTGCAGGTTCAGTCGTCGGCCAGCTGGAATAGCTCCTCGCCGTAGTAGCCGCCGAGCAGGAATCCAAACCGGTCGAGGTCAACGATGAGCTCCTGGAGTAAATATTCGTCGACCCCACTCCCAGTGGCGGCGAAACCAGCGTTGTGACCGCCTTGCGCACCAACTGGCCGCCAAGGATGACGAGATCAAAAGACTCAGAACCCTAGTGCGCCAGCAGGAATCGACGATGGCCCTTCTCTACGGGCAACTCGACTCACAAAGCCCCTGAGCGCACGAGAGGCCTCAAAGGTGCACATCGTGTCCTGAAAGGCACCGGCAGCTTGAGGCGCATCTGGACGGCCTGGACAACCGGTCGTTTATCCGTCTGCAAAAGGGCCGCCATGCCGCACCGACGGGGCCGACGCTGCAGCGGTAGCCGGTCTGCGCCCAGACAATCCGAAATCGACAGTTGCATCGCCGATACCCAACGATGTATCGTTATGTATCGCTAGCTATCGCAGCTGGCCTCCGGCGATGTGAGGAGACGACGTGTGCCCGCGGGCACGACCGGGCAGGCTCGGCGCTCGGTTCGGAACGTCAACCCACACCGGCATCGACGCGCACCTTTTCGTCGCCCCGCAGGATGGCTACCGCGTGCACAACCTCAACATCTCGGCCGGTGTAGCCCGGCCTCGAAAGTGAAGGGATGCAACCACAATGGACCTCGACCGGATCGCTCATCCGCTGCGGCTGGCCAAAGGATCCCATCAGTCAGGATCAGGCAAGGGCTGCGCGATGAACGTCATCTCCTACATCAACGGCGACACACAGGTCACCGACTTTCCGGCCTGCTCGGCTCGCCCGCTGGCCGCCCTCGTCCAGTGCTGCAACGATCTGTTGGCCGGACCCGACGGCTACCTCTCACCGGAACACAGCGTGCTTGCCCTCGACCTGGGCTGGCAGACCGTGGGAACTGCAGACGTTGCCGACACGGTCATCCACGCCTGGGTGGCCGAGCTGCTGACCAACCCCACCTGGGGAGTCATCGGTTACGCCAAAATCACCGCGATCAAGGCGATCACCGACATCGCCGAGCTGCACCGGCGCACCGCGTGGGAGGCCGCCGAGCGCGCCGCCCGCTCCGCCGCCCATGCGATCGGCCCGACCTCAAACGCGGCCGCAGCGCAAGCCGTGCAGGCCGCATACGAATCGACCGCCCTCATCGACACCCACCGCCAGGCGGCACTTCGTGCGGTCACCGGCGCCAGCCCTGCGGGCCCATTTGCTGGCCACCGGGGACAGCAAGACAACGCGCATTGTCGAACTCACCCGCCATGCCATCCGCTCGTGGCGTCATCTGGCCGGGCTCGACAACGTCGCCGACACCAGCTCGACAGCACCCCCCAAGACCCTGCACCTCGTCGAGGTACTCGGCACGAATTTCTACCACCGCAACCGTGTTAACGCCCGGCTCTGGGCTCGCTGACAGCAGATGGCCATACGATCACTGACCGGCGCGGCGGCATTTTCACGGCGGGAACGCCCCCACGGTCTCGGGTAGTAGGCATGATGCGATGCATGAGCGACACATCCCAAGCACCGGTCCGTTCGACTTTCCTCACCACGTCGCCACCGTTCGGGGCACCGCCGCAAGATCCGGACAGGCTCTACCCGGTTGCGGCGTGGGTTGCGATCATCGCGGGGATTCTCGTGGCCATCGCGACCACCGCCTTTTGCGTCTTCGCGCTCTGGTGCCTAAGCACCGGTAGGACGCCGCCATGGTTTAAGGCCGGCGGCCGGTGTTGCGTCCAGGGAAGTGGTGTACGGGGGGCTTCGGCCAGCGTGTCGTAGCCGGGTAGAAGGCGGTCATCGCGTG
>NZ_LQOM01000055.1 GCF_002101595.1 Mycobacterium celatum
CGGGTCGGCTGGAGCCGTTGCGGCCGGTGCAACGGCCGACTGTGGTGCCGTTGTCGTTCGCCCAGCAGCGGCTGTGGGTGCTCGACCAATTGCAGGGCCCCTCACCGGTTTACAACATGGCGGCGGCGTTGCGGCTGCGCGGGCGCCTTGATGCGGACGCGTTGGGCGAGGCGCTGGGCGATGTGGTGGCCCGCCATGAGAGCCTGCGCACGGTCTTCGTGGCTCCCGACGGGATACCTCAGCAGGTGGTCATGCCTACGGACCGGGCCGATTTCGGGTGGGACGTTGTCGATGCGACGGCCTGGCCGGAAGACCGCTTGGTTGATGCGATCGGCGCGACGGCACACCACACGTTTGACCTCGCGGGCGATATTCCGCTGCGGGTAAGGCTTTACCGGGTCGGCGACGACGAGCACGTGCTGGTGGCGGTGGTGCACCACATCGCCGCCGACGGTTGGTCCATCACCCCGCTGATCCGCGATTTGGGGCTGGCCTATGCCAGCCGGTGCGCGGGCCAGGCCCCGCAGTGGGCGCCGCTGGCGGTGCAGTACGTCGATTACACACTGTGGCAGCGCGCCCAGTTCGGTGAGCTTGACGATCCCGACAGCCCGATCGCCGCCCAGCTGGCCTACTGGGAACGGGCACTGGCGGGGATGCCCGAGCGTCTGCAGCTGCCCACCGACCGGCCCTACCCGCAGGTCGCCGATCAGCGTGGAGCCAGTGTGCCGATCGATTGGCCTGCCGAGCTGCAGGAGCGGGTGGACGCGGTGGCCCGTGAGCACAACGCCACCAGTTTCATGGTGATCCAGGCTGCGCTGGCTGTCATGCTGGCCAAGCTCACTGCGAGTTCCGATGTGGCCGTGGGGTTCCCGATCGCCGGCCGGCGTGACCCGGCACTCGACGAGCTGGTCGGGTTTTTCGTCAACACCTTGGTGTTGCGGGTCGATGTGGCGGGCGACCCCACTCTTGGAGAGCTGCTGGCCGAGGTGCGGTCGCGCAGCTTGGCCGCCTACGAACACCAAGACGTGCCCTTCGAGGTGTTGGTGGAGCGGATCAACCCCGTCCGCAGCATGGCTCATCATCCGCTGGTGCAGGTGATGCTGGCCTGGCAGAACAACCAGCCTGCGGCACTGGCTTTGGGTGACCTGCAGGTGGCGCCGATGCCCGTGCAGAACCAGTCGGCGCGGATGGACCTGGCGTTCTCGTTGGCCGAACGCTGGAGCGAGGCCGGTGAGCCCGCCGGGATCGGCGGGGCGGTGGAGTTCCGCACCGACGTGTTCGACGCCGACACGATCGAGGCGCTGATCGAACGACTGCGACGGGTGCTGACGGCGATGACCGCCGAACCCACCCGGCGGCTGTCGTCGATCGATCTGCTCGACGACGCCGAGCATGCCCGCTTGGACCGCTGGGGTCACCGGGCGGTGTTGACCCAGCCTCCGGCTGCGAAGCCGGCGTCGATTCCCGTGTTGTTCGCCGCGCAGGTGGCACGGACCCCGAATGCGGTGGCGATCAGCTGCCAAGGCCGGTCGTTGACGTATCGCGAGCTCGACGAGGCTGCGAACCGGTTGGCGCATCTGTTGGCCGGCCACGGGGCGGGCCCGGGACGGTGTGTGGCGCTGCTGTTTTCGCGGTCGGCGGAGGCGATTGTGGCGATGCTGGCGGTGCTCAAGACCGGGGCGGCCTATCTGCCGATCGATCCCGCCTTGCCGGCGGCCCGCGTCAGCTTCATGCTCGACGACGCCGCGCCCGTCGCCGCGATCACCACCGCCGAGCTGGCCGGGCCGCTAGAGAGCCACGACGTGGTGGTCGTCGATGCCAACGACCCCGCCGTTGACGCCCAACCCAGCACGCCGCTTCCCGTGCCGGCACCGGATGACGTCGCCTACCTGATCTACACCTCGGGCACCACCGGGGTGCCCAAAGGGGTTGCCGTCACCCACCACAACGTCACCCAGCTGATGGAATCGCTGGATACCCATCTGCCCGTACAGGCATGGGCGCAGTGCCATTCGTACGCTTTCGACGCCTCAGTCGAAGAGATTTGGGGTGCGCTGTTGCACGGCGGCCGGCTGGTGGTGGTGCCCGAGTCGGTGGCGCACTCCCCGGAAGACTTCCACGCGTTACTCGTTACCGAGCAGATCAGTGTGCTCACGCAAACCCCCTCGGCGGTAAGTGTTTTGGCGCCCGAGGGGTTGCAGGAGATGGTTTTGTCGGTGGTTGGTGAGGCATGCCCGGCCGAGGTGGTGGACCGCTGGGCGCCGGGGCGGGTCCTGCTCAACGCCTACGGTCCCACCGAGACCACGGTGTGTGCGTCCAGAAGCGCGCCGCTGACAACTGGGGCGGGTGCACCCCCGATCGGGTCGCCGGTCGCGGGTGCGGCGTTGTTCGTGCTCGACCCATGGCTGCGCCCCGTGACGACCGGTGCGGTCGGTGAGCTGTACATCGCCGGTACCGGAGTGGGCGTTGGCTACTGGCGCCGGGCGCCTTTGACGGCGTCGCGGTTTGTGGCGTGCCCGTTCGGCGGCTCAGGACAACGGATGTATCGCACCGGGGACCTGGTGCGCTGGCGCGACGACGGTCAGCTGGACTATCTGGGCCGCGTCGATGAGCAGGTGAAGATCCGCGGGTATCGCATCGAGCTCGGCGAAATCCAAGCCACACTAAGCTCTTTGGACGGCGTGGAGCAAGCGGCGGTGATCGCCCGCGAAGACCGCCCCGGCGACAAGCGCCTGGTCGGCTATGTCACCGGCGCGGTCGACCCGGCGCAGATCCGCCAGAGGCTAGCCGAGCGGCTGCCGGCCTACATGGTGCCGGCGGCGGTGGTGGCACTCGGCAGATTGCCGCTGACACCGAACGGCAAACTCGACACCCGCGCGCTGCCCGCACCGGACTACACCGCCGGTGAATATCGCGCACCGACCAACGCCATCGAAGAGACGTTGGCCGGCATTTACGCCCAAGTGCTCGGGACAGAGCGGGTGGGGGTCGACGAGTCGTTCTTCGACCTGGGCGGCGACAGCATCTTGGCCATGCAGGTGGTCGCCCGCGCCCGCGCGGCCGGTCTGATGTGTCGGCCGCGTGATGTGTTCGTCGAGCAGAGTGTGGCCCGGCTGGCCCGGGTGGTCCGGGTAGGCGGCGCTGCGGACGACGTCGTCGATGAAGGGCTGGGAAAAGTTGTGGCCACCCCAATCATGCGGTGGCTGCACAGCATTGACGGGGCGGTGGATCAGTTCAACCAGACCGTTCTGCTGCAGGCCCCCAAAGACGCCACCGGGGCCGATGTGGTGGTGCTGGTGCAGGCTCTGCTGGATCGGCACGCGATGTTGCGGGCCCGTCTCAACGACGACGGTTGGTCGTTGACCGTGCCGGAGGTCGGTTCGGTCGATGCCCGCGACTGTCTGCACACCGTCGACGAGTTCTCCAACGAGGCGCTGATCGCGGCGCGCTCGCGGCTCGACCCGGCCGCGGGGGTGATGCTTCGCGCGCTATGGGTGGCCGAGAGCCGGCAGCTGGTGTTGATCATTCACCACCTGGCCATCGACGCGGTTTCGTGGCGAATCCTGCTGGAAGACCTCAATATCGCCTGGGCCCAGCATCACAGCGGGCAGCCGGTGGTGTTGGCGGCGACCGGAACGTCGTTCGCCCGCTGGGCGTCGCTGCTCGAGCAGCACGCGCGCCACCCGCAGGTGGTGGATCAGGCCGACACCTGGCGGCAGGTGATGGCAACCCCGGCTCTGCTGCCGGCTCCGTCGCACGATACCTATGAAAGCGCCGGGCACCTATCGGTATTGCTGGATGCGGAGACCACCCGGACATTGCTCGATGAGGTGGCTGCGGCGTTTCACGCCGGGCCGCAGGAGATTTTGTTGATCGCGCTCGCTTTGGCGGTGACAGAATTTGCGGGCAATCGCACCGCGCCGATATCCATCGACGTCGAGGGCCACGGCCGCCACGAGGAACTGGCCCCCGATGTTGACCTGTCCCGAACGGTGGGCTGGTTCACCACCAAATATCCAGTGGCGGTGACGGTCGCCGGGCTGGAATGGGAGCAAGTAGCGGCGGGTGAGGCCCCGCTGGGCGCCTTGGTCAAGGACGTCAAAGAGCAGCTTCGCGCGCTGCCCCACCGCATCACTTACGGGCTGCTGCGCTACCTGAATCCCGACGTGGATCTCGTCGGCTCGGATCCGCCAATCGGTTTCAACTATCTGGGGCGCATGGTCGGCTCGGCCACTGAGGCCCCCGACGATGTGTGGCGGCTGTGCGAAGGCGGCGTCCCGGTCGCCGGCGCCGCCGCCGCAACACCGATGGCGTTGGCGCACACGTTAGAGCTCAACGCCGCCACTGCCGAAACCGAGACTGGCGCACAGCTGTACGCCGATTGGACCTGGGCGACTTCGGCTCTCGATGAAGCGCAGGTAAATCGATTGAGCCGGTTGTGGTTTGAGGCACTGACCGGTATTTGCGCGCACGTGCGAGCCGGTGGCGGCGGGTTGACCCCCTCCGATATTGCGCCGGCCCGGCTGACCCAACAGCAGATCGACGAACTGCAGCGGCAATTTGAGATCGC
>NZ_LQOM01000056.1 GCF_002101595.1 Mycobacterium celatum
CGGGTCGGCTGGAGCCGTTGCGGCCGGTGCAACGGCCGACTGTGGTGCCGTTGTCGTTCGCCCAGCAGCGGCTGTGGATCCTGGACCAATTGCAGGGCCCCTCACCGGTTTACAACATGGCGGCGGCGTTGCGGCTGCGTGGCCGGCTTGATGCGGACGCGTTGGGCGCGGCACTGGCCGACGTGGTGGCCCGCCATGAGAGCCTGCGCACACTCTTCGTGGCTCGCGACGGGATACCTCAGCAGGTGGTCATGCCTACGGAGCGAGCCGATTTCGGGTGGGGCGTCGTCGACGCGGGCGGCTGGCCGGAAGACCGGCTTGATGAGGCCATTAGCGAGACAACCCACTACAGATTTGATCTTGCCAACGATATCCCGTTGCAGGCCAGGCTTTTCCGCCGCAACGACGACGAGCACGTGCTGGTGATGGTGGTGCACCATATCGCGGCGGACGGTTGGTCGATCAGCCCGCTGGCCGCTGATTTGAGCATGGCCTATGCCAGCCGATGCATGGGGCGGGCCCCGCAGTGGGCGCCGCTGGCGGTGCAGTACGTCGATTACACACTGTGGCAGCGCGCCCAGTTCGGTGAGCTTCACGATCCCGACAGCCCGATCGCCGCCCAGTTGGCCTACTGGGAACAGGCGCTGGCCGGGATGCCCGAGCGTCTGGTGTTGCCGACCGATCGGCCCTATCCGCCGGTTGCCGATTACCGCGCCGGCAGTGTGGCGGTGGAGTGGCCGGCCGATCTGCAGCAGCAGGTCGCGCGGGTGGCCCGTGAGCACAATGCGACGAGCTTCATGGTGGTGCAGGCTGCCTTGGCGGTGCTGTTGTCGAAGCTCAGCGCCAGTTCCGATGTGGCGCTGGGGTTCCCGATCGCCGGGCGGCGCGACCCCGCGCTCGACGAGCTGGTGGGCTTTTTCGTCAACACGTTGGTGTTGCGGGTCGATGTGGCGGGCGACCCCACTCTTGGAGAGTTGCTGGCCGAGGTGCGGTCGCGCAGCTTGGCCGCCTACGAACACCAAGACGTGCCCTTCGAGGTGTTGGTGGAGCGACTCCACCCGGTCCGCAGCATGGCTCATCATCCGCTGGTGCAGGTGATGCTGGCCTGGCAGAACCTCCCCGGACAGGACATGAACTCCGCGGCCGAGATGGCATTGGATGGTCTGCGGGTCACCCCTAGCCCGGTGGACATCCACACCACCGCTGGTATGGACTTGGCGTTCGCCTTGGCGGAGCGTTTCACCGAGGCGGGTGAGCCTGCCGGGATTGGCGGTGCGGTGGAGTTTCGGACCGATGTGTTCGACGCGCACACGATCGAGGCGCTGATCGAGCGGTTGGAGCGGGTGTTGGCGGCGATGGCCGCCGAGCCGTCGCGGCGGTTGTCGTCGGTGGATGTGCTCGACGAGTCCGAGCGGGCTCGTGTGGATGAGTGGGGTCACCGGGCGGCGTTGAGCGCGGCGACGGCTGCGTCGGTGTCGGTTCCGGGTTTGTTCGCTGCGCAGGTGGCGCGGACACCCGATGCGGTGGCGATCCGTTGCCAAGGCCGCTCGTGGACGTACCGGGAGCTGGATGGGGCGGCGAACCGGTTGGCGCATCTGTTGGCCGGCCACGGGGCGGGCCCGGGACGGTGTGTGGCGCTGCTGTTTTCGCGGTCGGCGGAGGCGATCGTGGCGATGCTGGCGGTGCTCAAGACCGGGGCGGCCTATCTGCCGATCGACCCGGCGCTACCGGCGGGTCGGCTTGGCTACCTGCTCGAGGATTCCGCCCCCGTCGCCGCGGTCACCACGAGCGATCTGGGTGAGCGGCTCGACGGGTTCGCTGTGGCGGTGATCGATGTCGACGACTCTGCGGTGGATATCCAACCCGGCACGGCATTACCGGGTCCCGCCCCTGATGACGTCGCCTACCTGATCTACACCTCGGGCACCACCGGGGTGCCCAAGGGTGTTGCGGTGACTCATCGCAATGTCACGCAGTTGTTGGGGTCGTTGGATGCGGGGCTGCCGGGGGTGGGGGTGTGGTCGCATTCGCATTCGCTGGCGTTTGACGTGTCGGTGTGGGAGATCTTCGGTGCGCTGCTGCGTGGCGGCCGGGTGGTGGTGATACCCGAGGAGGTGGCGCACTCGCCGGAAGACTTGCATGCGTTACTGGTTGCCGAACATGTTGATGTGTTGACTCAAACCCCGTCGGCGGTGGGTGTTTTGCAGGCCGAGGGGTTGGAGTCGGTGGCGTTGGTGGTGGCCGGTGAGGCGTGTCCGGCCGAGGTGGTGGATCGCTGGGCGCCGGGGCGGGTGATGGTCAACGCCTACGGGCCAACCGAGTCCACGATGTGTGTGGCGATCAGCGCGCCGCTGAGGCCGGGCTCGGGGTCGCCGCCGATTGGGTCGCCGGTGGCGGGGGCGGCGTTGTTTGTGCTCGACGCGGGGTTGCGCCCGACACCTGCTGGGGTGGTCGGGGAGTTGTATGTGGCCGGTGCCGGGGTCAGCTATGGCTACGTGGGCCGGGCGGGGTTGACGGCGTCGCGGTTTGTGGCCTGCCCGTTCGGCGGCGCCGGGATGCGGATGTATCGCAGCGGGGATGTGGTGCGCTGGCGCCTCGATGGGCAGCTGGAGTATCTGGGGCGCGTCGATGAGCAGGTGAAGATCCGCGGGTATCGCATCGAGCTCGGCGAAATCCAGGCCGCCCTGGCCGACTGCGACGGGGTGCAGCAGGCGGTGGTGATCGCGCGTGAGGATCGCCCCGGCGACAAACGCCTGGTCGGTTATGTCACCGGCCACGCCGATCCCGCCGAGCTGCGCACCCAACTCGGTGAGCGGCTGCCGGCCTACATGGTGCCGGCGGCGGTGGTGGTGCTCGACGCGTTGCCGTTGACCCCGAACGGCAAGCTCGATACCCGCGCGTTGCCGGCGCCGGACTACACGGTTGGCCACTATCGGGCCCCGGGCAACGCGGTCGAGGAGGTGTTGGCCGGCATCTACGCCCAGGTGCTCGGTATGAAGCGGGTCGGGGTCGACGAGTCGTTTTTCGATCTGGGTGGCGACAGCATTTCGGCGATGCAGGTGGTGGCCCGCGCGCGTGCGGCGAATCTGCTATGCCGGCCCCGCGATGTGTTCGTCGAGCAGAGCGTGGCGAGGCTGGCCCGGGTGGTCACCAGCGCCGGTGAGACCGGCCCGGCCGACGAGGGCCTGGGCCAGGTGGTGGCCACCCCAATCATGCGGTGGCTGCACAGCATTGACGGCGCGGTGGAGCAGTTCAACCAGACCGTTCTACTGCAAGCCCCTAACGATGCCACCGAGGTCGATGTGGTGGTGCTGGTGCAGGCTCTGCTGGATCGCCATGGCATGTTGCGCTCCCGTCTCAACGACGACGGTTGGTCGTTGACCGTGCCCGAGGCCGGCTCGGTCGATGCCCTCGACTGCCTGCGCACCGTCGACGTGTTGTCCGAAGAGGCGCTGATTGCGGCGCGCTCGCGGCTCAGCCCGGCCGCCGGGGTGATGCTTCGCGCGCTGTGGGTGGCCCCGGCGCGCCAGCTGGCGTTGATCATTCACCACCTGGCCATTGACGCGGTGTCGTGGCGAATCCTGTTGGAAGATCTCAACCTTGCCTGGGTCCAGCATCGCGGTGGGCAGCAGGTGGTGTTGGCGGCGACCGGGACATCGTTTACCCGCTGGGCGTCGCTGCTGGAGCAGCACGCGCGTCACCGAGAGGTCGTAGACAAAGCCGACACCTGGCGGCAGGTGGCGGCGGTTCCAGGCGCACTCCCACCGGTGCAGCCGGCGGCGGATACGTTTGCCACCGCGGGCCACTTGTCGGTGTCGCTCGATGGCGAAACCGCCCGGATGCTGCTCGGTGAAGTGCCGGCGGCGTTTCATGCCGGGGCACACGAGATCCTCTTGATCGCTTTGGCTTTGGCGGTCGCGGAGTTTGTGGGCAACCCCGCCGCACCGATCGGTATCGACGTGGAGGGCCACGGGCGCCACGAGGAACTGGCCCCCGACGTGGACCTGTCCCGCACGGTGGGCTGGTTCACCACAAAATACCCGGTGGCGCTGACCGTCGGCGGACTGGACTGGGCGCAGGTGACGGCGGGCGAGGCCGCGCTGGGGCCGGTGATCAAGGACGCCAAAGAACAACTGCGGAGCCTGCCCGACGATCTCACCTACGGGCTGCTGCGGTATGCGAACTCCGAAGTTGAGCTCCCCCAATCGGATCCGGCGATCGGGTTCAACTATCTGGGTCGACTGGGCGCCCCCTCGGCCGGCGTCGACGGTGACGGATGGCGGATCAGCGGGGACGGCGCATCGGTCATCGACGCGGCCACGGCGATCCCCATGGCCTTACCGCATACCGTGGAGCTCAGCGCCGGCACCGTCGACACCGACAATGGCCCACGGCTGCACGGCAACTGGACCTGGGCGCCCTCGGCACTCGACCACGCACAGATCACCCGACTCGCCCGGTTGTGGTTCGAAGCCTTGGCCGGCATCTGGGCCCACGTCAAACACGGCGGCGGCGGATTGACCCCCTCCGATATTGCGCCGGCCCGGCTGACCCAACAGCAGATCGACGAACTGCAGCGGCAATTTGAGATCGC
>NZ_LQOM01000057.1 GCF_002101595.1 Mycobacterium celatum
AGGGAACCATGACACGTAATCGTACAAAAGTGTGGGATCTAAATTACGTCACTGTAATTATGTCGCAGACCACTAAGCCTCGATCTGGCCAGCAATGCGCCGTTCGATGCTGGCCCGAACCGGGGTCGGCAACACGATCAGCCCGTCGAGTTCCTTACTCGCTCGCGCGTAGGCGCTCTGCCGCTCCTGCGGGCTGGCCGCGTCATCTTGTGCCAGCTGCAACAGGTTCCGCGCGCGGGCCAGACGCTCTTGGTCGTCGGCGGAGAAGTCGCTGCGACGCCGGCGAATCGCCTCGGCCTCGGCGATCTCGAACGCGGTGACGTACTCATGCACCGCGTCGCGGTAATCCAGTTGCGCGTCGCGGTCGTTGGCCATGTCCTCGGGCCGCTCCGGACGCAGCAAGTCCGCGCGCCGCTTGGCCGTGTGGAACGCGATCGTCAACGGATTGCGCATATCGGTCATCATCGGAAAGTCCAGCAGCTTGGCGAGGTCGATTTCGTAATCGAACCACCGCGCGTCGGTCCGGTCATGTTCCGCGATCAGCTTGGTCAGCTCTCTCCGGTAGCTCTCCTGATTGCTTCTCGCCCGCCCGGACGCTTCGGCCATCGCGATCTTCGCCTGCTGCCTCAACCGGTACCGCTCGAGCCGTCGTTCGGCCCGCCGCTCGTTGGCCGCCGCGATCGCCCGCAGCCCTCCGCCGATAGCCCCGCCCAGCGGGAACACCAGCCACCAGAAATTCGCGGCGAAATGCAGCACCGGGCTCACAGTGCCAGCATGCCACCGCCGGTCGTCAGTGCTGCTTGACGACCGCGCGAGGTGCGGTCCGCCAGCTGCGGCTGCCGTTGGGGTGCCGGCGGGGCGGCTCGAGCAGCAACACCGCCTGGCCGTCGACGAGCACCGGCCGCACCCAGTCGCCCAGTTCGATGCACTCGCCGGGCCGCGGCCGGCGACCGTCGTCGTCGCGGGCCAGATCGATGGGCGCGCGGGCCAGCAGCTCGTCGATCGTGGCCTCGTAGGGCAGCTCCTCCAGGCCAGGCAGCGTGATGAACAGCCCGTCGTTGCCGGACAGGTGCAGCCCGACAGCGGCCAGCGCGCCGAGCACCCCGCCCTCGGTGCCGCCGTGGCCGGACAGATGCACGCCGAGCATCGTAGCAAGTTCGCGAGCGTCGTTGGCGCACAACACTTCTCGCTTAGCACGTCGGCCGAACTGGATCAGCGCCGCGGGGTCGTGCAGGCGGCCGGGGATGGCCACCGCCAGCCCGGGGTCGGCGTCGGGCGGGCACACCTGTTCCAGGAGCTTTCCCGCGAGTTCGATGACGCGCGCCGCGACGGCGTCCGGGTTTCCGTCGACGCTGCGCCACGCCAGGCATGCGCTGGAATTGTGCGAGGTGTAGGGGATTCGGTCGTCGACCAGCAGCTGGTGCCGCGTCGCCCCGGCCGGGCTGCCCAGTCCGGCCGCGGCCAGTTCGCGAAGCAGCGCCCGGGCCCGACGCCCGGTACCCGGGCTCCACAGGTCGTCGGTGTCGTCGATGCCGATCAGCAGATCCACGCCGGCCAGTGCAGCGGTCACGGGTTGACGTCCAGACCGGTGACATCACGCACCCAGCGACTCAGGTCGAGCTTGGCGCCCGCGAGCTTGAGCGTGTGGCGCTTGGTGACGTTCAAGATGACCTGATCGGTGAGTTCGGCTGCGGTCAGAGTCTGGGGGCCGCGCCCTACCACCCGCACGCTGGTGACGCCGGTGGCATGCGCCGCGTCGAGAACCGAACGCACGGTGGGCCCCTTCTGGACTTGGGCGCCGCGCGACTGCGGTGTCCGGATTTCGACCTGCGGAAGGTTTTGCAACTGCGGCAATGTGAACCGGGCGAGCACTTGGCTGTGCTGTTGCACCACCAGAATTTCCTCGGGCGCAGACCTGCCACACGCGATCAGGTTGAAGACGAGAACGACCATGATCAGCCGCGCGGCTGGTATCCGCATGGATGCACCCTATGGGTTGCGAGATAACGCATTCAAGGAGCGCAAAGGGAGTAAAGTGCCGCACGTGCGGGTATGGGCAGGTGCCGGTTCGTCCGATCGTGTGCTGACGACGGACATGCTGCGCGAGGTCGCCCTGCCGGTGCTTGCGGTCGCGGCGATCGTTGCGTACGCGGATGTCCGCACCCCGCTCGGGCTGCCCGGACACCGCGGCCTGGTGTGGCTGACCATGCTGGTTGCGGTTGCGTTGGCGACGCGGCGGCGCGAGACGGTGATCGCCGTCGGCGCAGCGGCGACGACAGCGACGCTCGCGCTTCACGTGGCGGCAGGCCCCTGGGGAGCCGCGCGGTATCTCGTCGCGGCCGTGTTGCTGTGCGCCGTGGCGACCGGAGCGCGTCGGCAACCGTGGTTGCTGGTGCTCGCCGCCGCGCCGATTCACCTTGTCGCGCTGGCCGGTTCGGTGGTCTCGGCCGAGCGGGCGGCATTCCATTTGGTTTTCGGTCTGACAGCCGGGCTGCTCGGCTGGGCTATCGCATTCGGTATGGGTCGTCGAAGGGAGTGGGTGTCATGACGTTGCGTGTGGTTCCGGAGGGCCTGGCCGCTACCAGTGCGGCGGTCGAAGCGATCACTGCACAGTTGGCCGCCGCCCATGCGGGCGCGGCCCCGGTGGTCTCGGCGGTGGTACCGCCGGCGGCCGATCCGGTGTCGCTGGAAGCGGCGGCGGTGTTCAGCGCCCGCGGTACCCAGCACTCGGCGGCGGCGGCCAAAGGCGTCGAAGTGTTGGGTCGTGCCGGAACAGGTGTGGGCCTGGCCGGAACCAACTACGCCGTCGGCGATGCGGCGGCGGCATCGACGTATCTGGGAGCGGGCGGCTGACGATGACCGCGCCGGTCTGGATGGCCTTTCCGCCGGAGGTGCACTCGACGCTGTTGAGCACCGGTCCGGGGCCGGGCCCGATGCTGGCTGCCGCCGGAACGTGGTCGGCGTTGAGCGCCGAATACGAAGCTGCCGCAACGGAGTTGACCTCGGTACTGGTCGGCGCGCAGGCGGTGTGGGACGGCCCGACCGCCGAGCAATACGCGGCGGCACACATGCCGTACCTGGCGTGGTTGTCGTTGGCGAGCACGCTCAGCGCCGAGGCGGCCGCCCAGCATACGACCGTAGCCGGCGCCTACACCGCGGCGCTGGCCGCGATGCCGACGCTGCCGGAATTGGCCGCCAACCACGCCATCCACGCCGTGTTGGTCGCGACGAATTTCTTTGGCATCAACACGATTCCGATCGCGCTCAACGAGGCTGACTACGCCCGGATGTGGACACAGGCGGCCACCACGATGAGCACCTATCAGGCCACCACCAAAGCGGCCCAGAACAGCAGCGGCGCCGGTGCCGGTAGCGGGGCGGGGTCAGGCAGCGGCGCCGGAGCAGGCAGCGGCACCGGAGCCGGTAGTGGCGCCGGCGGGGGAGGCGGCGGCGGTGGCGGCAACGGGAGCGGCGGCGGTGGCGGCACCGGGTCGTTTCAGCTGCCCACCCCCGAGGAGATCTGGGAGATGTTGTTCGGGCCCGACGGCGAGCAGATCCCGGGCCAGGGCCAACCCAACTGGTCTCCGGAACAGTACTTGCAGAACCTCGGCAACTTCTTCAACGGCAATGCCCAGGCATTGGCCTGGCTGCAACAAAACATGCATGGCTTGCTGAACCCGTCGCAGGCCCCGGCGCTGATTGCCTATTTCATCGCCTGGCAGACCTATCGGATCGTCAACTGGACGCTGCGCACATTGCGGTTTTTGATCCAGGAATTGCCGCTGCTGATCACCGTCGGCGTGAGCCTGATGATGCCCACCCTTGCCGGCGGGCTGGCGGGGTTGGCCGGCCTGGCGGGCTTGTCGGGCCTGCCGGGGCTGGCGCAACCGGCCGCCGTTCCGGCCCCCGCGCCGCAACCCGCGGTGTTGGGTATCCAACCGCCAGTCGTAGCGCCGGTGACCGGGACGGCCCCGACGATCGCGACGAGTCCGGTGGCACCGGCCGCGCCGACAGTCGCGGCACCGGCGACCGTGGCGGCGCCCGCCGCCCCGCCCGCGGCCCCACCCGTCCCGCCAGTCCCGGTGACGGGCGCCGAGGGCTTCGGTTACATGGTGGGGCTCGCCGGTCTGAGTAGCGAAACGAGCCTGTCTACCCGCTCGAAAGCCAAGAAGCCAACCACGCAGAGCACCGAAGTGGGTGCCGGCGCGGCGGCGCCCGAGGCACAGGAGCGGGCGCGGCGACGGCTGCACTCCGTCATCGACCGCGGGTACCGCCACGAATATCTGGACGCCGAGCCGGTCACGGCATCAGATCAGGGTGCCGGCTCATTGGGCTTCGCCGGAACGGTCACGAAGACGGGTCTGCAGGCGGCAGGGCTGACCACGCTGACGGCCGACGACTACGGCGGCGGCCCGACGATGCCGATGCTGCCGGACGGCTGGGGCGAAAGCTCCGGAGGGGAGGCCGGTGCCCGCAACTAGACGGTCAGTAATCGCTCGAGAGATAAGGACAGTGTTATGAGCATGTTGGATGCGCATATTCCGCAGTTGGTGGCGTCGCAGTCGGCGTTTGCGGCCAAGGCGGGGTTGATGCGCTCGACGATCGGTCAGGCCGAGCAGGAAGCGCTCTCCGCGCAGGCGTTTCATGTCGGGGA